>NZ_JH767525.1:151301-263632 GCF_000281085.1 Catenovulum agarivorans YM01
CTTGTAAGTAAATGACAAATATAAAAAAAGCGAAGCCTGAATTCAGAACTTCGCTTTAACGGTTTTTAGTAAAAACTATTGTTTAAGTAATTAGCTTACTTTAATTAACTCAACTGAACCGTCTTCACGTACTTCTGCCATATGACCAGAAGGCTCTTCCATCAATAGTAGAGTTGCAAAACCTAATACGGCTGTTGCTGCAATTACTAAGAAGAATGTTGAAGGTTCAACCATAGAGAAGATAGTTAAGTAAGTTACTGCACCAACGTTACCGTAAGCACCTGTCATACCAGCGATTTGGCCAGTTAAACGACGCTTGATTAATGGTACTACCGCAAATACTGCACCTTCACCCGCTTGTACAAAGAATGAACATGCCATAGCCGCTACAACCGCTACCCATACAGGCCATGTTGCATCAATTAAACTCATTACGAAATAACCTACTGCTAAACCAGCAGTTAAAATAAGTAATGTTTTCTTACGACCAAATTTATCAGAGATTAAACCACCGCCCGGACGAGACATTAAGTTCATGAATGCGTAAGCAGAAGCAACCATACCAGCAACAACAGCTGATAAACCGAACGTTTCAGCGAAGAATAAAGGTAACATAGAAACTACCGCTAATTCCGAACCGAAAGTTGCGAAATATAAGATGTTTAAAACAGCAACTTGCTTGAATTTATAACGTTGAATTTCTGGAACTGGCTTAACAAAAATTTCGCGGTTAACATCGTATGCTTTGTATGTATCGATAACAAACAATAAAACTAGGCCAACGTAAGCTAACACAGCAGCTGTTTCAGAGATCAAAGACACACCGTTTGGTGAAAGTTTCCAAGTTAACAATGCTAGTGCAAAGTACATTGGTAGTTTCATTACGATTAAGAATGCAAAGTCACCTTTACTGGTTACTTCCATACCACCAATGTTTTTAGGGCGGAAATAAGTAGAACCTTTAGGTGTATCACTTACAGTATTGTAGTAAACGAAAGACCAGAAAATACATAAAACACCAGTTGATGCAATTGCATATCTCCAACCGTCATCACCGCCAATCCATAAAGCTAATACAGGTAAAGTGAAAGAAGCAGCAGCTGAACCGAAGTTACCCCAACCACCATAAATACCTTCAGCAGTACCTAACTCATTGTGCGGGAACCATTCACTCACCATACGAATACCGATTACAAAACCAGCACCGATGAAACCTAACAATAGACGAGATAATGCTGCCATCTCGAACGTTGTCGAGAATGCGAACATAAAACATGGGAAAGCACAAAGAAATAATAATGCAGAATAAACGCGACGAGGGCCGAATTTATCCGTCAACATACCAATAATGATACGAGCTGGAATAGTTAAAGCTACGTTTAAGATCAACAAGGTTTTTGCTTGAGCGGCTGTTAAACCTAAAGATTCTTTAATCGCGCCTAATAACGGAGCATGGTTAAACCAAACTACGAAAGTAATGAAGAATGCAATCCATGACATATGGAGTACTTTCATTTTCCCCTGCATAGAGAAAATATTAAACTTAGTGTCTTTATCCACGTTTACACCTCAAAATTTTAAATTGAATTAGGTTGCCGACCCGAAAGTCGGCTTGTTACTACTTAGAGGGTAAGTAACAAAAAAACGGTTACGCTTGTAACTGGACAACATCACCTTCAACTCGAATTGCATATGCTTTAACAGAGTTTTCAGGTTCTTCTAAACACTCACCTGTTTCTAAACAGAAGTGTTGTTTGTATAAAGGAGAAGCAACAACTAGCTTACCTTTGATGTCACCAACAATACCGCGCGATAAAACGTTCGCTTTACCAATCGGGTCGTAATTTGAAATGGCATATACTTTTTGCTCTTTTCCAACGCGGAAAATTGCTACTTGCTCTTGGTTGTGCAAAGCACATACACCTGTATTGGCTGCCAAATCGCTAAATTTACAAATATCTTTCCATTCGCTCATGTTCGTCACCTTAAACTAATTCAACTGTTTCTATTTCTACACCTTTGGCCAACTTTTGACGCTCTTCGTCAGTTGCGATGCGGCCTTTGGCCTGACCACGCATTTCAACGTAAGCTAAGTTGTCATCGGTTAAGTCTGAGTTAATAAAGTGAGCGAATCGTTTTAAGCGCTCTGGGCTATTTAATGTTTTCTTCCACTCACATTCGTAAGTGTCGATAACACGTGCCATATCTGCTTCTAATTCTTCACAGATACCTAATTTGTCTTCAACGATAACTTCATGTAAATACTCGATACCACCTTCTAAGTTATCCATCCATACAGAAGTACGTTGTAACTTGTCTGCTGTGCGGCAATAGAACATAAAGAAGCGGTCGATATATTTGATTAATGTTTCATCGTCGAGATCTTGCGCGAATAAGTCTGCATGACGCGGTTTCATACCACCGTTACCACATAGATATAAGTTCCAACCTTTATCAGTTGCAATTACACCTACGTCTTTACCTTGTGCTTCAGCACATTCACGGGTACAGCCTGAAACAGCCATTTTTAATTTGTGTGGAGAACGTAAACCTTTGTAACGCATCTCTAAGTTAACGGCCATTGAAACTGAGTCCAACATACCGTAACGACACCAAGTAGAACCAACACAAGACTTAACTGTACGTAATGATTTACCGTAAGCGTGACCAGTTTCGAAACCAGCTTCTACTAAACGTTCCCAAATTGGTGGAAGTTCATGTAATTGAGCACCGAAGAAATCGATACGCTGACCACCAGTAATTTTGGTATATAAACCAAAGTCACGGCCTACTTCACCTAAAACAATTAATTGCTCAGGGGTAATTTCACCACCTGCAATACGAGGAACAACAGAGTAAGTTCCGTCACGTTGCATATTAGCTAAGAAAATATCATTGGTGTCTTGTAAACCAATATGCTTGTCATCCAATACATATTCGTTCCAATGTGTTGCTAACATTGAACCAATTGCAGGTTTACAAATTTCACAACCATGACCTTGACCGTGTGATTCTAATAATTCATCAAAAGATTTGATGCCTTTAACACGGATAATGTCGAAGATTTCTTGACGTGTATAAGAGAAATGTTCACAAAGGCTGTCATCAACCTCAACACCCATTTCAGTTAAAGCAGCGTTCATAACTTGCGTTGTCATAGCGGCACAACCACCACAACCAGTTACCGCTTTAGTGCATGATTTAATACCAGATAAATCAGTACAACCGCCTTTAACTGCTTCAAAAATATCGCCTTTTGTTACGTCATGACACGAACAAATTTGCGCACTGTCAGGTAATGCATCGACACCTAAGGCCGGAGCCGCACCATCGATAGACGGTAAAATTAAGGCTTCTGGCGAACCAGGGATTTCGATGTCACCTAACATCATTTGCAATAAGTTACCGTAGGCTTCTACATCACCTACCAATACAGCGCCAATTACTTTTTTGTTGTCAGCAGATACAACTAAACGTTTGTAAACACCAGCGTGGCCGTCTGAATATGTATAGCTTAAACAACCAGGGGTACGTGCTTGAGCATCACCGATACTTGCAACATCAACACCTAATAATTTAAGTTTGGTACTCATATCAGCGCCTTCAAACGCTAGATCACCACCTGTGATGTGCGAAACTGCCACTTTAGCCATGTTGTAACCTGGGGCTACTAGACCATAGATTTTGCCATCCCACAAAGCACATTCACCAATTGCGTAAACGTCTTTAGCAGAAGTTAAACAGTTGTTGTCGATAACGATACCACCACGAGGACCGATTTCGATATCAAACTGACGCGCTAACTCGTCTTGTGGACGAATACCAGCAGAGAATAAAATTACATCTGTCTCAATGTGGCTACCGTCAGCAAAATTCATGCGGTAACGGCAAGTTTCACCAGCTACAATCTCAGTGGTATTTTTTTCAGTGTGAACACTTACACCTAAAGCTTCAATTTTTGAACGAAGCAGCTGACCGCCACCTTCATCCAACTGAACAGCCATCAAGCGAGGTGCAAATTCAACAACGTGAGTTTCTAAACCTAAGTTTTTAAGTGCGTTTGCAGCTTCTAAGCCTAATAAACCACCACCAACTACAACACCGACTTTACTAACTTTAGCTGAAGCAGTCATGCCTTCTAAGTCTTCGATGGTACGGTAAACCAAACAATGCTCTTGGTCTTTACCTGGGATTGGTGGCACAAATGGATATGAGCCCGTTGCTAAGATTAGTTTGTCGTAAGATTCTTCACGACCACTTGCTGTGACGACTTTTTTGTTAGCGTGATCAATGTTAACGACCTTGTCACTTACAATAAAACGGACGCCGTTTTCATCATAATAATCAGGAGACGTCAGCATTAACTCATCTACTGTTTTACCAGCAAAGTAATATGAAAGCTGTACACGGTCATATGCTAGACGCGGCTCTTCGGAAAAAGTAACTACTTCGTATTGGTCGTAATCCGGGTGTTCAATCATATTTTCGATGAACTTGTGACCCACCATACCATTACCAACAACAATAATTTTTTGCTTGCTCATTATTTACCCTCTATTAAGCTGACAACTGCGTCCATTCAGAATTTTCACTGGTCAGTTGTCCAAACCAATGAAGTGATTCTGCTAATTCAACCACTTGACCAACAACCACTAACGTAGGAGTTTGCAACTTATGTTGCTTAGCCAATTGCTCTAAATTAGACACTGTCCCTGTAAATACTCTTTGCTCTTTGCGGCAACCATTTTCAATCAGCGCTGCTGGTGTGTCAGCTGCCAAACCGTGAGCAACAAGCTGCTGGTGAATTTCCGGCAACTTGCTTAATCCCATATAAAATACCAAAGTGTGATTAAGACGAGCTAAAGCTTGCCAATCAATGTTCAACGTTTTTTCTGCATGTGCAGTTACGAAAGTACAAGCTTGTGATAGACCACGATGCGTAACTGGAATACCTGAGTAACTTGCTGCACCAATACCTGAAGTAACACCTGGCACAACTTCAACTTCAATTCCAGCTTGCTTGAGCACTAACATTTCTTCGCCACCGCGACCAAATACAAACGGGTCGCCGCCTTTTAAACGACAAATGTTAAAGCCTTTTAGTGCTTTTTCGATGAGAAGTTCGTTTAGCTTTTCTTGTGGAATGCAATGATTGCCCATTGCTTTACCAACATAAAAAGCGGGAGTAGAGGCAGGAAACAAGCTGCGAATATCTTCACTAACCAAACGGTCGTATAAAATAATATCAGCTGTTTGAATACATCTGAGCGCCTTAATAGTGAGCAAATCTGCATCACCCGGACCGGCACCTACCAGAGAGACTTTACCAACACCACTGTCTTGTTTTACTAACTTAAACATCTTTGCACAAGCTGAGTAACTAAATCGATAACCTTAAAATGCAAGAGTAATGCCAAACAACAAAAAATCATTATTTAGTTTCGTTACTCAATGATTTACTTAGCTTTTTTATTTAAAAGACTTGATGTAAACCAATATTTAAAGACAACCTTGCCTAGATAACCCTTGCGTTATTGGGTCTATTTCACTTTTTAGAAGCATGTTGCACTATTAGTGCACCCAAATAGACCAAATCAATACCATAAATACCTTTTTGCAAAGCACCAAAAAAGTGCAACCTTAGTTAGCAAAAAAGTAAACAGCAGCCTAAGCTGCTGTTTATAAGGAATAATCCTTGTTGTTATTCAACTTTCCTTAATGGTAATTTTTAGAAGCTGGTTTCAACCCAAATCCATAAACGATCAGTGTCTGCGTAAGAACCATCTTTAGCACTATAAGTCGCATATTTCAGACCTGTGGTGTAAGAGCCAAATTTAGTTGCTGCAACAAAGTCAATTTCATCACCATAATCTAATGAACCTTCATCCGAATCAAAGGTATGGTAGAAAGCTTTTAGTGCAACACCACCAACTTTGGTGCCAACAAATGCGTAAGTATCAACCAAACCCATACCTGTTGCTGGAGAGTTAAAGGTATGACCCAAGAACACATCGGCAAAGCCATTGAACTTATGCAAAGTTGCTAATGGGGTTATAAAATGCCCATTACCATCATCTGAACCTAAAGTTTCTTGACCAACTTTCACTGTGAAACCTGAGAAGGTAGCACCTAGTTCTAACGATAAGTAGCTAGTATCTATATCAAGTGTTTTGTTGTCTTGAACTGCGTATTCAGCCGAGTAAGAAAACTTAACATCACCGCCTGTCGCGCCTGTAAAACTAACACCGTAAGTATCCACTTCTTGAGTTGCTTCTGGGGCAATTTGATAACCATAAGCTACAGCTTTACCAAAACCAGTATCGTAAGATAAATTAACTAAGATAGTATCTGCATCAACATCTCTCACTTCACCAAAGATACGGTTGTGCTTGTATACATATGCAAGAGTTGCATTGAAATCACCTGATTTGAAACCAACATTCAACGCATCGAAGGTTTGTCTATCTTGTCTCCAACCAACATGACCAATGTGACGGTGACCATCTAAAGTAATAACTTGACGGCCTAATTTTGCTGAAAAGCCACCATTAGCATAGGCAATATATGCTTGCTCCAATTCGGTAAATTCAGGGTCTGATATTTCTGCTTTGCCTTTATTTACACCAGCAAGTGCAGTGTTGTAATCATCTTCACCTAATACTTGACGATTATCTTCAAACTCAACTAGAGCTGAAAAACCAGACACAGCAGCGGTTTTAAAACCAAGGCGCGTACGGAAAGTCAACGCACTTCCATCAGTTGCACCAATTTCAGCATCTTCGTAACGTAAACGAAAATCGCCAAAAGCAGTACCTTCTTTGAAAGCTGTTGCTAATGAATCTGCAGCCATTGCAGAGGTAGACATAAATCCAGCGCTTAATACAGATGCTAGAGTTAATGCTAGTTTAGATTTTTTAAGTTCCATAGGTCACTCCCAAATAACAATATAAAAAATTCGTTTCTTGAAAGTGATGCTGGATGCTCAGACGCAGGACTAGATTAAGTGATTTAGGTTTAGCCTGTCAACATATTTTTAGATAATTTATTTTATTTTTCAAACACTTAAAGATAAAAAAAAGAGAAGGAGCGCTGGCCAACTGACCAGCGCTTGGTAGGAATGAATTTGCTAATATTTTAGCCTAGTGGCCAAGTTGCACTTCTGTGCTGCCAAATATCTTTAGCTCGTTGTATCGCCTCTTCAACCGTAGCTACTGCATCGGTTGTTAATAAAAATATCGCTAATGTGCCAATTACAGCTTGTTCTGCATAGTTGTTATCAACTTGATTCAACCAGACTTGTTGTAATTGCGCCAAATCTAACTCTCTTGGTTTGATTTGCCAGTTTTCCAACAAAGCAGGCATTTTAAGCTCGCCTTTTTGACCTTGCTTAAAATAATGTAATGTAACTTCTCGCTCTGGGTTAAACTCAACTTCACCGCCTTCCCCACGAAAGCACACTACACTTGCATCATTGCACATTTGTGCTGCATCAACATGACGTATATCAAAGTTTCTGTGATGTACACCATGCAAACTGTGTTTTGCTTTACTAGGATTCAACATTCGTGCCAATGTGTTAGCAGCTGAACGCAAACCAAATAAAGCACGTAATTGAATGAGTTTATCCAGTGGTTTGTTTAAATCTGCCAACTCTACATAACAAAAACCAAACTTATTTAGCTGTTGCTCTGCACTTTGTTTGTTTGTAGCGGGCTCGATACCAAAAAATTGCAGTGCTTCTTTTACATATAAGCGCTGTGACTCTGGTTCAGCCGTGCCATGAATAAAGACTCTGCGCCCTGATTGTGCAAATGCCATAACAGCCAATAAAAACCAAGGTAAATGACGGCGTTTACCTGCGTAACAACCTAAGTCCAAATCAATATTTAGTTCAGTAAATTCGCTTTGCACTGTTGTACGACATGCTTCTACAAAACCTGCGAGTTCTTCGGCGGTTTCTTCACGCACACGCATTAACATTAAAAATGCGCCAAGTTGTTCTGGACTCACTTTGTCTTCTAACATTTGTTGCATTGCATCAAATGCTTGTTCTTTATTGAGCAACTCACCTGCCCTTTGCCCACGGCCAACCATTTTTATGTATTGTTTAAATTCTGTTTGCATAGCTAACCTCAATTAAGTCTGTGCGTTTGTTGGGTATTTTACGTCAATGGACGTGCAAAAGTAGAGCTTATGTGTGAGTTTTTTAAGCTTACGGTTTCGTAATGAGTTTCCATGTTTGCCAACAATCCATATCGCTTCAATGTTGGTGCAACTATGCTCATAAGGTAAATGGGGAATCTCTCACAAAAACGTGTCGCGTTGCTTAAAGTATGTGCAAAACAAACCATAAGGTCGATGGAGTATTACGTCCAAAATGAGGCAATTTAGACATGTTAGCGGACATTCATCCTGAAGCTGAGTCCTGTCGCCGTCCATGGCTCCACCTCATTCAGCTGCGAAGCGGTGCTTCGGTCTTCATTCGCCCCTATCTTTTGAAGTTTTGTCCGCAACACATCCATCCGCCTTATTCGCATGTGGTGTTGCGGCTAAAACTTATCGGTGCAACGTCAGCTAAATTTATGCAGTTTTCTGATGAATGAGCGGTACTCAAAGTTTTTTAGTTGAATTCTTTCGATTGGTTCACTAACGCAAGCTTAGTTTGCGCGTTAGTAAAGCACTGTTTGTTAGTCCCCGACTCCGACAAATATTTGTCTCGATAGGTTGAATTTGATACGTAATGTTGAACCTAATTTTTGTTCATATCACGTATTCAGATCTGCCTGAGTACTCTCTACAAAAGAGTGAAGCATAGGTTCGGAAGCATGTATATATTTTACTGTTCATCAAAAATATGTTCACGGTCACGTTGTTTTTCTAGGTATATAAGACAACGATAGTACAGCAACAACAATCAGAAATAAGGTGGATGGGTGTGTCTCGAGCAAAACTTCACAAAACAGGGATGTTTTGTGCGAGCGAGCCACGGACGGCCTTGAAGCGTTTTTGCGAGAGATTCCCCATTTACCTTATTGGCCAGATCAGCTCTAACTTGCAGCACCGGAGCATAAATCGGCAGGGTATAAACGCAAAAGGAATGAAACTAAAGCGCAATATCCAGAACAATATTGCGCTATATCACAGCCGTTAATTAGCAGCTTTTACAATGGCTTTTAATTAAACCACTTAAATCAGTTTTACATGAACCACAGTTGGTGCCACATTGTAGGCGATCACCTAACTTCTCAACAGTATCGTCACCATAATCAACAATAGCTTCGATAATTTGTTTCTCGCCCACTTTAAAACAGCTACAAATTTGACGACCTTTAGCTACTTCAGGAGTAGGAATGCCAGAAACAAGTGCTTTAACCTCTTCGCGATCAAATACCTGCAACATAAACATTTCACTTAACCAGCTCATATCTTCAGTAAATGGCGTAGCTTGAATATAACAAACAAACTCTAACTGACCTTGGGTATAACAAACGACTTTAAATGACTTATCATTGTTGTTTTCAACACGTAACCACTCACCTTGAGCAGCAGTGTGTTTTTGACACCAATCTAACCAGTCATTTACCTCACCTTGGCCAGCGAACAATAACTGTTCACCTGCTTGGTTTGGTGCTTTCGACCAGTATTCAGTATTTGCTTGCATAGCGTGGCGGCTATAAGCAACTGCATAAAAATCAGCTTGATAAGCTTCAATAGCAACTGCTGCGTGTTTAAGCTCTGGTTGACCTGAAATTGGGTCAACAACAGGTGCAAATAAACGGTTAATATTCGCTTGGGATGCAAACTGTTTGTTCCAGTGCATAGGCACAAAAACTTCGCCTTTGCGCTGACCTTGATCAAATTGAACGCGTAATAACGCTTGACCAAATTTCGAAGTTAACTGAGCAATTTGACCATCCACTAAATTAAGTTTTTCTGCATCATCTGGATGTATTGCCACAAATGCTTCAGAAACGTGCGCAGTTAATTTAGCCGCTTTACCTGTGCGAGTCATTGTATGCCATTGGTCACGTACACGACCTGAGTTACATACAAATGGATAATCGTTACAAGTTTGCTGAACCGGCGCTTTTGCTTCAGTTGTAATAAACTGAGCTTTACCTGTTTTAGTGTAAAAACGGCCATTTTCAAACATACGCGCACAGCCATTCGGGTTTTCACGATTTACCGGCCACTGAACTGGACGCAATTTGTCGTATTCAGCTTCGGATAAGCCTGCTAACCCTGTGATATCAAAATCACGGCTGCCGTTATTTTCATAACCAGATAAACGCGCATGTTCATCAAAAATTTCAGCTGGATGAGTATATTTAAAGCCAGAAGCAAAACCCATAGCTTTAGCAACGTCACAAATAATTTGCCAATCGTGTTTAGCTTGACCAGATGGTGGCATAATGCCACGTTGACGTGAAATTCGACGCTCAGAATTGGTTACTGTACCGTTTTTCTCTGACCAACCTGTTGCTGGTAAACGTACATTTGCCCATTCAGAGGTATCAGTATTTTCATTACAATCAGAAACCACAACTAATGGACAGTCTTTTAACGCCTGTGCCACTTCATTACCATTTGGCAAACTAACCGCTGGGTTGGTTGCCATAATCCAAATGGCTTTAATTTCACCACTTTTCACTTTAGCAAACATATCTACCGCTTTCGCGCCTGCTTGCTCTGCAATGCGAGGAGAACGCCAAAATGTTTGCACATACTCGCGGTGTTGTGGGTTTTCAATGTCCATATGAGCAGCTAGCATATTAGCTAAACCGCCTACTTCACGGCCACCCATAGCATTAGGTTGCCCAGTAATAGAGAATGGACCACTGCCTTTTTTACCAACTTTACCAGTTGCTAAATGACAGTTAATAATAGCGTTACATTTATCTGTACCTTGTGATGATTGATTCACCCCCATGCAATAAAAAGTAATTGCAGTTGGGCTTTTCGCAAACCACTGGTAATAAGTTGTTACTTGCTCAATTGGCAAATCACAATATTCAGCCACACGCTCAATAGTCCATTGTTTGCTATTGGCAAGTGCTGTATCAAAACCTTCGGTAAAACTATTTACATAATTTTGATCAATACAATCATGTTGATGTAAGTAGTTTAATAAACCGTTAAACAAGGCAACATCGCTACCTGGTTTAATTGCGATATGTAAGTCAGCCAACTCAGTAGTTGCGCTTTGGCGAGGATCAATCACCACAACTTTCATATCTGGGTTTAACATTTTGGCTCTTTCCATACGTTGGAACAACACTGGGTGTGTCCAAGCGGCATTTGAGCCTGTTAAAACCAATAAATCTGTATCTTCTAAATCTTCGTAATTACACGGAACAGTGTCAGAGCCAAACGCACGTTTATAACCAGCTACAGCTGACGACATACATAAACGAGAGTTAGTATCTATATTGGCACTGCCGATATAACCTTTCATCAATTTGTTCGCGACATAATAGTCTTCAGTCAATAATTGACCAGACACATAAAACGCGACTGCTTGTGGACCGAATTCTTCAATAACTTTATTGAAGCCACTCGCAACATGGTTAATTGCGTCATCCCAAGAAACTTGTGAATCTCCTATCATAGGCTGCAGTAATCGCCCTGATACATCATTCGTTTCTAATACGGATGAGCCTTTAACACATAAACGCCCATAATTGGCGGGATGTTCTGAAGAACCTGTCACTTGAGTTAGCGTCTGCCCATCAACTTTAACGTCGATGCCGCATCCAACACCACAATACGGACAAGTGGTTTGTTTCAATCTTACTGCTGTTTCGTTCATCAAATTCTTACCTAAATTTGGTTAAGATTCCGCCATTGAAATTCTTAACATAAACACTCAAGAATAGGTTCTTCATGACTGCCCGCCTTCGGGAACAAGTTATAAAATGCAACACCTATACCAACTTTAATAACTACATGTTTTAAAAGGCTTTTAATTCAAATTCACCTTTATGAGCATTAAACTGGTATTTGTAATATGGTGTTTTAAAATGCGCGTGCACCAAAAAGAGACGCTAATCTTAACTGTTTTTACCAAATAAAAACGCAGCCTAGGCTGCGTCCATTGCTCATTATTAGCATCAGCCTCAAATAGAGGCCAAAACCTTATACCTCAACTGCTAGGTTGGCGAGTTCGAGGTCAATTACGTTTTGTACCATGCCCACACAGGTACCACAGCTTGAACTTGCACGTGTTTTAGCTTTAATCGCCTCAACAGTATCACAACCGTCGCGCACAGCTTCCGCTATTGTGCCTTTAGTCACCATGTTACACAAACAGACAAAGCTAGAATCAGCCATATTAAGCGCAGGGTTAACCGGCTCGCCTTGCAACATAGGCACAATTAATGATTCTGGGGTATCTTCCAGCTCTAACTCTTGCAGGTGATATTGGAGTAAATTGTCATATTCAGATGTATCACCGATCAACACTGCACCAATAAGGTGCTTCTGCTCAGCATCTGTTACCACTTTCTTATATATGCCTTCTTGCGGGTTTTCATAACAGAAAGTAACTGAATTTGGCGTGCGCGCGTGCGCATCACCAATTGAACCTACGGCAACACCCATTAATTTCAATTTGGTGCTCATATCCGCACCGGCAAAAGTGAAATCGCCGCCGATAATATGTGATACTGCCGCTCGCGCCATAGTATAACCAGGTGAAACTAAACCAAAAATACGGTTTTGCCATAAAGCACATTCGCCAATTGCGTAAATGTCTGGCTCTGACGTTTGACAATTGTCATTGATAACAATACCACCACGCTCACCAATTTGAATGTCAAAGTCACGTGCTAGTTGGTCTTGCGGGCGAATACCAGCAGAAAACAATACTAAGTCAGTTTCTAAAATAGAGCCGTCGGCAAATTCAAGTTTATGCACACAAGTATCACCATCAACGATTTGTTTGGTAGCTTTTTCAGTGTGTACTTCTACACCTAGCTCTTCAATTTTAGCTTTAAGTGCACGGCCACCACCAATATCTATTTGGGTTGGCATTAACTGAGGTGCAAATTCTATTACGTGGGTTTTTAAGCCTAACTGTTTTAGTGCATTAGCTGCTTCTAAACCGAGCAAACCACCACCAACAACTAAACCGACTTTGCATTTTTCCGCCGCGGCTTTAATGTCATCTAAATCTTCAATTGTGCGGTAAACAAAACAGTTTTCGCGCTCTTTGCCCGGTATTGGAGGAACAAAAGGGAAAGAGCCAGTAGCTAAAATTAATTTGTCGTATTCAAGCACCATACCTTGTTCGGTAGTAACCTTTTTATTGCTTTTATCTATATTGGTTACTTTACTGTTTGTGAAAAATTTTACACCGACAGATTTGTAGTAAGCTTCTGATGTTAAAGCTAAATCCTCGGCATTTTTGCCGGCAAAATACTCAGATAAATGCACACGGTCGTACGCTAATCTTGGCTCAGCTGACAATACGAAAATTTCATATTCTTGTTCAGTTTGATTAACTAATTGATCGACAAAATGATGACCAACCATGCCGTTACCAACAACAACGACACGTTTTTTAGAAGTTTGTTGAGTTGTCAAAATACTCTCCTCCAACCTGCTTATAAAAAGCAAAAAAGCCGACAAAGCGGCTTTTTTTTACCCACAGTGATGAAAGAAGACTAGCAGGAACTATGCCACTTCCTTACCCTTTTTCTCTGTATTGGCTTTTTTAGTCGCCACTGGCTCTACTTTGCGTTGTTTCTCATATAAGAAAGTTAACACTTCATGGCGATAATGATTATATTGAGGATTATCGGCTAGTGCTAAACGTTCACGTGGTCTTTCTAAATCTATTTTTAGAATTTCACCTACAGTTGCAGCCGGACCATTAGTCATCATAACAATACGATCTGATAACAATACGGCTTCGTCCACGTCATGGGTGATCATAATCACTGTGTTACCCAATTCTTGATGAATCTCCATCAATGAATCTTGCAAGTGAGCACGAGTCAATGCATCCAATGCACCAAATGGCTCATCCATTAACAATACTTTAGGTTGCATAGCCAATGCACGCGCAATACCAACACGCTGTTTCATACCACCAGAAATTTCATCAGGGCGCTTGTGCGCTGCGTGTGTCATATGAACAAGTTCAAGATTGTGGTTAACCCAATCTTTCATCTCTTGTTTGCTCATTTTACCTTTAAACACTTGTTTAACTGCAAGTTCGACATTTTCGTACGCTGATAACCAAGGTAGTAAAGAGTGGTTTTGGAATACAACCGCTCTTTCTGGCCCTGGTTCATTTACTTCTTTATTGTCCAGTAGCACACCACCAGTAGTTGCTTGGTATAAGCCTGCTACTATATTTAACACTGTTGATTTACCACAACCAGAGTGACCAATTAGTGAAACAAATTCACCTTTAGCAATTTTAAGATCTACATCTCGCAGAGCACAAAATGGCCCTTTTGGTGTTGGAAATTCTATACCGACTTTAGTTAGTTCTAAGTGTTTTGCATCTAAATCAATCATTGTTTTTGCTCCAAAATTCTGTGTAATAAAATTCAATACTTGTTGCGTTACCGGTTATCTAAGAACTGCGTTCTTATCCCAGCTCACAAACTTTTGAACCATCAACATAATGCGGTCGAGCAAGAAGCCAATTACACCTATCACTAATACCGCTACCATAATTCGAGCTAACGAATCAGAACTACCATTTTGGAATTCATCCCAAACGAACTTCCCTAAGCCTGGGTTTTGTGCAAGCATTTCTGCCGCAATTAATACCATCCAACCTATACCGAGTGATAAACGCAAACCGGTGAAAATCATTGGAATAGATGAAGGTAAAACAATTTTAAATACGTGGTCTAACTTGTTTAGGCGTAATACACGACTAACGTTAACTAAATCAGAGCTGATGTTTGATACACCTACAGCCGTGTTAATAAGAGTTGGCCATAAACAACATAAAGTAACTGTAAACGCTGAAGTTAAAAACGACTTTGAAAACATTGGGTCGTCAGTTACATAAACTGCACTCACCACCATAGTTACAAGCGGCAACCATGCTAATGGTGATACAGGTTTAAAAATCTGGATTAATGGGTTAATTGCAGCGTAGGCTTTTTCACTTAAACCACACAAGATACCGATTGGTACAGCTATTACAGAAGCAATTAAAAAACCAATCATAACAGTGTATAAACTGGTCCATATTTGGTCGAAGAAAGTTGGTTTCCCTGTATAAGGGCGAATTTTTGGCTCGAAATTAGGATCCACTTTCATACGAGCTTCGTTTCTTTCTTGTTGACGCTCGTAAAACGCTTCTGCTTTTTCGCGCTCTTTAAAGTGCTCATTAACCAAAGTTGTGCTTTGCTCATAAACTTGAGCAGGGCCAGGAAATTGACCTAATGAAGTGTCGATGTTTTTAGCGGTTGCACTCCATAATAATAAAAATACAATCAAACCGATAAAAGGCAATAACATAGCCATTACTATTGCTTTGCTTTTTTCATTACCGATATTGCTAATGGTCTTTTTAAGCTCTAACACGCTTACTTTACTCATGGTTGCTTCTTTCATAATGTCTCCTACTAACTACGCTGTTTGTTTGGCGGCGACAACTCTGCCACCGCCTAATCTAGAGAGCGATTAAAGTTTAGTGTCGCCTTTCAAACCAATTTTGAATTTCTCAAGATATGCATTTGGTTTAGTACCGTCATACACAACATTGTCGATAAATTCTTTTTGTGGTGGTTTGAAGCCAGTTTCAGTTTTGAAGTTAGGGAAGTCTTTCGCGTTTGCTTTACCTTCTTTAATCAATGCCTGAGCAGCGATTGAATAAATGTCAGGACGATAAACTTTTTTCGCGATATCCATGTACCAGCTATCAGATTTAGCATCTTCGATTTGACCCCAACGACGCATTTGCGTTAAGTACCAAATTGCATCTGAGTAGTAAGGATAAGTTGCGTTGTAACGGAAGAATACGTTGAAGTCAGGTACATCACGTTTGTCACCTTTCTCGTATTCAAAAGTACCTGTCATAGAGTTAGCAATTACGTCGTAATCTGCACCAACATATTGGCTCTTAGACAAGATTTTTACCGCTTCAGGACGGTTAGCATTGTTGTTTGCATCTAACCACATTGCTGCGCGGATCATAGCTTTTACTACACGTACGTGAGTGTTTGGATTTTTTTCAGCCCAAGTTTTTGATACACCAAATACTTTTTCTGGGTTGTCTTTCCAAATTTCGTAGTCGGTAATAACTGGTACACCGATACCTTTAAATACAGCTTGTTGGTTCCATGGCTCACCTACACAGTAACCATAAATTGTACCTGCTTCTAAAGTAGCTGGCATTTGCGGTGGTGGTGTTACACTTAATAGTGCTTCAGCTTGAATGTTACCGCTAGTGTCACCTTTATGTGGTGCATAATAACCTGGGTGAATGCCACCCGCTGCTAACCAATAACGTAACTCGTAGTTATGGGTAGAAACTGGAAATACCATACCCATGTTGAATGGTTTACCTTGTGAACGGTATTTATCAACAACTGGTTTTAAGTAGTCAGCTTTAATTGGATGAACTGGTTTACCATTCTCATGTGGAATGTTTTTCTTCATCTCTTTCCAGATATCGTTAGATACTGTAATACCGTTACCGTTTAAGTCCATGCTGAATGCGGTAAT
The DNA here is from genome assembly GCF_000281085.1 of Catenovulum agarivorans YM01. Lineage (GTDB taxonomy): Bacteria > Pseudomonadota > Gammaproteobacteria > Enterobacterales > Alteromonadaceae > Catenovulum > Catenovulum agarivorans. The sequence goes on from NZ_JH767525.1 coordinate 167,997, forward strand.
GATGTCTGCTTTAGTACCAAAACCTATAGTTGCACCTAAAGGCTGACCCGCCAACATATGTGCACCATCTAACTGACCGTCAATTACACGGTCTAATAAAACTTTCCAGTTTGCTTGAGCTTCTAGAGTTACATACAAACCTTCGTCTTCGAAGTAACCTTTTTCATAAGCAATAGCTAAAGGCGCCATATCGGTTAATTTAATAAAACCGAATTTTAATTCTTCTTTCTCTGGCCAACCCACATCAGCTGCATTTGCTTGTGCACTGAATAAAGTTGCAGCAATCGACACTGATGCTGCCAAAGTTTTGATACTAGCTTTAATAACAGACGTATTAAATTTCATGTATATCTCCAAAAATTTCCCAAAAAAAAACCCACTCCTGCTCAGCCTTAAAAAAGCTTCGCGGGAGTGGGCTTCATCGCCAAATCAAATTGTTAGCTAAGTAAACATAAACACGACTTTGTGTATGGTTTTACTTAACTAGTGAATTTGCTGTTGTGCAAATTCAGTTTTAATCAAACACGAACCTATAAATACAATTGCTGTGCCAAAAATAAAAAAACATTTAAAATCAAACCACTAAAACAAAATTAAGTATTTATGGTATTTCAAAATCACTAACTATCCCTAAAACGGTGCACCTTTTAGTGTCATTTCTACCAAATTAACTTATTTGTAAAACCATGCAACCTTTTAGCGCTTTTGTTCGTTACTGAGTGATTAATGGTCTAGAGTTTACTGTACAAATATATAACCAGAGCTCTAGAGCTAAATAGAAAAAGCGAGGCGTGGCATGAAGAATAATTGGTTATTAGCAACAACTATCACAACAAGCTTATTGATAACAGCATGTGGTGGGCAAGATGTAAAAGTCGATATAAATACCGAAAAAGAAAATGAGCCACCTATTGTTGAAGAACCCAATAACAATGTTCAACAAAACATCCTACTGATCATTTCAGACGACCAAGGTTTGGATGCCTCTGCACAATACAGCTATTCAACCGATTTACCGACCACGCCGACGCTCAATTCTCTAGCGGACAAGGGCTTAACCTTTGATAATGCTTGGGTGACGCCAGCTTGTACCACTACTCGCGCTGCAATTATTACTGGCAAACACGGGCATAACTCGGGTGTTACCTACGTGCCCGCGCCTCTTTCTAGTGCACATACGAGCATTCAAAAATACTTAGCCAACTCTGAAGCGTCTAAAAACTATGTATCTGGCGTTTTTGGCAAATGGCATATAGGCGGTGGAAACCCTGATGCCAACCACCCAAATGATTTGGGGGTTGATCATTACGCTGGAAATTTATCTAATCCTGGCGATTACTATAACTGGACTCTCACCATTAATGGCGTTCAGTCTCAATCAACTGAATACCATACAAGCAAAATTACCGATTTAGCCGTTGAGTGGATTTCAGCACAAACGACCTCTTGGTTTGCTTGGGTTGCATACTCTGCGCCTCACTCGCCTTTTCATTTACCACCAGCTAATTTACATAACCGTGCAGATTTGACCGGCACTCAAGATGATATCGACAAAAATAAACGCGATTATTTCCTGGCCGCGATAGAAGCAATGGATAGTGAAATAGGCCGATTGATAAATTCAATGGATGAACAAACAAAAGCCAACACCACAATAATATTTATTGGTGACAATGGTTCACCTAAAGCTGTAATTGACCAAGACTATTTTAGAGTAAGTCATGCCAAAGGTACTTTATATCAAGGTGGCATTGCTGTGCCTTTAATCGTTTCTGGTGCAGCCGTAACGCGCCAAGGTGAACGAGAAGATGCATTAGTTGAAGGCGTTGATTTGTTTGCCACCATAGCAGAACTTGCAGGCAATACAGCTACACAAATAAATGACAGTACAAGTTTTGCGTCTTTATTAAGCCATAGTGATACAGCGAAAGATGTCTATGCTTTTTCTGAATTTGAATCAGACAATGTAACTGGTTGGACTGTGCGTAATCAAACGCACAAATTGGTGCAGTTTGAAGATGGCAGCCAACAGTTCTATAGCCTCACCGATAACTTTAAAGAAATAGACAACTTAATTGATAACCCAAGTGCAGAAGACCAAGCGGCACTCACTCAGTTACAGAATTACGCTAATGAAATGTTGGGTGATGATGGTTCAGTTATTGACATCACAGACGCGATTCTCACTAAAAAAACCGCCAACTGCGCTGATTACGTAGCTGGATATACATCAAACGTTACTGACATTAATAACAATAAAAATTTCGCAGGCGATTTAACCATATCAGTATCAGGCGATAGCTGCATTTTTGCCACCAATGCGATACCAAATCACGACTTTAATGACGGTGGTAATAGCTTTCCAAACGACGTTTCCGAGCAGAACGACCAATTTAGTGTCACCACCTCACCCAGTTTCGCATCACAAACCACTGCATTAAGCCTGCGAGTTGATAATGCTATTTTATTAAACGGCGTTAAAGTTGATCTACTCGCTGCGGGTTGTTATGGCATAGGCAATGGCAAAATTGGTTGCAATGATGACAGCCAGCCTTGGCGCTACGACCCAATGCATATTCCTAATGGTTTCCAAGTTGACAGCCATAATGCGCATGCACAACCTGATGGCACCTATCATTACCATGGTTCGCCTTTTGCGTTATTTGATGAAAAAGGAGATGTCGCCTCACCTGTTATTGGTTTTGCGGCCGATGGTTTTCCAATTTTCGGCTCTTACTTTGACGACAATGGGGTAATTCGCAAAGCTTTGTCGAGTTATCAACTAAAACAAGGCAGCCGCCCAAGTGGTGATGGTAACCCAGGAGGCAACTATGATGGTGCGTTTAGAGATGATTATGAGTTTGTGCAAGGCATTGGGGATTTAGATGAGTGTAATGGCATGACAATTAACGGTGTGTACGGGTATTACATTACCGATAATTACCCATATGTGCTCGCCTGTTTTAAAGGCACACCTGACCAGAGTTTTTATAAGTGATGCTCGATTGGCTATGTTGTGGGTAGTTGGGTGCAATATAACTGCTAGTTTAGTAGTTGCTGGTTTAGTTTAGTGCTTTATGTCCAAGATAGTATATGGAGAATTGCTCACAAAAACGCTGCAAGTACATCCTTGTAGCGCTCGCACAAAACGTCCCTGTTTTGTGAAGTTTTGTTCGCAACCCATCCATACACTATCTTTCAGCACTTGATCGCTTTGGACATTGGCAGTCATTCACAATATCAGCAGCAGCTCCATTCCTAAAAGCACTAGAGCATATTGCACACTACGTCTAGCGCTTTTGCGAGTAACTCTCCATTTGCTAGCTTGGCCATGTTGCGCCAAACTTGCAGCACCAACTCCCTGCAACTGGCTATTTTCAATAATTATGCTCTAGCACTTTGACCATATTGCACGTAACGTCAACGAGTTGCGCTAAAAACACCTCTGCTTTATGCTTAGCGCCCACAAAGGATAAACACCAGCGTACTCAAGCAAATGGCCAATAAAAAATTAAACATCTTAGTTGCTGACGACCAAACGGACATTCTGCGTTCTGCCGAAATTTTGTTTAAATCTGAAGGATTTAACGTGGTCTGTTGCACATTGCCAACACAAGTTTTAGCGCAAATAGCTGATCACGACTTTGACCTATTGCTGGTTGATTTAAACTATCAATCAGACACAACCTCAGGAAAAGAAGGTTTAACATTAGTCAAAAACATCCGCCAACAAAATGCGCATGTGCCAATTATCGTAATGACTGCTTGGGCATCTGTTGATATAGCGGTAAATGCAATGAAACTGGGTGCAAATGACTTTATTACTAAACCTTGGGACGTAGAGCGCTTATTAAGCATTATCGGTACTCAAATTGAGCTAGCTCAAACAAAGTTAAAACAACAAAAATTAGAAAGCGAAAACCGAATTTTACGTAATGAGCATAATTCAGAACTTGTATGCCAATCGCCTGCAATGCAGCAAATTATTGAAACTTTTAAACGCATTGCACACTCAGATACCAATGTATTGATTACCGGCGAAAACGGCACAGGAAAAACACAGCTGGCGCATATGTGCCATCAAGTATCGAGTCGGAATAATCAACCATTTATCTCAATTAATATGGGCGCCTTGGCTGAATCTGTATTCGAAAGCGAAATGTTCGGACACCAAAAAGGTGCATTTACTGGAGCCAATAACCAACGCATTGGCCGTTTTGAATTAGCTGATGGTGGTACTTTGTTTTTAGATGAAATAGCCAACATTAACGAAAAGCAACAAGCTGCTTTATTGCGGTTATTGGAAACGGGTGAGTTTGAGCGTGTAGGCTCTTCAAAAACACTTAAAGCAGATGTGCGGGTAATTTGTGCAACCAATGCAAACTTACAGCAAAAGGTCAATGAAGGTACTTTTAGACAAGATTTATTCTATCGTATCAACACAGTGCCCATCGTAGTACCGCCACTGATAGCTCGACGTGAAGATATTCTTATACTTGCCGAACACTTTATTCAAAAGTACTCAAACAAATATCAGCGTAAAGATTTATCCTTAACACAAAGTAGCAAACAAGCATTACTAATGTACTCATGGCCAGGAAATGTCCGCGAGCTGCAACACAGTATCGAGCGCGCAATTTTGTTGAGTTCAGAAAAACAGATACAACCAGAAAACTTAGGCTTAACAGCCGACACAAACAGTCCTATAACTGCAGCAACAACTTCACCTCAAACGAACCAAAATTTAATCAATATTGAGGGTAAAACCTTAGCTGAAATTGAATATCAGATGTTAGATAAAGCTCTGATAAAATACATACGTAAGCCTGACGAAGCAGCAAAATCTTTAGGGATTAGCCGCAGCGCTTTTTACCGTAAGTTAGCAAAATACGGCTTTGATTTAACATGAGCAACAAAACAACCAATCCAAATTTGTGGCAACTAGCAGGGTTTAAGCGTAGTTGGTTATTGGCTTTATTTAGCTCGCTGCCAGCATTTATTGCACTAGGTATTTTATTATACGCCGGTAATTATGATACGTTGGAAACCATTACTATATTGGCGCTGGTGTTCTTTCCTTGGCTGCTAATTGTTACCGCTTATTATTTCAGTGCACTACGTCCGTGGCAGTCGGTGGCAAGTATCTTGATGTCGTTTCGGGAACAAGATTATAGCTTGCGTGCAAAAGTGACGGATAAAGATGATGTAATCAACATAGTGCTGAACGAACTTAATTTTGTTTCTGAGCAATTAAATACAAACCGCCTCAATGCTGCACAAGCAGAGAAATTATTGGCCAGAGTATTGTCAGAAGTAGATGTAGCTGTACTTGCTTTTGATCAACATGATCAACTGGTTATTTGCAACCGTTACGCTGCAAACCTCTACAATAAATCGATAAAGCAACTGATAGGCTGTCACAGAAATACATTACAACTTAACTTCGCAAAATTAGCCGCGCATGCTAGCAGCCAAGAAATTGCCTTTCCGCGCAAAAAAAGTCGCTGGTTAGTTAAACATTCAAGTTACCGTCAACAAGGTTTACCTTATCAATTAATATTACTTGCTGACATAGGTAACAACCTAAGAGAAGAAGAACTTGAAGCATGGCGAAAATTAATTCGAATACTGTCCCATGAAATCAATAATGCGTTAACACCGCTTAAAACCACTGTAGGCAGTATGAATCGTACATTAGCCAAGCCAAATCTCTATGATGGCTGGCAAAATGACTTTTCAGAAGGGTTAGACATTATCGACACCCGAATCAACAATTTAAACAGGCTGGTTAACAGTTATACTCAACTTGCGAAACAACCAGAACCAGTCAAACAAACTGTTGCTATTCAAGCATTGCTCAAGCGAATTTGTGCAATTTACCAAGCGCAAGGCATTAAGCTTATCTGCCCAACAAACATCACACTGAACATTGATGAATGCCAAATTGAGCAAGTATTGGTTAATTTAATTAAAAATGCCATAGAGGCGAACGTCCACAACCAACCAATTGTTGTTTCGGCCAATGAAGAGCCAAATCAACTCAGCATACAAGTTGATGATCATGGAATTGGTATCGAAAACCCTAACAACATCTTTATTCCCTATTTCACCACCAAATCATCAGGCAACGGTATAGGTTTAGTATTGTCTAGGCAAATTATCGAAGCTCATGGTGGTAGCCTGACGCTAGAAAATCATCAAACTACAAGTGGCTGTCGAGCTAAGATAACATTACCGAGCTAGAGCGAAAATGGGATGCAAAATCCCATTTTCGCAACTATTAAAATCCCAATATCGACACTACCCCCTCACTACAAAAGCCCACAATCAATCAAAAAACAAAAATAAAATAACAAAATCAACCACATAAACTAGACTTAAAAAACTGGCATGATGTTTTCTATATAGGTCTCAATTTTCAATATTAACCCCAAATACATACATGGATATAGCAAGGCCAGACCTAGCCAAGAAACACAAAAATAAAACGATAATCATGACAATTGCTGGTTTAATTGCATTTTTAAGCATTGTGGTTTTTCTATTGCTTTATAAACCTGGTCCATATGAGGTAGATAAAGACCTCGTTTTTATTGGCGAAGTAAAGCAAGGAGAAATGTTGCAACAAATTGGTGGCGTTGGCGTGCTTGAAGCAGCTGAGATTCGCTGGGTATCCGCAGCCACTTCAGGCAGAGTTGAACGAGTCTTTGTATTAGCTGGTGCGCCTGTGGAACCTGACACAGTAATAGTAGAGTTAAGCAATCCCGAACTTATGCAGCAAAAGCAAAATGCACAGTTGCAGGTTGAAACCGACAAAGCCAATTTTACTGTTCGTAAAGCTCGTTTAGAGAGCAGTTTGTTACAGAATCAATCAGATCTTACTCGGCTTGAATCAGATTACCAACAAGCCAAATTAAATGCTGAAATTGACAAACAACTACTTGAGCAAGGGTTAGAATCCATTCAAACCAGCCAACGATCTAGTCTACGCGCCAAACAATTAGCTACTCAACTTGAATTTGAAAAACAACGTTTTGAATTTGCCAAAACCTCAACCCAAGCCGAGATAACAGCAGAGCAAGCTCGATTGGCACAATCACAAGCTCGGTTAAAATTATTAGCATCACAGGTCGATGCACTCGCGGTAAAAGCAGGATATTCAGGATTATTGCAAAAACAAAATTTAAAGGAAGGAGAACGTGTAACCCTTGGGCAAAGTTTAGCGCAAGTGGTTAACCCGAAGAGCTTAAAAGCCAGAATACTCATTTCTGAACATCAAGCACAATTATTATCCATTGGCTTGCACGCTCAAATAGATACCTCTAACGGCACAACTTATGGGCAGATTGCGCGAATTGACCCAAATGTCGAAGCTGGCAATGTCATTGTTGACGTAACCATAACCCAAGAATTGCCGGCAGGCGCGCGCCCAAATTCAACCATAGAAGCAAGCATTGAAATCAGCAGAATTGAAAACACCACTTATGTCAGCCGCCCCATTTTTTCGGAAGCTAATACTAAAGTAGAGGTTTTTAAACTGGCAGCCGACAGCAATATTGCCGAGCGAGTAAAAGTATCTTACGGGCGTACTTCAATCGATAAAATTGAAATAATGCAAGGCCTGACAGCTGGAGATCGAATTATCCTATCGGATACCTCCGAATGGTCAAAACATCAAAAAATAGTCATTAATTAAGGACACAATACAATGAAACAAGACGTTATCCGCATGAAAGGTATCAAAAAAGTTTACCTAACTAACGAATTAGAAACTCACGCGTTGGCCAATATTAATTTAACTATTCAACAAGGCGAGTTTGTTTCTATTGCAGGCCCGTCAGGCTGTGGCAAATCAACCTTATTGTCGATTATGGGACTATTAGATAACCCAACGGCCGGTGAGTACTGGTTAGCTGAACAAGATGTGTCGAAATTAACTCAGCAACAACAAACGTTAATTCGCAATAAAGCAGTCGGTTTTATTTTCCAAAGTTTTAATTTGATTGCTGATATGAATGTTTTTGAAAACGTCGAGTTGCCGCTGGTGTACAGCGGTATGGCAAAAAACCAGCGTAAACAACGTGTACTTGAAGTACTTGAGCAAGTACAAATGTCGCATCGCATTAAACATTTACCCAATCAACTTTCTGGCGGACAACAACAGCGAGTTGCTATAGCGCGCGCACTTGCAGGCAAGCCAAAAATATTATTAGCAGATGAGCCAACAGGTAATTTGGACTCGCACAACGGAGAAAAAGCCATGGAATTACTCGCTGAATTACACGCGCAAGGCACCACTATCTGCATGGTGACACACGATGATAGATACAACAGTTACGCGACCCGCATTATTAACTTATTTGACGGCAGCATAGTAGAAGAAAAAGCAAAATTAGCCGACATTGCATAAGCAAACAAGGATGACAACAAATGAATATTTTCGCTAACTTAAAGTTTGCACTGCGCTTATTTTACCGCGACATAGGCTCCAGCACTTTGGGAATAGTGGTACTTTCAATTGGCTTAGCAATGGCCATAACCATGTATACCCTAGCCAAAAATTATTTATGGAACAGTCCAGAATTAAGAGAAGGGCAACCTGTTGTCTCTTTTAATTGGGCACCGAGCAGAGAAGGTAGAAGAGGCTCTAGCATTTTCAATTATGCTGATTTTGAGGTGTTAGAAAAGAACAGTCAAAGCTTTGAATATTTAACGACTTATAAATTTGTTAAACAGGCTTTTTTTGTTGACGGAGATAATGCAGAGGTATCTAGCGTTTTAGGTGCTTGGGTGCACGATAATTTTTTTGAATTATTTAATGTCAAACCAATATTAGGCAGATTACCCACACCAGATGATGCATTAGCAAGCACTCCAGCAACCATAGTGATTAATGAAGAATTATGGCACGACAAGTTTAATTCAGACCCACAGGTTATTGGTAAAACCGTGCTGCTTAACGGTAAACAAGCTATTGTGATAGGTGTATTACCAGCCGCATTTCAGTTTCCAGGGAATCAACTATTTTGGGAACCTTATCACTGGCAATCACAAAAACAACACGGCAGAAAAAAAGGCGCGCTAAAACAATGGGTAGCTGGCGTTTTGAAACCAAATGTGAGCATAGCGCAAGCGGAGCTTGAGCTAGTTAATTTAGTTGAAACCATAAAAACTTTTTATCCTAAAGATAGCAAGTGGCTTACGCATATTCGGCTCGAAAAATATGGCTCTGGTGATAACCAAAGTGAATCCTTTAAAGCCATTTTGTATGCATTAATCGTCGGTTCATTTATTGTCTTGATTGTCGCTTGCGCGAACGTGTCAAATTTATTATTGGCTAAATCGAGTAAACGCCAATTCGAGCTTGCCATGCGCCATGTTTTGGGAGCGAGCCGTTTAGAGATTGCATTACAAGTTTTGCTTGACGCCGTGTTAATAGCATTTTTCGCCACACTATTAGCTTTGTTATTGGCCAGTTGGTCTTGCAGAGGCATATGGCATTTATTTGAAACTCATTACACTAATATGCCTTATTGGTGGAATATGGATATAGATGGCAAAGTATTACTGTTTGCGCTATTTATATTGCTGTTTACTGTGGTTGCATCCGCCATATCTCCTATATTAAAAACCACGCGCCGCTATAACGCCGAACTATTAAAAGACAATGCAAGAACCACCAGCAGTTTGGCAGTTGGCCAAACAGGTAAATGGCTAGTTGGTGTGCAAATTACCCTAACCACCGCCCTGCTATGTTGTGCTGGTACTTTTGTAATAACCCTGCAAGAGCAGCTTGATCGCCAGCTCAAATATGAGCCGACTTCCATTCTTGTTAACCGATACTTTGCAACATCTCGAGAGTTTGTATCAAACGAATCTGTTATTAAGTTTTATCAAACAATTCAACAAAAACTAGATCAACTACCGGGTGTGGAAGATGCGGTATTTTCTTCCGCATTAGTTGATTACAGAACCAGTTATCGGACAATTGAGATTGAAATCAAACAACAAAATAAAGAGGACAAACCTATCGTTGTGCCCACTGAAATAGTGACGTTAGACTACTTTGATTTCTTTGAACAACCACCGCTACAAGGGCGCTTTTTTTCCAATATTGATACAGAGCAAGCTGCACATGTAACTGTGGTAAACCAAAGTTTTGTTGAAGCTTATTTTCCCAATGATAACCCGATTGGCAAAAGAATTAGAATTAAAGGGCCAGGCGAAGCATGGGAAGATCAAAATAAAAGAAGAGAAACACCTTGGACTCAATGGCTCACTATAATTGGCGTTACACCTAACATTAACAGTGAAAAACATTTGAATGAGGCCAAAAAACTAGGAGATTTTAACCGTTATATACGCGTATACATTCCGCATACCCAATGGCCAACGCGTACTATGAATTTAATGCTACGTGGGCAAGGTGAAGTGAAACATTATGCTAAACATGTTGCTAAAACCTTCGCAGAAACCTCAAAGTCTACTGCGTCTTATTATCCTTACCGCACTCTACAAGACTTATTTGATGCCAGAGACATTTTCAGTAAACTCATCAGTCAATTTGTGTCGGGTTTTGCCCTATTTACGCTGATTATGGCTGCCATAGGTTTATACGGTTTAGCAGCATTGACCACTGAGCAGCAATCCCGAGAGTTTGGTATTCGCCGTGCTTTAGGCGCAAAACGCCGCAATATTATAACCCTAGTCAGCAAAACCATGCGCCTACAATTGGCTATAGGTTTGATACTTGGTGTGAGTATAGGCTTTGCCCTAACCAATATATTGCTTAGCAGTGTTGGCCTATCACATTCTGAGATATTTTCTGAGCTGTGGTTTGTTTTCCCTGGTGCAGCTTGCATTGTATTGTTGGTTTTGATTAGTGCAATCTTTCCACCTTCGTGGCGGGCAGCCAACCTCCCCCCCAACCAAACCTTACGTCATGCCTAACTATTTGTGCCAGGCAGTTAGCTGTCTGGCTTCTTTTATCTATGAAAAATTCATCATTTACACGTCAAAAATTATGGTTAGCAATTGTGCTCTGGGTAACCCTAGCAGCTTCAGCGCAAGCAAATGAGCATCAATCGGCTACCCTACTAGAGCTAGATGTTCATCAAGCTATTTTATTGGGTATTGCTAAAAACTATGGGGTAAAAATAAACCGGCTGAATCCACAGTTTACCGCGCTAAACATTGCTATTGAGCAAGGTAATTTCGAACCAAATGTTTTTGCCAGCTACCAACAAAGTCAAAGCGAACGACTTAATTCATTAACACAAAACAATCGTTACGCAAGCACTACCTCATCGGTTGGTTTACAAGGCATTGCGCCTTGGGGTACACGTTATAAACTTGCGATAGAAGCCAATAAAAACGAATTTAGTAATTCGGCCAATTTCAGCAGTGTCATAGAAGTGACTCAACCCTTGTTGAAAAATTTTGGACTTGAGTCTAACTACAGTAATGTTGTTTTAGCGCAAAAACGTACCGAAATAGAGCGAATGCGCTTTAGCCAACAACTCATGTTGGTTGTACAGCAAATCGTTAATGCGTACACAAGTTTGTACGCGGCTCAACTCAATTTAAAAGTTGCTCAAGCAAACCGAACACTCGCGGAAAAAACCCTAGAAGCTGAACAAAAACGTGTAATTATTGGCAAAAGTTCAGATTCTGCAACGCTTCGACCCGCAGTCAGTTTAGCAAATCGTGAAGATACAGTGCTAATTGCACAGCAAGAATTAAGGTTTAGGCAAAACACGCTAAAGTCGTTAATTGCTGATAGTAGCGCAGGACTGTTATCTCTAGAATTGCATGCTGTCGGCTTACCTGAAGCAGAACAATTTAACCCGAACATTACACAAGACTTTCAACAAGCTCTAAATAATAGACCCGAATATTTAGAAGCAAAGCTATCAGTCAGCCAACAAAAAATTAGAGTGAAGCGAGATCAACAACAACATAACCCCAACTTAGATTTAGTTATTCGTTACCAAAAAAATGGATTAGCTGATGAAAATAATTTGAGTAGCGCATTAGATAATTATCAAAATAGTGCGTTGAATTCAGGGTACATTGGAATTAACTTTTCTATGCCACTCTCGATGCAAAGCAGTAAGAGTCGTTTGTCACAAAGTAACATAGCCTTACAGCAAGATGAACTGAAGTTAGAGCAGACAGCACAAAATATTTTGCTTGCGCTCGATACTGCCGCTTATGCGCTAGCTGGTAATTGGCGACGTTTACAAGCGGCAAATCAAGCAGTGGCGTTAACTCAAGCTTCGCTGGATGCGGAAGAGAAAAAAATGGCCGTAGGCAGAAGCAATAGCTTTTATATCTTGGATATGCAAAGCCGATTAGCCAATGCCCAGCGCAGAAAAGTAGATGCGTTAACAAGCTATTACATTTCGTTAGTTAACTACCACAAACAAAAAGGCACTATTTTATCTCACTACCAAGTGGCCGTTAACTAAGGACAACCAGCAATAAAAATATTAAAGCTAGTGAGTGAATGGGTTGCGAGCAAATCTGAACAAAAAACCACCAGGGAAAACGTTTTACTTAATTAACAAAAACAGCTAAGATCACATCGCTATCTGCAAACAAATTCGTTACACTGGCAAAATCCAGTGGAAGTAAACAAAGACTAACGGAAAAACGGTACTAGACTATGAGCTCTACAATCTTAGTAACTGGTGGCGCGGGTTACATCGGCAGCCACACTGTATTAGAACTATTAAACCAAGACGACCAAGTAATAGTGGTTGATAACCTAGCCAACGCATCAGAAGAATCACTTGCTCGCGTAAAAGACATCACAGGCAAAGACCTAACTTTCTACCAAGCAGATATCCTAGACACAGCTGCATTAGACGAAATATTCGCCAAGCACCAAATTGATGCAGTTATTCATTTCGCAGGCTTAAAAGCAGTAGGTGAAAGTACTCAAATCCCACTAACCTACTACCACAACAACGTTACAGGCACGATTAACCTTTGCCAAGTCATGGCAAAACACGGGGTTAAATCAATCGTATTTAGCTCATCAGCAACTGTATATGGTGACCCACAAGCATTGCCTTTAGTTGAAAGCATGCCAACAGGTATTCCAACTAATGCGTATGGTCATTCAAAGTTAATGATTGAAGAGATTTTGCGTGATTTATCAGAGTCAGATCCAGAGTGGCGTATCGTATTATTACGTTACTTCAACCCAATTGGCGCACATGAATCAGGCCGTATCGGTGAAGACCCTAACGGTATTCCAAACAACCTAATGCCATTTATCACCCAAGTAGCAGTAGGTCGTCGTGAACAACTTGCTGTATTTGGTAACGATTACGACACGCACGACGGTACAGGTGTACGCGATTATATTCACGTTGTTGATTTAGCTTTAGGTCACTTGCGCGCGTTAGAAAAAATTCAAAAAGATTCAGGTGTTTTCACGTATAATCTCGGCACAGGTACAGGTTATTCAGTATTAGATATGGTAAAAGCGTTTGAAAAAGCGTCAGATAAAACCATAAAATACCAACTTGTAGACCGCCGCCCGGGTGATGTTGCAGCATGTTATGCAGATGCAACTGCAGCCAAAACAGAGCTGAATTGGCAAGCAAACTTTGGTTTAGATCGCATGTGTCAAGACAGCTGGCGCTGGCAAAGCCAAAACCCAAATGGGTATAAAAATAGTTAGAGCAAAGCTCACAAGGTAAAGGATAAAACGTGAAATATTTAGTCACTGGTGCAGCCGGTTTTATCGGATTTTTTACAGCACAGAAGTTATTAAAAGCAGGTCATCAAGTAGTAGGTATAGATAACTTAAATAGCTACTACGAAGTAAAGCTAAAAGAAGACAGACTAAAAGAGTTAGAACCTTTCGAACACTTTAGTTTTGTAAAAATTGACTTGGCTGACCGTGACGGTATGGCACAATTATTCGAAGAACACAGCTTTGATGTGGTTATTCATTTAGCCGCTCAAGCTGGCGTTCGTTATTCGTTAGACAACCCATTTGCTTATGCAGACTCAAACCTTGTTGGTCACCTATCAATTTTAGAGGGTTGCCGCCATAACAAGGTCAAACATTTGGTTTATGCCTCTTCTAGCTCTGTGTATGGCTTAAACAGCAAAATGCCATTTGCCACTGAAGATTCAGTCGATCATCCAGTTTCTTTATATGCAGCAACGAAAAAAGCCAATGAGTTGATGAGCCACACCTACTCTCATCTATATCAAATTCCAACGTCGGGATTACGCTTTTTCACTGTGTATGGCCCTTGGGGTCGCCCTGATATGGCATTGTTTAAATTTACCAAAGCCATTATCAACGGCGAACCAATTGACATATATAACAATGGTGACTTGGCGCGTGACTTCACCTACATTGATGATATTGTTGAAGGCATTTTACGTGTAGCCAATAAAATTCCAGCAGCGAATGCTGATTGGACACCTGAACAAGGCTCAGCAAAAGATAGCTCAGCGCCTTACCGAGTTTACAACATAGGTAATGGCTCACCAGTGCAATTAATGGACTTTGTTAAAGCAATCGAAAACGCAATCGGCATAGAAGCTAAGAAAAACTTTATGCCAATGCAACCAGGAGATGTATTTAAAACTTGGGCAGATACCGAAGACTTAGAAAAAGTCACAGGACACAAGCCGCAAGTGTCGGTACAGAAAGGAGTCGAAAAATTTGTAGCTTGGTATCGCAACTACTATCAAGTTTAAAAAATTAAACCTAGTTGCCATTTTTAACATTGCAGTTTCTGTGTAACAACTTAAAATGGCGCGCTTTTAATTGTTAACTTAAAATCTGGCTCTAGTTTAATGAAATATACCCACTTATCCGCATCTATTATGGCAATCGGCCTTGCAGCAGCAACCCATAGCGCAGCAGCAAGTAAAAACCCCGAAGATAAGTTTGGTAAATTTGTTGCGTCAGTTGAGCTAGGTTATATCATGACCGAAGGCAACACTGACTCAACGTCAATCGTGTTTAAAGCAGATATTGGTAACGAAACAGAATCTTTCCGTAATCAGTTTTCTTTTGATTCTCTATATAAAGAGCAAGATGAAGAAAAACAGGTTGATGGAGAAAAAGTTAAAGAAACAGTCACTAAAGAAGAAAAATATTCAGCTTCTGCCCAGACCAACTACAAGGTTAATGACGAAGGTGATGCGATATTAGCGTTCGCCTCGTACGAAACCAATCGCTTTTCAACCTTCCATTATCAAGCGTCAATAGCGACCGGTTATAACACTCGTCTACTTGACTCAAAAACCGGATTTCTTGATTTATCAATCGGTCCGGGTTATAGCTTTGATTCATTAGTTGTAGCGGTAAATGAAGATAATCAACAAGTAGATGGTAGTGGTAATCTGATAACCGATGGAAATGGCAATCCAATCATGGGTGACCAAGAAAACCGTAATCAATTAATTTGGCGTGCCGCTGCGACCTATCAAAGAAAAATCACTGAGCAGATTAAGTTTCGCTCAGCTTATTCAATTGAAGATGGCGATTTTAATCGAAAATCAGAACTGGAAGCCAGCATAACCATGCAAGTAAATGGTTCATTAGCCGTTAAAGCGTCCATTAAAAACAAGAAAAACTCTGCAGATAATAGTGACGACAAACAAAACCGTATAACACTGGTTTATAACTTCTAGTATATTTAGCAAATTGCTATCTTTCGGCGCGTTGTTGCGCCGTTGAGGTGCAGTTTCCGCCGTTCTAAAGTCCATCAATAAAATAACCAAACAATAAAAAATCGATTAAAATCAATATGTTTTAGCAATTACATACAAATGGTCTGTATTTTGCTTTGGCATAAATGTTCTTCATCAACAAAGCAGTTATAGAAAGACACTATGCAAAGTAAGTATGAGTCGCACCGTAGCATCGGATTAAGAGCTTTGTTACTCGTAGAATCCGAGAATTTTGACCGTGATTTAAGAAATGCCCTACTGACATGTGGGTATGACGTATATCCAGCATTAACTTCTAGCCACATATTAAAAGTGGTCGACAATGTTGATCCCAACGTGATCATTTTGGATGTAGACAGGTTGACGACAGACAACATCCATAGCCTACACATACTCAATGAAATAGACCCTAGACCTATGGTTATTTTTACTGAGTTTTCTGATCAAGACATGATTGATCGTGTGCTTAAGTCGAAGATAAATGCATATATTGTAGGAGATAAGTTACCTCAACATGTGGGCGCAACCATTCAAATAGCTATAGTACGTTTTCGCGAAGTGCAATCTTTGAAAAATGAATTAACAGAAACGAAACGTAAATTAGAAGGGCGTAAATGGATTGATAAAGCAAAAGGGTTATTAATGACCAGCAAAGGGTTAACCGAAGATCAGGCTTATCAAACGTTACGCAAAATGGCGATGGACAACTCGCAACGCATCGACGAAGTTGCGAAAAACGTTATTTCATTTATGCAAGCTGTCGGCTAGTCACTTAACTATTGGCTAGCAAAGCTTTGCTGTTTGCTGTTAATATTCGCCTCTTAAAAATACAAAAATGATTTTATAAAACACATACGGATTTGTGTTAACAAGCGCTACCGTATGTGCACACATGGAGCATACGGATGATAATTAACAGTAAAGTTAAACTGATAAGCAAACTTGCCCTATTATGTCTGACTATTTTGATCGTGATCAGTGGCTTAGGCGTATACTGGAAACACCAAAGTCGCTTTAGTGACAACAGCCCATACCGCGGCGCACAGTACACTCAAAACAAACAATTTTTAGATGGTTTCGACAAGTTTTATCCTGGGCCTCAGTTTCCCAACTCACAAATTAATGGCAAATGGCAAGGTTGGACTGCCAGCCAAAGTATGTGGTATTACAACACCACTCAAGGCTCTGATTTAATTCCTTACGACTTCTTTTTATTTTTAGAACAACACAACTCCAACGAGCTGTTTAGAAGTGAAAAGAACTTCGACAAATTTCGCTATATAGTGCAAAAACCGACAGAGTCTAACCCAGATGGCCTTCCGCTTGGTTTTGTTAAAGACGAATACCTAGGCAAAAGTTATGTTGGCTTAACCTGTGCCGCCTGCCATACCAGCCAAGTAGTGTATAACAAGACTGCAATTCGTATTGATGGTGGCCCAGCAATGGCCAACATGGATATGTTTATGCGCGAGCTTGAAGCTGCACTCTCGGCAACACTGCAAGATAAAAATAAAAAACATAGATTTATCGCCAATGTTTTAAATTACAACTTAAAACAAGGTATTTTAGGCCAGCATAACTACGATAACGAACAAGCTATCGAAGCTGATTTGCACAAATATATGCTGCAAGTATCTTTGTACAACTATATAAACTTTAGCCCGACCGAATATGGTTATGCGCGTTTAGATGCATTTGGGCGTATTTTTAACCGTGTTTTGCAACATACTCTGAATAAAAAACAGCTGCAGCAATCAATCGCTGAATCATTTGATGGTGCCACAGCTTCAGAGCTGTTGCGTGATTTAAATGATGGATTAGTCGACAACGATGATTTGCCACGAGTATTTGATCGGCTAATCAGCCAATTTGATCTTGATCCAGACTCAGTCAACTTAGTCGAAAACATGGCGCAACTACGTAAATTAAAAGAAATTTTATTTAACGCGCCCGACGCACCTGTATCGTATCCCTTCTTGTGGGACATTGCCCAACACGACTATGTGCAGTGGAATGGCATAGCCGCCAACGCAGGTGTGGGTGCGGTGGGCCGCAACACAGGTGAAGTTATGGGTGTATTTGCTACGCTTGATTGGTACGAATCTAAAAACGGTACTTTATCCACTTTAATTGGTGGTCAACCCAAAAACGATAATGGTAAATATACCCACTTTAAATCATCGGTCGATTTAACCAATTTGCGTTTAATTGAATCTCAGCTTAAAGATTTAACTAGCCCAATGTGGCCTGAAGAAATATTAGGTCGAATAAAATGGCAGGATGTAAAAGCCGGACAAACACTATTTGAACAACACTGTGGTAGCTGTCATCTACCGATAGAAGCGACCAACCCAAGGCGCAAAGTTGTTGCGCAAATGGCCAAACTTGAAGCCATTCAAACAGATGAAAAAATGGCAGCCAACAGCGTTAATTTCAAAGGTCATACAGGAATATTAGAAGGCATCTATTTAGGTACAGATGTTGGTGATATTTTATTGCAAGAACAAGCGCCTGTAGCAGCGATATTAACTGCCGCGACTCGTAATGTAGTTGCCACACCGGATCCTGACAAAGGCTGGCTAGCCAACTGGTTTGACTGGTTATACAACCTAGCCGTAACCTTTTTTGACAACGACATTAAACAATCTATAAAACGCGGTGACTACAACCCAGATACCACAGCGAATCCTTGGGCGTCTTTGTTGGCTTATAAAGCTCGACCTATGAATGGTGTATGGGCAACCGCACCTTATTTACACAATGGCTCTGTACCTACTCTGTACGACTTATTATTGCCAAAATGTGATGCTAAACAAATTAAAGCGGGTGAAAAATGTCGCCCTGAACAATTTGTAGTGGGCAGTCGTTTATTCGACCCAGAAAAAGTAGGGTTTGTTAGTGATGGCTACGAAGGTTTTATTTTTGATACCTCGAAAGTAGGCAACAGCAATGCTGGCCACGAATATGGCACCAAAGATATTCAATTGCACAATGGTCAGGTTTTACCGGCGTTAACCGATAAACAAAGATGGCAAATTGTTGAATATATGAAGTCGATTTAGCTTTAGGTTAAAAAAGCTAGGTCAAATAAAGTCAGTGAATTATCTGGTAAGGTTGTTAATAGTATTTGAGGATAGCTAACCTCACTATGTTGATTACTATCACTGCCAAAAGCTTCTCGGTTTTCTTCATTATCATGGGCACGGAAGCTAACCCCATCTGGGGCGAGTAAATTGAGTCCACACCATTGTTAAAAGGCTGACTGGAAAAGGCTTTATGTGCGAGCAACTGAAATGTATGTTGGACGGCCTCGTAACCCAATCTCTGTCGCCCTTAAACTAGAGCTCTTGGTGCTACAAGTTTACTTTTCCCAGGTAAGGATATATTGAGTCTATTAGCTATACTGGATCAAGAATGACTTTAAGTTTTTCAAGCGTATTCACGTCATCCAGAAACGATGACATTTCTGAACCACCCCGAACTTGTCGGAGGCTAATTTTCTTGAGAGGATTAGCAAATGAACAAGAGATTTAATTATTCAGCAGAAGTCAGAGAACGAGCCGTGCGAATGGTTCTGACTGGCGAACATGAACATTCTTCGAGATGGTCAGCTACAAAATCAGTAGCGTCTAAAATTGGCTGCACTCCTGAAACCTTGAGAGTGTTGGATTCAAAAATCAGAAGTCGACTCAGGTGCCAAGCCAGGAGTAACCACTGATGAATCTAACCGAATGAAAGAGCAAGAGCGCGAAAATAGAGAATTAAAACGAGCCAATGAAATACTGCGAAAGGCAGCAGCTTTTTTCGCCCAAGCGGAGCTCGACCGCAAACCGAAATAATGGTTGAATTTATTGACAAACATCGTGAATTTTATGGTGTCGAGCCAATTTGTGAGCAATTACCAATTGCACCATCAACCTACTATCGCTATAAACGATTGAATCAATATCCCGAATAACGCAGCGCACGCTATCACAGTGACGAGGCTTTAAAGCCTGAGATACTAAGAGTTTGGAAGGATAATCAATCTGTTTATGGTGCCAGAAAAATTTGGCTCCTGCTAAAACGTGAAGGATTTCAAGTGGCTCGCTGCACTATTGCCCGACACATGTCATGTATGGGACTAGCAGGTGTAAGGCGTGGAAGAAAATGTATTACAACCATACCTGATGAAAGCGCAGAAAAGCCATTAGACTTAGTAAATAGGCAGTTTACAGCTGACAGGCCAAACCAGTTGTGGGTGGCTGATTTCACTTACGTGAGCACTTGGTCTGGCTTCGTTTATGTAGCGTTTGTAATTGACGTTTTTTCTCGATTTATAGTTGGTTGGCGAGTATTAAAAACGATACAAGCGGATTTGGTTTTAGATGCATTAGAGCAAGCCTTATGAGCCAGAGGTAAACCCAAAGGTGTAACCCATCACAGTGATCGCGGCAGTCAATATTTATCCATAAAGTATACTGAACGCCTAATTGATGCGGGCTTTAACGCATCAGTTGGCAGCACTGGCGATTCCTACGACAACGCATTAGCCGAAACGATAAATGGTTTGTATAAAGCTGAGGTCATTCATCATAAAGGACCTTGGAAAGGTATAGATGAAGTTGAACGAGCAACGTTAACTTGGGTAAGCAGGTTTAATAATCAGCGCCTTTTAAGCTCAATTGGTGACTTACCGCCAAAGGAATTTGAAGACAATTACTATCGACAAATTGAGTCAGGTCATGCAGCATCACTCAAATAACTTTGCCGCCGATAAAGGTGGGGTGATTCAGTTTTTAACGCGCCACAAAAGTAGGATTATTACACGACGCAATCATTGTAAATGTTGCGCCGTGGATTGTTAAAATACTATCGAACCTCGATTACTCCACAATAGGCATTATCCTAACACCATATAAATCAAACTGATTTACCGCACCAGTTTTACCACCCGCTGCAAAGTAAGTTTGATTGTTGGTTAAATAGCTCATATTGTAATAATCGTATAAATTAATTTGATATGAGCCAGCCTGCAAGTCTAACGTTAACGGTGTCGAATAACCAATGCCATTTTCTTTTTTAGTATGAGGCAATTGAACAACACCTTGTTTGATTATTTTACCGTTGGCATTTTTCACCACTAACCATTTAACTCCACAGGTTATGCCAGTATCAATTTGATACTGCAAGTTGACATAGTTAAATTGAATTGCATAGGTGCCTGCTTTCGCAATCTCAATATTATTTACTTGTAAGCTATCATCTTTAGCGCCCCAACTTGGCAAATAACCAGAGCCGTCTTGAGTCTTAACTTTTACATTGCTGACAAAACGTGGATCGTTTGCAACTATGCTAAAGTCAGTAGTTGCGCATTTAACCTGACTATGATGCGACTGTATTCCTGAGTTTGTAAATACAGCAGCAACAGCATAACAAGCTTGTTGCGTTGATAAGTTTGAGTCTTGCCACTGCTGAGTGGTTAAACCGTCAACGACCTTCTGACCATTTTTATAAATTTGATAAACCACATCTCCTTGGTTGTACCTATCAATAATTTGCAAACTAACCGATTGACCATCGCGAGTTAACGATAGTTCAGGTTCTTTTGGCGCAATTGTTTGTTCATCGTAACCACCCGTTTTAGGAGAAACTCGGGTAATTGCCGTTTCACCAGCCAACACATCTGATAAAACAACTTCAACTTGGTTAACTTTGTTAAGCATCTGTTCCGACAATACATTACTGCGTACCTGCTTGCCGTTTAGCTTAATTTGCTTAACAGCGTATACGCCCTGCGTTTGCTCAACCTGAGCGCTAGGGAAAACAAGCTGAATATTTAACGTTTTTCCATGCCAAGTTAAGTTATTTAATTCAATGTGTTGTTGGTCTGCAAAGTACTTACTGCGTAAGTCAGTTGTAACATAAGGAGAAATGCTAATGCCCTGCTCTTTTGCATCGACACCAAACACACCATCAATCACCATACTTAAATATGCAGCGACTGACCATAATTGACGCTTCGAATTAACCACTGGGCCAGACAAACTCGGATTCTCTTTTTCTAACCAAATAGGCTGGGCTGACACCCACTCCAAGTTTTCCATATTCGACAAATTAAGCGCAGCACCACGAATAAGCGTATCGTAAGCAGCGTTTGCAACAGCCACATTGTTACCCACTTTCGCGGCCTTTAAGCCATAAGCCGTAACAAATGGCCAAATTGCACGATTATGATAAACAGGAATATCTGGCTGTTGCGGAAAAATAACCGGTGCACCCATTGGCCCATGCGGATAGTTAGCCAAAATTTGTTTGGCCTGAGCGTCACTTGCAATGCCGGTGATAATTGCTAAAGATTGCCCCAACCAGTCATATTTCGGCATAACAGTGTTGTCAAAATGGGCTGCGGTTAAACTACTGTACAAACCGGCATTTTCAATCCACAAATGTCGATTGATTGCTTGTTTTAAATCATCCGCCCATTTTTTATATCGGTCAGCTTTCTCGTTATCGGCAAATTCTTCAGCTAGATACTGCGCCATACGAATGGCTTGATAATGTCCGGCATTGGTCGAAACAGCCTTGGCAGTAGCCATGCTAGATAAATCGTTTTTCACCCAGTTAGCGTATGTTTGCTCACGCCAATCTAAGAAAGACTGTTCACCATTGTACAAACCAAAAGTGCCATCAAATGCAACTAACCTATCATTCTCAACTGTATTGCTGAGTGCAGTAAATGCACGTTTGGCAAAACTTGTACGCTCGTCACCGTGTAAACTATTTAATGCAGCTTGCGCACCAAACGCCCAAGTAATTCGATCAGTACTAATTGGCCAGCTTCCGCCGCTGCCAGTGTCTTGAATAATTTGTAAACCGTCGGCCGTCCCTGCAGCATACTTAGGTTTGGTAACACCATCACGATATCCCGACAATTTAAAATCAAGCGAGTTTTTAACTCGTACTGGGTCAAGCAAACCTAAACTTAAATAAGCTGCATAAGATAAATCACGTGTCCAAACGTAATTCCATTTTTCGCCAGTTTCAAAACAGTCACAAGAAATTGCTTGACCAGAATTGTAACTTTCATCTTGAATATTGTTGACCGAATTGAGTTTCATTTCATCAACAGCTAAAGCGAACAAGGCGTCAAAAGCCGTATCACCCGAGCGCAAATAAGGCAAAGTCGCGACTTCTGAATAAACAGAATATTGTGGAACTGGATCGCGCAATACCTGCGTAGTTGAGTGCACGTAGGTACGTAAACCATTTGCCTCGCGCTTTATCGAAAAGGTCGCTTGCTCTGTACCACCGTTGTAGGTTGAAAAACTTAATTGAGTTTTTTCTGCTTGAGCTAAATGCGGAGCTGGGTTTGAAGAATCTTTAGACACTTCTCGTTTAACTGTTAAGCTCATCCCTTGGTCTTTGTATTCGAGAGTGAACAAATAAATTCCCGGGCGCTCAGTCATCAATTTGCTATGCAAATCGGTTTGTTGCTGAATAAGTTGCAAAGGTTTATCTAAATCTGTCGCTAAATCCAAAACTGTATCTTCTGAATTTGGCATTAATAATTGATAACCCCAATCTTCAGAGGCAATTTTAAATCCATGAATACCTAAGCTAATATCAGCTTTTACTTGATACTTACCATCAGACAGCTTTGTCATTGGCGCGGTAGTACCCCAATTGTTAAAAGCGCCACGCAAATATAGAGTGGATAACTGTTGTGATGCTGCCGCAGCAGTCGCTGTATCGTCGCTTTGATTTGAACAAGCGGGTAAACCACCGATTAAAGCGGCTGATAACACAACAACCGAAGCCTTTAATACCAAATTATTTTTCATCGTATATCCTTCAAAATACATTTTAGAATTACAAAATTTTGAACCCTATAACTGACAGAGTACATTACAATAGTTAAATTTTGGATAAGGTTATGTACTTAGGTAGTACTAAAATTGAAGTTTTTCTAACTAGATTTAATAAACAGTATAGAACAAAATAACCCGCCACCCTTAAACGTTTAAGATCTATTTTGCAAATATCTTAACTTGTGAATAGCACCACCGACAATCACAATCCGAATCATTTTTGTCATAAAGTTACACCTGTTTTTAAGCTAATATAATTAAGCTGGCTAAACTGCCCGGCTAGACGTGTATTGATTAAGAAATTCATCATGCGTTTTCATCTTTTCTAATGGGCGAAACTTCTCTTTGCGGATTTTTTCCATTAATTTGAGTAGCTCATTCTTGTCGATGCAGTCTGCAGACGGATGCCAGCGTTGCGGATGAATACCTTGCCCTAACATCACCTGTAACCAGGACGCATCGCGAAATATATCCAGCTTGTCGTTAAAAATTGCTGCCGAATCTTTGAAAAGCGCTATCTTTTGTTGCATACGTTGCGGCAATTCCAACTGCTGCATTTTAAGCCAGAAATTCGAGTCATTTCTTTCATTCAGGTAATAATGCAATATGATAAAATCACGAATGGTTTCATACTCTTCTGCGCATTCTGCATTAAATAAACTGACGCTGGAATCATGAATACCCTGAGTAGGAAATAATTTAAGTAAGCGTACAATCGCAGATTGAATCAAATAAATGCTGGTCGATTCGAGCGGCTCTAAAAAACCACTCGCCAAACCAACCGCAACAACATTTTTATGCCATTGTTTGGCAACCCGGCCGGTTTTGAATTTCAACAACTTAGGTTCACCCAATATAGGGCTATCCAGATTATTCAGCAATAACTGTTGTGCTTCGTCGTCTGTGATAAAACGGTCACTATATACAAGACCATTGCCATTTCTATGCTGTAGAGGAATACACCACAGCCAACCGGCGTTATGGGCAATACTACGGGTATAAGGTAAAGTATATTTATGCCTTTGAGTCGGCACTGTAATCGCGCTATTTGCCGGTAACCAATATGACCAGTCCAGATATTCCACACCTAATGTTTGCTGCAGCAATAAAGCCCGTGTGCCTGTGCAATCTATAAATAAATCACCTGCAATTCGCTGCCCGCTTTCCATGAGAAGTGATTCAACTGCACCGTTTTGCGGATTAACTTGAACGCTTTTAATGATACCCTCATCGCGTTTCACCCCATTTGCTTGTGCATGTTTACGTAAAAAACGGCCATACAAAGCAGAGTCAAAATGATAAGCATATTGCAATTCATAAAGCGGGTTTGAGGTATTAATTTTATTAAATTTACCTTGCTCACAACACAGGTAGTTTAAGTCGAAATCCCAAAGACTTTGCGACATGCCGGATGCCTGAGCTTTTAACCAATAGTGTTGAAAGCTGCAAAACCCAAGATTAGTGCCGGGCGCTGCAAAAGTGTGATAATAACTGTCGTTGCCTGTGCGCCAGTTTTCAAATTTTATTGCTAGCTTTATGGTTGCCTGTGTTTCCCGAATAAATTCTTTTTCATCAATACCCAGGCTATTATTAAAGGTTTGAATGGGTGGAATAGTTGCTTCGCCAACCCCCACAATACCAATTTGTTCAGATTCAACCAACCTAATGCCGATCGATGCAGGTAATACCTTACGTAACAATGCAGCTGTCATCCATCCGGCGGTTCCACCGCCTGCAATAATCACTCTTTTAATTGCTCGATTCATTATGTGCCAAAAATCTGAAAAAGATTAAAATTACAAAGATAAGAGGACAAAGATTTCCTCTTATCTGCTATCAATCCAACTTAACGTAAAAATTAATTCAGCTTAATAAAACGCATAGTTAATGTTTAACATATATGAAGGACCAAACTGGCGGCGAAGCGTAATAATACCGTCGTCATTAGAACTTTCTTCATCCACATCGGTTAAATTTGTGCCTTGTAAAGACACTCTTAAACCGTGCAAAAATTCAATGTCGCTTCCAGAGAAGTCGTAGCTAATTTGTGCGTCAACTAGCGTAACCCCTTCGCGTTGTGCCGCTTCAATTTTATTAGAGCCACCTCTTTGATAAGTTAAAAATTCAGAACGTTGAGTCGCAGCCACTCTGAATTCAAAACCACTTTGTTCATAATATGCAGTCACAGAATGAGTTTTATCAGACTGACCAGGAATAGCTGAGCCATCTTCTAGTTCAGCGTCAATATAAGTAGTTGAAGCTGCAATACCAAAGCCATCTAATGCTTTTACAAAATGCTCCAAAGGCAAATTAGCTGCTACTTCAACACCTTTTACCGAGCCAGTTAAGCCATCTTCAAAAAATGAATAGTAGCCATAATCAGGCGGGGTAACTGCATCGCCCTGTTTATACTCTTGGTCAGCAGGTCCATAGACACCATCTTGGTCAATGGTGCGTTCATGGAAACCAGCAATAAAATAATCAGCGCCTTCATTTGTTTCATCATTGCGGAAGTTAATCAATTGGTTACCGTCACGCGTCCAATTAACCAAGTCTTTGTAAAAACCGGTAATGGAAATATAAGCATCATCACTGAAATAATTTTCGTATGAAATGTCCAAATTATTCGCTTCTAACGGGCGTAAAGTCGGATTACCTGAGAACTTACTCCAGGGTGAACCATAACGCTCAACATCTTCAGGTGAGTTAGGAATTGTGATTAAATCAATATTTTGATCAAACTTTACAAAGCCTGATGCTTTCATTTGATCAATACGCGCACGGCTAATGGTTTTATTGGCGGCCAATCTTAAATATTGGTCATCCGCTAGCTCAACGCTCAAATTTAAACTCGGTAACAGATGGCTATATTTGTCTGAAACAAAAAGCTCACAGCTTGAGTCAACCACAGCGTTATTATCGTCATCACACACAGCAAAATTAGCACCAACTATCCCTATGTAACCCGAAGAAGATTGTTCGGTCGAAACATGCTGTAAACCTAAATTACCTTTTACAGGGAAACCTGCAAACTCAGTGTCAAAGTCTAATCTGGTATATAAGGTTGTCACCTCTTCGTTAACTACAAAAGTATCACCCAATCGATCTGGCTCTAACAAACCAGCATCATTCAATACATAGGTTCCGTCAAAGTAAGGTGCAAAACCGTCGTATGCGACCACTTCACCTAAACCAGCCCAAGTTAAATCAGCCAAGCCTGAATACAAGTATTCTTGTGGGATTGACTGCGAAAATGGGTATGAGTCAGCTGTTGCAAAAAAGCCTTTATTCACCTTTTCTTTAGTTCTGTCACTGACATATACGCCAGCAATAAACTTGCTAAACACACCTGATTCAATGTATTTGGCTATCTCTAATTTAGCTGAGGTTAACTCCTCAGAAAAATCGGCGTAGTTTAAAAAGCCATCTTGCGCATTTAAAAAGCTGTAAGGGTTGCCATTTGCTTGTAATTCGTCGGTTTCGAACTGTTCAGCAATATTTGCCATACCGCCACCCCAAACTTGTGGACCAGCAAGCTGTAACAAAGCGGGATCTGAAAAAGCGTCCAGTCCTTCACTGCCGCTAAACATAACGCCGTCTGGTGACATCGCAAAATCACGCTGACCAAATTCAGATGAATTTAATTTACCAGAGCGCGCTAAACCTGCGTATGACTCGCCACGTAAATCGCGCTTTTCTGATTGACTATTTGCGATATCAAGTGCCAGCGACCAATCGTCTGATAACTGATATTTCACATTGGCGCCAATAATTTTAAGCTCGCCATCTTTTTTCAGCGGATCTGTGCGCAGTACCGGGTTGGCGTTTATTTGTGTACCTTGAACAAACGCCCCCTCGCCAGACAAGTTGGTTGATGCAAATGGTTCTATAAAACCTCTAAGTACACCTGAGTCGGCGTAATCAATAGATAGCGCATCAAAAGTGATATCTAAATCATCATTTGGTCGCCATTGAACTATGGCAGAAATTGCGTCGCGTTTTAATACAGTGCTAATCGCTTGTGTATCTAAACCGTTGGGTAAAACTTGGCCATCATCATTGGTGCTATAACCCCAAACACCATATTTTCTTTGATTATTAGGTGATTCCGCGCTGGCTAAAGCTAACGCCAAACCTAATTTTTGATCTGCTGTTTTTGTGACAAATGATAAAGCCAGCCTATGCCCTTTATTGTCAAACTCTGGGTTGTCAGTTTCACCACCATTCAGCTCAAAACTACCGTTTAAGGTTAAGGTTTCTGAAGCAGCTAATGGGCGAACAGTTTGTAAATCAACTGTACCACCTATGCCTTGTACCATTAAACTGGCATCAGAGGTTTTATAAATGGTTGCACCTGTCATAATTTCTGAAGGATATAAATCGTATTCAACGCCACGATTATCACCAATGCCTATTAACTCCCTGCCATTCAAAGTTGTGCCGGTAAAATCTTCTTTGAAACCACGTACAGAAATACCTGAAGTACGTCCACCGACTCGCTCACCCGACAATCCAGGTAAACGCGACAAAGATTCAGCAATTGATGAGTCGGGTAATTTACCTATATCTTCGGCTGATAAAGCTTCAACAATTGAATCACTCTCCATTTTAACGGCTTGAGCTCTAATTAATGATCCTCTAATGCCTTTTACTTGGATTACCTCGTCAGCTTCGCTCAGCTGTGCTTGCTCTGCGTAAGCTGTCGCTGCTGAAAACCCGAGTGAAGCAAAAGCTAATGTGAATAAGTTTGGTTTGAAATTGAACATATCTCGTATCCTATTTTTATACTTAAACGTTTCAGTTTAAAGCGAGAGAAAAACCCGCTTATAGTTAGAAGATGGTTCTAATAAAAAAACGGTACCTTTATTTTAGTAGATTTTTAAAATAATTTTATTTTTTGTAAAAAAAAGGTTGTATGCAGCCATTGGATCAGATCAGTAAAAAGTATGACGTTATTTTTGTAAACAACAACTAACGAGGCTTTAGATTCACAGTTTTAGAGTTTTCTAATTTGTACTATTCCTTCCTTTTTAATTTGACAAAAGGCAACGCAATTAAGGCTGAAACAACGGCTATTCCAACAGTTGCAATACTTAGGCCCACTACAACACTTCCAACAGATACATCTTCTCCCTCACCATGCCAAAACAAAATACCTGTTCTATATGCAAGCACAGCTAGCATAATCACATATAGCGGTTTGAAAGCGATTAACCAAAGTTTTTTAAAAACTTGCATATTGCTGAGTGTCATTTTTTATCATCCTCTTTAGCCCAGTTTTCCGCACCTTTTACACCGCTACCTACCAAAGCTCCAGCGGTGTCGCCAGCAAGTTGCCCCATTCCTTCACTAGCTTCTTGCGTGAACACCTTTCCAGCGGCACTTTCAACGCTAGACGAGACTGCATCACTTGTAATTTTAGACATCGAAGATGCATTGCCTATTCCGGGAACGGATGTGACGGCAGAGGTTAGGGCCTTACCAGCAACAGATAATCCACCTGTCGTAGAGCCAATTACCATGCTTGCTGCAATTTTACTGCCACTATACCCTTTACCTGCGATGGCCTGTAAAGCTGCTGTAATTTACCTCACTTCCATCGAACGATCCCGCGATTTTTTTACTCAATTACCATCCACTTCAGCCAATTATTTATAACGCGTAATTTGGTAAAGCAAAATTTTAAGCCATTGTTTTTTGTCAGTAATGATCATCGCCTATCCGACAAACGTTATGATGGCAAAAAAGCGTGCTACACTAATTTGGGAAAAGTACACTACACAACATGTTACTTGGTCAATAGCTCATTATCGTCCGTGTAAGTTACGAACCAATCATACTCCTGATACGGAGAATGATTATCTGGAGTAACTGACCAAATTTCCTCAAAGCACTCTTCATCAGGCGAAATGACAATCCTTTCTTTACCAATAGTTATTGATAAGCAGCCTTCTTCATTCGTACCAATTTTTGATATTGAATTTCCGATCAAGCTGTATGCTAATGATAAAAATGCACCTCGTTGCTCAAAGAAGTCTTCTCGCTCTTCCTGACTACTCGAGGCAGCTCTGCCACTTGTCGTTACCCAGATCTCTCTAATAGGCATAGATTTAGTCATAAAGCACATAGAAAACTCGATGCTTGATACTGCAATTTTGTCTAGCTGCGCTCCAACAAGCTGAGCATTTAACTTTTTATTAGCGGATTCGATATCTGTTAATACCATCTTATTGATTAACCTCTAAGTGACTTCTAGCCCTTTGCTCAGCTTTTTTCAAGTTTCCAAAATTTTGACCATTAGCCGGATTAACAGCTTGTGAAGAACCTTGCCTAGAAGTCACAATTCTGGGCGGATGATTAGGCCCCCCATCCATGACTCTAACATCCATCTTCATATCAGGTACATTATGGATTGTTCCAGCCTCTGTGCCAGCTTTGTTTGTAACGGCTGTTCCCGACATTCCTGCACCTTCAAGCGATTCTCTTACCGCTGATGTGGAGTTATGGACCACAGCACCATCAGCCGACGCAATAAAATCTGCCCCTTGCCTAGACCCGGCTATCGCAACACTAGCGGTGGGTAATTCCCCAGAGCTAACAGCTGCTATTTCAGTAGCGATTGCAACTGTTGGGCTGATCATCGCTGCAACAGCTACAACAGCTGCAGCTTGAACCATAGTGGCATTTTTATGAAATGAAGGATTGGAAGCAGCGATTTCTCGAACTCCTTGATTGGCCTTCATCATCGAAAATGGGGACACACCAGATTCGCCGCTAGGATCGTTCATATTCAACGGATCATTACCCACATACGCATAAAGATTCATTTGGTCTTCATAGCCAATTGGGTCGGTCTGCAAAAAGCGGCCTATCTGTGGGTAATATACTCTTGCTTTGTAGTGGTATAAACCAATTTCTTTGAGGTAAAGTTGCCCTGTATAACCAAAACGACCTTGGTTGCTGCCGTTAGGTACGCCGTATTCGTCGTAGGTATTTTTAAACTGTAATGCACCTGATATATGGCTATGCGCAATTATCGAGCCTTGATGGTTTGAGTGTAAAAACTGCGCATTGCTTGGTGATGTACTAGAGCCATTGTATGCTACAACAGGCACATCTGCGCCAACTGCATGCACATAGCGGTTTAACATAGTGCCGCTGCTATTGTATTCAGCTATTAATGCATCACCATCGTAAACAAAATATTTGGTTGTTCCACCTGCTGTATAGGCATATAACTTACCCATGGGGTCGTATTTAAAGCTTGCGCTTTTTGCACCTGTTACACTGATTAAACGATTTTCAATATCGTAATTAAAATTACTGCTGCCGTCAGATGTTAAGTTGCCGTTGTCGTCGTAACCAAATATTTTATTGCCAACACCTGTATATTGGTTTAAGCCATTAACTTGGTACGACTCACTTTGTTGAGTTTGGTCAAAGTGGTAGGC
This sequence comes from Catenovulum agarivorans YM01, assembly GCF_000281085.1. Taxonomy (GTDB): domain Bacteria; phylum Pseudomonadota; class Gammaproteobacteria; order Enterobacterales; family Alteromonadaceae; genus Catenovulum; species Catenovulum agarivorans. The sequence goes on from NZ_JH767525.1 coordinate 199,009, forward strand.
TGTGTTGCTAATGTTATAAGTTGTTAATTGGCTTGCTGGGTTATAACCATAGCTAAAGGTAACATCATTCGCTGTGCTCGATAAATTATGGTTTAAACTTTGTAACCGACCAATATCGCTGTAGCCCAAAGCTGTGTTCGCTGTGTTAATTCTATTTGCATTGGTTAACTCACCAAAGTTGTTGTATACGTTGGTCAGTAAAGTATTGCTGCTGTCATCTTTAATATATTGTTGGCGGTTTAACCCATCGTATTCATAAGTAAATACTTTGTTGTCTGGGTATTTTACTGTCCTCTTATTGCCATTTTTGTCGTAGGTATGGCTAACTTTATAACTGCGCCCGCTACTATTGTTTATCGTATATTCAATTTCACCAAATGGTGTGTATTTAGTTTCAAGCCCTTTGCCTGTTTTTGAGGCAAAGGTTGCATGAGTTTGTAAACCGCGTAAGTCATATTGGTAATAAACGTCATCTTCTGTTGTGCTTGGTAAATCTTTTTTAATGACGCGATTTAAGTTGTCATATTGGTAAGATATTGTACGGTCATCGCGTTTACGTAATGAGGTACGGTTGCCGTTGTTGTCGTAACCGTATTCTTCGTAATCGTTTAGGTTGTAGTTGCCAGAACCTGTGGTTTTGTCGGGGAAGTACCAACGGTGTAAACGGCCATAATCATCATACTCATGGTAGGCTTTATTACCGTTAGCGTCGGTAATATATTCTTTCTGCCAATATTTATTGTATGTATAAGTGGCGTAGTCTTGCTGCAAACTTGTACCGTACGCTTTGGTTATTTTTGCGACCTTGTCAAATTTGGTGTAGCTGTATTTTGTAATCCTATCTTGCCCGAAATCACCTTTGGTTGTATGAGTGCAGGCACTTTCAGGCAACGAATAAAAAGTGGTTGGATTCATTCGAATCGCTTCACATTCAACCCTATGATATTGGTCGTAACTAAACTGTTTTAGCGCATGAATAACTCCATCTGAGGACGATACTTTTTCAAGCGTTTTTCGTCCAAGTCCGTCGTATTCGTTTTCAGTTCTAGTCTTTATCACAAATCCAACCCAATCTTTAGGTTGAACTGTTTCGTCTTGCCAACTGGTCAAATAACCTACATCAGATATGGATACCAAGCCTTGTGAATTATAAATTTGGCGAGTGGCTAAATATTTTAACGAACCAGCGCTATCTGGAGCTGCCTCAATCGTAGCAGTTAACTGCCCCCCTAAATTGTAACGTTTAGCTGATTTGTATAAACCTGCAGTTTGAGAAGCTGTGGCACAAAAACTAACTAGAGTAATTAAGGCTAATAATGGTTTAATTATGTTCATTTTTATATCCTTATGGGCACTCAGTTAAATTTGCACTTGGTGAAATTTCACCTATTTGGTTGCCATACATATCGTACTCATAGCAAGTACGGCGACTTTCACCTGACGCAGAAGCAGCAACAGTTCCTGTCAACCATAAATTATTAGCCTCTGTGTCTTTGCCATATTCGTAAGTTGTGGTTAGAGCATCTCCAGCTTGGCAACCCGTTTCTGTTGCTGCTTTGGCAATACATGTAATTTCTTTAGTCAACAACCATATAGGTGAGTCGGCTTGTTCAATTGTTGTTGCGTTATTTTTGTAGTAGCGCGCATATTTCTGTTCATATTGATAGTGCGTGACTGGCCGAATACCATTTTCGTCAGATGGTTTAGTTATTTTACGAATTTGGCCAGATTCTTGGTGATATTCATAATCTGTTACATTGCCGTTAGCATCTTTTGTCCAAAGCGGTTTGTTGCAGGTTTTCAAATTGTCGCATGTATCTGGATAGCCCGCTTCTTGAATAATGTCCGACAACGCTGGCGTTGAATTACTGGCTGGATGCTGAATGCGTTTTGTAATATTTCCACGGGGACCATACTCATAGGTAGTTTTAATTCCTTGGTCAGTTAGTTGGTATATTCTGTTGCTACTATCTGGTGTGTAATACGCACTTCCTGTGCCATACCAAGACGACTGAGAGATAGTTGGCAGGGAGACGCTGCTATGATGGTAGGCACTTATTGTACTTGTACCTTTAGGCCCAGTCCCCTGACCATGTAGTGTTTGAACAGAGCCACTTGAGCCAACACTATTGGATGAAAAGTTAAAATCATAAGTATAAGCACGTCCATTAATATTGGCCTTCCACACCAGAAATATTGGATCAGTACAGTTCCAATATGGCATAGGAACAGATGGATCTGCGTGACACTCATAATTTTCGGCATAATCATAAGTTCGATTCGGTTGGGTACTACCACTTTCCTCTACGCGGATAACCTTCAGATACTTTCTTGAAGGGCCAAAACTTGGAATGTAGTATTTTTGAATATAGTGTGTCATGACACCTTCGGGATCTTTAACTTTAAAGGTGATTTCTCTACCATCATCAGAAGAGAAATCTTCATCTGAAGGCCACGTATACTCAACCTTTGGCCAGTTGATGTTGTAACGACAGCTGTTTGAAGCAGGAGGGCAATATTCATATGCCACGTTGACCGCTTGAATAGTTGACATTTTTTTCGGTAAACCACTGAGATATTCATACCTGAACTGTAATCCATTGTTAGTTTCGATACCATTCGGCATAAAATTGACAGTAAACCCATTGGGATAAACCAGTTGGGCATAACCTGAAAACCGATTATTAGATTGACTCTGTGTTAACAGTTTCATTCCTGTTTTATCAGTGTATATAAAACCATCTGTAAAATTCCCTTCCAGTGAGCTACCACTGCCACGGTACGAACGGTACTGTCCGGATGAGGAATAAAAATATTCAACATGCCCACCTATATTTACAGTAGTCAGTGAACTTGCCGGATTGAAAGCAATTTTAAATTGGTAGTTATTGTCATAAAAACCAGCGAAAAAACCAGCATAACTACTAAATGTGTGAGTCAGTGATAAATTCCCATGTCCTATTTTTAAGTCTGTTTGGGTAAATACCGGTTGTCCTGACAGTAAATTCACATTCGCTTCATCTGTTGCAGCCCTATCCAATGGCGGCCCTAAATCTTCCTGAGCATTTGCGCTCTTGGTGTGGAACGCCATCACAACCAATAATGTTAAAACGCTCAATTTATTAATAAATGAATGGTTTGAGTGACTACTAGAATTCATTTAATCATCCTCCCTGTTAGTTAATAATTAGAAAAATATACAGAAACAGTGGCTGTACTCTGTGATGTTCCATCGCTCACTGTATAGGTGAAACCAGTAGAGAATGAAGAGGATGAGCTATAAACGACCATAACATTAATATTTCCTCCTCCAGCGTTTGAAACTGAGAGACGCCCGTCCGAATTGTTTATCGCGGTTATGTTTAAGTTATCACCGTCCGCGTCTGTATCATTTGCTAACACATTGACCTTCACTGTCTGATATAGCCCGTATAAATACACACTGTCATTTTTTGCGACTGGCGGTGTGTTTTCAGGTGGCGTTGAACTATTTCCCGTCACCGTTTTGCGATTACCAGCAGGGTCATAATCGTATGATTTATTTCCAATTATGCTATCTTCAACTAGGGTTAAGCGCCCAAGTGTATCGTATTGATATATTAGGTTTGGCTCTGTCGGGCTTTCAAACTTTATTTGATCAATAGCAATATCCCCCCTGTATCCACCTTTAGCAATTGTGACAAAGCGTACTTTATGCACTTCAGGTTTAAGTGAAAGTGCCAGCGTTTGTTTTACCCAAAGGGCAGAGGCGCTAGTTTGTTGTTGTCCGGATATTTGCCAGATCGGACGCCAAACACTACCATCTAATATTTCAACAGCCAACGTGCCGATATCAAGACCATACATATGATAATAGAATGATACGTGACTGGCTGTGGCTGAACCTGAGGTCAATATTGCAGTATCCCCAGCATAGTGAGCGGCTCCGCTGGAGGTTTCCATATAGACATAATAATTGCTATTTTCAGCGCCCGAGTTAGGACCGGTTCCACCGGATGGTGTCGCCCCTGTTCGTCGGGTGAAACTTTTATAGCCGGAGCCACTAGCGGGATTTGTAAACTGACCGAATCCGGTTTCAAAGTTAGTCTCTGATGCATTGACATTGAGTGCCATTGTGGTCAAACAACAAGCGATTGCGACTATCTTGCAATAAGTCCATTCCATAACTTATCCTTTTTTGTGTATAGAGAGGTTTTATTTAGCTGAGGGCTGGCTACATACATAACTCAAAGCATCATCCAAAGTCCACTTCGTGGCCAAATTACAGAAATTTTTATTGTTGTCTTCAGAAAATGTGCAAATTTGATTTTCTTCGATTGACACGCTCCCGTTTGTATTATTTTGGCAAATCACAAGAAAAGTTAAATCATTCGCTTTATACACGCTTTTAATCTGAAGATCTTTGCTGACTAAAGTGTCACTTTCTACCAACTCATCGGTAAAACCGATTGAAACAGTAGATACGTACAGTACGAAGGTAATAACAATGCTTTTCATAACAATCCAAATTAAAAATAAAGTTAAATTCATATAATATCCTTTAAAACAATATGGCGTTAAGCGTCTTATTTAAAGTAAAAGCCAAGATCCAGAGGCAATAGCAATTAGTTGATAAAAAGCTACCGCTTGCTTCTCTAAACAGATGAGTAAAAATACCAAATATCGGCACCTGTTTTGTGCAAATTTATTTCCCAATTAACCTGAATTACTCATAAGAAGTCGAACTAAATGCCATTGTCGGCTTCTAACCACAAGAGAGGTGAAGAATTCGAATAACTATAGATGATATATCGCTATCTACGCTGACTTATTAGTTTTTTAGGTCTAGTCTCGAGGACGTACCTCATGATAGCAATGCGATCAGCTGAGACTCTTCGCAGAGTCGAGCATAAAGATACCCTTGGCCACAATGAAACTTCATTGCCCTCAAACCTTCTGCCTTACTAGTGTTTTCAACACCTTCAGCAATAACTTTTAAACCAAGGTTAACTCCAACATCTATCCTACTTTTGACGATTGCGGCTGATTTTGGATTGGTGCCCAAGGCTTGGATAATACTCAGATCAATTTTTAAATAATCGATATCTAAACTTTGTAAATACCCGAAAGAAGAATACCCTGTACCAAAATCATCAATTGAAAATTGAATGCCGTAATGTTTAAATCGTTGAATAACTTCTTGAACATAGCCGAGATCAGAAAACAAAGCGGTTTCAGTTAACTCAAACTCTAGAAGCTTTGTATTGGCCGGTGCTAGTTGGAATGCTCAGAGTTGGTCAAAGGCCGAACCCACAGCCCGTTCTTCAAAACATATTGTGTAATTTGCATTCAATCTCTTTTTAAAAAGACTACCAATTAAAAGTGGGCGCTGCGCTCGATTGTTATTAAGGCACTGAATTATAATTTCTAAAAAAAAGGTTGTATGCTGCCATTGGAAACATACAACCTAAAGATTCAACTATGCTTTGAGGAGCGAGTTGAAAACCAGAAAATTATTTTAAGCTTATTTATTCAAGCTGATAACCTTGTCGCCATTTGGCGCTAGCTCAACCTGGATATTTTTGATTTCAGACAAATAATCAATAAGTGCCTGGCTATCTGCGGTAGCAAAAACCCCGGTTATCACAACATTGGTTAATTGCTCTGAGTTAACAACAATCTTTTGATGAGAGTAACGATTAAACTCAGCAACTACTTCATCTAAAGGTTGGGCGTTAAAGACAATTTTGCCTTCTAACCAAGCAACTGGTGACTGTCCTTTGTCGTAAACATGAATATATCGACCATCAACAGCCTGTGCAGAAACAATCGCAACTTGCCCTTGGGTTAAGGTAATTTCTTCATCACTATAATTTGATTTAACCCGCACAATGCCCTCAACAACAAAAACTTCAACTTTGTTGGTATTATTGGCGGTAAATTTTTTCACATTAAATTCTGTGCCAACCACCTGTATTTTCGCCTCGGTTGCATCAACAACAAAGGGCCGTTGGTTATTTTTGCGTACAGAAAATAACGCTTCACCTTGAGATAATTCAATTGCTCTAACTTTCTCAGTAAACTTAACCGCAAGTTTAGTGGCGGTATTTAAATTAACTTGGCTAGCATCATCTAATATTAGCTGCTTTTGCTGACCAACTAGAGTCGAATGCGACTCAATTTGATAACTGCTTGTCTGAAAAAACGACAACCACAATACAAACAATACACTTGCGGCTAACGACATAACCCAAGTGAGTTTTGCCGGTGTTTTGTTAGCCTTTACCACTTGGCTGTGCTGGTAGTCTGTAGATAACTTAGTGACATTATCCTGCTGCTCAATCACTAACTGCTGTTCAATTTGGCGATACTGTTTTTCGTCAAGCATTCCAAGCTCATGCCACATGCTCGACACAGCTAAAAATTCACGCACGTGTATAGGTGAGCGCTGCAACCACTGCATAAACGCTTGATTTTGCGTTATTGTTGCTCGCTCACTTTGGTTTTCATTTTCTTGTAGTTCAACTAACCAAGTTGCGGCTTCTTCAGTAATTTCACTGTAGTTATCATCAAATTTACTGTTCATAACCACATTTCCTCAAATATGCTTTACACTGCACCACTGCTTTAACTAAATGTTTTTTAACCATACCTTTGGTTGTACCTAAACTATTGGCTATTTCGTCATAGGTCATACCGTCTCGACGATGCATTAAAATGACTTGTTGCTGAATTTGTGGCAATACTGCAATTGCCTGAATTAAATCTTTTTGTAAGCTATCCACTTCGTGTTCAGCCAAGCGGTGATCAACCAGTACTTCAGCGAGTTCTGCTTGTTTAACTTCATCATCTAGCGAAACTTTGCTGTGTTTTTTTGCCGCGTAATGTTCGTTGAGCAAATTGCGCGCAATGGTAAACAGATAAGCCTGTGGGTTATCTATATTCTTGCTATTGTCGACTCTCAACAAACGCAAATACGCCTCTTGGGCAATATCTTTTACCAGCTCGCTATCTGCAAGTTTACTGGCAATAAATCTGTGCAGTGACGACCTATGTTCCTGATATATACTTGCAATTTTACTTGCCCACATTGGCTGATATTTCCTAGCAATTTATCGAAGAAAGAAGTTAAAACACGCTTCTATTAATATATGAGTGAAAAACCCAAATATCGGTACCTGTTTTGTGCAAAATTCTTTTACCAGAACCTATATTTGATAGAAATATGGCTATTGCGGCCGTCGATAGCACGACCAACAAAATAGTCAGTTTGATGTGCCAGTACTTGACTCGCTCTGGGAGAGCCTTCGGTTAAGGCCAATTCATTGGTTAAATTATTGATCACCCAATTAAGCGACCAGTCTTCGTTTAGCTGAAATGCACCGCCCAGCGACCAGATAGCATACGCAGGTAACACAAGCGTATTGGCAGCATCTTGATAGCGCCGCCCCACTAGCTCTGCAGCGACATAGATAAAATGCTGGTTTTGTGACCAATAATATTTATTTTGTAGATTTAACCGATAATTTGGCTGACGAACAATTTGTTTACCGCGATAGTCACCTTGCACTGAATCAAAACGACTGTATTTTAATGATTGAACAAAGCCGCTAAAGGTAAAGTCGAGCCAAGGCAGCGCTTGCCAATACAAGTCCCACTCAACCCCGTGCGCCTTTGAACCTGCGTTCGCCGACTCAATGACCACTTGTTGAGTTTCTTCGTCAATTATTTGATTGGATATTGCTATCTCAGGGAAGTCGTTGGCAAATAAAGTGACAAAAGCAGACAACTTGCCTTGGTTTAATTTACTGCCAAGCTCAATCAAGGAAATATTTTTTTCTATCGGCTGACAACAATCAAACCACTGGGCAAACTCGGCGGTAATACGAAATGTTGAGCTATAGCGAGCAAAAAAAGCCAGCTGTTCAGACCAATCGTAATTTAGACCAAGAGTCCAAGCACGGGCATCTGCAGCATAAACATAAGGTTCGACCTTAGGCTGAAAAACACTGACCTGCTGTAAAATCCAAGCATCAGTTTCATCTGTACGTAAATTTTTCTGCTCTGTTGGCCGCACAAAACCCTTTTTATCAACGCTTTGATATCTATAACCCAGATCGAGTCGCAGTGTGTCGCTCAGTTGAATGTTGTCGACCAAATACCAAGCTGAATAAGTCACATCATCCGCAAACTCGGCTAAATTTGCGTGATGCTTCCATACACCTTTGTCTGTGTAGGGCACAACAACTTGGCCATTTTTATCAACTGCAAAGATATCAATCAGTCGAGCACTATCAACTACTTCAGTCACAACAGATTGCCAATTCCACAATTGTGTTTGTTGAAACTGGCTATGGTAATAACCTAACGTCAGTGAATGGCTTAAATCGTTTTCTCCATGCCAGAGGTAATTTAAATTAATGTCGTTAATCCAATTATTTAAGTCTACTTGCGAGCGCCATATGCCGACATCGTTGAGCAATTGATTCGGCAACTGTTGCAAACTGACTAGTTGTTGCGGCTCGGCTAAATAAGCAAAACGAAAGCTATCTACCTGAGTATAGTCAGCTTGAATATCCGCTAATTCACTGGATAGATCAGCAAGCCTAGCACCACCAGAAAAAGCAGCAGAAAAATCAATTGAGCCAGTCACGTACCTTAACTTGTTATCAAGCTGCCAATTTGGGCTTAGTCTCAAAGTGGTCAAAAAAGTATAACTAGATAAACTGCTTTCAACCCCCTGCTCTAAATTTGAAACACTTTTTCTCTGCCCCTGACCATCAAATAACTTGAGTTCAGCCATATCAGCAGACATATAACTGCTTTTAATTGGATTTAAATTCGCAAAACCCTGCGCTTGGTTGCGCATAGGTACAGCGGGATAAAACACATTGTGATCGTGAATACGTTTAAAGTTAAAATGTACATCGGCCAGTTCATCAACATAAGTGATGCCGAATTTAACCTGTCCACCAGCGGGCAAGTTAAATGGTAACTCACGCACTGTTTGACCATTGCTCCAATACCCAGCGGCATGCGCAGAAACAGCGTCCGTGATAGGTAATGCGGCAAATACATCTAGCCTTTGCAATCCAAAATCCGTTGTTGTCCAAACAAACTCGCCTTCTGCGACATCAGTGCTTTTTTTATTAACTATATTCACAGTCGCACCAGCTGCATTAGACGCGACTATTGAACCAGAGCCACCTTTTACCGCCTCTATACGGGCAATGCTTTTGTCCATGCGAATAAAAATATCAGCATTGGTAAAAGCGCCTGCCCCTTCTTCAAAACTGGGCAAGCCATCTTCCAACATGCGTACATATCTAAAGTTATCATTGGGTAGACCTCTAGTGTAGGCGTTATTGCCAACAGTACCAGCAGAGCGCTCTAGATATAATCCCGGCACTTTAGCTAGTACCTCGGCTGCAGAGGATGATTGCTGTAATTCGGTATCACTTTCACTAATAACACTGACTGGATAGGCAGTTTGAAACAAAGAAAATTTGTTGGCTAAATTGATCCCAGTTACCACTATTTTTTCCATGGGTAACTTGTGTTTCGAGCTGCGTTTTTTAACCTGAGTGACAGCTAAATTAGCTGACGATTGCTTAGCTTCAACAATAATGAGAGTGCCATTATTCAACAGCTTAAATGTTAAATTGTGCTGTTGTAATATTTGCGAGAGTGGCTTTTGAAAAGCAACTTGCTCAAGCATTAGCTTGAGCTGTGTTGCTGTAACAGATTTTCCTTGAGTTAACCGCGACTCGTACACCAGTTGCAATTGGTGTAGCTGAGTTAATTGCTGTAAATAGTCGTCCAAACTCACATTTGCATCTTGCGCATATACAGTAAAAGTTGTGATACAAATACAAAGTTTTAACCAATATCTAAATAGGATCACTCTTGCTCTAACGGTCAACGGAAAACCCTAAGTATAGAAGATAGAAATACATCCTTGTATTTTGTAGCAATTAATTAACAGGTATAAATTGAACAGCCGCGCCACCACCCGCTGCAAGTTGCAGTGAAAGGTTTGATTTAGCTGTAACCTGCTGGCTAGTTATCTGGTAAGCAGCCGGATTATGTTGCCAATGCGCATTTGCACCATCGGCATAAATAACAGCTTTGAACTTTTGTCCCTTAGGTAAAAAATCAAGTTGCACGCTGAGGTTACGTGCGTCTTCATTACTGGTTGCACCCAAAAACCATTGTTCACTGTGTTTGTCTTGGCGAGCAACCACTAAATATTCACCAACGTCTCCAGCCAATGCGATGCTTTTACGCCAATCAGTCGGAACGTCGTAGATAAACTGAAATGCAGGGTGATCTTGGTAGTTTTCAGGTAAATCGGCAGCCATTTGCTGTGGGCTATAAATAGTTACATATAAAGCCAACTGTTTAGCAAGTGTCGTCGGTACCCGATTATTTGGCCGTTTTTCTTGATAAGCAAAATTGAAGATCCCAGGGGTAAAGTCTGTCGGTCCTGACAACCCACGGGTAAATGGAATGATCACAGTGTGGTTAGGCAAGTTGCCACCGTCTGGACTGCCACCATTATATTCCATACCACGCACGCACTCTCGCGTCATCATATTTGGGTAAGTACGACGCAAGCCAGTATCTTTAATGGTTTCATGCGCGTTAACCATTATTTGGTATTTGGCTGCAGTTTTAATTAACTTATTAAAGTGGCGTACCATAAACTGGCCATGATGCCATTCGCCACCATCTACGCGAGTGCCTACATACCCCATTTTTACTGAGCGAATACCGTGTTTTTGATAATAGGCAAATGCCTGTTCCATTTGTGCTTCATAGTGGGCGATACCGGCTGCAGTTTCATGATGGCCTACAAGTTCAACACCTTTTTCTTGAGCATATTGGCTGACCTGAGCCAAATCAAAACCATCTACAGCTTGGTCAAAAATAAAAGTTGGTTTTCGCTCCCACCAGTTGCCTTCCCAACCTTTATTCCAACCTTCTACCAATACACCTTTAATATTGTGCTTAGCCGCAAAATCAATATATTGTTTTGCTCGTTCAGTTGTCGCACCTTGCATAGGTCCCGGACTCCATGACTTTTGCCCAATATGCATCTCCCACCAAATACCCATATATTTGCTTGGTTCAATCCAACTGACGTCTTGTAATTTATTCTCTTCATTTAAATTCAAAATCAGATTCGAATTAATAAGTTGCACTGCACTATCAGCAACTTGAATGGTTCGCCACGGGGTCGACATAGGTGCTTGCGCATATACTTTTACCCCATTTGCCCAAGGCACTAAATCTGCCTCCAGTGTTTTGTGATTATCGGTCAATAATTTAAGGGTCATAGACGCGTAATCAACTAACGCGGCTTCGTGAATGGCAACTGCGACTTTTTTGTTTTGCATTAACAAAGGCGTATGTGCGTAATCTATACTGCTGAGCGCTGATTTTAAATATTGATACTCATAGCGCTGATCTCTATATGCAGGTATCCACCAGGCAGTGTAATTTTCTGCCATTGCAAACTGAGTCAGTTCTTTGCTGATTGCAAAAGAGGTTAAATTGGGCTGTTGTGGAAATTCGTATCTAAAGCCTACACCGTCGTTAAATACCCGAAAATGTATATTTAACTGCCTAGATAATTGGTCTTGTTGCGCCAAGCGGATAATGGCTTGAGTGTAATTATTTTCAACTTGGGCATTTTCGCCCCAAACAGCTTGCCAGCTTTGATTGACTTGAGTTTGTTCACTGGCAACAATTTTGAAATTTTGTGCAAGCTGGGGCTTATCCAATAGCTCAAACCCGAGTGATGATTTATTGATAATTGGCATATTTTTAAAGCCAACTTGATAATAAATACTGCCATGCTCTAGTAAAAAACTGACCTTAACTTGTCCATTTGGTGACAACACCTCAATGGTTTCACTGTTACTTTGAGCTTGAGCCAACAAGCTCATTAGAGAAAAAGCACTTATAAATAAGAGCTTTATGTATAGTTTAACTAACTGCATTACCCACCTACATGATTTCAAAAATTTACCTATTTAACTTAAAGACTCTATATTTAAAAAATCGGCACCCATTTTTCGCTGCATACGTATTCAAATGTGAAGCTAAGTAAATCAATAGCCAACTTAATCGTTTTAGAATAGTGTAAATATAAAGTTAATTAACACCTTTAAAGGTTAAAACATGAGGTTTTACAGAAATGATAAAACATAATTCACTATTGAAAATAATCTTTGCGTTATTGTGCTTTTGTTTTGCATGGTCACTACAGGCAAGAGATTATATATCGCACAGCTATAATGCCGGTCAGCTGATCATTCAAGCAGACGATGGCAAAATTATTGTTAGAGTGCTAGCAAACAACGCAATTGAAACAGAGTTCCAACCTGAGGGGAAAAAACACCCCGCGTCATTCAGCTTACTACCCGAGTTAACCACATCACCCGCTCAACTGCTGAATAACAAACACCAGCTAGTTTTAAAAACGAGTGAGCTGCAAGCGTTTATCCAAAAATCACCTCTAACAATCAGTTACCTTGATAAACATCAGCAGTTGATTGTTAAAGAACAAGGTTTTTTCAGCGGGGAAAATGGCTCCGGCGTTAAGTTTAAAATATCGGATGACGAAAAATTATTAGGCGGTGGCGAGCGTGTGCTCGGTATGGATAGACGTGGCCATCGCCTACCGCTATACAACAAACCACATGGTGATTATTCAACCTACTCTGAGCAAATGAATTACAGTTTGCCCGGGGTTATTTCTTCGAAAAAATACCTGCTAATGTTCGACAATGCAGCCAAAGGTTGGATGGACTTAGCAAAAACAGAAGCAAACACAGTGTCGTTTGAAGCTGTTGGTGGTCGCCTCGCCTATTACATAGTCGCTGACACTGATTATAAAAATATCATCAATACCTATACACAGCTAACAGGTAAACAACCTATGCCACCACGCTGGGCATTTGGCTATTTAGCCAGCCGATTTGGTTATCGCAACGAACAAGAAGCAACTAACTTAGTTAGTAAATTTGCCGAAGACGACTTCCCACTGGATGCAATTATTTTCGATTTGTATTGGTTTGGCAAGGACATTAAAGGCCACATGGGTAACTTGCAATGGGACAGAGAAGCATTTCCTCAACCAGAAAAGATGATGGCAGATTTTCAACAGCAAGGCATAAATACAGTGTTAATCACAGAGCCATTTATTTTAACCAGCTCTAAAAAATGGCAAGACGCGGTCGACAATCAAGTTTTGGCCAAAGACAGCTCAGGCCAAGCACAAACATTTGATTTTTACTTCGGCCATACAGGCATAGTTGATGTATTTGACGACAAAGCCAAACAGTGGTTTTGGAATATATACCAAGGTTTAATGAAACAAGGTGTTGCCGGATGGTGGGGCGACTTAGGCGAGCCTGAAGTACACCCTGACGATATAATCCATAAAGCAGGTCGAGGTGATGAAATACACAATGCCTTTGGCCATGAGTGGGCAAAATTAATTTATGAAAATCAGAAAGTCGACTTTCCTGATAAACGTCTATTTTTATTTATGCGCGCAGGTTTCGCTGGTTCACAAAGATATGGGTTAATTCCATGGACAGGTGATGTGCAAAGAGGCTGGGGTGGCTTAAAAGGCCAAGTGGAACTGAGTTTGCAAATGGGCTTAATGGGACTGGCTTATACCCATTCAGATTTAGGTGGTTTTGTTGGTGATAACTGGGATGCAGAGGCTTATATACGCTGGCTGCAATACGGTGTGTTTCAACCCATATACCGTCCACATGGCTTAGAAAATATTGCGCCTGAGCCTGTATTTCACGATCAACAAACTAAAGATATTATTCGACGTTATGTGCATTTACGCTACCAGTTAATCCCTTATCTCTACACTATGTCGTTTGAAAATAGCCAGTCTGGCATGCCACTAATGCGCCCACTATTTTTGCAAGAACAAAACAACTTAGAGTTAATTAACAACAACAGCGCCTATATGTGGGGTGATGCCTTGTTAGTATCGCCAGTCACAACCGCCGGAGTGAAACACCAATCTGTCTATTTACCCGCTGGCGAGTGGTTCGATTTTTGGGATGACACCCGCTATCTAGGTGGTGCTGAACACAAAATTCCTGTCAACTTAGAAACCATTCCTGTCTTGGTGAAAGCTGGCTCTTTTATCCCTATGGTAGAAACTGTAACCAATGCGGCGAACTACACTAGTAACCAGCTTACATTGCATTATTACCACAGCAACTCGATTAACCAAGCAAGTGGCTATATGTATGAAGATGACGGTGAAACACCTGAAGCATTTGCTAAAGGTCTGTACGAGCGCCTGAACTTTACTGCTGAACATACTAACAACAATCTAAAGATTAATTTAGCAGCAAAGCGTCCAAATACAGCTTATGACGGTATGCCGGCGCAGCGACAAATAAAATTGGTTATTCACAATATTGCAGAACCAAACTCGGTATTGTTGAATCAAACAAATTTAGTCCACAAAAGCACTTATTTACCCTATTTAAAACAACTTGTGGTCGAGTTTGAATGGAATCATCAAGCTATCGATTTAATAGTTAAAAACTAATAAGGGGTTCAGGTCCAGTGGCAACACGCCCAACTGAAGCATGATTTTCTAAAAGCGCTGTACACCGTCCATGGTCGCTCTCACAAGGCTTCCCTGCCTTGTGAAGTTTTAGAAAATCAGCATTCAGTTGGACTTTTATCGAGCATTTTTATTGCTACTAGAATAAACAACAGCGATAAAAATGTAGGAAAGTGCTAGTGCAATAACTTAGAGCAAAATCTCTTTTTCAGGGGCGAATCAGAACCGAAGCACCGCTTCGCAGTCTGATGAGGTGGAGCCAAGGACGGCGACAGGGCCTGCCCTTCAGGGACGAATAATCTACTCAAAGTTTGCTTGAATCTAGAAACAGCGTTTTTGTGATAGTTATGCTCTAGTGATTTCCATACATATTGCACCACACTTGACGCAATACAATTCAAAAAATGTGAAATGATGTGGGGAAAAGCAAGCCCACTCAAATCTTATTTAAGTGGGCATATTCTGGGATATGAGATCTAATAATTAGTGACTTACAACTGACTCAAATAACTCAAAATAATTCGGGAAAGTTTTCGCAGTACACTTAGGATCATTAATGATCATAGGGTTTTTACCCATAGCAGCTAAACTAAAACACATCGCCATACGATGATCGTTATAAGTATCAATTGCCGCAGTTTGCACCTCAACTGGTGGAGTTACAATAATATAATCTTCACCCTCTTCAACCGTAGCGCCAACTTTACGCAACTCAGTCGCCATAGCAGATAAACGATCTGTTTCTTTAACACGCCAGTTGTAAATATTGCGAATAGCCGTAGTACCTTCAGCAAATAAAGCCGCCGTAGCAATAGTCATAGCAGCATCTGGGATATGGTTTAAATCAACATCAACCGCACGTAATGGACCACTCTTAGTTACAGAAATGTACTCTTCGCCCCACTCAACAATCGCGCCCATTTGCTCTAAAACTTCAGCAAAACGCGCATCACCTTGCACACTCTTAGTACCAACACCATTTACTTTAACCGTACCACCTTTAATGGCCGCAGCAGCTAAAAAGTATGAAGCAGAAGACGCATCACCTTCAACTAAAATACGACCCGGTGACTGATAAGTTTGACCCGCTTTAACTTTAAATACTTGGTAGTTTTGGTTTTCAACTTCAACACCAAACTGCTTCATCAAACTTAAAGTAATTTCAATGTAAGGTTTAGAAACCAACTCATCAATCACAACAATTTCTAAATCTTGTTGAGCTAAAGGCGCAGCCATTAATAAAGCAGTTAAAAACTGGCTAGAAATACTACCTTTAATTTCAACACGACCGCCTTTTAAACCAGTCGCATTAATTTTTAATGGTGGGAAATCCGTATCTTTTAAATATTCGATGTCAGCACCAACTTGACGTAAAGCATCAACCAAATGGCCGATTGGGCGCTCAAACATTCGTGGCTCGCCTGTTAAAACAAACTCACCTTGGCCTAAACATAAAGCCGCAGCTAATGGGCGCATTGCTGTACCAGCATTACCTAAAAATAGCTCTGCACTACCATCAAAGTTAATTGGACCTGCTAAACCTGTTACTTTACATTCAGTTTTATCCGCTGATAATTCGTAACTCACACCTAACTGTTTAAGTGCAGTTAACATGTGGCGAATATCGTCACTGTCTAATAAATTGGTAATGTGCGTTTCGCCTTTTGCGAGTGCAGCTAATAATAAAATGCGGTTCGACAAACTTTTAGAACCTGGAATGGTCACTTCACCGTCAACTGCGGTAATAGGTGCAACTGTTAAGCTTTCCATCAACTCTGCTCTTATCTATAAACTTAAAAAATTGGCAAGATTATACCCAGTATTGAGCATTAATGCGATTTAACCCTCAACTAAAAACCATGAATTTGTTGAATAAAACAGCATTCAGACGACAAAAAGCTAAAATTAAGCAACAAGGCTTGCGAAACACCTATGAATATGGATAATGCACAGCGTCTCATTATGGTAACCTTGTTGGTTCCCTCGCAATGATAGTTCGTGAACCTGGTCAGGACCGGAAGGTAGCAGCCACAGCGAATAACTCATGTGCCGAGGTGTCGCTGGCAAGGTTGCCACCCATTTATTTTACTAATTTTTCCAACGCTTCAACTGTTCCGAACTTTTGAATAGTCTTGTTTTTCAAATTCAATCCCATACTCATTTTCTAAATTAGGTAAAAAGTGGTCTAAAAAATTTAAAATACTTTCTGAGTTACTTTGCCACCGCTTCATTTCGGTTTTTGTGAAGATAATTTATTTTGGGTGGTTAAAATCTGAACCACATCAGAAGCAAGACAATTGTTATAAATCCAATTTAAAGGCCTTGTTATTTACCAATTTGATTAAACCTAATGACATCTTTATGAAGGCCGTAAGCTAAACCAATACCAGACTTTTTATTTGAAAAAAATTGAATCCAACCGTTATTTATACCTTCTTCCCAATCTGAAATATCGCCGTATCTTTGTAGGTAAAGAGTAACTTTTAAATTAATACCCTCCTCTGAATCTCGCCCCAGCGAGTCATCATACCAAGTAGAGCTTACGAAACCATTTTTTACATAAAAGCCGCAAGAGAATTCGTTAGAACTAACTTGATAAAAATCCTCGTTATCTTTCTCAAACCTTTCAATTGCAGTCGAAACTGTATTTAGTATTGCTAAACCGTCTTCAAAGGTTATACCTAACGGAATATGTGGTGAGTTTAACTTCATAGTTTCCTTGGCAAATACAGCCCGCTATCTGGACGATAAAAAGCTTGGCTAGAGTTAGGAGCTAAGTGACGCAAACCAAGCTTTTTGTATATCTTCATGATGGCTTTGTTAACCATTTAGGCCAAGCTCCTTCTCTTTTTTTGCTAAATCATCCAATGTGACTTTTGGATTTTTTTTTGCCATTTGAAGAAAAAGCTCTGCATTTTGTAGTATTAAGTGCGCTTCGATGTCTTTTTTACGCTCATAGTACTTACCTAATACAACCGTTAAAGTTGATACTGTAACAGTGGTGAAAGCTGTTATAGCTGCCAACGCGATCTTTGAGTCTAAAGACTTAAACTGTGCCCAAATTTGGGAAATAATCCAATACCCGCCCCAAGCAATGCCTATGAGCATAGCTAATCCAAATAGAAACGATAATACTTTACGCATAACTCCCCTTCATTGCTAACAGCATATTGATCGATATTTACACTTTTTCGCTTGTTGCAAAACAGTAAATCTATCAATAAAAATAATTAATTTCAGAAACTTAGTTCATATATAATTAAAGTCAACTACAATTTTTACTGTAGAAGCAAGGTTTGACTTATTCGAGCATAAATTGGAACAATCTCAGCAGTTTATATTGCGTTAGCTCGGTTGATCTCAGGAAGGTTTTGAGAAAAGCACAGTGTTCCAACAGAACTCTGTGCTGTAATTTACTATTGTGCCAACGGAGTCGCACTCATATGAATGTGGTCAAATGCTAAGAAACCACAGCCGCCCGATTCATTGTCAAATAACTGAACCTGGACGCTTTGGTCAATATAATCAGACAAATCTAAAGTATGCCAGTTGGTGTCAACAGTCCCACCTGCGCCTAACCAAGCTTGATTGCAGGTTTGTGGTTGGGTAATAGCAATTTCTTCGCCATTGCTATTTAACACTTTTAAGCCAACTGCTTTGCCTGCATCGCCGCCGCCTAAATTAACGTTTAAATAAGGGCGCTCAGCATTTACCACAAATTGTGGTGAAGTGAGTGTACCAGTAGGTGCATCGCAACCTTTTTCATTGTCGTTAATTTCACAGGTTGAACCCGCTGATAAACCTACGACTTGCGCATTTTTTTCACCATTATCGCCAGAGTGATTGTCTGGTAAAAATGTCCAAGCAGAAGTACCTTCAGCTGGGACAAAATCACCCGTTGCCTGCCAACCACTCGCTATCATTGCTGATGGGTTGTCAAAACTGGCTATCACTTGGGTAAAACTATCATCCGCAACTGTGACATTAGCAACACTTTGGTCTGGGTTACTCTCTTTGTAATCATTTGCTGGGCCAGCGGTTGAGCTCATATGTAAATGATCAAAGGCGACAAAACCGCAGCCTGCTTCTTCATTATCGTAAATTTCTACTCGGACATTTTGACCAATATAATCGGTTAAATCGTGAGATACCCAATTATGATCACCTTTTACAAACGCGTCTCCACAGGTGCCCGGATTGTAGCTGGCAATTTCACTGCCATCTGCAGCTAATATTTTCATCCCTACATTATTGCTGCCTTCAGGGTTACCACCCGATAACAAGATATTTAAAATAGGACGTGCTTCGTTCACCAAAAATAGCGGCGATGTGAGTGTACCTGTTGGCGCATCACAGCCAGCTTCATTTTCGTTGATTTCACAAGTAGATGCCGCGTGCAAACCAACTACGCCAGCTGCCGGTGTTTCACCTGTCATGTTGTTGTCAGGTAAAAACGCCCAACTAGTTGAACTAGCCGGTGATGCAAACGCACCAGTGGCGCTCCAACCATTATCTAACATGGCCAATGCATCATCAAAACTACCAATAACTTGAGTAAATGAATCGTTTGATACACTGACGTTTAATAAAGACTGATCAACATCAGTTTCTGAATAATCGGTTACAAGTGAAGCAAAAGCACTCATGTGCAAATGATCAAAGGCGATAAAACCACAACCTGCTTCTTCATTGTCATAAATTTCAACTTGAACAAATTTTCCAGCATATGCAGTTAGGTCGATAGTTTGCCAATCGTCATTTGATTTATTCCAAGCTCCAGCGCAATTACCAGGATTTAATCGAGTAATTTCATTGCCACTTTCGTCTAATACTCTCAAACCAACATCATTGCTTCCCTCTGGATTACCACCAGACATTAATAGCCTTGCGTAAGGACGAGCAGATTCCACTTTAAAAAATGGTGACAATAAAGTTCCCGTTGGGCCATCACATCCTTGGGCATTTTCATTAATTTCACAGGTTGAAACACCATGTAAACCGACAAATGCAGTTGGCTCTGTTTCGTTAGTTGCTTGGTTATCCGGTAAGAATGCCCAGCTTGCTTCGCTTGACGGATTAGCAAAAGCGCCGCTTGCAACCCATCCCGCATCCAAGGTGGCAACCGCATTGTCAAAACTACCAATTACTTGAGCAAATGCATCTGGCGCAACACTCACATTGCTCAATGTTTGATTAACATTGCTCTCTTGATAAGACTCTTTTGGTGGTTCCGGTGGATCGGATATCACCACCTCTGAATTACCCGGCTGCACAGATAGTGCAGGCGCATCTTCGATTCCGGTTTTGCAACCAGCAAGCGCAATAGTTAAAGCAGTTAAACCCGCGATAGAACTTAAATTTTTCATTTCTGATCCCCATGAATACAAACATTAACAACGTTGTCTTATGTAAATATAGAAATTTAAATAATAACTCCGCCGTGTCATGTTCAAATTACTTTGAGTTACAAGGTGCTGCTTGCAACTCAACAAATTAACAACGTTGTTTTAATATATTTAATAACAACCTTATTTGCAACATTTACAACAAATATTTTACCTACGGTTTTGCAATAACAATTACTTGATTTAATGAAACCTGCTGCTTTGATGTTGTACTGCCATCTGGCCATACAATTTCAACGCGCGTTATGCCCTGAGCTTGGCCTAATCCAAAATAAACGAGCGTTGGGTTATTCGACATATAGTTAGAGTTTAACGTTAGCCATTTTGTTTGGCTGCCAGCATCTGTAACCACTGTCACTTTTGCGCCTATCGCATTGCGATTAATCCCTGACTGCTCAAGTTGAACAGTTAAATAATTGCCTTGATTATTATTCCTATATAGCTGTGGTGCTTTACCATTATGTGCAATTAGGATGTCTTGGTCGCCGTCGTTATCAAAATCAAAACAGCTTATACCTCGCCCTTGTCCTGTATGCGATATGCCCCACTCAACCGACTCTTCGGTAAAAGTTCCGTTTTGTTGGTTGATGTACAAAAGGCTTGGATCAGTAAAAAACTGGCTGACTTGCGACTCACTGGCAATACGTCCATCTGTCATGCCATTGGTATGAAAAATATCATCCCAACCATCTTGGTTGAAGTCAGCAAAACAAGCGCCCCAGCCCCAATAACCAAAACGCACACCAGCCGTGTCGGTAGCATCTACCCAACTACCGTTATCATTACGATATAATCGATTACCCGACTCACCACCGTCATATGCTTTATGAACTGACGGGTTCCATATTGACGAAACAAACCAGTCTAAATCACCGTCATTGTCGTAATCACCTAATGCACTGCCCATGCCGTTTTCATCGGTTATACTTGCAGGAGTCGCATCAATAAAACCCTCGTCACCGGTATTTTTTAGCACTTGTGATGTTCCAAAATCTGCAGCAATAAGTATGTCTAACCGGCCATCTTGGTCGTAATCGTAAAATGCAGGGGTAAATTGCATGTCAATATCACCATAAAGCTGTGAGCTACGTGCTGCCGGTAATAGATGGCTTACATCGGTAAAAACACCATTGTCATTTCTCCACAGATTCTCTCGGCTTACAGGTTTAATTCGGCCTGTATTCCAATGAGTTACGTACAGGTCTAAATCACCATCTGCATCATAATCACCTGCGGCAATTGAGTGCGAAAACCGACTAAAACTCAAACCTTGTTTACTACTATCTTCAACAAAACCATTGCCAGCTTGATTGATAAATACTTGCACATATCCCAAGCTGATATCGTCATTAAGCACAATTAAATCTGGCCAAGAATCTGCGTTCAAATCGATAAATATCGAGCTAAATTGGATACCTTTCAAACTACTTAACTGTGTTGATGTTATTTCTTGGTATACACCTTGGTTGTTTCTAAATAGCTTGCCTGGCTGATTGCCATGGCTCACAAATATATCTAGCCAACCATCTTGATCGATATCGGCAACACTGACCCCACCAGCAATGGTATGCATTTCATCGGTAAATTCAGCAGCCGCTAAATTATAATCTAACCCTGTTAATGAACTTACATGAGTAAAGGCTGTCGACTCATCTACACCTTGACCTTGCTGTCCGCCGTTATTGGTAGCAGGCTGCCATGTATTTACCTGTTCATCAAAAGTAGCAAACTGTGCGGGCAATATTGCGAGTGCTTCGGCCGAATTTGAGCCTGTTGCAACCCAAGGTTGTAAACACGCTGCATCTTTAGTGCATGGGTCAGTCAATGTGGTTAAAAAAGCAACCAAATCATTGATATTGTTTTGACCAAATACAGATGTTGCCAATAAATCTCTATCTGCTGACGATTGCCATATTTCAAATGCGCGACTGCTACGCTCTTGATTACGCTGCGCGTCTACCGGTAAATGGGCAAACTGTGAATTATTCGTTAAAGAATAATCGAACTCACTAAGTGCAGATTCAACACCCACATGGTGTTTAACCATTTGCGCCAAAGTTAAATAAGCACCTGAATGCCCGTAAGGTGCTGTCACTTCGATGTTTAACAAGCTTGGTGTGCGAAAGCTATATTTATCCTGCTGCAATGAAGTGACAAGTGCACGACCTGTGTCAAAAGCAGCGGTATTTTTGCCACGGCCGATTTGCGGCACCGCAATGTTATGAAATTGATTATCGGTAAAACCTGCACCGCTGTGACAAACATTGCAACCATAACCACCTTGCCCAAGCGGTTTGTAAAACAATAATGCACCTTTTTTGGCTGATTCAGAAATAGCAGATGTGTCGCCCGCCAAATAGTCAAACCAAGGGGCGTCGATAAAAACTTGCGATTTTTGATAGTGGGCTAAAGCTTTAGCTATGTTATCAACTGTCAGCAAATCAGCAGCATTTTCATCGCTGCCATCTGCAAATGCGGTAGTAAAAAGATCTAACCAAACTTGTTTCTGTTTAAGCTTTTCAACTAATATTTGACGTTTGTCTGTATTGGATTTACCAGCATCACTGCCATGACCAAACATTTCGTTAGTTGATACTATTGGAAATCTAGCTTGGGCTTCAACTAAATCATCACCTACACTTGGGTCTGCTTGTTTTGCTACACTATCAGGTGTTTTTATCCCGTCAGTTAAGCGCTCAATTCTGCCATCCCAAAACATATGCTCTGTGTATACGTGCAAGTTAAAGGTGGTTTGGGCGTTGCGTGGAACATTTGGCCCACCATCGGCTAACGGGTCTTTAACTCGTTCACCGTCGTGTGTACGACCTGGTCCTATCACTTTAATATCAAGTGCATCTACACCAACAGGTAATGACAGTGCATCTCCACCACCTAACTGTGGATGATGACAAGATACACAAGCTACATCATCTTGCATGCTCAGGTCAGTGCTAAAAAACAAAGCTTTACCTAACTCAAAAATAGCACCTTGTGCTGCTAAATTATGCTGTGGTTTGGCTGCATTGGCATCAAAAGTTGCAAGTGCCGCCAAATTTGCAATTTCATCATCTATAGTTTGTTCAGTTTGTGGTTGTTCATGGGTTGGCGTGTCAGTGTTGCCATTGGTAGCATCAGAATTTGAGCCGCCGCCGCAAGCTACAACAATAGGCAAGAACAAAACAAAATATAAATAACGCATATCTACCTCTAAAAAGGAGAGTGTTACTGCACTGGGCAGCAACACTCTCAAAACAGATTAATAACCTGGGTTTTGCACGTATTCTTTACCGTTACGGCTTAATACGATTTGCTCTAACGGAATAGGTAAATATTCATGTTTACCTGGGCTAAACTCTGCACCGGCTAGATATACTTTGCGCTCACGCTCAGTTGGAAAATAACTGTTGTTTAGCCAAGAGGCTGCAATTCCCCAGCGCACTAAGTCAAAGAATCTATGCCCTTCTAAACCAAGCTCTAAACGACGTTCCCAACGTAACGCTTTACGCGCTTCGTCTTGGTCAACAAATGCTTGGCTATACTCTTCAACTTTGTAGTTACTTTGCACGCCAGCAGCGACCAATTTGTCAGTACTGTTTTTCGCACGCGCACGCAATTGATTAATCAATTCTCGTGCTTTTTCTAAATTGTCATTACCGCCAATTTCAATCAAAGCTTCTGCTTGCATCAACAATACATCTGAATAACGTAAAATCGGTGTATTCATTGAAGTTAAAGTAAATGGTTTAACGTCGTTATTACCGTTTTTCATTAAACAATTGCACGAAGGCAGTTCTAACTCTTTTATCGAGGTGTGTGAACCATATTGGTCAGCTTTACGCGCCCAGTCAGCCCCTTTATGAACAACATTTGAGTCATATTTAACAGGCTTATCTTCCATCGCGACCGTATGGTCTAAACGAGGGTCAACTGGATCAGCATATACGTATATGCTGTCGTTATAGCTGTCAAACAAAGGTAAACCTGTTGTCGCGTCTGTTTTAAACGCGTTGACAAAGTTATCCGTTGGTACGTGGAAACCACAACAACCGTAAAAACCA
The DNA here is from genome assembly GCF_000281085.1 of Catenovulum agarivorans YM01. Classification (GTDB taxonomy): domain Bacteria; phylum Pseudomonadota; class Gammaproteobacteria; order Enterobacterales; family Alteromonadaceae; genus Catenovulum; species Catenovulum agarivorans. The sequence continues at coordinate 223,065 of NZ_JH767525.1, forward strand.
TCAATTTCAACTTGCGGGCCGTTTAACGCAAAAGCAAATGCGCCTTTGCCATCTTGCGAACCGTCTTGTTGAGAACGTTGAATAGAAAAGACAGACTCTTTACTATTTTCGAATTCGTACAAAAAGTTATTCGCGTAATCTTCATTTAATGCATATTCACCCGATGAAATAATGCTTTCGGTTAAGCTCACAACGTCTGCCAATTCACTTTGGTTAATACTGGTAACTTGATGATTTTCATCTTGGACATAAGCTTTAAACAATAAGGCTTTAGCTTGGAAAGCTTGCGCTGAGTATTTATTCGCTCGGCCAACATCAGCTTGCACAGCAGGAAGATTATTTGCTGCAAAGGCAAACTCATCAACAATAAACTGCCAAGTTTGTTGGTCTGTCATATCACGATTACCAATTTGTGCGACCTCTGCAGGTAAAGCATCAGCTGGTACAATCGGTATATGTTTGTAATGAATTTTCAGCCAAAAGTAGAAAATACCACGGACAAATCTCAATTCAGCTTCTTTTGCAGGTTCATCAACATCCGCCGCTTGCATAGCTGATAAAGCTGCATTTGCACGCGAAACGGCGGCGTACCAACGCACCCATTGATTGTTGTTGATGTCGATAAAGTCTCTAGGTAACTGAGATAAATCAGGTTTTAAACCGGTAAATACCGATAGCTCATGACCCCATTGCACATCATCAATACCGTCACCACCTTTATGGGCATCACCCGCGCGCAAGTTGCCCGTTAGCCAGAACGAATGTGGAATTGAATAGTGATCATTGCCTAAAAACGCATACGCTGCGATAACCAAACGGTCGATATTTTCTGCTTCTGTTACTGCGTCTGGGCCTAACACGGCTTTTGGTTCTGGCTCATCTAAATCTGCACCACATGCAGCTAACAAACCGGCCAATACTGACGCACTGATAAGTTTCTTTAAGTTTTTCATAATCTTCTCTCTAAATACTGTTCCTGAGTTATTACACGTGGTTGAATTAGAAACCGACATCAATACCAAATGTGATGGTTCTTGGTACTGGGAAAGTTGCATCTGGTGTCTCTGGATCTTGACTAATTGTGCCGCTTGGTGTGAAGGTCAATAAATTAGATGCTGACAAATAGACACGTAAACTGCTGATCCCTAAATCACGCACTGTTTTATCGTCAGGTTTGTAACCAAGGGTAATATTGCGAAGTTTTAAATAAGAGGCATCTTCGTAATAGAAAGTTGAATTGCGGCCCTCACCATTAGTATCTTGTAATGACAAGGCTGGAATATCTGAGTTTGAATTTTCAGGCGTCCAAGCTGACAATACACGATCACCAAAATTACTGGTTGTGCCAACAGATACTAGGTCAGTGAAGTTGCGCCAACCATTACGAATTTGGCCACCTTCAATACCCTGCCAGAACATGCTGAAATCCCAATTTTCGTATTCGAGGTTAATACCAAAACCGTATTCATAGTCTGGGTCCATTTCAGCAAAGAAAGTTTGGTCTTTATCATCAATAACACCATCTTGGTTTAAATCAGCGTAACGAATACGCCCTGGTGCAGCGCCAGTTTGCTGTGCATGCGCGGCAACTTCGTCATCACTTTGGAACAAACCGTCGGCAACATAACCATAGTTAGCATTAACTGAATGACCCAAAATAGTAATGTCGTCACCATTACCGCCGAAACTATTTTTAACATTGTCAGGTAAGTCGGTTACTTCATTTTCGCCAGCAAAGATATTGGCAAAAACATCGAATTTAATTTCACCTATGCCGTTAATTTCAATGTAATCATCGTAACCGATGGTGAATTCCCAACCTTTGTTAGTGACTGTGCCGCCGTTGACAATTTGTTGTGCACCTTCACCTAATGTGGCTAACGGTTCGGTTAGGGTTAATATGTCGCTAGTTTCTTTGTCGAAAATATCAAAAGTACCGTAGATGGTGCCGTAATAAAGGCTAAAATCGATACCAAAGTTAACCATTTCCGACGTTTCCCATTTCAAGTCAGGGTTTGCGGTTTGGGTACGGACAAAACCAGATGGCAATACACCTTGGTCGTTACCGCCGATATCGTAAGCTGTGCCATTGTCTTGCTGCGTGGTGAACACAGAAGGTGTTGAATATAAGGTTTGATAAGTGAATGACGTTGCTCTGGTATCAATTTCTTGATTACCTGTGCGCCCCCAACTTGCTCTAAGTTTTAATGTTGATAACAGTGGAACATCAAAAAAGTCTTCGTTGCTGATAACCCAACCGGCTGAAAATGCAGGGAAATTACCATATTGATTGTTTTCACCAAAACGTGAAGAACCATCGCGACGAATCGTACCTGACAACAAGTATTTATCATCGTAGTTATAATCCACTTTGGCAAAATATGAGTTCAGTGACCATTCATCACCACCACCAGATGCAACCGCTCCACCTGTTGCGGCATCTAAAAAGGCATAGTCTCTGTCTTCTACCAATAAGCCGGTAGAAGATACAAATAAGCCTTCACGTTCAAATTCAATTGATTCTGTACCCGCCAAAATGGTGAGATTATGTTTATTGTCGAACTTAGCTTTATACTCAGCCGTATTCGACCAAACTGTTGTTTGCTCCCAATTTTGTTGAGTTGTTAAACGCTCTTCGTTGTATAAGTTTCCTTCAGAAACCGTTGGGAACAATCTGCGATAATAAAACTGGCCATAATCTAAGCCAAAGTTTGAACGCAAAGTTAAGCCGTCGAGAGGTTTTAGCTCTGCATATACGTTACCCATTAGGCGATTATAGCGGCTGTCGTTGCCTTTATTGCCTTCAATAAGTGAAACTGGGTTACGCCTGTCATTAATACCCGAACGTGGGCCACCAAAGTCGCTACCATCATCGTTGTATACAGGAACAATAGATTGCTGCTCTATCGCTAAACTAACTATGTTGCCTGCATCTCGATTGTTTTGGTTTTCAACTTGATGAGTAACCGTTAAGTTTTCACCCACAGCAAAAATATCATCAATGATTTCGTAGCGAGAATTCGCTCTAAATGAAATACGTTCAAACTTAGAACCTTTAACAACACCTTCAGCGTCAAAATATCCAAGTGAAATATAACCCTGCCCTCGGTCTGATCCACCTGATGCTGAGATATGGAAATCACGAATTTTAGATGTTTGAATAACTTCGTTAAACCAATCAGTCCCCGGAACTGCTGGTGTAGTATTCCCTTCTTGGTCAAGCGAATTAGGTAAAATAATTTTATTCAATTGTGGGTTGGTGTAATCGCCGTTCCAATCGAATTGATATAGCGGACTTGCGGTATTAGGATCACTACCATCATTAACCGCAGCTTGCCAAATGACCTGAGCACGTTGTTCTGTATTGAGTGGGTTTAAGTCGTAATTAAAGTCTTGGGTGGATTGGCTGTACGAAACATCGAGCTTAATGTCTTCAGATGCGCCGTTTTTTGTGGTGATCACAATAACACCATTACCAGAACGTGCACCATAAATACTTGCAGCTGAAGCGTCTTTTAACACTTGCACTGAAGCAAAATCACGTGAGTTAAGTTCGTGCATACCTAACTTTGTTGGGATGCCATCAATAATATACAGTGGATCATTATTGCCCAAACGGCCTATACCTTGCCCGCGAATACGAATTGAAGCACCTGAGCCAGGGTTACCATCAGTGCGAATAGATAAACCCGGAATTTTACCTTGCAGGTTTTTCATAATATTGCCTGCGGGTAAATCCTCTAGTTCACTCAGCTCAACAACAGATACAGCACCTGTTAAGTCTTCTTTTCTTTGTGTGCTATAACCTGTGACTATAATAGTTTCTTCAACTTCACAGCCGTTTACAGCTAATTCAATTTGCTCTGCAGTACATTCTTCTGGTGCACTTTGTTGGGCGGTATAGCCAGCAGTTGGTAACATCAACAACAGCGAACCACATAATTGTGGGATCGCATTTTTGCTACTAAACGGATTTAACTTGAACATTTTCATGCTTGTGTGTCCCCATGTTTATAGGTTATTAAGTAACAACAAAATACAACGTTGTTTAAATTTTATAAATTTATCCAACACAAATGCATCCTTGCCCGAGTTAGAAATCAGTAGGCAGGCATCCTAGCCCACCTAAACTTGTTATTTCCAAATAGACTGCAATTGGTGCAGCGACCAATCTGTCAACTTGATTTCTTGCTCGGCATTTATTGTTACTTGCTGATAGTCTTGATTAGGAAAGACTAGTGCAGTCATAACAATTTCGCCATTATTAACAAATAATTCGGTAGAAGACGCGTCTTGATATAGCGTAATTTGGTACTGTTGAGCAGCACCATCTAATGGGGCAAACTGCTCACTGGCAAATGAACCATGGAAACGAGATTTACCCGATTGTGTTCTGTCTAATACCAATTGATTGTTGTTTCGATCAAATTTAATTGAAACTTTTTCACCAACAGCATTGCCAATATCAATGCTAAATTGTTCAGCTGATTGGGCGTCAACTGTGGCATTGAGCTCAAATTGCGCGCTTGATATTTTGGCTAATGCACTTAGGTTAGCACTGCCATACACTAGGGTATTTTCAGCACTGAATGACTGAGCACGCAATTTGTCCAACTCGTCAATAGGTACCGAACGAACTCGATAACCTGCTTCAGCTTGGTATAAGCGTAACTCGCGTGGAATTGTCGTCGCACTACGCCATCTGTCAGTGGGTGTATTGTTGGCATATAACCAATTGCTCATCCAACCAATAAACAAAAATCGGCCATCTTCTTCTGGTACGTTCGACCAAGTAACGCCAGCATAATTATCTGTGCCATAATCTAACCACACTGCGGGTTCAATATCTGGATGGGCTGCTTTGTCTGCGAAAACAATATGATCAACATTGATATGTCCCCAACCGCCGGAAACACGATCGACAATTTCAATTTGTGCTTGTTGACCAAGCAACTCGGAAACATCCCAACTAGCAATTTCTAAACGCTCATTGTTTGGCCCTGTAGCCGTACGTACCACCTCACCCTTGACCAATAAATTAACCGCGGTTTTGCCAGGGTGCATGCCACCACCAACATAAAAGTTAATAAATGGCTGCTCTACAGTGAAAGTTTTTGAAGTCATTGCACCGGTAGCAGCATCCCCTTTATAAAATGAATTAACTAACCTTTTACCAATATAATTGCCCACGCCACCTTGGTTTGGGTAATTACCTGCCACTGGCCCGGCTGAAAAAGCCGTACCGGTTAATGTCCAATCAGAAAAGTCCGTCTCAAAATCGGCAAAGACTAAACCATCTGGAAATTGTGATGGTATTTTGCTCACATCTTGCTTAAATTTGTCGTCTAAAGTGAATTTATTGCCGTCAAAATCACCAACAAAATATTGAGTTGCTGAACCACCATTTGGCCCACCTGGGTTAATACTCACTAACAAAACGTATTTTTCTTCATCACTGCCTTCTACTGGCATTTTTAATAAATCAGGGCATTCCCAAACACCACCGTGTGTACCTGCGTCAATGCCAAAATCACTCTCAAACTTCCATTCTTTTAGGTTAGGCGAAGAATAAAAACTAATATGATCATCGACAGCTAAAGTCATGATCCATTTATTTTCTGGTGCATACCAAGCAACTTTCGGATCTCGAAAATCTGGAATGTCTGGGCCAATTAAAACCGGATTGCCCGCATAAGGTGTCCAGCTACGGCCATCATCCAAGCTATATGCTATGCCCTGTGTTTGAAAGTTTTTACTACCAGCCAAACGTTCTGCTTCATTGTGATAAGTGTAAATTGCAATTAAAGGTGGGTTATCTTTAGTGCCTAAACCTGAAGTATTGTTTACATCGGCTACGGCACTACCAGAAAATATCCAACCATGTTGGTCTGGATAAAGGGCAATAGGTAATTCTTGCCAATGGACTAGATCTTTAGATACTGCATGACCCCAATGCATAGGACCCCAAACAGTTGCTTCAGGATAATATTGAAAAAATAAATGGTATTCACCATTGTGATAAACCATACCATTTGGATCGTTCATCCAATTCGCTTGTGGGGTAAAGTGAAATTGCGGTCGATGATGGTCTTGATAATGAAAGGTGTTGGCCGCTTTCACTAGATTGTCTCCTGATAGTGTTGGCGATTGAGACATAGAGTCTAAATTGCTTTGGCTACAAGCTGCTAACATACCCGCAGCTATCAATGGGTAAACGAATTTCATATTTATATACCAGTTCCAATGAATTTAACAACGTTGTCTACAATATAAATCAAAAACAACGTTGTTTGCAACAAATTTACAAAAATAAAACAAAGTATAGATGAAAATAACTAAAACTAGCTTAGAAAGATTCTCTCGACGAGAGCTGGCACTTAACACGCTCTGTTGCAAGTGACGTTTGTTTACCCGATATAAGATTGACCAGTCGAGTAACTGATGCCCTGCCCATTTGGTAATATGGCAAGGCAACTGAAGATAACGACGGCACTAATATTTGCGGGATACAATCCCAGTCATCAAAACTCGCAACACCTATGTCATGGCCAACACGTAAATCACGTCGCTCCAAGACAAAATACAAACTCAAGGCAACTAAGTCTTTGCCGCACAAAATAGCGTCCGGTTTAAACTCAGTGATGACTCTATCAGCCACTTCCCGTGTTATATCTATGGTGCGTCCTTCAACAACTTTCTCAACCGACTCAACCACATATTGATCATCGTCGATACTGAATTCTTTTAGAGCGGTTAAGAAGCCGGATAACCTGAGTTTGGCAGCAACAATTTTAGGATTTAAATTAAGAAAAGCAATGCGTTTATAACCTTTGTTCAGTAATTGTAAGGTTACGTCATAAGCTGCTTGTTCATCATCTGGAATAATTGCGGCTCGCTGTTGGTTTGGATCGAAACAATTGACCATAACCAATGGCTGCTGATCAAATTGAACCGGTAGTTTGACAGGTTGGTGGTACATGGCACCATAAACAACCCCTTCAGCTCTATGTTGTCGGCATTGCTCTAATAAGTTGCTCGCAGAAGGTTTTTTCGGATCTATATTAAACACCATCAATGTTTTACCCAGCTCCCACGCTCTATCCTGAGCGCCACGCAAAATATCAACCGAAGCAGGTGTTGTTGATATTTCATCCGAGATAAAACCAATTACATCTGAATTTTTTTTGCGCACCATTCTCGCGGCTAAGTTTGGTTGATAACCAAGCTCTTCAATTGCAGCAAGTATTTTTACTCGATTTTCTTCCTTAACAGTCGGGTCATTATTCACCACTCTGGAGACGGTTTTAAATGAGACTCCAGCCCGCTTTGCTACCTGCTTAATTGTTACCATGGATACATTTCACTTATTCAGAATATTGTTATTGTATGCTTAAACAACGTTATTATCTAATAAAAGACCATTAATTCTCAAGATGTAAAAAATGCTTAAGACAAATTGACAACGTTGTTTATTCAAATATACTTAACAAAAATTCAGCAAACTAAGGTTAGAGTATGAAAAAGGTTGTGTGTATAGGCGAAATGTTAATCGACTTCGTCAGTACTGATGTCGGCACAAATTTAGTAGAAGCAGAACAATTTTTAAAAAAACCAGGTGGTGCCCCTGCAAATGTGGCTGCTTGTGTCGCTAAATTAGGTGGTAATTCATACTTTGCCGGCGCTGTCGGCAACGACCCTTTTGGTGCTTGTTTAATTAATGAGTTAATCGATTTTGGCGTAAATATCGAGTACGTCCACAAAGTCACGACACCGACAACCTTAGCCTTTATTTCGCTGGCGCAAGATGGCGAACGTGATTTTGTTTTTAATCGTGGTGCTGACGCTGAATTTTCCTTGCCGCATAATCAAACAAGTTTGCTTTTGCAAAACAGCATCTTACATTTAGGTTCAGCAACCGCATTACTCGGCAATCACCTATTTGAAAGCTACTTAACCGCTGCAAAATACGCCCACGACCACAAACACTTTATTTGTTTTGATCCCAACTATCGCGAAGATTTATGGAAAGATAAGCTTGATGTGTTTATCGAACGCAGTATGCAAATGTTGTCCATGGCAAATTTTGTCAAAGTCAGTGAAGAAGAACTCAGCTTGTTAACGGGTGAAGATGATATAGCTAAAGGTTGTGAACACCTGCATGCACAAGGTGTGCAATATATCACTGTTACTATAGGCAGCAGAGGCTGCTTTTTATCAACTACAACCCACCAGAGTATTATTCCAGCATATGCAATAACCCCGGTCGATACCACAGGTGCCGGCGATTCATTTATTGGAGCTGTTTTATATCAACTATCACAGGCAAACCTCGATGAATTAACTTATGCGGAACTCGCTGGCTATGTCCAACTAGGTAACAAAGTCAGTGGGGTAGTTTGTGAGTATTTAGGCCCTATGACAGGACTGACAGACTTCGCTTCCATCCAAAGTTTAGACAAACCTTTAAAAACGGCTTAAAACGCGCTCCCAAGTGTTGGTTACCATGTGTGACCTTTGCCGCCTTCCTCAAGGCGGTTTTTTTTATCTTTTGATACCTGTTTTCATCGCATCAACCAAATATTTGTGCAAGGCAAAAAACACAATTAACACAGGTAAGGTCGTCATACTTGCATAGGCCATTACCGCCCCCCAATCGACACTATGACTAAAAAACTGCTGCATGCCTGGCATTAAAGGCCTGACGTCCTGTGCATTCGCCACTAATACAGGTAACAAATAAGCGTTCCAACTACGTAAAAAGGTTAAAATGGCAACTGTCGCAATAACAGGCTTGGCCTGTGGCATTACAATTGTGAAGAAAATCTTCCAAATACTGGCACCATCAATTAATGCGGCTTCCTCGTAATCTTTTGGAATACTTTTAAAATATTGATAAAACAGAAAGATAAAAAATGGATTCGCTAACTCTGGAATAATTTGTACATGCAGGCTATTAAACCAAGAATATATCAAAGACCAACTACCATTTTGGTACTCTACCCAAGGTAACTGGGTAACAATAAAAACTAATGGCAACACCACTGCCTCAAAAGGCACTATTAACAGCGCCAACAACAGAATCAATAAACATTGTTTGCCAACCCAAGGAAATCTGAGTAACGAATAGGCCGCCATCGAATTGACCAAAGTGCTCAAAGCAACAGACAATGAGGTAATGATGAACGAATTGGTTAAATAAGTTAAAAAAGGCGTCTGCTCTATTACGTTTTTATAGTTAGCTAAACCTACGCCCTCTGTGAGGTTAAATATTGAGAGTAAGCCTGCCTCAGAAAATATTTGGCTTTCATTTTTAAAAGACGCAACAAACACAAAAACAATAGGTAATACAAATAACCCACCTAAGGCGACAAGCAGCATTCTGCGTATATATTTAGATACTATGAGTGATTTATTTATCATAACTTAACAATTTTTTTTGTAGTAACGACAAGGCTAAAATTACAACAAAATACAAGATACAAACGGTTGAGCCATAGGCGATTTGTTGTTGGCGAAAGCCTTTTTCGATGGCATAAAATAAAACGGTTGATGTTGAATCTTGCGGGCCACCTTGAGTCATAACGTCGACCTGAACAAATAATGCAAATGCAAAAATAGTGGTTGATAACACAACAAAAATCAGTGTGTGTCGTAAACCTGGCAAAGTGACGTGCCTAAACTGCGACCAAGGTGATGCACCATCTAAGCTCGCGGCTTCATACAAGGTGTTAGGAATAGCCTGCAAACCAGCAAGTATTATGAGCATTTGTACACCCACGCCTTGCCAAGCGGACAAACAGGCGATAGCAAATAAACTCCACTGAGGATCGTTTAGCCAGTCAATTTGGACATACGCTGGCCAGATATATTTAATAGCTTGATTTATCAAACCTTCTTGTTGATGCAACATCAGCGTCCATACAACACAAACAACAACCATAGAAGTGACAACAGGCGTAAAAAAAACAACTTTTAAAACACCTGAGCCAGTAAAGTTGCGGCGCAAAGCCAAGGCTAACAAAAGTGCGAGTACCACTTGCATTGGCACCACCATTGCAACAAATTTGCAGGTGTTGATAAAAGAGCGAATAAACAGCACATCTCTAGCGAGTACAACCCTAGTATGGCCAAACACATTAAATTGCGTTAACTCGGAATACCCAAACAACTCGGCATTATCACGGACGAGCTCACGTAATTTTCGATAACGCTTGTGTTGGTAAATAAACATATCTTCCGTTTGCTCTTTGAGGTTATTTGCACGCTTCAACTCAATAACTTTAACTGCCAACAACCTTTTATAGTTTTCTAAACCAACAAAATGTGCTGAGTTTGGTGACAATAACCTTTCGTCGGTTAAAGATACGCCGACCGACACAACCAAAGGCAAACACAAAAATAAAAATAACAACAGTGCTGCAGGCAGCAACATCAGCCGCGCATATGATTTGCCCTGTTGCATTCCAGTGTAATTAAATTGATATTCTGAATCTTTAGCTAATTTTATTGGCATTTATCTATACCCACGATTATCCAAAATATTAAGCTCTATTTCGTCGACCGCCCTATCAAGCGACTCGGTTACATCCGCGCCTTGTGCGATGCGCCTGACAGCTTGTGAAAATATAGCAGAAATAGCTGGGTAAGCGGGTGTTGCCGGGCGCAAAACAACGTTGCGCTCCGAGGTTAAATATAACTTGCGTAATGCGCCTTGTTCGCTGTACAGCGCTAGTTGATTTGCGGCTTCAGCCGAGGTGGGGATAAATCCACTGCCCCGATTAAAAAAAGCTATCTCGTTATTTGTCATCAAATAAGCAATGAATTTTGCAGCTTGTTTTGGTTGAGGGCAATTGCGGGTGACAGTATAGTGCCAACTGCCCCCACCTATATAAGCACCGCTGCCAAAGTCAACTGGCGGCAAAATCAGTAGATCATCCCCTATCGCTTTCTGATATCGATCAACCATCCAACTGCCCGTGTAATGAATTGCCAACAAACCTTTTTCAAATTGACCATGCTCTAAGTTGCTGAGTTGGGTTAGCTCGTTATCGAGTAAATTCTGTAGCCAATGCCCCCATTGCACGGCACCTTTACTGTTTAAAAAACCTTCAGCCTGACGATAAGTGCTGCGTTCGATAAAATCACCACCCGCACTGACAATCATGGGTAAAAACCCATAGGCGGGCCACTCTCCAACTCCAGCTAAATTCATATCCAAGATATATTTAAATTGGCCTTGCTGTTTAATTTTCTCTAATAGCATATTGAACTCGTCAACCGACCAAGGTTGAGCTAAGGTCGGTATACGAAAGTCCAAAGAATTCAGCAACGAACGGCGGGTAAATAATGCCAAAGCAATATCAAAGGGCCCCAACGAATATACTTTGCCGTTATACTTGCCAATACCGTTTGCATTGACATGGTTGAAATCTAACGGCGAGATTAAATTACTCGCACTATGAGTATCGGTATACAAAGGTTGAATTAACCCAGACCAAGCGTAGTTTGCGACGTTTGGCTGATCAACAGCCAATATACAAGGTAAATCTTGCGCTAAAGCACCACCAATAACACTTTCGGCATACGCGCCATGCGGGATTGCTTGAACTGAAACTTGATACTGTGGATTCGCTAGATTAAATCGCTCAACCTGCTGAGTAAAAGTGCGCATTTCATCTGCTGCAGACAAAGTACGCCACAACTGTATCGTTTCAGATCTAACCTGAGTACAAAAGACAAAAAACACAACTAAACAAACTTTACGCAACATAACCAATACATTTTATAAGCAACTAGCTAATAATCGCACGCACTTTGACTTCTGTCATGTTTTTAGCGTTAAAAATTGCAAATTTTAACAACGTTGACTATTTAGATATTTAATATGTAAATTGTAGATAATAAAAAACCCCGTAGTGATCACACTGACGGGGTTTTAATTTTACTACTAGCAGTAATTTTTAGTATCTATAAGTCTCAGGCTTGAATGGGCCTTCAACTTCAACACCAATGTACTCAGCTTGCTTTTCAGTTAGCTTAGTCACAACACCGCCAAAACCTTTAACCATGTATGAAGCAACTTCTTCATCTAATTGTTTTGGTAATACTTCAACAGTAATTTTTTCGGCTTTCTCTGTTGCTGGTAAATCAGCAAATTTAGCGCCGTATAAGTGAATTTGCGCTAATACTTGGTTAGCAAAAGAACCATCCATAATACGTGATGGGTGACCTGTTGCATTACCTAAGTTAACCAAACGACCTTCTGACAATAAGATTAAGAAATCAGTTGCGTCGTCACTGCGGTACACTTGGTGTACTTGTGGTTTAACTTCTTCCCAACGCCAATTTTCACGCATAAATGCAGTGTCAATTTCGTTGTCAAAGTGACCTATATTACATACAACCGCACCTGCTTTTAATGCTTGTAATACGTTTTTATCACAAACATTAAAGTTACCTGTTGTAGTAACAATTAGGTCAGTTTTTGCAAGTAAAGCAGTGTTAATGTCTTCAAGTTTGCCAGTGTTGATACCATTGTTGTAGGTAGAAACAACTTCGTAGCCGTCCATACAAGCTTGCATTGCACAAATTGGGTCAACTTCAGTTACAGAAACTATCATACCTTCTTGACGTAAGCTTTGCGCAGAGCCTTTACCTACATCACCATAACCAATAACCAAGGCTTTTTTGCCAGATAATAAATGGTCAGTACCACGTTTAATTGCATCATTTAAGCTGTGGCGACAACCGTATTTGTTGTCATTTTTAGATTTAGTGACCGAGTCATTTACATTAATAGCTGGAACTTTTAATTCACCTTTTGCCATCATTTCTTGTAAACGGTGTACACCAGTTGTTGTTTCTTCAGTAATACCGTGAATGCGCTCTAATAATGCTGGGTATTTGTCGTGAAGAATTTCAGTTAAGTCGCCACCATCGTCTAATACCATGTTTGCATCCCATGGCTGACCATCTTTATTAATGGTTTGCTCGATACACCAAACGTATTCTTCTTCAGTTTCGCCTTTCCACGCAAACACAGGAACACCAGCAGCAGCGATAGCCGCAGCAGCGTGATCTTGCGTAGAGAAAATATTACAAGATGACCAACGCACTTCAGCACCCAACTCAACTAATGTTTCAATTAACACACCAGTTTGAATTGTCATGTGAATACAACCTAAGATTTTTGCACCTTTTAATGGTTGTTCTGCTTTGTATTTTTCACGAATTGCCATTAATGCTGGCATTTCACTTTCGGCGATAGATAATTCTTTACGGCCCCAATCGGCAAGGCTGATATCGGCGACTTTATAGTCTGTCATTCTGGACTCCGTTATTACGATTAATTTTTAATTCTGAATATCTGAGCTAATGCTAGCCTTGATATTGAGCTAATAAAGTTTGTTGCTGTTCTTTACTGATGCGAGGGCCAAAACTTTGCACAACCTCAGAAGCGGCAGCACAAGCGAATTCAGCCGCTTTAGCTGTTTGCCAACCATTACAAGTTGCGTACAAAAACGCGCCGGCAAACATATCACCCGCCCCATTGGTATCAACAGGTTTTACTTTTGGCGCAGCTACTTTTACTTCACCTTCAGCTATAAATACGCTGGCGCCATCTGCACCGCGAGTTACCGCTACTTGTTTAGCGCGAGTTAACAAAACTTTGGCAGCATCTGCTAAGTTATCTGTGCCAGCAAAAGTTAAAGCTTCTTCCTCATTACAGAATAATAAGTCGATTGGATCACTACCCAATAACTCATCTAAACCATCTTTGAAATATTTAACCATAGAAGGATCTGAGAAAGTCATGGCAATTTTGTTGCCGTTTGTTTTAGCTTGCGATTTTGCTTGCAAAATTGCTTGGCGTGCAATATCTGAAGTGACTAAATAACCTTCAATATATAAATATTCAGCGTCAGCTAGTTCTTCAATAAATAATTCTTTAGCAGAAAAATCGGCAGTAATACCAAGATAGGTATTCATGGTGCGCTCAGCATCGTCGGTTACCATAACCATACATTTACCGGTTTGCCCCTGTAAATCGAGCTCAGCAACACGAATAGCCACACCTGCTTGCTGCAAGTTGTCACTATAAAATTGACCACTCTCGTCATCACCGACTTTACAAGATAAAAATGCGCTACCACCAAATTGGCATAAACCCACTAATGAGTTGGCTGCAGAGCCACCACCAGCGCGTTTAAGCAAGCTGAATTCTTGGTTTAACTTATCTAATAAAACTTGATGGGCTTGCTCGTCTAATAAGGTCATTAAACCTTTTTCAATGTTTTGACGCGCCAAAAAGTCGTCCGTTACTTCAAACTCTAGGTCAACCAGTGCGTTACCGAGTCCGTATACATTGTACTTGGCCATTAAGATTCCGATTATTGCTTAGTAATTTAGCCGGAGATCATAATGACTACTGAGCTAATTACAATCACTATCCACCAAATCATCGCAGTTTCTTTGATAATTCGCCGACAATGTTGAATATCCGCAGCTTCTGGTGGTGGAAAGTCGCCAATTCGCGGACGATTTATCTTTTGCTCTCCATAAAAAACCGGCCCGGCTAACTGACGTTTTAAACTGTGTGACATGGCATAAAATAAACAAAAACTACCACAGCGATATTGTTTATCAAACTGGCGCAATGTTTTGCCCATTTTAAAAAATGATTTAACAGGCGCTCGGAATAATAAAATTGACCATGCAAATAAACGCACTGGCAAATAACTAATTAAGGTAAAAAGAAAATTGATGCTTGTACTGAAATGCTTAAACGCAGGCTGTTTGATGTTCCAACTTTGCTGCAGCACAGCCAACAAACGATAAAACAATACAAACAGAGGCCCTAGCAGCAAATACCAAAACAAGATAGCAAAGTATTGATAGGCACTGTGCAGCAGCATAGATTCTATGCTGGCTTTGGCTATGCCCATTGGTGATAACTTGCTGACATCACGCAAAACAGTGTCACTTAACCTATCTCGAGCCAGCAACTTTTGTTGCTTGTCTAATGCTTGTTTTACTTTGAGCTGTGCTTTCCAATTTGTTTGGTCGGTTAAACACAACCACAATATCAACCAATCAACAAATAAAGGGAATTCAACCAAAGGAATAAAAAACCAGATAATGGCCAACAAAGGTAATACGGCACTGATTAAGCCCATAAAACCAGAAATAGCTAATTGACTTGAGTTGCGTTTTGGGTCTGGATTAATTTTTTCACCGAGTTTATAAGTCACTAAAGCGAAAAAGAAGATTGGATGATATTTAACCGAAATTGGCAAAACCCGAGCTGTTATTGCAGCCAGCGCTAATACCAAGACTTGACAGGTATAAGCCGGAAACTCAGGTAATGCCGCAGTGTCTAACATAAACGAATAAAATCACATACAAGTTGCGATGAATGTTTAGCAGCTTGCTGTAAAAAGGTTTCAAAACTTTGGTGTGATGACTTGCCTGCAATATCAGACAAAGCTCTCACCACCACAAATGGGGTATTAAATTGCGCGCACACTTGTGCAATAGACGCAGCTTCCATTTCAACAGCTATCATATTTGGAAAGTTATCTCTGGCTTGGGCAACTTTGTCTGGACACGCCATAAAACTGTCGCCGGAACAAATTAAACCCACTTTAGCCTGTAAGTCACTTTGACGAGATGCAGCCGCTAACGCACGTTCAACCAACTTCGCATCCGAGGTAAAAGCAGCGGGAAAACCATAACCCTGCCCCATCTCAAAACCAAAGGCGGTTAAGTCAACATCGTGGTGACGCACTTCGTTAGAAATAACCAAATCACCAACTTCTAAGTCTTCAGCAAAACCACCAGCAGAGCCAGTGTTTAAAACCAAATCAGGTTTGTGGTTATCAAGCAACATAGTGGTCGACATAGCCGCAGCTGTTTTGCCAACACCACTTTGCACTAATACAACATTTTTACCTGATAAACTGCCAGTATAAATAGTACAGGGGCCATGTTGCTCGGCAACTTTGTTTTCCATTTGTTTGAGCAAGATACTCACCTCTTGCTCCATTGCGCCGATAATGCCGATTTTCATCTATTTATAACCTTGTAAGCAGCTAATTTGTTGCAGCATACCATAAAACAATAAAGGTTAAGCAACAGCTTGTGAGCCGTTAAGATCTTGCGGCATTTTTGCAATTAGTGGTTTAACCGGGCGTGTTGGGCCTTTAGGCTCAACTGGACGCACGTTTAATGGTGTAAGTTTGCCTTTACCTATTTTCGCCGACAAACATTCGCGGATTTCTGACGCTTTGTAACCTGCTTTTATACGTATACGAACGTGCGGAATGCCAACCGTTTCTAGTGCTCCACGAACAAACCAATCAGGTTTGGCTTTGTAACCTTGTTTTGATTCAGTATTAACTAAGTCAATTGCCGCAACTGGCTCGAATGTTTTTCTATCTAACAAGACAAAGTCTAAACTTTTGTTTGACGCTTTAGTTTTAGCTATTTGTGCAGCTCGCGGTTTTACACTCCCTTCAGGCTGCAACAAGTCATTAAGTTTTACTCGGCTGATTACGCGAAATTGATCACCAACTGCTTGTTCAAGTTTAATCATAAAGGCTACTTCAGGCGCTGAATATAAGGTATTTCGTTTTTGAAATGGAAAAGGCGCACCTGATTGAGTTAAATGTATTGCCGCACCAGCAACAATTACCAGCACCATAATTAGCACAATAATTAATAGATCCATATACCACTCCTAAACAACAAAAAATTGACGTTCAAACAAAAAAATGACTGTTATGGGAGTGATTTAGCAAAGGCTGTACCAAGAATCATAAATAGGAGTAAAATAGCCAACATAAAATAAAAGTAGAGTTTAGTGTGAATTTTTATCAATTTCGTCAGCAGCGCCTTGCCAAAGCCACTCGAGCTTTTAATGCGCGAGGGATCACGGTAAAACGGTGTGAGCAGTGCCAACTGCCGTTATACGCTTGCATATGCAATTGGAAGCCTAGCGTAAAATGTCAGTTGGAAGTGATATTAATCATGCACTCTGATGAAATACTCAAACCGAGTAATACCGGCCATTTGATCAGCGAAGTATTAGGTGACAATTGCCATTTATTTGAATGGTCGCGTACCGAACCAGCAGCAGAACTGCTGCAACTGCTTAATCAAAAAGATCGCCAATATGCGATATTGTTTCCACCGCCATTAGAGCAGGCTAGACAACCTAGCCGCCCAATAACAATAGCGCCGACAATCGAAGAGCTCCAAGCGCAAAGCCCTGAAAAAAAACTGACCTTAGTAGTATTAGATGGCACTTGGCGGCAATGTAAACGCATGTTTAACCAAAGCCAATGGTTGTACCATATTCCATGTTTTGATTTAGATGTAAGCCAGCAAGCACAATACAAACTAAGAAAATCAGTAGAGGCCCACCAATTGGCAACCGCTGAGGCTGCCGCTTTAGCCTTTGCTCAATGGCAACAAATCGAGGCGGCGCACGTATTACAAAACTATTTTGCCATATTTAACCAACACTATGCCGCCAGTAAACTCAACGTTATTCCGCAATTAAGTCACGAACATAGTTTTTTGCAAAACTACCTCGACAAAAGCGTCTCGAGTTAACTGACTTTATCCCGTGCTGACTGTTTAGCCACCAGTTGGCAAAACTCCTCTATCGGTAAAGGTTTGCTAATTAAATACCCTTGGCCATATTGACAGCCTAAGCTGGCGAGTAAGTCTTGTTGCTGAACTGTCTCTATCCCTTCAGCAACCACAGTCATATTTAGCCCGGTGGCCATATTAATAATGGAGCTAACCAAAGCAACATCTGCTGTGTCTTGTTCAATGTCTCGAACAAACAACCTATCCACCTTAATTTTGGAGATAAACGAACGGTAGTTTTTAACGTAACTTAGTGCAGAATAACCTGTACCAAAGTCGTCAATCGCTATTTTGACCCCAAGTTTTTCAAGCTCTGCCAATAACCTATTTATATTAACGTTCCCAGATTCATTAATCATGGAACGTTCTGTTACTTCAATTTCGAGACGATTTTCAGTTAACGGATATCGAGTTAATACGTTATCTAAATAATCAACTATATCTGGTTGTTCAAAGTCGAGCGGACAAAAATTGACAGTGCCAAATAGCGGCAGTCCTTTTCCTTGCAACTTGTGCAACTTTTTAACCGTTTCAGTTAATACATAGCGATCAATCTCAACAACATCACCCGTTTCTTCAGCTAACGCTATAAACACATCTGGGCGCACCGCACCATATTCGGGGTGGAACCAACGACACAAAGCTTCAAAGCCAACAATAGAACCATCATCAATAGCAAAAATTGGTTGGAAATAAACCGTAATCTCATCGTTTTCTAGCGCAGTTTTTAACGCTGTTTTTAAACGAGATTTAACCATAAGGTCTTCAAACATTTCGGCAGAAAAGGTTTTATATTGGCTTTTGCCAGCATTTTTTGCTTGAAACATTGCTGTATCTGCATTGGCTATCAAATTCGTTGCTGTGTCTGCGTCATCTGGATACATGGCAATACCAATACTGCAGGATAAGTTGAGCTTGTCGCTCGCAACCCCATATGGCTCTTTAATTTTTTTCAAAATGTTTTCGGCGAAAACATTTAATTCTGCGCCCTGTAAATCAACCACCAGCATAAACTCATCACCGCCAATCCGAGCCAAAAATCCACCATGCGGTTTAACAAATTGCTGGATGCGAGCAGAAACAATACGGAGTATTTCATCACCAACCAAGTGGTGGTGGGTATCATTGATATCCTTAAAACCATCTAAATCGACAAACATCAAAGCAAAACGACCGTTAAAGCCAACTTGGCGGATTTTATCTTCGAGCAGCTGTAAACCGTAACGCCGGTTTGCTATACCAGTCAAATCATCATGGTTGGCTTGATATGTTAAGTGTTTTTCGTACTGTTGTTTCGCAGATAAGTAGTCTTGCGTGTCGTGACGTAATCGATTGAAGCTAGTGACGATTTGATTGAGTTCATCATCTATATAGGGCGCTCTGTCTAACTCAATTTCATGTTTTAACGAATCATCTAACTTAAATGAGCGCATGTGGTTGACTATATTAGACAGGTGCCGAGATAACATATAACCAATCAAACGGATGGAAATAATCGCCACTAATGCGGCAGAAAAAACATACACCAAAATAACGTAAAAAACCGAGTCTTTTACATATCTATTGATTGCCTGTTGGTCTAACCAAATAAAAATTGTGCCGACTTTTTCATTCTGATGGCTGAGTGTTTTAGTAAATTCTGGCTCGCCTATCTTTAGGCCGTACAAATAATGTTCACCCGTTTCACTGATTACTTCAGCAGCGGCAATATACTGGGTTTGACTTAAGCCCGATGCCATATATTGCACGGTTTCTTCTTTAAAACTCCATAGTGCTTCAGACAGACTGTCACTAATTAATTCAATATTCTTTTGAATGTCCGTTTTTATCTGATCAGATACTTTATAAAACTGTAAAGTAGAAAACAGCGACACAATTAGCAAAGTGGCGCATAAGCTTGAGACAATTAATGCCAAAACCACCCGCGCTTTTAAAGAATGTAATGAAAATTGTTTTAATAGCCGATAAATGGCTGCGTACATATCAAACCCTATATGGAAAACACACTCGTGCAACAGCGATATTTAAGCGACCTAAAGAAACAAGTTTATGGTAGGTTAAATATCTAAATAAATAGTAGTCAATATGTTAGCAATAAGCGAACTTTTAAATGCTAATACACAATAAAATTGTCTACCTATTGAAATTTGTGATTTGCCCCCCACTTCTGCAAATAGTTTTAAGTTAGTCAATTTGGTCAACCTTGCCATGAACATGAGTGCTGTTACCAGTTTAATCGCATTAATCACAACCCTAGCAGGGTATTTTTTCGCCGTCCCTGTATTATTAACCATAGGGTTATTTTCGCTTTCTGGCGCATGTACCAATTGGTTAGCGATTCATATGCTGTTTGAAAAAGTTCCAGGTCTGTACGGCTCAGGGGTGATTGAAGCTAAGTTCGAGCAATTTAAGGCTGCAATTAAAGACTTAATGATGAACGAGTTTTTTAGCGATGAAAATATCGATAAATTTTTATCTGACAATATGGGCCATGCCAGTCATTTCGATTTATCACCTGTGATTGAGAAAATAGATTTTGACCCCGCTTATGAATCTTTGGTAGAAACCGTATTAAGCTCTAAATTTGGGCAGATGCTTGAAATGATGGGGGGGCGCTCGCTGATTGACCCATTAAAAGAGCCATATATCGAAAAGCTCAAACAAAAGTTAATTGATATTAGCCAGTCTCCTGATTTTGATGACCTAGTTAGACAGAGTTTAGAGCAACCGAATATCCTTGCAGAAATGCGCGAAAAAGTCAGTCATATAATTGATGCCCGACTCAACGAACTAACTGCCCAAGCTGTGAAAAAGATTGTGTATAAAATGATAAATGAACATTTAGGTTGGTTAGTTATATGGGGCGGTGTTTTTGGTGCAATATTTGGGTTAATCGCTCATTTGGTTTAGTTTGATAATTAATAACGAGAACAAACAATGAAAAATATTTTACGCAGCATTTTTTCACCTGTTTTAAATATATTTGAAAAAGGTGACGATAATTATGTCTACAAACCACTAAACCGCACTATATTAATAGTTGTAGGTCTATTGTTTGCAGTACTTGGGAGTGCTGTTACTTGGTTAAGCCCTAAAGAAGAGCTCGGCTTTTTAATTCCACTTGTTGTATTTGGCGGGGCCAGTTTCGTCTGTTTAATTGTTGGTTTGTTAGGTAACGACAAAGCTGTGGCGAAAATTTGGGGAGGAAAATAACAGGAGTCATTTTGCGCCACTGGCTAATATTTTTTCAAGTTTGTTTGTTTTCACTTGGCCTAGCGCTAATTGCTGGGCTGTTTTATTTTTTATGGCCCAATACTCAAGCTAAGCTAAAGCCAGAGCTAACCAGCGGCACGTTGCAGTCTCCCCCTACAATAATTACCCAAGTCCAAACTTCGCAGGCTTCCAACAATTCCAACATCCAAATTCAATCCGGTTCACAACAGGCGCACTCAGAGCAAAATATTTCAACCAATACCAGCGATAACAAGCTCAATAAAATTGAAAATTATCCGCATGCCGAGCCGTTGCAATCAGACATAGCCGATATTGACTTAGATGCTTTCAAACAGCAGGCTACTATAGAGCAATATCTAAGTTATTTATTAGCATTAGAAAAATGCATGCCGTTTCATCGTTATGCCGACAAAACCGGCAGAATCAATATTTCACCACAGCGATTAGAAGTGACATTAAACCAACATGCGAGCCGAGGTGTACCTGAACACATCAGCCAATCACTTATTAATAAAATTAATTTGTGCAACGGTGTTAAGTTGGACTATGTCCATAGGCTCTATCAAGAAGTCACCTATGTAGCTAATCAAGGTAATATTCAAGCCATGATGATACTTTCACATCTGCCTGATATGACGCTGACCGACCCAAATCAAGTAGACGAAGCACGTAGAAAAGATTTTTACCATAAACAAATGATGTGGTTAGAGCAGGCACGCCAACAAGGGAGTTTAAACGCTTTATTTAATTTGGCTGTCCGCCACCACCATGGTGTTTCGCCAGATCCAGTGAGCGCAGCTAGCTATTATCAAGTTCTGCAACATTTTTTACCTGAATACCAGTATGAAGATACAGTCGCCAATTTAACTGACTCAATGAAAACTTGGCAAAAAGCCGAAGTAGAACAAATGACTAAACTGCTTATTGAAGAAATGGACACCCTACCCCAATTGTACGATTGGTAATAAACCGATTTTTGTTTAATATGCTCTGTATATGGAAATAACAATTATTAAAATATAACAATGACTCTTGCTAACAAGCGCTATGCACTTTGTTACCTACTAATCGCCTGCCTTGCACTATTTGTGCGCTTTTATCAATTAGGCGATATTAACAAACCGGTTTTTGATGAAGTCTATTTTCCTAAATTTGCCTACCAATACATTCAGCAGCAACCTTTTTTTCATTCACATCCACCATTGGCAAAATACGTTTTACAAGGTGCGATTACGCTTTATCACACACTGCCTTGGGTAAACGAGCCGACCTTGGGTTCTGTTGAATTTAGTCAACTTAATCCTGTTAGTTATCGTTGGATCAATGCACTGTTAGGCTTTTTTGCAGCTATGTTTTTCACTTTATGTGTTTGGAAACTTAGTCGATCACATTTTATAACGATCTTGGTCTTTGCCTTTACTTGTTTAGATGGCGCACTTATTGTTGCCGCGCGCTTTGGCCTAAGCAATGTCCATATTTTATTTTGGGGATCTTTGAGCTGTTATCTGACCATATTGACAGTACAAAAAAACTCTTGGCTCTATCCAGTTTTATTGAGCCTTAGTTTAGGTTGTGTGGTTTGCGTGAAATGGAGTGGTCTAAGCTACTGGGCATTTAGCCTAGCTATACTTATCGTTTTGTTATTGGTTAAGCGATTCTCTATCGTCTCTGATACACAAACTAACATTGTTTCAATCAGTTACCGGCGCTTTGCTGGCATTGTTGCCTTACTGCTGATCTTACCTATACTTGTGTATAGTTTGTTGTGGATACCTGATTTAAAACTCAATACTAAATACGACTTTGTTGAAACCCACCAACAATTTTTTAGCTACCATAAAAACCGAGTTACCGAAGACGCTCATCCATACTGCTCAAAATGGTATAGCTGGCCTGTAATGCAAAGGCCTATCAGTTACTACTTTGAAAAGTTACCTGTTGAAAATGGCCAGCAGTGTTACAAAAATATTCATTCGTTTGGCAATCCACTTTTATACTGGTGGTCTAGTTTAGCTATGTTGGTGCTTACGCTCTGGACACTTTCTCAGCTAATAAATATAGTGAAATCAGTGGTTAGACGAGAACAAAGCAGCATAACTCAACCGCAATTTATCTCACTATTTATCGTATGTGGTTATTTTGCTTGTTGGTTACCTTGGACTTTGGTGAGCCGTTGTACCTTTTTATATCACTATCAATCAGCTTCGGTATTCAGCTTCTTCGCTTTGGCTGTGTTGCTTGTTAGATTACAAAATAGTAAATCTACCTATGTAAGATTTACTGCTTGGGTAATTTTGCTCAGTATAGCGATGAGTTTTATTTATTGGCTACCATTTCAACTCGGCATTCCTGTAGAAAAATCAGCTTTTTATCAACGCATGTGGTTTAGCAGTTGGATTTAATTTGAAAGAAAGCCCTGAGATCATCTGTCTATAAATTTATATTGATGCTTTAAAAAGGTGCCCTCATGTCAGATTTGCTGTGTAAGTTAACTAACTGCTACCAAGGTGCTATAAACAAATTAAAACTCGCAGATGGATTAGCGCCTTTGTTATTAAGGCTGTATTTAGCCCCTGTTATGCTGCAAGCAGGCTGGAATAAATATCAAAACTTCGACAATATCGTTAGTTGGTTTGGGGATGCCGAATGGGGCTTAGGTTTGCCTTTACCTGGTTTAATGGCATTTTTCGCAACCGCAGCTGAGTTAGTTGGTGGTTTGTTATTATTATTCGGTTTGTTAACACGTTTAGTCAGTATTCCGCTAATCTTTACCATGTTGGTTGCCATGGTTACAGTACATTGGCAACACGGCTGGTTAGCCATTGCCGATCCTAATAGTTGGTTAGCCAATGGGACTATATTATTTAATGAGTCGATTATGCAATCAGCAGATAAACTTGCCCGGGCCAATGATATTTTAACTCAACATGGTCATATTGATTGGCTCACCTCTAGCGGTAAGTTTGTTATTCTTAACAATGGTATTGAGTTTGCGGCAACTTATTTTGTGATGTTATTGGTATTACTCTTTAGTGGTGGGGGCCGTTATACCAGCCTAGATTATTGGATTAAACGGAAATTATGCAACAACTAAACAATGAATTATCCTTAGCCCAATTTCTAGCTAAACCTGCGACTGGGTTTAAAGCTAGCTTAATTAAAGTGGCTGATAAGTTATTAGGCATCAACAAACTAAATCAACTCTACCAGCAACACGGTTTTGCCCATTTAGATGGGCAAGATTTTTTAGATGCATTTGTCCGTTTATTTAAGCTTAACATCAATAGTAATTTCCACAATTTAGCTAAGGACAAACCACTTATTATTGTTGCCAACCACCCGCTTGGTGGCGTTGATGGTGTGGTATTGTTACGTGAACTATTAAAACAGCGCAGCGACGTTAAAGTATTGGCCAATCTTGGTTTGAGTTTATTTAAACCTCTGCAAAAGTATTTTATTTTCACCAATCCTTTGCAAGCGGGCGCCACAGGCAATGTCACTTCATTAAGAATGTGTGAGCAACATTTACAACAGAAAGGCGTATTAGTTGTTTTCCCTGCGGGTCGAGTTAGTTATTACCAGAAAGCATTTAACACAGTGAGCGATCACAGATGGAACCGCAGTTTTATTAAGCTAGCAGAACGCTATAACGCAGATATATTGCCAGTACATATTCAAGCGAGTAACCGTAAACGCTTTTATTTTTTTGGCCGAATATATTTTCGATTTCGCCTGCTCATGCTAGTTAGAGAAATGCTCGCCTCCACCAATAAAAATATTCAACTCACTATGACAACAACAATAGACAATACAGCAATACCTAACCTAAGTACGCTGCAACAAAGTGATTTAGTTAGATTAGCAACCTACCTACAACAGCCAAGCTTGCAAGGTGATTGGCCAGCGGTTGAAAGTGTAAAAATGCAAGCGCTCGCGCCTGCTGCAAGTGGCGATTTAATGGCAGCTGAAGTGAATAAGATTGCTGAGGCACAAACATTAGTGAGTTATAAAACTTGGTTAGTACTACATGCGGATGGTGAACAAATTCCGCATTGTTTGGCACAAATCAGGCGGCTGCGAGAACAAACTTTTAGAGATTGGCAAGAAGGCAGTGGGGCAGCACAAGATGGCGATGATTTTGATTATAGCTACCAACATTTGTTTATTTTCGACCAACAACAGCAACAAATTATTGGTGCTTATCGCATGGGGCAAACCGATCAAATATCACCGACCTACCTGGAACAAATGTTTAATTTTTCTGCCAAGTTTGTCGGTAAACAAACTGCTTGTTTGGAGATGGGTCGTTCTTTTATTGTTTCTGAATACCAACGTAGCTATCAAGCCTTGTTGATGCTGTTTAAAGGCATAGGTCATTTTGTTGTTAAATATCCTAAATACCGCACCTTATACGGCACTGTCTCTTTAAGTAGATGTTATCGCCCACTTAGCATCTATCTAATTGAACAGTTTTTGATTAAACAGCCCGATAGCAGCGCTATAGCTAAACAGTCGTTTACTCATGCAAAAATAGCTGAAGTACAAAGGTTTTTGGATAGCGCACAGCAGCAGAATAAAATTAGCTCTGCGAGCAAGATAGAAATTTTAGATTGGCTGGTTAAACAAATAGAGCCAGACAACAAGGGCTTGCCTGTATTAGTCAAACAATACCATCAGTTAGGTGCTGAATTTATCGCGTTAGCCATTGATGGGCAATTTGCCCAAACACCTGGATTGTTACTTAAAGTTCACCTGCCCGATACGGCAGATAAGTGGTTAAAATTATATTTAGGCAAAAATTGGCAAAACTATCGAGATTTCAACATAGAGTTTGCAGATTAATTTATAGGCGAATTAGTTTATCCGGCTGTTGATAGTCGGCTTTGCACGGGGAACTTTGCCAGTATGACATCTGCTGCAAGTTATTTTTGACTATCACTTCAGTGATACTGATGCTTTTTGCATCTTCCCTATGCATACACACACTTAAATGGCTTTTAAGCGGCACATGGCTTTGGTGAAATGCCCATTGAGCATCCTGCTGATTAACCTTTGGCATATGCGCAAAAACGGCTTGCCGATTGTTTTTTACTTCGGAGAATAATTTACCTGATGATGTAAACATCTTAGGTAAATTGCTTTGTGATATCTCTCGGCCATTCCATTGCCAATACTTAGGTTGATAGTCTTGTTGCTCAGTCACCTTGGGAAAATAACACAAAGTAAAAGGGGTAAAACCTTTGGACTCACACAAAAGCTGCAAGCAGTCTTTGATTTGCTCGTCTGATAGTGTGCTTTGGATCAATTGCTCAAGGCAAATAAGAATAATTTTACCGCGGCTGTTTTTAGTCTGTACAGGCCGAATGTTGGTGGACTCAAAACTGTGCTCTGCGTATAGATTTAACAAACACCAAGTTTGCCCTTGTTTATTAGTCGCAATCCAAGTGCCTTGCCCTTGCGGGTCGAGCGGATAAACAGCAGCAAGTTTTTCATCGACTTGAGGTAACAAAGCTGGCGCTCGACTGCGCTGTTCATCCCGCGTAAACAGTAGCCGATAACCACCTTCCTGCATTTGCCAAGTTAAGGTACACATAAGTTTATATTATTGTTGTAGCGCCGATAACTTAAGCGCTTGAATGGTCGCAGGCGCATAACCTAAATATTCGATTTGCTGTATTGGATGCTCAGTTGGGAAACGCATTTTTATTAAAGCTAAATGGTGAACAGCGTGGCTCGCAATAAACATAAGTTCACGCTGTATATTCGAATATAAAAAATCTTGGTCAGTTAATAAATCTGCCGTTTCTGGGATGAGTTTAATGCGCTTTTCGCACACTGTTGGACAAAATTGTTCAGCTAGTGTGTTATCTAACTCGATTATTGTTGCGATTGCAGTATCAGCACAATGCTCAATTAAACTGCCACGACTGCGATGGCTATAGTCAACCACACCCGAATCTAATGCTTTGGTCACAGCCATAAAGTGATCAAGAATATGCCGAATATGTGCACCCACGCTCGATTGTTGCTGCTGACTCAAACTATATTCTTGTGTAGATAAACTATCTATTACGACTGCAATTTGTTTAAGTACACTCCGACAATATTCAACCATATGTTTTCCTTATTACAATACAGAAGAATAGACCGAACAAACCCAACTGAAATTTCAGCGAAAATACGCGATTAAACGGTTTGAAAAAATTCTTCTATCTGTTCACAGGTAGTTTCAATAACAGATGTATCAACTGGCGCAATAAAAATAGTATCGTCACCGGCAATTGTCCCCAACACACCATGCGACTTATTTAACGAATCTAACATACGTGCTATCAACTGTGCTGCACCAGGTGTTGTTCTAACAATTATCATAGCTTGGTTATGGCTAACCTCTAAAACCAGCTGCTTTAGCGGGCTGTCTGTGGTTGGCACACCTAATTCTGGTGGCAAACAATAAACCATTTCTTGTAATGCATTACGTGTGCGCACCGCGCCAAATCGGCTCAACAAACGTGAGACTTTTGATTGGCTAATATTGTCAAAGCCCTCTTCTTTTAAAGCATCAACAATATCCGCTTGCGAAGAAAAGCTTTGCTCTCGTAATAAAGTTTTAAACGCTTTAAGTAGCGCATCTTGTTTTTCTGTTTGATTCAAACGACTACAACCCTTAAATAACACCAGACAAAGTTAAAACAGCAATAACACTTAACTGAAATAAAAATGCACGTTTGGCTAGTTTTAACATGACACAAGGCTCTGTTAAATGATCATCTTCTGGCGAATGCACATCTTCGGCAGCTTTAGCAATATTGGCTAAATAGCTACGCGCAGACAACCCAAGTTTACCAACACCGGCTAACCACACAGGTAAAGCTTTAGAAAAATGACCGACAAATAAAATCGCAAAACCAGAAATACGCACAGGTAACCAAACTAAAATAGCCAACAAGCGTTCGCTCGCATCTTTTATCCACGCCAACTCTTGCTGCTGTGCAGACAATTTTGCCAAATTACGGGCAAATACATATAACAAAGCGCCTGGTGCACCTAACACAACAAACCAAAAGATCACGGAAAAATAATGTCTAAAATTAATCCAAACTAAGGTTTGCCCTAAACTTTCGCTTTTGCTTTCTTCGGTTAGTTGTTGGCCTAATTGCAGCGAATATTCAAAACAAGCTTGTTGATCACTGCGACACGCCGCTTCTAAATACTGACGATAACAACTTCTGTGCTGTGGGCAGCCATAACATAAAAAAAGTACAAAACAGTTTATTACCAGCGCCAATAAACCATCACCCAACAACGACAGCAATAAACTCAACAAAAGAACCGGTAATGCCAACCACACTACAACAAATAACTCAGCACTCATGTTATCTGTCGCTTTAAAATTATCGGCAAATTTTTGCTGATACCAATTGAAATAATGGCGGTAGTGAAACTGCTCTTCTACTTTTACCACACGCTCAAGTAGCACAACAATGAAGATACTGAGTAATGTCATTCTATGTCCCTCACCAATTGTTTATATGTCTTCCAATTAAAACCTATACCAGGATCAGTTTTTCGCCCCGGTGCTATGTCGCTATGCCCAACAATACGTTCTAAGGTTATTTTAGGGTATAAAGCCATGATTTGTCGTGTCGTTTTTGCTAAAGCTTGATACTGAACTTGGGTAAAGTCACTTTGGTCTGTGCCTTCTAACTCTATGCCAATTGAAAAATCATTACAATTATCTCGCCCAGCAAAATTAGACACACCTGCATGCCACGCCCTTTGATTCATAGGGACAAATTGCAGCACTTGGCCATTTCGTTTAATTAAAAAGTGTGCCGATACCTCTAAACCTTGCAAGTCAATAAAACTTGGGTGTTTAGTGCAATCTAAACAGCCCAAAAACAAATCTTCAATATAGGGTAAACCGTATTGACCTTCTGGCAGAGAAATACAATGGATCACCAATAAATCAATATCACAGCCTTGTGGCCTTTGATTATAAAACGCCGAAGGTTTAAAAATTACGTCAGTTAAAATATCATGTTGCTCAGACATAAATTGAGGTTGAGTCATAGTGGAACCAGATTTAAATCAAAAAACCGGCAAATGGATGAATTATGCCGCATGGATCATTGCATTTTTTCTATTAACCTATTGGTTTGAAGGCTATTTAAACAAAAAAGAAAACCCGAATCAAAACCCTTCTAGTCATTATACAGGTCAAGGTGCCATTGAAGTAGAATTAACTCGCAACCGCCAAGGTCATTATGTAACCAATGGCAGAATTAATAGCCGCATTGTCACTTTTTTATTGGATACGGGCGCAACCCATGTTTCTATACCTGAACATATAGCTCAAGGTTTAGGTTTACGTTACGGCGAGAGTTTCCCAGTTGGTACGGCAAATGGCACAGTCACTGTGTATAGCACCAATATAGAGCGTTTAGAAATAGGTGATATCACCTTAACCAATGTACGAGCTAATATTAATCCGCACATGCAACAAGACTCAATCTTACTTGGCATGAGTGCATTAAAACGTATTGAATTTAGTCAACGTGGCAATATACTGACTTTGCGCCAATATAATTAACTAAATAACCTGAACTCGGGATAACAACTTGCTTTCTAGTGGCTATTTTTCCTTATACCTACGTTGAATTCGCTAGTAATAGCCAGCTATTACGTACGCAAATTCGCCTTGCTCTAAGAAAAAATATCACACTAGAACCAACGTAATTTCATTTCACAATGAATTCAAAACGTTAGCTAATTTGTTATTCCGAGTTCAGGTTAAAATAAAATTTGAACAAGGAGTGTTCTATGTTTCCAAGATCTCTTAGCTTTATTCTTTTTGTTGTGCTGCTAACTTGCGGCTATTCAATCCAAGCCAAACCTATAGATTTAATGTTGGCAGAAAAATATTCTACCGACATAAAACTCAGCGACTATCTAGTCAGTGAAAAATATGATGGTGTGCGTGCTTATTGGGATGGAAAACAATTTTGGACGAGACAAGGCAATCCGATAAATCCACCCGCTAGTTTTGTTGCAGACTTCCCGAATAGACCACTTGATGGAGAATTGTGGCTTGGGCACAATCAATTTGCTGACTTAATGTCAATTATCCATGATGCGACCGACCCAAGGTGGCAACAAGTGAGCTTCATGGTGTTTGATTTACCGGATTTGCCGGTTGAATTCTCTGCCCGCTATCAAAAAATGCTAGAGCTTATGCAGCAGTTACCCAGCAACAGTTCAATTAAAATAGTTGAACAATTTGATGTAAATACCCACCAAAAACTGCAAACTCTGCTCAATCAATACGTAAATAATGGTGCTGAAGGACTAATGCTGCATAAAAAATCTGCACTGTATCGGGGTAAACGCAGCGACGACCTAATTAAAGTGAAAAAATTTACCGATGCTGAAGCGAAAGTCATTGAATATATTGCAGGCAAAGGCCAATTTACTGGTTTAGTTGGCGCTTTATTAGTAGAAGATTTATTAACGGGTAAACAATTTAAGATAGGCAGTGGTTTATCAAAAGCGCAGCGAGCCAACCCACCAGCAATTGGCAGCATAATCACTTATAAATTCACAGGTTTAACTAAAAACGAATTACCGAGATTTCCGGTATTTTTGCGGATTAGAAGCGAAGGTTTCTAACTTTCGCTTCTAACTGTCTCGGTGCACAGATAACCAAGCTAACGACTCTAGTGCTTGTTTATAATCAGAGTCAGGTAACACAGCTAAAGCATCAACCGCCATTTGCGCATGTTTTTCCGCTTGCTGGTAGGTGTAGTCCAACGAATTGGTTTGTTTAATAATAGCTAATACAGCATCAAGTTGCGCTAAACCATCACCTTGCTCAATCACATTACTAATTAGCTCAGCTTCTGTTGCCTGTGCATGTTGCATTGCATGAATAAGCGGCAAGGTAGGTTTGCCTTCGGCTAAATCGTCACCAACGTTTTTGCCTAAGTTTTCAGACTCACCCGCGTAATCTAACCAATCATCCATTAATTGAAAGGCAGTGCCTAAATAACAGCCATAATCAGCTAAAGCTTTTTCAACTTTTTCATCTTGATCTGTTAATACTGCAGCTAAACGTGTCGCAGCTTCGAATAATTTAGCCGTTTTACAATAAATAACTTCCATATATGAAGCTTCAGTTGTGCTAGGGTCGTTGCAATTCATTAATTGCATCACCTCACCTTCGGCAATCACATTGGTTGCATCGGATAAGACCTGCATCACTTTCATTTGATTGAGTGACACCATCATTTGAAACGAGCGAGTATATAAAAAGTCACCAACCAACACAGACGCAGAATTACCAAATAAAGCATTTGCCGTATCACGACCACGACGTTTATCTGATTCATCAACAACATCATCGTGCAATAAGGTAGCTGTGTGGATAAATTCGATAATTGCAGCTAAGGTAATGTGCTCAGACGTGTTTGCGGCAAGTGCTCTAGCAGCTAACGTGGTAATTAATGGGCGAATTCGTTTACCACCACTATTAACTATATAAAAACCTAACTGCTGAATAAGCGCAACATCGCTTTGTAATTGGTCGGCAATAACCTTGTTAACTGCCAACATATCTTCGCTGGCCAACTGCTTTATTTGTTCTAGCTGCATTGATAAAAACTGAATTGTCTGGTCTGAGTTAAAATTTGCGCTAAGTTTACACGCTTTTTCAAATATACCCAAGATACTAGTTTCAAAGCCGTGTAACTCAGCCATTTAGTCAACATAAACAATTAATATGAGTAAGCACTGAATAAATAGTAATTTTAAGCTAAATTAGGGTTGCGATCTTAAAAGCTTTGCCTTAGAATTCGCGCCCTGTTTTGAAGATTTGTACGTTAGTTAAGCTAACGTCTTTATAGTGAGCGGAGTAGAATATGTACGCGGTTTTCCAAAGTGGTGGTAAACAACACCGTGTAACTGAGGGCCAAACCGTCCGCCTAGAGAAAGTTGAATTAGAAGCTGGTTCTTCTATTGAATTCGACAACGTATTGTTAATCTCTAATGGCGAAGACATCAAAATTGGCGCACCTTATGTAAACGGCGGTAAAGTGACTGCAGAAGTTGTTGGTCACGGTCGTGGTGAGAAAGTAACGATTGTTAAATTTAGACGTCGTAAGCATTCTCGCAAGCAAGCTGGTCATCGTCAGTGGTACACTGAAGTTAAGATCACTGGCATTAACGCTTAATTTAGGAGACTGAATCAATGGCACATAAAAAGGCTGCAGGTAGTACTCGTAACGGACGTGATTCAGAAAGTAAACGCTTAGGTGTTAAGCGTTTCGGTGGTGAGTCAGTATTAGCGGGTAACATCCTTGTTCGTCAACGTGGTACTAAGTTCCACGCGGGTAGCAATGTTGGTATTGGTCGTGACCACACTTTATTTGCTTTATCTGATGGTAAAGTTAAATTTGAAGTTAAAGGTCCACAAAATCGTAAATTTGTAAGCATCGAAGCTGCTTAAGACCAATCCGATTTAAGTTTGTAAAAACCCCGCTCTGGCGGGGTTTTTTGTTTTATTTCCGCAAGTTTATTCCAATCTCAACTAAAATTAATATGTACAATATTTAATCAAGCTGAGATTAGAATAAGCTGGCGTTTAATGGTAAGCACCAAGAGGTAACCCATGAATTTTGTCGATGAAGTTGAAATTAAAGTAGATGCTGGTGACGGTGGTAATGGCTGTGTCAGTTTTCGTCGTGAAAAATACATTCCAAACGGTGGCCCTGACGGCGGTGATGGCGGCGATGGCGGTGATGTATATTTAATTGCCGATGAAGGTTTAAACACCCTAATTGACTATCGTTTCGAACGATTCCATGCAGCTGAGCGTGGTGAAAACGGCAAAAGCAAAAACTGTACAGGTCGTCGCGGTCAAGATAAATACTTAAAAGTGCCTGTTGGCACGCGTGCAACTGACGCGGAAACCGGTGAAGTAATAGGTGAAGTATTACGCCATGAACAAAAG
Source organism: Catenovulum agarivorans YM01 (assembly GCF_000281085.1). Classification (GTDB taxonomy): domain Bacteria; phylum Pseudomonadota; class Gammaproteobacteria; order Enterobacterales; family Alteromonadaceae; genus Catenovulum; species Catenovulum agarivorans. The sequence goes on from NZ_JH767525.1 coordinate 255,961, forward strand.
TTAATGGTGGCAAAAGGTGGTTTTCACGGTTTAGGTAATACACGTTTTAAAAGTAGTGTAAACCGCGCGCCGCGGCAAAAAACGCCAGGCACCTCGGGTGAAGTTCGCGAGTTGAAATTAGAGCTTATGCTACTGGCGGATGTTGGTTTGTTAGGTATGCCAAATGCGGGTAAATCAACTTTCATTAGCGTGGTTTCAGCGGCTAAACCAAAAATTGCCAACTACCCTTTCACAACTTTAGTACCAAACTTAGGTGTAGTTCGCCAAGGTGTAGGTAATAGTTTTGTTGTTGCGGATATTCCAGGGTTAATTGAAGGCGCCTCAGAAGGTGCTGGTTTAGGTATTCGTTTCTTAAAACATTTAGAGCGCTGTCGCGTATTACTCCACATAGTGGATATTGAACCCTTTGACGGCTCAGATCCAATTGAAGACGCAGTGACTATAGTTGACGAACTAGCTAAATACAGCCCAGAGTTGGCTGAAAAACCGCGCTGGTTGGTTTTCAACAAAATAGACCTTATGTTAGAAGAAGACGCCAAAGCAAAAATGGATGAAATTGTTGCAGCGTTAGATTGGCAAGGTCCTATCTATTCAATGTCTGCTGCTGAGCGCAATGGCACACAAGATTTAGTTAACGTATTAGGTGACTGGTTGTTAGAACATCCATTACCTAGCCTTGAAGAACAAAAAACTGAAGAACAAGTTGAGTTCAAATGGCAAAACTACCATGATAGTGTGATGGAATCGGAAGAATGGGACGATGACGATTGGGACGACGATGACTGGGATGATGATGACGATGGCCCAGAAATTATCTATCAAAAATAGCGAGTATTTTGCATGATCATTTCAATGATAGCGGCCATGACGCCACAACGCGCCATAGGTAAAGACAATAAACTCTTGTGGCATTTACCCAATGACCTAAAGTTTTTTAAACAACAAACTTTAGGCAAACCCGTTATCATGGGGCGTAAAACTTATGACTCGATTGGCCGCCCGTTGCCGGGTCGCTTAAACATTGTTATAAGTCGTCAGGAAACCAGCCCTCACCCAGATGTGCAGCTCGCCTCATCAATTGAACAAGCTGTTGAAATCGCTAAAAGAGAATTAACTGACGAACAAGAAATTGTCGTCATAGGCGGCGGTCATATTTACCAAAGCATGCTCAGCCATGCTGACAAGCTATACGTAACTATAGTAGAAACAGAAGTGGATGCAGACACTTACTTTCCTGAGATTGATCCACAAGATTGGCAAGTATCTGAAGAAACAGCCGGCCTAGTAGACGACAAAAATCCACTAGCTCATACCTTTTATACTTACACGCGCCGTTGATGCGGCGCAGCTAGGCTCCCATTTCATTCTGCTGAATATCATTTTCGCCCTTTCCATGTAAGACATTTCTCACACCAACATTGAGACTTATCCCTACTTATCGCAATCCTTTAGAAACAAAAATACATAAACAATTGTATTAATTGACTTTTTAATCCAACTGAACAATATTTAAAATTGATGAATAAAATTAATTTTCATTTAGTTAGTTCCAGACTAACAGTCAATTAAGTACTATAACACTCGTTGCTTAGGAAAAAGGACGCACCCAAGGTTCAGAGCGACACGGACAAAACAGGAAATGGAATATATGGATATTTTAGTTTTCTAGGAAAGAAAAGGTGTAAATGGTCTTACGCCGGTGGAGTTGGAAAAACAAGGTGTATGGATACTAGGGTACTCGGATGGTACTGCTGTTAAAAAGGAATGGATGAAGGATTGGATAACCAGGACGGTATGGAATTTAAGGACACAAGGACAAAATAGCTTAGGATAAGCACCAAGGACACACATAGGAATAAGGATTATAGGAAGTAGGACGAAATGGAGCAACGGCTAAGGAGTTAGCAAGCAAGGAGCAGAGAGCATTGATGCTAGGGAAATGGGATAGCTCAGGACGAGGTATAAGGAAAGATGGGTGGAATCCCGCTGGATGCAAAATAAAAGAAGAATAATACTTTAGGACACACCGCAAGGTGCTTTTAGGGATACACACGACAGGCAAGTCTTCATCAAGGTTAGATGATATGTCTTTGGGTGGCGACTGAGGTCGCCACCATTCACTCTTCTCGCTTTACCTCAAGCGTCCTACTCAATCTTAAACCACAACTTTTCGTTATCATATGGCGTTAAAGGCGGCATATTAGGGTTATCAATTCTAAACACAGTTCGGTTAGCGAGCTGCGCATTTTCTAACGCTTCAGCAACCATAGGGTTTTGATAAAAAAATTGGTCAAACGAACCATCATCTATCATCTCCATCAAACCCGACTCAATCACTTTGGCTAATTTATTATTGTCTTTCGCGACAAAAAAATATGCTGCTAATGGATAAACCAAGAGTAAGTTTTTTTCGACGGTTAAATTAAGCTCGGGACGAGCTGTTACTTCTGCAAATGGTTCATGTACGCCACGAGGAAAAGCATCAAAGCGCCCTCCTTCTAACATATAAAACAAACCATCGTATTTCATCGAAGTCACAACGTCTAAGCCAGCAGACTTAAGCACTTGTGTATCAGCCCACTGCCGCCCTTGTCCTACTTTAAAGTCTTTCAAGCCAGAGAGACTAGATACGCCATTAAATCTTGCCTGCTCTCCGTTTCGAATGATAAAGAGTCTGTGGCCTAATAAACCTTTAAATAATGGAATACGAATTGGCTGCATGGCATTTTCGTAGTCATTATTGGTTCCGCCCCACATCACATCCATTTCACCGGATCTAATGTAATTAAGCATTTGCCCTTCGTTTAAATCAACCGGGGAAGTTTGAATTTTGTATTGATTGTTCGGATCGCGTGAAAGCGCTTCCTTCAATAGTTGTAACTGGTACTTATTATTGATGGACTCTGAATTGTTCACTTTCAAAGTCACTTGTGCGGCAGCAGCAGATAAGCAAATGCCTAAGCTGCATGCCAAGCTTATAACTAGGTTCTTCATTTTGTTTTCCAACTTCGTGTATGTGTTTTTAAACGGGTTATATTTAGCTATAACCAAAATATTATTTTTATTGTATAACCTGCTTAACTATCTATTGCTAAGCATAGCTATAAGTAGTTGATATTAACAAATTATTAAACAATTAAAATATGAAAAATCACTCAGTGGAAATTAATCGAGTTTATTGAGAAATAGTGAAGTAAACGACAGAGCAATCACTGGAATAACCAGTAAATTTTTATTAGCTTAAAAGGATTATTTCGGACTGCTTAAAAAGGAGAGGGAGGGAGCAATAAATAGATTCAAATATTTGATATACAATAAAATTAAGTAAAGTTAAATATAAAATGTTACAACCAGTGTTACTTCAAGTATAAAAGATCAAAACACCTATAATAGTTTAATGGAATTCCATGGTAAAAATTGCTTTTCAACCACTTGTAATATTGAGCTATAATCTGTAAAGATAACAAATAGTTAGCCGACTATATCAAATACGGGAAGATTACTTTGGAAAAAATTATTGCCACCGAGTTAGAGCCTAACGGCCTAGATGCAGAAGTATTGGAACACATTGAGAAAATCCAACTTGATGATTCTATACTTTATTATGGTTTTCCTGTTTTTAAAGATTATGAAGAGCAAACTGTCAAATCTAAAATAGTAGTTTTATCGAAAAATCATGGCTTAATTTTGCTTTCAACATGCACTGAAGCCAATATTTTCGAGGCAGATGATAACTTAAGCCAAGTATACAATTTTATAGAAGCAGCACTTAAGAAAAGCAAACTGTTACGTAAAAATAAAAAAACACTAGCGTTAGAACTAGAAAGTTATTTGGTTTGTTTGGATTCTGTTGACGCAGATGAATTCGAAAATGACGTTGTAAATTCCTACAAATCTATTGATCTAGTATTTGGTGAACTACAATTGGAGACACCTTTAGACGACTTCCAGTTTGACGAAGTCAGGTCTATCATAGAAGGTGCAAAGGCATTAAGCAGACCTTCCAAAAGAACAAGAACAGATGAAGATCCAGCCTCTAAACTAAATATACTGATCGCTCTAGAAAACGAAATATCCAACTTTGATATTGAACAACGCAAAATAGCCATTAGCTTGATCAATGGTCCACAGAGAATTCGAGGGCTAGCAGGTTCGGGTAAAACAGTCGTATTGGCTATGAAAGCTGCTCACATACATTTGCAGCACCCTCATAAAAAAATTCTATTCACGTTTTATACAAAAAGCTTATATGGCCTGATTGTCGATCTTCTAGACAGATTTTACAGGCACTTTGCTGGTACAGAACCAAATTGGGATGTCATTGACGTGCACCACTCATGGGGTGGGAAAAATTTAGAGGGTGTTACCTATAACGCTAGTTTTGAAAACGGTGTTGGGGCTATGACTTTCAGTACAGCTCGCTCGATCAATTTTGATGATCCGTTTAGAGAAGTTTGTAAACATTTGTTACCACACAAAATCGAAGCGAAATATGACTACATTCTTATAGATGAAGCGCAAGATTTACCAAATGAATTTTTTCAAATCTGCTACAAACTATGTAAAGGCTCCACTGCAAAAAACAAAAATATAGTTTGGGGTTATGATGAATTACAGTCAATATTCAATGTCTACCAGCGAACGCCTGAAGAACTCTTTGGCCACGATGAAAAAGGTAAACCGTTAATAGACCTTGTAGCGCTAAAAAATGAATTGACTGGTGGGCAATCTAACGATCTAGTGCTGTACAAGTGTTATCGTAATCCATTGGAAATTCTAGTGACAGCTCATGCTCTCGGTTTTGGTTTATATAGTGATTACCCTGTTCAAATGTTGGAAAACAAAGAACATTGGGAAGATGTAGGCTACAGAGTAGAAGATAAATATACTCTGGATGTAGGCTCAACAACATCAATCATTCGAGATAGAGAGAATAGTCCACTGTCTATTTATCGTCACCAAACGGCGTCAGACCTAATAAGGTGTTTCAAGGCTAAAGACCTAAGCGAGGAGTGCCAATGGGTTTCGGACAAAATTCAGCAATCGATAGAAGCTGGATTGAAACCTCAAGATATTATGGTCATATGCTTTGATGACTACAACGCAAAAAATTATTTTGCAAAATTATCTAAGTACCTAACTAACATTGGTGTTCGGTCAAACAATGTATTGACATCAACCTCATATGCGCCGCCATTTAAAATTGATGACATGGTTACACTTACAACTGTACACAGAGCAAAAGGAAATGAAGCGGCCGAAGTATTTGCTATTGGATTAGATGCTTTGCATAGATACCGAAACACTAGAAGCGGGCGAAACAAAATATTTACAGCCTTTACAAGGACAAAAGCTTGGTTGAATGTCACTGGAATAGGAGAAAAAGTCGATGGATTCTTCCAAGAAATCCGTACAAGCCTAGGCAATGAAAATAGGCTAATTTTTAAAGTTCCAGATGTAGAGAAAATTAAGAGAGATCTGGACGCTAGACCGAAAGAACTTGTGAAAATACAAGAAATGTGGAGCGATTTACGTGAGCAAGGCATGTCAGACCAAGAAATAAAAGATCAATTGGAATTGTGGTCAACAAAAAATATTTAGCGGGAGAGAATCATTTTGAGTGACTTTGAAAAGAGTATTTTTCGTGCAATTGACTTAGCAGACTCATTGGAAATTTTGTTTCAAGCTGGGTCTAGCTCATCTCTAAATGTTTCAAACGAAGTAAAAACTATGACGCGGTCATCAGCTCGTTATCAAGAGATTTACGATGCAATCGTCTCAAAACAACATTTCAACCTTATGTTAAATGACCGCTCAATATTTCAATTTTCTCAGAAAACACAACTACAAAACTGTAGGTTGGTTTTTTACCCCAACCCGTATCAATTTGCAGAGTATAAAAGTTACCACTCAGAAGTAATCTCTTTATACAATGAACAAAGCGGCTTTACTCAAGATGAAGTTGAACAGTTGTTAGCTGAGTGTGATTTTACCTCAGAAATCCCTATCATAAGATACGACCTATCCATGCAACAACATTGTGAAATGTATCACCCTGCGGCACATTTCCATATAGGCCTCCACAGCGAAAATCGATGGCCAGTAAACAGAGCACTAACACCATTTGCGTTTTTTCTAAAGATATTGATGCACTATTACCCCGATATTTGGAAAAAAAGTGCTGATGCAACAAATCCAACCAAGAATGAGTTAGACATTCACTATAGAAAAGAACTAAAAGAGAATTGCCCAAAGATATCAATATACAGCCCAAAACATTTTTCAAACTTAGAGTTGGAGCGTCTACACTTCAGTTGATAAATGCCAACAAACACATTCTTTTACCTATACCCAAATCGGTACAGTAAGCACGAGTACAAAAACCTGCATTATCCGTATTCATTTAACTTGATTTTTAATTATCGGTACAATAAGATTAAAACATCTTAGACTTAAATCGGTACACTTTAAGGATACATTATGGCAAAGGTTGGATATATTCGGGTTTCTACTGTTGAACAAAACACAGACCGTCAATTAGCAGGTTTAACACTGGATAAAACATTTGAAGATAAATGCAGTGGTAAAGACACAAACCGACCAGCCTTAAAACAACTACTTGATTATGTTCGGGCAGGTGATGAAATCCACGTACACGATATTAGCCGCCTAGCCCGTAACCTTGAAGATTTATTGAATATCGTTAAATCAGTGAATGAAAAAGGCATAGCGATTCACTTTCACAAAGAGAACCTTGCATTTACGGGCGAATCAAACCCTATGCAAGATTTAATGCTTAGCCTGTTGGGTAGTGTTTACCAGTTTGAACGTTCAATGATTAAGGAACGCCAACTAGAAGGAATCGCACAGGCCAAAGCTAAAGGCAAGTATAAAGGCCGCCCCACCAATACCGAATTGCACGATAAAATTTTAGAACTGAAAGCGGGTGGTTTGTCACTGCGTAAAATTGCCGATCAGTGCGGTTGCGCGCTTTCAACCGTCCAACGTGTACTTAATCAATCTGAACAATAAAGGGGAAACAATGAGCTTTGTATACACTGAACGGCTATTAGATGCCTGGGGAAATTGGAGTAAAACACGAAACAACCTTGGTTATTCTTCTGTTATGGGTGCCATTGTCGATATGGGGCAAACATCAGGCCGAAGATTATGCCGAACAATGCGAATTACCGATGATATAGGCTTAGCAGTTGATAGAGCAATTACAGCCCTTGAACATAGAAGCCCACAACTAGCCCAAACCATTAAGCTTTATTATTTGGCTGGCCTGACGTTTGAAGCTATTAGCAAACAAATAAGCGTAGGGCGTGAAAAGGCCGCCAAGCTGCTAAAAGAGGCGGTTAGCTGGTTAGATGCCTTTTTATTATGCCTTGGTCTTGCAAAATAGCCCACCTGCTAAAGGGTCGCGTTTAAAACGCTGCCCTTTCTTTCGATAGCTACACAAATCTTTACCTATCCACGATGGTCATCAATTTCCTGAACGGTTGATACAAATCGCTGCCAATCCCAGATGCCCATCATTTTGTTAGACGGTTTACAGAAATCTTTACCAATCCACGATGGTCATTGTTTTCTTAAACGGTTGATACAAATCGATGCCAATCCACGATGGTCATTGTTTTCTTAAACGGTTGATACAAATCGATGCTAA
>NZ_JH767525.1:263866-315069 GCF_000281085.1 Catenovulum agarivorans YM01
CCCGTCAATTTGTTAAACGGTTTACACAAATCTTTGCCAATCCACGATGGTCATTGTTTTCTTAAACGGTTGATACAAATCGATGCTAATCCACGGTGCCCGTCAATTTGTTAAACGGTTTACACAAATCTTTGCCAATCCACGATGGTCATTGTTTTCTTAAACGGTTGATACAAATCGATGCTAATCCACGATGGTCATCATTTTGTTAAATGGTTTACACAAATCGGTGCTGATCTTTAAGCTGCGCCTTTTTCTCTGAATGTTTATGCAAATAGCTGCTTAGGTGGTAAGGAACCCAGTTTGCTTGGCTGGTGGCTCTATAATGATGCGCTAAAGCCTTTAATCCTGAACAAAAACTTATATAAAACTCGTGTTTTTGGTTGACCTAAAATCGAACGTGTAATGTTAATTTGGTTAAAAATAGTACCAATAACAGTAATTTGTCCCCAGTAAATCAAGTTTGTCCCCAGTCGAAAACCCAGTGTTTTTAAAACTGGGGACACAATAAAGTTTAGTTAAAACAAACAATTAAGTAATGTTGTCCCCAGTGTCCCCACTGTCCCCAGTAAAAATGAGGCTATCCCTTAAACTAGACTATTAATTCACACAAGTTTTCAAGTTACAACCCCCCCCCCCCTTTTGTCAGCTTGCTAAGCGGCTGTGTCCAGCCATGACTACCAGATAGGTAAGGTTTAAACGCGTAGTTATGCAGTATATTGAATAAATATACCTTTCCATTTATACAGTATAGGTACTGTATACCCCCATATACTAGGTTCTTCCCCATATCTATCGATACACGGGTAAGCGCCTCGCACGAAAACTCACCTGATAATTAGCTAGAGGGGGTTATAATAATAATTAATATCAGTAACTTAGGCAGAATAGCCTAAATAAAACCATTTTAACTAATACCCTATAGGGGGGATCAAATCTCTATAGCCTTTTGGCCTAGTACCGCCGCCCCAAGTAAATTTGTATAACTGCCAAAACTAAAAACTTTTTTTAGAATAAATATTCATTATTACAAGTTTTTCAAGTGCCTATTACCCCACTCTGTACCTCGTCAGACCTTGCCCCATATAGCCTGAACGCCTGCTTTCCTCTGCAATTCGTCCTAGAAAACTTGTATTGATTTTTAGTAAAACTTAGACCCCCTTTGTTTTTTACTGGGGACACTGGGGACACTGGGGACAAAACAAGTTAAACAACTGTTTTTATTTGGTTTTATTCTGTCCCCAGTTTTAAAAACACTGGGTTTTAGACTGGGGACAAACTCAATTTACTGGGGACAAATTGCACCATTTTAGCACTGTACGCGCTAATAACTTGAAGGTTGGGCGTGGGTTAGGCGGCTATTTTTGTGAGCTCTTCGTCATCAAATAGCTGTGTCCCGTCTATTCTGTATATATGCACACGTTTTTTACCCGAACCTGGTATTCGAGCTTTAGTTTTAAGCCGGCCTTCTTTCTGTTCACTTTCTGTCAAAACTAATGCGCCAATATCTTTTAGTAACCTTGCCACCCGCTTGTAGTCATAACCTCGGCATACTACTTGTTCAAATACAGTCGGATGCACATAATATTCAAACGCCAAAGTGTCACCGTCTAAAGTGCTTTTCTCCACCAGCCCACGTTTAAAGCCCCATTGCTCAGGTGTGCGTGGTACATGCGTATCTATTACCGTGCTTTGTTCGTCTGACAGGCTTTTAACTTCGTCCCAGCGAGTAAAGCGGCCTTCACCGTGCAACTCAAATTGCAAACGGATATGTTTAATTATTTCAATAACTTCAATATTGCCTTCCCCACCTCGGGCATTTAACCAGTGAGTAAATAAGGTATCTAGTGCTTCTAATACATGGTCTTGGTGCCAAGCTGTTATTTTTAGCTCTACAGCTAGAAGCCCCGCAGCCGCCACCAGCGCGAATTTTTTAGCGGCTCGCTTTGCCTGCCCCGATGCTTTTTCAGACAGCACAGTGACGGTAAAACCTTCAATAACATTCTCTATAAATTGCTTGGCTTTTGTTACGTCATACGCCAGCAAAGCTTCAACAAACGCAGGGAATGCGCAGCCATGGTAATGTCGTGTTTGCTCGCTTAGATACTCAGCTAATTTAGAGCCGTGATCATACCCATGTAAGTTATTTAGTGAGCCCATTTTCTTTTTTATGATTTCATCTTCGTGCAAACATGCGTGTAATTCAATTAGCCTTTGAGCCTGTCCGCCTGTTGCCTTTTTACCGATTTCCGCTAAGCGTTGCGCTAGGGTATGTTCACCACTTGATAAAAAAGCAAGGTGCCATTTTCTAATGTCGCTAGAGCCAGCCCCATAAGCTTGAGCACGTGTTTTTTCTTGTCCGTTGCCAAGCATATAAACAATGCCGCCTAATTGATTTGGGTCTGCTTCGTGTATTTCATCCAGTGTTAAAAATAAGCTGTTTCGGTCTGCGGCTAATAGCTCTAGGCCGTTGTCTGTTCCTCTAAATGTTCGGCCATACGTCTTAGGATCGCCATAAACTGAATTTCCAACATTTAACGATGTTGACTTACCCAAACTCGAATCACCGAATAAATGAAAACCCATGGTTTCGAATCCCATTAATTCCACTAATGGCGCAGCAAGGGCAAGACTGACCGAAAATATTAAAAACGGATTACCAACACAAGGTTTACTGACATACTCTCGCCATTCTTCTAAAGAACCTTTGCTACTCAGATCGGTTTTAAATGGTCGCTCGCTATAAAACATAAGGTTTGCTTTGTTGTCACCCAAAACTCGGTCGTGTAGTACAAAAGCTTTGTAGTTATCATGCCACCCGCGCGATTGAGTTAAGTTAATACGCTTAGGTGGTTTACTCGCTTCTAAATACTCTAAAACAAGCTTTTTACTGTTGCGCCTTGGTTCAAACTCAAAACCTCGGTCTAACAATTCTTTCAATATGGCTTGACCGCCATTGTCGTTAAATAGCTTATTTGGAATATTCCATTGTTTAGTTTGTTGGTCAAAATCATTAAATGCCACCAGCGTTCCCCAGTTTAAACCGTCCCCGCTTGCGTTTTTTGATAACGCCAATACATGGATAGGCTTTGATATGTAACGGTATCTATCCGCTTGTTGGTCAAACGCATACAAACCTTCTTCATCAATCTTGAAACCTTGTGGCATCCATTCGGGCTGAACACTATCAACCGTCTGTTCAAGGGCTTTTTCTTCTGGTTGGATGAATAGCCCTTGCTTTATTGCGTAGCTAATATGTTTAGCAGTAAAACCTATCTTTACCGCTTCATAAGCATCAGCTTTTTTCGGCCAATTTCCACCAGCAGCTAGCCCTTTATCAGTAGGCTTGTACTTGTTGAAAAATTCCAGGTTGACTAGATTAAATGATTTAACCTTAACTGCTTCCAATATTGGCTTGAGCTTAGCGATCACCTCTTGCCCTGCTTCGTCATTATCTGGCCAGAACACAACATGCTTACCTGCCAGTGGACTAAAATCAGTTTTACCAACTGCTTTTACTGCACCAGACCATGTACTAACTACGTGGTCATCAAATAAGGTTTTAGCAGCATCTGCGGCCTTCTCCCCCTCTACCAATACAACATTGTCACATTTACTGCTAACGGCTGGTAGGTTGTATAAAGGGCGATTTTCGGGCAATTGTTGCCAATGCCAGCGGGGTGCCTTACCACTTTTAGAACCATATGCTAACGGCCTATAGGTCTTTGTTCCGTCTGGTGAATCAAAGCGCATTACACGAATAACCAAATCACCTTTGACGTTTGTGTAGTTCCATATATTTGAGGGTTCACCATTCTTATAGTGTTTAGTCGGGCAATCTTTTGCGACGCCTGCAGGTGGCTGGACAGGAATAAAAGTTGGTAAATTTGTTTTGCTGGATTGTTTAGTTTGATTGTGGGTATTTGAACCACCAGCCGAACTAGCAATACCAAGGAATTCAGCGAGGCGTTTACATGCGGCACCTTTGCCGATGTTTTCAATGTAGGCTACTAGATCAATGAAATCTCCGCCTTTGTCATTGGTAGAAAAATCACACCAAACACCTGTATTTAAGTTAATTGAGAAACTGCCTTTCTTATTATCTGCTCGCGTTGGGTTCAGTGCTATCCATTCGTGACCTTGCCGAGTTCCATTAGGGGCAAAGTGAGCTGATACCTGTTCAGCCCTTGTTAGTGCAGTGTCATTCACTGCTTTAAAGTTTAATTTTTGCATAGGAATGCCGCCCTAATCTTAGGTTTATTTTGTACTTGATGAATTGTATTTAAGCTGCGGGTCGGTATCTAAAACCGTGAAGCAAAATGTATTCTGCTTGCCTTATATTTGACACTGAACGCTTTAAACCATAGGCAGTTAAAAACCTAAACGTGTTGTAGATTGGTTTTAATCTAGTCTTAAACTCGAATGTTAAGTTGTATTCCCTTCTAAATGTCTCAACTAAGCTTTTTAAATTGGTTATTCCAATTAAGCTGGCATCGTCTCTATCAATGAATTCGCCCCGTATTAATAAGGCTAGAAATACGGCTTTTGAGCAATTATTCATAGTATTCGCCCCCTAACAATCTAACCGTATCAACCATTTGTTCACAGGTGTAAGCTTGCAAAGTTGCCCAATCAGAAAGTAATTGAAGCACTCGAAAAGTGTCGTAGTATTTACTCATGTTAGGCAATACATGCAACAAGCTAGAATGTGCGGTTTCAATTAAATATAAAAATGCTTGGGTTGCCGAGTAGCTATTCGCTAAAGCTTCTAAGTTTAAGCTATCCGTTGGTTTTAATCCGCTAAAAAAGGTACTTAGGTTGCATCCTCGGTTGTGAAAGCAATCTCCCATAAAATAGTCAATAGATAAACTGGGTGTTTGCTGGCTAGCTTTTATTAGGTCATCAATCGATGTGATTGGGTTCTGCTTGTAAACCATATACGCTTGTTCATAGTCATTTGTTTTAACTTCAACAATTGCTACAGCGTGTGTTAGTTGCTCCAGCCCCTTTTTAATTTTATTTTTGGTGTCTAAGGGCATTTTTTCATTGATGGCAGGCGTACTTAACCCCAATTCAATTTTTTTAATACTGTCTTCTAGTAACCCCACTAAATAATCAAAAGTATTAAACGCATTATAAAGGTTTAATTTTGGTACCTTGTTAGCATCCTCAAAACCTTCAATAAACGATTTTAACGGGTGGGCAGTTGATTGTACCTCGCTTAAAAGGTTAGACTCGTTGTTAGGTCTTGTGCAGGCATTCGGCATTAGCTGGGTGTCTGTTTTTTTATTCATGTCGTCACCTATGCCGCTTGGTTAGTTTCGGTAGATGAACGTTCTAGCCACTTACTGGCGTTTTTACGGTCTGCCTGTAGCTCGGCCACAATGACCTTTATTTCATCGTTTGATTTTCCCTCGACAATAGCAGCGGCAACCGCGTCCACTTGATGCTTTAGCCAGCCCACGGCATTACCGCCTAAATTAATGGAGCCAGGCATAAGTTTGTTTTTTATTCGGTCGTATAAGGTTGAATTGGTATAGCCGAAACGGGCTAAAACTTCATTTTTTCGGATAAATTGAATGGTATCTGGTTTGGTCATTTTAAAGCGTCCTATATATAACTAATGGATTCAGTCGGATTGACGCTTTAAAGGTTAAAATTAGAATACCGCAATAGGGTATCCTTACTGCGGTTTAATTTAGTTGCTGTTCAGCCAACCATCGTTTTTTGTGCTTCCTTACGGTATTTTCACTTAAACCCGTATTTTTAATTAAGATCGTATTTGCCCCTCTTAATTGTTTCTTTAGGTCATCAATTGATGTTGCTTTATTTCGGTCTGACAAGTACCTGTTTATTGTTTTTACGACAAGCTGGTAATTAATATCCTCAATTTCTTGAGGGGTGGTAGTTGTCTCTTTGCTTAGTTTACTGGTGGTGTAAAACCTAGATAACGCATGATCCATTCTGTCCATTAGATTTCTAGCTTCCAACAAGGCAATTTTTTTATCCTTATTCCAGAGCTGCATCTTTAAATAGTTTACTTGCCGACTTTCTTCTGGGAGTAATCGGCCTGCAAATTTAAAGAGTAGTACCCACGTTTGATAAACTGACGCCAACTGAAAATAACTTAAGGCCAAATTGTGATATCTTAATGCTTCTTTTATTGATTTATTGCCTTTCTTGTTTTCAGGAAAAAAGCTTTCGAGGGGATTGACTGTTAATAAAAAAGGAATCTTTTTAGGGATTTTTAGTTCGGCATAGCCCAAATCCGCCTTGGTTTCATCTCTACTATAATCGAAAAACCGCCTGTCGATTGTCGTTAAAGTATCGTCTGTTACGCTAAACCCAGGCTTGTCAAAATACCAAAATGCACCTTTCATTATTCTATTGCTATTTATTTCGCAATAATTAGTAAAACATAATCCTTTTTCTATATAAGCTTGTTTCTTTTCTTGTATGTAGTATCGATATTCGACTTCTATTTTGTGCTTTAAAACGGCGTTATATAACTCTATGTTATATTTGCAACATTCATAAACTGAAGGGTTAATACTATCAGCACTGAATTGATAAATTTGGTAAAGGTCTTCATTTCCACCTAAATAGTTTCCCGTATCCCATATATGAAAAAAATTTATTTCTGAATTTATATATCCAGAATTTGGTTGGCAAAATTCTTCGAAACCAATCCAATCATTCTTGTATGGTCTAAGTTTTATGGCCTCAAAAGCTGCTTCAATTTCCTGATCTTTATTATCCATTTACAGCCCTTAACGCTTTTCGCTCTGTACTTTGGGTGAAATGCCCTGTTGAAGCCTTAACAATATATTCAGACCACCAAGCCATTAACACCCGCCTACGTTCTAAATAATCAGCTCTGTTGTATGCCCTTCTTACTGTGTTTTTATCCACATGAGCTAAAGCGGCCTCTATTACATCAAAATCAAAACCATGTGAGTTTAATACTGTACTAGCGATAGACCTCATACCATGTGCAACCAATCGGCCTTTAAATCCCATACGCTCTATTGCTTTATTGGCTGTCTGTGTGCTGGCTGGTTTAAAGTGGTCTCTATCTGCAGGGAATAGAAATGGGCTAGTACCTGTAATTGGTTTTAAAAATTCAACCATAGCTAAAGTTTGCTCGGTTAAAGGGATAATATGATCACGCCTTTTTTTCATTCTTTCGGCTGGAATCAGCCATATTTTTTCATCCAAATTTAATTCGTCCCAGCGAGCTCCAGCGGCCTCGCTCGGCCTAGTCATGGTATGAAGTTGCCATTCAATCAAACACCTGGTAGTTAATTTAATACGAGCAATATTTAAAGCTCGCATAAATTCAGGCAGTTCTTCAGGTGGCAAAGCGGGCATGTTCTTTTTATCAGGGTTATTAAAAGCCGCACGAATACCAGCTAAACAATTATGCTCAATTAGACCAGTGTTAACAGCAAATACCATTACCTCGTTAAGCCTTTGGCAAACTCTCTTAACCGTTTCTAGTTTGTTTCTGTTTGCTAACGGGGTTAATACATCAATTACTTTTTTCGCCTGTATAGATTTTATGGGCGTATCACCCATTTTTGAAAATACATGGTTGTCTAATGATCGCCAAATATCTTCGGCATGATGTGCAGTTACTTGGTTCTTTTTTAAATTCATCCAGCTTTCAGCGACTTTTACCAACGTGGTGCGCTTGTAGCTTTCAGTTTCTTGTTTTTGAAGTTCTTTGTGTGCTTTTGGGCAAATATCGCTAGCTAGCAATGCTCTTGCTTCCAAACGCTGTTGCCTAGCAGCCTGCAAAGATACATCTGGATATAAACCAAAACTCAAATTAGAGCGTTTGCCAGATTCAGGACTAATAAAGTTAAATAGCCAAAGCTTAGAGCCGTTCGGCTTGATTCTTAAACTTAAACCGTCACCATCAGATAGGTTGTATTCCTTATCTTTGGCTTTAGCTTTGCTTATCTCTGTATTGGTTAAAGGCTTAACTTGTTTCGGCATGATGTAACACCAGATTTAGTAACATTGGTCAGTGTTACATAGAGTGTTACTTAAAATCTTAGATTTGGCAAGATTGAATAGAACTGCTTAGGACAGCAAACCGAGCTATAACACCCGATTTTAGTAGCTTAAACGGATTATTTCGGACTACTTAAAAAGGAGAAATGGCGGTGAGGGAGGGATTTGAACCCTCGATACGCGATTAACGTATACACGAGTTCCAGTCGTGCGCTTTCAGCCGCTCAGCCACCTCACCGCAGAGCTTTTGTTAAAGCGGGCTGCATAATATGGAAATCAGCCCACTTTAGCAAGTCTTGATTAAAACAAATAACAGTTATTCGTTTTGTTTGCTTATTTAATCAGCTAACTATGCCGATTATGCGTTACCTTTTACTTTCATTTTAAGTTCGGCAGCAAAATTAAGCATTCTATCAAGTGGTACTAACGCACGCTCACGTAAACTGTCATCGACAAAAATTTCGTGCTCTGATAAGTCGTCTGCGATCAACGCATTTTCAATTGCGACTAAACCATTCATCGCCATCCAAGGGCAATGCGCACAGCTACGGCAAGTTGCACCATTGCCACCAGTTGGTGCTTCAATAAATGTTTTATGTGGTGCTAACTGCTGCATTTTATAAAAAATGCCTTTGTCAGTTGCCACGATAAACATTTCGTTTTCCATGGTTTGGCTAGCTTGAATCAATTGGCTGGTTGAGCCAACTGCATCTGCAAGTTCAATAACTGAAGCTGGTGATTCAGGGTGAACTAACACAGCAGCTTGTGGATACATAGATTTAATTTCACGCAGGTGTTTAGCTTTAAATTCGTCATGGACGATACATGCGCCATTCCACTTAAGCATTTCAGCGCCGGTTTTTTGCTCTATGTACGAACCTAAGTGTTTATCTGGCCCCCAAATAATTTTGTGGCCTTCAGCATCTAAATGCTCAACAATTTCTAAAGCAATTGACGAGGTTACCACCCAATCCGCACGCGCTTTAACCGCAGCTGAAGTATTTGCATAAACAACAACAGTATGGTCTGGATGTGCATCACAAAACTCGGTGAATTCTTTCTCTGGGCAGCCTAAGTCTAATGAGCAAGTAGCTTCTAACGTTGGCATAAATACACGTTTTTCTGGCGATAAAATTTTTGCGGTTTCACCCATAAATTTTACCCCTGCAACAATTAAGGTTTTTGCAGGATGATCACGACCAAAACGAGCCATTTCTAGTGAGTCAGAAACACAACCGCCCGTTTCTTCAGCCAGAGCTTGAATTTCAGGATCAGTATAATAATGCGCAACTAACACAGCGTCTTTTTCAGCTAAAAGCTTTTTAATGCGCTCTTTGTACTGCGCTTTTTCTTCAATAGATAAAGGAGTTGGTTTTGCAGGAAAGTTGAACTCATATCCTGCATTTAATTCAATTTGCGACATGTGACTTGATAAAATTGTATAAAAACTATCGCGAATTATACGCTATTTGCTCAAGCTTGGGTATATTGCATCTGTTTTCGCAGCGCAAATAAAATCATTTTTATGTAAGCCTTTGATCTTATGCGTCCACCAGCTGACAGTCACTCGCCCCCACTCGGTTAATAACGCTGGGTGATGGCCCATTGATTCGGCCAGCTCCCCAACCTTATTAGTAAAGGCTAATGCATTAACAAAATTATTAAACTGATAAGTTCGAGTTAACCTGTCAATACTATCCACATTAACGATTTGCCAATCGGTTAATTGTGGCAACCACTGAGCAATTTCTTCAGTTGTTGCCAAAGGGGCGCCTACACGACACGCTTCGCAGCTTTGTTCGGTTAAATTGGCCATGATCATTCCTTATGTAAATATTAAACAAGCGGTTTGGGTATTTAATTATAGCTTATTAATTTCCCTTTCTACCCTGTAGCGCTCGCTTGTAGCATATTTTTCTAACCGGCGAACCCTTTGCTCCAAACGGTCAAAAACATCCCCCAAATGAGCGAGTACCTGTTTTGGCGGTTGTCCGGCCTGCCAAACATTTTGTTTAATATCAAAATGGTAGTTGTCGCGTGTACTAGTATCGTACACGCGTCCAGACTTTACCTTGTCATTTCTCTCTAATATTAACCAAGCAGCAATATAGACAAACAATATAAAGCTAAATGAAAAAATTAATGCGCCAAAGGTAATTAATCTGACAACCCAAGTTTCTAACGAAAAATACTTTGCGATACCCGCGCATACACCGGCGATTCGACCATTAGCAACATCGCGAGTTAACTTTCTATCTTCCGATTTCATTATTTTTGCCTCCAATTTGGTGACTCAACATCTAAGATTTTTTCTAAAACTTCAATCCTATCGGCCATGCGCTCAGCAGTTCGAGACAACTCTATCAACTGAGTTTGTTCGCGTTCGGTCAGTCCTTGGTTCATTTGTTTCTTGCTGCGGTAACTTAAAATTAGCCAAATTGGCGCAACAAATATCATGAATAAAATGATAGGGGTTACCAGCAACGCGACAATTTCTTTCATGACAAAAATTCCTTACTCTTGATCTTGTTTAGATTTCACTTTTGCTTTTAATTGCGCTAATTCATCGTCTAAAGCTTCTTGTGCAACTAAGTCATCGAATTCAGCTTTAAGATTTTTGCCAGCCAAATCGTAACTATCGGCTTCAGCTTCAATGTCACCTATTTTGCGTTCATAAGCGTCAAATCTGTCTAACGAGTTGCGCACCTTTTCAGCATCCAGTTGACGTTTAACACTAACACGTGCACTAACAGTTTCGTGTTTCATAATTAATGCTTTTTGACGTGCTTTAGCGTCGGTTAACTTATCTTGCAGTTGCTGTATTTCAGACTGTAATTTATTTAACTGCTCATCCAACAATGCAACTTCTGAAGCCATTAGCGCTTCTTGATCTGAGATACGCTTTTTCTCTAACAATGCGGCACGAGCCAGATCTTCTCTATCTTTGCTAATGGCTAACTCAGCTTTTTCTTGCCATTCTTGTTGTTGCAACTGCAAACGTTGTAAACGGCGGGCTAAATCTTTTTTATCCGCTAAAACCTTTGCTGAGTTAGAACGTACCTCAACTAAAGTATCTTCCATTTCTTGAATGATTAAACGAACCATTTTGGCAGGATCTTCAGCTTTATCTAACAAAGCATTGATATTTGAATTAACAATATCGGCAAATCTTGAAAAAATACCCATAAATAACCTCTCTAATTTCGGTTGTATCCGATAATACATTGTAAAATATTCAATTCCCTTTCCGATTCCCCTACCTAAACCTCAATTCCCTCAAGATTTGAGTTTATATAAACAAACATCATGCCAAAACATCAAGCCATTGATCTATATTAACTTTATTTAATTCTAGTAATTTCACTACTTTAGGAACATAATCAATTACACCAAAAGTTGAGGAAATAGACCAACACTATGGCAAAAGTTCAACAAAACCTGATTGGCCAGTCAAATGCCTTTTTAGCCATGATTGAGCAAATATCCCAACTCGCGCCATTAAACAAACCTGTATTGGTTATCGGTGAACGTGGTACAGGTAAAGAGCTAGTGGCTGAGCGCTTGCACTATTTGTCATCACGTTGGGACGGCGAGTTTTTAAAACTCAATTGTGCTGCGATAAACGAAAATTTATTAGAAAGTGAGTTATTTGGCCAC
Organism: Catenovulum agarivorans YM01; assembly: GCF_000281085.1. Classification (GTDB taxonomy): domain Bacteria; phylum Pseudomonadota; class Gammaproteobacteria; order Enterobacterales; family Alteromonadaceae; genus Catenovulum; species Catenovulum agarivorans. The sequence continues at coordinate 275,543 of NZ_JH767525.1, forward strand.
GAATCAGGGGCTTTTACCGGCGCAAACAAAAAACATGCAGGCCGTTTTGAACGCGCTCATGGTGGTAGTTTATTTTTAGACGAGTTAGCTAATTCTTCACTTATGGTGCAAGAAAAACTCTTGAGAGTGATTGAATACGGTGAATTTGAACGCGTTGGTGGTAGCCAAACCAATAAAACCGACGTTAGGTTAATTGCCGCAACCAATGAAGATTTACCCAGTTTAGCCGAACAAGGTAAATTCAGAGCTGATTTGTTAGACCGCTTAGCTTTTGATGTAATTACTATTCCACCACTAAGAGAGCGCAAAGAAGATATTTTACTCTTGGCTGAACATTTTGCCGTAAATATGGCACAAGAGCTTAGTCACTCACATTTTCCCGGTTTTAGCAAAGCAGCGCGCATCGCTTTGTTGGATTATCCGTGGCCAGGAAATATTCGGGAATTAAAAAATGTGGTTGAGCGCAGTGTTTACCGCAACGACTCTTTTGATAAAACACTCGACCATATTGTTTTTGATCCGTTTAAATCGCCCTATCGCCCACTGACACAGCCAGCAGCCAACGCGAAATTACCTGCAAGTGTGCAAGCGAGTGTAAATTTTCCAGTTAACTTTAAAGACAAAACTGCAGAATATGAAATTAATCTGATAAAATCGGCATTACAAGAAGCGCGATTTAATCAAAGAAAAGCCGCAGATTTATTAGAAGTCAGTTATCACCAATTGCGCGGTTATTTAAAAAAATATCAATTACTGGAAACACTTCGAAATGATGAATAACTTAACCAAACTTTGGTTAATCTCTAGTGTTTTAACAATGTTTTGTAGCGGGTGCGAACAAATACAGGATGATAGACTGAAAAATGGTCTTATCTATTGCTCTGAAGGTAACCCCGAAAACTTTAATCCACAAACCACTACGTCACGTATTACCTTAGACGCCAGCGTTCATCAAATTTACGACCGTTTAATTGAAAAAAGTGTTTCGTCTGATCAATTGGCCCCAGCTCTCGCTGAATCTTGGCAAGTGAGTGATGACGGAAAAACCATTGATATTTTTTTACGCCAAGGGGTTAAATTTCATCAAACCCGCTACTTTATCCCGAGTCGAGAATTAAACGCGGATGATGTTTTGTTTACGTTTAACCGCTGGCGTTTAAATACACATCCATTTTTTGCCAGTGCCGACAGCTATCCACATATGCAAAGTTATCAGCTTGAATTGCTGATTGATGATATCGAAAAAGTTTCGTCGCATCATGTTCGCTTTAAGCTAAACCAAGCCAATACAGATTTTTTGTCACAACTTGCCACAGATTATATGATTATTTTGTCGGCTGAATACGCCGCCAAACTCGATTTACAAGATGCAAACAACCTACTAGATAACTACCCTATTGGCACAGGCCCCTTTTATTTCGAAGACTTTGTTAAAGATGAATACATTCGCTACAAAGCTCATCCTGACTATTGGCAAGGTAAAGCCAAGATTGACCACTTGGTTTACGATATCACCCCACAAAGTTCTAACCGCTTAGCAAAACTCATTACCGGCGAGTGTGATGTGGTCGCTCATCCAGTAGCAAGTGAGATGGAGGTATTACAAGACAGGCCGGGTATTACCTTGCAGTCAAAAAGTGCTGATAACATTGCATTTTGGGCATTTAATACCTTAAAACCACCATTTAACAAAAGTGAAGTTAGGCGTGCGTTAGCCAAAGCATTAGACCGTCAAACCATTTATAAAACCATTTATTATGGTATGGCTTTTCCAGCTAACTCTTTATTGCCACCAAGCTCGTGGGCTTATAATTCGAATATCCCAGCAATTAACTACAACCCAGAACAAGCCAAAAGAGAATTAAGAGCAGCTGGTATAGCTGAAGGCTTTAAAATGCAAATTTGGAGCGCACAAATTGAGCGTGAATATAATCCTAATTCTTTAAAAATGGCCGAGTTAATTAAAGCCAACTTAGCCGAAGTTGGTATAGCAGTTGAAATTGTTGAGTTTGAATGGAGTACATTGCGCAAAAAACTGATGGATTATGCGCATGATTCTGTGCTTATTGGCTGGACACCTGATATGGCCACACCAGACAATTATTTGATCCCGACCTTGAGCTGCGCTGCTGCCGTTATTGGCAGCAACAGAGCTGCTTGGTGTAACCCTTATTTTGATAATTTATTGGCAAACGCAGCCGCGGCAACTGATTATAGCCGCCGCAAAGATAATTTAATGCAAGCACAAAGTTTGTTATCACAAGAAATGCCAGTTGTACCGATTGCTCATTCTCTCAGCTTTTTGGCTAAACAAGACAATGTCGTCAATGTAAAATTTCAACCGTATTCAGCTATATCGTTTAAACATGCGGAGAAGTTTTAATGTTTATTTATTTAGTTAAACGCCTCAACTTGTTAATAACGACATTATTTTTATTGAGCTTGCTGTCTTTTTCTTTGGGTCACTTATTCCCTGGCGATCCTGTTATAAACTTTACCGGACAACAAAGTTTAACTTACGAAGAGTATGCCGACATCCGCCAAGTTCTTGCGTTAGACGACTCTTATTTTATGCAATATCTAGCCTATCTCGACCGCGTATTCTCTGGTGACTTTGGTTTGTCATTTACTTCGCAAAGTGAAGTCATTAGAGACTTTGTCCGAATTTTTCCAGCGTCGGCCGAGCTGAGTTTTTACGCTTTGGTCGTTACTATGTTAGTGGGTTTACCTTTAGGCCTTTGGGCTGGTGTTAAACGCAATTCATTGATTGATAAAATAATCTTCTCAGCTTCAGCTATAGCTAACTCAATCCCAATTTTCTGGTTGGGTTTACTGTTTATTTTGGTCTTTTCACTCAACCTTGCTTGGTTACCCATTTCTGGCCGACTCAACTTGCTTTATGATATTCCATATATTAGTGGCGTATTATTGATAGACATTGCATTAAGCGACTTCGATAACAAGTGGCCTATCTATCAAGATGCGCTGCGACATTTGATTTTACCAACCGTCACACTCGCAACACTACCGACAACCTTATTAATTGGCATGATGCGTACCAACGTAATTAGCGTTATGGATAGCCAATACATCAAAGCTGCACGTACCAAAGGCATCAGTTTATATCAAATTGTCCGACGTCATGTATTGCGTAATGCGCTGTTACCTATTATTCCGCAGTTTGGTTTGTTGTTTAATACCTTGATGACAAGCACTATGATAACTGAGATTATTTTCTCATGGCCGGGCATTGGCCATTGGTTATTGGAAGCAATTTATCAACGAGATTATCCTGTTATTCAGGCATCTTTGTTATTGGTTTCGTCATTTATGATTTTAATCAACGTGTTGGCAGATATCATTCATACCTTGGTCAATCCTTTGGTAAGGAAAGAATTAAATGGCTAGTCATGATATTTACAATGAAGTGGCACACCCAGGTCCATATATGTTGGCTTGGGGTAAATTTAAATCCGATCATGTGTCTTGGATTAGTTTTTGTATCGTATTGTTTTTTGTCGCCTTGGCCATTCTAGCACCTATTATCACGCCATATGCCCCATTAGAACAACATTCTCAAGATGTATTATTGCCACCGTCTTGGAGTAGTGCCGGTGATGTCAGATTTATTTTAGGCACAGATGATTTAGGTCGAGATGTCTTCTCTAGGCTAGTATACGGTTGCCAAATTACCTTTGGCCTTAGTTTATTAACCGCGCTAGCTGCAATGTTAGTGGGCACTGCACTAGGTGCTTTAGCTGGTATGAGCAAAGGCGTAAGAGCAAGTATATTCAATCATTTACTCGACACCATTCTGTCGATTCCATCTTTACTGTTAGCCATAGTGATTGTTGCTGTATTGGGGCCAGGATTACCCAATACCATTTGGGCAATATTTTTGGTGTTAATTCCTTTATTTGTGCACCGCACCCGCCAAGCAATTCAAGCAGAACTTAAAAAAGAATATGTTACAGCGGCGCGATTAGATGGGGCGAATAATTGGCAAATCTTATTTCGTTCAATTTTCCCAAATATAGTCGAAAGTATTATTTTGCAGTATACATTCGCGGTATCGGCAGCTATGTTAGATATAGCAGCGCTCGGTTTTTTGGGTCTAGGTGCACAGCAAGGTTCACCAGAATGGGGCGCTATGTTAGTTGCCAGTATTGACTTAATTTACCGAGCTTCGTGGTTAACTATGTTGCCGGGGATTACCATGTTTTTATGTTTGTTGTCGGTTAACGCAGTTGGGCATGGTTTGCGCAACGCGTTAAAACAACGGAGCGAATAATGCTATTAGATGTTAGAAACCTAACCGTGTCGTTAAAATCAGACAACGTCAAGGTGAACGCTATTGATAAAATGAGTTTATCTATGCGTGATGGCACTATTCATGGGTTAGTTGGTGAATCTGGCTCTGGTAAGTCGTTATTTGCGCGTGCATTAACCGCAACCTTATCAGACAAATGGGAAGTCAAAGCTGATCGTATGTTTTGGCGTGGGCAAGATTTGCTGAAATTGTCTACTGAACAACGTGATCAGATAATCCATAAAGATATAGCAATGATTTTCCAAGAGCCTGGGCATTGTTTAGATCCGACCGCAACCATAGGTGAACAATTAAGCGAAGTTGTACCTGCCAGCGAATGCAAAGGTTCATTTTGGCAAAGACGCAGACTACGGATTGAATATATTCATCAACTGCTCAAACGAGTTGGGATCAAACGATATCAACAATGTTTTGATAGCTATCCACACGAATTGTCAGAAGGTTTATGCCAAAAAGTCATGATCGCCATGGCCATTTCACGCAACCCCAAATTGCTGGTTGCAGATGAACCAACAGATGCGATGGAAAGCACAACCAAAATTCAAATACTGCGTTTATTGCACAAATTGAATGAAAGCAAAGACATGTCTGTGTTATTAATCACCCATGATTTAGATGCTGTTACCCAGTTTGCTGACGACATAACTATTTTGTACAGTGGTCAGAGTGTTGAATCTGCAGCAACTAAAGATTTAATTCGTCGACCTTTTCATCCATACACTGAGGTGTTGTTTAATACTGTGCCTAGATTAGGGGGCAACTTAACCCCTAAATCCCGTTTACAAGCACTACCCGGCTCAACACCACCTTTGCAGCATTTACCTATTGGCTGTCGACTAGGGCCACGCTGCTTACGCGCGCAAAAAGAGTGTGTGGTGACCCCCAAAAGCATAAAACTTAAAGGCCATGTGTTTAGTTGCCATTACCCGATAAATATTGAGTAGAGCATGTCAGTTTTATTAGAAGTAAACGATTTATCCAAAACCTACCACAAACGGATTTTGCCATGGAAATCAACCACAGTGACAGCTCTAGAAAAAGTGAGCTTTTCGCTGAATGCCTACGAAACCCTGGCAATTATTGGTGAAACTGGCTCGGGAAAATCCACATTAGCTAAATTACTGACTGGGGTTGAAAGCCCAACATCTGGAGAAATAATCTTAAATGGTAAAGTGCTCCAAGACGGTGATAATACCACCCGCTGTCAGCACATACGCATGATTTATCAAGATCCAGCTACATCACTTAATCCGAGTATTTCGATTGGCCAGATATTAGAAGAGCCGTTGAAACTCAACACTCAGTTAAACGCAACTGAGCGCCAAGAAAAAATCAAAAAAACCCTCAGCCGAGTCGGTCTATTATCTGACTATATTTGGCACTACCCGCATATGCTTTCTAGTGGGCAAAAACAACGTATTGCACTTGCTCGAGCGCTGATCCTTGATCCACAAATAATAGTCGCGGACAAACCTTTTGCCGCTATGGACCCATCAACCCGTATTCAAATGGTTAACTTGTTTTTAGACCTACAACAAACTTTTGGTATCTCTTACGTTTTTGTTTCACACAACCTAAACATGGTCAGGCACATCAGTGACAAGGTATTTGTCATGAACGAAGGTAAGGTGGTTGAACGGGGTAACACAGCTGATGTGTTAGCAAATCCACGCCATGTAGTGACCAAGAAATTACTCTACTCGCAACAAATGTTATTGAGTAAAAACGGCTAAGCAACTCAGCTATAACTTAAAGAAAAGAAAAAAGGCAGCCAGGCTGCCTTTTTGCATATTATTTAGATATTAACGCAGCGGTTTATTAATTGGCTGCTTGGTAGGTAACAATTTCCGCATTTTCACGTAAGCCAGTGATAAATGCTTGATAATTGTAGTCAGTTAAAGCTGACTCTAAACGCTGTGCTGTTGCTTGGTCTACTTCTTCCACCTCAGCTTGCGTCACAGCTGTTACTTTAACCACAGCAAATGAAGTTGGGTTCACTTCAACCCATGCTGCTGACACTTGCTCTTCATCTGCTTTTTTCATTTCAAACGCTTTGCGAACAATTGCACCAGAAACTTCTGAGCCAAAACGCGCTACATCTTGTTTTGCAGTAAAGCTTAAAGATTTTTCACTTAATAAAGTCTCTACCGTTTCATTTGCAGCTAGCTTAGCCGTTAGCTCTTCAACCCATTGCTGAGCAACAGAGTGCGCTAGTTTTTGCGATACTGCTTGTTTAACTTGCGCTTCAACTTCTTCTAGCGGCTGAGTTCTCGCTGCTTCATACTGATTTACACGCAATACGACTAAGTGATCACCCGAAACTTCGACTAAAGCACTGTTATATCCAGCATTTAACACATCATCTTCTTTCGCAGCAGTTATCAACTTAGCTTCTGTAAATGGAAATACTCCAGCATTCACTGATTTTAAGCCGGTTTGTTTTACGCTTAAGCCAGTTGCTGTCGCCGCTTCTTGTAAACTCGTTGGTACTTCAAATGCAGTATCAGCTAACAACTGTTGTTTCTCTAAGAAAATGTCACGTGCTTTGTCTTCTTGCAACTGACTGATGATATCGGCTTTAACTTCTTCAAGTGGACGCACAGTTTCTGCTTCAATGTCAGTTAACTTAATAATGTGAAAACCAAAGCTTGATTCAACAACGTCTGATACATCGCCAATGTTTGTTAACGCAAAAGTCGCTTGTTCAAATGCAGGGTCCATTACACCGGCACCAAAAAAGTCTAAATCACCACCATTTTCACCAGAGAATGTATCTGCTGAATGTTCTTTAGCTAACTCAGCAAAATCTGCACCAGCGTTTATTTGAGCTAATAAATCTTCAGCTTTTGCTTGCGCATCATCAGTTGAGCCATCAATTAAAATATGTGATGCACGACGACGCTCAGCTTTAACATATTGCGCTTGGCTTGCTTGATAATGTTGGTTGATTTCGTCTTCTGACACTTCAATACCTTTAGCCACATCAGCTAATTTAAGCTCTACGTAAGCTATATCAAATTGCTCTTGCGTTTCGTATTGCTCAATATTGCTTTCGTAGTGGCTACGAATATCTTCTTCGGTTGGATTAACAGCGTCGTTAAACAAAGCAACTGGCACTTCAACGTACTCAATATCACGTTTTTGTAACTGTAGCTGCTGGAAATACTTAACTTCATCTTCCAATACAAAATCTGTTTGGGTTAACGCAGTTACCACAGCACGACGTGTCATATCTTGACGCAACATTTCGCGAAACTTGGCCGGTGTATAACCAGCACGAGTTAATAATTGTAGATATCTGTCGTTGTTAAACTTGCCCTCTACTTGAAACTCAGGCATATCAAAAATGGCTTTTTTGATTTCTTCGTCGCTAGTACGTACAGATAAACGATTAGCAAGATCGTTTACCAGTTGTTCTGAGATCAAGCGCTCTAAAATACCTTGTTTAAAATTGGCCAAATATGCGGGATCAGACGCGATCTGCGAAAACATTTCACCAAATTGTGATTCCATTCGAGCTCGCTCATTTTCGTAGGCACGCTCTAATTGACTTACATTAATTGCAAGACCATTTACTTCAGCAGCTTTCGGCTCACTACCAGAATTGATGTATGAACCAACACCGGCTAAAGCAAAACTAAATATCACCAGACCTAATATGATCTTGGCAACGGGTCCTTGGCTACCTTCACGGATTTTTTCTAACATGCTGGATCTCTTTTTAAGTTAAGTACTAACTGTTTCAAGAACTTAATATGAGTGGACAAATAATAGTTATGATTTGTTAATTCTTATAAACAAAGAAGGCTTCGATACGCTCGAAGCCTGTCTATTTCTCGACCTACTAATCAGATCAATTTTTTATTGATTTACTGCATCTTTTAATGCTTTACCCGGCTTGAATGCTGGAATTTTAGCAGCTGCAATCTCAATGGTTTCACCTGATTGAGGGTTGCGGCCAGTGCGAGCTGCACGCTCACGTACAGAAAAAGTACCAAAGCCAACTAGAGCTACTTGGTCGCCTTCTTGTAAAGCACCAGAAACTGCATCAATAAAAGAATCTAATGCACGGCCAGCAGAAGCTTTAGAAATGTCAGCGCCTGCTGCGATTTTGTCGATAAGTTGAGACTTGTTCAAGATTTCATCCCCTTAGATTGTTATTATACCGCCACTTCAGCAAGCTTGTGCCCTACTGCGGCTCAAATTAGTTTCAAAGTTATAGCAGGCTTAGACTTTCGAATCAAGTATGTAAACCTAACTTTACCACTTTTTTAATAAATTGCTGCAGCCCCCGAATTACAAGGGCTGCAAAACAGTGTCTAAGGCTACCATAAAATTTATAAATAAGAAGCCTTAAAAACCAACAAATTGCCTTATTTTACTACTTCAAAACCCTCTGGCGGGTTTTCTAACGCAATTTTTAATACTTCATCAATCCATTTCACTGGATGAATTTGTAAATCACCAATTACATTGGCAGGAATTTCTTTTAGATCACGTTCGTTATCTTTAGGTATAACGACGGTTTTGATACCACCGCGATGAGCTGCTAGCAGTTTTTCTTTAAGACCACCAATTGCCAATACTTCGCCACGTAAAGTAATTTCACCTGTCATAGCCACGTCACAACGTACAGGGTTACCTGTAAGCGTAGAAACTAAAGCAGTACACATTGCAATACCAGCACTTGGGCCATCTTTAGGTGTTGCCCCTTCTGGTACATGCACATGGATATCACGTTTTTCGTAGAAGTCTTCGGCAATACGTAATTTGCTAGCACGCGCTCGCACAACTGACATAGCAGCTTGAATCGACTCTTGCATTACATCGCCCAGCGAGCCAGTCGAGGTCATTTTACCTTTACCTGGCACTGATGTGGTTTCGATTGTGAGCAAATCACCACCAACTTCAGTCCAAGCTAAACCTGTTACTTGGCCGATTTGGTTTTCGCTATCCGCTTTACCATAGTCAAAGCGCTGTACGCCTAAGAAATCATTGAGGTTATCTTGATTAATCACAACCTTCTTAATGCTTTTATCCATTAAGATTTCTTTCACCGCTTTACGGCATAGCTTAGAAATTTCACGCTCTAAACTACGCACGCCAGCTTCACGTGTGTAATAACGAATAATGCCTAAGATGGCCGATTCTTCAATATCAATTTCAGCTGCTTTAAGGCCGTTGCGGTCTATTTGTTTTGGAATCAAATGACGCTGGGCAATATTGAGTTTTTCGTCTTCGGTATAACCTGATAATCGAATAACTTCCATACGGTCTAATAATGGACCTGGGATACGCATACTATTTGAAGTTGCAACAAACATGACGTCAGATAAATCGTAATCAACTTCTAAATAGTGATCAGCAAAAGTACTGTTTTGCTCTGGATCTAACACTTCTAATAAAGCAGATGCAGGATCGCCACGCATGTCAGATGACATCTTGTCGATTTCATCTAATAAAAACAGCGGGTTTTTCACCCCGACTTTGGTCATATTTTGAATCAATTTACCTGGCATTGAACCTATATAGGTACGACGATGACCACGAATTTCAGCTTCATCACGTACGCCACCAAGCGCCATACGCACATATTTGCGCCCTGTCGCTTTTGCGATAGATTGACCCAAAGAAGTTTTACCAACACCTGGCGGTCCAACTAAACATAAAATTGGTCCTTTTACCTTATTGGTGCGCTGTTGTACCGCTAAATACTCAATAATACGTTCTTTAACTTTGTCTAAACCATAGTGGTCGGTATCAAGAATTTTTTGTGCCGCTGGTAGATTCTTTTTAACTTTAGAACGTTTTTTCCACGGAACAGAAGAAATAGCCTCTATATAACTGCGCACCACTGTTGCTTCCGCTGACATAGGCGACATCATTTTAAGTTTTTGCAATTCAGCCAAAGCTTTGTCTTCAGCTTCTTTTGGCATTTGTGCTTCTTTAATTTTCTTCTGTAAGGTTTCAAATTCGTCTGGTGCATCATCTAATTCACCCAACTCTTTTTGAATCGCCTTCATTTGTTCGTTTAGATAATATTCGCGCTGGCTTTTTTCCATTTGTTTTTTAACGCGGCCACGAATTTTCTTCTCAACTTGTAATAAGTCGATTTCGCTTTCCATCAGCGCCATCAAAAACTCTAAACGCTCTGTAACATCAACAATTTCAAGAACAGTTTGTTTGTCATCTAACTTCAGTGGCATATGTGCAGCCATAGTATCAGCGAGTCTGGCCGGCTCTTCGATACCGTTTAATGAAGTTAAAACCTCAGGTGGAATTTTTTTGTTGAGTTTGACATAACCTTCAAATTGGCTGACAGCTGAACGAATCAATACTTCTTGCTCACGCTCGTCGACATCTGGTGAATCAACTAAACCAATTTGCGCAAAAAAGTAATCTTCTGTGCTTAGATATTTATGGATCTGACCACGCTGATTACCCTCGACCAACACTTTAACTGTACCGTCAGGCAATTTAAGCAGCTGTAAAATGGTCGCAACAGTACCTATTTGGTATATATCATCCGTACTTGGTTCATCAACTGAAGCATCTTTCTGTGCAACTAAAAATATTTGTTTGTCATTCTCCATTGCCGCTTCTAGACAACGAATGGATTTTTCTCTGCCGACAAATAATGGGATTACCATATGTGGATATACAACCACATCACGCAGTGCTAAAACAGGTATATCCGCTAAACCAGATGATTCTATTGTCATTTTATTATTTCTCTTTCCAAGGAGGGTGATAACAGTTTATATGGGGTTCAATATAGCGAGATCAAGCGATTAATCCAATCTCTAACGCCGAAAAAAGTGGATAAATGCAAGGTTTACAATCAATAGGTTAAATAATAAACGAATTACTAGAAGTGTATAAAACAAAGGAAGGAAATTAAGGCGAGTGATTAAACTCGCCTTCTGTACCCAAGTAGCTTGAGTCTTAAACTAATTACTCAGAGACGGCTTGTTTGCCTGTGTTTTCGTAAATCAGAATTGGATCTGATTCACCACTGATAACAGTTTCGTCTACAACCACTTTGGATACATCTTCAAGTGATGGTAGCTGATACATAGTATCTAACAGAACATTCTCTAAAATAGAACGCAAACCACGCGCACCAGTTTTACGTGTCATAGCTTTGGTCGCAATTGCACGTAATGCGTCATCTCTAAACTCTAGCTCAACACCTTCCATCTCGAATAATGCGGCATATTGTTTAGTTAAGGCATTTTTGGGTTCATTCAATATTTGAATCAGCGCAGCTTCATCTAACTCTGACAAAGTAGCAACAACAGGTAGACGACCAATAAATTCTGGAATTAAACCATATTTAACTAAGTCTTCTGGTTGCACATCAGAAAATTTCTCTGACAAACTTTTTTCTTCGTTTTTAGATTTAACCGTTGCACCAAAACCAATACCTGTGCCTTTGGCTGTGCGCTGCTCTATTACTTTTTCAAGACCAGCAAAAGCACCACCACAGATAAACAAGATTTTAGACGTGTCTACTTGTAAAAACTCTTGTTGTGGATGCTTACGACCACCTTGAGGTGGTACTGAAGCTATTGTGCCTTCAATCAGTTTAAGCAGTGCTTGCTGCACGCCTTCACCCGATACATCACGAGTAATTGAAGGGTTGTCTGATTTACGGGAAATTTTGTCTATTTCATCAATGTACACAATGCCACGTTGAGCAAGTTCAACATCATAATCGCACTTTTGTAATAGCTTCTGGATGATGTTTTCAACGTCTTCACCTACATAACCAGCTTCAGTTAAGGTAGTAGCATCAGCCATAGTAAATGGCACATCTAAAAAGCGCGCAAGTGTTTCCGCCAATAAAGTTTTACCACTACCAGTTGGACCTATTAACAAAATATTACTCTTGCCTAGCTCTACCGAAGTTTTCGCTTTCTCACTATTTTTTAAACGCTTGTAATGGTTGTATACAGCAACGGACAATACTTTTTTCGCCAGTTGCTGATCGATAACGTAATCATCTAGATGTTGATGAATTTCTACAGGCGTAGGTAATTTTTCTTTGGTAGAACGCGCTTCTGGTGCTATTTCCTTGATTTCTTCGCGAATAATGTCATTACATAACTCGACGCATTCATCACAAATGAACACAGAAGGTCCAGCAATTAGCTTGCGTACTTCATGCTGACTTTTACCACAGAATGAGCAGTGCAATAACTTATTATCGCCTGACCCATCACCTTTGCGGGAATCTGTCATTTATTTACCTCTATTCTTTCTATTCGCGTAACTTATCTATATAGACCTTATTTTAGCTCAGTTTGTTGACGACGATCTAAAATACTATCGATTAGACCATAGTCTAGCGCGTTTTGAGCAGTCATAAAGTTATCACGATCTGTGTCTTGTGACACTCGTTCGAAATCTTGTCCAGTGTGTTCAGCCATTAAACGATTTAATTTCTCTTTAATTGCCAAAATTTCACGCGCATGAATTTCAAAGTCAGATGCTTGACCTTGGAAACCACCTAACGGTTGATGGATCATAACACGAGAATTCGGTAAACAATGACGTTTACCTTTTGCACCACCCGATAGTAGGAAAGCGCCCATACTCGCAGCTTGACCAATACACACAGTTGATACGTCAGGCTTGATAAATTGCATAGTATCGTAAATTGCCATACCCGCAGTCACAGAGCCGCCTGGAGAATTGATATAAATATGAATATCTTTTTCTGGGTTTTCTGATTCTAAAAACAATAATTGAGCCACAATCAAGTTAGCCATATGGTCTTCAACCTGGCCAACCAAAAATATTACACGCTCTTTTAATAAACGTGAATAAATATCAAATGAACGCTCGCCCTTTGCAGTTTGCTCGATCACCATAGGCACTAATGCGTTAATTGGATCGTAATTTGTATTATTTGTATTCATGAATTCCTTAGCTCTAAAAATAAAAATGGCCTGAACGAATCTCATCCAAGCCATTTAAACAAGGCGAACCCTGCTAAGTCAATTAGAAAAATGAATAATTAAGCTTGTTTATTCATAATTTCGTCAAAAGATTTAGCTATGCTCTCAACTTGTGCCTGTTCTAAAATGAAGTCGATTGCTTGATCTTCCATAACAACATTTTGAATGTTAGCTAACATTTCTTTGTTGTTGTAGTAATAATCAACTACTTCTTCAGGAGATTCGTAAGCAGAAGCTAAAGACTCTACAGTTTCTTTAACACGCTCGTCGTCAACTTTGATTTCGTTGCTACGAACAAGTTCAGATAATAATAAACCAGTTTTCACGCGACGTTCGGCTTGGTCTTTGAATAATTCAGCTGGTAGCTCAGGCATATTTTGGTTGCCATTACCAAAACGCTGTAAAGCTTGTTGACGTAAAGCATTAACTTCTTGGTCTACTAAAGCTTGTGGAACTTCGAAAGAAACAGCTTCTAATAAAGCAGAAATTGTTGCTTCTTTAGCTTGTTGCTTAAGCGTTTGTTTTAACTCACGTTGCATGTTTTGACGAACTTCAGTTTTAAGTGCGTCTAAACCACCTTCTTCAATACCGAATAATTTGCAGAACTCTTCGTCTAACTCTGGCAATTTGCGCTCTTCAACTTTGTTTACTTTGATTTTGAATACGGCAGGTTTACCTTTTAAGTTTTCTGCGTGGTACTCTTCTGGGAAAGTAACGTCGATAGACTTTTCTTCGCCAGCAGCTAAACCGATAATACCGTCTTCAAAACCTGGGATCATACGACCAGAGCCTAACTCGATGTCAAAACCTTCAGCTTTGCCACCTTCAAAAACTTCACCGTCAACTGAACCTTCGAAATCTAAGTTAACACGGTCGCCTTCAGCTGCAGCACGCTCAACAGTTTCAAATTTAGAATGTTGCTTACGTAAAGTCTCTAACATGTTGTCTAAGTCAGCGTCAGTTACTTCTGCAGTCGCTTTTTCAACTTTAAGTGCGTCTAAACCTTCAACTTTAACTTCAGGGTAAACTTCAAATACAGCTGTAAAGCTGAAATCTTCGCCTTCATTCATAGATTGTTCTTGAATTGAAGGAGTACCTGCTGGATTTAATTTTTCTTGAACAACAGCTTGATAGAAGTTTTGTTGGATAACTTCTTGAGCTACTTCTTGACGTACAGCTGCACCGAAACGTTTTTTGATTACGCTTACAGGAACTTTACCAGGACGGAAACCGTCGATGCGCTGAGTTTTTGCCAAACCTTGAAGTCGGCTCTTGACTGCAGATTCTACTTTGTCTGCAGGAACAGTAATTGTTACGCGGCGTTCTAAGCCTTGTGTTGTTTCAACAGAAACTTGCATTGCTATACCTCAAAATTATGAGCGAAAGGCTCTATTTCCTTTGGGACCAATTAATAATTGATAAGCCCTGAATCGACATAAAACCTGCTGGAAAAAAGTTGTACCGAGCAGATATTCTATGAACATTAAAAAAATGACGCAGCATTATAGCGATCACTTAAGCAGGAGTCGAGAGAGAATATGGCTAAAGGTTAAAAAATTACGTTGAATGTAAAGTGGTCGGTGATGCAAGATTCGAACTTGCGACCCCTTGGACCCAAACCAAGTGCGCTACCAGGCTGCGCTAATCACCGAACTAGAAACTGTAACAAGAAAATGGGGTGGCTGATGGGACTTGAACCCACGACAACCGGAATCACAATCCGGGGCTCTACCAACTGAGCTACAGCCACCATAGTAGAAATGTTTTCTAAATGGCGCGTCCTGCAGGATTCGAACCTGCGACCCACGGCTTAGAAGGCCGTTGCTCTATCCAGCTGAGCTAAGGACGCTTTCGAAGTCCCTATGGACTCATTTAGAAAGTGGTCGGTGATGCAAGATTCGAACTTGCGACCCCTTGGACCCAAACCAAGTGCGCTACCAGGCTGCGCTAATCACCGACGTTGCTTGAGGTCTCCCTCGACAGCGGGGCGCATGTTACCTAGATCACCTGGGTAGGTCAAACACTTTTTTGCAGTTTTTTCGCATTTTTTTCAATATCCGCTTTGTTTGCGCAAAATAACTTCAATTAGTGTATTTTTAATACAAAGATGTGCTTTATTTTCACAAACACACAGACAATAAGATTAAAAAACTCAAATGGTCTATTTTAAAAACGAATAAATTACAGGCATAAAAAAACCAGCCGAAGCTGGTTTTATGTGAAGCAATTAAAAATTAGAATTTAAATTGTTTAATTTGCACAGACAATTGCTGTTCAACTTCAATCATAGATTGAGTGCTGTGCTCTAATTCTTTGGTTTCTTTAGCAAGTCGAGTTGCACCATCTAACAAGTGCTCAATACCTTGGCTAACCTCTTTAGTTAATAACGACTGTTCTTCAGTTGCACTGGCAATTTGAATTATCATGTCGTTGATACCACTCATCTTGTCGGAAATAGTACCAAATGAGTCAACCGTTTTTTGCGTTGAGTCTATGGTTTCGCTAACTAAGTCTTTACTGCGATGTGACGCTTTGTAAGAGTCGTCTGCTTTACTTTGTAGCGAAGCAATAATACTTTCGATTTCTTCAGTTGACTGACGTGTTTTACTTGCTAATGAACGAACCTCATCCGCAACTACCGCAAAACCACGGCCGGTTTCACCCGCCCTTGCTGCTTCTATCGCCGCATTAAGCGCTAACAAGTTAGTTTGTTCAGCAATGCCTTTAATTACATCTAACACACCACCAATGTTTTCACTGGCAGATTTAAGCTCTGATGCGACTTTGGCATTGTTCTCCAATTCATCCACTAATTGTTGAACATGTTCTAAATTAGTTTCAACATCCGTGCGGCTTTGTGCAGCTAGATCAAATGCTTCAGTGGTGCTTGATGCTGTAAGTTCAGCATTTTGTGCAATTTCACCTGTCGCTTCCGACAACTGTTTCAAATAATTTAATGAGTGCTCAGTTTGCTCTTTTTGCTCATGGGTATTCATGGTCGTTTTGTGGCAAACGTCACTGATTGTGCTTGATAAACCACCTAACCCACTTGCACCCTGTGCAACATCGGTAATGATTTCTTGAATCTTTTGGATAAAGCTATTGAAGTTGGTCGCTAATCTACCAATTTCGTCATTGGTTTTAACAGGAATTCTTTGGGTTAAATCACCACCACCCGCGGCAATATCTCGTAAAACATCACTTACTTGGGTTAATGGTTCAATCACTACTTTTTTGATTAAGAATACCAGCAGTGCAAGTAGCGCTATCATAGAGACTATCATAGACAACCATCTCTGATTCCATTGTGAGGACAATCTATCGTCTACAGCTGAGCGTGAAAAAGCAATCTTGATTTTACCAATTAATTCGCCGTCACTACTTTTAATTTCATACCATTTGGCTTGACCGTCTAACTCAACATCTTGCTTAAGTTTAGTTTCAGCCATGTCTTTGTCTCTATGGTCGGTCACTTTAACTTGGGCAATAATGGGATCTGGCATGTAAGCATCAATGATGCTCTGGATAAGCGGGAAGTCGTATGAGAAAACTGGGTCTTGTAAAATTACTTGAAGCTGTTTGACCACATCAGCCTTAGTATTGTCATATCTCGCATTTTCGTCACCTTCTTGGATGGACATAGTCCATACTGCAACTGTAGTGAGTACAGTAAAGTTGACCAACAACAAAGCGATAAGTACTTTTTTGGCTATTGATTGCATATATATTTTAACCTCATACGATGCAGACTGCTTGTTTAATACTGTTCAAAAAACTATTTCGGCAATTGTGTAAGTTTCTTTAGTCCAACTAATTGATTTTCTGAATCAAAAAGCTTTTCAGTGTATAAGCTCAGTTTGAACAGTTAGATTTATAATTATTGGGTGCCGCAGTTTGAATATACTTCAAAGTTAACGGCTTTGTTAAAGGTAAGACAGTTAAACAAATTTAACAAGCCTATTTGTAACTGAATTGTTGATATATTTCGTTATTTACTAAAAAACGTAAAATAAACGTTTAATCAGAATAAAAAAGCACGGCTTTGTACTAATTATTCTCCGTTAATTGTGGCAATAATTTTTCGACTGCCAGCAAAATCTCTATGTTCACCTAAATATATTCCTTGCCAAGTGCCTAAAGCCAAGCGCCCTTGACTGATAGGAATCGTCAGCGAAACACCAAACAAACTACTTTTTATGTGTGCAGGCATGTCATCATCACCTTCGTAGGTGTGTCGGTAATATGGCTGGTTTTCTGGCACCATAACATTGACGTGATCTTCAAAATCAGCTCGCACTGTCGGGTCTGCATTTTCATTTATGGTTAAGCTCGCAGAAGTGTGCTGCAACATCAAATGACAAATACCGATATTAACCTGTGATAATTCAGCTAACTTAGCCTCTACTTCAGAGGTAACCAAGTGAAAACCTCTAGATTTTGCTGACAAAGCTATTTTCTTTTGTAACCACATAAGTAAATTAATTCGCTACCTTATCAAAACATATTTCGATATGGGCAGAGCCAGATTCCGCTTCAAACGGCATAATGACGATTGGCCCATCAGATTTGTGGGTAATTGTATGGCCTTTACCAGAAACCACCATAGGTGTGGCCATGTCGAAATCGTAGCCCTTTTCAGCGAGTAATTTTTTCGCGCCGCCAGTAACCATGTTGGTTATTTCACCAACCATATCGGTTACCTCTTCGTTTATACCATCAGGTTTTTCACCTAACATACGGCTCATAATTTCTAGAGCGAGTCCTTCTTCAAAGGATACAGAAAACGATCCTTTGGTTTGAGGACCAACCATGCCAATTAATCCCGACACATCTCCACGAGCGACTTCATCTTTTTTTAACCTTGGTTTTAGAGGCTTAAGCTCCAACATCGCCATAGTGCTAATAACGTTAACTAATGAAGAAAGAAATGGGTTGACGAATTCTACATTCATATCAATATCCTAAGACGACCCTTTTAATAAATAAAATAAAAATACCCAACAAGTTTGCCTTGCACTGCAAATTTTGTAAACCCAAATAACACATGGCTTTTTCAGCAAGGCAGTTGAATAATCTAAAGCAACCAACTGCTAACAAATTACCCAGATCTCAGGTTATATAGTAAACTCTTATATAAAGGGTAAAAGTAAAATGGCAATGCAGCAAGCAAGTTTATTTGAAATTGAAGTAAAAAGCCCATGCATACATGTATGCCAAAGTGGGCCCAGAGGCTATTGCAAAGGTTGTTTACGCAGCCGTGAAGAGCGATTTTATTGGGAAAAACTTACTTCGCCGCAAAAACTTCAGGTAATACAACTATGTGCATTACGCCGTAAAAAGCTCAATTCAAAAAAAGCCCAGCAGCAAGAAAAAGCATTGCTTGCAGAGATTCAAGCTCAACAACTCGATTTGTTTTAACCCTCATTCTTCAATAAAAGTGACGTTAGCCTCAATTTCAACACCAGCTGCTCTTAACATGGCTGCAACTGAACAGTATTTATCTAAAGATAAATTAACCGCTTTTTCGACAGCCACCTCACTGACACCAGATGCCGAGATTTTAAATGCGAGTACGATATTTTCAAATACAGCCGGTATTTGATCTTTACGTGTGGCTGTAACATTTACGTCAAGCGAAGTTAAATTGGCTTTTTTCTTTTGCAAAATGGTTACAACATCAAAAGATGCACAGCCCGCTAGACCCATCAGAACCATTTCCATTGGCCGAGTACCTGCATCTAAACCACCGGCACTTGGAGGACCATCCATTAAAACCGAATGACCAGTGCTAGAATTTGCTAAAAACTGCTTATTACCTTTCCAAGATATTTGTATAGGTTGGCTTGACATAATATAGATTACTCTCCAATCTGATGAATTATAATGAGTTTGACACAAAGCATCTTATGACAAAAGCAAAAGGTTTCACTACTAAACTAGTCCACGCAGAGCGTCAACAAAAGCCGCATGCGGGCGCAATTCATTTTCCTGTCGACCATTCTGTTCTCTTTGCGTATGAAAAAGCTGACGATTTAATTGATGTCTTCCAAGGGCGCAGCAGCCAACATGCATATGCTCGACAATCTTCACCTAGCATTAGTAGCTTACAAAACACCATAAGCTATTTAGAAGGTGGCCACGCAAGTTTAGTATTTTCTAGCGGTATGGCAGCGCTCACCACCCTAATGCTCACTTTACTAAAAGCTGGTGATCACGTTATTTTCAGTCGCTTTGTTTTCGGCAATACTAATAGCTTTGCAGACACATTAAGCAATTTAGGTATCGAAATTAGTTTAGTTGATATAACCAACATAGAAGAAGTTCAGTCGTCAATAAAACCGAATAGCCGTTTGTTGTTTTGTGAAACCATTGCTAACCCAATGACACAAGTGGCGGATATCAATGCTTTAGGTAACCTGTGTAGCAGACATAATCTCCTCTTTACTGTCGACAATACTATGACCCCGAGCTATTTGTTGGATGCGGCAAACTACCCCATAGATCTATTAATTACCTCGTTGACCAAATATTTTGGCGGGCATGCAAATGCTTTAGGGGGCGCAATCATAGATATGGGGAAATTTGACTGGCGCAACTTCCCAAATATTCTACCCACTTATCAGAAAAATGCTCCTCAAGATTGGGGGTTAACCCAAGTTAAAAAGAAAGGATTACGTGACATGGGTGCTTGTTTGTCGGCTGATTCTGCTCATCTGCTCGCGGTTGGGTCTGAAACCATGGCTTTGCGCCTTGAAAGATCGTGCAAAAATGCACATACGCTAGCCAACTATTTAAATAATCACGAAAAGATCAAAAGTGTATTTTATCCTGGCCTGACGGACCACCCACAACACCAATTAGCATCGATACAATTTACGCACTTTGGTGCGATTTTAAGCTTCGCACCTATCGATGACATTGACTGCATAAAAGTTATAGATGCGTTTGAGTTAATTTTATGTTCTACCCACCTTGGTGACAATCGCACGCTCGCAATTCCAGTCGCGCAAACAATTTATTATGAAATGGGCAAAGAAAAACGAGCCGCCATGGGTATCAGCGAAAACATGATCAGACTATCCGTAGGCATTGAAGATATTGATGATTTAATCGAAGACTTAGCCCAAGCGTTAAATAAATTAGACTAGTTACAATTGTTAAGACAATGAAAATTTTCTAGCATGTCGCGCTATTTAAGTCTATTCTCTAAATCATAATGATAAACTTTTGAAATTTATGGCGAGTATCAAGGAGCTGCACAGTGAAATTGCATGATGATATTCATAACTATTATGAAAATTTAGTCATTAATAAACTTCAGCAAATGAACATCAATGAAGAAACTAAAGACGCTGACTATTTGGCTGATCTGTGTTGCTTAGTGCTAAACCAGCTGCCGCCACGTTATATCAGGTATGAAGTAGATATGGCTTTTTATATGCCTCAAGCTGAGCGCTTACAAATGGAAATGAATGTAGATAGCGCAATTAGAAGTGCCATCAAATTTCTGACGGAGCGAGACAAGCGCTAAAATGAGTTTAGAATCAGCACCAAAACATGTAAAACTAGCAGTTGACCTGATATATTTGCTTGAATCGAATGAAGTAGAACCTGAAGACGTATTAGCGGCTTTAAAATTGGTCGAAGATGACTTCAGACACAAAGTGGTTCAACGGAACAAACAACAATAGTAGTAACGGATGGGGGTTAACCCCAACAATTTTGATATGAAATTAAAGCGACTTTCTCAAAGTTTATTGGCGTGTTTTGCCTGTTATAACTTCAATGTCGGAGCGCAAGATGCGTTGTCAGGCGACTTATTCAGTTTGCCGATAGAACAGTTAATGCAACTAGAAGTTGCAAGCGCAACCTTGTCTAACGAGTCTTTATTAGATGTGCCATCTAGTGTAGCTGTATTTAATCGTGACGAAATAAAAAAGCTCGGTCTAGACTATGTTCACGAACTGACGAACTTTGTCACCGGCATTCAAAGTACTCGCTCAGATAGAGATCCGAAATTCAATAAAATATCTGCGCGTGGCAAAGCATCAAGTTCAGAAGGCGGTGACATCCTAATTCTGCTAAATGGCCAACGTATAAATAGCGAATATTCTGGTGCAAATAACTACACCTTTCCGTTAATCCCTTTAGCAATCGCAGAAAAAATTGAAATTATCAAAGGGCCAGGCTCGGCAATATATGGCTCAAATGCTTTTCTAGGTGTAATTAATATCATCACTGTTACCGATGAAGAGCCACAAGTTACAATTGAAACCGGCAACTTTGGTAGTATCAAAGCAACGGCTTCGGCTGGTTTTGTCCAGGACGATTTTTCAATCCAAGCCATAGTTAATCATTCGCAAGATGACGGCGATTTATATCAAGCGCAAATAGATAGCTTTAATCCTCAGGTATTACATGACACTCGAGATCCGATAGAGCACCAAGAAGTTGTGCTAAACATTAAAAAAGCCAAAACATCACTGCAAGTCATTATGAGTGAACAGGACGCGCAAGACTATTACGTGCAAGGCATTCTGAATAATGACTTTAACCGAGCACAAATCAGTTCCAAGTTTATTACGTTTAATCAACAGCTTGATTGGAATGACACTTTATCTACAGATGTTTGGTTAGATTATCGTGATAACCAAAGTGATTTGGATTTATTAGGTTTACCTATGGGGATCTTTTTCCAAATAAGTGAGCCACAGTCTGCCGCCCCTTTGCTGGCAAAAACGCCTATTTACGAAAGAGCTAAAGGGCTCAGAATTAACAACTTTTATCAGTACAGTGATGATATTCGATTAAGTATTGGTTTTGAACATAGACGAAGTAATTTACAAAAAGACGAGTCTAGCGCAAATTTCAACTATGCAAAGTGTTTGCAATCACAGGCTTGCCGCGCATATTTAGGCCAACAAGCTTTCGACCCAGCTGAACTGCCTAACATTGAATATTATAATGGTGCATTTGAAGGTAAAGTTAAATTCACCGATGTAACAAAACGTGATATTAATGGTGCATTTGTCCAAGCTCAAATTCAAGCAAGCGACAAAACTCAGTTAACGCTCGCAGCTAGGTACGATAAATACAGCGATATTGGCAGTAATATAAGCCCAAGATTTAGTGTGGTGCATAACCTAAACGACAATGTCACCTTTAAAGCTAACTATGGTGAAGCCTACCGTGCGCCTCAATTCAATGAACTTGGATTGATTAATAACCCACTGATATTAGGCAACATTAATTTAAAACCTGAAACGATAAAATCACTTGATTTTATTTCATTGATGCAATTTTCAGACTGGACAGCTTCACTAACTTATTTTCAGCACAGTATTAAAGACGCAATAGTGGCGGAGCCTGTAGCAACCACAGTAATGTTGAACAATCAAGATAGTAAAACAATCACTCGAGGCATTGAAGCTGAAATTACGTATATTCCAACCACAAACCTTTATCTAAAATCTGGGATTACCCACCTAATAGATAAAGGAAGCGATCAGTTTAAAGAATCAGATAACCTACTGTTTTTAATAGTCAATTACAAACTTGATAAAGTGAATATCAACTTTTCTGCGAACTACCAAGATGATAAAGAAACACCTGAATATTTGAAATCGGAAGGCAATCTTACAGAATTGGATAGCTATTTAGTCGCTAACGGTAAAATTAGTTACCAATTCAGCGACCAAATAAATTTCTACTTTAAAGCGAAAAACTTGTTTGACAAAGAATATGCATCTCCAGCTATTAGCAATCGAGTATACGCAGGTCTGCCAAACAGAAGCCGACAGTGGTCTATCGGCGCTGAGTTTTCTTTTTAAATTGATCTGATGTAAAACGAGTGGTCGCTTTCTGGAAACCCTGTTGTTTACCAGCTTGACCACTTGGCTTACGTCCCTGCTTATTCTGGCCTGCAGCTTTGCGACGGCTTTCGGCTGGAACTAAACAATCTTGTCCATTACCTATAAGCTTACTTAAGCCCATTTTCTTCAAAGCTTCACGTATCATTGGCCAGCCTTGCTCATCATGATAGCGCAATAAAGCTTTATGTAATCTACGCTGCCTATCCCCTTTCGGAATAAAAACCTTTTCACTCTTGTGCGTAACTTTGTGTAGAGGGTTAGATTGCGAATGATACATAGTGGTCGCATTTGCCATAGGCGACGGATAAAAGTTTTGAACCTGATCTAGTTTAAAGCGGTTTTTCTTCAGCCAAATAGCTAAGTTAACCATGTCTTCATCTGTTGTACCTGGATGAGACGCAATAAAATAAGGTATCAAGTATTGCTCTTTGCCTGCTTCTTTAGAGTACTTATCAAACAGCTCTTTAAATTTATAATAAGTACCCATTCCAGGCTTCATCATCTTACTCAGCGGCCCTTCTTCTGTGTGTTCAGGCGCAATTTTTAAATAGCCACCAACATGATGTGTCGCCAATTCTTTTACATATCTTGGGTCTTGAACAGCAAGGTCATAACGAACACCTGAGGCTATTAATATCTTTTTGATCCCCTTAATTTTGCGCGCCTTGCGGTAAAGGCTAATTGTTGGGCTATGGTCAGTATCCATATGCCCACAAATATCCGGCCACACACACGACATTCGGCGACATGTTTGTTCTGCTTTAGGATGTTTACATCTAAGCTTATACATGTTTGCTGTAGGCCCACCTAAGTCAGAAATAACACCGGTAAACCCAGGGACTGTGTCGCGGATTTGTTCAATTTCATGCAAGATAGATTCTTCAGAGCGGCTTTGAATAATCCGCCCTTCATGTTCAGTAATTGAACAGAAAGTACAACCGCCAAAACACCCCCGCATGATGTTAACCGAGGTTTTGATCATGTCGTACGCTGGTATTTTCGCTTTACCATAACTTGGGTGTGGTATCCGGGCAAAAGGTAAACCAAACACAGCATCCATTTCTGAAGTTTCTAACGGAAACGCTGGCGGATTAATCCAAACAATTCTGTCACCATGGCGTTGTACTAAAGCTCTAGCGCAACCTGGGTTGGTCTCTTGATGTAATATTCTAGAAGCATGGGCATAATATGTTTTTTGCGCTCTAACTATGTCGTATGAAGGTAAATTAACGTAAGTTTTTTCCCAAGGTCGACGTGTTTTTGCCGGCTGAATTGTGACCACTTGTACGTCAGAAGTCTCAGTAGCTTGATTGGTTTCGCAAGTCGACTCTTGAATCATTTCATATGGATTGGGGATAGGATCAATTTTCCCCAATTTGTCTAGCTCGGTTGAATCAACACCGTACCATTCAGGCAATGGCTCTTTGCGTAAAACCGCAGTGCCACGAATATCCTGCATCTGGTCGATTGTTTCGCCTGCTGCAAGACGATGCGCGACATCTGCTAGCGGCCGTTCGGCATTACCATAAATTAAAATATCTGCTTTAGAGTCAAATAACACAGAGCGACGCACTTTATCTGACCAATAATCATAATGTGCAATGCGGCGTAAGCTTGCTTCTATACCACCAATAACGACTGGAACCTTGTACGCTTCTTTGCATCTTTGCGTGTATACAGTAACGGCTCTATCGGGTCTTTTCCCACCTATGTTACCCGCTGTGTATGCATCATCATGACGTAATTTTCGATCTGAAGTATAGCGATTA
Source organism: Catenovulum agarivorans YM01 (assembly GCF_000281085.1). Lineage (GTDB taxonomy): Bacteria > Pseudomonadota > Gammaproteobacteria > Enterobacterales > Alteromonadaceae > Catenovulum > Catenovulum agarivorans. Next base: position 300,477 of record NZ_JH767525.1, read on the forward strand.
ATCATAGAGTCCATATTGCCAGCGGTCACACCAAAAAACAGATTTGGTTTCCCCAAACGCATAAAATCTTGTTTTGAAGTCCAGTCAGGCTGAGAAATAATGCCAACACGAAAGCCTTGCGCCTCGAGCATGCGTCCAATTACAGCCATGCCAAAACTAGGATGGTCTACATAAGCATCACCGGTAATAATGATAATGTCACAACTATCCCAACCTAATTGCGCCATTTCCTTTTTTGACATAGGCAAAAATGGTGCCGGTTTAGATTGAAAATTTGGACTGGAATAAGAAAAGAGATCGCGATCCGCTTTCATGCGCTGCGCTAGCATAGATACACCCAACAAAGCGAGAATAGAAATAAAGGCCGATCATACCAAAATCTCTACTAGTTAACAAAAGAGACACGGAAATATTTATCAAACAAGCTAAACTATAGGATAACTAAAGAAGCTGCGCAGCAGCACAAAAGCGAGAATGATACAGTGAGAATTTTGCCATTTGTCGCAAGCATGTATTTTATATCTTTACCTACAGCAGCATGGCAGATACTTGAGCGGCCAAATACGTTAGCAAGTGATGTAGAAGTTACGTCTAATGTTGTTGATAAAGCCCAAGCGATTAAGTTAGCTGCCGACGACTCGTCTCAAAAATTATTAGCTACTTTAAGCAATTCTACCGAAAACACTTTTGTAGTGCAGCTGCCAACCGCGACAGGTGAATTAGTTGATTTCAATATCTCTCGAACGAATGAAATTACTGGTCAACTACAACAGGATTACCCACAAATAAAAAGTTTTAAAGGCCATCAAGTTAGTGACCCAACTCAGCTAGCCAGAATTACCATAGGCCCAAATGGCTTTTACGCAATGTACTTGCTAGATGGCCAAGTTTGGTACTTGGACCCAGATACAAATGGCCAGTACCAGTTGTATACGGGTCACAGCGATTTAAAACATGATGAGGTTTTAATAACTGAGCAGCTACAGACATCTAACTTACTAGCAAGAGGACCTTTGTCTGCCGAACCAGGTATAGTTACATACCGCATAGCCGTTGCAGCAACAGGTGAATATACCCAGTTTTACAATAACAAAACAAACGCCCTGAATGGCATAGTCACGACCATTAATCGAGTAAATTTGTTGTTTGAGCGCGATTTGGCCATTCAATTGCAATTGATTGACAACAATGATCTGCTGATATTTACCAATGCAAGTACAGACCCATTTGCTAACGATGATCCGGATGCAGATATCGCGGCGGCACAGCAAACCATTGATAATATAATTGGTTCTAGTAACTACGACCTTGGACACGTGTTTGCAACTGATGGTGGTGGTTTGGCGCAAGTTGGTGCCGTATGCAGAAGCGGATTAAAAGCACAAGCCATGACGGGCACGCCTAGGCCACAGGGAGATTCATTCAACGTAGATTTTGTTGCCCATGAAATCGGCCATCAATTAGGTGCTTTACATACATTCAACGGAACAGCAGGTTTTTGTGACGGTGGCAGAATTGATGACTCGGCGTATGAACTAGGCGGCGGCGTAACCATAATGGGATACGCAGGTATTTGTTCAGACAACAGTGGCAACGAAAATGTCCGAACAACATCTATCGCCAATTTCCATTTTCAAAGTATCAGCGAGATCCATAATTATGTACGCTTTAGTGGTGGTAGAAACTGCGGAACCCACCAAACAAGTGACAATCTGTCACCGACAGTCAACGCAGGAAGCGATAAAACCATTCCAGCCAACACACCATTTGTTTTGACGGGACAAGCAAACGACGCAAACCAAGATTCGTTAATTTACACGTGGGAACAATATGATTTAGGCACGGCAACGAGTGACAAATCTGATTGGGGTACCAGTGGAGATGGACCCATTTTTAGAAACTATGCGGCAACGACCTCTCCTGCTAGGTATATCCCAAATATCCAAGATTTAATTTTTTTGCGGAGTACCAGCGCGGAACTACTCCCGTCAACATCACGGCAGATGACTTTTAAATTTGTCGCTAAAGATCAAAAAGGCGGTGTGGCACATGATGAGTTAACCGTGAATGTAAGAGCCGACACTGGACCATTTGTTGTTACCAAACCAAGTGGAGGTGAAGACTTTGTGGGCCGCCAACTAATAGACGTAAATTGGCAAGTTAATGGCACTGACAACTTCTGCAGCCAAGTAAACATTTTAATGAATACTGATTTAGATGATACCTTTGAATATACGCTAGCTGCAAACACACCAAACGATGGCCAACAACAAATTGAATTGCCAAATACCACAGCTACCCAAGCAAAATTGATGGTTATCTGTGCTAGCCAACAGTTCTTCAATTTAAACAGTGGGTTCTTTTCAATTGCCGCTGACCTACAACCTTTAATTACCGGGCAAAATACATTTGAAGTAGACCAAGGGGAAAACTTCACTATATCGATAAATGATTTAGTGATAGACAACCCAACAAACTCAGCCATAGAAGTAATTATATTAAATGGAACCAATTATACTGTTTCTGACAATGTAATAACGATTACAAATGCAGAGCGGAGCGAAGTTTCTATTAATGTACAAGTGAGCAACGGCACAGATACCAGCAACATATTCTCATTTTCAGCTAAAATTCAGAGCGACACACCAGACCCCATTGAGCCAGAAGCAGAAAATGAGAATTCAGCGGATGTGACTATAAACATTAAAGCAGGCAGTTCTGGCACAACTAATCTATACTTATTAATGGTGCTGCTGGTTCTATCACTAGCGAAAAGCTACCGAAATTCACCTAGTTAAAAGTAAACTTCACTTGCAGTTAGGCGGTAAAATGCGTAGAATCCGCCTTCCTTGAGTGAGCAACACCCTGATCAGGGGCCGATTAGGATTCGACGGGTTTCTAAAACTCTAAGGTGCATGCCGTGGGGCGGTTGGCCACGTAAAAAGCCGCAAAAAAATAGTCGCAAACGACGAAACTTACGCTTTAGCAGCTTAATAACCTGCTCTTAGCACTTCTGCCCTAGCTTCCGCTTGTAAGACGGGGAATAACAGAAGTTCAAACCCAAACAAGATAGTGTGGATGCTCCCGCCTGAGAGCTGAAGCATGAAATTTAATTCAGGATAGTCTAATAGTGGCGTGTTTGTTCGCAGCTGCTAGATGAAATTAAAGACAAACTAAGCATGTAGTACCGAAGACGGCAGTTATTCGGACGGGGGTTCAAATCCCCCCGGCTCCACCACAAGCCGAACCAATACAGACCACTCCAGACGCATTAAACCTAATGAAATCAAAGGTTTAACGCTCAATCAAATTTCTCGCGAAATAGGCTCTAGTAGGCTCAAAAGGGCTGCTTTATACCCATTTTTTGACAAAAATGACAATATTTTACGAAAAAATTCAGACGAGTTTATCCCTCTTGAAGACCGTATATTCCATGCAGTTTTCCATGATCTTCACCCTGCTTATACCGACACAATTAACGAAAAATTCCACAAAATACGCACCATTCATGGCTATCGTGAAGCAAACCAATTTTTAAACGACATTGATAGATTACTCAGACAGAACGATTTAAACCTTTCAGACAGCCTTGAAGAATTAAAAAAATTAGCAAGAGAAAAAGCAAATGCCCTAGCAACCGTGCCTGACGAAGCGAAAGCGAGCAGTCTGGCGAGCGTTGCTGAGGAAGCACGGTGCTATGGCATTAAACACTTGCCCAAAGAAAATGATTACCAAGCGCAACTAAAAGCTTTTACTTGCGAAAAGTGGTGGTTCAGAAACTTTAAAAGATTACAGAAACAAGCCTTAGAGCAACTGGCTCGTAACCTTGAGCTAGTGCATAAACATAGATCAGCCTACTCGAGTAACCTAACGTTAGAAAATAGGCTAAAAGAAAAAGCACTGTCACGACTGTTTTTAGAGTCAACATTTGTCACAAATGAGATTGGCCAAGAATTTTCACTAGCTGAGCTATCTGATAAAAACATTTCTAACCCTGCGATTAGACGCGCGGAGTTAATGGTTAGAGTGAAGGGCTTTGAACAACTAGCAGAATACAACAATCATGTAGGTTTGTTTGTAACAATTACAGCACCATCAAGATTTCACCAAATTACCGCGAATGGTAAACCTAACGCAAAATACAATGGCTCAACCCCTGCCGATGTTCAGGAGTTTTTAAACAACGACTGGATTAAAATTCGCTCTGCTTACAATAAAAAAGAGATTCACCCATACGGCTTTCGAGTTGCTGAACCTCACCATGATGCAACCCCACACTGGCATATGTTGTTATTTGTTCATCCAGAGGAAGTGCAACAATTAGTAGACATTTTTAAGCACTACGCTCTCAAAGACGCAGATACAACCAACGCAAATTTAAAACACAGACTAAAAGTCGTTCATATAGATAAAAACAGAGGTAGTGCTGCTGGCTACATTGCTAAATACATAGCTAAAAATATTGATGGTTTCGGAATAGATGAAGATTTAGAAGGGAACGATGCAAAAGTAGCTGCGCAAAAAATTGAAGCTTGGGCCAGCACGTGGAACATTAGACAGTTTCAGCAAATTGGTGGGGCACCTGTTACCGTTTGGCGTGAACTAAGAAAACTTAAAAATACTCAAGATGACGAATTGCTCGAAAGTGCGCGGCAAGCTGCCGATGCAAGTGATTGGGCTGCATATAACTTATTAATGGGTGGCGCTAACCTTCCCCGCTCAGCTAGACCAATCCAACCTTATTACGAAGAAATTGAAAATGGTCTAGTTTACGACCTTGATACGGCTGAAGTTGTCCAGCTACCGAAACAGACGAAGAAACTAAAAGGATTAATCTGCAATGGTGAAATCATCACTAGCCGCATACACGAATGGAAATTATCAGGGTCGTTAAATTCAACTTCTTCGCGTAGCGAACAATTTGAATTTATCGAGCAGTGCGACCTTGAATACGACATAGAAGCTCAATTTCAAAACCATCTTGCCCGCGCACGTAAGTGCGAAGAAGCCTATCTAGCCTATGAACATATGCTTTTCAGCGAAGGAGGAGGGGCGCGCTCTTGCGCCCCGCCCGACTGAGCGTCTTGGACTTGTGTAAATAACTGTACCGACCTTTTAAAAACTAAATTGAGAGATACAAAAAATGCCTGTAAGCAGAAATAACCGAAGAAAAAAATCTAAAAAATCGACCAAACCAATAGCCCAAAAACCAACTAGGTCAGAAGCTTTTTTTGATGATGAAGTCGAAATTGCGCCTAACGTATTTGCATTTGGTGATTTTCCTGATTTAGAAATGCTTCAACAGCTTTCCACTTTCACAAACCAAGAAGCTTATGAACTACTCAATAGCCATGCTGTATACGCTGAAAAAGAATACGACTACACCAATGAGGATATAGCCGTTGTGGTTGGAATGCTTGTACTAAATGATGAAACCGAAGTTATTGTGAAAACGCCAAACGATGGCTTACTTCAAGTACGTAAATCTACGTTTTATAAAAACTTCGCTTTGATAGATATGGATTTCTAATCCGCTTTTTCGCTCTTTGACAATTTGTGAACTCGATAATAGCCGTTACTTCGTAGCGGCACGCCTTTTTTAGTTACGTGGTCAAAACTAAATATATGCTCATTGCCAGCTTCGTAACATTGGCCTATCAAACGATTTTTAAACTCTCCTTTACCTTTTACAACATCAACCTCTGCACCACAGATAGGACATTCAGCTTGGTAAACCCTCAATTCAATTTTTCGTGATTTACTTTTGAGATCTTCAATAGGCACAGACACTAATTGCGCACATCGAACCGACAACGGCAAAAGCCAAATAGGCGCTTCCGCTACACGTGAATTTGTTAAGCTAAAATAGGCACTAAAAGGTAAAAACACGACAAAATTAACTATGAATACCAGAGTCCCAAAAAAGCCAAGAGCGAAATCTTTTAAGTGCACAAAAGCAACAAATGCAAAATATGCTTCTAGTAATAAAAATATGGGAATTGACACGTACAACCAGCGCCGCCAGCCCGTTAACTCAATTTTCGAAAGCCAACTGGCGTACCAGCGTAAATTGGGCATTTCAACTAATCGATACTCAATTAAGTCAACACTACTGCCCAGCCTAACGTTTACTTCTGGTGATTTATTGTCAATCAGTGGTTCAAGACGAAAGTAGTACTTGGTTTTGTTACCTGCCCCACCACCTTTTATAGAGGCAATATTTAGTTTAAAAGAACAGCCATTTTCCAACAGATATTTAGTATAGTCTTCACTCAGCTTTTCTATAGTACCTCGAAATGTATCGTCATATCTTTTGATTATTCTTTTTGCATCAACGACTTCCGTCGGAAGGCTCTTATATTTCGCTACATGAAAAAATTCCCATAGTTCATCATAAGTAAACCGCACTTTCGCTTGAGGTTGGTGTTTATTACGTAAAGAGTTTAGAGTTTCAGCACCGAAAGCCCTTATATATGTCAACCAATCTGAGGTTTCACTTCTATTTGCTTCAAGAAAGTTAACTGTATGATTTAAAATAGATTCAAAAACCTCAATATCATATTGAACACTAGTCATATATATACTTAAAGGGTTTCCGAACCCTTTTCTCCCTCTTTTTCTGGCATGACCTACAGCACCATAAAGCCCAACGAAAACAAGTAAAGCTAATAGGAGCTTACAAATGGAAAGCAAATATATGTCAGTTAAATCATTCGCACAACTCGGTATTTATACCGAGCAAGCAATTCGCTCAAAGATTAAAAAAGGCCAATGGGTATTAAATCAGCATTACATCAAAGCGCCAGACGGCCGCATCTTATTAATTTTCGAACAAATCACCAGTTGGATTGAATCAGGTTGCAAACACTAAGGGGTTACTATGAATAATTTACCAAAACTTACAGGCATTAAAGCAAACAAAAGCAGCATAGCTATCGAGTTCACTTATAACAATATTCGTTGCCGAGAAACCATAAAATGCAAACCAACGAAAACTATAATGCAAGAACTCGCAAGAAAACGAGAAGCGATAATTTATGAGATTAGTTTAGGAAAATTTGATTATGCAGCACACTTTCCAAACAGCAAAAAAGCTAAGTCGCTGACCATAAATCAGGCGAACCATTTGACCGTTGAAGAATTACTATCAAGTTGGTTTGCGCGTAAACGTAAATATTGTGCCTTTAGTACAATTCGAGGTTATAAAACGATTGTTTACTCAAACATATTGCCAAAGTTAGGTAAGTTGAAACTATCGGAGATAAAGCCAAGCTTAATCAAAGATTGGGTTGCTGAACTACAACAAACTTTGTCGCCAAAGCGAATAAACAACATACTTACGCCATTAAAAGACGCTTTTAGACAAGCATACGAAGATGAAATTATCGATACAGATCCAATGGCTAGGGTTAAAAATCTGAAACTCAGCAAAGCCGATATCAACCCGTTTACTTTAGGTGAAATAGACCAACTCCTAAAGAACATTTCATCCCAAGCAGACCGAAATATGATTGAGTTTGCATTTTTTACAGGATTACGTACTTCTGAATACATGGCCTTAACATGGGATGACGTCAATTTAAATGATAGAACAGTCGCGGTTAACAAAGCATTTGTTTATAAAAAACTAAAAACCACCAAAACCAAAGCAGGCATTAGAACCATTGAATTGTGTGACCGAGCTTATAATATTTTACGTGAGCAAAAAGCCCTTAACTTGGGCGTTAAAAATTTAGTATTCCCCGATATGCTTAACAACGACTATTGGTATGACACATCAGCTATAAGAAAACGAATCTGGATACCTGCTATTAAGCAAGCAAATTTAACATACCGAAATCCATATCAAACACGCCATACTTTTGCTTCTCAAATGTTATCCCAAGGCAAAAATCCACTATGGGTTGCCCAACAAATGGGTCATGAAGATTGGGGAATGATTATAAAAACTTACGGTAAATGGATTAAAAACGACTAGGCCACAAGTTTAATATAACCCGTTAATCTAACAGAGCGACTAAGAATCAAACAAAAAGCTTTACTCAAAACATAATAAGCCTAAAATAAGTACACAAATAGATACTTATTTTAGGTTTATTACTATGAGACAAGTTTTAGCAGATTGCTCAGCCAGCATTTCGGAATTGAAAAAAAGTCCAACAGCTTTATTAAACGAGGCTGCTGGTTCTCCGATTGCGATATTGAACCATAATAAACCAGCTGCTTATCTAATCCCCGCGGATACCTACGAATGGATGATGGAAATGCTTGATGATATTGAATTGACTAAATTAGTTAAAGAGCGTCTAAAAGATAAGTCGCAAGCGATAGAAGTATCACTGGATGACTTATAAGTTAAAATTTTTGCCAGTGGCGTTGAAAGAATGGAAAAAACTTGCGCCACCAATTCAAAACCAGTTTAAAAAGAAACTAGCGGAGCGAATAGAAAACCCTAATATACCATCGGCAAAGCTCAGTGGTTTTGATTCTGTTTATAAAATTAAGCTCCGTACCGCTGGCTATCGCCTTGTTTATGAAGTCAACAACAGTGAGATTACTGTATTGGTTTTAGGCGTAGGGAAGCGAGACAAAGGCAAGATTTATCAAGACATCAAAAATAGATTATAGATAACTAAAGATGGAATAATTAAAGCCAATACCTCATTTGGTTAACGTGCAATTCCTATCAATATCATAGTATTCATTCTTACAAGTTAGAATAATTTAATTAGTTACAAAAAATGTAATTAATTAAATATTCAATTACTAGATTTGACTTGTGCATTTTTTGATCGTATAATATAAAAAGATGGGGGATATTTTTGAAGATCAATAATCGTGACAAAATAGCAAAAGGCATTGAGCAAGTTGCAGAGATAAGGTCACAGCTAGTGGTTTGGGAAAAGCTAGTTGCAGGTTCAGACTGGAAAAGTGAATCTGATATTTTCAGGAGTTTCCCTAAAACGCGTGTAAGCAATGGCGAATTTCAATTAGAAATTGCACACGAGTTTTCTATAAGGTTTTTAGTATTTTTCGAGATAGGTTTAGTCGTTTTAACCTTTGTTGGAAACTAGGAGTAAGTGATGAATTACAAGTTAAAGATAATTAAAACGGAAAGTGATTATACGTTGGCTCAAAGCCAGCTAACTCAATTCATCTCAGAATATGAAAATAAAAAACATAATAAAGAATTTTTAGATGAGTTTGAATTATTGAGTTACTTAATTGATAAGTACGAAAAAAAGAAATTCGATTTTGGAAAAGTCGATTTTATAAGTGCAATAAAGTTTCAAATGGAACAGTTAGAGCTTACTAGAAAAGATTTAGAGCCAATACTAGGTGCTAGTAGTAGGGTTTCAGAAATCTTATCAGGCAAAAAGAGCCTAACTAAATCCATGATAAAGAGATTGCATGAGCACTTATTTATACCTTATGAGATATTAATGTCAGAACCAGCGTCGACGAGAGATAATTTAGCAATAGATGTGTCGACATACCCTTTAAAAGAAATGTTAAATCGAGGGATTTTTGAGGGCTATAAGACTGCAACAGCAACTTTTAAAAAGAATGCAGAAAAATTAATACATGATTACCTTTCTGAATTCGGTCAGACACCAAAAGTGTTTTGTCGGAGCTCTGTAAATTCAACCCACATGCGCTCTGTTAAAGAAATGAATGAAATTAATTTACAGGTTTGGAAATGTGAAGTTCTTAAAAAGGCAAAAAATAACAAGCTTGTAAAAACCTCATTCAACAAAAAGTGTTTGAGTTTAGATTTTATGAATGAAATTTTAAAATTATCTAAGTTCAGAAATGGTCCTTTATTAGCTCAAGAAGAATTAGCAAGGAATGGTATTCATCTGATTTACGAACCTCATTTTAGCAAAACGTACTTGGATGGTGCGGCTATGAAAGGTTTAGATGAAAATCCTATTATTGGAATTACAGGTAGATATGACCGATTAGATAATTTTTGGTTTGTTCTTATGCATGAATTAGCTCATGTTTGGAAGCACCTTGATGCAGATAGATCTGATATTTTTGATGATTTAGAGAGTGCAGAAAACGATGATATTGAAATAGAAGCTGACTCACTTGCGCTTGATGCGCTAATGGACCAAGACGAGTGGAAAAATACAGTTTATCCAGAAATTGAAGACGCTGATGATTTAGCCCATTTTGCTAATCGATATTCTGTAGACGCAAGTATTATCGCTGGGCGTTATAGAAAAGAGTCAGGGGACTACAGAAAATTTAATAGATGGATCGGCAGCAAGAGGGTAAGAATTTTATTCGAAAAGTAAAAAATTTAGTTGGTTTCTAAGTATCAGTTGAGGTTGTACCACCAACCTCAACTGCAATACTTAGAAATGGTGAAATCCAGAGACCACACCAAGAAAGTTAGATGTTTCTAATCTTCCGTGCTTTGCTTAGCGACGTAATATTAGTCAAATATTTACCTTTTTGCAACTACTTGGTCTCTAATTACAACCTTATAAGGTGAATTACTATGACTAAAGACTCTAAGAAGATAAACATACCGAAAGGTATGAAATTAATATTTCGTCCGTATAGAACTAACCCAAAGACGAAAAAAACTGAATACGCTAGCCAGTACGGAATGAGAGCATTCCCGATGTTAGTACCAATTGAAGGGGCGAAGTAATGAAATCAATACGAACCCTTAGCAAATTCAATAGACTAATTGGTGACCGAAAGAAAATCATCGTCGGTATTAAACTTGATTCCGATAAATTAGATATTCTAAAAAAATATGGATTTCCAGATGAAATTTCAGTTGGTCAAAGAATGCTCCCCAAAGCTCTTGGAGCTAAAACTAGATTTAATGCAATTGGAAAACTAGGTAAGCGTTTAAAAGACAAACCGAAGATCCCCTACTTTGTCGACCGATATTGGGAATGGAAAGATTATCAAGGGAATGAATATAGTAAGGTTGTATCAATTCAAAGAATGAAGTACCAACGAGAATCCATAGCTCCCACCTCTTTGGAAATCACAATCTCAAATATGGAACAACAGTTGATTGCTGTGACCGATTCACTCAATACGTCTGACCAATCCACGTTAATATCAGCGATAAACATTTTTTTAGAAATGTTCGGTGATGTAGAGCTTTTTGATCAGAATAAACTTCCAATTTTGTCTAACGTAAAAAAGCTAAATTGGGAGATACTTCCCAAAGGCGAACTGCCTTGGAGGAATGATTTGGAAGTGCTGAAAAAGCTTAAGCGTAGTGCTAGTTCTAATAAGAGAAACATATGTGATTTCAGACTTAGCGAAATTGAGCAGCACAACCCTGAATCTGTTGCGATTGGTCGGGGTGGGTTTACTGGATACATAGTATATTGTTTCCCAAGAGCTGGCTTCCACATTCTGGAAAGCTTATATTATAATAACGCGACTTACATTCTGGGTGGGAATTGGGAATTAATCTCTCAATTTACCAAAAAAGACATCTTAAATGAAAATCTACATATTGATAGAATCATTCATGATGGCAAATGGAGTTCAAACGTGCATAAGCTATTTATAGATAAAGCAGCATAACCAGTACAAAATAGGCTTGATGGATCGAGCCTATTTTTAACAAAAATCGGTTAAGTATTTATGAAACAACAAAAAACTTCGGGTTCAAATCCCCCCGGCTCCACCACCACACGTTCCGCATCGTTCGATAAAGCACTAAAAACCCTTAAAAATCAACAAAATACACCATTCCTTGTTCGTATTCGTTCCTGTTTGTTTGGTAACATCCGCACTTTGTCGTAACATTTTTAGTAACACCGGAGCATGTTACTAAAACCGGTGTTAGTAAAAATGTTACTATGCCTAGTGTCACTTTACCCTTAGACAACACTCAAATTAACAATACAAAAGACAAAGAAAACAACTTGTTTGACGGTGAAGGTTTATTGCTGCGTGATAACCACATTTCAGTGTGCAAACTTATTCACAAATAAAAAGTGCATTATAGTAAGCTCACATCAGTAGAGAAATAAATGCGTATTATACTGCGCTACATATATTGTAGTGGGGCTGACTATGAAAACTGTAGACGTTGAAATGCATCTCAATGAAACTTGGCAGACCATTTGCCAAGTTGAGTTTATTAGCAACCAAAAGACCATCCACTCAACCAACAAATTGAAACAGATACAGGCACCCCATCTTTACAGACACTCAACAAAGTGTTGAAGCCTATGGGTATGACAATGGGAGTGAAGCTTAAATAACTTACAGATAATTATATCAAGCTCAGATATTCCGGTTATTAATAACAGCCAAGTGACATTAGTTGAAACATAGGTTATATTTTAGCCATTCACACAAACAAAAAGGCAAATGGATGATTGCTAAACTAATTAGACTTCAAGCTTATTTCATTTTAATCATTGTTACCCTTTTATATTCTGCTTGCTCATATAGTAATTTACGCTTAATTGATTATAGCCAAATACATTGCAATGATATTGGTAAATGGATGAATTCTATTAAGCAAGAAATGCGAGAAGGATATAACCAAGATGAATATAAAGATATAAAACGGGCCGAGAGAGCAATAAAATCGAGACATCAACAATGCTTGAGAAACCAGCGTTTAGGTCAGAAACATAATGTACAGCCTGACTCCCTAAGCAAAAAGCAAACGCATCTACAACCAAACTTGCGTAACCGCAAGTATAACCAGCCAAACAGAAACAAATTCAAAACAACTGATAGTCAATTTACGGCTAGCAATCATGTGTATGATCACACGAAGGCCAAAGCTTGGGATACCTATTTTCAACTAGAGCCAAGATGTCGCCAGCAAAAACAAACCCAATCAGATTTCATTTATTGCGCAAATTCCAAAAAACAACAAAGAAAACAATTTGAAATAATCTGGCAACAACAGTTAAATAGCAATTAAATCATTCCAACTAGTTAGACGCATCTCTGTGCAAAACATTTTAAAAAAACAAATCGCAAACAAATCACTTATAAAACCAGGTTCATATTGCATTGATTCATGGTATGCACACAACAGTGATTTAGCTGTTATCAATCCTTACGATAATTCTATTCTAATTGAATTAAGTGATTTTGATTTTAGCTTAACGAAAAAAGTATTAGATCAAGCCAAAAATTCTCAATCAGAATGGGCTGAAGTACCAGCTGAGGTTAAATCTAAGCTATTGTTTAATTGGTATAGATTAGTATTAGAAAACCAAGAAGACCTTGCAAAGTTGATCACGCTAGAGCAAGGAAAACCAATTAAAGAATCAATTGCAGAAACTGTGTACGCTGCACAATATATTAAGTGGTTTGCAGAAGAGTCCACGCGAATTTATGGTAGCGTATTAAATAGTGAAGCAGATCAGCAAATTCAAATCACGAAACATCCGATTGGTGTCGTTTCGCTAATTACCCCTTGGAATTTTCCAGCTGCAATGCTAACACGTAAAATGGCGCCTGCTCTTGCCGCTGGTTGCTCGATAATAGCAAAACCTTCAGAACTAACGCCTTTAACTGCATTAGCTTTAACAGAGCTAGCTTACCAAGCGGGTTTTCCAAATGGTTTAATACAAACCATAGTTACGACTAGCCCAAAAGAATATTCGAAGCAAATCAACCAAAGCCATATTATTAAGAAGATTAGTTTTACAGGGTCTACTAGAGTAGGCAAAGAATTAATAAGTCAATCCGCTGAAAATGTAACTAAATTATCTTTAGAGCTAGGTGGCAATGCCCCATTTATTATTTTTGAAGATGCAGATTTAGATCTTGCGGCAAGTGACCTAATCCAATCAAAATTCAGAAACAGTGGCCAAACATGTATATGTGTAAACAGAGTATTTGTTCACAGCAAGGTAAAGGCAAAATTCTTACAAATCCTCATTGAGAAAGTCAGTGACATGGTTATGGGAAATGGCCTAACACCCAATACAGATCTTGGCCCAATAAGTAATCTTAGGCATATAAAGACAGTGCATAAATGGGTTGAGTCGAGCATAGTCCAAGGTGCACACGTGGCTTTTAAGTCTAAAGCGACCCCAAATAAGAACTTTTATCCTATAACTATTTTGGACAATGTATCCAATCACATGGATATAGCACAAAATGAACTATTTGCACCTGTATTACCTATAATTGAATTTGCAGATAATGATGAAGCAATCACTCAAGCAAACGATATCGTTGCTGGTTTAGCTGCATACGTATACTCAACAAATTATCAACAGCTGAAAAAAATACAGGATAGTTTAGAGTTTGGTATGTTTGGTTTTAATACTGTCGCTTTGTCTGATGTAAAAGCCCCTTTTGGCGGAGTAAAACAGTCTGGAATTGGACGAGAAGGTTCATTTTTAGGAATAGAAGAATATTTAGAAGTTAAATACACTAAAGTTCAGTATTAATTAGCCTATTTTTGATTATCAAGGAAATTATAAAAAGGCTAATCAATATGATTGTTAGATATGACTTTTTTTGGATGGTATAAACGAAAAAGGCCCACTCGATGAGTGGGCCTTTCTCTTAAATTAAAAGCCTGGCAGTGTGCTACTCTCACATGGGAACTCCCAAACTACCATCG
>NZ_JH767526.1:0-46941 GCF_000281085.1 Catenovulum agarivorans YM01
AGCGGCGATGGTAGTGTGGGAGTTCCCATGTGAGAGTAGCACACTGCCAGGCTTTAATTTAAGAAGAACCCCAACTCAATGAGTTGGGGTTTTTTCGTTTATAGTCTGTAAATATTCGAGGCGGGCTTTTTCCATCCGTTGCTGTGCATCTGGTATGTCCGGTTTTTCTATAAATGCTGTCCAAATCAGATCTAACTCAAGATAAATTCTGAATAAACCCGTGAAAATCTTCTGCTAACTTATCATTAATTAATCTGATTAGCCTTTCTAAAATTACCCTGATAATCAAAAATACGGGTGCTGACTAGCCAGTTTTTTTGTTTAGCTTTTTTGTCCTGTTTGGCTATTACAAAGTCAGGGTGGGGCAACATACTTAAGTGAGGTGCTAACTCGGTTAATTGATCAAATTGTTTTGGTGACGCTCCAGAGCCAATTCTTTTAGAGAATTCTTGATTAAATACTTCGCGTTGGCGCTTAGAATTAAAATTAAAGCTTTCTTTTAGCTCACTGCCGTCTTCATCAAAATATTGTATATAAAGTACTTGTCCTTTAATTTCAGCGGTTATTCCTGCACAGCGAATAACCATAGCATCTTTTAGTTTAAGTGCGTCTTTTATTTGTTCATCTGGATCAACCAATACTTGTTTGCAAGCTTGGCAGTAACGGGCTGCTATATCATTTTCGTGCTGGCATTTAGGGCATTGTTTAAAAACGAATCTATAGTCACATTGAATGGGTGGATCTTGCTGAATTAATCCCCAACAACGACGGCCAAAGTGTTCGATTAAATCACCATCAGTATCCACTTTTCCCCAAAAGATATTTTGAAAATCACATACAGGGCAGGGCACTTGTACCGGCACTGTACCTTTGTTCGGTCTAACAGAGCCAACTTCAGGATAATAGAGATCAAAATCATTACCAGCATAATCTATCACCAAACAATCTTTTTTATTTGGCGCTAATCTGAGCCCTCGACCGACAATTTGTTGGTAAAGACTAACGGACTGGGTAGGACGTAAAATGGCAATAAAATCGACGTGGGGCGCATCAAAACCAGTAGTTAAAACAGAAACGTTTACTAGATATTTAAGCTTTTTTTGTTTAAAAGCTTCGATTAAATCATCACGTTGTTTGTTGTCTGTCTGGCCAGTGATCAAAGCGACTTGCTCAGGGCTAAATTGGCTTAAATAATGAAAAACTTCTTGTGCATGTTCAACTGTCGCTGCAAACACCATAATGCCTTGGCGAGTTTGTCCATGCTGATATATTTGTTCGCAAATAGCTTGGGTGACTCTTGGGTATTTAGCGACTAATTGATTTATATCATTAGGTTTATATTCGCCATTGGCTGTTGCTTTAAGGGATGAAAAATCATAATGCTCAGTTGCTGCTTTGACTAATTTAGGTTCAGTTAAATAAGCTTGTTTGATCATAATAGCCAGTGGTTGCTCAAAAATACAATGTTCAAATTGCACTGTATGCTCGCTGCGGGCAAATCCATAGTAGTGGTATCTGTATATCCAGCCTGTATCAAGCCGGTAGGGGGTGGCTGTTAAGCCTAATACTCTTAAATTAGGGTTTAGCTGCTGTAGGTGACTAAGCACCTTAGTGTATTGATTATGCGCAGTTTCAGTGGAAAAACCCGTAAGTTTTTTACCCGCGGTCTCGTTGGTTAAATCTTCAGTGGGCTTTACTAGTTTTTCGGACGGTAAACCTATGCGATGGCATTCATCAATAATGATTAAAGAAAATTGTTCGCTGAACTTCGTTAAGTTTGGTGCTACCGACTGAATGCTAGCAAAGGTTACTTTAAATTGGGTTTGTTTTTTATTTAACCCTGCTGAGAAGATCCCGGCGGTCAGGCCGTAACTTTGATATTTAGCATGGTTCTGTTCAACCAATTCTTTGACATGAGTCAGAACTAATATTTTACCCTTGGCTTTTTTCGCAAGTTCAGCAATAACTAAACTTTTACCTGAGCCAGTTGGCAGAACAATTACAGCTGATTTGGCTGACTTTTTGAAGTGTTCGATTGCTGCATCGACAGCTTGTTGTTGATAAGGACGAAGTTGATATGCCATGTTTACTGGGGTTAGAAAGATGTGTAATAGAGCGGGTATATCACTCTATTACACTCTCGTTCTAAGCTAATAGGTTACAGCGCAGATATTTCATCATATTGCTGTTTTAGCTTAGTTAAAGCGCCTTCAAACTCGGCCAACTTTTCTTTTTCTTTGTCCAATACATGTGCAGGAGCGTTGTTGACAAACTTTTCATTAGAAAGTTTGTTTTGCACTCGACCAAGTTCGCCTTCAGCTTTATCCATGGCTTTTTTCAAGCGAGCTAGTTCGGCATCTTTATCAATTAAACCCGCCATTGGGATAAGTATTTGCATATCACCAACAAAAGCACTTGCTGAAGCTGGGCCTTTGTCGTCAGCGGCTAGAATTTCAATTGATTCAAGTTTAGCCAAAGACTGTAAGAAGGTTTGATTTTCAGCTAAACAGCGTTGGTCGTCTGCATTTAAGTTACGCAACAATACATTTAAAGGTTTATTTGGTGAAATGTTCATTTCGCCACGAATATTACGAATACCTAAAATAAATTGTTTTAACCACTCAACGTCAGCAATTGCTGCTTCGTCGACTTTATCCGCAGCAAATTGTGGATAGGCTTGCAGCATAATAGTTTCGCCCGTCACACCTGCTAAAGGTGCTACTTTTTGCCAAATCTCTTCAGTGATATATGGCATAACTGGGTGCATTAATCTTAATAAAGTTTCTAGCACTTGAATTAAGGTATTACGTGTACCACGTTGCTGCGCTTCTGTACCATTGGTTAATACTGGTTTAGTTAACTCTAAGTACCAGTCACAGAATTGATTCCAGGTAAACTCATACAAGGTTTGCGCTAACAAATCGAAACGATAGCTATCAATATATTTACGTGATGTTTCTATCGTTTGTTGCAAGCGGCCTAAAATCCACTTGTCGGCCAACGATAATTCAATATCACCGCCATTTAAACCACAGTCTTGTTCTTCTGTGTTCATCAATACATAACGGCTGGCATTCCATAACTTGTTACAGAAGTTGCGATAACCTTCTAAGCGTTTCATATCCCAATTGATATCACGGCCGGTTGAAGCCATAGCTGCTAAGGTGAAACGCAATGCGTCAGTACCATGTGCTTCAATACCATTTTCAAAGGTTTTACGTGTATTCTTCTCAATCTTCTTCGCTAGCTGTGGCTGCATCATGTTGCCACAACGTTTAGTCACTAAAGATTCAAGGTCGATCCCATCTATCATGTCGATAGGATCTAACACGTTACCTTTAGACTTAGACATCTTGTCGCCATTTTCGTCACGAATAAGTCCAGTTACATAAACTGTTTTGAAAGGCACTTGCGCTTTGCCATCTTCATCTTTAATAAAGTGCATTGTCATCATTATCATTCTGGCAACCCAGAAGAAAATAATGTCAAAACCTGTGACTAACACTTCAGAAGGGTGGAAGGTTTTAAGCTCAGGTGTTTGCTCTGGCCAACCTAAGGTTGAGAAGGTCCAAAGGGCAGATGAGAACCAAGTATCTAAAACATCTTCGTCTTGGGTTAAGGCTACATCGGCCGCGATATTGTTTTCGCGACGTACTTCAGCTTCGTCACGACCTACATATACGTTGCCATCGGCATCGTACCAAGCTGGAATTCTATGGCCCCACCACAATTGGCGTGAAATACACCAATCTTGTACATCATTCATCCACGAGAAATACATGTTTTCGTATTGTTGTGGAACAAACTTAATGTCGCCATTTTTAACTGCATCAATTGCAGGCTCTGCTAATGGAGCAACACGTACATACCATTGGTCAGTTAGCAAGGGCTCAATAACAACACCCGAACGATCGCCATATGGTACAGTTAAACTGTGATCTTCAATAACTTCTAACAAACCCAGCTGCTCAAATTCAGCTACTATGGCTTTACGCGCAGCGAATCTGTCTAAACCATGGTAACGTTCAGGAATTGGCGCGTCTAATTCAAGTGGTTTGCCATCAAAGGTGAAGGTTTCACCTTGGGCTAAAATAGCTGCGTCTTTATCGAATATGTTGATCATAGGAAGTTGATGACGTTTACCAACTTCATTATCGTTAAAGTCGTGCGCAGGGGTGATTTTCACACAACCTGTGCCTTTTTCCATATCAGCATGTTCATCGGCGACAATTTTAATGCGGCGCTCAACAATTGGTAAAATGATTTCTTTGCCGATTAAATCTTGATAGCGTTCATCCTCTGGATTAACCGCTACACCCGTGTCACCTAACATGGTTTCTGGACGAGTAGTGGCAACAACTATGTAGTTTTTGCCATCTTTAGTGGTGATACCATCCGCTAATGGGTAGCGGAAATTCCACATGTGGCCTTTTTTGTCTTTGTTTTCTACTTCTAAATCTGAAATCGCTGTGTGTAGTTTAGGGTCCCAGTTAACTAAACGTTTACCACGATAGATTAAATCTTCTTTGTGCAAACGAACAAATACTTCTTTAACCGCTTCTGATAAACCATCATCCATAGTAAAACGTTCGCGATCCCAATCAACTGATGCGCCTAAACGACGCAATTGTTGAGTAATGGTGCCACCTGATTCTTTTTTCCAATCCCAGATACGGTCGATAAAAGCTTCACGGCCTAGGTCGTGGCGCGTTTTATCTTCTTCTGCTGCTAGTTTGCGTTCAACAACCATTTGTGTAGCAATACCAGCATGATCAGTACCGACTTGCCACAAGGTGTTAAATTTATCCATACGTTTATAACGGATTAGTGTATCCATTATGGTGTCTTGGAAAGCATGACCCATATGTAAACTACCAGTGACATTGGGTGGTGGGATCATAATGCTGTACGCTTGGCCTTCGCCTGACGGTTTAAAATAGCCTTTTTCTTCCCAAGCTTGGTAAAGGGCTTTTTCGATATTGGATGGATTAAATTTAGTTTCCATAGCCGGTGTCTTACTCTAATACTGTATTAATTGGTTGTTGCAGGTGTAGTTGCTAATGCAAAACCTGCAGCTCGATAATGTTTATAACGTTCACGTGCTTGTACTTTTTCGGCTTCATCTGCCGGTACAAAATCGCATACTTGTTTAAATTGTTTGGCAAAAGCTGGCATCTCTTGGCTGATATTTATCAACACATCTTTGCGTCCACGCGGTGGTTGCCAGCTAATCTCGACGGGTGAGCCGTATTTAGGACCTTCGCCGAGTAAATTGTGTGGAACAAATTTCGCAGGATCGAATTGCCACAGGTATTCATCAATTTGCTCTGCTTGCTGCTGATTATCGGCAAAAATAAACACGCGATTGTTTTGTCGATAATGCTGCGAAGCAAGTTCACAGGCATAATGCACAACAGCCGAAACATTCACGTCCGGCTGTTGTTCTACTATGTAAAAAGTTACTTGAGTCATTAACTGTTGGTTACTTCTGCCGCGCGGTCAATTAGATATTGGGTTAACATAGGCACAGGGCGACCTGTTGAACCTTTGTTTTTACCACTTACCCAAGCTGTACCTGCAATATCTAAATGTGCCCAGTTATATTTGCGGGTAAAGCGTGACAAGAAACAACCCGCGGTAATACTACCTGCTGGACGACCACCAATATTGGCCATATCCGCAAACGGACTTTCTAATTGTTCTTGATATTCATCCCATAAAGGTAAACGCCAAGCTCTATCACCAGATTGCTCTGATGCATTCATCAATTCATGTGCTAGTGGATTGTGATTGCTCATTAATCCTGTTGCGTGTTTGCCTAATGCAATCACACAAGCGCCAGTTAATGTTGCAACGTCAATGACTACATCAGGGTTAAAGCGTTCAACATAAGTGAGGGCATCACATAATACTAAACGGCCTTCAGCATCGGTATTTAACACTTCAACTGTTTGTCCAGACATAGTGGTTAATACATCCCCTGGTCGATATGCGTTACTACCAGGCATGTTTTCGCAGCCAGCTAAAATACCAACAACGTTAATCGGTAAATTAAGCTGTGCTAATGCATGCATAGTACCTAATACTGAAGCTGCGCCGCCCATATCGTATTTCATTTCATCCATAGCTTCGCTAGGTTTAATTGAAATACCACCTGTGTCAAAGGTTAAACCTTTGCCGACCAATACGATAGGCGCAACATCTTTACTTGCGCCTTGGTATTGGATAACAGACATGACAGATTCGTTATCAGAGCCTCGGCCAACAGCTAGGTATGAGCCCATACCAAGTTGTTCCATATCAGCTTCTTTAACCAGGTATGTATCAATAGTCTGATAGTTTTCAGCTAAAGCTAGAGCTTGTTGACCTAAATATTCTGGGTTGCAAATATTCGGTGGCATGTTGGCGACATCACGGCAGACTTTTTTACCTGTAGATATTGCTAATGCTTGTTCAATTGCTTTTTCGCCTAAATGTAATTCACGGCGGGTTGGCACATTAAAGACAATTTTGCGCAGTGGTCTGCGAGTTTCATCTTTTTTGCTTTTTAATTGGTCGAATGTATATAAACAATCTTGCGTTGCTTCAACAGCTAAACGCAACTTCCAATAAATATCACGGCCTTTAACGTGCAATTCTGGTAAAAAGCATACAGCTTCCATTGAGCCAGTTTCATTTAGGGTATTAATTGTTTTAGCGATAATTTGGCGATATTGGCGTTCGTCTAATTCACGTTCTTTGCCACAGCCAACCAGTAATACACGCTCGCTTAATACATTAGGTACGTGGTGAAGTAATAACATTTGGCCGGCTTTGCCTTCTAAATCACCACGACGAATCAGGTTACTGATATAACCATCACTAATTTTGTCTAGCTGTTCAGCTACAGCGGTTAAGCGTCTTGGCTCAAATACACCCACAACAATACAAGCGCTGCGTTGTTTTTCTGGGCTACCACTTTTTACACTAAATTCCATAATGACTCCTAAAATAGCTTTAGCTTAATTAGCTTACAAACTGACAATTTCACCCATTAAACATAGTCTTTTTTGCCTGTAGGGCAATATCAAGGGATTACTTTTCTTGAAGAAGCTATATAATTTGTTGCAAGCCTAGCTAAAAGCAATTCAAATCGCGGATAAACTGCTATTATCTGCTGATATGTTAAACAGGGCTGCGTAGGACAAAATTGCCACGCATTTGCCTAAAATGGTGCTTAACTTTGCGAAAACAACGAGTTTACTTAAATTTTTGTTGGTTTGCAGCAAAATAGACAATAAACGGATAAAAGTTTGATTATTTTTCGGTATATTTTTTCAGAAACTTTTAAAGCCCAGTTCGCTGTATTCAGCGTATTGTTAGCCATATTTAGCTCACAGACGTTAATGCGTGTTTTAGATGACGCAATGGACGGCAAAGTTCCAACTTCTTTAGTCTTCGACATGCTGACATTAAGCATGCCACCACTGGCTGGATTAATTTTACCCTTGAGTTTGTTTATCGGTATTTTTCTTGCTCATGGTCAAATGTATGCCGACAGCGAAATGACGGTATTTAAAGCCTGTGGTATCAGTGAGTGGTATATCACACGGGTTACGTTGTCGTTTGCATTAATAGTTGCTTTAATCACTGGCCTGTTTGCTTTGTATTTAACTCCTTTATCATATGAAAAACGCGAAAGTTTACGTGAAGAAATTCGCTCTGACGTAGGGATATCTTCACTCGTCCCTGGACAATTTAAAGAATCAAGCAACAAAAAAGCCGTTATATTTGTTCACGAAAGCGAACAGGACAACTCGTTCGATCGAGTATTTGTTGCTAAGGTCAACCCTGACACCAACTTTGATAATGAGTTTCATGTTGTTTACGCAGATAAAGGCACAATGGAGACTTTCGCCGACGGTACAGAACAGCTGGTATTGTCAGACGGCACAGCCTATTCTGGCGGCACCAACCGCTTAAACTATCAAATAACCGACTTTAGCCAATACCGCATGGTGGTTAAAGAGCAAACGCTTGAAGAGCGCCGATTAAAATTAATGGCTGTTTCCACACAAGAGTTATGGCAGTCGAATGAACTTAGCCATATCGCAGAACTACAATGGCGCATTTCATTGCCATTAACTGTATTGATTGTTGCGTTAATCGCCGTGCCTTTGGCTAGAGTAAACCCTCGCCAAGGTAAATACGCCAAAATGGTCCCAGCATTTGCAATATATTTATGTTATTTCTTGTTATTAATGGCAGGTAAATCTGCCCTTGAAGATGGTAAGTTGCCAACAAGCATAGGCTTGTGGTGGATACACGCAGGTGCGTTGATGTACGGTGGATACCTGTTTACCATGGAAAGAACTTTAGGTCGTCAGTTGTTATTTAAGCTTAAAAAAGGACGACGGTTAGCATGATTAAAATTTTAGATATTTATATTGGTCGCTCCATTGTCAGCTCAACCTTCTTCTCTATCTTAGTTTTAACCGCATTAAGTGGCTTAATTCGGTTTGTTGAACAACTGAGATACATAGGCCGCGGCACCTATACCATGGCGGAAGCTTCGTTATTTGTGGTGTATTCAATCGCGCGTGATATTGAAGTTTTTTTCCCTATGGCTGCGCTGCTAGGTGGATTATTAGGTTTAGGTGCACTCGCTACCAACTCTGAGCTAATTGTGATGCAGGCTGCAGGTTGGTCAAAACTCAACATTGTTAAATCAGCAATGAAAACCACCATACTTATGGTTGTACTTGTGCTCTTGATAGGTGAGTTTGTTGCACCTAAATTAGAAGTTAAAGCAGAGCAGGTGCGCGATGACGCGATATACGGCACAGGTAATAGTTTGCAACCAAAAGCCATGTGGTTAAAAGATGGCAATAATTTTGTATTTGTTGGTGATGGGCAGCAGCCTGAAGCATTACAACAAGTGACTGTTTATCAGTTTAACGACGCGCAGAAGTTGCAACAAGTAACTTACGCGCAACAAGCAGAATATACAGCTGATGGTTGGCATCTTAAACAAGTGAACAATACTCAATTGTTTGCTGAACATATTGTTCGTTTTGACACTGATGAGCAGTCATGGTCAAGTAAGTTGACCCCAGATAAGTTAACGGTTGCTAATGCCACACCTGAAGCTTGGTCGTTAACTGATTTACACGACCACTTGGATTATCTTGCTGGTAATGAGCAAGACCCAACTCGTTATCAATTGGCATTTTGGCGTAAAGTTTTTCAGCCAGTGACGGTTGCCGTTATGATGCTGGTTGCACTGTCTTTTATCTTTGGCCCATTACGCAGTACTTCTATGGGCGCGCGCATTTTGATGGGGGTTATGACAGGATTTGGCTTTTTTATTGCCAACCGAATATTTGGCCCTGTGGTCCTGGTATTTAACTTCCCGCCAGTATTAGGTGCACTGATCCCAAGTTTAGTTTTTACTCTAGTTGCTATGCATTATTTAAAACGCAGATAAATTTTTGTCGGAATTATTTGTCTGCTTTTTATCTTGCTGCTAGTGTTAATTTAGCTAGCGGTGAATTTGGAGTATTCAATCTATGCTTAAGACTGTCGTAAGAATAAGTTTAATTGTTGCAGGATGGGTGTCACTCGCGCTTGCGGTTGCCGGTGTTGTATTACCTGTGTTGCCAACAACACCATTCGTTTTATTGTCGGCAGGCTGTTTTGCTAAATCTTCACCGCGTTTTCATCAGTGGTTACTTCGACAAAAATATTTCGGACAAATGATCCGCGATTATCAAGCTTATAGAGGTATTCAAAAACAAACTAAAATTCGCGCTATTAGTTTAATTTGGCTGAGTATGACAATATCGGCATTGATTATAGGTAAAGTCTGGTTAGCCGCTATGTTGTTTAGTATTGCTATTTGTGTATCTTTATACTTGTGGCGCATGCCAAATGCGCCGACCTCGTCATCACAGGTGATACACGAGGTTAATTAGTCCATTACACTGAATGGGCGAACAATATCACCTGCTTGAATGTTCGCTAACAATTCTTTGTTTTGACTAACAGCTATAGCTGACTGCCCATACACTTGAGTCACTTCTATTTGATGGCGACTAACAATAAAATGTGGACGGCTAATACCATTTTTATCAACAAAACTCGCTTGATGTAAAATGGTAAAAATATCTCCAGACTGCACATTGTTGTTACGACCTATGTTAAATCGGACTTGGTGCGCATCAACATCCACAATTCTTGCTTTAGCTGCAACACACGCAAGCGAACCATCAATTTCAGAGACAGCTTTAGCTACCGATTGTTTAATGATTTGCCCGTAAGCGCTATACCAAAAACGCCGACTTGTCAGATCAACTCTTTGTTTTAAATCAAACTCCCACATGGTTTGGTCAAAATAATCAAATTGTTGAATACGCTCTCCAGTAAAGGCATCGTGTAAATACAAACGCATTTCAAAAAAATCTTTCCGCAGTTTGGTTACTAAACCATTGGGTGAGTTGGTTGGAAGTGCTGCCAATAGATAAGTCGACCAATTCACCTGAAATAACCAATTGGCTATCGGTTTGTCGCGCTATTTGTTGCAATATTGCTGCGGATTGATTGCTCGATACCTGATCTTTTTTGTTTTCTTGGGTATTTAAAATAGGGTTTTGGTAAAAATCTCTTACTTCAACATTCCGACTATGACTGCTCATTTGTTGATAAATTTGTTCACCTAACACCATGCCTAATTGATATAGACCACCGATTTTTGCATGTTCATTATGTCTGATTTGCAATGGCAGTACTGCGATGGCTTTTTTGTAGTCAGAGGCATAACATTGCCGAGTATCGGCAAATATATCTGCCCGCACAGTGACCGATAGCTCACCTTTATTAATTGACTCGTCCAATAATTCAATTTCATTGACCACGCCGCTAGCGCGAACCATAAACATGTCTTGTGTCAATAATCCGTTAGTTACTTGTTGAGAGCTAGTGATAGAAGCACCAGAAAACAACAAAGTTTGTTTAACAGCTTCTTCAATCGCTGCTTGCCGCGCTTGAGCAATATTGCCATTGATCACGCGGCTGGACGCGCTAGCTTGATACCAAGCTGCGTAACTAGAATTCGCCCACGGCAGAGTTAGCAGCATACTAAAGATTATTTTTGTCAAAACTTTCATTATTCGACTACCTATCACAAACAGTCATTTAATTGACGAATTAACCTTTAAATCGCCAAAATTAGCTTTATTGATTAGATAAAGCTAAGACTGTGCCAAAACCACTCATTGAGTGTAAAACTTACACTATTGTTAGCTAGAGCTTGATTTAAAAGAAAAAATTATTTGCTTGTGGAGCTAAAGCAATTAATAAATATGCTTATTATAATTTTGGAACTAATTTTGCAGTAATCCAGCCAAGAAGTAATTTTTGACTAATTTACGTGAGCATTTTATGGCCTGGCATAATTCATTAAACATAACCTTGGTTGCTGCAAGTGTTTTACTTGTAAGTGGATGTGCATACAAATCGACCCATAGTTATATAGTGCCGGAGAAAATGCCTCAGGAAGTGCCACAATATTATCAGCCTAGTGTCAGTCAGCTATCAATAAAAGCTTATGCTTTTATGCTAGCGGATGAGCTATTGTTAAATGTCCGTCCTGAAAGTTTATACGGTAATGTTGCCGTTACCCATTTTGTTGAGCAAGCAAACCGTCAGATTATCGATGGGCAAGGGCATCCGTTAAAAGCTTTGGGTGGTCAGTTAGAAGAAAGTTTTATTTATGAGCTGCAAAAGCGCGGCTATTCAGTGGTTGATTTTAAGTTAACGGGCGACATTCAAGTTGGTAAGCAGGCCGATAAAATTTGGAGCCGCGACATTAATAAACTAAATAGCCATGTTGATGTTAGGTATTTATTATCCGGTACTTTATCTATGCATCAAAACGGCGCTGTGGTGAATGTACGAATTATGGATAGTAGCAGTAAGCAGGTTATTGCATCAGCGCAAGGTTTTGTACCACACAATGTATTTTATTCGAGTCAAGAAATTATGACCCAAGATGGTATGTTAATTCATAAAGGGGAACGGGCACGTGTACCTCAGGTTAATGGAGCTCAATATGATTAGACTCTTAGTTTTATTAACCAGTTTATTGGTTATTGTCAGCTGCCAAAATACTATGCCTACGGTTGAGATAAATAAACATTATCAATGGCAATACGATCTACCAGAACAAGATTATATTGTTTCTGCTATAGGTTATGCGCCAATTGACAGTCAGCTAGGCCAAGATAAATCGACTAAAATGGTTAAAGCGATTAAAGCGTCTAAACTAGATGCATATAGAGATTTAACTGAAAAAGTTCATGGTTATAAATTAAATAGTCAGGTAAAAGTCAGTGATTTAGTGCTCGGTAATGAGAGCGTTAAAGCCTCGGTGCAAGGGGTGATAAAAGGTGCACGTATTATTAAAACTTATCACTTAGATGGTGTGTATATCACTGAGTTAGAATTAAATTTACGCGATTTGTATCGCATCAGAGCCTTTACCAATGGGCAAACTCGCATAATAGATGCAAGATACCATTAAGCGGCAACTTTCGAATTGAAAGTGAGGACATTATGAAAACCTTGAAAAATCTAAAAATTGCAGCGCCGATACTTTCTGTGTTGGCTTTGTCTGCTTGCCAGGTTACGTCGCCTTGGGCGCAGCAAGAGCAAATTGAACCGGAAACGAATACGCGTTTGTCGCTAGAAAGTTTTAATGGTCATCAAGATCCTGCGTTATTAAATCACTGGGCGCGCGATCCACATAGGTTTTTAAACCAACAAAATAGCCATATTCGTTCTGATACGCGTCTAGCCATCAGTGATTATGTTGAGGCTATGGCGATTAAGCTGATTAAGAATATGCGCTATGTGACTGATAAAACACCTGTTGCGGTTGCGAGTTTTGTGCCGGTTGATTCCAATTTAGAAGAGACAAATTTATTCGGTATTCATTTAGCGGAAAGTTTTCAACATCAAGCTATGGTGTTGGGTTTGTCGGTTGTTGATTATAAAGCGACTGGGACAATTCGCGTTACCGAAACAGGTGATTTTGCGCTAAGCCGTGATATTGATGAGTTACGTCAGTGGCATCCAATTGAATATGTGTTAACCGGTACTTTTACTTACAAAGACAATGGTGTTGAAGTGGTTGCGCGCGTTGTTGGTATTGAGTCGCGTGCAATTGTTGCTTCAGCACAAGGTTTTATTCCGCATAATGTTGCGCAGCAATTGATGCCGAGTAAGCAGAAAGATGGCATTAAGTTAGTCAAGGAGTAAGTCGAGGGCGCTGATGTGCTTTGTGTTTAGTAGTGGGGGTCTTGTATGCAATGCACAACACAACCTTAGTTTATCTGTCAAACTATATTCCAAGTTATATTAGAGTTTGTATTGGTGGGGTGAGCGCTTCTTAAGTGTTGCAATATGGCGAAACTGCTAGAGCATAACTTTCGCAAAACCGCTGTGAATACTTCCATGTACGCTTCGCTTTTTCATCCCTGAAAAAGAAATTTTGCTCTAAGTTATTGCTCTAACATTTTCTTAGACCATTCCCGCTGTTAATTATAAAAAGCCAAAATTTGATTATGTGCAGCAGAGGTTAAATCGAAGTGAGAAACAGCAGCTACTCAATCGCCTGATATGAGTCTGTTTGAAGCATAATTTTATAAAACTTCAAAAGATAAGGATATCTTTTGAGAGCGGCCATGGATTGGCGCATAGCGTTTTTATAAAATTATGCTTCAAATGGACTCATTTTCCACTAGGCGAGTAGCGAGTTCTTTTCAAAAGCAGGGTATACCAGAGTGCGGGGGGAACTATTCTACGAAAGAACTAAGCTTTAATACCTTTACCCAAGGTTTGGGTTTTCGCTTGACCTTGTTTGTCGTAAGTCATAGCGTCGGAGTTTTTTAACGCGAGAATGGATTGTTTTAAGCGTTGCACATTGTTAAGGCTAGTGCGAATCACACGTTCATTAATGGCATTTTTGCTTTTAACTTGTGCTAGAGTCATTTCTATTTGCTCAACTTTAGCAGCAAAATCATCTTGAGTTTTTAAATGGTCTAAATCAGCCAGCTCGGCAATTGATTTATCAATCTGCTGGATTTGGTTGATCAACTCGTTTTTGCTTTGGGCAATTTGGTAAACTTCATCGGCTTGACGATTTTTAAACGCAGACAGCTCACTATCCAATAAACCCATTAACTGGTTTAGGTTATCTTGTTGTTGCTGTAATAAATCAACCGCGTTTGTTGTCATCTTATAAACCGAAAAGTTTACCTTCACTTGCAATAATGTTAGCAGCTAATTTCTCTGCATTCACTTTGTATTCGCCAGAAGCGATTGCTTTTTTTAACTTGTCCACTTTTTCTTGATCAAACCCTGAGGCATCGTTAGCCTTTTTGGTTAAATTATTCAAGTTCTGTGCTGTTTGTGTAAGCGACACAGAGTCTTGGCGCGGCGCACCTGTTTGCGCAGCTTGAGTGTTTGTTTGGTTGGCTGTTTGCTGGCCTTGTTGCGCTTTTTGTTGCGCCTCCGCCGCTGCTTTACCAACCTGATTATTGTTCAGATTGTTTACATTGATAGCCATGATCTTTACCTAAAAATTTAACTTCACTATCTGTATCGGCCATAAGTTTAAAAACTTTAGCAATTAATAGCTAGTTTTATAAAAAAATCTGCACTTCTGATACAGAGCTGACCCGTCCTTGAATGACCCGGTTAGAACTACGGTTTTTTACACTCACAGTATCACCATAACTGCCATCAGACAGGGCGACGCCGGTTGTTTTAACACTCAAGTTGTTAGATACCGCTTCTATTGTAACCAGTTCTCCTTGGCAGACAAAACAAATATTTTTGCTAATTATAGCCTCTCCCGAGCGAATTTGCCTTTTTGCTTTGCTGCCTACTATGCTTTTTATATCGGCAATAAAGCCATTTCTTGAACGATTCTTTTCAATCATTGCCACTTTTAAGTCTTGTTGTGTGATGGTTTGCCCAGATTCGATATAAGTTTCCGCGACAATCACAGGCGTCATAATTTTGACTTGAACTGGCACATATAACCCCCAACCGTCGTCACCCTCACAACGAATACGCACAGTCATATTTTTTGAGTAGCTGTTAAAGTTGGGCACTTGAGCGGTAATTTCGCTATCACATGGTTTAATGGTTAATCTGCTATCAATCGGTGATGCAAACGCCTCAAGTTGTTCATCGGCTTCAGCCGGATAAATAGACAGCGCATGCTCTTCTGCAAGCAACTCTATTTGTTTTTTATCATAGACATTCGCCATTGACGTAAAAGACATTATACTGAATAAATAGCACAATAAATGGGTAGTTAACTTCATAATATTTACCTAACTAATTTAAGTTCCACTTTTTAAATATTCGACTATGCTTAATTAAAAAAAAGCGTTATAAATGAATCTAATATCTGTCAAATATTTGTTGATTTGGTAACTTTTTCTGCATTTAGGGTTAAGTTAGGCAAACATTGTGCCGAAACTGATAGAGGCAATACTGCTATCTACTCTATTAAAATCTGGAGATAAAAATGGCCGGAGTACTAGATTCCGTAAATCAAAGAACACAACTGGTTGGTCAAAACAGGCTAGAGCTTTTACTGTTTAAATTACAAGGCCAACAAAGGTTTGGTATTAATGTGTTTAAAGTTCGGGAAGTACTACAGTGTCCAAAACTGACTTCGCTACCAAAACGAAATAAATATATACGTGGTGTTGCGCATATTCGTGGCCAAACTATTTCAGTGATTGATTTAGGTATGGCAACAGGTGGCCGAGCAATTCAAAATACCGAAGATTGTTTTATTGTAATTGCTGAGTACAACCGTTCGGTGCAAGGCTTTCTGGTTTCTTCGGTTGAGCGAATTATCAATATTAATTGGGAATCAATTATGCCACCACCAAAAGGTGCTGGTCGTTATAGTTATTTAACCGCAGTTACCGAAGTTGATAAAGAGTTGGTCGAGATTTTAGATGTAGAAAAAATCTTACATGAAATCATGCCAATTGATGCCGAAGTTAGTAAAGAGGTGTTGGAATCAAACCCTGTCACCAAAGATTATACCAACAAAGTCTTGTTTATTGCCGATGACTCGTCGGTGGCGCGTAACCAAGTTAAGCGTGCGTTGGAAGGTTTGGGCATAGATATGCAATTAGCCATCAACGGCAAAGATGCGTTAATTAAACTAACTGAGTTAGCTCAAGAAACGGGTGATGTCACTGACAAAGTCGCTTTATTAATTTCTGATATTGAAATGCCAGAAATGGACGGTTATACCTTAACTGCAGAAATTAAAAATAATCCAAAACTTAAAAATTTACATGTTATTTTACACACTTCTTTGAGTGGGGTGTTTAACCACGCTATGGTTGATAAAGTTGGCGCTGATGACTTTATTGCCAAATTTAATCCAGACGAATTGGCTGGTGCGGTACAAAAATGGTTGAATGTTTAAGATTAGGAATACTCTGTGTTGGATAAAACCATTGGAACTGACGACTACAATAAATTTTGTACTTTTCTTGAGCATCAATGTGGCATTGTGCTGGGTACAAACAAGCAGTATTTAGTCAAAAGTAGATTGTCACCTTTATTGTCAAAGTTTAGAGCTGAGAGTTTAGGTGAAATAGTTAACCGTGCGATGAATATAACAGAGCGCCAATTACGCGCTGCTGTTGTTGATGCCATGACAACTAACGAAACTCTATGGTTTAGGGACTCTTACCCATTTGAAGTTTTAGTTAAAGACATCTTCCCTCAATACGACGGTAAAGCTGGTGGTATCAAAGTCTGGTCTGCGGCTTCGTCTTCGGGTCAAGAGCCTTACTCAATTGCTATGACAGCTTTGGAATACCAACAAAAGAAACGTATGGGCGCGCGAGTCAATATATTAGGTACAGACATTTCGCCGTCTATGCTAGATATTTGTAAAAGTGGTGTGTACGACTCGCTGGCCTTGGCTAGAGGTTTATCGCCACAGCGCAAACAGCAATTTTTCGAGCCGTGCGCTGAAGCTGGCACTATGCGTTTACGTGATAATGTTCGAAATTTGGTTAACTTCCGACAAATGAATTTGTTAGATAGTTATTCCTTGTTAGGCAAATTTGACATTATTTTTTGTCGAAACGTATTAATTTATTTCTCTGCTGAAAATAAAGCGAAAATACTCCGTCAATTTGCCCAAGCACTTAATCCAGATGGTTATCTGTTTTTAGGTGCTTCTGAATCTATTACTGGCCTAAGTGAAGATTTTGAAATGCAGCGTTGTAACCCAGGAATTGTTTACCGTCCTAAGAAAAAATAAAGCGGCAATCCTTGCCGCTTTATTGTTTTTACCTGCCAAAAATCAAAAAAACGTCTTGTTTTAACTTGAATTTTAGCCATCTACTTTAAACTCTTATTTTATTTAAGTATCTGATATTAATTTGTTTTATTGGTTGTTGATTCGCGTTTTACCTAAGCCTTTGTAAATTTGGCATCTAAGTTGCTTTGTCTAGTGTAAGTAACATAGGAGACAAAAAAATGGCGATTTCGTTAGATAAAGCGTTTAGTGTGCACCCGCAAGCTATCCAGCTGCGCATCGAACGCTCAGAAGTTTTAGCGAGCAATATAGCAAATGCGGATACGCCTGGTTATAAAGCTAGAGATTTTGACTTTCAAGCTGCATTAGCTGGCGAGAGAAGAAAGTATACAACTTCTTTAGAGCGTACTAGCGAAAAGCACATTAATGTTCAGTCGACTATGAATGATGGATTGCAATTTAGAACACCAACCCAACCAGATACTGGTGATGGAAATACGGTTGAATTGCAAGCAGAACGAAATGAATTTCTACAAAATCAATTACGCTTTAATGCCAGTGTTCAGTTTATGACTGACAAAATTACTGGTTTGAAAAAAGCAATTAATGGTGGGCAAGGCTAATGAGTAGTTTATTTAACGTTTTTGATATTTCTGGCTCTGCTATGCGTGCGCAGTCTGTGCGCTTAAATACCACTGCCAGTAATCTTTCTAATGCCGACAGTGTCAGTTCATCGGTTGATCAAACTTACCGAGCACGTCATCCAGTTTTTGCCGCCGAAATGTCCCGAGCGAGTAGCAATATGGAAAACAGTGAAAGCATTGGCGTAAAAGTTATGGGTGTAGTTGAAAGTGATAAACCACTTAATATTGAATATAACCCGAATCATCCAATGGCGGACAAAAACGGTTATATCTATAAGCCCAACGTAAATGTCATGGAAGAAATGGCCAATATGATTTCGGCTTCACGTGCTTATCAAACCAATATTCAAATTGCTGACAACGCCAAGAAAATGTTATCGCGTACCTTGCAAATCGGCCAAGGTAAATAAGGGTAGGGGTTTATATTTATGTCAACGATTGATACCAGCGCTGCGAGTTATTTGGAAAGTCTACGCTCAAACACGGCAACTCAGAACGAGAGTGAATCTGAGCGTAACACTATGGGACAAGAGGACTTTTTCTCGTTGTTAACTACCCAGTTAGCTGCGCAAGACCCAACTAACCCTGCTAGTAACGAAGAAATGATTTCACAGATGACCAGTTTCACTATGGCGGAAGGTATTACCGACTTAGGTGATAAATTTGACACTTTTACCAGTCAATTTAGTGAGTTTCTGGCCAACAACACAGTTAATCAAACTTCTAATAAAGCATTGCAAGCTTCATCTATGGTTGGTCGTCAAGTATTAGTTGAATCAGAGCAGGCCGCGCTTTTCCAAGTGGGTGAAGAAGAGTACATGATGCCAGCACAATTGTTGTTTGAAGGTGGCATGAATGACATTCGTGTCAATGTTCAAGACAGCTCAGGTAAAACCATTCAGACGTTAGAGTTAGGGGCGACTTCTGAAGGCCCGCTAACTTATACGTGGGATGGAAAAAACAGTACTGGTGAACAAATGCCTGCAGGTTTATACACAATTAAAGCCACGGGGATTGATCCGTCATCGGGTCAAAGAACAAGTATTACAAACGGCTCATACTCAACAGTTAGCAGTGTGCGCTTTGGTGCCGGTAATGCACTAGATATGAATTTAGCCGGGTTAGGCAATTACTCAATGGATGACATTATTGAGGTTGCGCCTTAATTAGGTTCAAAAAACGAAGAGGTAACAAGGTATGTCTTTTAACGTAGCGTTAAGTGGTATTTCGGTATCACAGAAAGATTTAAATACAACGGCAAATAACATTGCCAACGCCAACACCACAGGTTTTAAAGAAAGCCGCGCGGAGTTTGGTGACGTATTTGCAACATCTGTATTTGGTGCAGGCAAAACTAAGGTGGGTGATGGTGGTTTAACCTCAGTAGTTGCCCAGCAATTTGGCCAAGGTAGCTTAAAGTTTACCAATAACTCGCTAGATTTAGCGATTACCGGTAATGGCTTTTTCGCTATGACACCTGATTTAGCATCGCGAGATATGTCGTTTACTCGTGCTGGTAACTTTAAATTGAATGATGATAACTTTGTGGTTTCAAACCAAGGTCATTATTTACAAGTTTACCCAGTAAACGAAGATGGGACATCACAAGGTGTGTCCTTATCTACGACTGAAACTTTGCGTATTCCAGATTCAGCTGGTGTGCCAGTGGCAACCAGTGAAGTTGAAATGACCTTTAACGTTGATTCAACCTCAACACCGTTAGATCCACAATTGTTTAACCCAAATGACAATACCACTTATCATGCATCTTCGTCTGTGACAGTGTTTGACTCATTAGGTGAAAGTCATATTCAAACAACCTATTTTGTTAAAGATGCAGCTGCGGCTGGCTCGTCACCACCAGTTAATCGCTGGTATGTATTCATGTCAATGGATGCTGATGCAAATGGGAATCCGATTCCTGTCGATTTAGGTGGGGGTAATGGTGTTAACGGCACTGTAGATATTGGTGCCAGTGATGCTGCCAATACGGGCAACTTAACCGGTAATGGTATTACCCGCGGTGGGCATATTACTGCGGCGCCCACAGGTTATGCGGCGGGAGATGGTGATTTTATTGGTGTTCCTTTGGTATTTAATAGCCAAGGTGAAATTCAATCGGTCAACGGATATATCCCAGGTACAGATTCAGAGCCATTTGTTCGCAGCCAACCATTAGGTACTGATGATGGTGTTGCGCCAGCGGAAGCTCAAGTGTTAACCAATGGTGCTGATGCAACCCAAAGTATTATTTTAGATTTTACTGAACCAACACAATTTGCATCCGCATTTGAAGTAACATCACTTGAACAAGATGGTGCTACGGTAGGTCGTTTGACTGGTGTAACCATTGCAGATGATGGTTTAGTTTCGGCGAACTATTCTAATGGTACAGTTGATTATTTAGGCCGTGTGGCTTTGGTTCGATTTGCTAACGACCAAGGTTTACAACAAATTGGTAATGTTAGTTGGAAAGAAACTATTAACTCTGGTCAGCCGTTAGCGGGTGAAGCGAATACAGGTACTTTTGGTACTATAGTTTCTTCTGCGTTAGAGCAATCCAACGTTGATATTACTCAAGAGCTGGTGGATTTAATTACTTCACAAAAATCATTCCAAGCTAACTCAAGAGCATTAGACGTTAACTCGCAGTTACAGCAAAATATACTGCAAATTCGTTAATTTAATTTTTACCTCTTCTTTAAACGGGCAGTCAAAAAAATGGCTGCTCGTTTTTCTATTTATAAAAGTCGTAAGCTTATGACTTTCTTCATGAAAATAAATGTATTTAATTTCTCCAGTTGGCACTAACCTTGCAAAATCAACTCTATGTCAAACTATTGTCAGAACGGCGGTTAACATGGATAAAATGTTGTGGGTGGCCATGAGTGGCGCCAAACAAAATCTGATGGCGGTATCTGTCCAAGCCAATAACTTAGCGAATGTAAAAACGGTTGGTTTTAAAGCTGATCTTGTACAAGCGCGCAGTATGCAAGCTTTTGGCGAAGGGCTACCAACACGTGTATTTTCAATGGCTGAACGTCCTTCGCAAAATATGTCGGGTGGCACCATGATAACCACAGGTCGCGATCTAGACATAGCCATTCAAGGTGATGGTTGGATGGCGGTTGAAGATAAAAATGGCCAAGAAGCCTATACACGTTCAGGTAATTTACAAATAACCCCAGAAGGTTTGTTAACAACATCTACAGGTCAGCCGGTTATTGGTGAAGGTGGACCTATTTTATTGCCTATTCCAGTCGACAAAATTGAAATTGGTTTAGATGGCGCAATTGTTGTTCGTCCGCAAGGTGCGCCGGCAAACTTTTTAGAGGAAGTCGACCGGATTAAATTGATAAAACCTGACAATGATTTTGATCTCGATAAAGGCAACGACGGTCTATTTAGACCAAAAGAGTTAGATGCTTTTGCCCAATGTGGATTTTGTGAAGCATCACCTGATGTACGCATTATCAAAGGTGCATTGGAGTCGAGCAACGTCAACGCGGTAACCGCTATGGTTGATATGGTTTCATTGCAGCGTCAATTTGAGATGCAAAACAAAATGATGAAACAAGCAGAAAAAATCGACCAACAATCTGACATGTTAATGAGAGTTTTTTAATTGAGTTTAATTACTCAGGAGGTGAAATATGCATTCAGCACTCTGGATCAGTAAAACTGGGCTTGATGCGCAGCAAACCGATATTTCGGTTATCTCGAACAATTTGGCTAATGCGAGCACCATTGGTTTTAAAAAGAGCCGTGCTATTTTTGAAGACTTACTCTATCAAAACATTAACCAACCGGGTGGCCGCTCATCACAAGATACTGAGTTACCAAATGGTTTAATGTTAGGCGCTGGCTCTAAAGTTGTCGCCACCCAAAAGAACTTTTCGCAAGGTAATACTTTAACGACTGATAATGCACTGGATGTCATGGTGCAAGGTAAAGGCTTTTTTGAAGTCCTTCAGCCTGATGGCACCATAGCCTATACGCGTAATGGTCAATTTACCTTAGATGCAGACGGGCAAATGGTTACCTCAGGTGCTGGTTTTTTAATTCAACCAAACATCACAGTTCCACCTGATGCACAATCTATCACTGTTTCTCAAGATGGTGAAGTGAGTGTTACCTTACCGGGTCAAGCCGATAATGTAGTAGTTGGTCAGTTAACTTTAACGGATTTTATTAATCCGTCTGGTTTACAACCTATCGGCCAAAATTTGTATACAGAAACCGCGGTAAGTGGTGCGCCAGTGCAGGGCAACCCAGGCGTTGATGGTTTAGGTTTTACCATTCAAGGTGCGCTTGAAACTTCCAATGTAAACGTCACCGAAGAGTTGGTTAACCTGATTGAAAGTCAGCGTGCATTTGAAATGAACTCTAAAGTAATTTCGTCGGTTGACCAAATGTTGGGTCAAGCGGTACAGCAGCTATAAACTTAGTGTGATTTGGAGGTGGCTGATGAAAAGTTTAATGTATAAATCAACGGCAACGGGCTTAATGCTTTTGTGTTTGGCAAGCTGTGCAACCACCAAAGAATCAGCTGCTATTCCTGATGATCCTGAATTTGCACCGATTGAACCAATTCCAGAAGCTGTTGCTATTGTGCCGACAGGCTCACTGTATTCAGATATTAGCCCGAATAATATTTACTCAGATAGCAAAGCAAGAAGGTTAGGCGATATCATTACTGTGGTATTAAAAGAAAATACTTCAGCGTCTAAACAAGCTAAAGCTGAATATGGTAAAGAAAATGACGTGTCACTACAGCCATTTTCAGCACTTGGCCGAGTGGCAACTATTGGTGGCAATCCGCTTGATTTAAGTTTAAGCAGTGAAAGTGAATTTAAAGGCGATTCTAAAGCCGACCAGAGCAACAGTTTAACTGGGCAAATTTCTGTGCATGTAACACGTATTTTACCCAATGGTAATTTAGTTGTACGTGGTGAAAAATGGCTAACTTTAAATACAGGTGACGAATATATTCGTGTTACTGGCATAGTGCGCCCAGCCGATATTAGCAGTGATAACACTGTGTCAAGTACTCGAGTTGCTAATGCGCGCATTCAGTACAGTGGTACAGGTTCGTTTGCTGAGTCTAATCAACAAGGTTGGTTATCCAAATTCTTCTATTCCACTTGGTGGCCGTTTTAAGGGGTAGATGATGAAAAAGCTTATTTTATTTATCAGCTTGTTGCTTGTTAGCACTTTTACCCAAGCACAACGCATTAAAGATCTCGCAAGTATTCAAGGTATTCGAGATAACCAATTGGTTGGTTACGGCTTAGTTGTGGGTTTGCCGGGAACAGGCGAACAAAGCCCTTTTACCGAACAAAGTTTTCGAACCATGTTAAATAACTTTGGTATTAGTTTACCAGCGTCTACCAAACCAAAAATCAAAAACGTAGCCGCAGT
The DNA here is from genome assembly GCF_000281085.1 of Catenovulum agarivorans YM01. Lineage (GTDB taxonomy): Bacteria > Pseudomonadota > Gammaproteobacteria > Enterobacterales > Alteromonadaceae > Catenovulum > Catenovulum agarivorans. The sequence continues at coordinate 23,413 of NZ_JH767526.1, forward strand.
TGCTGTGTCAGCCACTTTGCCGCCTTTTACCAAACCGGGTCAACAAATTGACATCACAGTATCTTCTATTGGTAGTGCAGGTAGTTTAAACGGCGGTACTTTATTACAAACCATGTTAAAAGGTGCTGACGGTAAAATTTATGCAATTGCTCAAGGCAGTTTAATTGTTGGTGGTTTTGGTATTCAAGGGCAAGATGGCTCACAAGTCTTGGTTAATACTCCAACGGTTGGGCGTATACCAAATGGTGCATTAGTTGAACGAGAGGTTCCGACTGCTTTAGGCCATGGAGATACACTTACTTTTAACTTACATCAATCAGACTTTACCACAGCTAAACGCATGGCTGATGTGATTAACCAATTAGTCGGGCCAAATTCAGCGACAGCGTTAGATGCGACCTCAGTGCAAGTAATTGCGCCGCGTGATATCGGCCAACGTGTTTCTTACATTGCGACGTTAGAAAATTTAGAATTTACCCCAGCAGATGCACCAGCCAAAGTGATCGTAAACTCACGTACTGGCACAATTGTGATAGGCAAAGATGTACGCTTAGCTCCAACGGCTGTCACCCATGGTGGACTAACGGTGACCATTGCCGCTAATCAGCAAGTGAGCCAGCCAAATGCGTTTGCTGATGGCGAAACAGTGACAACCAAACAAACTTTAATTGATGTTGCGCAAGACGACACGCGTATGTTTGTATTGGATGCAGGTACTAGCCTAGACGAACTAGTTAGAGCGTTAAACGAAATTGGCGCAGCACCAGGTGACTTAATGGCGATATTAGAGGCGTTAAAAGAGTCGGGTGCGTTGCAAGGCGAGTTAGTAGTTATCTAGTAGGTGACATCATGGATAAGTTAGATCAAGCACAATTTGTTCAAGATTTTTCTGGGTTAAATGGCCTGCGCGAAGCAGCGCAGAGCAACCCGAATGATCAAAAAGCTTTACGTAAAGCTGCTGAACATTTTGAATCTATCTTTATGAAAATGATGTTGCAAAGCATGCGTCAAGCAGAACAAGTACTGGAAGACAAAGATAGCCCGTTTAACAGCCAAGAAACTAAGTTTTTCCGTGGTATGATGGATGATCAAATGGCGGTTGATTTATCCTCGAGTGGCGCTTTGGGTTTAGCCGATTTAATTGTTGAGCAACTATCTCCAGGTAGTAACAATACCATGCCAGCATCAGCGCTTAGAAATGATGGCCAATTGGCGAGAGCGCAAGCCCAAGCAAAAGCTCAGTTCAATTTAATGGCTGAGAACAATCAAAATTCAAATCAAACTCAGCAATCCTTGCATGCAGAAAATACCAACAAAACAACCAGCGAAGAGAATATAGAGTTTGCCAATAAACAGGATTTTGTCGACAAGTTAATGCCGTATGCAACTATGGCGGCAAGCAAACTGGGTATTTCGCCGATAGCCATGATAGGTCAAGCTGCGTTAGAAACTGGTTGGGGTCAGAAAATGATGCAAAAACTTGACGGCAGCAATGCATTGAACTTTTTTGGTATTAAAGCTGATGGTCGTTGGAGTGGTGACAAAACCACAGTCAATACTTTGGAATATCGTAATGGTGTTGCTCAACAAGAAAAAGCGCATTTTCGAGCTTATTCAAATATTGCTGAATCCATGCAAGATTATGCCGACTTCATTTTAAATAGCCCTAGATATCAACAAGCGGTTGAATCAAGCGACAGTGCTAAAAGCTACTTTTCTGAACTGCAAAAAGCAGGTTATGCGACAGATCCTAACTATGCTGACAAAATTATGTCTGTATTAAAAGATTCTGTGTTCGATTCTGCAAGAGATATGCTAAAGTTTTAAGAATAGCTGCCGATAAAGAACATAGCGAAAGTTTTGCTAGTGCTCGGTTTAAGGTTTAATTAAATGACGGATTTGTTAAAAATTGGTTCTTCCGCTTTGTTGGGTAATCAAAACCAACTAGCGACAACCAGTAACAATATTGCGAATATGAATACGCCGGGGTATACCCGCCAGCGTACCGAATATGCTAATTATGTAGAGTGGGGCCTTGGTCGCCCACAAGTTATCCGCATGTTTGACCGTTATGCAATAGACCAATATCGCCGCGACACCACAGAAAACGCTCGCTTAGAAACCTATTCTGAAAATACCAGTGTGCTGGATAACCTTTTCTCAGATCAAACTGTTAGCATTGCTAAAGGCCTTGAAGGTGTATTTCAGCGTTTGCACGAAGCGAACGACGAGCCAACTTCATTAACCCCTCGCCAATTGGTGATCTCTGATTCCAACGCTTTGGTAAGCCGCATGCAAAGTTTGACTGACAGGGTATTAGAGCAAGAAGACATTGTTAATGATGAAATTAAACTTGAGCTCAGCGAAACCAATTCACTGATTCAAGGTTTATATCAACTCAATGAAAAAATAGTTGCCTCAAAACAATCGTCAGTAAATGGCCAGTCTGCACCTGAGTTACTAGATGAACGCAACGAAGTTATTCGCCGCCTTGCCGAAAAAGTAAATATTCAAACTTTAGAAGCAGATACAGGCGCGATTTATGTTAATACCCAAGGTGGTCAATCGCTGGTAACTAATGCAAACTATTTTCAATTTAAAGCTGTATCTGGCGATCCAGACCCAAATCGTACTGAAATTCAAACCTACATAAATAATAACCCAAATGCGGTCAAAGATTTCCGTACAGATAACTTGGGTGGCTCAATTGGTGGTTTGGTCGATTACAGAACAACAGTTTTAGATGAAGCGATTAATTCGCTTGGTCAATTGGCGATTGCTTTTTCTGATGCGATGAATCAGCAAAACAAAAAAGGTGTTGATTTAGACGGTCAATTAGGGAGTGATATTTTCACTATACCTAGTACGCAAGCTTTGGGTTACGATGACAACAGTAGTGCGAATCACTATGTGGAAGTTCGAATCGAAGAAGGTTTGGGTGATGAAGTCACCAACTTTGATTATCAAATAACCTTTACTTCTGCGACTGAATACACAATTCAAGCATACAAACAAGGTGAAACAATCGGTTCACAAAGTGGCCCATTTACTATTCCTGCGAGCACAGCTGATTATCAAGGTAGCGCAGATGGGTTACCTGATGGTTTAGAATTAAGATTTTCACCAGACACAGCTTTTGTTGCAGGCGATAGCTTTTTAGCTCGTCCTACTCGTTTGGCTGGTGTGCAAATTGAAATGAATTTAAATCGTCCAGAACAGCTGGCATTAGCATCACCAATAAAAGTTGAAAACCCGATCACTAATATCGGCAACGGCACAATAAAGCTGCAAGATATAACCTCTACTGATACGGATAACTCGACGCTGAATATGAGTGCTTTTGACGCAGCTAATGCGTTAGATGCAGATGCGCCAGCGAAAGTGGTTTATACCTTAACTGGTGAATACGAAGTTCAAGACAGCACGGGTGCTGTTATTGGTACGGTTGCTTCTGGCGACAATATTATGGCGCAGTTGCAAGCAGCTGGTACTTGGCCAACAGCAACGCATGGTGATGATTACCCAGGCTATGAAATTAGTGTTTCAGGCCAGCCGCAAGCGGGTGATGAATTTAATATTAGTTTTAATTCAGATGCGCTGGACGATAATTTTAACGGCCAGAAATTAACTGATTTACAATCAGACGATACCATGCGCCGTAATATTGCTGGGACAGGCAATAATACCCTGACTTTTACCGAAGCATATTCCAATTTAATTGGTTTTGTTGGTGATACTGCCAATCGAGCGCAAATCGATTTAACGGCCAGTACAACTATGCTTGAGCAGTCGGAGCAGCGGGTGGCGGATATGTCTGGTGTGAATTTGGATGAAGAAGCAGCTGATTTGGTTCGATACGAGCAGGCGTATAACGCAGCTGCTAGAATCATTACAGTATCAAACACTTTGTTTGACTCTTTGCTACAAGCAGTGAGGTAATGTATGCGATTAACCACTAATCTTATTTATGATCGCAGTTTACAAGGTATTTTGGAAACGCAAAAAAAACTTGTACGCGCAAATGATGTATTAACTAAACAGACGAATATTTTAAAGCCGTCTGACGATCCAACTGGTGCAACTAAAGTTGTTCGTTTTGATGAAGATTTAGCGCGGCTGGAGCAGTTTGGTAAAAATACCATTCATCTAAAAAATCAATTAAGTACTCAAGAAACCGCGTTGACTGGTATCAATACTGCGTTAACACGTGCGCATACTTTAGCAATCCAATCGGGTAACGGGGCGCATGATTATACCGACAGACGCGCATTGGCGGTTGAGCTTGAATTAATTAAAGGTGAAATCGCCGACTTGATGAATTCGAAAAATTCACAAGGTGATTATATTTTTGCTGGGGCAAAATCTTCACAAACACCTTTTGTGCAAGACAGCAGCGGTAGTTATGTGTATCAAGGTGATGAAAACGTCAAGAAAGTACAAATTTCTGAAACACTCAAAGTTGAATCTGGTATTCCTGGATCTGGCTTTTCGATTTTTGAAGACACAGCTGCACGTAATGGTGTAACAATTGCGGGTACATCAACTGCAAGTGCTAGCTACCGACTCGACAATGGTGATAGTTTTGATAACTTTCACAAACAAAACTATCTAAAAATTCCACCGAGTCCAGCTGGCTCTAACGACTATAGTGTGGTGTTTGGTGCAGGCACTTATCAGGTACAAGATAGTGGCGGTACAGTGTTAGATTCAGGTAATTTTACCGCTGGTGAGCCAGTCAAATTCAAAGGGCTTGAGTTTAATGTCAATGGCACACCTACAGCGGGTCAACAAATTGATTTTACCTTAAATGATCCGGCTAAAAGCAATATTCTCAATTCTTTAGATGAGTTAATCTCAAGGTTACAAAATGATCAGACGGGTGGCGATGGGCTCAATGACATTATTCAAAAAACTTTGTTTTCAATTAATCAGTCGCAAGAAAATATAGGTTTTGCCCGCTCTGAAATTGGTGGCCGTATCAATGTAATTGATAGTGTTGACATGTCTAACCAAGATTTGGAAATAAATGTCAAAGAGGCCAAAGCAAAAGTATCGGAAGCTGACTTTGCTGAGGCAGTCACAGAATTACAAAAACAAGAAACAGCTTATCAAGTCTCTAATACCACTTTTGGCCGCATAACCGGCTTGTCGTTATTTAACTTCTTGTAATTTTTCTTTAGAAATTTTTGCTAGTCAAACCCGCTTCGGCGGGTTTTTGCATTTCTGCGTTCAAACTTTCGCCTTTAGCTGCAAAGTGGCTAGGTTAGATTTTAACTAAAGTTTTATTTTAATGTCCGACTCGGCAGGTCTTAATAAAACTTTAGAGTCTAATTCATTAATTTATAAGCATAAATTTTAATATTTTCTCTAAAGAGTCAGTTTTTCTCACCGATATATAAAGTGTCAAAGGAAGGCAAATACAAAAGCTTGTATAAACAAATTGATTGGCAATTTGTGGTTCTGGTTTTGTTAAAACAACAAGGTACAAAAACTATCTATAGTAGGAGAGAGTAATTATGTCTATGTTTGTAAATACAAATATTTCGTCGTTGAATGCCCAACGTCAATTGTTTAACTCGGGTAATTCGCTGAATGTTGCGTTTGAACGCTTGTCATCTGGTTTTCGTATTAACCGTGCATCAGACGATGCTGCAGGTTTACAAATTACCGACCGAATGACCACTCAGGTACAAGGTTTACAGCAAGCTGTGCGAAACGCGAATGATGCAATTTCACTGACACAAACAGCTGAAGGTGCAATGCAAGAAATCACTACCTCGTTGCAACGTATTCGCCAATTGGCGGTGCAATCGCAAAATGGTATCAACACTTCATCTGACCGATTAGCGTTACAAAAAGAAGTATCCGCATTAAAAACAGAAATTAGTCGAATCGGCCAAACCACTCAGTTTGCTGGTGTTGAACTATTAACTGGTACTTATTCTGCGGCATTTTTGGTCGGTGCAAATGGTGGGCAAACGATATCAGTTAATCTGTCGAGAACAGGTGGTTATGGTGCGTCAGGATTGGGAGTAGGTACCTTGTCGGTTCAAACCGAAAATGATGCATCTGCGGCATTAACTGCAATCGATGCTGCAATATCTACTATTGGCTCTGCACGGGCTGATCTTGGTGCGCTGCAAAATCGTTTCCAGTCGACTATTCGAAACTTAAGCAACATTATTGAAAACGTATCGGGCGCTCGATCTCGAATCAAAGACACTGACTTTGCTACCGAAACGGCAGAGTTAACTAAAAACCAAATTTTACAACAAGCAAGCACTACAGTGTTGAGCCAAGCGAATCAGCGACCTCAATCTGCCTTGTCATTGTTGGGTTAATAATTTAATGGCTAAATTAATGCGAATATTTATTCGTGCTAAACAAATACATCTGTAATTCACGAGTGGATTTGCGTTTTGCTCTTTGTTTTGAGAGTAAAACGCTACAGGGTGCTTTAAATACATATTTGTGATTGAGATGTTTTGTCGACATCGTTCAAGCACATGTATGTCAACCAGTTCGCGCACTCTCTCCTAACTTGTGTAGCGACTTGCTGGGGAAGTATTTCCCCAGCTGTTTTGCTATTCATATCATATTCTTGCAACTGTTCAGTTGATCTTTTCGAATAAAATATTAAATAAAACAAAGTTCATTTAATTATTAATTTAATTCTTATATTATTTTTATTTAGATTGGTTAAATATATCAAAAAATGTTCAAATAATTTCTAAAGAGACTTTCTTAAATGCCGATATAAAAAATGAAGAAGAGTAAAGTTTTATTATTTTACCCTTTATAAGTAAATTGTAGGCATTTGCCTTCATTTGTTGAACATTTAATTGCATAGGAGTGAGTACTATGAGTATGTTCGTAAATACTAATGTGTCCTCATTAAATGCTCAGCGCCAGTTATTTAATTCTGGCTCTGCGCTGAACGTTTCATTTGAACGTTTGTCGTCTGGTTTCCGCATTAACCGTGCGTCAGACGATGCTGCTGGTTTGCAAATTACCGATCGTATGTCTAGCCAAATTCAAGGTTTGAATCAAGCGGTACGTAATGCAAACGATGCTATTTCTTTAACTCAAACTGCTGAAGGTGCAATGCAAGAAATTACTTCTTCATTGCAACGTATTCGCCAGTTAGCTGTTCAGTCACAAAATGGTATTAATACTTCAGCTGACCGAACTGCTTTACAAAAAGAAGTTTCAGCACTAAAAACTGAGATCAGCCGTATCGGCCAAACTACTCAGTTTGCCGGTGTTGAACTTTTGACTGGTAGTTATTCAGCCGCTTTCTTGGTTGGCGCAAATGGCGGTCAAACCATTTCTGTGAATTTATCTCGTAGTGGTGGTTATGGTGCATCAGGTTTAAGTATTGGTAGTTTGTCAGTTGCGACAGCTGCTGATGCTTCTGCAGCTTTAACTTCAATTGATGCGGCAATTTCTACTATTGGTGGTGCGCGAGCGGACTTGGGTGCGTTACAAAATCGTTTCCAATCTACCATTCGTAACTTAAGTAACATTGTTGAAAATGTTTCTGGTGCACGTTCTCGTATCAAAGATACAGATTTTGCGACTGAAACTGCTGAGTTAACGCGTAACCAGATTATTCAGCAAGCAAGTACTACTATCTTAAGTCAGGCAAACCAAAGACCTCAATCGGCTTTATCGCTATTGGGTTAATTATTGACTTAAGCTCTGCTTCCGCCCGTTTGGGAATAGCCAGGAGGTAGTGCGACGGGTTTTTCAGGCCAAACGGGTGAGTTGTACTCACTCCAATAAGGGCCGAGGAGTGGTAAATCTCGGCTCTTATTTTTGCCTTTAGAACTTTTTTGCACTTTTTTCCTCTAAAAACGGAAATTTTTTTAGGCGGGCAGTGTAGTTGTAGAGCTAGTTAAATCAATAGGTTATAGCCTATTTGCCGATCAAAGTTGTGAGGTTTTGCCGCAAAACGGCAAAACTTTCCCTCATTATTTTGCTGCCAGTCTATAAAGATTGTCGCGGCCTCTCCGATATATTAAGTGTCAGCGGATGATAACAACAAAAATAAGGCACTTAATAAACTCAGTTAGGAGAGACCAAAATGTCAATGTTCGTAAATACAAATGTTTCATCATTAAATGCACAACGTCAGTTATTTAACTCAAACTTAGGTTTAAATACTGCTTTTGAAAGATTATCTTCAGGTTTTCGTATCAACCGCGCGTCAGACGATGCTGCTGGTTTACAAATTACTGACCGTATGACGACTCAAATTGAGGGTCTTAACCAAGCGGTACGTAATGCCAACGATGCGATTTCGTTAACGCAAACGGCTGAAGGTGCAATGCAAGAAATTACCACTGCATTACAACGTATTCGTCAATTATCTATTCAAGCACAAAATGGTATCAACAGCTCGTCTGACCGTTTAGCACTGCAAAAAGAAGTGTCGGCACTTAAAACTGAAATCAGCCGTATTGGCTCAACTACGCAATTTGCCGGTGTTGAGTTGTTAACCGGGGCTTACTCAGCGGCATTCTTAGTTGGCGCAAATGGTGGGCAATCTATTTCAGTAAATATGTCGCGTAGCGGTGGCTTTGGTGCTTCAGGCTTAGGTATCGGAAGTTTGTCAGTCCAAACAGAAAGAGACGCTTCTGCCGCATTAACCGCAATCGACACTGCAATTTCTACTATCGGTGCCGCTCGTGCTGACTTAGGTGCGCTGCAAAATCGCTTTCAGTCAACTATTCGTAACTTAAGCAATGTTGCGGAAAACGTTTCGGCTGCACGCTCACGTATCCGTGATACTGACTTTGCAACAGAAACAGCTTCATTAACTAAAAACCAAATTTTACAGCAAGCAAGTACAACTGTACTAAGCCAAGCAAATCAAAGACCACAATCAGCATTATCTTTATTAGGTGGTTAAGCAGAATAACAACTCATTTTGGTTGTTTATTAAGTGACTGGACATGGATGTTCAATTTAAAAACCGATTAAACTAATGTGTGAGATCTTTTGGCAAGCATATTGCTTTAATCATTTTAGCAAATACAATTTGCGACCAAATGCATTAGTTAGACAATTATTTGACGGAAACCCCTCTTTCCTGATTGTTTAACTTGCGCATACCAACTGACAGGAATAGTGGCTAACACCTCAACCCTCACTACCTCCTGGCGCTATTTCTGTTAGTTGGTTGGTTTTTCCTTTGTTTGATCGATTCAAATAAAACAAACTAAAACGGTTTTAATTAAACCCTTGTTGGTTTAGCTAATCTGCTGAAGGTATCTTAAGTGCCAATTTAGCTTGAATATTTTCTATTTCTTCATATTTTTCTGCGGCTAATCTTTGTGCTTGATTAAGCTCATGCGCCGTCAGTCTATGTTGAATATCCATCATAGCCGCTTTTGCTTCTGATACACCATAAACGTTAGCTAACGACATCCAGACATAACTATGAATGATAGATTTTGGCAGGCCTTCACCTTTAATGAACATCATGCCTAAATAAAACATGGCTTTACCATGTGACGCCATAGCCGCACGTCTAAACCATTTAGCCGCATGAATATAATCTGCATGTTTAGCGTAATATACACCTGTGGAAAACAATTTTTGTACGTCGACAGGTTCAGGTTCAGTGTGACTTTTTTGCTGTAGTAAGTCGCTGACAACTTGAGTTAATTGATTCAATTGGGCTGCCAAAGAATCTAGGCTGTTCATGAGTTGCTGATTAACATGCTCGGGTTGCTCTTTGGAGTTAGCCGAAACAGGACTAGATTTTTCGCTTTGATGCTGGGCAAGTTTATCCATAGTGCGAGTTGACGGTGAAACACTATTATCATTAGCAGTGTCTGGCTGTATGTTCAACTCAAGTTCATCTTCTGCTAGCTCAATATCGTCTAGCTCTATGTCTTGCAATTCAACTTGCTCAATACTTGCCTCGTCAAGCGAGAAGTCACTAAGTGATTCATCACCCGAGGTTGAATCAGTCAAATTATCTTGGAGCAACTCGTCTTCATCTATTAAGAGATTATCATTGATTAATTGTGCGTCGTCTAGCGATAATTCTGCTGCGTCATCCTGAGTATCTGCGTGCAAATTATCTAGTAAATCATCGTCGAGAATTTCATCCAGCTCATCTAATACAAGGTCATCATCTGATTCTAGCTGCTGATCTTTGTCTTGATGTTTTACAAAAGATAAATCTTCATCATCAAATATTTCAAGATCGGGTAATTCATCCCAGTTGTCTGGAACTAAGTCTGTGTCTAAGGATAATTCTTCTTCGGTTGATTTGTTTTTTTGCATGCTAACTAACTTAATTTTTCTATTGGTCTGTTATCTGACGCCTATTTAAAAACTTTAGTTTAAATCCGCTAATTAAGAAACATTTAGCTGAGTTTTGCGCTAAAAATATTTTCACTGGATGTTGATTTTTACAGCAATTTACTATTTAATGCGCGCGCGTCTTACCTAGGAGTAGTGATTACTCCTACCAAGACCGAAAGAGGTGCGTTATTCAGGTAACTAACATTAGAGGACTAAGCCTTGTTTGAATGTTAGCCAGGGGGATATACGCCGAGAAAACTACTTGTCTTAGTGGAAGTATTTTCGGTTAATTTGGTTGAATCCAACTAACTGTCACCTGAATCGGTGGAGAGCTTTCGGCCTAGAATTGAAGCCTTCTTCATTCCACAGCCTTGCTTTCCCTTTGTTTATTAAAATGGGAAAATCATGAAAAACCTAATTGTTGCCAAATTCGGCGGAACCAGTGTTGCAGACTTCGAAGCTATGTCTCGTTGTGCTGATATAGTGTTAGAAGATCAAAATATTCGTGTTGTTTGTGTGTCTGCACAATCAGGTGTGACCAACAAATTAGTGCGTTTAACCCATATGGATGTCACTGCACAAGAGCGTGAAACTATTTTGGCGGAAATTCGTGCAACTGAGTACGCAATTGTTGATAAATTAGGTAAGCCTGAATGGGTCACTTTAGCTTTAGATAACTTGTTGGCTGAGTTAAAAGAGGTTGCTTATTCGGATAACCTAGTTGGTTCTATGCGCTTAAAAGACCAAATTCAGTCGTTTGGCGAACAAATGTCATCTTTATTATTTGCTGAAGTATTACGCCAACGTGGTGCGCACGCGGTTAACTTTGATATTCGACAAGTATTAAAAACCGATAGTAATTTTGGTAAAGCTGAACCAGATGTAGAACAAACACGTGTGCAAGCTGAGAAGTTAATTGCACCTGAATTAGAAGGTACAGTATTTGTAACTCAAGGTTTTATTGGTTCTGATAGCCAAGGTAATACAACCACTTTAGGCCGTGGCGGTAGTGATTATTCTGCTGCGTTAGTGGCTGAAGCATTGGAAGCCGAAACTTTACAAATTTGGACTGATGTAACAGGTATTTATACAACAGATCCACGTTTAACAGCACAAGCGCGTCCAATTCCAGAGTTGAGTTTTGATGAAGCTGCTGAAATGGCGACCTTTGGTGCGAAAATTTTACATCCAGCAACTTTAATTCCTGCTGTGCGTAAAGGCACTGGTGTGTTTGTTGGTAGCAGTCGTGAACCAAAAGCAGGTGGTACTTGGATCCGCAACAAAGCTGAAAATAAACCACCATATAGAGCCATCGCGTTACGTCGCGACCAAATTTTATTAACGGTTAAAAGCCCTAAAATGTTATTTGCGACCGGCTTTTTGGCTAAAGTGTTTGGTATTTTAGCTCAACATAAGATCAGCGTTGATTTAATCACAACATCTGAGATCTCTGTGGCTATCACCATTGATAATCCAAATAATACAACTACACGTGGTATTAAACAGGAAGTATTAGATGAGTTAGCTGAATTCTGTGAAGTAAGCGTAGAAGATAACTTGTCGTTAGTGGCCGTTATCGGTAACCATTTACAAGCAAATTCAGGTGTGGGTGGTAAATTGATTGCGGCGTTAGAAAACTATAATTTACGTATGATTTGCCAAGGTGCAAGTCCACATAATTTCTGTTTCTTAACCCAGTCTGATGACGCTGCTAAAGTGGTTGAACATTTACACGAAGAGTTGTTTGACGCTATCTAACCTCAGCTAGATACAAATTAATAAGGCCTAAACCTTTAGGCCTTATTAGTATCTTGTAGCGAAAAGGTGTGTAAATTTTCTAAACTCTTTTCATCTTTTTGCCAAACAATTAATGGCTCGTCTACTGCACTAGTAAATGTATAACTATTGTCACGTACTTGTACTTTGTTAACTTGTTCATCATTTGAGTGGAATAATACTCGGTTGTTAATGCTCAAAGTATTGGCATTGTCTAATGGAGCCTCTAAGTTAAATACGACAGTATCACCTTCGATATTGGTCGACTTAATGGCTAAATTAACCGGTTGACCATCTTCTTTAGTAACTGGCAAATACTCTTGAAAATAATAGTCAATATACGATTGATATTCTGCAGGTTTGGATAAATCAATTGCTGAGATATGTTCAGCCTCTTGTAAATCCTGCTCTATCATTTTGCGATTAACTTTTAACGCAAGTTTCACTGTATCATCGTCAACAGACAACTCAGATGAACTATTGGTTGCGCTTTCATCCGCTTGACTATTAAATGGCAGCAAAAACATCAAGGCAAGACTACCTAATACTTTGTTTGATGTAAGCTTCATAACTAAATCACCTTGAGAACTCATAATTGTTATTTAATTGTTTCTAATTTGTATTATTTATAGATGTTAATCAAGTGTAAAAGTTCAATTTATTTTTAACTTTTTTGTTGTTTTGTAAACATTGTTTGTCATAAGACTGCTTTTTAAGCTATTTTCCTGTTCAAATTCAATAATTAACGTTATCTTTAATCTTAAATAAAATATCAGAATTATTTCTATGTTAAGTTATCGCCACAGCTTCCATGCTGGTAATCATGCTGATGTCATCAAACACATTACCCTGATAGCTGTTATTCAAAAGCTCAAGCAAAAGAATAAACCTTTTGTTTACATCGACAGTCATTGTGGTCGAGGATTATATGATTTATCTAGCGCTGAAGCACGCAAAACTGCTGAGTTTGAGCAGGGAATTCAGCGCTTGCTGGATAATTCAGCAGGTTGTGAACAGATTGTAACCGACTATTGTGAATATGTGAGTCAATATATCAATCAAACACCTGCGTTTTATCCAGGTTCACCCAAAATCGCTTGTGATTTTTTGCGTGAGCAAGATAAATGTATCTTCATGGAACTACATAGTGATGAAATTTCTAAACTCAAGGGTAATTTTTACAAAGACCAGCGAGTGGCTATTCATAATCGTGATGGTTTTGAAGGATTAAACGCATGCATGCCACCAGAGCCTGCGCGGGGTTTAGTCTTGATAGATCCTGCTTACGAAGTTAAACAAGATTATGCCGATGCAGTGAAAGCATTGCAGCAGTCAATCAAAAAATGGCCACATGGGATCTTTTTGCTTTGGTATCCAATTTTAGCTGCGCAAAGAGATAGAAGCCGTGATTTAAAAAAGAAAGTTGCCAATTTACCAATCAGTAATCTGTTATCTATAGAGCTAGCCGTTGAGCAACAGCAACAAGAGTTTGGTATGTTTGGCTCTGGGATGTTAGTGATCAATGCGCCATACCAGTTAGATAAAATTATGCAGCCGGTGGCAAGGCAACTAGCGCAAAAATTGGCGCAGGACGATAAAGCCTTTGCTAAAGTCGAATGGCTGATTGAGCCTGCTTAAATTACCTATACTTGATTAACTTAGCGGCAATGCTTTCAAATGCTGGTAGAGAGCTTTGGCCGCTGGCCCTGCGTTTTCACCCTCTGCCAAAACAAGGTAAAGGGTGAGCACTTGAGTATTATCTAGCTGCAATGGCACTTGTTTTAATTCACCACTCTCTAGTTCCTGTCGAATAAATCTTTCAGGAATAGACGCAAAACCAACTTGATTTTTAACCGCATCAATTAACGATGAAAATGAGCTCACAGTCCATCTTTGTTCTGCGCCTAACCATCCTGCATCTTGATTGCGTTTAATGCCGGAATCACGCACGACAATCTGGCGGTATTGGCGTAACTCGTTTTCCGTTAACACTTGTTGTTTTGCGAATATTGCATGTTTTGGATGCGCGACAATCAGTTTTTTCGCCGAACCAATAGGCGTACCCATAAAACCTTGCGGAATACGTGCAACATAGGCCAATTGCGCTTTTTTCTCAAACAAAGCTTCGTCAGTTGCTGATAATGTTGTTTCTAAAATTCGCAAACGAGTTTGTGGATACTGGTTGGAAAAGCTCGCAAGTTTATTTAAGACTTCAGGTACAAAAATCAAAGCGTCTACTGCGACAGTCAGTTCCGCTTCCCAACCCGCGGATAAATAGTGTGCACTGGTTTCAATATCATTGGCTGTATCTAGAAGGCAGTATGCTTTACGCAACAAAACTTTACCTTGTTCGGTTAATTCTGCTTTACGCCCTTTGAGTGTGATAACGGCGACTGGTAAAGATTCGTTTAGCCGTTTTATGTTGTAACTAATACTCGACTGGCTTTTATTTAGTCGCTCTGCAGCCGCTGCGAAACTCTGCTCTTCATGTACAGCAATCAGGGTTGCCCATTGTTCTAGTGTCGTTTTAGGTAGTTTCATTAATATATTTAAAAAGTTGATGTATTTAACCAGTATATTAGCGATTTTGGCCAGTAAAGTGAATGTATTATTTATACCATAGATTGTTCGATTAGAAATTAACAACAGCAAAGGTAGGTAACTTATGGCTAACAAAATTTTACGTATTAACAGCAGCTTATTTGGTAACAATGGGGCTTCAACGCAGATTATTGATAATTTAGTTGAGCAATTATCTGCAAAATTAACTCACGTTGAAGTGATTACTCGAGACTTTTCGACTCAAGCTATTCCGCATGTCGATGGTGAGTGGATAGGTGCTTTGATGACGCCAGAGCAAGATAAGAGTGACGAACAAATTGCTAAAACACAATTCTCAGACAAATTAATTGCAGAGGTTAAAGAGGCTGACTATCTTGTAATTGCCGCACCTATGTACAACTTTAACGTGCCTTCTATGCTTAAAGCTTGGTTTGACCATTTAGCTAGAGCGGGTGTGACTTTTAAGTACACTGAAAATGGTCCTGTTGGTTTAATTGCAGATAAACCAGTGTTTGTTGTGACAACTCGTGGTGGTATGCACAAAGACACGTCTCGCGATACAGAAGTGCAGTTTATTCGAACCTTTTTAAATTTCATTGGGTTAACACAAATTGAGTTTATTTATGCTGAAGGTTTGAATATGCAAGACAATAAAGAAAAAGCCTTGGTTGAAGCTAAGCAACAAGTTAAACAAGCGGTTGAGACAGTTTAGTAAACTGTCAAGTTTACAAAATTTTAGGAGCGGACATGAGAAATATAGTTGAAGTAATACCAGCTCGCCCAACCTCTGACGGCGCTGGGGTTAAACTCAAGCGCGTGTTTGGTGGGCGAGGGCTAGAGCGCTTCGATCCATTTTTAATGTTAGATGAATTTGGCTCGGATGAATCTGCCGACTATATAGCGGGTTTTCCGCCGCATCCGCATCGAGGGTTTGAAACCATAACTTATATGCTTAACGGCAAAATGGAGCATCAAGATCACTTGGGCAATGTTGGTTTAATCGAAGATGGTGGTGTGCAATGGATGCGCGCTGGCAAAGGCGTGATTCACTCTGAGATGCCCAAACAAACCTCGGGATTATTGAACGGTTTTCAGCTTTGGTTGAATTTGCCAGCCAAAGACAAATTAACCCCGGCGCAATATACGGATTTTCCGGCGAGTCATTTTTCAACAACTCAGGTTGAGGGCGCATCTGTAAAAGCATTAGCTGGGGAATTTAAGCTGAATAATCAGACGATAACAGGCGCTATCAGTCATCCTGTGACTCAACCTGTTATTGCTGACATCAGTTTAGTTGCTAACAGCCAACATTCATTAACTCTGGCAGCTGAATATAATCTAATGCTGTATGTGTTTGAAGGGGTTGTTGAGTTTAGCCATTCAACCCAGAACGTTAGGGTAGCTGCAAGTAAACTCGCGCGTTTTTCTGCTGGTGATTCAATTGAATTTCAAGTAGCAGAAAATAGCCGAATTTTGTTAATTGCAGGTTTACCTTTGAATGAACCTGTAGTGCAGTATGGCCCCTTTGTTATGAACACTCAGCATGAGATAAATCAGGCAATTATCGACTATCAAAATGGTGTACTCACTGACTAAAATATTGACGATAACACAATGTTTACTAGCTAAAAGCGGCTATTTTATGTATGATCAGTCTTTAATTTTTAACTCTTTCAGTTCATAGAGGATAAGTTTTCATGAAGAAAGTTGGTCTAGTCGGTTGGCGTGGCATGGTAGGTTCTGTTTTGATGAACCGCATGGTCGAAGAGCAAGACTTTGATTTAATCGAACCTGTATTTTTTACAACATCTCAAGCTGGTAAAGCAGCGCCAAATTTTGGCAAAGATGCGGGGGTTTTGTTAGACGCAACTGATATTGAAGAGTTAAAGAAAATGGATGTAGTGATTACCTGTCAAGGTGGTGACTACACTAAAGCTGTTTATCCAAAGCTGCGTCAAGCAGGTTGGAATGGTTATTGGATTGATGCTGCGTCTTCATTGCGTATGGATGACGAAGCTATCATTATTTTAGATCCAGTTAACCAAAATGTGATTAAAGACGGTATCAGCAAAGGGGTTAAAACTTTTGTTGGTGGTAACTGTACTGTATCGCTAATGATGATGGGCTTAGGTGGCTTATTTGAAAATAAAGCGATTGATTGGATCACATCCATGACTTACCAAGCGGCGTCTGGTGGCGGTGCTAAACACATGCGCGAGCTGTTAGCTGGCATGGGCGTGTTAAATCAATCTGTTGCGGCAGAGCTTGCTGATCCTGCAAGTGCAATTTTAGAAATTGATCGCAAAGTAACTGCGCAATTAAACGATCAAGGGTTCCCAAGTGAAAACTTTATTGTTCCGCTTGCGGGTAGCTTAATCCCTTGGATTGATAGCGACTTAGGTAATGGCCAAAGCCGTGAAGAATGGAAAGGTGGCGCTGAAACCAACAAGATTTTAGGCCATTCAGGTATTCAGATCCCAGTTGAAGGTATCTGTGTGCGTATTGGTACTATGCGTTGTCACAGCCAAGCATTCACTATTAAGTTGAATAAAGACATTCCATTAGATGAAATTAGCGATATGTTGGCTAGCCACAATCAATGGGCTAAAGTGGTACCGAATGACAAAGAAAGTACCATCAACCAGTTAACACCAGCTAAAGTAACTGGTACGTTAGATGTGCCTGTTGGCCGTTTACGTAAGTTAGCAATGGGCGGTGAATACTTGTCTGCTTTCTCTGTTGGTGACCAATTATTATGGGGTGCTGCAGAGCCTTTACGTCGCATGTTACGTATATTATTAGAAGACTAATTCTAATCTTGCTTTAATAAGCGCTTTGTTTTCCTCAAAGCGCTTATTCCCTCAAATATTTACCCTTCAACAATTTTTCACAGTTAGTTTTAGCTACAGCTGCAGAAAGTTCTTAATTTCATCCATTTTCGCTTGTGCGTCTTGAAAACCTAATTCGATTAGTTCTTGGCAATAAGCTTGTTCAAATAATAAGTAACTGATTAAACTCGAATTAATCGCTGTGTTGTTGTTAATGCCTAATATTTTGAGAATGCTCCGAATGGCAAAAGGCATGCTGTTGTAATGACGGGCTGCAATTTCATTAAAGTTTTTCGACGGATTGAGCTGCATGACAGAGATAGGCTTTAACCCACATTTTTTGCGTGACTCAGTGGGAATAAAATGCAAAGTTTGATTAATTCTTTGCATACGTTCTATATCTGAAGTCAGTGCTTCGGTAAATATAGTGTCCAACAGGTGGCCAATAATAGCACCACCAGTTGGTGGCATAGCAACATCATCTTGGTAGCTAAAACGGTTTTTCGGTTGCTCCATGCCTATCACAAAAATTTTGTCTGCACCTAAGTGAATTGACGGGCTGAGTGGTGCTAGTTGATGGATAGAGCCGTCACCAAAATATTCACCATGCAATTCAACTGATGGAAAAACCATAGGGATAGCTGACGAGGCCATTAAATGTTCGATTTTAATCGGGCTGTGAATGCCGCGGCGTTTAGCTCTTATCCACGGTTCAATATTATCTTTTGATTGAAATAAACACACTGAGTCGCCGCTGTGGTATGACGAGGCGGTAATGGCCAAAGCTCTTAATTGGTCTCTGTCTATATTGCGTTGAATGCGCTCTAAATCTAATAAACGAGTTAATAAGGCTTGTAACGGCGAATTATCAAACCAGCTGATGGTTTGTTTCAGTGTGGGGTGTTCATTACGGGATGTTAGGTTCTTGACGACGTTACGGTATAAAGTAGAAAAATTACTGGTATAGACCATTTCGGTACGGAAATTTTTCCATACCCACTCAAGTTTTTTCACCCCCAAATGAAAACAAGGAGCGTAACAAGCTAATGCAGTTGCATTGATTGCACCTGCGGATGTACCTGTTATTACCGGGAATGGCGTGCAATGTGTTCTGGGTACTTCACCTGCAATCGCTTTAAGTACTCCAACCTGATAAGCAGCTCTAGCACCACCACCAAGCAACAACAAACTAAAGCGGGATCTATCTGCCATATGCACCTGTCATTATTATGTAATAAATATAAGTATATACATAAATCTGCCTGCTGACAGTGTCAAATAAGAGGGAATGAGAAAAGTTTTTGCTGTGGAATGACGGAAGGTAGCTAGGGTATTATCTTTGAAAACAATACCCTATAACAAAGGTAGTTACAGCTCAGACAAATACATTTCGTCTTTAATCTGTTTACACCAAGCTTTAACACGCTCTTCGGTTAATTCAGGTTGACGGTCTTCGTCAATACCTAAACCGATAAAATGGTCGTCGTCTGCTAAGCCTTTTGATGCTTCAAAATCATAACCATCGGTAGACCAGTGACCAACAATAGTTGCGCCTTTGCGCTCAACTATGTCACGTACCATGCCCATAGCATCAAGGAAGTATTCAGCATAGTCTTCTTGATCGCCACAGCCAAAGATAGCAACTATTTTGTCATTGAAGTCAATTTCCTCAAGATCTGGGAAAAAGTCATCCCAATCACATTGGGCTTCGCCGTAATACCAAGTTGGAATGCCAAATAATAAGAAATCAAATGCTTCAATTTCTTCTTTAGTTGATTTAGCGATATCGTAAACCGCTACAATGTCTTTACCCAATTCTTTTTGGATCATTTTGGCAACGGCCTCAGTATTACCTGTGTCACTACCAAAAAATAAACCAACAACTGCCATGCTAATCTCTCTCTACAAATCTTAAAAAAATACTTGTATTAAACCTTTAACCAGAAAACCCGCACATCCTAAAAACAGTACTAGCCAAACCATGATTTTTCCAAATAAGGGCACATCACCGGTTTTCAATACATCTTTGATAGCGAGCCCAATCAGTAAAAATAGGCCAGAAATGCCTAGGTAAAAACTCAAAGTTTCAAATTGCTCGAATGTCATATGATAGGCTGTACTTAATCGGTTAACTGAGAATCATTTTTAGTGGCCGAACTATATCATAAAAATGATCAACACTCTTGTTTTTGCAGAAAATCGGCGACAATTTTATTAAAAATATTTGGCTTTTCTGCATGAACCCAGTGACCTGTACCTTGAATCACTTTAACCTGAGCTTTGGGAAAACGCTGTAAAATATCATTTTGATGCTGTGGCATTAGATAATCTGAATTCATTCCTTTAATAAACAAGGTTGCGCCTTCATATGCTTTGGCTAGGTCGTCAGGAAATGCAGCAATTTCAGGATAGGCCAGTTGCAATACGGCCAAGTTCATTTTCCAACGCCAATTGCCATCATCTTTTTGCAAATTTTTGGCTAAAAATTGGCTGATACCTAAGCTATTTATTTGTTCATTGAGCTGATTGACGACTTGCTTACGATTTTCGACTTGAGAAAGATCGAGCTGGTTTAATGCGGTAAAAACATCTTGGTGCCGGTTTGCATACCTTACAGGGGCAATATCTTCAACAACTAAGCTCGCCACTTTCTCAGGATGAAGCATTGCAAATGTCATGGCTGTTTTACCACCCATTGAATGGCCGAATAAATGGCACCTTTCAATGTTTAGATGTTTTAGGGTGGCTAGCAAGTCTGTAGCCATATCGTAATATGTATGGCTATCGGCATGTTGTGAAGCACCATGATTACGTAGGTCGATATTTGTTACTAGAAAAAATTCAGATAAGTATTTGGCTAATTGGGATAGATTATCGGCGCTGCCGAATAAGCCATGCAACAGTACAACATGACTTCCAGTACCAGATTGAGTGTAATTTAAAATCATAAAAACAAACTAAAAGTGGCAATTTGCGCTATGTTAACACGAGAGCATTGCAGTTGAGCTATTTTACATAATGATAAAATTTTATAATGGTCATACATAAATTAGGCTAGATTCTTGAGTATTTTACTGATAAAACTTATGGTTGGATGTAACAGGGACGGTTTGGTTTCGTTTTGTAATTAAAACGTGCAAGAGATTAGACCCGTCTGATTTCTTTGCTACACTTTTTAAAACAAGGGCGTTTTAACGCTCGACCAGTTGCAGTATTAATTCGGTTGGGGAAGACATATGTACATTAAGGCTCAAAGCCCTGCAGCGTTTGCAGAAGCGTATTTAGTTGAATCTATTTGGAACGGTAAATACGCACCAGGCACTATTTTGCCCGCAGAGCGAGAGTTATCGGAAGAAATTGGTGTAACTAGAACGACTTTACGTGAGGTTTTACAAAGATTAGCTAGAGATGGCTGGTTGACCATTCAACATGGCAAATCAACTAAGGTAAACGATGTTTGGTACACCTCAGGGTTAAATATTTTAGAAACAGTTGTCAGGTTAGACACGCAAAATGCTGATAAATTAGTGGATAATTTGTTGTCTGCTCGTACCAATGTTGCAACTATATATGCGCGTGCATCGATTAAAAATAACCCTCAACAAGTGTTAGATTTTTTAGCTAATTTGGACAATCTAGAAGATAGTGGTGAAGCTTATTCAGAATATGATTATAAGTTTCATCATGCGCTGGCAATGGCCTCGAACAATCTCATTTACGTTTTGATTATTAATGGTTTTAAAACACTTTATGACAAATTAGGTGTATTTTATTTTTCCCACCCAGACGCAAGAGCGCTTGCCAAGAAATTCTACCAAGATTTTAGACTGCTCGCTGAGCAAGGGGATTTTAATGGCGCGCCAGAGCTGATTCGCCGCTACGGTATAAACTCTGGAGAAATATTCCAACAATACCGAGATAAAATGCCAACATTGGCGGAAGCAGTAGTGG
Organism: Catenovulum agarivorans YM01; assembly: GCF_000281085.1. Lineage (GTDB taxonomy): Bacteria > Pseudomonadota > Gammaproteobacteria > Enterobacterales > Alteromonadaceae > Catenovulum > Catenovulum agarivorans. The sequence continues at coordinate 44,850 of NZ_JH767526.1, forward strand.
TTAAATAAAGAATTGAAATAAAAATACCGGTTATTACACCGGTATTTTTATTTTAAGAAGGGCTTTAATTTTAACTAATCTATCTCTACCTTTTTGCTCACACTAGGGCAACGCTCTAAAGTAACAACTGATCCATCCGCTTTTTCTTCTTCGAGCTTAACGTCAAATTGCCATAGCTGATACAAGTGTTTGAGTACTTCTGTACGGCTCTCTGCCAATGGTATTCTATGATGTGGTTTATATCGCAAAGTTAAAGAGCGGTCACCACTTACATCCACACTATGTACTTGGATGTCGGGCTCTAAATTGCTCAAATTGTATTGGCGCGATAAGGACTCACGTAAATCTCTATAGCCTTGTTCATTATGAATAGCTTCAACATTAATATAGTTTTGTTGATCATCATCTTTAATATGAAATAGCTTGAGATCTCGCATGACTTTAGGAGACAAAAATTGTGAAATAAAACTCTCATCTTTAAAGTTTTCCATCGCGAAATGTAATGTTTCTAGCCAATCAGAGCCTGCAATATCTGGAAACCAACGTTTGTCTTCTTCTGTTGGATTTTCACAAATTCTGCGAATATCCACCATCATATTAAAGCCAAGTGCATATGGGTTGATGCCCGAATAGTAGTTGCTGTTATAGGGTGGTTGATAAACGACGTTGGTGTGGCTGTGTAAAAACTCCAGCATAAATCTATCAGTGACTAAACCTTCATCATACAGGTGGTTTAGTATGGTATAGTGCCAAAAGGTTGCCCAACCTTCATTCATCACCTGAGTTTGCTTTTGTGGATAAAAGTACTGTGATATTTTACGAACAATACGCACAATTTCACGTTGCCAAGGTTCAAGCATGGGCGCGTTTTTCTCGATAAAGTACAGCAAGTTTTCTTGCGGTTCTTTTGGAAAACGAATTTTCTTTTGTTCTGATTCAACTAATTTTTTTGGAATAGTGCGCCATAAATCGTTCACTTGTGATTGCAAGTAAGCCTCACGCTCTTTTTGTCGCCTTTGCTCTTCGTGAATTGAAATCTTTTGTGGGCGTTTATATCTATCTACTCCAAAATTCATAAGTGCATGACAAGCGTCCACGGTTTTTTCAACTTTATCAATGCCGTGCTTTTCTTCACACTCAGCAATATAGTTTTTTGCAAACAGCAAGTAGTCAATTATTGAGCTGGCGTCAGTCCAAGTCGTAAATAGGTAGTTATTCTTGAAAAATGAATTATGTCCATAACACGCATGCGCCATCACTAATGCTTGCATAGTGATGGTGTTTTCTTCCATTAGATAAGAAATACATGGGTCTGAGTTGATAACTATTTCATACGCTAAACCCATGTGACCACGTTTATAGTTTTGCTGAGTCTGAATAAATTTTTTGCCATATGACCAATGCGTATAGCCTATCGGCATACCTACACTTGAATAAGCATCCATCATTTGTTCAGCAGTAATAATTTCTATTTGATTAGGGTAGGTCGATAGTTTGTAATGTTCGGCAACCCGTTTAATTTCAACATGGTATTCTTCTAACAGTTCAAAGGTCCAATCTGGCCCATCACTCAAAGGTTTTTTTGCTTTTGCCATAAACTCACCTTATTTGACCTGTTTTTTGAAAAGTTCTCTAAACACTGGATAGATATCTGAAACTTCACGGATGTGCTGGATGGCGAAGTTTTCGTGTTCGGCAGCTAGTTGTTCATATTCACGCCACAAACTTTGATGGTTGCGTGCGGTGATTTCTATATAGGCATAATAACGAACAAAAGGGATAATTTTGTTATTGAGTAGTTCCTTACATAATGGTGAATCATCTGCCCAATTATCACCATCTGACGCTTGTGCGGCATAAATATTCCACTCATGTGGAGAGTATCGGTCGGCGACAATTTCTTCCATTAGTTTTATCGCGCTCGATACTATGGTACCGCCTGTTTCTTGTGAGTAGAAAAACTCCTGCTCGTCCACTTCTTTTGCTTGCGTATGATGGCGAATATATACCACCTCAACGTTTTTATAGGTACGTGTTAAAAATAAATATAACAAAATGTAAAAACGCTTAGCCATGTCTTTAGTGGCTTTGT
>NZ_JH767526.1:46967-60748 GCF_000281085.1 Catenovulum agarivorans YM01
TCCATAGAACCCGATACATCCATTAGACAGAACATCACTGCTTTGCTGGTGGGTTTAGGTTGTTTTTCGTAATTTTTATAGCGCAAATCAAACTCGTCGATAAAAGGCACTTTTTTGATACGAGCTTTAATTTCTTCTATTTCTTGTTCAAGAATTTGAATGTCTGCTTGATTTTCTTCAGGCGCTTTTAACAGTAACTCTAGCTGTTGCTGAGCTGTTTTTAATTGTTTTTTGTGTTTACCTGCCATTGCGGTTCGACGCGCAAGTGAATTTTTTAATGAGCGTACAATATCAATGCTTGAAGGATTGCCATCCGCTTTAAAACCTGCACGAACAGTTTTGTATTCAGTAACTTTGGCTAGCTGATTCTTTTTTAAGTTGGGCAGTTCTAAATCTTCAAACAAAATATCAAGGTATTCGTCTTTTGATATTTGAAAAACAAACTCGTCTTCACCTTCGCCATCTTTGCTCGCTTGACCCTCGCCAGCTCCGCCACCTTGTCCTGATGGGGGTCGTTGGATTTGGTCTCCAGGTTTAAATTGGTCATTGCCAGGATGCACCATATCTCTATCGCCACCTTTGCCTTGGTGGAATAAAGGCTCAGAGACATCTCTTTTTGGAATACTTACACTTTCACCTGATTCTATATCAGTGACACTGCGTTTGTTAATTGCATCCGACACTGCTTCTTTTATCTGCTGATTGTATCGGCGCAGAAAACGGCGACGGTTTACTGTACTTTTGTTTTTTGCGTTTAGACGTCTGTCGATAAAATTCGCCATACAATCCTCACTACTTAACTTGTCTGCTATAGGGTATAGGGGGTCAAACCTAATTGTTAGGTTTAACCCAATACCGATTTACACCTAAATTATGATGATTTACGGACACGTAAATACCATTCAGACAATAATCTGACTTGTTTACGCGTATAACCTTTCTCCATCATACGGGCGACAAAGTCATCATGTTTTTTCTGATCCTCCGATGACGTTTTGGCATTAAATGAGATAACTGGTAACAGCTCTTCTGTGTTAGAGAACATTTTTTTCTCAATAACAGTTCTAAGCTTCTCATAGCTTGTCCAGCTCGGATTTTTACCCGAGTGTTTCGCACGAGCACGCAAAACAAAATTAACGATTTCGTTGCGGAAATCTTTTGGATTACTGATACCTGCTGGTTTTTCAATTTTCTCCAATTCGTTGTTGAGTGCACTGCGGTCAAACAGTTGGCCAGTTTCAGGATCTCGGTATTCTTGGTCTTGGATCCAAAAGTCTGCGTAGGTCACGTAGCGGTCAAAGATGTTTTGACCGTATTCAGAGTAGGACTCTAAATACGCGGTTTGAATTTCTTTGCCAATAAATTCGATATATTTTGGTACCAAATAGCCCTTTAAGAATTCAAGGTACTGCTCGGCCAAATCGGCTGGAAACTGCTCACGCTCAATTTGTTGCTCTAATACATAGAATAAATGTACTGGGTTGGCGGCAACTTCACTGTGGTCAAAATTAAATACCCGTGAGAGTATTTTGAAGGCAAAGCGGGTGGATAAACCGTTCATACCTTCATCGACCCCTGCGAAGTCGCGGTATTCTTGATAAGATTTAGCTTTTGGATCTGTGTCTTTTAGGCTTTCGCCATCGTATACACGCATCTTTGAATAGATACTCGAATTCTCCGGCGCTTTTACCCGTGATAATACGGAAAATTGCGCTAAAGTTTCCAACGTACCGGGTGCGCATTGTGCAGAAGCTAATTCGCTGCTTTCAATTAATTTGGTATAAATTTTTATCTCTTCAGAAACGCGTAAACAGTAAGGTACTTTTACGATGTAAACCCTATCTAAAAAGGCCTCGTTGTTTTTATTGTTTCTAAAGGATTGCCACTCAGATTCATTCGAATGGGCAAGAATAATCCCGTCAAAAGGTAGTGCCGACATACCTTCTGTTGGATTGTAATTTCCTTCTTGTGTAGCCGTTAACAAAGGATGTAGCACTTTGATTGGTGCTTTAAACATTTCAACAAATTCCATAACGCCTTGATTCGCTCGGCATAATGCCCCCGAGTAGCTGTAAGCGTCTGGATCATGTTGGGCATATTCGTCTAAGCGACGGATATCTACTTTACCTACTAATGCAGAAATATCTTGATTGTTATCGTCACCAGGCTCTGTTTTGGCAACTGCTCTTTGGTCAAGTACAGAAGGATATACTTTTACCACTTTGAATTGTGAAATATCACCATTAAATTCATGTAGGCGTTTGCGTGCCCATGGCGACATTATTGTTTTAATGTATCGCTGCGGAATATTGTATTCTTTCTCTAATAATTCGCCATCTTCATTTACATCAAATAGGCAGAGTGGGTGGTCGTTAACCGGTGAGCCTTTAATTACATAAATAGGACACTTTTCTACCAAGCTTTTAATTTTTTCGGCTAATGAACTCTTACCACCACCGACTGGGCCTAACAAATACAGTATTTGTTTTTTCTCTTCAAGGCCTTGAGCTGCATGACGTAAGTAAGAAACAATTTGTTCAATTGCTTCTTCCATACCATAAAACTCAGAAAAGGCCGGGTAGCGGGCGATAACTCTATTTGAGAATATGCGGCTTAATCTAGGGATTTGGGAGGTATCAACCATTTCTGGTTCACCAATGGCCATCAACAAACGCTCAGCTGCATTGGCATATGCAGTTTTGTCTGTTTTACAAAGTTCAAGAAATTCTTGAATAGAATATTCTTCTTCTTGTTTAAGTTCGTACCTTTGTTTGTAGTGCTCAAAAATACCCATAAAGGCCTCCAGCATAGTGTCGCGAAACAAGATTAACGAAATTAGAAAGCTTGCTAACTTAAAACAAGCTTAGACCTAGTTTTGAAGTAACTACAAGAAAATAAAGTAAAAAAATGTAATTGACTTATCTATAAGGGTGTGTAGTAAAAATTAGTTGGCGTGATGGAAATTAAGCGGGGAAAAAAGCAAAGCACAGGCGTGCTCTGCTTATAGGACAGTTAAAATTAACCTAAGTTCTTTTCAACAAATTCCCAATTAACTAACGCCCAGAAACCTTCTAAGTAGTTAGGACGAACGTTGCGGTAATCAATGTAATAAGCGTGTTCCCACAAGTCTACAGTAAGTAGTGGAGTAACACCTTCTTCAGTTAAAGGTGTGCCAGCGTTAGAAGTGTTAACGATAGCTAATGAACCGTCAGCGTTTTTAACTAACCAAGTCCAGCTTGAACCAAAGTTGTTAACTGCTTTATCATTCAATTGCGCTTTGAATTCAGCGAATGAACCGAAAGCAGCATTAATTGCTTCAGCAACTTTACCTGTAGGCTCACCACCGCCATTTGGACTTAAACAATTCCAGTAGAAAGTATGGTTCCAAATTTGAGCTGCGTTATTGAAAATTCCGCCTTCAGAAGTTTTAACGATTTCTTCTAACGATTTGTTCGCTAACTCAGTACCTTCAACTAAACCATTTAATTTAGTTACATAAGTCTGGTGATGTTTGCCGTAGTGGTATTCAATGGTCTCCGCAGAAATGTGCGGCTCTAATGCATCTTTTGCGTAAGGCAATGCTGGTAATTCAAATGCCATAGTCTTTTCTCCGTTTGGCTCTAGTAATAAACAAGCTTGTTGTTCAATAAAAAACCATAGGATAAAACCTTATATTCTTTAGGGGTTTATCCTACTTTTATTGTGAAGTTAAAGGTAAGGGCTTATTCATGAATTCTCAAGTGTTAATCACTAAACTAGGCAACAATTTTCAACATTTGTTGAGTGAATTAGAGATAGCACTAGGGAGATAAGCTATTTTTCGCTACAATATCGCCAACTCGTTTAATTAAGTTGGTGACAGCATTATGGAAACAATCGAAAAAATTAAAACGCAAATTAGCGAAAATCCTATTTTAATTTATATGAAGGGTAGCCCGAAATTACCAAGCTGTGGTTTTTCTGCTCAAGCTTCTCAAGCTTTAATGAATTGTGGTGAGCCTTTTGCTTATGTTGATATCTTACAAAATCCAGATATTCGTTCTGAGTTACCTAAATATGCAAACTGGCCGACATTCCCACAACTTTGGGTTGAAGGTGAGTTAATTGGTGGCTGTGATATTATTTTAGAAATGTTCCAAAAAGGCGAACTACAGCCTTTAATCAAAGAAACGGCTGCAAAACACAAGAAAGATGATTCAGCTGCTGAATAAGCTTCTGACTGGTGTTCAATCTGTTCGGAACTGATCCGAGCAGATTGATTTTAAGCTCATTTCCACACTTTTTATCAGTATTTTTCGCTTCTCCCCTTGTTCATTCAGCAAAAACTTACTACCATTCACAATGTTGATTGGCTTGCTAAATTCTATAATCTAAATGAATATTTCTAAAATTGATCTTAATCTGTTGATATACCTTGATGTTTTGCTTAGAGAGCAAAATGTAACTCGAGCGGCGCAACAGCTTGGTATTACTCAACCAGCGATGAGTAATGGCTTAAAGCGTTTGCGCGAATTGTTAAATGACCCAGTGTTGGTACGCACCTCTGACGGTATGTCGCCAACTGAAAAAGCGCGTCGATTGCAGCCGACAGTTCGTCGAATATTATTAGATCTAGAAGAAGCTTTGCAGCCAACTGACCCATTTGATGCAGCGCGTAGTGAACGAGTATTCAGAATTATGGCGAGTGATTATGCGGCGTCTACTTTATTGCCGAAATTGTTGTCACGTTTACAGGAGTTAGCACCAAACGTAACTTTGGATGTGATGACACCAAGTGACGTAACTTTCCATGATGTGGAAGAGGGTAAAATTGATATGGCAATCAATAGATTTGATGATTTGCCGTTATCTTTCCATCAAAAGGTTATCTGGTCTGATAGTTTTGTGTGTCTAACCCACAAAGAAAACCCAGCGATTGAAAATTGGAACTTAGATGCATATTGTGATGCGCAGCATATCTGGGTGAGTAAAACCGGTTTTGGTGTTGGTTTAGGTATGGACCCAACAGATATTCAGAAACTTGGTTGGGTAGATGAGAAGCTTGAAGAGCTTGGCAAAAAACGCCAAATTCGAGTATTCACGCGTAATTATCATGTCGCAATTCAATTAGCCTTAGCGAAAAAAATGCTGGTCACAGTTCCAAGAAGAGCGACAGCTAACTATTTACATGAGCCAAATATCGCGATTATGGAACCGCCGTTGGAGTTACCGGAGATTAAATTAGATATGATTTGGTCGCCGCTATTACATCACGACGCAAGCCATATTTGGTTGCGCCGTTTAATCAACGAAGTTGCAACTAATTAATTTTAAACTTAGCAACAGATGTCACCAACTCGTCTAAGCTGGTATTCAGTTTAGACGATATATTCTGGTTGGTGGCAGCCATACCATGTATCTCTACCGCTAAATCTCGAATATTAGTCACATTACGGCTGACTTCTTCGGTCACAACATTTTGTTCTTCTACTGCTGAAGCAATTGTTGTGTTCATATCTGAAATTTGATTAATTTCTGACGATATATCTTGCAGCATGCGACTGGCAGATTTTACCTCAGTAACCGATTGTTCACTGTCAGTTAAACAAGCTTGAAGTGTTGTCACTATGCTGCCACAGCGGCTTTGTAGGCCGGCGATGTTTTGTTCAATTTGTTTAGTTGATTCTTGGGTACGCATAGCTAAATTACGTACTTCGTCCGCGACCACCGCAAAACCTCGTCCTTGTTCACCTGCTCTGGCTGATTCAATCGCTGCGTTTAGCGCCAGTAAATTAGTTTGTTCAGCTATATTTTGAATCACTTCAATGATGTTGCCTATGGTTTTACTATCTTCATCTAGTTGGAGAATTTCCGCATTTGCACTACCCACACGAGATGCCAAATTTTGGATAGACTTTACTGTATGCTCTACTTGGTTTTTACCTTCTCCAGCTAACTGAGCTGTGCTTGCAGCGTTACTGGCAGCCAATTCGGTGTTTCTAGAAATTTCCGCTACTGTTGATTGCAACTCATTGGTTGCAGTTGCCGCAAGGTCAGCTTCATCTTGTTGGGTTTTAGTCGCGTTTTGCGTCCTGGTTGTCATACCATTTAAATCGACAGAAGCGGATTCAAGTAATTCAGTTGCGTGGTGGATAAAATGTATTGCTTGCGCAAACTCTGATTGAAGTTCATTAAAGCTGTGCGCTAAGTAGCTGATTTCGTTTTGACCTTTGACATCTATTCTTATGGTTAAATCATTGGTTTTACGTATCTTATCTATTGATTTATATAGGTTATTTATCGGGTTAACTATGTGTCGCGATAAAAAGATGCCTAAGGCGAAGATAATCACAATTAATATGCCTGCTATTGATATGGCAAAAACGAAGATGTCATTTTGTTTGTTGCTGATTTCTAGTTGAGTCTCATGTTTAAGTTTAGATAATGCTGCAATCGTTTCGTCGGACAATGTAAACATATCACCAATTAAACCTGAACTCAGGTCTAATCCTAACTTATCTTGCGCTTGCACAAATTTTTCGAAATTCATCGAATAATCTTGCATTAAGCGTGAAATTTTTTGTTTTACCTTAATTGGTATGTCTGAGGTATCCAACTTTTGTTCAAAGATTTGGATGTTTTCATTAAATTTAGTTAGATATTTAGTGTCTAAGCGCAGCATAAAATCTTTTTCAGCGCGGCGTAATTGTAACATTTGACTGAGCAGTTCGTACTCATTCAGTGCTTTAACTTCACTTTCCACATTATGCACAGCTTGACGCAATGCTCCATAGTGACCAGATTTGGGGTCTAATCCTATGTTTGTTTGGTGTGAGACAACTTGAGTAAATAAAATACTGTATTGTTGGATATTATCGCTAAATTCCTCAATTACCGAAGTTGGTAGGTGCTGCGCAACAAATACTTGTGTTAGATCCTTGGTTTTGTTTGAAATGTCTTGATATTCTTGCGTAAATTGTTCAGCGTACTTAAGCTGTTTTTCAGACTGAAAACTAATTGCTTTATTGCGTAGCGATTGCACGTCACTTTCCAAGTCTGACAAATGCACTAAAGTGTGATTAAGTTTTCCGAGCTTTTCGAATTCATTAAATAGAAAAGTGACCAATATGACGATACCAATTAACGTAACACCTAAGTTGAGTAAACTGCGGTGTTGAATAGAAAGGTTATCAAGCGGGTTCATAGTAAAACCATCTCCATGTTGGTAATTGTATACAACAAAATTTTAAGGGTAAGTGTAGCAGTGAATTGCGACAACGATATATTTATTACGGTTGAGCAGGCATTAATCAGAATGACAAACGCAGTAAGGTCAATTGCTCAAGTTGAAAATGTTTCATTAGAAGCTGCTTTAGCTAGGCCTTTAGCTGAAACTATTTGTTCTCCGATTAATGTACCTCCCTATGATAACTCAGCAATGGATGGTTATGCACTAAACTTATCTACCGAGTCAACAAATACTCGATATCAGGTAGTCAGTCAGATTTTGGCGGGAAGGCCCTGCGACATAAAGATAAAATCTGGTGAGTGTGCCCGCATTATGACAGGCGGGAAAATACCTGCTGGCTGCAATGCTGTGATTATGCAGGAGAACGTTAGACAGATAGGTGATAGTCACATCGAGCTAACAAAGGCGGTCCAACTAGGTGACAATATTCGTAAATGTGGTGATGATATCGGCGAAGGTCAGACTATTTTTACCCTAGGACGAAAGTTATCCGCGATTGATATAGGCTGTTTGGCATCTTTGGGTTTGACTCATGTACGAGTTTTTAAGCGTTTAACTATTGGTATATTTACCACAGGAGACGAATTAGCACAGCCAGGAGAAAAGCTGCAAGCAGGACAAATATATGACAGTAATAGGCCTATGTTAAAAGCGTTATTAAACCAGGCTGGTTTTGACGTGGTAGATGCCGGTGTTATTCAAGACGAAAAAGAGGCAATTAAAAGTCGGATTAAAAAACTCAGTGAAACCTGTGATGCGATCATCACATGCGGAGGTGTGTCAGTTGGAGTGGCAGACTATACCGGCAAAGCCTTTTCTGAACTCGGAGAAATAGATTTTTGGAAAGTAGCAATGAAACCCGGAAAGCCATTTGCTTTTGGTAAAATCAATCATCAACACAAAACCGTTATTTTGTTTGGCTTGCCGGGTAATCCAGTTTCATCAGCCGTCACATTTGAAATTTTAACCTTACCTATGCTTCGACTTATGAGTGGTCAACAAGCTCAGTCAACCAACACACTTTATTTACCAACAAATCAAACTATTAAAAAGCGCCCCGGACGTCGAGACTACCAAAGGGCTATTATCCAACGGAACGAATATGGAACCCCTGTTGCCGTTACCCCATTTGCGAAACAAAGCTCTGGAGTTTTATCTGAGCTTGCTCATGCTGATTGTCTAATTGTTCTTGAAAAAGAACAAGATGGGGTGGAGGTTGACCAATATGTATTGGTGTTACCTGTGGCTAAATAAAAGTGGCAATTGTGAGAAATATGTTGCATATTTAAGTTAAATTAACTTTGAAGCAACTCTTTTAGCTGCTACATTTAATTTATCAAATTGTTGATAAGTTTGTAGCCGGACGTTCATTTATTTGCAATGACTCTTGGATAAGCTTGATGGAACGGTTATTTAAACTTTCTGCCAGTACTCGGAATTTTAATTGCTAGATTGATACAGGATAAGAACAATGAAAATGCCTAACAAACTAAAATCGAACCTTGCTCTGTGCATGACTGTAGGTTTGTTGTCTGGTTGTTTTGGTGGATCTGATGGGAAACCAACACCGACTCCAACGCCAACACCGACTCCAACACCGACTCCAACGCCAACACCGACTCCAACGCCTACGCCGACTCCTACACCTACGCCGACTCCTACACCTACAGCGAGCGCTGAAGTTTCTGGTATTGCTGCTAAAGGTATCATTAAAAATGGCGTAGTGACCTTATATCGTGTTGAAGCAAATGGGACGTTAGGTGCGCAGCTGCAAACAGAGCCATCGCCTGTTTTAACTAATGCTAAGGGGAACTATACGGCAGAAATTGTCGAAGATTACCAAGGTGCAATTAAAATTGAAGTGACACCTTCAGCTGACACTAGAATGATATGTGACGTAGTTGAAGGTTGCGGCAATGGTGTTGAATTTGGCGATGAGTTAACCTTAGATTCGAGTTTTAAGCTCGCCGCGGTTACTAAAGCTGTAAAAGAAACAAACCAAGACAAAGCGATTGTTAAAACCAATGTAACGCCGCTAACCGATATCGCAGCGGCAATTTTTGCTGAGACAGTTGCAACTGCAGGTGATACACAAGTCAACGCCGAAGATGTTGTAAAAGCGGCTAACAAACAAGTTGCTGCGATATTTAAGTTAGGCGATGGTGTTGATGTTTCTGAAATTCCGGTCATAGATATCACTGACCAAGATGAAATTGAAAATGCGGACGCAGAATCCTTCCAAGCCGCAGCCGTTGTTTCAGCAATCGCGGCAAAAGCGGTTAAATCTGAAAACTTGTCAAGCTTCTTACAACAAGCCGCACAAGATATCGCCGTTAATAAAGGTACAGTAAAAGCTTCGGTTGCGACCAACGCGGATGATGATAAATTCAAAATCACTTTAGAAGATACGGTAGCCCAAGTTAAAAACTTAAACGACAATTTACAAACCAAAATTAAAGAGAAAATTGATCGTTCGACAGACTTAACCGATCAGCAGAAGCAAGAGGCTAAAGATAAAGCCGATCAAGCTTTCCAAAATAATGATCAAATTAGTGCCGCTGCGACTGGATATGTAGCAGACACTGAAGAAGTTATTGCTGATGCGGTGCAAAATCAAACAGATCGAGCAGGCGACGAATTAGATGCAGACGACATTGAGCCAGAGCCAACAGGTCCGGTAATCGTTGGTAAATTATTCGTTGATACCAAAAGATTAAATGAAGATGGTGACATTACTTTTGACCCGCTAGAAAATGACACATTGCGTGTTGAAAACGACACAAGTTCTGTTGCAACCCTAGACAGTATAGGTTCCGCGTCGTTTGGTACAGCAAGCATAGTGGATGGTAAGGTAAAATACGTACCAAATGCTGATTTTAATGGTCAAGATACAATTACTTATACTGTTAAAATTTTAGACGAGACTCGTACCGCCAATATCACTTTTACGGTTAATCCACAAAGCGACACTATGGATCACAGTGAAAGCTTGGATGAAGATAACCAAATTACCACAGCTATTTCGAGCCATGACGCAAATAGCATTGTAAAAATTGAAGTTACCACCCAACCACAAAATGGTTCAGTGCAAGTAAATGGTACAAGTTTGGTATATACACCAAACGCAGACTTTAATGGTACAGACAGTCTAGTTTATGCTGTGACAACTAACGTAGTATTGGCTGACGGTAGTAGTGAAATTGAAGTTGGTACAATTAATTATGATGTAGCATCTATCGTCGATGCGTTAGATGACACCTTTTCTACGCTGCAATTTGTTTTCAAAGAGAAAATTGATTTACTGGCAAATGACAAGTTTGTTAAAGCAAACGTTGCAAGCATCTCTTTGTTAGATGGCAGCAACCCAGTACAGAGTTTAACCACAGCTATTGCTGATATCTTTATTGAAGCGGATGGCACATTAACTTACCAGCCAATTGATAATAAACTTGGCTCGGATGAGTTTAGCTATCAAGTGACCACGACCAATGGTGTAACTGAAACTGCTAAAGTAACAGTGACAGTGACAGAAAACAGCGCGACCAATCGTGCTATTGCTATGGTTGATGATATTCGTACTTGGGGCGCTTATATGTTCCCAGACAAATTCACTGGGCCAAGAGACTTAGTTGAAGATACGGAAGAGTTGTTTGACGCAATTGATGCTGCTATGCCTGTCTTCGCTGACGAAGTAGCTGAATTAGACATGATTGGTGATGTAGCAAATCTGCTTGAAAACATCACAGACGATATTATTGATGATGTGACCGACCTTGAAGTATTTGAAACGGCAGACATAGCTAACTATGATAGTTCGATAACCGGCCGAATTGAAGTTAAAGAACTAGCTGACGGTGAAGCAAGTTATGACGTTGATCTTGAACAAGATGGTGTTACTTTAACCGGTACTTTGAAATTGATGTTACCGGATGAAGAGGAAGACACTTCAGTTGTTGATAAAACTTTATCACTCGAAATTGTAGGTATGTTAGACGCTGGTACAACAAGCATTGAAATATCTCAAGGTACTGCTGTTGTGTTAATTGCAGGTGCGGATCATGCAACAGAAGAGCAGAATGAAGTATTAAACATTCAATTTGACTTAGTTGTAAACTTGATGCAAGACGTTATTGCCAATGAACTTGATGACAAGGTTGAGTTTAGTGGTGAATTACGCGCAACTGTCGTTAAAGGCCAAGAGTTTACCGTTATCAATCATGATACTGACGATGGTGTAACAGAAACAGAAGTATTCGATTTGTATTTACCATCACAAATCTTTGCCAAAGGGGCGTTTGTGGTAAATGACGGTGATGATTTTGAAGCATCATTGGATATTATGGTTGCGAATGCTAAAGAGCATAAATTAGCAGGTCCGATTGAAATATTTGATTTAGACGAAGAGGATGTTGACGGTCAATTAGAAGACGAAAACAATTGGTTAAATGTAACAGGTGTTTTATCTTTCTTTGCAAATCCTTCTGTGCAGCAGCAAGGTGAAATTCAATTGACTGTTCGTCGCGTGGGTTATGAGCAGGTTGAGGTTGACGTAGAGTTATCTGATAGCAACAGTGAAATTCATATTGCACTGGATTCAGATGATGAAGGTGAACTCATTATCCGCAATAGCTTCGATGTGCAAAACGGCAATGGTCTTGTGCTTGAATATAATGAAGATGGCATAGGTGAAGTTGACGATACAGACCCAGACGCTGCGAAAATTGTCGCTATTATTCGTGATACGAGAGACAACAACAAAATCTTAGCGACGTTTGAACAAGCTGGAGATCTTGTTACTGTGTTCTACACTGAAACGAATAGATTTGAAACGCTATACTAAAGCAGACTAGTTTGAGTAAAAAGGGGGGCTAAGCTCCCCTTTTTTAGTTTGTAATCTTAATATAATGATGGAAATTGGATGAAACCTAACTGTAAAACTATAACAAAAATATGTTTGTTGCTATCAGTCCCAAATTTAGCATTTGCCCAAGAAGAAGATACATATCAAATTAGCCACTCGTTAGAATCTTTTAGTTACAGCGAAATTATGCCTGTAATTCAAACTTTTGGTGGTGTAATACCAATTGGAAAAATTGGTAAACAAGCAAGCTTTTCTGAAGCTCCCGAAGAAGGTCGTCACGGTTTAACGCACAATAAAGCCTATCTGAATTTCTCGCGCAACAACTGGACTGTGTTTTTAGCAACCCGTTACGATTATTCAATAGATTTTACCCCTGATGCGGCGCAGTTGTTTTTTTTAGACCGCTCAGAGCGACCTGTTGATAAAGATGAATATGCGATTTATTTTAAAGCGCAACATATTAGAGCCAATGGAGTTGGTTTTGCTTACGACAATAACTTTGGTAATTTTTCGTACAAAATCGCCGCAAGTTATTGGGATGTAGGTTACATGGAAGACGGTGAAGTAGATGGAACTTTTTTAGTGAATGACGATGGTGACACCTTCGAAGTTACAGGTGAAATAGATTACGCCTATTTTGATGATGCCGTGTTAGACAGGAAAAACTGCCCAAGAACAGATCCGCCAAAAGCTGGCTGTCATGGCGCTTGGGTTACCGACGGTAAAGGTTATAGCTTAGATGTATTTTTGGCGTATCAATTTTCCAACAATTGGCAGCTTGCTGTTTCAATTTATGATTTGTACAACAAGTTTGAATTTGAACATTTAGGTAAAACCAGCGGCCAGTTAGACACTCGCACCGAAGTGTTTAACGATGATGGTACTTTCGACATCAATCCTAGTTTCATCGGTTCATATCCAGATGGTGCGCATAAACTAGATATGTCTAGCCAAATAAACGCTAGATTAGATGGTGAATGGGGATTGCCACTATGGTCTGAGGTTTACGTATCTGATGGTAAAACTTTCCCAAGTTTTGGTATTGGTTATGATATACAAAACTGGCGAATTGAAGCTGGTTACCAACTCAAGACGAATGCCTACATATTTTCGGTTAAACACCCGGTTGTGCATTTTACCCTAGGCAGTGAAACGACTGATTTAGTCAACGCACAAGCTATAATTCTCAATTTCGGGCTGAATTATCAATTCTAGGGGCCTAGCTTAAAAAGGCTTACTACGCGCTCGTTTATATAGGTACAACACAACTAACACAAAAGCAAAAGCACCTGTGTATTCTGCGGCTGCAATTGCACTTGGTAGTGGCATAAATAAAGTCGCTGAAATGGCTAGAAAAACGCCCATCAAGGCCTCTCCAGTTACTAAGCCTGATGCGATTAAAATGCCGGAGGATTTGTGCTCGCTGCTTGTATTACGCTGTTTGTAGCTTAATATTGCGCTTAATAAACCGCCTAAAAATAGTGTTGCAACCAGTGAAAATGGTAAATACATACCAATGGCAACGGCTAGTATATGAATTTTAATATTAGATTTTCGCCATAACAGCACAGCTTGGAACGCGAGTATCAACAAACCAATAACAACACCTATGGCTAAATACTGCAAATTGAGTGTTTGCTGAAAAATACCCTGAGTCAGTTCCGCCATTAAACCTGCTTGTGGCGCAGCCAA
>NZ_JH767526.1:60758-74434 GCF_000281085.1 Catenovulum agarivorans YM01
GAGTCAGTTCCGCCATTAAACCTGCTTGTGGCGCAGCCAAATAACTAATATTGTCGTTAACAGGGCGGCCGATGCCATATGCTGAGTCTAATAAATTTAATATAAGTGGTAGAGTTAGCGCGGCGAGAATAACCCCTAACACTTGGTAACATTGTTGTTTCCACGGTGCGGCCTTGACTTCATGACCACACTTTAAATCTTGCAAAGTATCACCTGCAATAGCCGCCGAGCAACATACAACAGCAGCAATGAAAAGCACAGCGATTGGCGCTATGCTCATCCATGCATCAACAAGCAAGCTGAGTTGGTAAAAAATCACTGAGCATAACAACACAGTACATATCGTTACTGCTGAAACTGGGTTATTCGAACTACCGACTACACCAGCCATAAAACCCGCAACACTTGAAAAAACAAAAGAACAAATAAGCAGTAAGATAAAACTTATGAGGGCAACGACTAGGGCATTTCCGCCTGCAGGAAACTGCGCAGCAATCATAACGCTCGGGACCGCTAAACAAATAGGCACTAACAACATCAACCAGACTAAGGGTAAATCTTGTTGTTCAGAGAGAGTATCAGTTGGATTATTTCTAAAAGATAAAATGCTGTGTCTAATACTAAAAAACAATGGCTTGATAAGTTTTAAGAAAGTATAAATGGCACCAACCAAAATAGTGCCGACGCCGATAGAGCGATTTTGTTGCCAAATTTGACCTGCAAGTTGTTGCAGTTGTTCTGCTGACCACATAGATAATTGATTAGTAGAATCTAACCAAACAGGCTCGTTTAGCAGCAATTGTAGTGGAATACCAACTAGAGTGGTAATTAGGCCACCAACAAAAACCTGTGCTGCTATGCCAAAACCCAGAATATAACCAATCGCCAGTAGAGCTGGACTGAGTTGTGCACTTGCGTGTACTAAGATATTTTGGTTAAACCAAGTTGAGGTCAAGGTGATTTTTTGTGCCATCATGCCAAATCCATCGGCTGTGAGTTTAAACAAAGCACCTATGCCGGTTGCTTGCAATAAATGGCGTGTGCCCACGCTGGCAAAACCTGTTTTTACTTTGTTGGTAAAACCCGCTTGTAAAATTTTGGCGGTTGCAACACCTTCCGGATAGGGTAAAGCTTGCTCAACAATAAAAGATTTACGTAACGGAATGGTAAAAATAGTCCCGAGTAAACCTCCGCTGATTGCCAGCAATAAACATTGCCAATAGTGGTATTGGCTCCAGGCTTGGGTAATAACCAGTGCTGGGGTAATAAATATCATGCCAGCGGCTAGTGCTTCACCTGCTGATGCACTGGTTTGCACCATATTACTTTGTTGAATATTGCTGTTACGAAACCAGCTTAAAATCGCCATACTCAAGGCGGCCGCTGGAATAGATGCTGACACAGTCATGCCGACCATTAAGCCCACATAAGTATTAGCAGCGGTCAAACAAAGAGTAATCAGGATAGCAATAAAAATTGTTCGAGCTGAAAACTCAACATGATTAATTAAATGAGCAAGTTGTTGGCGTAGATGCATAACAAGCGCACTTCAGCGGATTTTAAGGTATTGAGAAGATTAACAAACAATTAGCAGGGAAGGGAAGACAAGCCCCCAATATAATTAACCTGTGTTAGGTAGTTGAGGGCTTATTAATTGGTTTTAACTATTTCTTCAATTCAGGGGTAATAAAAGGTTGAATTTCTTTTAGCGTTACCCCTAATAATTTAGGGTTAGCTGCAACAATGTTGCCTGAATCGAAATAGCCGTGACCACCAGTGAAGTCAGTTACCATACCACCAGCTTCACGAACTAATAAATCACCGGCAGCTGTATCCCAAGGTTTTAAACCTAATTCCCAAAAAACGTCAATACGACCAGCGGCAACATAAGCTAAGTCTAAGGCAGCTGCACCCGCTCGGCGAACATCACCACCGGCTTTAAACAATGCACTAAAAGTACCCATATAAGCGTCAAACAAATGTTTAGCTTTGAACGGGAAACCCGTTGCTAATAAAGTACCAGCTAGTTCTTTTTTGTTTTGCACACGAATGCGGTAGCCATTTAATTGGGCGCCAGAACCTCTAACTGCACTGAAAAGTTCATCTCGGATAGGGTCATAGACAACGGCAACTTCGGTTTTTCCTTTAACTCGTAGGGCAATTGAGACAGCAAAATGAGGAACACCACGGGCAAAATTGGTTGTGCCATCTAGTGGGTCGATCACCCAACAATAATCAGGATTTTTACCTGCTTGGTGGCCACCTTCTTCGCCAATAAAGCTGTGGTCAGGGTAAGATTGTAAAATAGTACCGATAATTGCTTTTTCGGCTTCTTTGTCGATATTTGTGACAAAGTCATTGTCAGCTTTGTTTTCAACCTTAACAAGGTCTAATTCTGAAAAACCACGAGCGATCACGTGGCCAGCCTTACGTGCTGCACGTACGGCGATAGTCAGCATTGGATGCATTTTCTTACCCTATTTTTAAAAAGAACATAAAATCGGCGCGAATTATACATAAAGGCGGCAATGCAGGCAAAGAATATAGCTGAAATCAGGTCGTTTTTGTTGGCAAAATATTTTAATATGGGCGCCAGAATTAATTCGTTGAAATTTTATGGACAATTTTGTGCGCGTGGGCGGCTATAAAAAATCATTACTCTTGTCTTTTATGCTACTTATTTCTTTACCTTTTAGCGTTTTTGCAATTGAGGTTAATGGGCTGTATTTAGGTAAAATCGCAGTAGACGGGCAATCATATCAAGATAGAAGCAAAGCATATGACGAAGCACTTGCTCAAGTCCTTATCAGAGTAACAGGTAATCAAGCTGTATTATCGCAGCCAAATATTCGAAGAGCCTTAAAACAACCTACCGAATACTTAATTCAATATAGTTTTGTTGAAGAGGAGCAGCAGCTGTATCTACAAGCCAACTTCAATGAAAAATTGATCAATCAATTGGTTAAAGATGCTGGAATTAATTTGTGGGGCGCACGTCGGCCACTCACTTTATGGTGGATAGCGATAGAGCAAGATGGTATTCGACGTATAGTTGCTGATTCAGATAAACAAATTACCGAAGAGATCAAAAAACATACGAAACTACGCGGCGTCCCTAGCTTGATCCCTATAATGGATATTGAAGACCAAATGAATGTGTCCATCACTGATGTTTGGGGAAGGTTCGCCCAAGCGCTAGAGCTTGCCAATGAAAGGTATCAACCTGAAGCGAGTGTGATAGCGAGGGTTTATCGCCAGTCAACCGATGCTAAATCAGTATTAACACCAGACTGGATAGTACAAATTACCTTAGTAGATAATCTAAGAAAATTTAATGCTGAATTTATTTTGGCTGAACTTGAGCAAGTCTGGCCGACTATGGTTAACTGGGTTTCTGATACACTTGCGCAACAATATGCGATAAAAGCACAGCAATATTCATCGTCAAATTTGCATATCACCATCTCGAATGTTGAAAACACTGGTCAAGCAGTAGCCATTCAGAAATTTTTAACTACAATATCCGCTGTTGACACTGCCTTGATTAAAAAAATCGATCAAGCTGGTGTAGAATACCAACTTCAACTGGTTGGTGAAGCTATCGATGTGCTTGAAGCTTTGGCGCTAGATAATAGAGTAGAAAAAATCGTTCCTATTTTTGCAGATGCGGATAATAAAATTGACAACCTTTATCGATGGAAAGGCAGGTAATTTCCATTGAAACAACAACTCACAATCGACTTTGCATTTGAACCAGAAGCTCAATTAAACTCTTTTTATGCTGCTGGTAATGAAGTATTAGTGGCTAGTTTACAGCAACTTATCCAGCAAACAGCGCAAAGCCATGCGCAAAACTTAGCTTTTATTCATGGTCCAGCTGGGTGTGGTAAATCACACTTATTGCAAGCTTTATGTCAATACGCGGATGATCTCAACATTAGTGCGCAATATTTGCCCGGTAAAGTTATTCAACAAATGCCACCTGAGTTTTCTCAAGGGTTAGAAGCAAATGATTTACTGCTGGTAGACGATATTGATGCGATAGCAAACGACTCTAGCTGGCAAACCTCTATGTTTGATTTAATTAATCGAAGTTTAGAGCTTGAGCATAAAATAATATTTGCCTCAGCTTTACCGGCTGATGCAGTTGGATTCAGTTTGCCTGATTTAGTATCAAGGTTAAACTGGGGACAAAAGTGGGCGATACAACCACTTGATGAGTTAGCTCGTCAACAGATGTTGCAGCAACGCAGTGAACACAGGGGGATAGCTATGCCAGATGAACTAGCAAGTTATATTATCCTTCGCTGTCAGCAAGACAATGCCAGTATCATTAAATGCCTAGATGTGTTGGATCAACAATCATTGGCAGAGAAACGTAAATTAACCATTCCTTTTGTAAAAAGTGTAATGGGATGGTAAAGCGCCTAAATTCAGGCGAATAAGATTAATTTTATTCTAATTTGCATGTATCATGCGTGTTTATTAGATAAGCTAAAGGTCTAACATTGAAAGAACTTGTTTCAATACATGAATTTTTAGTATTACCCGACGATTTGTCTGATTGGCATCAAGATAGTGAATTAGCGGCAGATAACTACAATGTTGCGATTCATTTACTCTATGAGCAAGTTGAAGATGATATCGAAACTGAAAAACTGTCCGGTTTATTAGAGCAAGTTTGGTATGCCCTGGCTGCGGACGAATATTTAACAGAATTTGAAGATGAGAACGAAATTATGGTTTGGGTTGAGCAATTTTTATCTCAACAAGAATCATGATTATGGTGGTATGAATGCAACAAACTAATCAAGACGTAAAAAGTGAAACCCAAATGGAAACTGTAACCACAGAACAAAGCAGTCAGGCAGACAAAATTAAAGATACACAACAAGTAATTGAATACTTGGCAGAACGCTTCCCACAATGTTTTTCAGTGAAAGGTGACGCAAAACCTTTGAAAATTGGTATTTTCCAAGATATAGCAGCGCAATTATCAGAAGAAGATCCAATCTCTAAAACCAGTTTACGTGCCGCATTACGTAAATATACCTCAAGCTGGCGTTATCTAGCTTGTGTGCAAGAAGGTACGCAACGTGTTGATTTAGAAGGCGCAGATGCTGGTGTAATTGAAGCTGAACATGCAGAACATGCACAAACTCAATTGGCAGAAAGTAAAAAACGTGCAGCGGAAAACCGTAAGAAAAAAGCACCAGCTCGTAAACCTCAAGCGGATAAAACAGGCAAAGATGGCGAGCGCAAATTTGCTCCACGCAAACGCACTGCAAATGCGAAACCTTCTGCAAAAATCCAATACAAACCTAAAAGCAAAGCCATTGAGCCTTTTAACGGTGAACTAAAATTAGGTATGGAAATCAGAGTTAAGTTAGGCAACTCGCCTGTTCCTTGTACAGTTACTGAAGTCAGTGGTGATGAAGTTGTTGTGCAAACCATGACAGGAATGACGATTAAAACTGAAAAGAAAAACTTAGTTTAGGCTATAGTTAAATAATCAAGTTTTGAAATTAGATGTTTAGAAGTTTGGAGTAGGTGTATGAAGTTACTGTGTCGAGGCATATTACTCGGTTTGGCAATAACTTATGTTGGTACTGTAAGTGCGATTAGTACCAGTAAAGATCCGCTTGAATTACCTGATTTAGCGCAAGAAAGCCAACATGCTCTGGCCAGTAAACGTATATATCACTTATTTACTCGTGAACATTACAAGCGTTTTGCAATGGATGATACTTTTTCGAAAAAGGTATTTGAACGTTACATCGACCAGCTTGATTACAACAAACAATTCTTTTTACAAACAGACATAGATGAAATGGCCAAACATCAAGGCGAATTTGATGAGGCATTTTATCGCGGCAAATTAGACTTTGTTTACGACATGTTTGAACTAAATCTTCAGCGTCGTAAACAAATGTTTGAATATGCTTTGTCTATCATTTCTACTGAAGAAGAAATGAAGTTTGATAAACAAGAATTTTATTATTACGACCGCGAAGATAGTGCTTGGGCTAAAGATGTTGCTGAGCTAAAAAACTACTGGTTGCAAAGAGTTAAGTACGATGCACTTAATCTTAAATTAACCGGTAAAGAATGGTCCAAAATAAAAGAGCTTTTAACTAAGCGCTATACCACTGCCATTAAACGCTTGGCGCAATCACAAAGTGAAGATGTATTCCAATCTGTGATGAATGCTTTTGCTCGTAGCATTGAAGCGCATACAAGTTATTTGTCACCACGCCGGGCAGATAGATTCGAAATGGAAATGAATTTATCTCTAGAAGGTATCGGTGCTGTTTTATTTGCTGAAGATGACTATACAGTCATTCGGAGTTTAGTCCCAGGTGGTCCAGCGGATAAATCACAACAAATAAAACCAGAAGATAAAATTGTTGGTGTCGCACAAGCAGATGATGATTTTGTTGATGTTATCGGTTGGCGTTTGGACGATGTGGTTGATTTAATTAAAGGGCCTAAAGGTACTGAAGTACGTTTACAATTGCTTAAAGGTGGCGCAGCGGATAATCAAACTGTAGTGGTTAAACTTGTTCGTGACAAAATTAAACTTGAAGATAGAGCCGCCGATTCTAAAGTTTATACACCAGAAGAAGGCCCTTATGCTGGGCGTAAATTAGGTGTGATTGAAATACCTAGCTTCTATTCTGGCTTAACGCGTGATGTTATCAAATTGCTGGAAACACTAGAGTCAGAGAAAGTTGAAGGTGTTGTAATAGATTTGCGCGGCAATGGTGGTGGTTCGTTGCCAGAGTCAATTAATTTAACTGGTTTATTTATCGAAAAAGGTCCAGTTGTGCAGGTGCGCAGTGTTGGCAATCGTATTGATGTGCAAAATGATAGAGATCCAAGAGTTTTTTATCATGGGCCATTAATGGTTATGGTTGATCGTTATAGCGCTTCCGCATCTGAGATATTCTCGGCTGCTATTCAAGATTATGCTCGTGGTATTGTGATTGGCGAACAAACCTTTGGGAAAGGTACAGTGCAGCAACATAGATCACTTGAAAAACGTTTTGATCTGCTAGAAAAACCCTTAGGGCACATTCAATATACTTTTGCTAAGTTTTATCGCATTAATGGTGGCAGTACTCAGCACAGAGGCGTTATTCCAGATATTTTATTCCCGTCGCCAATCAATCCAGATGAGTGGGGCGAAAGTAAAGAAGAGAATGCTTTACCTTGGGATAAAATAAATAGTGCCAGTTATGCACCTGTAGGTAAGGTGAGTAACAACGAAGTAATCACCTTGCAAACTAAACATGAGCAGCGTATTCAAAAAGACCCTGAGTTTATTTACATATTTGAAGATATTGCTGAATACAAAAAGAACAAAGATAAAAAGTATCAATCTTTAAATGAAGCTGACCGTATCAAAGAGCGTGATGATGCAAAAGCCATGCGCTTACAACGAGCAAATGAAAGGCTTGTACGCAAGGGCAAAGAAAAGGTCGAAAACGTCGATGATATTCCTGACGAAATCGAAGAATACGACGTATTTTTAAATGAAACAGCCAATATCATGTTCGACTTTATCGGCTTAAACAAAATAGCAAAAAATAATAATTAACAAATTCAAGGCTCTGAGTTACCGCTCAGAGCCTTTTTCTTATCCTGATTTCAGGTTACCAATTCAACTATCTACTTAAATATAATAATTAACTCATTGGAGTGAGATATGTCTGGTACACAACAATCAATTCATAGCCAATGGTCAAATAAATTTACCTATGTTTTAGCTGCAACAGGCGCAGCGGTTGGCTTAGGTAATATTTGGAAGTTTCCTTATATTATGGGGGAAAACGGTGGTGGGGCATTTGTCCTTGTATACTTAGCTTGTATCGCACTGGTAGGCGTACCCATAATGATTGCTGAAGTTTATTTAGGCAAAAAAGGTCGTTTAAGTCCAATGCGTTCGGTTGCTCAAGTTGCAAAACAAAATTCAGCATCTCCGCTATGGCAACTTGCGGGTGGCATGGGGGTACTTGCTGGTTATTTAATTTTATCTTTTTATGCAGTTGTTGCTGGTTGGGCATGTGCTTACATATTCAAAGCCGCTGCAGGTGAGTTTAACGGCCAAGATGCAACAGCTCTAGGCCAAACATTCGGTGATTTTATTGCCGATCCAGCATCCTTGCTCGTATGGACGAGCTGCATCTTAGCCTTAACCGTTTTTGTAGTGGCTCGGGGTTTACAACGCGGGTTAGAAAAAGCAACGCGTTTTATGATGCCTGCAATGTTGTTGCTGTTGATAGTCATTGTTGGTTATTCAAGCATGTACGGTGATATGAGCGCGACTTTGAGTTTTATGTTCGCTGCTGACTTTAGCAAACTAACAGTTGATAGTGTATTAACAGCGTTAGGTCATTCGTTTTTTTCACTTAGTTTGGCTTCCGGCATTATGATTATGTATGGTGCTTATTTACCTGAAAAAACCTCAATCGTTAAAACATCTGTTTGGATTGCATGTGCAGATACCTTAGTTGCCTTGTTAGCCGGATTAGCCATTTTCCCTATTGTTTTTGCCAATGGTTTAGAACCTGGCGCGGGTCCTGGACTGATTTTTGTCACCTTACCACTTGCGTTTGGGCAAATGCCAGCGGGTCAATTAATCGGTACCGTCTTTTTTGTTATGTTGGTGTTTGCCGCTTTTACTTCCGCTATCGCCTTGATTGAATCTAGTGTTGCTTGGTTGGTTGAAAAGTGTGGGTTCCGCCGTGTACAAGCTGCAATTGTTGCAGGTATTGGTTTGTGGATATTAAGTTTATTAAGCGTTTATAGCTTTGCACCAAATACTTGGGCGCAAACCGATATATTCGGCGAAACTAAGTCCTATTTTGATGTGCTCGATTATTTTGCATCTAACATATTATTACCCTTAGGTGGTTTATTCATCGCGTTATTTGTTGGTTGGAAGGTACGCAAAACCGACTTGGCAAATGAATTAAACTTACCGCAAGCGATTTTTCAAACATTAATCTTGTTACTCAAAGTTATCACACCTATCTTTATTATCGCTGTGTTTCTAAATTTGATAGGTGTTGTGAAGTTTTAAGCAAATATCAGCCAAGGTTTAGCTTTTTTTGGAGCCGTTATGACAATGCAAGCCAAGTATTTAAAAGACTATCAAGCACCAGACTATCTGGTGGATACCATAGAGCTAACATTTGAATTGTTAGCCGAAAAAACTTTAGTTGAATCAAAAGTTCAGTACCAAAAATCCTCAAGCAGTGCCACAAGTTTAGTGCTCAATGGTGAACAACAAAAAATCATCAGTGTTCAAGTGAATGGCTCAGCGCTTGCTGCAAGTGACTACCAACTGACCGACGAAACGCTTCAGCTAAATAATCTACCTGAGCGTTTTGAATTAACCATTAAAACGGAAATTGATCCGGCGAATAATACGTCACTTGAAGGTTTATATATGTCGGCTGGTGCATATTGCACCCAATGTGAAGCTGAAGGGTTTAGACGAATTACTTATTATCAAGATAGACCTGATGTTTTGGCTGTTTTCACTACACATATTATTGCGGATAAATCTCAGTTTCCGTATCTATTGTCCAATGGTAATAAAGTCAATGAACAAAGTTTAGCTGACGGTCGCACTAAAGTTACTTGGGTAGACCCTTTCCGTAAACCTTGTTATTTATTTGCTTTAGTAGCAGGTGATTTTGATTTACTTGAAGACAGTTATACAACTAAATCAGGCAGAGAAGTTAAACTTGAATTATTTGTCGACAAAGGCAATTTAAAACGTGCACCGCATGCTATGAGTTCGTTGAAAACCTCAATGCAGTGGGACGAAGAGCGTTTTAACTTAGAGTATGACTTAGATATCTACATGATAGTTGCGGTTGATTTCTTCAACATGGGGGCAATGGAAAACAAAGGCTTAAATGTCTTTAACTCTAAATGCGTATTAGCTGATCAACAAAGTGCTACGGATGCAGATTATTTAAGTATTGAATCAATTGTTGGTCATGAATATTTCCATAACTGGACAGGTAATCGGGTAACTTGTCGTGATTGGTTTCAACTTAGTTTGAAAGAAGGTTTAACTGTATTTAGAGATCAAGAGTTTAGTATGGACTTAGGCTCGCGGGCGGTAAATCGAATTCAGCAAGTTAAAGTTATGCGTGAGCACCAGTTTGCCGAAGACGCTGGACCAATGTCACATCCGATTCGTCCTGAATCAGTTATTGAAATGAATAACTTTTATACTGTGACTGTGTATGACAAAGGTGCTGAAGTCATACGTATGATGCACAGTATTCTAGGTGAAGCGGGTTTCCAAGCGGGTATGGCACTCTATTTTCAGCGCCATGATGGTCAAGCTGTCACTTGTGATGACTTTGTTGCAGCTATGCAAGATGCAAACAATGTTGATTTATCCTTATTCAAGCGTTGGTATAGCCAAAGTGGTACACCAGAAATCTCGGCTGTAACAAGTTTCGCCGATGGTGTCTTCAGTATTACTCTGAGTCAGCACACGCCTGCGACGGCTGAGCAAAAAGCAAAGCAGGCGTTGCATATACCGGTAAACGTTGCGTTTTTTGATCAGCAAGGTCAACTATTAACTGGTATTGAAGGTGGCGCAGAGCAAGTTTTACAGCTAACTCAAGCAACACAAACATTTGAATTTCAAACATCAGTTGAGCCATTTGTCAGTTTATTACGTGATTTTTCTGCCCCAGTTAAATTGTCATTCGACTATTCGGATGCGGCGTTAGCCTGTTTAATTCCAGCTGAAACCAGTCAATATACTAAATGGGAATTAATGCAGGCGCTGTACAATAAACATTTAATGGCAAAAATTGCTGATAAAAATTATCAATTCCCAAGTGTTATCTACCAAACCATTCAGGCTTTACTTGCAGACTCAGATACAGACAAAGCATTGCTCGCCGAGATACTCTCGGTGCCAAGCGTCAATAGTTTGCTCGAGATTGCTGGCGGCGCAAATATTGATGATGTTATTTTTGCGCAAAAATCCCTCAAGCAAGATTTGGCGCAAAACCTGGTTGAGCAATTGCAGCTTTGTTATCAACAAAATCATGCAAGCCAGTATGAATATAGTCAAGCTGCGATTGCAAAACGTGCTCTAGCCAATGCTTGTTTAAACTTGTTGGCGATTAACGCAAAGCAAAGCAACAATGCGAACTTGCTTGAGTTAATTAATCAGCAATATCAATCGGCCGATAATATGACAGACAAACTGGCGGCTATGTCGGCCGCTAGCATAGTTGGTGGTGAGTTATTCACGGCTATTATTCAACATTTCGACCAACAATGGCGTGGCGACGCTTTAGTTATGGACAAATGGTTATCGGTGCAAGCGCGCCAAGATGTAGATGATATTTTGGAGAAAATAACCGCTTTACAATCACATCCTGATTTTAATTGGAATAATCCAAATAGAGTACGTGCTTTAGTTGGTCAGTTTGCTATGTTTAACCCAGTACAGTTCCACCATAGTAGTGGGCGAGGTTATAAGTTCTTGGCGCAAGTGATTGAAAAATTGAACAGTATCAATCCTCAAGTTGCCGCGCGTATGATAACGCCACTAATTCAATTTGCTAAATTAGATGCTGCACGTATTACTATTATTCGTGCAGAGCTTGAAAAGTTGGCGGCACTACCAAACTTGTCTAAAGACTTATTTGAAAAAATATCTAAGGCATTGCAACAATAGATAGCATTTGATGGAAAGTTTAATGCTAAATAGCTACTTTTTCACATTAGACGTCAGTTACACAGAGTGCCAGAGTTTATACTCTGGCTCTTTTTATGATGTGGTGTTAATCGCTGAAAATGGCGTGCGTGTGCAAGTGCCAATTAACTTATTAAAGCAGCATATTAATAGTCGGGGCATTTTTGGCCGTTTTCGTTTGTTAACAGACCAAAATAATAAAGCGATTGCTTTTGAACGCTTGAGGTAGCAGTTCACAAATTTACTGCTTACTTTTTTCTTCTGTTGAAAGTGCGGCGACTGTAGCACTTTGTTGGTTAATTTGTCGCAATTTGGCCGATCTGGTTTAGTCTTAAATAAAGTCAAAACTAACAATTAAAAACTTTTAAGGACAACTACATGAAGCATAAATTTAAACTCTCACTAATTGCCGCTAGTTTATTCACCGTCGGCTGCTCTGTTGATATCAAAGTTGATGATGAAAATGCTGGTTCTAGTGGCCAAGTGGATAAACAAGGCGAGAAAGTCTTTCCTACGGGATTAATGGTTGCGTCACCTTTTGAAGATGAAACTGATGAAAGCCAAGTGAGTGGTACAGCGAAACGCGGTGGAGGCACAATTCCGCATTATTTGTGGGCTACTCAGCGTATTGGCCGAGTTTTAAACGGAATGACACCCCTACGCGATGAATTTATGATTGATTCATTTTATAGCACTGGTGGACGCGCAGATTGTTTTGGCCCGCAAGTCAGCTATCAAGGCCATCCTGACGCGACTTCTGCAGATATGCAGGACGGAACTTTACCCGGCGGCGATTTAGGTATTTGGTTAGCTGAAAATCAATTTGGCCAGGCTTGTGTCGTGGCACAAACCAATAGTCTAATGAGAGGCGTGCAAGCACGTTCGCGTATGGCTCTTATGACCTTAGCGAGTTTAGTCTCGGTCGCCAATAGTGAAGGTGAAGACTTACCAGAAGATGGTGAAACACTAGACTTAACAGTTGCGATGGACAATCAAGGCATAATGGATGTCAGTTTTAACGACGCGACTATTAGTAATGCAAGTGGGATCTGGCTATACACTGTTGATTTGGATTACACAGTAGACGGGCAAGATTATACGATTTGGCTGCAAATGACCCACGAGCCAACTGCTGATTTTGATGTATATGAAGGCAATTTGCAGTATTTGGTTGAAGGTGATGAAACGGTTGCGGGTATTCAATTTCCTGGTGGCAATTGCCAACAAAACGAGCGTACGCTTGCTGGCTCATTATCTTACGTCCGTGATGGCGATGATATGTCGTTACAAGCTAGAGCCGCGACTCTTTGTGGTCACTCAGTTGTAGGCTCGTTTGATGCAGATGGATTAGTGGACCCTAGCAACAAATACGATTCAACTGCTAACTCGGACGGCTGGAGTGAAAACTTCAGTATTTTTGGCGCTGAGTTTGATGTGGCAACAATTGAAGGCGATTACGCTTACGCATGGCAAGCTGGTGTGGGTGATTCAAATAGCCGTATCTTATTGGTTGGCATAAACGACCCTGACTTAGCCAATGGCGAAGGCCATTTCGGTTATGGCGAGCAAATGGACAATACCAATGGCTGGATAGAAGGCTTTATTTGTAATTGGGCTGCGCCAGGCGCAGATCATACCTTGATCACTGCAACTCAAAGACAAGCGTTTGAATTTGATGAATCAAATCATGTTTATGTTGGCACAGATCATAGAGCAAATATTGAGTATGCACCAACTAGCAGTTGTGATTACGATGGGTTGGGAACATTTGTTTTTGACATTGATGCCAGCGGCACTTTAGCTGATATTGCAGAGGAAGATGCAGCCTTATCCTTTACCAATGATTTATGGAACCCAACGGATAACAGCCACACAGTGCCACAAGGTTTATCTGCTAGGGGAATTAATGTACCCACAATTCCTTATGGCTGGG
>NZ_JH767526.1:74497-103385 GCF_000281085.1 Catenovulum agarivorans YM01
GATGCCATTCTTTCTTTACTTGAAAATTAGATATAAAAAAAGCAGCTTAAGCTGCTTTTTCAAGTAAATCAGAAAGCTGATTAACCTAAGGGTTACTTAACCATATCAGAGATTTTGATATTGGTAGCGTGAAGACCTTTAGGACCTTCTTCAAGTTCAAACTCAACTTCTTGGCCTGCTTTAAGCGTGCGGTAACCGTCCATGCTGATTGTTGAATAATGAGCAAAAACGTCATCATCTTTACCTTCTGGTACGATGAACCCAAAACCTTTAGCGTTGTTGAACCATTTCACTTTACCTGTAGCCATACTACTAATTCCTTCTGAATCTTGAACAGGGTCGATAATTAAAAATCGTCTTAAACAGCCGTTTTCTGATACCACTTGAAATTCAGTTTAACGACTACATATCAAACTGTAGATAAATTATGCAATCAGTCAAGTTAAATTAGAACAAAATTTGAAAAAAAGTGTATATTTCAACTTTAAGAGAAAATCGTTATGCATTCGGTAAAACGCGAGCTATATTTGAGTTATGAGTAAATTTACTAATACAACAGATCCAAACCAAGGAGAATTACAAGAAGCAGTGCGGAAAGCGGTAAAGCCACCGCCAATGTACAAAGTGATACTCAATAATGATGACTATACACCTATGGATTTTGTGGTCGAAGTATTAACTAAGTTTTTTCGAATGGACTTAGAAAAAGCCAATCAAATAATGTTGACGATTCATTACGAGGGCAAAGGTGTATGCGGTACATTCACCTTTGAAATTGCAGAAACTAAAGTCGCGCAAGTCAATCAATATGCTCGTGAACATCAGCACCCACTAATGTGCACTATGGAACAAGCGTAATGGTAAGGACGCAAAAGCAAATACTGTTAGCCTGTGGAGTACCTTATGCTAAATAAAGATTTAGAAACAACCTTGAATGAAGCCTTTCGTGATGCCAGAGAACACCGCCATGAGTTTATGACGGTCGAGCATTTATTACTGGCGCTGTTAAACAATCCGGCTGCACGCGACGCTTTGGTCGCTTGTGGTGCGCAGATTGAGCAAATAGAGCAAGATCTTAATAACTTTATTCAAGAAACCACTCCTGTTATCCCTGAAGACGATGCAGAGCGTGAAACCCAACCAACTTTGGGCTTTCAGCGAGTATTGCAACGTGCCGTTTTTCATGTGCAATCTTCTGGTAAATCTGAAGTTACAGGCGCGAATGTTTTAGTTGCTATTTTTAGCGAACAAGAATCTCAAGCCGTCTACTTGCTGAAAAAAGCCGATGTATCTCGTTTAGACGTGGTGAATTATATTTCTCATGGTATTAAAAAAACCGAAGGGGAAGACTCTGCCGAACCACCCTCTATTGAAGCAGAAGAAAGCAATGATTCAGTTGAAACTGGTAGTGTTTTACGCTCATTTTCGACCAATCTGAACAAAGAAGCTGAAGCTGGCAAAATCGACCCGCTTATCGGTCGTGATCAAGAGCTTGAACGAACAATTCAAGTATTGTGTCGTCGCCGTAAAAACAACCCATTATTGGTTGGTGAAGCTGGTGTTGGTAAAACTGCAATAGCTGAAGGTTTAGCTTATCGAATTGTTAATGGTGAAGTACCAGAAGTTATCGAACAAGCAACTATTTACTCATTGGACATGGGCGGCTTGTTGGCAGGTACTAAATACAGAGGTGATTTTGAAAAGCGCTTTAAATCACTGTTAAAAGAGCTAGAAAAAGATGAGCAGGCCATCCTATTCATTGATGAAATACATACCATTATAGGCGCGGGGGCGGCGTCTGGTGGGGTGTTAGATGCGTCGAACTTGCTCAAACCACTATTGTCAGGTGGTAAAATTAAATGCATTGGCTCAACAACCTATCAAGAATTCCAAGGTATTTTTGAAAAAGACCGAGCTTTAGTGCGCCGTTTCCAAAAAATCGATGTGGTTGAACCATCAATTGATGACACAACCAAAATTTTGTTGGGATTAAAATCGCGTTATGAAGAGCATCATGGTGTGCGTTATACCAACAAAGCGGTAAGGGCCGCTGTTGAGTTATCTGCTAAGTACATCAATGAGCGTCGTTTACCTGATAAAGCGATAGATATTATTGATGAAGCCGGCGCAAACCAAAGATTGTTGCCTGTTAGCAAACGCAAAAAAACCATTAATGTAGCTGACATTGAACATATCATTTCGAAAATAGCTCGTATTCCAGAAAAATCTGTGTCGTCTTCAGACAAAGCTGTGTTACAGAATCTAGAGCGCAATTTGAAAATGGTGGTGTTTGGTCAAAACCAAGCGATAGAAACTTTAACCGCAGCCATACGCTTGTCACGTAGTGGTTTACGTGACGAAACTAAACCAATAGGTAGCTTTTTATTTGCTGGTCCAACAGGTGTTGGTAAAACTGAAGTGACTCAGCAATTAGCAAAAGCTATGGGTATCGAATTAATCCGTATTGATATGTCAGAATATATGGAAAGACATGCGGTATCGCGATTAATTGGTGCGCCTCCTGGGTATGTAGGTTATGAGCAAGGTGGTTTGTTAACTGATCAAGTAATCAAACACCCGCATTCAGTTGTGTTGTTGGATGAAATAGAAAAAGCGCATCCGGATGTGTTTAATATTCTGTTGCAGGTTATGGATCACGGTACTTTAACCGATAACAATGGCCGCAAAGCAGATTTCAGAAACGTGGTTTTTGTTATGACCACAAATGCAGGTGTGCAAGAAACAACTCGTAAGTCTATTGGCTTTAACCAACAGGATTACAGCACAGATGCTATGAATGAAATCAATCGTACCTTTACACCCGAGTTCAGAAACCGTTTAGATAGCACTATCTGGTTTGATCACTTATCGCCAGAAATTATTGTGCAAGTGGTAGATAAATTTATCGCAGAGCTTGAAAGCTTGTTGGATAAAAAAGGTGTGGCACTTAATTTACAAAGTGACGCTAGAGAATGGTTAGCAACTAAAGGTTATGATAAAGCTATGGGGGCACGACCAATGGCGCGTGTTATTCAGGAGCATTTGAAAAAGCCTTTGGCAAACGAACTCTTGTTTGGTGCCTTAAGCAAAGGTGGTGCTGTGACTATTACTGTTAATGGTGATGAGTTAGCATTTCAATTTGAAAGTGAAAAAGACTTAGCTGAAACTCATTAAACAGTGAGTAGAAGCATTCATGTGCCTCACTAGATGAAAGTCAGTGAGGCACCGAACTGAGCTACAGAAGTAGAATTAACGTTGACGGAAAACGATGCGGCCTTTTGAAAGATCGTATGGAGTCATTTCAACAGTTACTTTGTCGCCAGTTAAAATACGAATATAGTTTTTACGCATTTTGCCAGAGATGTGGGCAGTGACCACATGTCCGTTTTCTAGTTCTACTCGAAACATAGTGTTAGGTAAGGTATCTAAAACCGTACCTTGCATTTCAATGCAATCTTCTTTAGCCATTCAGTTAAAAACCTCGGAAATTTAGCTCGTTCAAAAAAATCGCGCAGATCATGCCCTAAGCCGCCCCGTATGTAAAGTTTTAGCTGATTTTTTCTCCATTAATATTGGCTGTTTTATATTTCTTAGCGCAATTACTTTTGACTTCCCATTGTATTAAATCATCAATCCTAAAATTGTCTTACAATTAAATTGATTAAAATTTGTTTTTATGTAAGTCATTAATTGTTTATTTTGTTTTACCTTTGTTGTATTTTTGTTTTGATCAAACTTGAGATGTTGATAATTTGATCTAGATAAATCATGCATACAAAAACTAACAAAGGACATTCTAATGAAAAAAAATTTAATAACTGTGGCGTTGCTTATGTCATTGACTGCCTGTATTGACTTTGATGTGTCAGACAATAACGATGACGACGATACTACAAACAGCCCTGCAAGTTTTTCTGGTGATAGTACAAAAGAAATAAAAGTTGATGCGAATTCAGATTTAAACGGTTTAGTCGCAGTGACCGACCAAGATGATGGTGAGGCCTATTTTAATGAATTGAAGGATATACCTACAACTTATGGCAATTTTTCATTGTCAAAAGAAGGCGCATGGACTTACCAACTAGATAGCAGCAATAGCTCAGTTAATGGTCTTATCTCAGCCAATCAAACATTAACCGATTCGATAGAAATAAGTTCGGCAGATGGTAGCAAGCACACTATCGTCATCACTATAGTAGGTGTGGATCAAGTCATAACCAACACGCCAGCATCAATTTCAGGTTTGGCAAAAACCATTGCTAATAATGCTGCAACTGCAGTGGAAGGTGAAATATATATTCATGATTCAGACGATGATTCTGAGGAAGCGGCTATCCCGCAAAATGATGTGGTAACTACATACGGTACTTTTTCTATCAACTCAGAAGGTGAGTGGACTTACGAGTTGAATACAACGGATAGTGCGGTTGCTGCGTTAGCGTCAGCCAGTGATATGTTGACAGACACTATAACTGTTAGTTCGATTGACGGCACCACTGCTGATTTAGTCATCACAATTACGGGCGTAGATCCGGTCGTTGTAGACACAACGCCAGTATCAGCTGACGATACTGTGCCTACGGTCAATTGTACCCAAGTGGTTAATTCAATTTCTGCGCTGGAAGATGCTGCTGAAGATTTAGTTGCTGGTGATACATTATGTTTAGCTGATGGGACTTATATAGGAGATTTTGAATTACGTGTCGAAGGTGTTGGTACTAAAGAACAACCTATCACAGTTGCAGCTGAAAATCCTGGAAAAGCCATCATTACCGGTGGAGAAATTTCAGCTCGTTTAGGTGGTGAATACATAGTATTACAAGGGTTGGTTTTTAGAGATGGTGAATCAGGCAGTTCAATTATTAAATTTGAGAAAGAAACAGAGTGCAGTTATTGCCGAGTGACTGAAGTCTCTATTATTGATATGGACGGAGGAGACTACAGTAGCTCAAAATGGGTCGAGTTTTACGGTCACCATAATCGAGTTGATCACAGTTGGTTTTCTGGTAAAGAATCTCGCGGCGCTCTAATGGTATTCCCTCGTTGGACATCCGAAGACGACTTTGCAACTAACGGCTTTCCTGCTGACTATGGACAAATCGATCACAACTATTTTGCCGATAGACCACCTGCATTTGGACAAGCATACGCAGGTAGCAGTGACAATGAATACGAAGGCATTCGTTTAGGTTTAAGTACCACACATTCAGCACCTTCTCATACTATAGTCGAATACAATTATTTTGAACGTATTCAAGGTGAAGCTGAAATTATTTCGAACAAGTCGGCCAATAATATTATTCGCAACAACACAGTGCGTGACAGTAATGGCTCTATTGTGACCCGCCATGGTGCTGAAGCGACAATCAGCAATAATTTTATTTTTGGTGATGACAATCCGTTTTCCGGCGGTATACGTTTGGTCGATGATGGCCATGTAGTAACCAATAATTATATCGAAGGTGCTCGTTTTCAAAGTTCTAACTGGAACGGCGGCATAGTGTTAACAACAGGTGATGGTTCGGGTGACACTGAAAATGGTTATCAAAATGTCGAAAACGTATTAGTTGCATACAATACTATTGTTGATAGTGTGAATAGTTTGAACGTAGCAGGTGGCAATAATAACCAAGCGCCTAAAGATATTTATTTTGTAAATAATGTAATTGCGGATGCAATTGGGCCTGTTATTCGCACTAATGGTGAAAGTATGCCTGCAGGCTCTACTTTTGATGGCAACTATATTCATGGGCAAAAGTTTTCAGATCAGGATAGTTTAACTTCGGTAACAGGTTTTGCTATGGTGAATGCTGAATTGGCTAAAGGAAATGATGGTTTATATCGCCCGACAGTCAACAGCCCAAGTTTAACTGCCGCTGTGGTTAATCTTGGTAGTTTTACCTCGCCTGCTATTGATATGGACGGGCAAACCCGTTCTAGTGTTACCACCTCTGGTGCTGATGAAGCATTAGATCAAACCATCTTATTAGCGCCGCTGACCCCGGCAGACGTTGGCCCAAAAAATTATCGTCCGACACCTGGTAAAGTATATGTTGAGAAAGTCGCTATTGCGAATCATGACTTTGATAGCGGTGATTTCACTGGTTGGACTAATAACGGTGCGGTTATTACGACTGCGGATGATGAAGTATTTTCTCGTGGCAATAGCTTGAAGGTAACGAGCAATTCAGCGAATGTTAGTCAAACTGTCACAGTAGCAGCAAATACTAACTATACACTATCAGCTTTTATGAAAGGCGCTGCTAAGCTTGCTGTAACGGTTGACGGACAAACTTATGCAGCTGAAACCAACTCAAGCTCATATGGCTTTCAATCTGTTAGTTTTAACTCTGCCAATGCAACTACCGCTGTGATCACTGCTGCCGTTGACGATTTTGTTACCAGTAAAGCGCCTATTGTAAATGCAAACTTTGATGATAAACAAACAGGCTGGACTGTGGTTGAGGGCACTGGTATTGGTCAAGTGCAAGATTCGAGCAATTCAGCTGGCGGCGCGGATGGGTCAATCAAGTTTGTCTGGAACTCAGGTGCGGATACAGGCACGCCGCATAATCCGTATATTGCACAAACCATTACTGTGTTAGCAAACACAGACTATACAATGTCGATTTATAATTTATACAAACAATCAAATGATGATTCGTCAATTGTCTTTGGTGCCTCTACTAATGCGGATATCACAGTAACAACTGATTGGCTTGCAAGTAAAGAGTCAATTTATTCTGCACTTAAATCTGCGGGCACTACAAAAGGTGATGATAGTTTCTATAAAGATCAAATTAGTTTTAATTCTGGAGCAAATACATCAATAACTGTATTTGCACAGTTTAAATCAAGCACAGGTACGGAAATTAGAGTTGATCAATTTGAATTAAGTTATCAAGGTGCACCAGCGGAAGGAACCGAAGCGTATTTTGATAATATTCGTTTAGTTTCTCACCCATTGTCGCCAACAGAGTCAGAAGCTGCGGCTAACAACTAATTGGTGTGTAGATTTAAGCTAGCTCGTTGTTGAGCTAGCTTTTTCTTTATCTAGCGTTAGCCAATGTCCTGCTTGTAATCTTTGGTGCGGATAAAAACGCGATTTGTAGTTCATTTTATTGCAGCCATCCACTTGATAACCTAAATAAACATATTGGCGCTGCGACATTCGCGCTAACTCAAGCAATTGTAATATGGCATACGTGCCTAACGAGCGGTTTGCCAAAAGTGGATCATAAAATGTATAAACAGCAGAAAAACTGTTCGGTAGCGCATCAATAACTGATACAGCAATTAAACTGTCATTTACTGACAATTCTAAAAAACCTATGTTGAGCCAAGCTGCTTTTACAAAACTATTAAACTGTTCGATGGAAGGTGGATACATGCTACCGTCGGCGTGTTTATGTTCGATATATTTTTGGTAAAGCGGATAATAAAAATCTGTGTCTGTTACTTTATAAACGATACGCGCTTGGATATCTTGGTTTTTATTCAGCAGACGTTTTTGGCTTTTGCTCGGTTTAAATTCTTGGCTGTCTATACGGATTGATTGGCAGGCTTGGCAGTTCTGACAATGTGGGCGGTACACTTGATAACCACTGCGGCGAAAACCAAGTGCCATAAGCTTTTCGTAATTTTCAGGGGTATAAACTATATTGTCGAGCGCAACCAATAAACGTTCAGTTTCATTCGGGAGATAGTCACAAGCAAATTCTTGTGAAATACCAAATTGAATTGGAATATTATGGCTCATAAATCAGCTCTCTAGCTATCCAAGCATCTGCTGAAATGGTTCGTTGTGCTAAATTGCTTAACTCAGTCAAAAACTCGTCTCTAGACATTTCATAAACCCCTAAAGTTTCGAGGTGGGGGTTGACCATTTGACAGTCAATTAATTGAATATTCAATTGTTGACAAACTTGTCCCAAACAATTAAAAGCTGCTTTTGATGCGTTAGAAACTAAATGAAACATAGATTCTCCACAAAACAATCCACCAATATTGATACCATACAGGCCACCGACAAGCTGCTGGTTTTGCCAAACTTCAATTGAGTGGGCGTGACCTTGTTGATGTAGCTCGATATAAGCTTGGATCATTTCATTGGTGATCCAAGTACCATCGGTCTTTTGTCTAAGTGTAGCGCAGTTTTGAATAACTTGAGAAAAAGCACGATTGACGCTGTAGCTAAAGCCAGATTTTTTTAAATATTTACGTAGGCT
The DNA here is from genome assembly GCF_000281085.1 of Catenovulum agarivorans YM01. Lineage (GTDB taxonomy): Bacteria > Pseudomonadota > Gammaproteobacteria > Enterobacterales > Alteromonadaceae > Catenovulum > Catenovulum agarivorans. The sequence continues at coordinate 82,726 of NZ_JH767526.1, forward strand.
TTTGTTTGCATGAATTTGATTAGGCCGGATAACACCACGCGGATCTGGACTCCACCACAATATTGGCTCACCCGGATTAAACCAAGGAAATATACCGTTTTTGTAGGCTTTTAATAACCAAGCCGGCTTGAGCTCACCACCTATAGCTAATAAACCATTGGGTGATTCGAGTGCTAATTGAGCGGGTGGAAAATAGATATGCTGGGGGTCGAGTTGATATAGGGCTATTTGGCACCTCCAGGCTTGAGTAAACTCAGAAGATAATAGAATTGCAGCGCTCTGCAATTCTATTTTGAGTTGGTTAGTATAATATAACTACACAACTATTTTTGTGCGTCTAAATAACGCTCAGCATCTAATGCTGCCATACAGCCAGTACCGGCACTGGTAATTGCTTGACGATAAATGTGGTCGCATACATCACCAGCAGCAAAAACACCTTCAACGCTAGTCGAAGTCGCATTACCGTTTAAGCCAGAATTAATCACTATGTAGCCATCTTTCATTTCTAACTGACCAGCAAAAATGTCGGTATTTGGCTTGTGACCAATTGCGATAAATACACCTGCAACTTCTAATTCTTCAGTCGAGTCTGATTTGGTGTCTTTAATACGTACACCAGTTACACCCATGTCATCACCTAATACTTCGTCTAAAGTTCTGTCTAGGTGTAAAGTGATGTTACCGTTTTGTGCTTTATCCATTAAGCGGTCAATCAAAATTTTCTCTGATTTGAAGGTATCACGACGGTGAATCAAATGTACTTCAGACGCTATGTTAGAAAGGTACAAGGCTTCTTCTACAGCAGTGTTACCACCACCAACAACCACGACTTTTTGGTTTCTGTAGAAGAAACCATCACAAGTTGCACAAGCAGATACACCACGACCTTGGAACGCTTCTTCAGATGGTAAACCTAAATATTTAGCAGAAGCACCAGTACAGATAATTAATGCATCACAAGTGTACTGACCTGAATCACCTTCTAAGGTATAAGGTTTTTTTGAAAAATCGACTGTGTGAATGTGGTCGAATAAAATTTCGGTTTCAAAACGTTCAGCGTGCGCTTGCATACGCTCCATTAACGCAGGACCTGTTAAGTCATGTGCATCACCAGGCCAGTTTTCAACTTCAGTTGTTGTGGTTAACTGACCACCTTGTTGCATGCCGGTAATTAATACTGGGTTTAAGTTAGCACGTGCTGCATAAACCGCGGATGTATAACCTGCAGGGCCAGATCCTAAAATTAGTAGTCGGCAATGTCTTGCGTCACTCATGATTATTCTCCAAATTCTTATATAAGCTGACGAGCAGGGTAGCTCAATCAGTGATGATTTTTTACAAAATGGGGTTAGATAAAATTATATCAAGTCTAGCGTCAGTTAATCTAAAAGCTAATCGAAAAAATCAATTAGCCTAATCGTTTCTGAATATGTTCTTTGGTTTCGCGTTTTTTCTCGTCAGATTTTTTCAACAATACAAGGGTTGCAGACAAACCACCTAAATTTTTTGGTGCACTATGATAAGCAAGTACCTGTTCAAAACACTCTAACCAATTGTTCAAATAGCTTTTTATCACAGCTGGATGAGGTTGATTATTTAAACCTAAACCGTGTTGTATCAATAAACATCTATGATTGTCATTCTGGCTTTGCTGGATAAATTCAAACAAAACTACACGCGCTTGTTCTACCGATAGTTGGCGTAAATCTAGCCTGTTGGTTACTGAATATTTTGCTTGGCGTAAATTTTTATACACGCCATCTTGCACACCATCTTTTTTATAATCGAGAGGGTCATACGGGTCTATGGGTTCAACATAGCCAGTGGTTAAACCTAACTGCTCAATTTTTTGCTGTTGTTTTAATTTGTATAAATGCTCAGCCATTGCTTGTGGATCAAGCGCTTTTTTATTGCTTGTATTCACTAACACTTTATCTTGTTTAAGCGGTTTTATGTCACCCATTTCTTGGTTAAACAAATCCCAATCGTCATCTTGTTGCATAATTTTAAAAATTCCACTCAAGTTTGCTGATCGTCTACCGATACAAGGTTTAAGTTCACATACCCATAGAACTAGTTATACCAAACCGCGGTTTATCCCTCTATAAAAAAAACGGTTTGGATTAAGCGCTTCGAACATCTTGTGCGACAATGGCAACCCCTCATTGTTTATTGTCGCTGCAAGTGTTTCTGCCAACAAAGGCGCTGTTGTTAGTCCCCTAGAGCCTAAACCAGATAACAAATACAATCCTTTATATTGCTGTTCAGCGGTCAACTCTTTCGGTCTTTGTCTATGTTTTTTCGCATGACAATATTTAAGCTCTGTGGTTGAAAGCACTTCACCCATTAAAGGTATATGGTCTAAGCTGGCTGCTCGAATAGCTGCTCTTTCACTGACAATATGTTGTACGGCAAAACTATCTGCTTGGTTTGGTAAAAAATGTTGTTGTTGCTGTACATTCGTTAGATTGTCACTCGAGATATTTGATGTTAGATTCAAATCTCGACTAAAAGTTGCACCAATACAATATTCGCCTTGCCAATTCGGCGTTAAGTAACCTTTATGGCACAAAACCGTTTTAAGTTTTGCCATTTCAGCGGTTGCGGTTAAATGACTTACTTGTCCTCGCAGCGCTTCAATAACAACATGTTCGGTTACCGCAAATTGCTCAAGCTGATGGCCGGTCGCTAAAACCACCTTAGTATAATTATTAGTTGTTGCTGACTTATCAGCGCATAAAAAATTAAGTTGCCAACTTGGATGCTCACCACTGTAGTTTAAATTGAGCAATTTATGCTGTGGGTAGACGCGGCATTGCTTATGCTCAGTTAAATATTCAATGGCTGCTTGGACAAATAATTTTGGACTCATCCAACCACCGCTCGGATAATACATACCATCAACGTCAAGTTTAATGCCAGCAAGTTTGGATAATTCTTCAGCACTGACAGCTCTGACTAAATCAGTTGGAAAATAGGGATTATTCGTTATAGCCTGCTGACGCTCAGCAATAATCTTGGAAAAATTAAGTTGAGCAACACCGCACCATTGCAGCGGAAAGTCGAATAGATTTAAATAGTCTTGATAAAACTGTTTCGCGAAATAAAAACCCTTGATATAAATTTCAATTAAGTTGTTATGCTCGTTTTGCAATAGTGGATAAATGGCACCTTGTTGATTACCAGAAGCGCCGTTGGCCGCTTTTTCAAAATATAAATCGACAGGTACATCTCGTTTGACGAGTTGTAGTGCTGTACAAATTGCGGCTATACCACCACCAATAACAGCAACCGGTTGTCGGCTGGGTGGATTAAGCTGATTTTTTTGTGTTAGTTGTCCTTGAATACGTTCACGTTTACGGCCAAAACCAGCGACTTTTTTTACTTCAAACCCAGCTGATATTAAGCCTCGACGGACAAAACCTGCGGCGGTAAAAGTTGAAAACGAGCCATTGTTGCTTGATAACCGTGCCATATGCTCAAATAAACTTTGTTGCCACATATCTGGATTTTTGCTTGGGGCAAAACCATCTAAAAACCAGGCATCAACAAAACCTTGGCCAATTTTTTTGCGCTCGGCTTGTTCACCAAAGTACGGCGGTTTTTTCACTTGGTATAATTTGTGATCTTGCATTTGTTGCAAGCTGTCTTGCACATCACCTAACCACAAGTCGAGTTGAATATTCTCATTCAACAATATTCTGTGTGGGCCTGCAATTAAGTAAGGATAATTTTCAATTAGCGCTTGTGACCAAGTATGCAAACTTGGCCAGCTCGCTAATGCTTGTTGCAGTGCCTCTTTGGTTAAAGGGAACTTTTCAAACGAAATAAAATGTAGTCGTTTTAATTTATGTGTTGGATTTTGTGCAACAAATTGACTAAAGGTTTGACACAGCGCTAAAAAATTTAAACCCGTGCCAAAGCCAGTTTCAGCTATGGTAAAAACTGATTTTTCACATGTTTGCCAGCGTTCAAATAGCTGGTTGCCTTGTTGAAAAACTTCAATTGATTCAGTTAAACCATCTTCTTGTGAAAAATAAATGTCATCAAAACTTTGTGATACAGGCGTACCATTTTGTCTAAATTCTATCTGGGCGGGGGTAATTTTAGTCAAGTTGCTGCGCTCAAAGAAGGTCAAACATCGCATTTTACCCATAAATAGGCCTATTCTAAATGCTTTTTATCTCTTGTCGAAATCTAGCATCTTAGGGTAGCTTGGGTATAATACGAACTTTGAGAAAAGAATTACATGGTAAGCATGCACAAAGGTGCGACTACAAATGAGAGGATTAATATGAAAAGAGCTGTGATTACAGGCCTAGGCATAGTTTCAAGTATCGGAAATAATGCACAAGAAGTGACAGATTCACTTAAAACTGGCCGTTCGGGTATTACACACTCTCAACAATTTGCTGACGTTAACATGCGTAGTCAGGTCTGGGGTAAGGTTGATATCGACTTATCAGAGCATATCGATAGAAAACAATTAAGATTTATGGGTGATGCCGCAGGTTATGCTTATATCGCTATGGCACAAGCGATTGCTGATTCAGGTTTAACAGAAGAGCAAGTTTCAAACCCACGTACAGGTTTAATTGTTGGCTCAGGTGGTGCATCTTCAGCTAACCAAGTTGCTGCTGCCGATACAATGCGTGAAAAAGGTGTTCGTCGTGTTGGTCCATATATGGTGACTAAAACTATGGGCTCAACCGCATCAGCGTGTTTGGCAACACCATTTAAAATTAAAGGTGTTAACTATTCAATGAGTTCAGCCTGTGCAACTTCTGCTCACTGTATTGGTCATGCATGGGAACAAATCCAATTAGGCAAACAAGATGTTGTTTTTGCTGGTGGTAGTGAAGAATTAGACTGGACCCTTGCGTGTTTATTTGACGGTATGGGTGCACTTTCAACTAAGTATAACGATACACCAGACAAAGCCTCTCGCACATACGACGCAGACCGTGATGGTTTTGTTATCGCTGGTGGTGGCGGTATTTTAGTTGTTGAAGAACTTGAACACGCATTAGCACGTGGTGCAAAAATTTACGCTGAAATCGTTGGTTATGGCGCAACTTCTGATGGCTACGATATGGTGGCTCCATCTGGTGAAGGTGCGATTCGTTGTATGCAACAAGCAATGGCGACGGTAGACGGACAAATTGAGTACGTTAATACTCATGGTACTTCTACGCCTGTTGGTGATGTTAAAGAATTAGAAGCCATACAAGCTGTATTTAGCGAATACAAACCAGCAATTAGTGCAACTAAAGCCATGTCAGGCCACTCTTTAGGTGCAGCTGGTGTGCACGAAGCAATTTATTCGTTATTAATGTTAGAAAATGACTTTATTGCACCTTCGATCAATATTGAAACTTTAGATGAGAAAGCTGAAGGTTTAGACGTAGTAATGACAACCCGTGAGCAAAAATTAAATACGGTTATGTCTAACAGCTTTGGATTTGGTGGCACCAACGCTACTTTAGTATTCAAGCGTTTCGACCAATAAATCAAACTCAGTAATTACACCTTAAGCTTATATACATATAGTGCTTAAGGTGTAAACCTCAGGTGCAACATGACAACTCAACCGCATTTTTTTATCGAAGATTCCTTATTATACGCTGAAGAATTTTTTGCCGGTCTTGGCAAAATAACGCGTTTTTCTGGCAGAACAGTTACTGCAGATGACATCAAAGACGCTGATTATTTATTAACCCGTTCAACCACTAAAGTAAATGAAGCTTTATTACACAAATGTACTAAACTCAAATTTGTTGGTACTGCTACTGCGGGTTATAACCATATAGATGCAGATTACCTAGCTGAGCGTAATATAGAGTGGGCGCCAGCCGCTGGCTGTAATGCCGATGCGGTAGCTGATTATGTTATCAGTAGTGGTTTGAACTTAGCCAATAAGTATGGTTTTGCATTAAAAGATAAAAAGATTGCTATTGTTGGTGTTGGACAAATTGGCAAACGCTTAACTAAGCGTTTTGCTGCTTTAGGTTGTGAAGTTGTTCAGTTTGACCCGGTACGAGCTGAGCTTGAGAGCGCTTTTGCCAGTGCGAGTTTTACTGACGTGTTAGCCTGTGACTTTATCACTTGCCATGTGCCTTATGTTAAGTCGGGCAAACATACGACACACCATATGTTTGATAAACAAACATTATTAAAACTAAAACCAGAAACCATTTTAATTAATGCATGTCGTGGTGAAGTTATTAATAATGCAGATTTAGTTGAAGTGCTAACTGCAGGACATGACTTGCGTGTTGTGTTAGACGTGTTTGAAAACGAACCTGAAATAGAAATGGCATTGTTGCCTTTATTAGAATTTGGCACGCCACATATTGCAGGGCACAGTTTAGAAGGTAAAGCGCGCGGTACTGAAATTTTGTATCAAATTTTATGTCAAAGGTTGGAACTACCGGTCGAAATAAAACTACAAGATTTATTACCAGCAATGGCAGTAGACCATATGGTTTTAACCGAAAAATACCAATTAAGTCAGCGCCAATTTAGAGCTTTGATGAATTTGGTCTATGATATTCGTAACGATGATGTTGATTTCCGCTTAGGGTTAGCCAAATCACCGGATAGTTTTGACAGTTTACGTCGTAACTATTCAATTAGACGCGAACTAACATCGTTGAAAATATACTGTGATGACAGCTTGTATCCAACCTTTACAAACCTTGGTTTTAATACCAGTTTAATAAAAGGTGAATAAAAACGATTCGAAAATCCATTGATGGAACAAGGATTGCTTAAAATTATAAAAATGCGTCAAAAAAACGCCAAAGGGTAGGACATTAACAGAATGCGCTGGTTAAAAAATCTCGGATTAACAACATTATGCTTGTTGGCAACGGCAGCTCCCGTCAGTTTACTCCAAGTGGGTGTAAGCAATGACGCGCATGCTGAAATGCGTATTCGAGGTGACAAAGAAAACGATGATGGATTATCTGGCCTGACTTATGGGCCGATTCGCTCCAGCGATACACTTTGGCAAATTTCCACTGAACACAAACCAGATCCTAGCTTGTCCACTTATCAAGTTATGGTTGCTATTTATCAAGCAAATCCAGACGCATTTGTTGATAACAATTTAAATAGCATGCGCAATGGTGCTGTGCTTAATTTACCCACCTTATCTGCTATTCGCAAAGTTAATAAAACCGCGGCAAAAAACAAGTCAGATCTAGATGACGAAATTTGGGCAGAAAAACAAAGGCGTTATCTTGCCGCGAAAACCAATCCTGAAGAGAAAAAACGGCAAGAAACCGCCAAACAAGCAGATTTAGAAAATGCTGCAAACAAACTGCAAGACAAAATTTCCGAGCTGCAACAAGCGCAGTTAGAGTCGTATGGTGTATTAAGAGAACAATTTGCCGCTTCATTAGAAAATATTCAAGCCTTGCTTGAAGAGAACGAGCGGTTAAAAAATCGCTTAACCAATGTTAATGAAGAAGTGGTGTCGTTAAAACAACAAGTTGGACAAGGTAGTGTTTTACAACAGCAAATGGAACAAATGCTGACACAACAAACTGAGTTATTGGATCAGCAACGCAAAGAGATAGAAGAAGCGAATAGAAGTGGCTGGACAAAATTTGTCGAGGCTGTGTCGAATAGTATTGTGTACATGATACTACTTGCATGTTTACCTGCATTGTTAATTATTGGTGGGATAGTTTGGTGGTTTAAAGCGAAAAATCGTGCAGAAGAAAAAACGGCTGAAGCGCCTGCTCAAGCTCAATCTAGCCAACAATTTGCGCCAGAAGATGATTTTAATCTAGCGCCACAAGCACCAACGCCAGCCGCACCTGTTGCTCCGTTAGCACCTGATTTATCCTCAGAAGAAATTCGTTTAGATGATGACGATGATTTGTTGCCACCGCTTGATGAAGATACTGAAAGTGACGATTTAATTTTCGAAGAAGATGACGACGATTTATTAGATGTACCTGACAGTGCATTGGATGATGAATTGGCTGATGATCTACTAGATCAATCTTTAGACGATATTATAGGTGATGACGATCTTGCTGCGGATGACATTGATGCCTTGTTAGAAGAAGCGAGTGCAGATTTAGGTGATGATTTATCAGAAAGTGAAGCACTAGAGTCTGACGAGTTATCACAAGATGATCTAGATTCACTATTTGATTCGGTTGATTCAGACACAGACGACTCCTTGGTCGATGCTGATGATATAGATTCATTGCTCGAACAAAATAATTCAGATGACTCAGTAGTAGATGTAGACGATATCGATGCTTTATTAGCTGGAAATCAAGCCGACGATATAGACGCTGGTGATGACTTAGCCGCTGAAGATATAGATGCTTTATTAGAAGATAGTCAAAATCAAACCGCTGAAGCGCAAGTTGATGTAGCGGATGAAGACATAGATGCGTTATTAGAGAGTGCGCAAGATGATCTTCCTGAGACTGATGAACAGGCTGCAGAAGATGATTTACTCGACAATGATGACTTAGACGATCTTGATGCCTTGTTAGAACAAGACATGGCAAATAACAAACCTGTCGACGAATCGAAAATAAGTGAAGATGTCGATTTGGATTCTATGTTGGCTGAAGATGAAGACTTGATTGATGATGTTGAAGCCGACTCAACGTCAGAGCAAGAAATAGCTGACGATGATGATATAGACATTGATGCATTGTTGAGTGAAAACGAAACTGTTAGTGATAATCAACAAAGCCAAGCCGTAGATGAAGCTAATGACGCGTTACAGCATGAAACCTCTGATTTAGCAGACGATGACATTGATATTGATGCGCTGCTTGACGAAACACAAGAGCAAGAGATTGATGAACTGGATGCTGACGCTTTGCTCGACCAAGTGGCGGATAATGATACAGTTGCAGAGCAAGATGATATAAGCGCAGAAGATCTAGATATTGATGGTTTGTTGGATGACGTCGCTGAAAATGATTTAGCAACTGCTGAACAAGAACAAATTTCCGCCGAAGAAAAACACGCTGAAGATTTATCTCTGGATAGTGACTTTGTTGGTGAAGAAGCTACACAGCAACTAGGTGAAGTTCCAATCGACATAGAGCCTGAGCTAGAAGCACAAGCAGATGAAGTTGATGACGAGTTATCAGTTGAATTAGATGATGATTTACTCGCAGATGATTTCACCGAAGAAGATGCAGAATTATCTGTAGATGAATTAGACTCAGGTTTAGAAGCAGAGCTAGCGTTAGATGATGAAGTTGCAACAGATGTTGAGCCTGAACTAGAAGTACAATCAGATGAAGTGGATGACGAGTTATCACTAGAATTAGACGATGATTTACTCGCTGACGATTTCACCGAAGAAGATGCAGAATTATCTTTAGATGAATTAGACTCAGATTTAGAAGCAGAGCTAGCGTTAGATGATGAAGTTGCAACTGATGTCGAACCTGAGCTAGCAGCACAAGCAGATGAAGTTGATGACGAGTTATCAGTTGAATTAGACGATGATTTACTCGCTGACGATTTCACCGAAGAAGATGCAGAATTATCTGTAGATGAATTAGACTCAGATTTAGAAGCAGAGCTAGCGTTAGATGATGAAGTTGCAACAGATGTTGAGCCTGAACTAGAAGTACAATCAGATGAAGTAGATGACGAGTTATCAATTGAATTAGATGATGATTTGCTTGCTGAAGATTTCACTGAAGAAGATGCTGAGCTATCGTTAGATAAATTAGACACAGATTTAGAAGCAGACCTAGCATTAGATGAAGAGGTTGCAAGCGATGCAGAGCCTGAACTAGAAGCCCAAGCAGATGAAGTTGATGACGAGTTATCACTAGAATTAGATGATGATTTGCTTGCCGAAGATTTCACCGAAGAAGATGCAGAATTATCTTTAGATGAATTAGACACAGATTTAGAAGCAGAGCTAGCGTTAGATGAAGAAGTTGCAACTGATGTCGAGCCTGAACTAGAAGTCCAACCAGATGAAGTTGATGACGAGTTATCACTAGAATTAGATGATGATTTACTCGCAGATGACTTTACCGAAGAAGACGCAGCATTATCTGTTGAAGAAGAGTTACCACCGGAAATTGACGATAACTTGTTAGCGGAAGATTTCACTGAGCTATCCGCAGACGACAGCGAACCTCAGATCGCCGAAGAATTAGATTGGGATTCCTTGTTAGATGAAGAAGATAGTTTAGAAATAGATTTAGCTGCAGAAGATGACTTTGATATCGAAGCTTTGTTGGATACTGAAGCTGAGCCAACAGAAGATGATTTAGTTTTAGACCAAGATGCTGAAATTGATATTAGCGACGACAGCTCACTGCAGGAGCTAGCGGATCTTGAAAATGCTGATTTTGACGCACTGCTAGATGAATTATCCAAAGAGCAGAATAGTCAAGTTGCAGCAGATGACAATGAACTTGATATGGACAGTTTGTTAGCTGCGGAGCCAATAGCAGAAGATGATGTCCTAGTTGAAGATATTGCCGATGTTGACATTAATTCAGATGAATGGGTTGATGTAGACGCTTTGTTGGAAGAGCTTGATAATGAAGAGCAAGGCGACGAACCTTATTCTAAACCTCTAGATGATGTTGGGCTTGATGATTTTATTGCGAAAGAAAATATTGCTAGCGTAGATGTAGATGCAGAAAATGCCAATGGTATGCAAGCTAAGTTAGATTTGGCCATAGCTTATATCGAAATTGACGATATAGAAGCGGCTCAAACTGCATTAGAAGAAGTGATTGAAAAAGGGGATGCTGAGCAGCAAGCAGAGGCACAAAACCTGTTGGCAATAATCTTGGCGTAACCAAGAAACTGACTTAATGTCATCAATTGCAATGAGTTAATTTTAATTTTAGTGAAAAATTCCATTGCAATTTACTTTGAGGTCTTATAGATTGGGCTCTCTCGAATAAATCAGATGTTAATAACTGAGGAATAATAATGAATAAATCGGAACTCGTTAAAAAAATCGCCGATGGTGCTGAATTATCTCAAGCTCAAGCAGGTAAAGCGTTAAACGTATTAATGGACACTGTTACTGAAGAATTAGCTGCGGGCAACCGTATTGAGCTAATTGGTTTTGGTACTTTTAGTGTTAAACACCGTGCAGCTCGTACAGGTCGTAACCCTTCAACAGGTCAACCTATTGAAATTTCAGCGGCTAACGTACCTTCTTTCAAAGCTGGTAAAAACTTAAAAGACGTTTGTAACGCTTAATTAAGTCCAATTGCTGGGGTCGAATACGTGAGTGCACGCTCAATAAATGTGTCGACCCTTCCAAATCCTTTCTTTTGTAATTCCATAAATATCTCGTTAGCTTGTTTAAAATTATCTAATTTCGGTTAAAATAATCTCATTTTAATCAGTGGGATAATTCTTTTGTTGTTTCAGCAGTTTTCATTCGATAGTTATCAATACAAATCCCATCAACAACAAATTGTTTTAAATTATCGCGCTGATGCTTATCATTTTTCAGAAACGCTAAGTTTTGATTTTCCACAGGATAAATTTCCAGCGATAACTGCAGATTTAGATAAGTTACTTAACTATTTATTAATAGCTGCTGGCGTTAGTTATCTTAAGCTTAGCCCTTATGCTCAGTTACAGCATAATTCAATCGCTCTGTCGGCCAACGCAAGTGAATTTTTTACTCAGTTGTACCGCTTAGGTTTGGCCGAATTTGCTTACCGCAATCAATTAGATTTAACCGATAAATGTCAATTCCACAGCAGTAGCGAAGTGGAAAGACAAGATGACACGGTAAATCAGATCCAAACAAAGGCTGAGCAGCGCCATAAAGCTTTAGTGCTTATTGGTGGCGGTAAAGACTCGTTAGTTTCGATAGAAGCTCTAAAACAACAAAATATTGAAGTTATACTTTTTGCGGTTAATCCGGCCCAGCCCATTGTCGATTGTGCAAAGGCAGCTGGTTTGCCTCTAGTTAAAGTAAAACGCCAATTAGACGAACAGTTGTTTGAGTTAAATGCGCAAGGTGGCTTGAATGGGCATGTGCCAATTACCGCAATAATCAGTTTTATTGCGAGTTTTGTCGCTATTGCTTTAGGTTGTGATTATGTCGTGACTAGTAATGAAGCGTCTGCTAGTGAAGCAACTGTCGTACACAATGGGGTTGAGGTTAATCACCAATACAGTAAATCTTTGGCTTTTGAACGAGATTTTAGCCAGCTATTAGCAAATGAGTTAACTGTACCTTTTCGATATTTTTCTTTATTGCGTCAGCAAACTGAAATGCGCATAGTTAAACAATTTTGCCAAACGGACAAATATGACGCTGTATTTACCTCATGCAATAAAGCTTTTAAATTACGTGAGAAAAAATCACAGCTGCGCTGGTGTTTGGCTTGCCCTAAATGCCAATTTGTTCATTTAATGTTTGCTGTCGCCGGCGTTTCAGAACAAAGAATGTCGCAAATATTTGCTGGTAACCCATTACAAAATATTGAATTTTTAGCTGATTACCAGTCGCTTGTTGGTTTAACTACAGAAAAACCTTGGGAATGTGTTGGTGAAAAACTTGAGTCTGCGGTTGCAATTTATATGTTATCTCAGCGGTCTGGCTCACAGGACTGGCCTATAGTCAAAAAACTTGCTCCCGAGGTTGTAAAAAACTACGGAGCTGAATTATTACAGCGTAGCGAAAATGACTTAATGTCATTACGTCAAGAGCATTTTATCCCAGCACACTGGGCTGCTTTGTTTAGTTAGGACGATAAGATGAACACATATCTAATTTGGGGTTTTGGGGTTGAAGGAAAAAGTGCAGCCATTTATTTAGCCAGCCGGCAGCTCAATTTTAGCCTATTGACTGATGTTTATGAGCAAGCAACTCAAGACTATGCTCAGCAACATGGTATTGAATACTTATATGGTGAGCCGGGCATTGAACAGGCAATCAACCGCCAATTTAGTTATGTGATTAAAAGCCCTGGTATCAGCTTATACCGAGCTGAAGTTAATTTGTTTAAGCATGCGGGCAGTAAAATTACTTCAACTACGCAAATGTGGTTTGATGCATACCCTCAGGCTAAAACTATTGTTGTAACTGGTACCAAAGGTAAAAGTACCTCAGCGAGTCTACTGCATTATTTGTTTAACTTATTAGGCGTAAACAATGAGCTAGCAGGTAATTTAGGCCGGGCTATTTTAGAAGTAAAACCAGATGAAAATAGTTGGACTATATTAGAGTTGTCGTCCTACCAATTGGCGGATTTACATAGCCAAGTAGACATCTTTTTATTGCTGAATTTATTTCAAGAACATGTTCCTTGGCATCAAACTGCTGAACAATATTATTTAGATAAGACTAGGCTGGCACGCGATAATTTTGCTGATGCCGTGGTGTATAACGCTCAATCTAGCCTATCCGCTAAATATCTTGCTTTAGACGAACTATCAAATGGCGTGTGCAAGCTGGCGTTTGCAGATGAATGTGGATTCCACATTAAAGATAATCAGCTCTACTACAAGGACGAACAACTAACACATAACTTTTCACTAAAAGGCCAACACAACCTAAAAAACTTAGCTGCTTGTTTAGCTATAGTCGAGCACTTAGGCTTTGATTGGCGGCAGCTGCTAACTAAGTTAAATGGTTTCGCTGCGTTAGAACATAGACTGCAGGAAGTGCAGGGGACAAATTCTGTTCTGTATGTAAACGATAGTATATCCACTACACCCGATTCCACTTTATGTGCACTAGACTGTTATAAAAACCAAGAGATTAATTTAATTTTAGGTGGGGCAGAGCGCAGCCAATGTTATGTTGAGTTAATTAGCGCACTAGATAATTACCAACTCAATAAAATTCTATTATTAGGTGAAACAGGTAAACGTATATTAAGGCTATTACCAGCCGATTTAGCGAGTAAAGCTCAATACTTTGAGCACATGGCCATTGGCATGGCTTGGCTGAATCAACATGCCAAAGCTGGCCAGGTGATTTTATTGTCGCCTGCAGCGCCAAGTTTTGGTGAGTTTGTTAACTTCGCTGAGCGTGGCAAACTGTTTTTATCGTTTTGTCGTTAATCTGTCGTCCGTTGTCTGGTTATTAATCATTTCAGCGCACTAGGAATTATTTGTGGGAGCAGGCCTGAATCTGCGATATTGCAGCATTAGGTAACACAGATTCAGTGCAAAAACTGCAGAGACGAAACTGATGCCATCAAGGATAATTGTCAGCGTTGTTAATACTAATAGAACACTCGCATAGTTAAAAAAATCAGCTCTGCGCTTCAGCTGTGTATTGCTATAAATCATCAAACTGAGCATCAGCAAATTGATTAAATTGCTTGTTATTATCAAGGCTGCTTCCGCTAGTCCCAACTGAACTAAAAAGAAGGTTTTAAACATAAATAAGACAAAGAGCACGGCCAAAGAATAAGCTATTTTCATACGTATCCTGCCTATAAATCGCTCTGTACTGGTTGCAAGGTCGTTTTGGACGATGCAACAAAAAATCTTCCTTGACGTACAATCTGGCAAATCATGGTATTTGTCATCTTCATTGTTGTCTTATTTTAAATTTAGTAAGTTAATTAAGCGGTTTTAAATAGCTCCAATAAACCATCAGCGGTTAAATCTTTTACTGAATCTACTTGCTCTTTAGCAAACATGCTTTGGTTTAAATGCTTTTTATTTTCTTGCATATGCAAGACTTTTTCTTCAATGGTATTTTCACAAATTAGCTTATATACAAACACAGGTTTTTTCTGGCCGATACGATAAGCGCGATCGCTCGCTTGTGCTTCAGCAGCTGGATTCCACCAGGGATCGTAATGAATCACAGTATCTGCAGCGGTTAAATTTAAGCCTGTACCACCGGCTTTTAGCGAGATTAAAAACACAGATACTTCGCCATTTTGGAAGGCGTCAATTTGTGTTTGCCGATCGCGTGTTTCACCCGTTAGTTTAGAGTGCTCTATGCCTAATTCTGTTAGTTTACCTGAGATAATATGCAGCATTTTTGCAAACTGCGAGAATATTAGTATCTTGCGGCCTTCTTCTAACATTTCTGGCACTACATCTATTAAATATTCAAGTTTGGCGCTTTGTTCAATTTGTTGAGTGCTTTCTAAATCTAACAGTTGTGGTGCACAACAAATCTGCCTAAGCTTTAATAGCGCATCTAAACACTCAAGGTGGCTTTTAGCCAAACCTTTAATTTTTAGAATGTTACGCACTTTGTCTTCCATGCTTGCACGGATTGCTTCGTACAATACACGTTGTTCGTTTTCCAGTGAGATGTGTTTGATGATCTCGGTTTTCTTTGGTAATTCTTTGGCAACTTCTTCTTTTTTGCGGCGCAATACAAAAGGATGAATTTTGCTATGCAGACGATTTTGCGTTTCTCTGTCTCGTAGTTGCTCAATTGGTTTGCGATATTCTTTGCTGAATTTATTTAACGTGCCTAAAAAGCCGGGCATTAAAAAGTCGAACAACGACCATAATTCACCGAGGTGATTTTCAATTGGTGTGCCACTTAAACACAATCTTTGACGAGAGATCAGTTGCTTAATATTTTGGGTCATTTGTGCACGTGGATTTTTAATATTTTGCGCTTCATCCAATACAATCAAACTGTATTCATGTGCAAGCAAAAATTCAAAATCACGATTAACTAGAGGGTAGGTGGTCACTACAACTTGGTATGACTCTAGCTCATCTAACACTTGTTGGCGGTTTTGTCCGTAAGCGGCAGTAATATTTAATTCAGGGGTAAATCTATTTGCTTCATTCAGCCAGTTACCGACTAAACTTGTAGGGCAAACAATTAGCGCAGGTTTGTCTAGTTTGTCCTGTAGGCGCATTGACTCTAACAAACACAAAGTTTGTAGTGTTTTACCTAAGCCCATATCGTCGGCTAATATGCCACCAAAATTGTATTCAAATAAAAAGCTTAGCCAGTTTAAACCTTGCTGTTGGTATGGGCGCAAAGTTGCATTAACGCTTTTTGGCACATCTATATGTTTTATACCGTCAAAACTTTCGAGTAGGTGTGCGAGTTTGCGCACATGTTGGCCACCAATACAGGAATTAATTTCTGGTATTTGGTTGAGTATATGTGCTTGCCTGTTAGAAAACTTAGCTTGTTTGTTATTCGCTTCTTGTAAAATTGCCAACACAGGTTTAAGCGATTCTATATCTACTTTAATAAACTGGTGACGATTCAGCGCAATTTTGACCCGACCAGTTTGATTCTTCCAGTTTTCTGTTTGTTTCAACCAGTTAATCAGTACAGGGATTAAATCAATTTTTTGTCCGTCAAAATCAATTTTTAATCCAAGTTTAAACCAGTCGTGGCTTTCGCTAATTTGATACTCAAAGCTAGGATCTTGAATGACATTAATCGGTTGAACACCTGGCTCAAATTCAATTTTCCAGCCTTGTGATAATAACAACGGGAATACTTCTTCAAATATATTCAGCCAAAATTGGTCGTAACGCACGCCAATTTCACTGTTGTAGAAAAATTCAAAATCTTGGCTAGTTGAACTGCCTTTGGTATGGGCAAAACCATACGACTCTAATAAATAAAAGGCTTTGCGTTCAATTGACGGCGTACGTTGAATTTGAATGATTTTGTCTTGTTGTTGCAGTTGGACAAAAGGTGCACTGATTAAACTCATTGGAATTTCGTGCTCGCCGTAACGTAATCTAAGTTTGGCGATATAACCAGCTTCGTTTAATCCGATTCGTAACACTGGTGTGAGTTTTTCTTCAACCCTTTCTATAACTTGTTCGAGTGGTAAGCTGATAGTACATTCTGGCCAATAGGTGTTTTGCCAAACCGAGAAATCTAACAGTTCATTTTTATCTAACTCTGGTAAATTCGCTAAGGCAGATAAGTTAAACCCAGATAAATTGTGTTCAATTTCGCCCATGGTGCCTTTTTGTGGGTCTATATACCAAGGTCTGTCACTGGCAATTAAAAACCAGCGTTCAGATTTATCTAATTGCATTTGCAATTTAAATTGGCCATCTGCTTGTTTTTTCCACTGTAAAGAAAGTTTGCGCGGTGCACCATATTTTAGTGCTTTAGATTTATTGCTTTGCCAATAACAGCGGTTTGATTCTAATAATAAAGGTAGAGCTTCGCTGGCATTGTGACCTATTAATAATCTTTGACTCGATGATTTACTGCCGACATTTTGATTGAGGATATTAAGTATTTCTGCATCTTCCGCATTGGCTTTATGTTTGATGTTATGCAGTTGCAATTGAATTTGAGTAAAACCACTGTTGGGTTCCACAATCGGATTTAACACAAAATGCAGTAAGTTGTCGTTGCTTGCGGTTAGTTGCGTGAAGTACCCTTGATCCCAGTTAGGCTGTTTATGCAGTTTTTCTTGCCACTGTAAAAATGCACTAACGGGTGAGCGACTAATTAAGTTGGCAGCTTCAGCCGCAATCAGCACAGCTACTGCATGTTCACAATTGCCACCTTTATCGCAGGAACAGAGTGAAGACAGATCCGCCTTGTCGATAGCGACTCGGTACACTTGGTTACGACACTCAACAACACCAGTTACTGTGTTAAGTGATGATATGGGTTTAAGTTTTCTAACCTGATCTTGCAGATAAAAATTCAATCCCTTTTGATAGATGGTTTCTCCAAATTGCTCAACCAACTCTGCGTCATATACACTCATCAATACTAAACCTGCTTGTCCGGTTAAAATTACACGCGCATCAGCCAGTCTACCAAACAAATCTGATAAATTGACCAGTTTAATGATAAATTCATTTAAAAAAATCAGCTTTTCTTTACTTAAAGGTCTGAAGGGTTAGAATGTGCAGCCTTGAATGACTGCGGATGATTATCGTGAATTTTGCTGATTTAGAACTAGATGAAAGCCTTTTAACGGCCATTGAACAACAGGGTTACACCCGCCCAACCGTTATCCAAACCTTAGCTATTGAACCAGCTTTGGACGGTAAGGATATTCTAGCCAGTGCACCAACAGGTACGGGTAAAACCGCTGCGTTTGTATTGCCGGCACTTCAGCATATTTTAGATTTTCCACGAAGCCGACAAAACAATGGTGTTCGTATTTTAATTTTGTCGCCAACCCGTGAGCTTGCCGAACAAACCTTTAAAGTCGTCCGTCAGCTAAGTCAGTTTACCGAAGTGACCAGCCGTTTAATTACCGGTGGTATTAACTATGGTAAACACAAAGAAATCTCCGAAGGTAGTGTCGACGTTGTTGTTGCAACGCCAGGTCGTTTACTTGAATACATTGAAGATGAATCATTCGATTGTCGTGATATTGAATGGTTAGTGTTAGATGAAGCAGATCGCATGTTAGATATGGGCTTTGGTCCAACTATGATGCGCATCAGTGGTGAAGCACGCTGGCGTAAACAAAGTTTATTGTTTTCAGCAACACTTGAAGGCGAGGGCGTAGAACGTTTTGCCAAACAGGTTTTAAAAGATCCTGTATTAGTGGAAGCTGAGTCTCCACGTCGTGAAAAAGCTAAAATTCACCAATGGATACATATGGCGGATTCGCGTCCACATAAATTAGAACTTTTAGTTCATTGGCTGGCAAAAGAGGAAGTCAGCAAAGCTGTAGTATTTGTTAAAACACGTGAGCGCGTGGCGGAGCTGAGTGGCCAATTAACCACAGCACAATTAGATTGTTGTTGGTTACAAGGTGAAATGCCACAAGACAAGCGCCAAAAAGCGGTTAAGGCTTTCACATCAGGACATAAAAAGATTTTAGTCGCAACTGACGTTGCCGCGCGTGGTTTAGATGTGGCCGATGTCAGCCATGTATTCAACTTTGATATGCCTCGTACTGCTGATGTATATATCCATCGTATTGGCCGCACAGGTCGAGCGGGCAAGAAGGGCACTGCGATTAGTTTAGTTGAAGCGCACGATATGGAGATATTGGGCAAAGTTGAACGTTACATTCAAGAGAAGCTTGCGCGCCGCGTAGTTGAAGGATTAGAGCCAAAACACAAAGAAGCAAAAGTGCCAGTTAAAAAGCCAAAGAAAAAAGTGCGTGGCTTATTGAAGAAAAAACAAGTTAAAGCTAAGCAGAAGAAACAAGCGAAAAAAGCTCGATAATATAACCTGAACTCTGGATAACAAGGCAGTATAAGGATGGATATAGCTGGGTGTATTGAAGGAATAAAAAAACGATCCGATGAGACGGGGAGTACTCAAGGGATCGTTCTGGCTAAACTTTAGCTATCTAATTGAGCTTAGTTTTGAATGTTATAACCACGCTCTTCATGGCTGGTAATATCCAAACCTTGAACTTCTTGCTCGTTATCGACACGAATGCCTTTAGTTACCACAGCTACAATTTTCAGTAGGATAAAACTAACCACTGCTGTGTATGCGAGTGTGGCTAAAATACCGATAGTTTGTACACCCAACTGTTGACCAATACTGGTGTTGTCTCCACCAAAGCCATAACCGCTGAAGATACCAAGCTCAGTTGAACAGAAGATACCAGCTAAGAAGGTACCTAAAATACCACCAACACCATGCACAGGGAAAACATCTAACGAGTCGTCAATTTTCCATTTTTGTTTAATTAAGTTTGTTGCGTAGAAACAGACAACACCCGCAGAAATACCAATAACTAAGGATGCTGCCGGGCCTACAAAACCAGACGCTGGGGTGATAGTACCTAAACCAGCGACCATACCAGTAACTATACCCAATACCGAAGGTTTACCGTATTTCGCCCATTCTAAACCTGCCCAAGTTAATGCACCTGCAGCCGCTGAAATATGAGTGACTAAAATCGCCATTGCCGCATCACCACTAGCAGTTAAAGCACTACCACCGTTAAAGCCATACCAACCTACCCATAACATACCGGCACCAGCCACTGTCATAGTTAAGTTATGTGGGATCATAGAAGCGCTACCATAACCGCGACGGTTTTTAATCACAAGTGCCGCGACCAATGCACCAACACCGGCTGTGATATGTACAACTGTACCACCAGCAAAATCTAGTAAACCCATTTCAGCAAGCCAGCCGCCGCCCCATACCCAGTGGCAAACAGGTAAATAAACCAGAATTAACCAAGAAATGGAGAAAAGTAAAACAGAAGAGAATTTCATACGCTCAGCAAAACCACCGACCATAAGTGCAGGGGTAATAATGGCAAAGGTCATTTGAAAAACAAAAAATAACGGCTCAGGTATTGAACCACTTAAAGTGTCTTTGCCAACACCATTTAAAAAGCTTTTCGACAAGTCACCAATAAAAGCATTACCTTCACCAAAGGCTAAGCTGTAACCAAAAGCTAACCAAACGATTGAGGCTAAACAACCTATCGCAAAACATTGCATTAAAACGGATAAAACGTTTTTACTGCGGACTAATCCTGCATAAAAGAAGGATAAGCCAGGTAGGGTCATAAATAAAACTAACGCTGATGCGGTTAAAATCCAAGCTGTGTCGCCTGAATCAAAGCCGTCGGCAGAAGCTGCAAAAGGCAGCATGAGCAAAAGTGCTATAATCGCTCGCATATTAAAGTTTCCTAAGTGTTTAAAGTGTTAGAGCTAAATCAATATAAATTGCGAGTATCAGAGCCATCAAAGACAGTTCAATTCAAGGCGTATCATTGCAGGAATGTAGGCACCTTTCAAAATGA
>NZ_JH767526.1:103538-140077 GCF_000281085.1 Catenovulum agarivorans YM01
TCCAGCTGATTATCGCTATTTATATTGATTTAGCTCTATATGGCGTCAGGACCTTGTTCGCCTGTGCGAATGCGAACAACTTGGTCTACTGACGAAACAAAAATTTTACCGTCGCCAATTTTATTGGTCTTGGCTGCCTCAATGATGGCGTCAATAACATTATCTAATCGTTGTTCGTCGACAACGATCTCTATTTTTGTTTTCACAACAAACTCGACGGCGTATTCTGTACCTCGATATAATTCTATATGTCCCTTTTGTCGGCCGAATCCTTTAACCTCACAAACTGTCATGCCTTTGATATCAATTTCACTTAATGCAGCTCTAACTTCTTCAAGTTTATGGGGTTTTATAATTGCAGTAATTTTTTTCATTTAATTATCCCAATTGTTATTGTGTGATTTTGTATTGGTTTTTCACTAAATTGGGGCGAAGGATAGCAGAAAAAGCACCTTTGTGGATCAAATGTAATAAAAAATTACCATCTGTAAACTGTTTTGGGGCAAGTAGAAATGCTAGTGCTCAAGATTGCATTTTAATGGGGCGTGTTCAGCATAAGGCTATAAAATTGAACGAATGTCAGTTTTTTCAAGTCTTGCATCTTCAAGTAGCTTGGGTATATATTGGTTGATTATTAAATAAAATGTAAAACAAGTGCTACTAAAGTATAAATAAATTATAAATACGGAGTTGATATGGACCAAAGTTACTTCCCAGTTTCGGAAAATTTAGCAGAAAACTGTCATATAGATAACCACAAGTATTTAGCTATGTACCAAGAATCAGTCGATAACCCTGATGCATTTTGGGCGCAGCAAGGTAAAAGGTTAGATTGGATAACCCCTTTTACCAAAGTTAAAAACACCAGTTATGCCCCTGGTAATGTGTCGATTAAATGGTTTGAAGACGGCCAGTTAAATGCTTGTTATAACTGTGTTGATCGTCATTTACCTGAAAAAGCCAACGATATAGCGTTAATTTTTGAAGGGGATGACCCATCTCAAAGCCACAATGTGACTTTTCAGCAGCTTCACGACAATGTTGCGCGTCTTGCAAACGGCTTAAAATCTTTAGGCGTTGCCAAAGGTGACAGCGTTGCCATTTATATGCCAATGGTCTGTGAAGCTGTATATGCTATGCTGGCTTGTGCCCGTATTGGCGCGGTTCATTCGGTTATCTTCGGTGGTTTTTCGCCGAATGCAATAGCTGATCGTATTGTAAATTGTAACGCCAAAGTAATCATTACCGCTGACGAAGGTCGACGCGGTGGCAAAACCGTACCGTTAAAAGCTAATGTTGATGAAGCATTACGCCGAAAAGATGTTTCCACTATTACTAACTGTATTGTCTTTAAAAACACGGGTGCAGATGTTGCCTTTAATCAAACAGTAGATGTGTCTGCAGAAGAGTTAATGGCATCTGTGCCTGCGAATTGCCCACCAGAAGTTATGGATGCGGAAGATCCATTATTTATTTTGTATACATCTGGTTCAACCGGCCAACCTAAAGGTGTATTACATACAACTGGCGGCTATTTAGTATATGCCTCTATGACGCACCAGTATATTTTTGACTACCAGCCTGGTGATATTTATTGGTGTGCGGCGGACGTTGGGTGGATCACAGGTCATAGTTATGTTGTCTACGGGCCACTGGCAAATGGAGCAACTCAAGTAATTTTCGAAGGTGTACCGACATATCCTTCTTCTTCAGGCATTGGTGATGTGGTGGATAAACATCAAGTCAATATCTTGTACACAGCCCCGACTGCGATCCGAGCATTGATGGCCAAAGGTGATGAAGCTTATGCAACAAACAAGCGTTCGAGTTTACGTATATTAGGTAGTGTCGGTGAGCCGATAAACCCAGAAGCTTGGGCTTGGTATTATGAAAATATTGGCAATAGCCAATGTCCAATTATGGATACTTGGTGGCAAACTGAAACGGGTGGAGTGATGATTACGCCATTACCTGGTGCTACTGGGTTAAAACCAGGCTCTGCCACGCGACCATTTTTTGGTGTAAAACCAGCTTTAGTTGATGCCGATGGCGTCATTTTAGATGGTGCCGTCAGTGGCAACTTAGTTATTTTAGATTCTTGGCCTGGACAAGCGCGCACCATTTATGGTGATCATGAACGTTTTGAACAAACCTATTTTAGTGCCTATAAGAATATGTACTTCACTGGCGATGGTGCTCGCAGAGATGAAGATGGTTATTACTGGATAACAGGGCGAGTAGATGACGTGTTAAATGTTTCAGGCCATCGTTTGGGCACAGCCGAAATAGAGAGTGCTTTGGTTGCACATCCTAGCGTTGCTGAAGCTGCTGTAGTGGGTTTCCCGCACGATATTAAAGGTCAAGCTATATATGCCTATGTAACACCTGTAGAAGGCACAGCATTATCAGATGAACTAACTAAGGAATTACGCAATTGGGTTCGAACAGATTTAAGCCCGATAGCCACGCCTGATTTGATTCATTGGACTGCTGGATTACCGAAAACACGCTCAGGTAAAATAATGCGTCGTATTCTACGTAAAATTGCCACTAATGAGTATGAGCAATTAGGTGATACTTCAACTTTGGCTGATCCGAGCGTTGTAGATGATTTGATTGCGAATAGATTAAATAAGTAATAATCGATACGTCAGTATATTTAATCAACAGCAAAGCCAGACCTAGTTGTTTGGCTTTTTTTTGCTATTTGCGGTTGAGTGCAGCCAACATTAACACCCAAAAACACAAAACTAGATTAAACAAAGGAATTTGTAACTCAGCTGGCATGGTATAGATAATAGATACAGCAGGGATCCACACCAGCCAATTAGAAACTATCACACTCGGCAAGGTTAACGAGAAAAAGTGTTTATCTGCAGCTTTAACCGTTTGGTTAAAACTAAAATTGTTTTCTAACCACAAATAACACAGAGTTATACTAGGCGCTGCCCACAGCGCACTATAGATAAACTGATCCATTGCGGTTTTTTTCACTATAGTTGCAACTGTATTGTCATAACCGAACCAATAACCTTGCAATTGATAAAACAGATCTACCTCAACCCCTTTGATACCCCAAAATATTAAATAGAAGCAGAGTAGTTTAATGACAGACTGTTTAGGCAAGGCTTTGGTTAGGTGCAGATAAATAAATGGGATTAAGCCACCAAATAGGGCTGTCGCAATAAAAGTATAGCGCCAGCCATGTGCAAGTTTTAACTCGGCAATTGCGTTGAAGCTGGTTTGGCTTGCAGGCAGATAAAAATAGACGAGTACGATAGACAGGGCAAACACTTGTAAAACAAACCCTGGTAGTAAATTCTTTAACAGTGCTTGTTTGATTGTATTGAATAGATAGTTTGTTTTCATTAATTAAACATTGACCTACATTAAGCAGAGCAATAGTTTAAGTTTGTGCGATTAAAAGGCAAGTCTAGTATGTGCTTATCTGAATTCGAAATTTAGCTAGTATTAAATTGTTTGTTTATTAAACGAAATCTTGTGCTTTGCCTGCTTATTAAACAAAAACTGTTCAAAACTTGATGGTTCGATAAAAAAACTGAAATTATTGTAGAAAAAGGTTTGACAATATTTTGAGAATCATTATTATGCGCCCCACGAAAACGGTGAGATGGCCGAGAGGCCGAAGGCGCTCCCCTGCTAAGGGAGTATAGGGTTTGTAGCCCTATCGAGGGTTCGAATCCCTCTCTCACCGCCATTTCGTAACTTTGAAAATGCGCGCGTGTAG
Source organism: Catenovulum agarivorans YM01 (assembly GCF_000281085.1). Classification (GTDB taxonomy): domain Bacteria; phylum Pseudomonadota; class Gammaproteobacteria; order Enterobacterales; family Alteromonadaceae; genus Catenovulum; species Catenovulum agarivorans. The sequence continues at coordinate 107,287 of NZ_JH767526.1, forward strand.
CTCAGCTGGATAGAGTACCTGGCTACGAACCAGATGGTCGGAGGTTCGAATCCTTCCACGCGCGCCACTTTTCAAATTGTGTTTCTTACGATATGCGCGTGTAGCTCAGCTGGATAGAGTACCTGGCTACGAACCAGATGGTCGGAGGTTCGAATCCTTCCACGCGCGCCACTTCTCATGTTTCTTCATCCGGTTGATGTCATTAAATGAGCAGTGTTGAATAGATTGTGAAGGTGATAAAGTCTCTTTATACACCTTAGAACTGGATTTTAGTCAGTTCCAATTAAAAAACGCTGAATTTGTTTACAACCGAATCTGATATATTCCCAAACAAATTTAGCTCTGTACAAAATTTAACTTGTTGGCGATTGGCTTTTGTATGCCTAATTGCTGGGCTTTAAGCGGAAAATAAACAAAAAGTACTAAAAAAGTGGCTAAGTTATACTACTTTCAATTAAAATGGCTGTAAAAGCTGTGCTTTTTGTTTATTTTCTTAACTTTAAACAACCCATTTGACCAGGTGAAATTTTCCAGCTGGTTGAAAATTGTGCGGTAACTCGTTACCGTTGGGTTAACCTTAACTAACTTGAGACGATATATGGAAAACAATTTAAGCTCTGTATTGCTTGAAGCTGCAAACCTATTAGTTGTCGGCATGGGCGTAGTATTCGTATTTTTAGGGATTTTGATTTTTTTAATCAAACTAATGTCACACTTCTTTGCTGGAGAGATTCCAGCCCCTACCAAAGTGAATGTTCCTAACCGACCTGCAGTAAAATCATCTGGTGCACACCAGGACAAAAAAGTGGTCGCAGCTATTTCAGCTGCTGTCCACCAGTATCGTCAAGACAAGAAACAGTAACCAGGAGAATCAACATGGCAAAACCACTTGCAATTACGGATGTGGTACTTAGAGATGCACACCAATCGCTATTGGCGACGCGTTTTCGTTTAGACGACATGCTGCCTATCGCTGAAAAGCTAGACAAATTAGGCTACTGGTCAATTGAGAGTTGGGGTGGTGCAACTTTCGATTCATGTATTCGTTATTTAGGTGAAGATCCATGGGATCGTATTCGCGAATTGAAAAAAGCGATGCCGAATACTAAACAACAAATGTTGTTACGTGGCCAGAATTTACTTGGTTACCGTCACTATGCTGACGATGTTGTTGAAAAATTTGTCGAAAGAGCACACACCAATGGTGTCGATGTTTTCCGTATCTTTGATGCAATGAATGATGTTCGCAACTTGCAAACTGCAGTTAAAGCTGCAATCCAAGTTGGAGCACACGCGCAAGGTACACTTTCTTATACTGTTAGCCCTGTTCATACTATGGACATGTGGATTGATATGGCTCGTCAATTGGAAGATATGGGTGTTCACTCTATCTTTATCAAAGACATGGCTGGTCTATTAAAACCATATGTTGTTGAAGAGTTAGTGACCCGATTAAAAGAAACAGTAAGTGTGCCAATTGCAATGCAATGTCATGCAACTACTGGTTTAAGCACTGCAACATATATGAAAGCAATTGATGCTGGCATAGATATGTTAGATACCGCAGTTTCTTCAATGAGTATGACTTACGGTCACACTGCAACAGAAACAATTGTTTCTATTGTAGAAGGGACAGATCGTGATACAGGTATAGATTTAGCTGCAATGGAAGAAGTTGCAACTTACTTCCGTGAAGTACGTAAGAAATATGCCAAGTTTGAAGGTGCACTTAAAGGTGTTGATGCACGTATTTTAACAGCGCAAGTACCTGGTGGCATGTTAACTAACATGGAAAACCAGTTAAAAGAGCAAGGTGCTGCTGACAAACTTGATGACGTATTAAAAGAAATTCCTAAAGTACGTGAAGACTTAGGTTTTATTCCACTTGTAACTCCAACTTCGCAAATTGTTGGTACGCAAGCTGTATTAAACGTGTTAACAGGTGAGCGTTATAAGTCTATTACTAAAGAGACTGCTGGCGTGTTAAAAGGTGAATACGGTGCGACAGCTGCTCCAGTAAACAAAGAATTACTTGAGCGCGTGTTAGAAGGTGGTGAGCCAATTACTTGTCGTCCAGCTGATTTATTAGAGCCAGAGTTAGACAAATTAACTGCTGAATTAGATGGCCTAGCGAAAGAAAAATCTATCACTTTAGCGGATGAAAAAATTGATGACGTATTAACGTATGCGTTATTCCCACAAATCGGTTTGAAATTCTTAGAAAACCGCAACAACCCTGATGCATTCGAACCCGTGCCAACAGCTGAAGAAGCTACACCAGCAAAAGCTGCTCCAGCGGTATCACAATCTGGCCCAGCTTCGTATAGCGTACGTGTTGACGGTAAAGTATATGAAGTTGATGTTGCGCCAAGTGGTGAAATTAAAGACATTAAGTCAGTAGGTGGCAGTGATGAGTCTGTACCTCAGTCTGCATCTGTTTCTGGCGCTGAAACGTTAAATGCTCCATTGTCAGGTAACATTTTCAAAGTAAACGTAAATCCAGGTGATCATGTTGCTGCAGGTGACGTAGTTATCATTATGGAAGCGATGAAAATGGAAACTGAAATTCGCGCAGCGAAAGACGGTGAAGTTGTTTCTGTACATGTTAAAACGGGTGACTCAGTTCAATCTGGCGACCCAATGATTAGCCTTGCATAAGGAATACAGATGGAAGGTTTAGCGACTCTTTGGGCTTCAACTGGTATTGCCAATTTCCATTGGCAACAGTTGATTATGATTGTTGTTGGCTTTGGTCTTTTGTACCTAGCTATTTCGAAAAAATTTGAGCCGTTACTATTATTACCAATTGGTTTTGGTGCGGTATTAACTAATATTCCAATTGCGGGTTTTAGTGATCCAGGTGGTGTATTGTACTACGTGTATAAAATAGGTATTGATACTGGTGTGTTCCCGTTATTGATATTTATGGGCGTTGGTGCAATGACAGACTTTGGTGCGCTAATTGCCAATCCGAAAATGTTGTTATTAGGTGCAGCAGCGCAAGCAGGTATCTTTGCAACTTTGTTTGGTGCAATTTTACTTAACTTGATCCCAGGTTTCGATTTCACTCTAGCGGATGCTTCTGCAATTGCGATTATCGGTGGTGCTGATGGCCCGACAGCTATCTTTTTAGCGTCACGGTTAGCGCCTGATTTGTTAGGTGCAATCGCTGTAGCTGCATATTCATATATGGCATTAGTACCAATTATTCAGCCGCCAATTATGAAAGCTTTAACTAACAAAGAAGAACGTAAAATTGTTATGGAACAATTACGTCCAGTATCACAACGCGAAAAAATTATTTTCCCGTTAATGGTACTAACTATTGCTTTGTTATTGTTACCAGAAGCAACGCCTTTAGTGGGTATGTTCTGTTTAGGTAACTTAATGCGTGAATGTGGCGTTGTCGATCGTTTGAGCAAAACTGCCCAGAACGAGTTGATTAATATAGTGACTATCTTCTTAGGTTTAGCTGTAGGTTCTAAACTATCAGCTGAAGCTTTTTTAACGGTAGAAACTTTAGGCATTCTTGCATTGGGTGCGGTCGCATTCGGTATTGGTACTGCAAGTGGCGTGTTAATGGCTAAATTAATGAGTAAACTGAGCGGTGGTAAGATTAATCCATTAATTGGTGCTGCTGGTGTATCAGCTGTTCCTATGGCTGCGCGTGTTGTAAACAAGGTAGGTTTAGAGTCTAATCCTCACAACTTCCTATTAATGCATGCTATGGGCCCTAACGTTGCTGGTGTACTTGGTTCAGCAGTCGCGGCTGGTATTTTATTAGCCCTAGTCGGTGGTTAATCAACTAGCAATAGCTTGACACTATTTATGCAAAAACCCGCTTCGGCGGGTTTTTTGTTATCTGCATTAAATTTTAGTTGTTGGGCTCTGGGTTAAGTTTCTCTAGAATTAACCTACTAGGCGTGATTATGGATAAACTGCAATGCGCGTTTTTCCATCCAATAATCTCCTTTGAATAATTTTGTGCCACTGACATAACCAACATGACCGCCTTTTCTACTCACTTCAACCGTTACCTTGTGCGATAAGTCATTAGTTGTGGGAATACATTTTTCGGATAAAAAAGGATCGTCCTTAGCTTGCAGCACCAACAAAGGTCGTTCTACTTGTTTTAAAAATTGCATGCCAGCAGATTGCTGATAATAATCTTCAGCATTTTTAAAGCCATGTAATGGTGCTGTGATTAAGTCATCAAATTGCCAGAGGGTTTTGATCTTGCGATAACTATGTGCATCTATTCTGAGATATTTACTAATGTCAACTCTTTGCATTTTGCGCGCGATATTATCCATCATCATATCCAACAAGTATTTTTGGTAGATTCTTGATGTACCTTTCATAATATATTGGCAGCTTGCAGACAAATTAAGCGGCGGGCAAATTGCAACACTGGCTTTAAAGGGATTATTCTGAAGTTGTTCACCCGCATATTTGCATAAAACATTACCACCAAGCGAATAACCTATTGCAAACAATGGGCAATTTGGAAACTGAGCTTGCAGCCAATTGGCTACAAAAGCGACATCGCTGGTTTCTCCTGAATGGTAAGCTCTCGCAAGTCGGTTTGCGATGCCCCCGCACGAGCGAAAATGCAACAATACGCCAATATCACCTTTGGCGCGAATAGCATTGAGCATACCACGTGCATAAGTGCTCTTTATTGAACCTTCAAGGCCGTGTAACACTAGGACAATATTACGAGTGTCATCTTTATTTGGTAGCTGTGTCCAGTGCAGGTCTAAAAAGTCACTATCAGGTAACTCTATGCGCTCTTTAGTAGTTGGGCAGGGGAGTTTGCGTCTTTCAATTTTTTGCCAGATGGTTTGCATATGCCTGTTAGTTAACCACCAGGCTGGTTTAAAATGACTTTCAATTATCATCTGACTTAGTCTTCACTGACAAATCTTAGCCAAGCTGTGAGAGCTTGTTTAAAATCAACTAAACCACAACCGCAAATAAGTGCATCTTCACTTAGCACTGGTACCTGTTGTTCGGCTTTATCCTCTTGCTCTTCATCCTCGTCCGAGTCAGAGCTTGTAGGGTATGCTTGTGCATTCAGCGGCTGGGCATTATCAATTAATTGAACTTCCAAACGTTCAAGTAAAAGTTGATGTGTTTTACCCTGAATAACGTGCTGTTGGATTTCTTTTTTTTCCAAGCGTACAATAGTATTTAATACTTCGGCAATTTTGTGTTTATTTGTGGCAAACTCATCGGTAAACCAATAGCCAAAACTTTCTTGCTCGCTGGCAAATTCGGCGGTGTAGATGCCATTAGCATCTCGATAAAAATCGTACTCCACGTAATTTCACCTCATTAATATTTCCGGAAGTGAAATTTACCACAACCAGAATATTATTGTCGCGAAATAACTTCTTTCAATAGGCTTTATGACCTATTCGACTGGTGGTTTGGCATTTTTAATATTAGTGATAATCAGCCACACGTAATAGGTACACAGGCCAACAACCACAGTTAAACCTAGTAAAGAACCCCACACGATTGGATCACTCATTATATTGCTCATAATAACCTCCGACTCATTTCATGTTTTCAGTATAGGTAAGAGTCGAGAAGGGTTATTTGTTATAGATCAATATTTATTCAATTGATGGGATTTGCTCTGCAGCCAGCCATTGTGCATTTTTACCAGCAATTTTTGGCAGGCTGAAAAATTTTGTTGCTCAGCTAATCCAAGTAGTTGCTGGTAAAATTTAGTGGATTGCTCGGCAAATTCTGGCCAAGCTTGTTTGTCGAGTGTGTTGTGCAAAAGTAAGATAACTTTAACCAGCTTGATTTGCTCTTGATGTTGGCATGCTCTGATACCTATTTCTATGGTCGTAAGCAGTCGATTGACTGCCGGGTCGGCAGCCAATTGATTCAGCTGATAGGCGTTTATTGGATGGTTTTGTGCCATTCAAACTTTGCCTGTCTATTACAGACCAACAACTTCTTGTGCAGACTGATTCGCTTGCGCTTGTTGTGCTAATGCAGGATCTGAATTGACTTGCTCTAGTACTCTTTCAAGCTCTTGCTCTGCAGCTTGTTCGTCAGCATTGTCGTCAGCTGCCAATTGTTCACTGGTCGATACTTGAGTATTTTCTACCTGGGGAGATGTAGCCAATTCTGCTTCAGTTTGCTCAATCTCACTGGTTTGTTGAGTTTGGTTGGCTTCCTCAGCTTGGAGTTGACGTAACAACTCAGCACTGCTTGATTGTACTTGTTGTGAATTATCTACCTCTGCCATAACAAAGTCTCCTTAAATCAATCCAACGATATACAAAAATATAGCTGTTATTGTTGCTAAATAAAAGTAGCAACAATATATTGTTCGACAGTTAAATTCATCAGCGTCCACAATCCTTGCCACATAGCTTACTCAAAAGTTAGCTGAGCAAAACTGTCAACAACGGCCAGTGCTTTTTCAGCGATTTCCGGCTCTATTGGTAAATAATCTGGGATAATGATAGTTTGGCAACCTGCTCGAATAGCTGCTAGCGCACCTGGGTTTGAATCTTCAAACGCTAAGGTGTTCATAGCCTCTGTGTTTAACTCAGTACATGCTTTTAAATAACATTCTGGCTCAGGTTTAGCTAATTTCACATCTTCGGCACAGATCATTACATCAAAGTAGGCTAAGTAATCTGTATTGCTAAAATTCTTGATCGCGATTTCTCGTCGAGTGGAAGTAACTAGCGCCATAGGTAGGTTTTTATCAATACATTGTCTGAAAAATTGATCAAAACCTTGTTTTACTCGGAGGTTGTGTATTTTTAATTGGGCAACTGAAGTTTGATGGGCACTGATAAAACTTTGCATATCCACACTAGCATCAAACATTTCGCTGGCCATGCGATAACACTCTGCAGAACGCACCCCTGCAAATTCATCGTACATTTTTGCGGTAAAATGCTGGTTAAATTTCGCTGCTGTATCCACCCAAGCTTGGCAATATATGCTTTCGCTGTCAAATATAGTGCCGTCCATATCGAATAGCATTGCTTTTGCATTAGGTAACATAAACTGTTTCATAAACATTTAAATTGATTCGTTGTTTTTCTCTGCTAGGTAGTCTTCGACAAAGTTAGTTAAATACTTGTCGATAAATTCTTGTTTGCACCAAAGTTCATCTGAGCATATGCCACGATGCTCAGGGTTTAGCAAATAGCAATCAACAACGACAGGGCCACTAGCGGTCGTGACCGTCAAGCTGGTTCGTTGATAATACGCTCCTTCGAATATGTCTAGTTTCAGGACATCCTCGGGTGTTACGTCAAAGTAAACCATACCATCTACTGAATGTTCATCGTCCTCGACTATCACAGGGTAAGTTGCTTGTTTTACTTTGACTCGTTTGAATTTATCTAGCTGGGCGGGGGCTTGTTGATAATAACCGCTGACCTGTTTTTGCCAAACTGGCTCGTACATTAACGAGCCATAGGTGAATATATTGGTCAACTGATTAGTCCCTCACTACTTTATGTTTGTTGCCTTGGTCGTCAATGGCAACATAGGTAAATTCGCCTTCACATACCTTAAAACTTTGTTTGTTTTCTAAGTTTCTCAATACAGGTTCGACCCATACTTCCAGTTTAATTTTCATCGAGGTATTGCCGATTTTTGCGACTGTGCCGTAGCAACTGAAAATATCACCAACGTGGACAGGGCTTATAAAGAGGATGTTATTAACTGCAACTGTTACCGTACGGCTTTTTGCGACCGCCTTAGCTAGCATGCCACCTGCAATGTCCATTTGCGACATGATCCAACCACCAAAAATATCGCCATTGGCGTTAGTATCGGCGGGCATTGCCTGTGTTCTTAAAATTAACTCGCCTTCAGCGCACGCTTTTGAATCGCCCATTTTTTGTCCTCTAACATCTTAATATAGTTGGATTATTCTAGTTCTAGCATTGTAAACTGCTAAAAATAATCTAGTCTGTTAAAAGTATACGTTATTTACTAACAATTGTGAGCCGTGATCCAACTTAGCCTGAAAAAAAGTTTATTAATTAGTACAGCTGTTTATCTGGCTCTATTGGTCTTGGTTAGTATGTCATCGCTATCTCGTGTCAGCGATATGCAAAAAATGGCAGTGAAACAACAAAATAAAGCTGTATTGGTGCAACAGCGAGCGACGCAAATTCAGCTTAATTTACTCCAGCAAATTAAACTGAGTTCTGCAAGTTTAGCTGCGGATAATGAAGTCGCGGTAACAGAGTTAGCCAGCAGTTATCAGAATTTACGTCAACAATTCGAACAAAATTTCCAACAGTTTAAACTACAGGATCAACAAACTTCACAACCGCTATTAAAACAATTAGCGACAAGCACTCACAACTATAGTCAAAGTGCTAAAGCCTTGTTTGACAATAGCAGCGAAATATTTTTATTAACGGCAAAACTAGATGATACATTGCTCAAGTTTGAGCTGGCTGCTGATGAACTTGGTGCCCAAATATTAGATATTGCTTATGCCGATCACGCAGACAACTCTACGCAAGTCGAAGCGATAGCCAATCAGTTAGATACTGCACTATTTACCATTATCGGAATTGGCAAAGAGGTTTATAGTGTGCAGAAAAAAACTGCGCTTGAGCAGATAGAAGAATCACTGAGTTTCGCCTTGAGTGATTATAAAATTAAAAAAGACTACTTATCACAAAACCTTCAGCCACAAATGTTTGATCAACAAATCAAACAACTAGATCAACTTGCATTCATAGCATTTGCACTTCTACAGGATAATAACCATGGTTTGTTGAGTATTAAAAAGCAGTTGCTAGCTAGTATTCATCAGCAAAAGGTTCTCCACCAAACTGGCGAACACCAGGTCAATGATGCATTAGCTGTTGCTGAAGAGATTAAGTTGGCCGCTGAACAAAATATGTCGGATATTCAAAAAGCGGTTGGGGAAAATGTCGAAGCTGCCAAACAAATGGCGTTAATTATCATGCTGATTAGTTTGGCTGTCGGAGCTGTTACTTATTGGTTAACCATAAAAGCGATTATTACACCTATTTCTGGAATTGCTAAAGTTGTTGCCGCGATTGCGAGTGGCGATTTGACCCGCCAACTGCGAACTCGAGGAAATGATGAGTTAGGTCAGTTATCCGGCGATATCAATAAGATGACTGATAATTTGCTTTCCTTAGTTAAACTGATTAGTGATGTGTCTGGACAATTAAATAGATCTGCTCAATTGGCCTTTGATAAAAATAGCCACTTAGGTCAACAGTTGGCTGTGACCTTGGATTTATCAGCAAAAACGCAGCACAACACACAACAAGTAGAAGAAAGTGCGTTAAAGGTCTCGTCAGATTTGGAAGTTTTTGCTGAGCATATGAATGACAATGTTATCCATGTCAAAAATAGCCGCGACAATTGTGTTAACTCTAAAAAGCTGGTTCATCAGCTAAACTCACAAGCAAAACAGTCGGGCCAGAATATTGAACAGCTGAAACGCCGCTCAAGTGAAATTAATAATATAGTCGACACCATAGAAAAAATAGCCGAACAAACAAATCTGCTTGCACTCAACGCTGCAATTGAAGCTGCAAGAGCAGGTGAGTTGGGGCGGGGTTTTGCTGTGGTCGCTGACGAAGTTCGTGAGCTTGCTTCTAGAACACAGAATTCAACGTTACAAATTCAATCTATTATTGCTGAACTGCTCAAAGAGATTGATTGCGCGTATGTGTCAATGCAATCGAGCATTGAAACCAGTACAGATGTCACTGACAGTATCAGCCTGCTTGATAACTCAATGGAAAAAATTAAACAGGATATAGAAACAATTCAGCTTGAGTTTGGACAAACACTAGCCGCCTTGAAACAGCAAAGTGAGTCAATTGAAGATGTAAATGACTCAGTTAGTCGGATAGAAGGTATAGCAGATAAAAATGTGCAAACCGCCGCTGATGCGGTCAAGCAATCAGAACAAATTAGTCTTTTTTCGGAAAAACTTAACCAAGTTATTCAAAGATTTAAAATCAACTAGAATGGATGCGGCGAATAACCCGTTTTGGCACTGATGTTGAAGATATAATAAGTAAGAGAATTGGTTGCGGGAGCTGGATTTGAACCAACGACCTTCGGCTTTAAGTGAGTTTCGAACGTAGAATTAGCGAGCCTCTGGGCGAATAACCCGTATGTCACTGAAGTAGAAGATATAATAGATAAGAAAATTGGTTGCGGGAGCTGGATTTGAACCAACGACCTTCGGGTTATGAGCCCGACGAGCTACCAAGCTGCTCCATCCCGCGACACTTAAGACAAGAATAACAGTAACATCTTTAGAAAAGAAAATTGGTTGCGGGAGCTGGATTTGAACCAACGACCTTCGGGTTATGAGCCCGACGAGCTACCAAGCTGCTCCATCCCGCGACACTGCTATTAATCAGCTGCATGTGCTGCTGATGTGGCGTGCATACTAAGGGATTTTTATTTAAATGCAAGCCTTTATGTAAAATTTATGACTGTTCGGTGGAAAACTGAACGATTAGCTCTGAGTAGCTGAAAAAGTGTCGGAAAAGTTTAAAAAATTTAACATCTTGATTGCAAGTTCAACTTTTATCTCGCAATCAAAGCATGGGCTATTTATTGAATGCTTTTTCATCAATTTTAGGTGTTTGAAATATATCTGCTTATTAATTCATTTAATAACTGGTACGACCATTAAAGTGTGTTAAGATTATGTAAGAAAATAATAAGCAAGTTTGGTGTACTACTCTATAGTTATCAAAACTGTTTTGTAAATTGATGCTAAGCCATTGGAGTGTTTATGCAGATTAAATCCAATAAATTAAAATATAGCGCTTTGTGTTGCGCACTCGCAGTAAGCTCTGTTTCTTCAGTTAATGCGGCTCGATTTGAGCTTGGAGATTTTGAAGTTAATTTTGACTCATCTTTTACTTTGGGTACAAGTTATCGGGTAGAAAACAGAGATTGGTCTTTAATCGGTAAAAACAATCAAACCAACTTAAGTTGGAACAATGACAATGGTCCGTATAATACCGCCGTTAATAATGTATACACAGCACAAGATGTATGGGCTGAAGCAGGCTCTTATTCAGCCAATGGTGATTTGGCTAATTTAAACCATGATCCAGGTGAAGCATTTTCGCGTATTTTTTCGGGTACGCACGAATTAAGTGTCAGTCAAGATAACTGGGGTGTTTTTACTCGTTTTATGTATTTTTATGACGACGCGGCGCATGATACTAAAGCATGGAAAAATCCACTGACAGGAAAAACTTACGATTTATGCCGAGATAAGCAAGCAGAAGAGCGTTTATGTAAAGATTTTCGTTTATTAGATGCTTTTGTTTATTTTGATTTTGATATTGGTGATATGCCAGTGTCATTACGTATTGGTGATCAAGTTGTGAGTTGGGGCGAAAGCACGCTCATTACTCATGGTATTAACTCAATCAACCCGGTCGACATTACCCGTTTACGTGCACCAGGTGCGGAATTAAAAGAAGCTTTTATTCCGGTTGGTATGGTTTGGACTTCAATTGGTTTAACTGAAAACTTGTCGGTTGATGCCTACTATCAATATGAATGGGAAAAAACCATTTTACCAGCAGCTGGCAGCTATTTTTCGACTAATGATTTTGCCGGTAATGGTGGTTATTACAATGCTGTACAAATAGGTTTTACCCAGAATCCAGACATTGATGCCGCCTATTTAGCTGAGCAGCTTAATACTTGGGTTAAACAAACTATGACGGCCAATAAAAGCGATATTGATGCGCAAATGGCAATTTTGGCGACATCCTCTGATCCTAACGCATTACAAGCTGCGGCCGCTGAGTTTTACGATTTAACTTCAGCTTATTATGTTAATGCAACTAAAGTGGCGATCATGGCGCAGCCACACGAAAATAGATATCCAAAAGATTCTGGTCAGTATGGTTTAAAATTAACTTATTATTCGCCAGAGTTAAACGATTCTGAATTTGGCTTATATTATTTAAATTACCACAGTCGACGTCCGGTAATTTCGGGCCGTGCGTCAAACTTTACCCCTGGTTCATTGTATTCAGATATCCAATACCTATTGGATAACGATATTTCGGTTGAAAATACCAGCCAACTTAAAGCATTTACTCAAGCATTTTTAGAATACCCTGAAGATATTCAGTTATACGGTTTTAGTTTTAATACCAGTATTGATGAAACTGCATTGGCAGGCGAAATTGCTTATCGTCAAGACGAGCCTTTCCAAATCGATGATGTTGAGCTTTTGTATATGGGTATGCCAGAACAATTAGCTAACGCAGGGTTGCGTCCTGATTTAGCTGGTATATCTCAGTTGCCACACGTTCAGTCTGGTGAAATTGCCCAAGGTTATATACGTTTAGATACATTACAGGCACAAGCAACTTTAACGCATTTATTTGGTCCGACTCTAGGAGCGGATGCGATAGCTGTTGTATTTGAAGTGGGTGGTGTGCAAGTTAAAGATATGCCAGATCCTGATGTATTGCGTTTAAATGGCCCAGGCACTGCACGAGCGGGCGCTGCAACCAGTAAACAAGGTTTACAACTCGCTTTATCTAATGGCGCTGAAACCACTCCATTTCCAACTGAAAATGCTTGGGGTTATCGAGCGTTAGCGCGTTTTACCTTTAACAACGTTTTTTCTGGTGTAAATGTTTCTCCTAGACTGGTATTTTCGCATGATGTTAGTGGCATTACGCCAGACCCTATGTATTTGTTTGTTGAAGACAGACAATCTGCTGCACTAAGCATTAATTTCGATTATCAAAATAAAATTCAATTTGATATGGGTTATAACGCATTTTGGGGTGGCGTAGGTCAAAGTAACAGTTTTGCTGATAGAGATTATGTATCTTTCAGTGTTAAATATTCAATTTAGGGTGTCGTCTATGAAGTTTTGTAAATCCATTATCACCACTGCTATTGTGCTTTCAGCTTGCAGTTTGAATATTCAAGCCAAAGTATCTGAGCAAGATGCGAAACAGTTAGGAACCACTTTAACCCCATTAGGAGCAGAAAAAGCTGCCAATAAAGATGGTAGTATTCCGGCTTGGACAGGTGGTATCACTCAAGCTCCAGCTGGGTATACTGTTGGTGATCATCACCCAGATCCATTTGCGCAAGATAAAGTGCAGTTCGTCATTACCGCTGCCAACTATCAGCAATACAGCGAGTTTTTATCGCCAGGTCAAATCGCTTTATTTAAAGCCTATCCTGAAACTTTTAAAATGCCGGTATATCAAAGTCGCCGCACAGCTTCATTGCCTCAATTTGTTTACGATGCAACGATAAAAAATGCGACAAGTGCGCAATTGGTATCAGATGGTGAAGGTGTTGAAAATGCAATCATAGGTGTGCCTTTCCCAATTCCACAAAATGGTTTAGAAGCCATTTGGAATCATGTATTACGTTATCGTGGGCCTGGAGTTGCACGTTGGGGTGGGCAAGCAGGCCCAACCGCTAGCGGCGATTACACTATGATAGGTTTTGACGAACAAGTTATGTTCTTGTATTCGCAACAAGATATGACGTCTGAGAAAATTGCTGAAGACAATATTATCTCAATGTTTAAACAAGAAGTGACTTCACCAGCACGTTTAAAAGGTACGGCTTTATTAGTACATGAAACTTTAGATCAAGTTAAACAGCCACGCCAAGCTTGGACTTATAACACTGGTCAACGCCGTGTACGTAAAGCACCGAATATTGCATTTGATGCACCGGGTACCGCATCTGATGGTTTAAGAACAACGGACGATTTTGATTTGTTCAACGGTTCTCCTGGTCGCTATAACTGGACTTTAGTTGGCAAAAAGGAGCTGTACATTCCATATAATAGTTATGCATTACATGCTAAAGGTGTGTCATATGATGACATTTTGAAACCTGGCCACATTAACCCAGAGTTAACCCGTTATGAAAAACACCGAGTTTGGGTAGTTGAAGCTAATCTAAAAGACAATATGCGTCATATATACCAAAAACGCGTGTTCTTTATTGACGAAGACAGCTGGCAAATTGCTGTAGCTGATGCATATGATGCGCGTAACGAATTGTATCGAGTAAACATGACGCATGCGGTTAATTATTATGAAGTACCAACAACTTGGACAACATTAGATGTTTACCATGATTTAAATTCGCGTCGTTACTTGGCGTTAGGTTTAGATAATAACGAAAAAATGTATGATTTTGACGTTAAGTTGGACAAAGGTGATTTTACCCCACAAGCGTTACGTAGACAGGGTTTAAGATAAGGCTTATATGCTACAACGCCTTTGCTTCTCTTTGTTAATAATTGGTCTATGCAGCATGAAAGTTGCTGCAGGACCAATTTTGCTACTTGATGTGGTTCAGCATCAAAATTCACTGTTTGCCGCCGCTGAGCGTGGTTACATCGCAAAATTAGATTGGCAGCAAAGTGATAAACCCCTTCTGATTAAAACGCCAACCGATGTATTGTTAACTGCTATTACCACTTCAACGGCGGGGCAGTTGTGGGCAGTTGGCCATGAAGGTGTCATAGTGACTAGTATTGACAATGGCGCTACATGGGACTTGAGTTACCAACACCCAGCTGGTGGTGCGTTATTTGACATTAACTTCTTTGATGATAAACAGGGTATAGCAATTGGTGCGTATGGGTTATTTTTACGTACACAAGATGGTGGTTTAAGCTGGCAGCAAGAGTATCATGCAAGCTTGTTACCTATAGAAGACAGAGAATATCTTAATCAGATACGTGAGCAATCAGAAGAAGATTATCTGTTTGAACTTTCAAGTATTTTACCGCATTTAAATCAAGTCAAATTGGTTGGTGACACCTTATTTGTTGTTGGTGAGCTAGGTTTGTTAGCAGCTTCAACGGACTATGGGCTGAGCTGGCAAAGATTAAATATTAGCTATCAAGGTTCACTCTATGATGTAGCCGCAGCCGAGCAAGATATTTTGATTGCAGGCATGCGCGGTAATCTATATATGATTGAATTAGCTAGTATTCGCGAAGCGCTGATAGACAACGACCTTGAGTTAGCCGAATCGAAAATTGATTTTCCAGAGCCGGTCAATTTGAATAAAGTTACTTGTGCACAGACTAGCTGTTTGTTGTTAGGTAACAGTCAAACTGTGTGGAAATTGGATAATCAACAAGTGATTGAACTCGATAAATTCAAAAGCAAAAGTTTTGTTTCCGCAATTATCCTGAATGAAAAAACAGCGTTTTTAGTCGGTGAAAAAGGTTATAACAAACTGCGGCTAGCAAATTAGGTGGGGTGAGCGTGTTTTCTAAGTTTATTGATTTTACCCAAAAACAAATTTTTGCAAATCGATTACCTATTATCGGCATATTTGCTGTGATCACCGTGCTACTCGGCTATTTTGCGACCCAAATAAAGTTGGACGCAGCTTTTACTAAAAACATCCCACTTGAACATCCTTATATGCAAACCTACCTTGAGTATGCTGATGATTTTGGTGGTGCTAATAATATCTTGATATCTGTTTGTGATAGCAGTGGTGATATATACAACCCAGATTTTTTTGACAAGTTAAAAAAAGTCCACGACCAGTTATTCTTTATTTCAGGGGTAAATCGCTCGAGCGTATTGTCACTTTTCTCACCAGCTGTCCGTTATACCGAAATTGTTGAAGAAGGTTTTATTGGTGGACCCGTAATCCCTGCGGACTATGCCAATACACAAAGTGATTTAGCTAAAGTACGCCGTAATATTGAAAAGTCTGGCCAAGTAGGGCGCTTGGTATCGGGTGATTATGCCTGTGCTATGGTGACAGCTCAGCTGCTTGAAGTTGATCCAACCACTAAAAAGCCGATAGATACGATAAATTTTGCTAAAACATTAGAGCAAGATTTACGCGAAAAACTGCAAAGTAAACAACATACTATCCATATTATTGGATTTGCCAAAATGGTAGGCGATGTTGCAGCTGGCGCGAAAAACGTCTTACTGTTTTTTGTTGTCGCTATGCTGATCACTTGTGTTCTAGTTTATCTATTTTGTCATTCTGCTTTGTTAACCGCGCTACCTATTTTATGTTCTATTGTTGCTATGGTCTGGAAAATAGGTTTGTTGTCACTGCTCGGCTTTGGTTTAGATCCTATGTCGATTTTGTTGCCGTTTTTGATATTTGCCATAGGCGTCAGCCATGGTGTGCAAATGATCAACAGCATAGGTAAAAGGGTCGCCAGTGGCGCTGGGGCAAAAATTGCAGCGAAGAAGAGCTTTAAAGCATTATTTTTACCTGGATTTGTCGCACTTGTTTCCGATTGTATTGGCTTTATAACAATACTCAGCATTGATATTGGCATTATCCAAGAATTGGCGATAGCAGCATCAATTGGTGTTGGTGTTATTATTTTAACCAACCTGATTTTACTGCCTGTGTTGGTTTCGTATATTCGTTTCCCGCACGATTATGAATCTCGCATCGAATCAAGCAAAATGGCCGTTTTGTGGCCTGCTTTAGTCAAACTCACAGATAGAGCTTTTGCGCCTGTGTTGGTGTTAATTATGCTAGCGTTATTTGTATTTGGCTGGGTTTATTCTAGCAATATGAAAATAGGCGATTTACACGCTGGCGCGCCTGCACTGCATGAAGATTCACGTTATAACCAAGATACTTTCTTGATTACTGATAAATACGAAATTGGTGTCGATATTTTGTCTGTCATTGCTGAAAGTGTGCCGGATGCTTGTACCGATTTTGCCATTATGAAAAACATTGATGATTTTCAATTTAGATTATCCAATGTTGAAGGGGTGCAATCGAGCATTAGTTTAACCAGCGTAACTAAAACCATTACCGCTGGATATAACGAGGGCAATCCTAAATGGCGGGTGTTGCCAAAAGACACAGCTTCTATGGCGCAGTCGGTTGCACGTGTGCCTACAAGTACTGGGTTATTAAACACAGATTGTAGTGCAATGCCTATATTACTGTTTTTACAAGATCATAAAGCTGAAACCATTGAACGTGTTATTAAGGTGGTTAAAGCAGAAAAAGCCAATTACGAAACCGACAAACTGATTTTTAGACTCGCTTTAGGCCCAGCTGGGGTTATGGGCGCGACCAATGAAGCGGTTGCTGAAGCACAAATACCTATGATGATTTACGTGTATTTAGCGGTATTTATTTTGTGTTTATTGTCGTTTAAGAGTTTGCGCGCAACTTTAGCTGTGATTATCCCTTTATTTGTTGTTTCTACATTGGCCCAAGCTTTAATGACCAAGTTGGATATAGGTTTAACTGTTTACACCTTGCCAGTTATCGCTTTAGGGGTAGGGATAGGTGTCGATTATGGTATTTATATTCTGTCGAATATGATGGGCAAGTTAAAACAAGGCATGCAATTATCTGAAGCATATCGCCAAGCGTTAATTGAACGGGGGAGTGCGGTTATCTTTACCGGCGTGACATTGGCAATCGGTGTCAGTACTTGGGTATTTTCTGATCTAAAATTCCAACTGGATATGGGGATTTTATTAACCTTTATGTTTTTAGTGAACATGTTAGGTGCAATCTTCTTCTTGCCTGCGATTTGTCGCCTGTTTTGGTGGCGACACTAGCCGAGGCATGGTATATCCAAGCTACTTGGGTATATAATACTGACTTTAGACAAACCAATAGGTTAAAGGAAAACAATGAGTCAAAAGTCAGTATTTGTTCAATCTTTAGAAGTGAACAATGATAAGCCATTTGTCCTTTTTGGTGGCATGAATGTGTTGGAATCGCGTGATCTTGCGATGCGCATTGCAGAAAGCTACAAAGAAGTCACAGACAAGTTAGGTATTCCATACGTTTTTAAAGCGTCGTTTGATAAAGCAAACCGCTCTTCAGTGCATTCATATCGTGGTCCTGGTATGGAAGAGGGTTTGAAAATTTTTGAAGAGATCAAAAACACTTTCAACGTACCAACTATTACCGACGTACATGAAACTTTTCAAGCTGCGCCTGTTGCAGAAGTTGTTGATGTAATTCAGTTACCAGCTTTCTTAGCCCGTCAAACTGACTTAGTTAAAGCTATGGCTGAAACTGGTGCTGTTATCAACGTGAAAAAACCACAATTTATGTCGCCTTCACAAGTAACTAATTTAGTTGAAAAGTTTGCCGAGTCAGGCAATGAAAAAGTTATTTTATGTGAGCGTGGAAGCTGTCATGGTTACGACAACCTAGTAGTAGATATGTTAGGTTTTGGCGTAATGAAAGAGGTATCAGACGGTAGCCCGATTATTTTTGATGTAACTCATGCACTGCAATGCAGAGATCCTATGGGGTCGGCTTCAGGTGGTCGCAGACATCAAACCGTTGAGCTAGCTCGTGCCGGTATGGCCACTAAGATAGCGGGTTTATTTATGGAAGCACATCCTAATCCTGCTGAAGCAAGATGTGATGGTCCTTCTGCTTTCCCATTAGCGCAACTTGAACCGTTTTTGGCTCAAATCAAAGCACTTGACGATATAGTCAAAAGCTTTGACCCTATTGATATCCCACGTTAATCGTGTTGCAGGATAACTGGATCTCTTATTCAGCTACTTGAGTAATGATAGTGTCTAGTTGTTCTGCAGATTCTTTATCGTTAGCCAATACTGCTTTGTTGACCGAAATTACGATAGCGTCTTCTACTTTTACGTCAGCAACTAAACTTGCTACTTCTAATTTGATATCTTTTACTAAGTCAGCTTCAACTGAACTTTTTAAAGAATCACTTGTGTTGGCTGTTGCAGCAAAGCTAACAAAAGCAACAACTGGTACAAAACTTTTTAATATAGACATAGTGTACTCCTTAAATCACTAACATTTAGTTAGGTTTGTAATTAACTTTCAATTTTCATTAACATTTGGTTGTTGTTTGAACTAATTTTGTTCTCTCAACGGTTTTAAGTATACTATAGTGTAATTTAATTACAATATTGAAAGCAAATAACTATATTTCTTTTTGGAATATTAAATGAATTAAGCCTAGTTTATGACGTTTTTTCTATCAAAAAATTGTTAAAACTTCTTTGAGTTAATTGTGGTTTTGATTATCTGCGTTTTATTTAAGGTATTGATATTTAATGTTTATGTTTTTATTTTGGAGGCTTTGGTTTGAAAAGTGTTAAATTAATATTAGCACATGGTGCCGGTGCGGGTAGCCAATCGGGCTTTATGCAATCAATCTGTAATAAAGTTACAGGGTTCACAAAAAATCAAATGAAAGAAAATGTTGAAGTCATTTTGTTTGATTTTCCTTATATGCAACAAATACATGCGACAGGAAAAAAGCGTCCACCGGACAAAATGGCAAAGTTAGTTACAGCGTTTGAACAACAAGTAGGGCAAGTTTCTGCAGACGACATTATTTTTGTTGCTGGAAAATCTATGGGCGCGCGGGTTGCGCTTGAAACCATTTTAGCTTCGAATCGTACTATTAATGCGGCAATTGCTTTGGGTTATCCATTTTATCCGCCAGGCAAAGCAGAAAAGCACCGACTTGAATTACTGCAGAAAACCACTGCACCTTGTTTAATAATTCAAGGCGAGAGAGACACTTTTGGCAATCGTGATTGGGTTGAACAGCAAGCGTTAAGCAACAACATACAAATTAATTGGATTACTGCAGCTGATCATAGTTTAAAGCCATTAAAATCATCTGGAGTGAGTCACGAGCAGGCGTTAGACTCTGCTAGTCATGCAATTGTTGAGTTTATAAAAGCCCATGTATAGAAATATTATTCAAAGTTTTGCCGCTTTAGCTGGCGCATTGGCTGTGGCCTTGGGCGCTTATGCAAGTCATGCTGCTTTGCCTGACCAAGCTAAACTTTGGTTAAACACAGCTGTGTTTTATCAATTAGTTCATGCCGTTTTGTTATTCTGCCTTGTATTTATATTACCCAAATCTCGCCTGAGTGCTGTGATCTTAGGCTGTTTTGCCTGCGCTATCCTATTATTTTGCGGAAATTTATATTTACTGGCATTTTCTATTGTTACAATTGGCACATTAACACCAATAGGTGGCAGCTTGTTTATTCTTGCTTGGTTGCTGCTAATGGTTTCTGTGTTTTTTAAAGGTAAATAAATGTCTCGTTATGTTTTGTATTGCCGCGCTGGTTTTGAAA
The DNA here is from genome assembly GCF_000281085.1 of Catenovulum agarivorans YM01. Lineage (GTDB taxonomy): Bacteria > Pseudomonadota > Gammaproteobacteria > Enterobacterales > Alteromonadaceae > Catenovulum > Catenovulum agarivorans. Next base: position 127,428 of record NZ_JH767526.1, read on the forward strand.
AAGATTGCGCAAATGAAATTCAACACCACGCAGCTGAAGCTGGGTTATTTGGTTTTTGCCGCGCGAAAGATAACTTAGGTTATGTTGAATTTGAGCTGACCAATGGCGACAGTGGCGCATTATTCTCCAAGGTTAAACTTGAAAAGCTAGTATTTACCCGCCAATGGTTTTGTTTAATTGAAGAGTTATTTGACTTAGATCCGGTAGACAGAATCTCTCCAATGGTAAAAGCTTTGGCAGGCCAACAGTATACAGATATTACCTTGGATTATGCCGATACCAATGAGGGCAAAGCCGTCTCTGGTTTTACCAAAAAATTCTCTGTACCACTTAAAAAAGCATTAGAAAAACAAAAAGTCTTGCAACGCAAAGCTGAAGCCGTTTTACATGTATTTTTCTTTAATTCGCAACATATCTTAGTTGGTTTTAGCCCATGTAATAATAGAAGTGATTTACATTTAGGAATAAAACGCTTGAAGTTTCCAGCAGCCGCGCCGAGTCGTTCAACCCTTAAACTGGAAGAAGCATTCCATTATTTTATTGCTAAAGACGATTGGCCGACAAAGTTATCTGGTGGGTTAAACGCGGTTGATTTAGGCGCAGCGCCCGGTGGCTGGACTTATCAGTTAGTGCAACGTGGCATGATGGTTAGCGCGATTGATAATGGGCCTATGAACAAAGACTTGATGGAAACAGGCCAAGTGAAACATTTTCGCGAAGACGGTTTTAAATATGAGCCGAAAAAACGCAATGTGCATTGGTTAGTTTGCGATATGGTTGAAAAGCCAGCCAGAGTTGCAGATTTAATGGTTAAGTGGATAGTAAATGGCTGGTGCCAAGATGCTATTTTTAATTTGAAGTTACCGATGAAACAAAGGTTTCAACATTTGCAACAAGTGATTGAGCAAATGCAGGTATCTTTATATGAAGGTGGTGTGCGTTATCAACTTAAAGTTAAACACTTGTACCACGACAGGGAAGAGGTTACTTGTTACTTATCGCGCATCTAATATATGTATAAACCCGATCAAAACTTTACCGATATCGCGAATAAATTTGCTGACAATATTTATAAAACCACCAAAGGACGTTTGCGCCTAGCAGTCTTGCAGCAAGATTTAACCAATCAGGGGTTAGTCGCTGGGCAAAACCAAGCTATAGCGCCACAAAGAATACTCGATATTGGTGCCGGTTTGGGTCATATGTCAGTGTGGTTGGCACAGCAGGGACATCATCTGACAGCTGTAGAAGTGGCGCCGAACATGGTGGAATCGGCGAAAGTTTTTGCCCAGCAGTTAGCGGCGGAAGTTGATTTTCACTGTCAGCCAGCACAAGATTTTATTCGAGCTTATCAAGGTGAACAATTCGACTGGCTAATCTGCCATGCTGTGTTGGAATGGATTGCCGAGCCACAAGCTTTTGTCGACTATTTGTTTAAAGTACTCAAGCCTGGCGGCAAACTGTCGATAATGTTTTTTAATAACACAGCAAAATTAATCGGCAATTTGTTGTACGGCAATTTTGATTACATCAATAGTGGCATGCGGGCGAAGAAGCAAGTTAGATTAAGTCCAAATTACCCACAAGAGCCACAACAAGTTTATACTTGGTTAGAGCGGTACGGCAAAATAGTGCATAAACGCGGCGTTCGCTGTTTTCACGATTATATGATTGACCGCACTATGTGGCACAGTCACTTTGAACAAATTGTCGAACAAGAGCTTGCAGTATCGGATTCAGAGCCATTTATCTCTATGGGGAAATATATACATGTGGTGGTGGAAAAACATTCAAACTAAATTATTGGCTGTTGTGATAACGGCTGTTTGTTTGTTGTCCGCCTGTGGCGAGCGCGAGCATTACGCGCCAGTTGATTTACTCAAAGAAGTTGATAGATATATGGCACCTGAGTTTGTCAAAGGTGTGTGGCGCTATCGTGGCGCACGTGCAATTGACGAAGGCATTGCCGTTTATATTCAAATTCCAGATAGATTAGACATCTCAGAAGCGCAGCATAAAAGTTATTTAATTGAAACCATATGCCCAAAAGCTGAAGCAATAGAATTTTGGCGCAAACTAATTCGCTATGACTTTTATTTACGCACCTACAACTATGTCGAGCGCAACTACATAGAAGCCAAGTGCCCTAAACCATTCAACTTGTAGCAAATAGACTAGACTTAGGTTAGGGAGGTGCTTATGTATACCTTGCTAACCAATTACCTTAATGCTTTGTTAAATGAGTCTGAAACTGCTTTTAAACCTGTTAGTTATGTTTGCCGGCAAAAAACTCGCTATCAAGTTGAGATTAAGCAGCATAGTGCTGGCATACTAGAGTTGATACCGGCAACACTGGCTAAGCATTCACTCATTTTATCTTGTGCTGTACATGGTGACGAAACGGCGCCAATAGAAGTTTTAGATAAAATTTTGGCTGACATTGTGGCTGGGAAAATTCATTTGAACTCTCATTTAGTCATAGTCTTTGCCAATATAGCTGCGATTAAACAAAACAAGCGCTATGTTGATACTAATCTAAATCGCTTATTTACCACTGATTTGTTGAATAAGCCAACACAAGCAGGTAATTATGAAGAACATAGAGCAGAACAAATTTGTGCTTGTTTAGCAAAAATTTATTCCGCTGGACGATACCCTTTTCGTATTCATTTAGATTTACATTGTTCGATCAAAGCTTCTATTTATCCTATTTTTGCAGTTAAGCCGGTTAAGTTAGTTGGTGGGCCAGTGCTTGTATATAACACGCCTCTGCGCTATCCAGTGCAAGCTATCATTCATGCGCGTAAACCTTCGTCAACTTTAAGTTTTTACACAGCCAACCTATTAGCTTGTTCTTCCGCTACTTTGGAGCTTGGTAAATCTGCAAAGCTCTATAACAATCAATCGAATCTACTTAGACAAATTTATGTACATTTAGTCGAGGGGTTAGCATGCACCGAGCTAATACCGCGTTTTTGTGTACGCAGCAATCGGCATTTTGTTGTTAGTGATGAGGTTATTAAAAACACCGAAGCTTTTCACTTTATCGGCTCGCAACCATTACTTAATTTTCAGTCGCTAGTGCATGGGCAACCTTTTGTTCAATTGTCTAATTCCAATAAACAGGTGTCAGTTGGCGAACAATTTATTTGTTTTGCAAATCCAGATGTAGAAATTGGTCACAGAGCCGCTCTTTTGCTTAAAAAATTACACTATTAAATTTTTTGTGTATCAAAAAGGTTAACAAAAGGATGTTGTATTGCGTCTTGTAGGTAGACATTTTGTGTGTATTGGTTAATATTAGCCTCTAGCTAAAAGGAATGTTAACTGTTGTAGAAGGAAGGATACTTTGCCACGCATCAACTTCAAATTTGTTAATCTATTCAGTGTCATTTTCTGTGTATTTTTCTCTGGGGTTTCGGCTGCCTATGCCGCAAGCATCGAAGACGCAGAGTTATTGTTTGAAAAAAGACAGTATGCACAAGCCCGATCTGAATTTAAAAAATTTGCGCAACATGGGCATGCAAAAGCGCAATACTACATGGGCATTTTGTACTATCAGGGAAAGGGCGGCGCTGCCGACATCTACCAAGCATATGCTTGGTTTTCTTTAGCCGATGAAAATGGTTTTCGCGCAGCCAGTGAAGAAATTCGTCGCATGCGTAGAGAAATACCTTCCAAGCGCCAAGCCAAAGAGGTAGCAGAGCAGTTGGCTGGTCAATACAGTAATGCAGCATTAAGCCGAAAGTTATACCCAGATTACGACGGTTCATTTGGTACCTTACCTGCTTCTTCGACTGTTCAACTCGGGGTTTTACCAGCAGAGCAAAGTGGTTTTGTCATATTGCAAGGTAACATCAATGAAAACGGTCAATTGTTCAATGTTGCGATAACACAAACAATGCCGGCCAACATATTTGAAAAGAAGGCTATTGAATATGCTTTGGTGCAAAGTTACCCGCTATTTATCGATGGTAACGAATTGTTAATTAACGAAAATGTATTAATTAAAATTGAGTTTAGAGCTAAAGATGAGTACAAGCACAGAGCATATGCCAAGCTGCTACAAACCTACCATAATTCGCTGCTAGAAAAAGCGCTAAATAACGACCTTGATGCTCAGTTAAAGTTGGCGCAATTAATGAGTCTTGAGGTAGTGAAAGCGCAAAAGAGCTCTATAGAAGCCGTGCCTGTTTACTGGTACTTACAAGCCGCTATTAATGGTGATGCCGCTGCTAAATACATGTTAGCAAAACATTTAGACGCAGGTGTTGGTTGTTTAGCTAATCCAAATAAAGCCCTGTATTGGTTGGAACAAAGTGCTAATCAAGGGTATGCAGCGGCACAATTTGAGTTAGCGCGTAAACAACTAGCTGGTAAACCAAACAAACGACAATTACGTAAAATTGTTACTGTATTGGAACAATTGACAGAACAAGGCAATAAAAATGCTCACCAAGCACTTGCTTATGTTTACGCAACCTCTAAATATGACGATTTTTATTATCCGTTCAAAGCGGGTTTAATGGCCAAAGATGGTTTGTATGAAGACCCAAAAAATCCAGATTATCACGCAATTTTGGCTGCAGCATACTTGGGACAAACATCAGTTGATAGAGCGTATGAATATTTTTATTTAGCTTTAAACCATGCGATAGAGAGAGCAGTGCCACTTAAACCTTATATCAACCTAGCAAACCATTTAGAAGTTTCTCTAGACACTAGAGGACTGGAGATAGATGAACAAACAGAACAAGAATTATTAGACACGCAATTGGCATTCTCTAAAAAAGATTTAAAGCCATTATCAAGGCCCTTTCCAGATTACCCTACTGAGGCTATGCATAAATCGATTGAAGGCTGGGTAAGGGTGAACTTTACTGTAAATGAACAAGGGCGAGTTGAGGATGTGCAAGTTGTTAGTGCCTCGCCTGAGCAAGTATTTGAAGAGTCTACTCGCAGAGCAGTTGCAAAATGGCGCTATCAGCCTCCTACCATTAACTCAGAGCCAACACGTATAGAAAATGTCAGTGTTAAGCTAGATTTTACTATTAAATAATCTATTAGAAAAATTGCTAAACAATTCACAATAAAGTCACCGTATTCAATATTTAAAACTGGTATAATCAGTTGCACATGTTGATAGAGAGGGACTCTTTTATGCTCAAGTCTGTTATGTTTAGACAATTTTTCCAAAATAATTCTGCGGCACAGCAATCTCCCGAATTGAGTAAAGTTAAAGCTTATCGCCGTATCACCATTCGTTCCGTATATTTAAAGCAATACCAAATGGATAAAGCAGGGCAAACTGTTACTTGTAAAGATTGTGGCTCAGAAAATATTAAAGAGTGGGGTTTATTAAAGCGTGATGACCACAAACGGGTTCACAGCTGCAATGATTGTGGGCAGATTTTGTTCCGTACGATTGATAGGTTACCGCAAGCCGAAAAGTCTACAAACCAGTCTTTAGAACAATCAAATAATTTGAATTTAGCCAGTTGTTAACTGGCTAAATTATATCTAACCGCTTAGCGTTTCTGTACCACTAAACCTTTCAAGTAAAAACCTTCAGGATAACTTAATAACACAGTGTGATCTTTTGCTTGCGTGAGCTTTTCTATGATATGCGCTTCTACATTGGCATCCAGCGCCGCATCTGCTACTACTTTTTGAAATAAATCTGCTTCTATTAATCCTGAGCAAGAAAAAGTTAATAAAAACCCACCCGGTTTCAAAATTTGCAATGCCAGCATGTTGATGTCTTTATAACCACGACAAGCGCGGATCACTTGGCCTTTATTTTCTGCAAATTTAGGTGGGTCTAAAATAATACAGTCAAATTGCTGGCCTTGTTTTTTATATTGACGTAGCTGTTTAAAAACATCAGCATTTAAATGGGTATATTTGCTCTCATCAAGCTGATTCTGTTGGTAGATTTTAGCCGATGTATCTAAAGCAAGTTGCGATACATCCAAGTTGGTGACATGTTCAGCGCCAGCTTTTAAGGCGTGCAAACCAAAAGTACCAGTGTAACTAAAGCAGTTTAATACTTGTTTGCCTTTGCAGTAGTCTGCAGCAATTAAGCGATTGTCTCTTTGGTCAAGATAAAAACCGGTTTTATGCCCTTGTTCAACATCCACTAAAATTTGGCTACCAGCTTCGTTGATCCAAGTTGAGGTTTGTGCGCCTGCTTTTAACCAACCTGAGATAGGTTTTAAACCTTCTTTTTGCCTAACATCCACATCTGAGCGTTCGAAAATCGCAAGCTGAGGAAATACTTGTTCAAGTGCAGCGACTATTTCTGCTTTGTGTTTTTCAACACCCGCAGCAAGAAACTGACAGACTAATATGTCTTTATATAAATCGACAGTTAAACCGGGTAAACCGTCAGATTCACCAGCTATCACTCTAAGTGCATCACTATTGTTAATTAACGCACTTTTGCTTTGATAAGCCGTTTGAATGCGTTGTAAGAAAAAGCTTTGGTCGATTTGTTGGTTTTGTTCATAAGTCCAAACCCGTGCACGAATTTGTGAATGCGGCGAAAAAGCAGCTCGTGCTAGCCATTGACCATTTTTCGCATACACTTCAACCGTGTCACCTAATTTAGGTTCACCGTCTACTTTTTCAATTGCACGTGAAAAAATCCATGGATGGCGACGCAGCACTGATTTTTCACGTTTGCTCGCTAAAGTAATTTTAAAAGTATCCGCCATGATTATTTAACTCGCATACCAGGTTGTGCACCTTGGTCTGGGTGTAATACCCATAAATCTTGCCCACCTGGGCCCGCTGCTAAAATCATGCCTTCTGACATACCAAAACGCATTTTGCGTGGTTTTAAGTTGGCCACAACTACAGTCAGTTTACCGACTAAGTCTTCCGGTTGATAAGCTGATTTTATACCAGCAAATACTTGGCGTTGTTCTGTGCCTATATCCACTTGAATTTTTAATAGCTTATCTGCACCTTCAACGTGTTCGGCGCTGACAATTTTTGCGATACGCAAATCAATTTTGGCAAAATCGTCAAATTCAATTTCAGGTGCTATTGCTTCATCAGCTTTTTTAGCTTCTTTTTTCGCAGCTTTTGCTGGTTTTGCTTTTTTCGCCGCAGGAGTGCTTTGTTTCGACGCTTCAATCACTTTGTCTATGGTTTTAGTGTCTAAGCGTTGTAATAAAGGTTTGAACTTATTGATAGCATGGCCAGTTAACACTGTATTGTGTTTGTCCCAAGTTAGCTCGTCGTTTAAGAATACCGCCACTTCATTCGCCAGTTTTGGTAATACTGGCTGCAAATAAATGGTTAATACTCTGAATAAGTTAATCGCTAATGAACAGACTTGATGTGCACGCTCTAAACTTGCTTCATCTTTAACTAAAACCCAAGGTGCTTCATCGGCAATAAATTGGTTGGCTTTGTCTGCTAGCGCCATTATTTCGCGTATTGCTTTGCTGAAATCTCTTTGTTCATAATGGTTGGCGATAGTGTCAGCGGCTTGTGCAAAACCTTCTAATAATTCTGGTTGTAGCACTGTATCGCTGAGCTTGCCATCAAAAAACTTAGTGATAAAACCAGCACAGCGGCTAGCAATGTTTACGTATTTACCAACTAAATCTGAGTTCACTCGTTTAGCAAAATCATCTAGGTTTAAGTCTAAATCATCCACTCTTTGGGTCAGTTTAGCCGCGTAGTAATAACGTAAGTATTCAGGATTTAAATGTTCTAAGTAAGTTCTGGCTTTAATAAATGTGCCTTTAGACTTACTCATTTTTTCACCGTCTATGGTTAAAAATCCATGTGCATGTACGCCTGTTGGTTTGCGATAGCCAGCGCCGTCTAACATCGCTGGCCAGAATAAACCATGGAAGTTAATGATGTCTTTACCAATAAAGTGATGTAACTCAGCGTTAGAGTCTAGTTTCCAAAACGCATCAAAATCTATACCTTTTTTATCACATAAGTTTTTAAAGCTACTCATGTAACCTATAGGTGCATCCAACCAAACGTAGAAAAATTTATCTGTGGTACCTGGAATGTTAAAACCAAAATAAGGTGCGTCACGGCTGATATCCCAACCGCGTAAACCGTCACCAAACCATTCTAATAATTTATTCGCAACTTGCTCTTGTAGAGCACCTGATTTTAACCAAGTTTGCAGCATGTCTTGGAATTGCTCTAATTCAAAGAAATAATGTTCACTTTCTTTCATAACAGGTGTGGCATTAGACACAGTTGAGCGTGGGTTTTTCAGCTCTGTTGGTGAATAAGTTGAACCACATTTATCACAATTGTCGCCGTACTGATCGTCCGCGCCACATTTAGGGCAGTCACCTTTTACATATCTGTCCGGTAAAAACATTTCTTTTACAGGATCAAACAACTGCTCAATTGTGCGTTTGCCAATATGACCTTTTTTCTCAAGCTCAGTGTAAATGCTTTGTGCTAAAACTTTGTTTTCTTCTGAGTGAGTTGAGTGGTAGTTGTCAAACTCAACTAAAAAGTCAGCAGTGTCTTGCATGTGCTCTGTACGCATTTGTTCAACCATATCTTCTGGGCTGATGCCTAATTCGTCTGCTTTAAGCATAATAGGCGTGCCATGTGCATCAGATGCACAAACGAAGTAAGTTTCATTGCCACGAGATTTTTGAAAACGCACCCAAACATCAGTTTGAATATGTTCTAATAAATGGCCTAAATGAAGTGAGCCGTTGGCATACGGCAATGCACAGGTAACAAGGATTTTTCTGCTGTCAGTCATATATTTTTGGATGATAAATTAATAAGGTTTGCGAATTGGGTGAATACTACTGAAAATAGCGGTTAATTTCATCTGCAAACTGACTTTTAGGCGTGAATTATTGTGTTTAAGCAAATTTTTAATTTAAAAAAGCCTCAGGCTAAAACAATCTTGGATAAATCATCAGATGAGGCTGGGTTTATTGCCCAATTACTTGATTCAGGTTCAACACTCAATCGTGCAAGTACAAATGTACGTAGCAACATTAAACATATAGTTGCAGTCGCCTCAGGCAAAGGTGGTGTGGGTAAATCGAGCGTTAGTGTAAATTTAGCCCGTAGCTTAAAACATTTAGGTTTAAAGGTTGGGCTTTTAGATGCGGATATTTACGGTCCATCTATTCCTATTATGTTGGGATTAGATAAACAACAGCCAGAAGCAGTGGAACAAAAATGGATGAAACCTTTGGTTAGCGCTGAAGGCATAGTGAGTAACTCGATCGGTTATTTGGTGCCAGCGGAAGATGCAGCCATTTGGCGTGGGCCAATGGCAAGTAGGGCACTAATGCAATTGTTCAATGAAACCTTGTGGGGTGAACTCGACGTATTGATTATTGATTTACCGCCGGGCACGGGTGATATTCAATTAACGCTGACTCAACAAATGCCATTAAGTTGTGCGCTTGTGGTAACAACACCACAAAATATAGCGCTGGCTGATGCTGAAAAAGCCATAGCTATGTTTAATAAGTTGAAGATTCCAGTTGCTGGTGTGGTGGAAAATATGAGTTTGTATACTTGTGGTGCATGCGGTCATACCGAAGCTATTTTTGGTCATGACGGCGGTGAAAAACTTGAGCAAAAACATAAAATTCCATTAATTGCCCAATTACCACTTGATATAAAAATTCGTCAAAGTATGGATAATGGTGACGGAACAGGGTTTAATAGCGCTCCTTATTTTGTTCAATTTAACCAAATGGCATTAAAGTTAGCCGCACAACTCTGTGCACTTGAGCCTGCTAAGTCGGTTGGACAGAATATTCCGAGCATTCAGATAAAAGACTAGTTGAGCAAGTACCATGCGTTTATGCGACAAAGATATCATTGCCATGTTAGATGAAGGCAATATTAACATCCAACCTAGACCAAGTGACGATATGATCAGCGGTGTTAGTGTGGACATTCGACTTGGCAATAAATTTAGAGTTTTTCAAGACCACGCTGCGCCTTACATTGACTTAAGTGGCCCAAAACACGAAGTAAATAAAGCACTTAATTCGATTATGTCGGATGAAATTGAAATCGCCGACGGCGAAGCTTTCTTTTTGCACCCAGGTGAGCTGGCTTTATCTATGACCCATGAATCAGTCACTTTACCGGATAATATTGTCGGTTGGTTGGATGGCCGCAGCTCTCTTGCGCGTTTAGGTTTGATGGTTCACGTAACCGCACATAGAATTGATCCGGGTTGGTCTGGACAAATCGTGTTAGAGTTTTTTAACAGTGGTAAATTGCCACTGGCGTTACGTCCGAAAATGAAAATTGGTGCGCTTAATTTTGAAACTATGAGTGGCAGTGCGCTGCGTCCATACAATAAACGTGAAGACGCAAAATATCGAGATCAAACTGGTGCGGTAGCAAGCCGTATTAGTGAGGATGACAAATCGAGCTAATTAGCTCGGTTAATGCTTGCCTCAATTTCTTTTCATCGTGGCGATAATACACTTCAGCATCAGATAACTCGGCTTTGATGTGGGTTACAGGTTTGGCTTGTTTAAGCTCAACCTTGCCCTCGTCATTTGCGTCTGTTCCAGAAAGTATGCCGTCAATCACCATATCTGGTCTCAGCTGTTGTAACCAGTCTAAACGGCTTTGCAAACTTGTATTTTGGCACGTACCGTGCTCGACACCCAAGTTATCAATAAATATCACTTTGGCGTTTGATTCGCTAATTGCGCGATAAATATCGTCCACTAGTAAAGCTGGCATGACGCTGGTTAAAAAGCTCCCAGGCCCTAACAATATAACATTTGCATTAAAAATAGCGCGCAGAGCCCGCGATGGAGCTGTTACATTATCGACTAATGACAAGCTATCCGGCATATCATTTTGGTTATCTATCGCCACTTCACCGTGAATTTGTTGATTGGCAAAATGACCAATTAAATCCGTTGGTTGTTCTGTCATAGGGTAGAGCTTGCTTTCAATTTTTAGCAAACGCCGAACAATTTCCATGATTTCAACAGGTTTAACATCAAGTTGTTCCAACGCAAAAAATATTAGGTTACCTAAACAATGTTTATCTAGCTCGCCGCCATCAAAACGGTAATTGAGTAGTTTTGAACCCAATTGACTTTGCGCTAAATGGGTAATGCAATTACGCAAGTCGCCCCAAGCTATGGTTTGATTGTTTTCTCTGAGTTTACCTGTGGAACCACCATTGTCTGTGGTGGCGACTATACCAGTTAAGTTGGCACCAAGATCTGCGAAGGTGTTGAGTACTTTGCCAAGTCCATGGCCGCCGCCAATTGCAACAATATTTAAATACTTTAATTGCATTCCTAATGAATCATGTCTTGCTAGGGTAAAGGTTCATTCTCCTTAGAAACGCAATAAAATCAAGTTAAAGGTTTGTAATTTTTGCAAGCATTGACTTTAATTTATACTCAAAGGTAACAAGAACTCAGCTAATTTACTTTTTATTTACAAGTGTCTGGCTAAAACGCGAATTTTAGGTTACTTTTAACTGGTCTAATCAGTGTTATCTAGCTATAACTGCAGCCACACAAGCAGAGGAATAAAATGCAGCAATTTAAACTTGGAATCATTGCCATATCTATCGCCATGTTAGGCGCGTGCGACAACGAGACTATAGAAGAGCGACAAAATAGTGCTGAAAATCAGCCTGTCGTGGCTAAGTCGCGTGTGAGTTACGACCCAAGTGCTTCGGTACTATCTGTTCCTAATGACTTGTTATTTTCTGGTACAACAGATGGCACGTTAAATATTCCTGTCGTCGATGCAACTGATTTTACCGATCCCTCTGTTGCTTTGTCGTCATTAGATGGTTGGTCGTATCAACAACCTTTTACTATAGCTTTTTCAGTGCCGACCGCAGCTGAAGGTATTGATGAAACATCGGCACAAATGCCAGGTGCAATTCGAATTTTTAAAGCTATTATGGGTGGTTCACAAGATCCAAGCCACACTGAATGTGCTGAAGTGCCAAGAGGTGCAGTGTGTAAAATTGTTAGTGAGTTAACTTTTGGCGTCGATTTTATTACGCAAAAAGCCAGCAGTCAGAGTGTCGCTGTTGTGCCATTGAAACCTTTGGATGCCCAATCGACTTATATTGTAACAGTTACCAATATGTTGGAAGATGGTTTGTCGCGACCGCTAGAGCCGTCGGCTACTTACCTAACGGTTCGGCAAAATATTAATACTCATCCACTTGGCAGTGAATCACAATTAGCGCTGCAAGGGGCAATAAACTCATTTGAGGCAGCTATTGCAACCCAAGGTGTTGATTTAGATTCGGTTATACTGACCGCAGCCGTCACCACACAATCTGCTACCTCATTGCCCACATTGAAAAAATTAATGGTGAGTAATCCGGCCGCTATGCCGACTATGGCAACGCCAGTGTTTACTGGTTTAGATGTTAAAACTGCGTTAAAGCTCAGTGCAGACTCGTGCCAAACACTATTGGGTAAAATTCAAGCTGGTACTGCCAGTGCGGCAGAGCAGGGTGCTATTGGTTTTTGTGGTGCCAAATTGTATACATCTAACATCACATTACCGTATTACAATGGTAGTGCGAGCGCTGAAAATCCAACGGGTGCAACAGGAGATGGTGCATGGTGGCAAGCTATGTGTGATAGTGGCGCGACCTTATTGGGAGCGCAAGC
>NZ_JH767526.1:140147-210314 GCF_000281085.1 Catenovulum agarivorans YM01
ATGCCAAGCTTTAGGTTTGCGCGATTTAGGTTTAGATACTGAGCGCAATATTACCCAATATAACCCAGTACCGGCAGTTAAAAGTTTAGTGAACACTAATTTGCAGGTGACTGTGCCAGATGCTGCATATGTCAGTATTTTTAATCAAACTAATGTTGAAATGCCGACGGCTGGCTGGCCGGTTGTTATTTTGCAACACGGCATTACCAGTCGCAAAGAAGATATGTTGGCGTTAACTGCGGCATTAAGCAAAGCAGGCTTTGCAACAGTAGCAATGGATATGGTGTTACACGGTTCTCGCGGATTTGATGTCACAGGTGATGGCAACGCAGATGTAGTTGCAAACGATGAAAAAGGCGCGACCGCTTATATGAATTTGCAAAACGCTCGTGCTATGCGTGACAACATGCGTCAAAGCATTGTTGATTTATTGCGTCTTCGAGCAGCAATTGCAAGTTTAGCTGGTCAAGAGTTTGATGGACAAATGCTCGATGTTTCTAACGTTTCATTTGTCGGTCACAGCTTAGGTGGTATTGTTGGTGCGAGCTTTACTGCAATTGCTAATACAGGTTTTGCGACCCTTGGTTCAGAGCAATTAGCGCAAGCAGGCGCTGATGCATTATTTACAATCAAGGCTGGTGTATTTGCTAATGCATCAGGTGGCGTGGCAAATTTCTTGTTAGACAGTGGTGCGTTTGGTCGTTTTATCAAAGGTAGCGTTTTATTGGCTAACTTAAGCAGTGATAATGCGAGTTTAGCCGCTCTTGCCCAAGGGTATGCGACATATTTGGCGCAAAATGGCGCCGATTTACAAGCTTTGACGGCAGCAGATCATAATCAATATTTTGATGGCTACTTGGCAGTATTAGCGAGCAATAATCCAGCTGGGGTTGTTGCGATCAACAGTGTCATCAGTCAATACGGTTTTGCTGTGCAAACTATGTTAGATGAAGGTGATCCTAACCGATATGCAAGCTGGTTAGCTGCAAGTGCAACTCCAGTATTGATAACGGAAATTTATGGAGATGGCCAAGATCCAACCACGTGGGACCAAGTAATTCCCCCGTTTGCCAGCGCTTCTCCGACTTCGGGCACAGAACAGTTTGCCCGATTGTTAGGTATATCTGCAATAACTGCGGATGTGGAAGGTGACACACCTACATCTGGCTTGATTCGTTACAATACTGGTGGGCATAGCTCATTGCTTGATCCATCAGTTAGTGGTGCAGTCACAACAGAGATGCAAACGAGCGTTGCAACTTTCTTGCTAAGTGGCGGTACAAGAATAGACATTAATGAAGATTCAACCGTAGTCGTAAAATAACTGGATAAACAGGTCAAGCTGATAAAGTTTGACCTTTTTAGCATAAATCAACTTGATCCTACTCAAGGATGACATATTATAAATACTAACAGCGTCGCTGTGTGTGAGGTACCCAATATGTTGTCTAATTTATTTCATGATCTTGTTACTGGTCACCAATACAGTAAAAAATGGCCAGTTAAACCTCAGTTATATGCCATTTTCCCTGAATGTAGAGTGATCAAAGCCACTCATTTTGCAGTTATGTTTCTGCCTGTCATTGCAATTATTTCATTTTGTATTCAAGTGGCTGTGTTGGGTTATGAGTTTATGCCTCAAGCGTTGGCGATGGCGTGTTTAATTTTAAGTATGCCACTACAAGGGTATTATTGGTTAGGTAAAAGAGCGCAACAACCGCTACCCATGAGTTTAGTCAATTGGTACGGGCAATTAGAAAATAAGTTGTTGGAGCAAGGGGTTAGTGTGAAATCTAACTCTTCTAAACTTAGATATTTAGATATGGCACTGCTGCTTAATTTAGCCTTTAAAGAATTAGAAAAAGGCTGGTGGAAAGAGTGGTTTTAACCAATAAATTCACAGCCCATATTTTTTAATGTTACAAAGAGCTTTTTAGGCTGGAAAGGCTTAACTAGAAAGCCTTTGGCACCTAATGACATTGCTTTTTTTACGTTGTCAGCAGTTGAATGGGCGCTAATGATAGCAACCTTAGCATTGGCATCTCTCGCTAATAGTTGTTCGAACACCGCTAAGCCGTCTTCTTCATCTAACATGATGTCTAAGAAAACGATATTTGGTTTTTCGGTTTGATATCTCTCAAAAGTTTCTTCTGCATTTTCAGCCTCGACAAAGCGGCTGAATCCCATTTCGAGCAGCATTTGACGTAAATAATCTCGCATAATGCGGCAGTCGTCGACAATCAGCACTTTTTCGCTACGAAGCGGTGTTAATTTTTTTTTGTCGTTCATTAAGCTTCCTTGAAATTTAGACTTGTAATTAAACTATGTAAGTTGACAAATTTCTGTTGTACTAAACTAATGTTACAAGTATATGCTGCTTGTTCAAGTTCAGCCGCCGGTTCGGCTAATTCTTGTTTACCAAAACTGGCACTGTTGCCTTTCAACGAATGTGCGATTAACGCAAGTTGTTGAAAATCTTTGCTGTTTAGAGCTTGCTGCATTTCTGCTAACTGCATAGGTAACCTTCGAGAAAACTCGTCAGTAAGTTGTTGGACATCTTCGCTATTTTTAAGGTTAGCTGCTATTTGTTCGAAGTCAATTGCCTGGGCTTGTTGACTATCATTGATTAAATATTTGGCTAAGGTTTCTAAGAGTATACCCGAGTCTATTGGTTTAGCTATATGATCATTGCATCCTTGTTGTAAATAATGGCTGATTTCTTCTCGCATAACATTTGCGGTTAATGCAATAATTGGTTGTTCAAAGCCAGTCTGTCGAATTAACTGCGTGGCTTCTAAGCCACCCATAATCGGCATTTGCATATCCATAAGCACTAAGTCGAAGTCCTCAACTAAACATTTTTCAACCGCTTCTTGGCCATTATTAACGACCTCTATATTTACTTTGGTTGGCGACAGCATTAATTGTATTAGTCGTTGGTTGTCTAGATTATCTTCGGCCAATAAAATTTCAGCAGAAGACAAATCTAATTGAGTGGTGGTTTTTTGTGATGGACTCTTATTGAGAGTTATTGAAGTCAAATTGTGCAGTTGCTGAGCAGATAAATCTAAGGTTAAAGTAAATACTGAACCTTTGCCTTCTTGGCTTTTGACAGCAATGGAACCAGATAGGCACTCTGCTAACGATTGGCTGACCGCCAATCCTAAACCCGTACCACCATATTTGCGAGTGGTGCTAGAGTCAGCTTGGACAAAAGGTTGAAATAACTTAGCTTGCGCCTTGTCTGATAGACCAATGCCTGTATCAAAAATACTAAAAGAAAGCTGCTGAGTTAAATGTTCATATACAACTTCAACTTTTACGCCTCCTTGGTGGGTAAATTTTACTGCATTGGAAATTAGGTTTATCAGGATTTGCTTTAATCGAGTTGGATCTGAAATAAATTTGCTTGGCAACGCAGCAGCTAAATCAATATTGAAACTGAGAGATTTTTCTTGGCAGAGCTTTTCGGCGATATTGCTCAGTTCAGTAAGCATCTGGCTTAAATCAACTTGGATAGCTTCAACTTCTAGTTTGCCTGATTCGATTTTTGATAAATCTAAAATGTCGCTGATTAGTGACATTAAGTGGTTACTGCTACTCAGGACTTTCTGTAACAACTCATCCCTTAATTGCGCATCGTTTTGATGGACTAAGGCTTGCTCAGTAAAACCACAGATAGCTGTCAGAGGCGTGCGTATTTCATGGCTCATATTCGCTAAAAAGCGACTTTTTAGCTCGCTGGCTTGCTCGGCAAGAATGCGCGCTTGAGTTAGTTCTCTATTAGCATTTTGTAATGCCAAGGTTCTAGATTCCACTTTTTCTTCTAAGTGGTCTTTATAATCTTCTATACTACTTCGTGCTTGTTTGATTGAGTTGACCATTCGGTTGAATGATTCAAATAATCGGCCCATTTCATCATTTCGATTACTCGGCAAGCGCATCACCAGTTTGCCTGAAGCAATTGATTTACTCGCTGCATTCAGCTGTGCTATGGGTTTCAAAATAAGTTTTTCTAACGAAAAGAAGATTAACCAACTTGTTAATAACATAGAGACAAGCACTGCGAACAATACTATGTAGGATATATGTTTTGTGATGGCTAATTCGTTTGAAGGAACTGCGGTTGCTAGAACAAAATCCCCGTTTATCGGCTGTTTAGCAATGAGTAAGTCTTGGTCATTAAAATAAGTTTGAATTAGGTTAGCAGAGGTGCTTTGCAGCTGGTTATTCAAATATTGTGGCAGTTTATTACTCGGGTAATTGAAGCTAGATACGAGTATTTCACCTTGTCTATCAATCAGCACGTTTAAGCCTGACTCACCAACTAAGTTATGAATAACATTATGTATGGTTTCAGGGTTTACCTTAACGAGTAAATACCCCCAGTGAGTTTTATTCGCCAGTACTAACTTACGGATTGCGTAAAGACTTGGAAATAAAGGTTGTTCGCTAGCAAAAATATATTGTGAGTCAGTTGTTTGGTCTAATTTATCGAACCAAGCTGTGTGAGTCAGCCATTGCTCATTTATTGGGCTAAAGTCTGCTGCCAGTCGAGCATCAATTAATCCGTTTGGCCGAATGAGCTGAATTTCATCAATTTTAGGATAGGATTGAATATATTGAGCAAAGTTGTCTAAGACCTGCGGCAAGAGCAGGGCATATTTTTCATTATTTTGGCTACGTTGTATATACTCAATTAAGCTGGTATTACGACTTAATAACTCTAAGATAGAGTGAGTGTCAGAAAAATAATGCTCTAAAGTAAAAGCCTGCTGAGCGGCTTGATTTTTCAGACGGTTGTTAAATTGGTATCTATTATTATCCACCGACATATAAATGGCATATAAACCAATTCCTGTCATGGGTAAAGCGACAAGCAACAATATAAGTACAATAAGTTTGTTGCTGAGTTTCATAGTCTTTTTTGGCCTAGTTGTTTGTGTGCAAATACCAGTTGTTTGTAGGTCATTTGAAAGTAGCGCTCAGTACTCGCAGCAATCACTTTGTTTAACTGTACTTTAGTGGACAATGTCGGATACAAGGTTTGGTTGTTTTGAACTTCTGTCGGTAACAGCTTATAAGCGGCCAAATTGGGTGTCGGGTACTGTAAATCTAATGCTAGCCGCATCGAATTTTGTGGGTCTAATAAAAAATTAATGAATTGATGAGCAAGCTTCTTTTGTCCACTGGCTCTACTTATGCTTAAACAATCTAACCATGCGTTTGTGCCGTCTGCAGGTTGAATAAATTCAAGATCTGAATTAAGCGACTTTAAGTATAACGCATCGCCGTTGTAAGCCATCGAAATCCAGATTTCTTCATTATTTAATCTATTATTTTTATCTAAATTTAGTGCACTAAAGCTGTTTATGTGTGTTAGTTGCTCATGGATAATTGCAGCAGCTTGGTTAATGTGTGACTGCTCATCTGAATGGCTATCAAACCCAGCTGCTATCAAAGCCATGGGTAACAAAGTGCGAGAATCATTGAGTAAATTAACTTTACCAGAGTATCGCTGTAATTGAGCAAAAAAATCTCGCCAACTCAATGGCGGTTGGCTGATGTATTTTTTGTTGTAAACAATACCTATTGTTCCCCAAAAGTAGGGCACACAATAATCGCCAAATTCATTTGCTGCCTGCTGCCACTTAGGCTCAATGTGGATTAAATTCGGTAGTGAAGGTTTATTATAGCTGTCTAACCATAGTTGTTGTTGGTACATTGGTAACCGAACTCGACTGGTTAGTATGATGTCGTAACCTTGGCCTTGGGTCAGGTTGAGTAATCTGTCGCGAGCGTCGTCTGAATCGTAGTGGATTTGTTTTACGCTAGTGCCGGTTTGGCTGTGGAAAGCATCTAATAGGGATTGAGATATATATTCAGGCCAAGTCAACAAAGTAATTTCAGAAGCTCGCACAGAACTTAAAGTAAGCGATATAACTAAAGTGGCTAACGTGAAAATACTTTGTTTGTGCATAACATCCAATTTGTCTAAATTTTTACCTAATTCCTTCAGTATATATAAGATTTTACAAAGTTAGCAATTTGTTGGAGATTTTTTGTTACTGTGTCACGTTACTGATTGCAAGTTCAAAATAACGACGGACATTTGTATTTACATCAACCACGAGTTTTTGATAACAAATACCAGGAAACGCAAATGTATGGCCAGAAAATGCAAGCATAACGGTAGGCGCATTTGGATCTGAATCGTCATATAACCATTCGCCCCCTATATGTTTACGGAAAGTTTCTCCCATATAAGCGCCAAGCATATTACAAATCACAAAGATAAAGTCTTGTTTGCGATCCGTTTCGTCTTTTAGTTTAGCTATGCTCCACAAAATTGCTTTATCAATTTGTGCTATGCTTTCAATCGAATAGTCGAGCTGCACACCATATTCTTCATTAATATAGCTAACAGCGTCTTGCGCCGACTCTTGCATTAATTTAGTGATTTCAGCTTGGTTCATTATTATTTTTTCCTACAGCTATTGCTAACCTATCTGTTGATTTCATTAAGCCTATGTGCAAAAGCTAATTACTTCAACTATTTATTGGCGATTACCACTGCGCGTATAGGTGCAGGGTAGCCTTCAACTGTTTTATCTCTGTCGTTAATATCTAAAAAATCTGCTAACGATTCGTTCTCCATCCAAGCCGTTTTTCTTTGTTCGTCTAACGAAGTGACAGTTTCGTCTACAACTCGAATATTTTTGAAACCAAGGCGACTTAACCAGTGGCATAAAGCTTTACTACTTGGAATAAACCACACGTTGCGCATTCTTGCATAACGTTCACCCGGTACTAAAACAGTATTTTCGTCACCTGCAACAACTATGGTTTCAAGGATTAACTCACCGCCGGGTCTAAGCTGGTCTTTTAGTTGCTGCAAAAATTCAAATGGACTGCGTCTATGATACAAAACACCCATAGAAAATACTGTGTCAAACGCATTACTTGCCGGCAGTTGTTCAACGCCCAATGGTAATAAGTGAATACCAGGTTGCTGAGCGTATTTTTGCATTGCCTGAAACTGTACAACAAACAGCTGAGAAGGATCTGCTCCAACAACAAATTTTGCACCTTCACCTAACATGCGCCACATGTGGTAGCCGTTGCCACACCCTACATCCAACACAGTGCGATTTTTTAATGGTTGAATATGTGGTAGCAGTCGGTCCCATTTCCAGTCACTGCGCCATTCTGTATCCAAATCAATATGAAATAGCTGATAAGGGCCTTTGCGCCAAGGCATAAATTGTTTTAATAAAACTTCTAAGCGTTTTTGTTGGCCTAGATTTAGATCGTCGCTGTGGCCGATAGCCACTGCTGATTTAAGCTCAACACAAGTTGCCGTGGCTTCTGGCAAATTTTCAATGGTTTTTTGCCAGCTTTTAAATTCGCCATGCAAGGCGTTTTTTTGCCAATCTGCTAGTAGCGCTGGCATAGTTTCTATCCAACTGTGTAGCTGATTATTGAGTATGTCTTGGTAAAATTGGTTAAACATGCGGTTTAAGCTCTAGTCTTTTATAGCAATTAGCGAACAAAAATTAAAACACTGATACCACTGATTAAATTGGTTGAATCCTGCGTTTTTTAATCTTTGATAATGAGTATCTAAATCGTCAGGTTTCATTACGTTTTCTATTGCGGTGCGTTTTTGGCTGATTTCAAGTTCGCTGTAGCCATGGGCACGCTTAAAATCTAGATGTAAATCGTTGAGTGTATGTTGGATTTTATCTTGGTTGAAAATGAGTTTTTCGGATAAGACCAAAATGCCACCCGGATTTAATCCTTGGTATATCTGTTTAATCAATTGTTCACGCAAATCGGCCGCAATAAATTGCAGCGTGAAGTTCAACACCACCATAGAGGCATTGTGAATATCCAATTTAAGTACATCGTCACATAAGACAATGGTTTTCACATTGGATTTGTAATTGAGCAAATGTTTGCGACATTTTTCAGCCATAGGTTGAGAATAGTCGACTGCAAATAAAGTATTGTTGGCACTGGTAATATTGCGGCGAATAGACAAACTGGCCGCACCTAAGGATGCACCTAAATCATATATGTGGCTATCATCCGTTACATAGGCTTTAGCTAAGTGACCTATGGTTGAAATGATGGTTTGATAACCTGGTACCGAACGTTCAATCATATCAGAAAATACATCAACGACACTGTCGTCAAAAACAAAGTCTTTAACTTGATGTTGTGGACTTGCGTATATGTTATCTCTTTTGCTCATTTCAGTAATTTGTAGGCTGTCAGGCTAGGTTGAGCGGATTCTACCCTAAACTTCAGTTAATTGCTGCAATAAGGGGGATTTTGCTTGGAGATAAATTAAGTTATTAGTTTGTTAAAACAAAAAGTTAATTCTAAGCTTAGACTGTTGCATACTCTGTTAAATACTTTTGCTCTGGATAATAATAATGCGAGACAGCTTTCCTCTAGTACTGGCAACCTTATTTAGTTTGTTTATTGCTCTGTATTGGTTAACCGATGACGACGGCTTGGTTGTACAAGTGCCAAAAAAAGCGCAATTGAATGTTGAAGTACAGATTGTTGGTAAGCAGTCATTTACCCCTATTATTGCTTCATATGGGCGGGTACAAGCTCGTACCCAAGGGCAGGTGGTGAGTCAAATCGGCGGACAAATTACCTATTTAAATACTGGTTTTTTTAACGGGGGATTTTTCCAACAAGGCGAATTGTTGGTCGCGATTGATAAACGCGACTATCAATCAGATGTCGACGTTGCCAACGCGGGTTATCTCAACGCTAAACAAAATTATTTACAAGAACTCGCCAAAGCTAAACAAGCCAAACAAGATTGGCATAGAGCGCAAGGGGATAGTATTCCACCCGATTTGGTATTGCGCAAACCACAACTCGCCGCCGCTGAAGCCAATTTAGTTTCAGCCGAAGCTAAACTGAATAAAGCAAAGCTTAATTTGGAACGTACTGAAATTACCGCGCCTTACGATGGATATACGCTAAAGAAAAATGTTGCTATAGGTCAGGTGATTGGGGCAAATAATGTTCTAGGCGAAATTTACGCCATTGATGCATTTGAAGTTAGGCTACCACTTAATAACGAAGATTTGCCATTGGTTAAATTACCAAGTGTCGTAAAAGGACAGACTGAAGTTGGTGTTGCGACTAATGTGACCATTACATCCAACTTAGGTAAAACTTCACAGTGGCAAGGAAAACTGATTCGCACCGAAGGGGCTATTGATAGTGCGAGTCAACAATTGCATGTCATTGTCTCTATTCCTAAACCCTACCAGTCGAGTGTATATGATCAGCCGCTAAAAATTGGTCAATATGTCACTGCCTATTTTAATGGCGTGCAAGTGTCTGATGTATTTGTTATCTCGCCACAAGCGGTTTATCAAAATGAATATGCCTATGTTGTTAAAGGTAACGAGCTGATAAAACGTAAACTCGATATTGTCTGGCGTGATCATCAAAACGTGGTGGTAAAAAAAGGATTAAATGATGGTGATTCGTTAGTTGTCACCCCGCT
This sequence comes from Catenovulum agarivorans YM01, assembly GCF_000281085.1. Classification (GTDB taxonomy): domain Bacteria; phylum Pseudomonadota; class Gammaproteobacteria; order Enterobacterales; family Alteromonadaceae; genus Catenovulum; species Catenovulum agarivorans. The sequence continues at coordinate 149,689 of NZ_JH767526.1, forward strand.
AGGGCAAGTGCCAGAAAATATTCACGTCAATGCATTTACTGTGGCTGGTGTTGAATGATTGCATGGTTTGCGAAAAATGATATAGCCGCTAACTTACTCATGGCTTGTTTGTTGTTGGCTGGCGCTTGGTCATTGGTTTACCAAATACCACAACAAGTATTGCCAAAATTAGAAGCTGAACAAGTTGAAGTACATGTGCGTTATCCGGCGGCAGTGCCGTCCGATGTTGAACTAAAAGTCACCACGCATATTGAATCTGCGCTGCGAGAGCTGGCTGAAGTTAAGCAGATAAAAAGCCAGTCGAGCCAAGAGTTAAGTCATGTAGTGGCTAAGTTGCACAATAATGTAGATATCACAGATGCAATGCAAAAAATTCAGCTGAAAATTAATGCAATTAATACTCTGCCGAAAGAAATTGATAACCCCAAAATACAAATCAAAAACGAATTTACCCAAGTATTAGGTGTGGTGATATACGGCGAACAGCCGCAACAAGTTTTACGTCGTTATGCCGAGCAAATTTACAGTGAGTTGGCGACCTTACCTGAACTACGTAAAATTGTTATGAAACATGCGCCAGACTATGAAATATCGATTCAGATACCAACAGAAAATTTGCAGAAGTACCAGTTAAGTTTTGGCCAAGTCGCAAGAGCGATAGCTGAGAATGCACAAGACTTATCGGCTGGCTATTTATATTCAGCTAACGGCGATATTATCATTCGTTCGCAAGGTCAGGCGTATACTGGCGATGCGCTCAATAATATAGTGGTTAAATATCAAGGGGATGGTAGTACGGTCAAACTACATCAAATCGCCAATATTGATGATGGTTTTGCCGAAGTGGCACTGAGTACAAGATTTAATGGTTATCCTGCGGTATTTATGGAAGTTCAGCAAACAGAAAAACAAAATGCGATTCGCATTGCCCATCTAGTTAAAGACTTTGTCCAACAAAAACAGCACAGTCTGCCACAAGGTATTTATATAGGGCACTGGAGTGATAACGCTGAACGTTTGGAAAACCGTATTTCAGGTATGGTCGACAGTGCTGTATACGGCAGTATTTTAGTGTTATTGATGCTGACATTATTTTTGCGTCCTGCGGTGGCGTTTTGGGTGTTTTTAGGTATTCCGTTAAGTTTTTTAGGCGCATTTGCCGTGATGCCGTTATTCGGTGTCAGTCTGAATCTCATCAGTATGTTTGGTTTTATTTTAGTACTGGGCATGGTGGTGGATGACGCTATTGTCACAGGTGAAAACGTCTATAGCCATTTGGAACATGCCGAGTCTGGTTTACATGCGGCTATTGCCGGGACCAAAGAAGTTGCCCAGCCTGTAACCTTGGGGCTGCTTACGACTATTGTTGCATTTATCCCGTTGTTTTTTGTCGCAGGTAGCCAAGGGATTATTTTAAGCCAAATTGCCGCTGTGGTGATCCCTGTATTGTTATTTAGTTTAATTGAAACTAAATGGGTGTTGCCAGCTAGACTCAAGTTTGTTCGTTTGGAAACAGGCAATCAAATGAAGGGGTTGGCTAAGTGGCAGCATAATATTAATAAGGCATTTGCATATCATAGTGAGCGTTATTATCGACCTGCGCTTGCTTGGTGTATTCAATACAAATTTAGCTGTTTAGTGATATTTTTTGGCTTCTTTTTAGTGGTTGTCTCAGCTGTGTTTACTGGTGAAAACAAATTTGTGTTTTTCCCAAAGATAACCAGTGATCAAGTTAAAGTTGTATTAACCATGCCGGCAGGGACAAATACTCATATAGTTGACCGCAACATTCAGCATATTAGTGAACAAGCACAAACACTGCGGAACAAGTATATAGACTCGGAAATGGGTCAAAGTATTATCCGCAACATAGTTTCGGTTACTGGTGCTGCAGGTAATGAAGAAAACAATCCATATATGGGATATGTTAGTTTTGACTTGGTGCCAGCAGAGCAACATAGCTTAACTATTACTAGTCTTGAGTTAGAAGATGAATGGCGCAAGTTAATTGGGCCAATTATTGGCGCTGAAAGTTTAGTGTTTGAAGCGCAAGCGGGCAAAACGAATAACATAATCGACATTAGAGTTTCAGGGCAAAATTTAGCTGAATTACAAAAAGCAGCACAAATCATAAAAAGCAAATTATCGACCATTCCTTTTGTCGAAGACATTGCCGACAATTATGCACCCGGCAGGCAACAACTCTTTTTAGAGCTAACACCGTTGGCTAAATCTTTGGGTGTGACCCGTTCAGATTTGCTCGCCCAAGTTCGGGCTGGTTTTTGGGGCATAGAGGTTCAGCGCATTATTCGTCACGGTCAAGAAGTAAAAGTTAAAGTACGTTTACCAGCGAATGAGCGCAGTAGCTTGCCGGATTTGCAACGTTTTATGATTCATTTAAAAGACGGCAAAGAAGTCCCTTTATCTCAATTGGCAAGCTTTAGCATTGACACTGGCCCGCAAGTTATTCGCCGGGTTGACCATCAACGCAGCATCGAAATATCCGCGGACTTTTCTGATCCGAAAATAGATATTCGTAAATTGAATAAGATGTTAGATGGCTATTTATTTGAGCTTGCAGAAGATTATCCGCAGCTTAAATTTAAATTGGTTGGCGAAAGTAGTGAGTTAAAACAAACGCTCAATTCTTTGAAGTGGGGCATATTAGCAGCGCTGATTATCATCTATGGTTTATTGGCTATCCCATTTAAATCTTATATTCACCCACTGATTGTGATGTCGGTGATTCCATTTAGTGTCATTGGTTCAATGGCTGGACATTGGTTATTGTCTATCGAGCTGACAATGATGAGTTTTATTGGTTTGATTGCCTTGGTTGGTGTTGTGGTTAACGATGCTGTGGTATTAGTCGAATTTATCAATAAACAATATCAAAAAACACATTCTGTGATTGAATCCGTGATGAAAGTCACTTCAACTCGGCTTAGACCTGTTATGTTAACTTCGATGACTACTTTTCTCGGGTTATTACCTCTGATCTTAGATGGCTCGTCACAAGCGCAATTTTTAGTACCTATGGCTGTATCCTTAGGTTTTGGCATTCTATTTGCGCCTTTTGTTACTTTGTTTTTGGTGCCGGTTAATTATTTACTGTTGCAAAAGTGTTTAACTTGGTGGCATAACCTTGAAGCAAAAATGACAAGTCGGCATTAGCCATTATGATGGCTGTTAAATTTGCTTAAATCTAGCTATAATCCCGCACAATTTTCAGATCAAACAAGCTGATGTGGTGATTTTCCCACATCCGCTATTATTCTAGCTAGGAATTAAACTCATTATGCGAAGCCATTATTGTGGACAAATTAATCAATCTTTAGTTGGGCAAAACGTAACTCTGTGTGGTTGGGTTAACCGTCGCCGTGATTTAGGTGGTCTAATCTTTTTAGATGTTCGAGACGTGAAAGGGATAGTTCAAGTAGTTGTTGACCCTGACTTTGAAGATTTGTTTGCAATAGCTAACAAATTAAAACATGAGTTTTGTATTCAGTTAACTGGTGCTGTGCGTGCTCGTCCTGATAGCCAAGTAAATAAAAATATGGCAACTGGTGAAGTTGAAATTTTGGCATCAGAATTAACTATTTTAAATGCTGCTGCACCATTACCATTGAATATGGATGGCCATTTAAATAACTCAGAAGAACAAAGATTAAAATATCGTTATTTAGATTTACGTCGCCCAGAAATGGCAGACCGCTTAAAATTCCGGGCAAAAGTAACTAGTCAAATTCGTAGTTATCTAGACAGCAAAGACTTTTTAGATATTGAAACACCAATTTTGACAAAAGCGACACCAGAAGGTGCGCGTGACTATCTAGTTCCAAGTCGTACACATAAAGGGCACTTTTTTGCATTACCTCAATCACCACAATTGTTTAAACAGTTGTTGATGATGGCCGGTATGGACAGATACTATCAAATCGTTAAATGTTTCCGTGACGAAGATTTACGAGCAGATCGCCAACCAGAATTCACCCAAATTGATATAGAAACTTCATTTATGTCTGCTGATGAAGTGATGTCAGTCACTGAAGATATGACACGTCAGCTATTCAGCAACTTATTGGACGTAGATTTAGGTGAATTCCCACGTATGACTTATGCAGAAGCCATGACAAAATATGGTAGCGATAAGCCAGACTTACGTATTCCATTAGAAATGGTTGATGTGGCTGATTTAATGCAAGGTGTTGAGTTTAAAGTATTCTCAGGTCCAGCAAACGACCCTAAAGGCCGTGTAGCTGCACTTAAAGTGCCACAAGGCGCGGACAAGTTTTCACGCAAAGATATTGATGAATTAACTAAATTTGTTGGTATTTACGGCGCTAAAGGTTTAGCTTGGATTAAAGTAAATGATTTAAGCAAAGGTGTTGAAGGTTTACAGTCACCGATTCTTAAATTCTTACCAGAAGATGTTGCGTTAGCCATTATGGAGCGCACTCAAGCTGAAACTGGCGATATCCTATTCTTTGGTAGTGACAAATACACAGTTGTTAGTGAAGCCATAGGTGCACTTAGATTAAAAATTGGTGAAACCTTAGGTTTAGTTGCTGATGAGTGGAAACCACTTTGGGTTGTTGACTTCCCAATGTTTGAAGAGCTAGAAGATGGTGGTTTAACCCCATTACATCACCCGTTTACCGCACCAATTGGTGTGACTCCAGCTGAATTAAAAGCACAACCAGAAAATACCTTATCCAATGCATACGACATGGTATTAAATGGCTGTGAAGTGGGTGGTGGTTCTGTACGTATTCACAACCAAGATATGCAACAAGTGGTATTTGAAATTTTAGGTATTGGTGAAGAAGAAGCACAAGAAAAATTTGGCTTCTTATTAGATGCATTAAAATTTGGTGCGCCACCACATGCAGGTTTAGCTTTTGGTTTAGACCGTTTAGTCATGTTAATGACAGGCGCTTCGTCTATTCGTGACGTAATGGCATTCCCGAAAACAACGACTGCGGCATGTCCATTAACTGACGCACCTGGCACGGCTAATCCACAGCAATTAGTTGACCTTGCAATTGAAGTTAAATTGCCAACTAAATAAGCGTGATTAATTGTTTGTAAGGCGGTGATATCACCGCCTTTTTTTTAAGTAACCTTTTTTGAGACGCTCTTGAGCATTATTTTAGGTATAGATCCAGGTTCACGCATTACAGGTTATGGGGTTGTTCGCCAACAAGGGCGTCATTTTCACTACCTTGGCAGCGGCTGTATTCGTTTAGGTGACGGGCCTTTGGCTGAAAGGTTAATTGTTATTTTTAACGCAGTCAGCCAATTAATCGAACAATACCAACCTGATTTATTTGCGATTGAACAGGTGTTTTTGGCACACAATCCAGATTCAGCCTTAAAACTTGGCCAAGCACGTGGTGCGGCAATTGTTGCTGCTGGTCATGCTAAATTACCGGTCGCAGAATATTCTGCAAGGCAAATCAAACAAGCGGTAGTGGGCAAAGGTAATGCAGAAAAAACACAAGTGCAGCATATGGTTAGCCATATTTTAAAGTTAACTAAGTCGCCTCAAGCAGACGCGGCCGATGCATTAGCTGTTGCTTTGTGTCATGGCCATACTCAACAAAGTTTAGTCAGTTTAGCCGGCCAAGCACGTAAAACCGTGCGTGGTCGTTTACGTTAGGAGTCAGTATGATAGCTAAGTTAACCGGCAAGGTTATAGAAAAGCTACCACCAGAGTGCATCATAGATGTAAATGGCGTGGGTTATGAAGTTTTTCTACCTATGACGAGTTTTTACAAATTACCTGAATTGACTCAATCAACTAGTATTTATATACACCAAGTCATTCGTGAAGACGCGCATACCCTATATGGTTTCCATAATAGATTACATAGAGATTTGTTTCGCGAATTGTTAAAAGCCAATGGTGTTGGGCCAAAACTCGCTTTGGCTATTTTATCGGCTATGAGTGCCGAAGAATTTATCAATACTGTGCAAAACGAATCACTCGGTTTGTTGGTGAAAGTGCCGGGTGTTGGTAAAAAAACCGCAGAACGTTTATTGCTGGAAATGAAAGACAAATTGATGAAGTGGTCGGCGAATATGGTATCAACTGGCATCTTGTCTGAGTCGACCCCAGAACAATTCGCGCAAGCGAGCCAAGCGCAATCGAGTAGCCAAGATGCAATTGAAGCCTTAATCGCTTTAGGGTATAAAGCCAATCAAGCAGAAAGTGCAGTGAAAAAGGTTGCACAAACTGGTTTGTCGAGCGAAGAAATTATTCGCCAAGCCCTTAAGAGTATGTTGTAAACATGATTGAAGCAGATCGAATAATCAGTGCTAGTGCACAAGCAGAAGAAGAAATAATCGACCGCGCCATTCGCCCCGAAAAGTTATCCGACTATACAGGGCAAAAGCGCGTGGTTGAGCAAATGAATATTGCAATTGAAGCGGCACGTAAACGTGCGGATGCACTCGATCATGTACTGATATTTGGCCCACCGGGTTTAGGTAAAACAACGCTTGCGCGCATTATCGCCAATGAAATGGGGGTCAACATTAAAACCACCTCTGGCCCTGTGTTAGAAAAAGCGGGTGATTTGGCAGCCTTGTTAACCAATTTAGAACCACATGATGTATTGTTTATTGACGAAATACACAGGTTAAGCCCAGTTGTTGAAGAGGTATTATATCCAGCAATGGAAGATTACCAGCTGGATATTATGATAGGTGAAGGCCCAGCAGCACGTTCAATAAAATTAGATTTACAGCCATTTACCCTAGTCGGCGCAACGACGCGAGCTGGTTCACTTACTTCACCTTTGCGTGACCGTTTTGGTTTAGTGCAAAGATTAGAATTTTATTCGGTTGATGAATTACAATCTATTGTTAAACGTTCGGCGCATCATTTAGCAATGGATTTAAACGACAAAGGTGCATTGGAAATTGCCCGTCGCGCACGTGGCACACCGCGTATAGCCAACAGGTTATTGCGCCGAGTACGTGATTTTGCTGATGTAAAATCAGCTGGTATCGCTGATGAGCAAGTTGCAGCTACAGCACTGGATTTACTCGACGTTGACAGTAAAGGCTTCGACTACATGGATAAAAAATTATTAGAAGCCATTATTGAAAAATTCGCCGGTGGCCCTGTTGGTTTAGATAATTTAGCCGCGGCAATTGGTGAAGAAAAAGATACCATTGAAGATGTGATTGAGCCATTTTTGATCCAACAGGGTTTTATTCAACGTACCCCTAGAGGAAGAATTGCCACAGCTAACGCCTATGTGCATTTTGGTTTGCAATACCCAGCAGCCGGAGAAAATAAATAATGGCGGCAATGGAATTTAATTTTGCTGTGCGTGTCTATTACGAAGATACAGATGCGGGTGGTTTGGTTTATCATGCAAACTATTTGAAGTATTATGAACGTGCTCGAACAGAATTTTTGTCATATTTGGGCATAGAACAAGACGGTTTACTCGCAAAACAAATAGGTTTTGTGGTAAAACGTATAACTATAGATAATATTTTGGCAGCAAAGTTTAACGACAGGTTAACTGTGGTGACCAAAATTAGTGCGCTAAAAAAAGCTCGATTAGAATTTGAGCAACGTATTGAAAAAGAGAATAAAGTAATTAATACAGCTTTAGTTGAAATTGCTTGTATAGATTTAGAAAAACTCAAACCGGTACGTATACCAGAATATATTTTAGGGGAATTACACAGTGTCAGCTGATATGTCTTTTATCGGTCTTTTTTTACAAGCTAGCCTGTTGGTTAAAGCAGTGATGATTTTATTACTGGTTGCATCCATTGTTTCTTGGGCAATGATTTTTCAACGCAGCAGTATCCTCAATAAAGCACATAAAGACAGCAGAGTTTTTGAAGACAGATTTTGGTCGGGTGTTGAGCTAGCGAATTTATACCACGAAGTTTCACATAAAATGGGGGAATCTAATGCTAGTGAAAGCGTATTTAAAGCTGGCTTTAAAGAATTTGCCCGCATGCGTAAAACGCCACATTGCTCACCTGAAGCTATTATGGACGCAACCCACAGAGCAATGCGTGTGTCTATGTCGCGCGAAGTGGATAAGTTAGAAACACATTTGCCATTTTTAGCTACGGTAGGTTCTATCAGCCCATACATAGGTTTATTTGGTACTGTATGGGGGATAATGAATGCATTTATCGCGTTGGGCGAGGTAAAACAAGCGACCTTGTCTATGGTTGCGCCAGGTATTGCCGAAGCATTGATAGCAACCGCCATGGGGCTATTTGCCGCTATACCTGCGGTTATTGCCTATAACCGTTTTTCAAATCGCGTTGAAAAAATTGAAAATGGCATGATTAATTTTATGGAAGAATTTTCGTCTATCATTCATCGCCAAGCTATTGCTAAAACAGAAAAGGGCGGAGAATAATCGGCTATGTATCAGCGCAAGCGCCGTCGTCCGGTTTCTGATATCAATGTAGTACCTTATATAGATGTTATGTTGGTGTTACTGATCATATTTATGGTAACAGCACCACTTATTACTGCCGGAGTTAATGTAGATTTACCTAAAGCTGAAGCCAACCCACTGGCTGAAGACAGTAAACCTCCTATCGTTGTCTCCGTTACTGCAGATTACGAATATTTTGTAACAGACGGCAGCAACAAGGATGGGCCATTAAATCCGAGTGAAATTGCCACTATAGTGGCAGCGTTTTTACAAGTTGAACCAGACAGACCTATTATGGTGGAAGGTGATCGTAAAGTGGATTACGACGCTGTGGTTAGTTTAATGGTACTACTGCAAAAGCAAGGTGTTAAATCTGTCGGCCTAATGACTGATCCGGTGGGAGACCAATAATGCAATTTCCTATCGCTTTAGTTGTTTCAGTGGTTTTACATTCAGTGATGTTAGGGGTTTTGGTTTCTAGCATGGAATTTGTTACGCCAAAACATAAACCTGAGCCAATGCAAGTGGAAGTAGTCAGCGCTGTATCTGTTGATAAAACTGCGTTAGCCGAACAAGTTAAAAAAATGCAGCAGCAAAAGCTTGCCAAAGAACGAGCGGAAGAACAACGTGTTGCTGATTTAGAGCGTAGAGCACGTGAAGCAGAACAAAAACGTCGCAATAACGAAAAAGACATTCAGCAATTAGAGCGTCAGCAGAAAAAAGCTGAAGCTGAAACTAAAGCGGCAAAAGAGCGACAAATTAAAGAAGCGGAGCGAGCCAAACAACTTAAACAAGAAGTGGAGAAACAAGAGCAAGCTAAACGCCGCGCAGAAGAGCAAGCTAAAAAAGCTGAAGCTGAAGCAAAACGTAAAGCCGAAGAGTTGAAAAAAGCTGAAGCTGAACGTAAACGCAAAGAACAAGAAGCTCTAGAAAAAGCTGAACAACAAAGAATGTTAGAGCAGCAAATGAAAGCGGAAATGGAAGCGCGTAATGCACAACGTCAGCATTATGTGATGGGCGAGCGCGATAAATTTGTCGCATTGATTCGCTCGGCAATTCAAAGTAATTTGTTTACCGATCCTTCATTGGCGGGAACAAGCTGTAAATTGAATATTAAATTAGCAAGTAATGGATTTGTCACCAATGTGAAAATTTTATCTGGGCATCCACAAACTTGCCAAGAAGCTGAACGAGCTGTGTATAAAACCAGTCAGTTACCAGTATCAGATGATCCAGAAGTTACAGCTCAATTAAGAGATATCAATTTAACCGTTGCACCAGAGAAATAAAATTTAGAGCGCTAAATAATGAAAAAAGTTTTAACCCTAGTTTTTGGATTGTTGTTTGTTACCCCAAGTTTTGCAGCGATTGAAATTTTAATCACAGAAGGCTTAGATGGGGCTAAACCTATAGCTGTAGTGCCATTTTCATATGATGGTATTCAAACACTACCGGTAAGCCTAGCGGATGTGATTTCGGCAGACCTTGCACGCAGTGGTAAATTCAACCCAAAAGCTGTGATGGAAATGCCGCAGCAACCAATTACCGACAAAGACGTCGATTTTGCCGCTTGGGCGGAAAAGGGTATAGATACCATTATTCTAGGGCAAATACGTGATACTCGCCCTGGAGTGTTTTCTGTGACCTATCAAATAATTGATATTATACGTGGTCAAATCACAGGTGGTGGTGCGCAAATGTTAAGTGATGGTCAGTTAGTCACATCGAATGATCATATCATGTTAGCTAGCCGGCCAATTCAATTTGAACCTGCTGATTTTCGTCGCGTAGCACATGCGATTAGCGACAATGTATTTGAAAAGCTAACTGGCATAAAAGGTGCATTTCAAACTAAGATAGCATACGTTTTAGTGACAGAGCAGCCACAAAGACCCTATCAACTTGTGGTTGCAGATTATGACGGTTACAACGAACAAGAAGTGATTCGCAGTAACGAACCTTTGATGTCGCCAACTTGGTCGCCAGATGCAACTAAATTGGCTTATGTGACCTTTGAAAATCGCCAAGCACAAATTTTTATTCATGACCTATATTCAGGCAGCCGCGAGATGATTGCATCATATCCGGGCATTAATGGTGCACCCAAATGGTCGCCAGATGGTTCTAAATTGGCTATGGTGCTGAGTAAAGATGGCAATCCTGAAATTTATGTGATGGATCTATTAACACGCAAGTTAACACGTGTTACAAATAACAGAGCAATTGACACTGAACCATCATGGTATCCTGATGGCCAGTCATTAGTGGTAACCTCCGAAATTGGTGGTCGTCCGCAGTTGTATCAAATTGATTTACGCACAGGTAAGAAAAAACGTTTAACTTTTACCGGTGAAATGAACTTAGGTGGTTCAATTACTCCAGATGGAAAAAGCCTAATTACCGTAAACAGAACTCGAGGAAACTATCATATTGCGCGCCAGGATTTGCGCACAGGAGCTATACAGGTATTAACCAAAACATATTTGGACGAATCGCCTAGTGTATCTCCGAACGGAAATATGATAATTTATAGCACATTACATGGCCAGAATCAGGTACTTGCGCTGGTATCTGTTGATGGGCGCTTTAAAGCGCGTTTACCATCAGGTATCGGGCAGGTTAAGTCACCGGCTTGGTCTCCCTACATGTAATGGGGAACTTTTAACTTTTTGAAATTAACTAATAATAAGGAAAAGCACATGCAGCCTACCCAATTATTGAAGTACTTAGTTGTTGCTCTACCTATGTTAACTGCAGCTTGTAGCACAACAACTGGTGAAGATGACACTGCAACTTCTACTAACGCTAGAGAAACTGCGACAACAGGTGCAGTTGCTGGAAACGATGGTGATACTGTTGAAGTAATGACACTTGAGAAAAAACGTCAAATGCAAGTTGAAGAAGAAGAGCGTAAACAAGCAACTTTACGCCAAACTAACATGTTATTCTTCGATTTTGATGATTCACAAATTCAAGGTAAATACTTTGAAATTTTGGAAGCTCACGCTGCTTATTTACGTGCAAATCCTACAGCTAAAGTAGTAGTTGAAGGTCACTGTGACGAGCGCGGTACACCAGAATACAACATTGCTTTAGGTGAGCGTCGTGCTAAAAGTGTTGCAAAATACCTACAAAATTTAGGTGTAATGTCTTCACAAATCTCGACAGTAAGTTACGGTGAAGAGAAGTCATTAGACAAATCACGCACTGAAGCTGCTTTCGCTAAAAATCGTCGAGCAGTGTTAGTTTACTAATTTAAACAAAAAGTACTGATAATATGGCTAAACTAAGTAAATTAGTGGCTATAAGCATGGGAGTGGCGTCATTGACGTGCGCTCCTTTTGTTTATGCAGAGGATAGAAATTTATCACTAGGTGAACGCCTAGACATGATAGAAAGAGCGAATGATGCACGTGGGCGCTCACAGGTTGAATTAGCTCAACAAGTGGATTATTTACAGTCTGAAATCAGTGAATTGCGTGGCATTTCCGAAGAACATAACTACAAGTTGTCGCAAATATTAGAGCGCCAACGAGAGTTATATCAAGAACTGGACAAGCTTGCACAATTAACCCAACAAATGAATGCGCTTAAGGTACAAGCTCCTAACAGCGGTTCTAACCAATTACCGTTAATCACTGACAATAAAGTAATTAATCCGGTTCAGGCGGCAGCTACGGCTTCGTACACTGAAAATTTAGATGAGAACCAAGCTTACGATAAAGCGGTCAATTTAGTTTTAAAAGACAAGTTGTACGACAAAGCGATCCCTGAGTTTAAATCTTTTATTCAAAAATTTCCGGATTCAATTTATCAACCGAATGCACATTATTGGTTAGGTCAACTTTTGTTTACCAAAGGTGAGTTAGCTGATGCAGCAAAAAGTTTTGAAACTGTGGTTGAGCAATATCCAAACTCAAATAAAAGAGCGGATGCTTTGTTTAAGTTGGCTATGGTCGCACAAAAGTTAGGTGACAAAACCAAAGCCAAACAAAAATTTGAACAGGTGATTAGCCAATATCCTGATTCAACCTCTGCTAAATTAGCGGCGGGTCGTTTAAACGACTTCTAATTTAAATACTAATTTTTGGCTGGATTGCGCAAAAAATAGCAGGCTTTGTATAGATATTCAGCAAACAATGCTTGTGAACAAAAAAATCAAAAAAAAAATGAAATATTTGTTGCGTTCGGTCTCTATATCAGTATTATACGCCCCGCGTTGGCAAGCGGGGTTCTGGTAACTAAGCTTGTAAATGAAAGTGGGTCATTAGCTCAGCTGGTAGAGCAGTGGACTTTTAATCCATTGGTCGCAAGTTCGAATCTTGCATGACCCACCACTTTTATTTTTATCGCTTGAATGGGTCATTAGCTCAGCTGGTAGAGCAGTGGACTTTTAATCCATTGGTCGCAAGTTCGAATCTTGCATGACCCACCATTCTTTAGCGATTCCTTGACGGGTCATTAGCTCAGCTGGTAGAGCAGTGGACTTTTAATCCATTGGTCGCAAGTTCGAATCTTGCATGACCCACCATTTTCTCCGTCATTTGTTATACATCATCTTTTATTAAATCTCTTTTAATCATAACTTTGTTTTTGATTTGTAATCTTGTTGTGCGATTTTTGTGTGTTTTTTTTGTAAATGCTATTGAAAACGTTTTCTTTGTTGGTTATTTTATTGCTACAAACAGAATAACAATAGACAGGCTCAAACATGACAATGTCGTCATTAGACATATTTATAATTTTGGCGTACTTAGCAACGACCATCATCATAGGTATCTTACTTAAGCGCAAAGCCAGTAAAGATATGAAAAGTTATTACATGGGTGGCAACAAGTTACCTTGGTACATGCTTGGATTGTCCAATGCATCAGGCATGTTTGATATATCTGGCACTATGTGGTTGGTTACCCTGTGTTTTGTTTATGGCATGAAGAGTGTCTGGATCCCTTGGTTGTGGCCAGTATTTAACCAAGTATTTTTAATGATCTTTTTATCCGCTTGGGTGCGCCGTTCCGGGGTGCTAACTGGCGCTGAATGGATACGCACGCGTTTTGGCGACGATACGGGTGGCAAACTGTCGCACATGGTGGTGGTATTATTCGCGGTCATTAGTGTATTAGGTTTCTTAGCATATGGCTTTATTGGCATAGGTAAGTTTGTCGAAATATTTGTGCCTTGGTCTGCCGTTGCGCCTTATTTGCCTTTTGATATAGCACCGGAATATGTGCCGCATTTTTATGGAATTATCTTCACCAGTATCGCAACTTTTTATGTGATGCTCGGCGGTATGATGAGTATTGTTTGGGCTGACGTTGTTCAGTTTTTAATTATTACCATAGCGTCACTGGCCATTGGTTTTATAGCCATGAGCCAAGTTTCACCTGAAGCTCTGCAGGCAGCGACACCAGAAGGTTGGGATAATCCATTTTTTGGTTGGAATTTAGATCTTGATTGGTCGGGGTTAGTTAACGAAGTGAACGACAAAATTCAAGCCGACGGTTACAGCTTATTTGGTTTGTTTGTGATGATGTTATTGTTCAAAGGCATCTTAATTAGTGCGGCAGGTCCTGCGCCAAACTATGACATGCAAAAAATTCTCGCAACTAAGTCGCCAAAAGAAGCCTCTTTAATGAGTGGTTTTGTGTCAGTTGCGTTAATGCCAATTCGTTATTTTATGATCGCTGGTTTCACAGTTTTGGCCATAGTTTATTATCAAGATTTAAACTTGTTAGTTGGAGGTCAACTCGATTTTGAAGGCATTCTACCCAGTGCAATTTTACAATTTGCGCCAACTGGTATTTTAGGTTTATTACTGGCTGGCTTATTGGCGGCCTTTATGTCGACATTTGCCTCAACTGTAAATGCAGCACCTGCTTATTTGGTTAACGATATTTATAAACGCTATATCAATCCGCAAGCGTCAAATAAAAAGCTTATCCATGCAAGTTATTTAGTGTCTATTTTGGTTGTGGTAATCAGCACATTTATTGGTTTCGCCGTAACCAGTATCAATAGTGTACTGCAATGGATAGTTTCAGGGCTGTGGGGCGGCTATGTGGTGTCAAACGTGCTCAAGTGGTACTGGTGGCGCTTAAATGGTTTTGGTTACTTCTGGGGCATGCTCAGTGGTATTTTAGGTGCTATGTCATTCCCGGTCATTTTTGACGGCGTTTTCCCTGATATAGCCAGTGATATTTTACCTTTGTATTTATTCCCGCTCTTGTTGGTGGTATCGGCTGTTGGTGCTATTGCTGGCAGTTTGTTAACCAAAGCGGAAGATCCGGAAATTCTAAAGTCTTTTTACAGCAAGGTGCGCCCTTGGGGATTTTGGGGGCCAATTAAACAAGCTGTATTGGCAGAGCAGCCTGACTTCTCGGTAAATAAAAATTTCAAACGCGATATGTTTAACGTCGCAGTCGGTATTGTATTGCAAACCAGCTTAGTTGCCTTGCCAATCTACATCATTATGAAAAATTGGCTCGCAGTTGCTATTACCTTGAGTTTGTTGGTTTGTTCAGCAATCACATTAAAAATTAATTGGTATAACAAATTAGAAGATTAATCTTATGACACAAAACACAGAAACTTCATTCGGCTATTTTGACGATGAAAACAAAGAGTTTGTAATTACCTCACCACATACTCCATTGCCTTGGATTAATTACCTCGGCAATGATGGCTTTTATGGACTGATTTCCAATACAGCGGGTGGTTATTGTTTTTATAAAGATGCTAAGTTCAGACGTTTAACCCGTTATCGCTATAACAATGTGCCAATGGATAGTGGTGGCCGTTATTTTTATATCAATGATAATGGTGTGGTGTGGAATCCGGCTGGTCGTCCGTGTAACACTGAGCTTGATTTTTACCAGTGCCGCCACGGTTTGGGGTACAGCCGTTTTATAGGCCGTAAAAATCAGCTAGAAGCAGAGTTAACTGTGACTATCCCGCTGGAGATGAACGCGGAAGTTTATAAGCTAAAACTTACCAACAACAGCGAACAGACTAAGCAGATTGGCTTGTTCTCCTTCATTGAATGGTGTTTGTGGAATGCGCAAACCGATGGGGAAAACTTTCAGCGCAACTTATCAACTGGTGAAGTAGAAGTGGATGGCAATTTTATCTTCCACAAAACTGAATATCGCGAACGCCGCAACCACTATGCATTTTTTGCATGCAACAAAGACATTGATGGATTCGATACAGATCGCGAAACTTTTGTTGGTATGTACAACGGCTTTAACAATCCACAAGTTGTCAGTGCCAATAAAGCGGCAAACAGTGTTGCACATGGTTGGTCGCCAATTGCATCGCATTATTTCAATTTGCAGTTAGCAGCAGGGCAAAGTGAAGAAATCGTCTTTATGTTGGGTTATTGTGAGTTGAGCCAAGAAAATAAATGGCAAGCGCTTAATCAAATTAATCAAACACCAGCACGAGAATTGTTTGCTCATGTGGATACGGCTAAAAAATTCGATCATCAATGTAAACGATTACGGTCTTATTGGCAGGACTGTTTAGACGTTTGTCAGGTGAATACGCCGGATGACAGATTTAACCGTTCAATTAATATCTGGAACCAATATCAAAACATGGTGACATTTAATATGTCGCGCAGTGCCTCGTATTATGAATCAGGCATAGGCCGTGGTATGGGTTTTAGAGATTCTCATCAAGACACCATAGGTTTCACCCATATAGCACCTGCTGCTGTACGTCAGCGATTATTAGATTTGTCGGCAACACAAAAACAAGATGGTTCGGCTTATCATCAATACCAGCCGTTAACGAAAAAAGGCAATGCCGATATAGGTGGTAATTTTAATGATGATCCTATGTGGATGATTTTAGGCACAGCTAACTATATTAAAGAAACCGGCGATTGGTCTATTTTAGATGAAAAAGTCCCGTTTGATGATAATAGTAAAGCTGTCAGCCATTTTGAGCATTTGCGCGCTGCGTTTAATCACACTGCCAACAAATTAGGTCCACATGGTTTGCCGTTAATTGGCCGCGCTGATTGGAATGATTGTTTAAATTTAAACTGTTATTCGAACGATCCAAATGAATCTTTCCAAACAACCGAACACAGAAAAGATTCAGTTGCTGAATCTTTGATGATTGCAGGCCAATTTGTATTATACGGCCAAGAATATGTGCGTTTATGTCAGCATATCGGCATGTTTGAAGAAGCAAACGCGGCTAAAACACATATTGAGAAAATGATAGCTGCAGTTGAGCAACATGGTTGGGATGGCCAGTGGTTTTTACGTGCATATGATGCGGATGGCAAAGCAATAGGCAGTCATAAAAATGCCGAAGGTAAAATATTTATTGAGTCGCAAGGCTTTTGTGTAATGGCTGGTATTGGCCTTGAAAACGGCAAAGCACAAAGTGCACTAGATGCGGTAGAAGAGCATTTAGCTTGTGACTTTGGCATAGTTTTACAGCAACCCGCTTTTAGTCGCTATGATATAGCTTTGGGCGAAATATCTTCGTATCCACCTGGCTATAAAGAAAACGCCGGTATTTTCTGTCACAACAACCCGTGGATCTGCATAGGTGAAGCTATGTTAGGCCGGGCTGATAAAGCTTTGTCGTATTATCAGCGCATTAACCCAATCTATTTGCAAGATTTGCAGCAAACGCATAAAACTGAACCTTATGTTTATTCACAAATGGTTGCTGGTAAAGATGCAGCTATTCCGGGTGAAGCAAAAAATTCTTGGTTAACCGGCACAGCAGCTTGGAGTTATTATGCGGCAGTGCAGTATATTTTGGGTATTCGACCAGACTACACAGGTTTGAGCATAACGCCATGTATTCCAAAAAGCTGGCCTAGTTTTACTGTGCAACGTAAATTTAGAGGCGCACACTACCAGATTAGTGTGCATAATAACTCAAGCGATAAACAAGGTTTGTATATTGATGGTCAGGCAATTGTGGGGAATACAATTGACTCAGCAAAATATACAGAAAGTCATCAGGTTGAGTTTTATATTGGCTAAACAGTTTCTGGTTAACAACACACTAGATAGGAAAATAACAATGACAAACAACCTAGGCAAAAGTGCGCTAATCAGTTTAACTGCACTTTTGCTCGGTGCTTGCCAAAACACTGAGCAATCGAACAATAATACAGACGATGTTAAACAAACAACAGCTGCACAAGTTCAAGCTGTACTCTACAACCAACTCGGTTATGCAACTGACGCTGATAAGTTGATCTATTTGCAAGCTGATGCTGTTTTGTCTGTGGATATAGTGGATAAAAACAGCCAGCAAATTGTCGCAACTAAACAAACTTCAGAATCTAAGTTTTGGCCGTTTTCTGAGCAAAACTTTGTTGAATTGGACCTAACGGATATTCAGCAAGCAGGTGACTATCAAGTTGTATATGCGGATACTGTATTGGCCGATATTAAAGTTGCCAAGGCTTTGTATAAAAATGCTACTAAAGTCATTGCCGAAGGTTTTTATTACAACCGTGCGAGCCATGCAAGTGAAGCCGAGTATGCAGGCAAATATGCAAGAGCGGCAGGGCATATGGATGATGCTGTGATAATTCACAAATCAGCCGCTTCAGCACAGCGCCCTGAAGGCACAATTGTCTCTTCGCCTAAAGGTTGGTATGACGCGGGTGATTACAACAAATACACAGTGAATAGTGCCATTAGTATGTACAGCATTTTACGTGCTTACATGCGCAAACCAGAGTTTTTCAACCAGTTAAAGCTGAATATTCCAGAGCAAGCTAATCAAACCGCAGATATTTTAGATGAGTTGTTTTGGCAGTTAGATTGGTTCTTAACCATGCAAGACCCAAATGATGGTGGTGCTTATCACAAAGTGACTACACTCAACTTTAGCGGTGTGATTATGCCAGAAGCTGGCACTCAGCCAAGATATATGATAGCTAAGTCAATTGGTGCCACTTTAGATTTTGCTGCGACAGCGGCTTATTTTGCCCGTCAGCTTAAAGATATAGATGCGACCCGGGCAAAGCTATGTGCTGATGCAGCAAAACAAGCGTATCTATGGGCACAAAATAATCCAAACACAGCTTATGTCCAGCCTGATGATGTTAAAACCGGTGCTTATGTTATTGGCAGTGATGACTATCAAGATGAATGGTTTTGGGCTGCGGCTGAAATGGCGATCAGCTTTAATCAAGCGAGTTATTGGCAAGAGCTTGCTAAATTTAAGCAAATTGACATGTCGGTGCCAAACTGGGCTGATGTCAAAGGTTTAGGTTGGATCTCGTTAGCTGAGCAATCACTAAACCAAGAGTGGCAGACATTGGCGCAAACTAAGTTGCAACAAACTGCAGAGCATATGCTAACCATTGCGAATAAATCTGCGATTAAAATCAGTTTGGGCGCGTATCAAGGTGATTTTGTTTGGGGAAGTAATGGTGTAATGGCTAATCACATTATGCTTTTAGATGCAGCAAAACCTTATGTGGCTAGTCAAGCTAAAGTCAGTCGTCTAATGACAACGAATTTAGATTATTTATTTGGCACTAATCCAACCGGATATAGTTATGTCTCTGGTTTGGGAATTAAAACGCCTATGCATCTACATCACAGAATATCTGAAGCAGATGATGTAGTTGAGTCGGTACCTGGTTTAGTCGCCGGTGGGCCACATTCAGGCCAACAAGACAAGTGTGACTATCCGTCAAAACTACCAGCTTTGTCGTATGTGGACGCTTGGTGTAGTTATGCAACTAATGAAACAGCAATCAATTGGAATGCGCCTTTGTTGTATGCAGTTGCAATGGCTGCAGCTAACTAGGACTGCGAATAGCTTATTCGCAGTCACCTTGTTTGGCCGGTAAACAAATTTCTACAGTTAAACCAACACCAATGGCATTGTTGCTGGCATGTATATCACCACCATGGCGTGAAATGGCTTTTTTCGCTATGCTCAAACCTAAACCTGTGCCGCCGGTTAGGCGGTCTCGGTCTCTTTCAACTCGATAAAATGGGTTAAAGATTTTGTCTATATCTTCATCTGGCACACCTGGGCCACTATCCGTTACTTGTATGGTAAATTGTTGATTATCACTCAGTGCGGCCATTAATTTAATTTGGCTATCAACCGGTGAATACTTAATAGCATTACGCACGATGTTTTCAATTGCTGTGCTTAACAACATAGCATCGCCGTCGACACATAAGCCGTCATTTATGCATAAATCAAATTGAATGTTTTTTTCATCACATTCAAGTTGAGCGGAAGCGCTAATATCTCGCAAGAGTGCGCTGATGTTCACTGGCGAAAATTCTAATTGCACATCGTCATTTTCAAGTTTGGCTAGGCGTAAAACATTACCTATCATTTGGTCGAGTTTATTCAGCTCGAGCTCCATACGCGCAATTTGTGTTTGGCTATTTTGTGGATTTTTCGCAACTAATGCTAAAGATAAACCTAAGCGGGTGAGTGGCGTGCGCAGCTCGTGGGACACATCGGCGAGCAACCTTTGGTGCAAAGCTAAATTGCTCTCAATTTTATCTGCCATATGGTTAAAGTCTTGGGCTAATTGTGCCACTTCATCACCACGCGCTATCACTTTATTCGGTACTCGATAACTGAGTTTGCCTTCGGCTAAGTTACGCGCAGATTGGTTAAGCGCTTTTATTGGTATGGCAATGCCACGGGCGATTAACCAACAGGGCAGAATGGTTAACAAACCTGCAATTAAAAATTTCAACCATTCGGGTGAATGCCACAAAGCTCGGTAAAAATCAGCTCTCGGACTGGTTTTATACACCATCATTAATTTGTATTCTTTGCCGTCAAGCGATAACGAATCAGGACCAATTAATACGTGGTCTTTAACTCTCACTTGCAAAGGTTCAGCTTCGTAGGCAAGTTGTTTTAACTCGGCGTTTGGGCAATCTAATGGTGAATCATTTTTAATTAACTCGCCTGTTTCAGTGTCACGTAAAACTAACCAACGCTGTGGGCGAGAGTGTTTTTGTAACCGATAGATTTTTTTCTCTAATTGCTGCATATCCTTGGCGCGTTGCAACTCTTTTTTAGTGTGTTTGAGCTGATGTTTATTAAAATCATCTATAGGTCGCACATTGTTATATTGATTAAACTGCTGGTTGATAAAAATAGTGGCGGCGATAACCACTAATACGGTTCCCCAGAAACCAATAAAAATACGGCCAAACAGCGAACGAAATGGGTTGAACTTAGAATTAATCATGCGCCACCAAACGGTAACCTGCACCACGAACGGTTTTAATTTCTATACTTTCTTCTTCTTTAAGTTTTTTGCGCAAATTACTAATATGCATGTCTATGCTGCGGTCAAACTGCATTAAACGGCGGCCGAGAATTTGTTCGCTCAAGGTTTCTTTGCTAATCAGTTGACCAAGGTTTTGCACCAAATAATCTAAAAATTGGTATTCAGTGCCTGTGAGTTCTACTTCTTGGTTATTGATATAGACGCTGTGGGTATTGTGATCTATGTGTAATTTACCTATTTGTACCGGATGTTGCTGAGTTAAGCTTTTGGCATAGTCAAAGCGGCGTAATATGGCTTTAATGCGTGCGAGCAATTCTCTGTGGTTAAATGGTTTAGGTAAATAATCGTCCGCGCCTAACTCTAAACCGAGAATACGGTCGTAGTCATCACCGCGTGCGGTTAACATTAATACTGGGGTTTTATCTTTTTGGCGCAAGGCTTTGAGGGTTTCAAAACCATCCATTTTAGGCATCATCACATCTAATAAAATCAGATCATAAGAAGCTTGCTGCAGCATCTTTATGCCTTCTTGACCGTTTGCTGCACTAGCACAGTTGAATTGCTCTGCACTTAAATATTCACTAAGTAGCTCAACTAGTTCAACGTCGTCGTCAATTATCAGAATGTTTGCTTGCATCTTAACTCTTACTATTTTGTTGTGACAGTTTAATTGTACTGGCTGTGTTTGGCGACTCCAAACTCTTTACCTAAACTTTACATTGCCTTTGCGTTTCTTTGCGTTCAGTTGGCTAGGCTAAAATCGTCAAAAACATCAACAACCCAAAGAGGAATGTCGACAATGAAACTAACTAATTCAATTAAAACCAGTATTGCAACAGCGTTAACTTTAGCTGTTATGGCTTCACCTGTTATGGCGGGTGAGCGTGGTCATGATGGTGAAGGTAAACCAGCTCATTGCATGAAACACAAAAAACACAAACACTCAGGCCAAGATTTTCCATCAGTTAAACATATGAAACGCAAACTTGATTTAACCGATGAGCAAGCCGACAAAATTGAAGCTATTTTAGCTGCTGCCAAAGCTGAACGCAAAGAGCAGAGTGGTAGTTTACACAGTATGAAAAAAGAGTTAACCCAACTAACTCATAGTGAAGACTATGATGAAAGTGCGGTTAAAGCTTTGTTTGCCCAATACCAAGCTGATATGCAAGATAAGATGTTAGCCAAGAGCAAAGTTCACCATGAAATTTGGTTGGTGTTAACACCAGAGCAAAGAGAAAAGTTGTCTGAGCGTATGAATAAAAGACACGATAGATCTTAATTTAGTTTTTACTTGCCACTATCTCTCATAATTTGACAGCAGGGCTGATATAAGCCCTGCTGCCATTCCTCCGCATCCACACCATCGCTGGACGAATACCAAACAAACTGGTGGAAATTTGTTCGTGTAAGTTCAGAGGCGTTAAGCCAAGTTGATTCTTTGTTGTCACAAGCACTGGTTATGCACTAAAGTATGACTAATCAGGCGTAAACAAATTAATACAAGAATGGCTAATAAACTTCCAAGCATTAGAAATTTACAATATTTAATCAAACTATATGAGCTAAAAAACTTTAACCGAGCGGCCGAAGCCTGTTTCGTCAGTCAATCGACTTTAAGTGCCGGCATCCAAAACTTAGAAGACCAGCTAGGTGGACAATTAATTGAGCGTGATCACAAATCATTTGTTTTTACTGAAATGGGTGAGGCTATGGTGGAGATGGCCAAACAAATTGTTCAGCAGGCGAGTGAATTAGCTGAAATTGCCAGTGAAGCACAAAACCCTATGGCCGGCAGAGTTAAAATGGGTTGTATTCCAACCATAGCGCCATTTCTATTTAAAGATTTTTATCTAAAGGTTAAACAAGCTTTTCCCAACTTACAGTTGCAGCTAAAAGAAGATACGACAGAGAACTTGTTAAAGAGTTTAGATTCAGGTGAATTAGACTGTTTAATTTTAGCTTTGCCGGTAGATACCGGTGCATTTCACAGCAAAGTTGTTGGTGAAGACAAATTTTGGATGGCCGCACATAAAGATTATCCAGTTGGGCAGGAAGCGAATATTGATTATCAAACTTTACCTGATCAAAGCATCTTTTTACTGCAAAAAGAACATTGTTTAACCGAGCACGCAGTGTCGGCTTGCCGCTTGGTTGATAGCCGCAAAATTAATCCGTTTTCAGCCAGTAGTTTGCATACCTTGATTACTATGGTTGAGTGCCAAGCAGGTGCGACTTTTGTTCCTCAAATGGCTGTAAGTGCGGGTTTGTTAGAAGCGAGTGATTTAAAGCTAGTAAAACCAGCGCAAGAGGCCGCAAGCCGCCAAATTGGTTTGGTCTGGCGTCAAACTACACGTAGAGCTGTAATATTTAATAAGCTAGCTGTGGTCTTAAAAGACTTGTTGGCAGATATTCAAGCAGATGTGGAATAGCGGGATTACAAATCCCGCATAAATCTATCAACTCTGGGTAAATAGTAGTTATCATAGTTAACCGAAAAGACCACGCTGCTAGTACGGCCAACAATTTCGTCCCTTGGTACAAAACCTATTACTCTAGAATCCGAGCTATTGTCTCTGTTGTCACCCAGCGCAAGGTAATGACCTGAAGGAACCAATACAGGGGGAAAGTTAGCCAATACCGAACCTTGTTTTTGCACTCGTATCGAATGTGCTACACCAAATAAATCTTCAATTTGATCGTTGGATGAGTTGGCTGAATTGGATTGTGCCACTTGAGTGTAGTCAAGCTGCTGGCCGTTAATGGTTAGAATATTATCATTTAATTCAACAACATCCCCAGGTATACCAATAATACGTTTGACCAAGGTTAAATCTGATACTGCAGAATCAAAGGTGACTATATCGCCGCGTTTTGGGTCTGCTATTTTATATAGCGAAATATTGGTAAAGGGCACACGCAAATCGTAAGCCATTTTATTGACTAAAATGCGGTCGCCTTCAACTATGGTCGGTTGCATTGAACCTGTTGGTACGACATTCCAATCGGCAAGGGCACTGCGAAAGACCAACATTAGGCTAATAAAAATAATAAACGAACGGTTTTGTTTGAGTGTTTTGCGCAGCCAGCTTTGCATTACTAATTCCTTTAATTGCTTTTAAGGTTAGTTTGGCAAAAGCTGGATAAGTTCAATCTGGCTAGTGGGATTAGAGCGCTTGATTTTCAAACCAACTCATTAGAATAATTTCAGCCGATTTAGAATCAATTTTATCCTTAGCCAAATTGCGATAACCACCAATTTCAAATAAATAAGCTTTGGCATCAACTGTGGTTAAACGCTCGTCCCAAGTTTCAACTGGGTAACCAAAGCGACCGTGCAAACGGTTGGCAAATTTTTTCGCTCTTTGGGTAATTTCTTGTTCGGTACCATCCATATTTAATGGTAAACCGACTAATAACAAATCCGGTTGCCATTCTTTTAACTGTTTTTCAATTAAATCCCAGTTTGGGATACCGTCTTGCGCTTTTAATGCTGGTAGTGAGCGGGTGGAGTAAGACAGCTCTTGGCCAATGGCGACACCTATGCTTTTTAGGCCAAAGTCAAAAGCCATTACGTTGCGCTGGCCAATTTTTGATGAAATTTGAGTCATCTGTTGATTCAATAATTTGCAAAATATGCTGGCTAGTTTAGCAAATTTAGCGCTTAGGCGTGACCAATTTGATTACTGATTTGCCAAGTAGCGATGCCGAGCACTTCAGAGGCTTGTTGCCAGCGTAAATGTATGGGGGTGGTGTAAATTAAATCTGCGTCTGCTGGAATGGTTAACCAAGCATTATCTAATAGCTCTTGCTCCAGTTGGCCTTTTTCCCAACCAGCGTAACCCAAACAGATTAAATAATCTTCCGGCTCGTCTTTGGTACCAATAGATTCTAATAAATCACGTGAGGTGGTTACCATAATATCTGGGGTTAATTGCATCGAGCTTTGCCATTTTTGCTGTGGGCGGTGCAAAACAAAACCGCGCTCTGGACTAACAGGTCCGCCTGCATATACGGGGATTTCCGGTAAAATCAGTTTGTCTTTGAGTGGTACTTTAATTTGCGCTAGCAAATCAGTGACCTTCATTTCAAGTGGTTGATTAATCACTATGCCCATAGCGCCATTTTCGTTGTGCTCACAAATGTAAGTTACCGTGCGTTCAAAATAGCCATCTTCGAGTGATGGCATGGCAATGAGAATTTGGTTTTGCAGGTTTTTCATATCCACTCAATTTGCACGAAAAGTTACCATAATTATGGTCGATGAATAGCAAAATTGCAGCACTAAGCTCAATAAAATTTAGTTAACCTCAGCTGCGCGTAAGCAGAGTTGAAGTAAATTTATGCTTTTTAACAGTAACTCGTTTATCTTTACGATCCAATGCGGATAGTTTTTCATCTATCAAGGCATTTTTATGTATCTAATAGCTGGCTATTAGTAGTAAAAATAACGCAGAGAGATGGAAAAATAGACATATTGGGCAATTTTGATTATGCGCAGCTGAGGTTAGTTATTCGGAGTTTTAGGTTGTTATTTTATCGGTGACACATCGGCCAAGTTTGTTAGGCTGGTGCGCTGGCTGATCTCAAAAAAAGATTTGATATAACCCAAATTTTTTTGTCTTTGTTTAACAGCGGCAAACAGCTTACTGGTTAAACCCTGTTGACCTATTTGCACAGTTTCAACTAAACCTTGTTGCTGATATTCAGTCACTGCCCATGAAGGCAATGCAGCAACCCCTAAATTCGCTGTGACCATTTGTAAAATCATCAAAGTTTGATCAACTTTTTTAACCTGCTTTGGCTGGCAGTTGGCCGGGTGCAATAAATATTTGTAGATGTCTAAACGAGCTGGTTCAACCGGATAAGTTAATAAAGTTTGTTGGGTGAGATCAGTCGCTTCAATATAGGCCTTTTGGCTAAGCGGATGTTCTGGTGCTGTAACTAACACCATTTCAAAACTGAATAAAGGTTCGAAGTGAAAATCGTCCGATTCAAATGTATCGGCAGTGATGACTAAATCAAGCTCACCTTCGGCTAAACCGGGCAGGGCATCAAACATATAGTCATTGTTAAACGACAGTTCAATCATAGGCCAGCGTTTATGAAACTGGCTGATCGCTGGCATTAACCACTGAAAACAACTATGACATTCAATTGCTAAACGTAGTTGTCCTTTAGCCTGAGTGCGTAAATCTCTAATGCGTTCTTCGGTTTGTTGCAGCATAGGCAGCATTTGTTCTGCCAGTTGTAAAATAATTTCCCCTTCAGCGGTAAATTTTACCGGTTGGGTTTTGCGCAGATAGATGGGATGACCAATACGGACTTCTAACTCTTTTAGCTGATGTGACAAAGCTGAACTTGTAGTATGCAACCAATCAGCCGCTTTGGCTAATGAGCCAGTGTGCGCCAAAGCACGCACGGTTTTTAGATGTTTAATTTCCAGCATGAGAGAAGTTCAACTTAAAGGGTATTTGATTGAGATAGTTTCATTTTAATGCTTGTTGTTTAGTATGCAACAAAGAATCGATCAGTAAACAAGTATATTAAAATTACCACAGTCGTTGAGCTTAACTCGAGCGTGCTTCTTTTTTGTGAATGGCTTCTTCAACTGCTTGAATTATTTTCTCCTTACTAGAAGGTTTCATGATATAACCGTTGATACCAGAAGACACCCATTTCACCACTAAATCTTTGTTCTTATTGCCGGTTAAAGCCAAGATGGGCAAATCTTTTTTTCCCATACGTTTGCGGAATTGTTTGGTTGCGTTCAATCCATCTAATTCTGGCATAAACAAATCCATCAAAATTAAGTCAAACTTTAATTTGTTTGATTCTTTAATGGCTTCCATTCCATTAGCCGCTTCAACGACATAGTAACCTGCGCTACTGAGTATTTTTTTTATCATGTCTCGATAAATATGATTATCTTCAACAACCAATATTTTTTTCGGTTTAGGTTTTTCAGCTTGTTCGACGGCACCTTCATCACCCAACAATATGCTGTTATCTAACAAAGCTTGTTCTGCTAGCAAACGTGCAGCTTCTTCATTTTGCTCTTCTGCTGCTTGTTTTAACAATTCCTCCGATGGCGGTGCATCTGACTCGGCTTCTGTTGTGCCATCAGTGTCTTCAATTGGAATATCTTTTATAAATTTACATTCTGCTGTGACAGATTTTTTCAGTTGTTGGTGATGAGACTTATTGGTTTTTTTCTGTTTGGCTAAATTCGCAATAAAAGCTTGTAGGCTCTTGCGCACTTCGTCTTCAATTTGTGAAATCAAGGGGGTCAAAACCTCGGTTACGTCTTCGCCATCTCCATTGTTGTGTCCACCATTATTGACCAGAGCGCTGCGGCAGTTTTCTATACTGTTATGTATGTTTTGTTGGAAACTATTTGCTTCACTGATTAACTCGTCTATATCTGTGTCTAGCGCGTTGATATAGCTATCATTGAGCGTTGTTGCTTCTTCTTGGATCTGTAACATTTTGCTCAAATTATTTAGGATTGATTTTAAGCGGAATTTTTCGTAAATCGGACGCGATACAAAGTAGTCGTAAAAAGATCCTTTAGCACAAACCGCATAGGCTAAACCGGCTTCTTTGTTGCCACACAACAATACAACCTGATGAGGGTAGGTGAGCAAGTTATGCTCTTTTACCAAACTGACATAAAAGGCAATGCTTTCTTTCACTGAATTTAATTCTAGTAACAAGATT
Source organism: Catenovulum agarivorans YM01 (assembly GCF_000281085.1). Taxonomy (GTDB): domain Bacteria; phylum Pseudomonadota; class Gammaproteobacteria; order Enterobacterales; family Alteromonadaceae; genus Catenovulum; species Catenovulum agarivorans. The sequence continues at coordinate 177,100 of NZ_JH767526.1, forward strand.
TTTGGTTTAAATTCTTTGATTGCATTTATGGCTTGCTCGCCTTCTTTGAAAGCTCGAAAGTCTTCCATATGTTGCGACACAATTACAGCCGCGCCACTTTCTAAATCAACCGAATGGATTAATACGACTTGTGGATGTCTGCTTGCCAGTGCCCGCTTGCCAGCCATTTATATAAACTCCTTTTTGACGTCTCGAATGTCCTGTTGCAATAGGGTGATATGTTGTTTCAATTCGGCTCTTTGTTCTGCCAGCGCGCTATCTTCAATTTCTTGTAGACGGTTGGCACAGCGCAGTGCTCCAACTGCTTTGGCTGACGTTTTAAGGTAGTGAGCCGCTTCTTTTACTGCATTTTTATCGTTGTTGTTAAAAGCTGCTGCGATTTGTCGCAAACTTGGCACACATTGTTTTAAAAACTCAGATTTATATTCGTTAATACTTTGTTGGTCGTCGCCAATTAAGCTAGTTAATACTTTGGGATCATAAACTGGGATTTCGCTCATGCCACTTCTCCACTATTGCTTTTAACTTGTGTGTTTCTATTGGTTTAGGCAAGAAATCGTTCATGCCAGACTCAAGGCATCTTTGTTTGTCGCCTGTCATAGCTGCACCTGTAATAGCAATTATAGGTGTGTTTTTTAAACCTAGCGATTTTTCAAGTGTCCGGATTTTTTCTGCCATGGTATATCCGTCCATAATTGGCATATGGCAGTCAGTTAATACAAGTTTATACTGATTCTTTTGGTACAGATTTAGGCCGTTTTCACCGTTGTGAGCTAAGTCCGCTTTGATACCTAATACTTGTAATTGTTTCAATAATAGCTTTTGGTTCAAAGGGTTGTCTTCCACCAACAAGATACTGGCATCACCTAGTGATTGCTTTTGTTTAGGTAAGTTATCATTTAATAGCTGTTCATTTGTTACATTTAAATCAACTCGTGTAAACGCGTATCGAGTCATTGGATCGCTGGCAATTATTTTTAGTTCCGGCCACACTTTCCATAATGGTGTGCGAAATTCGCGAGGGCAAACCAGTAACAGCTGAGCGTCTGCTAGTTGTTTATAGCGGTTTGCTATTAAAGTTTCGAGCTCTGTTACATCCGTTGTGTGGTTTGCCAGTATAAGTACGATATCTGCTTGCGCCTCGATATCTATTATTTCAGCACCTAATTGCCCCAAACGCGTGCTTATCCATGTTATTTGTTCCGCTGTCGCGGATAAATTTTGGAGATACACATGCTGACCAAACAACATAGAAATATCTGGGATTTCATCCGTTTCCCATAGCGGTAGTCGAATAGTGAATTTTGAAAATTGACCTATTTCACTAGTGACTTGTATTTCACCACCCATAAGTTCACACAAGCGTGCGCATATGGCTAAGCCTAAACCTGTGCCTCCGTACTTACGTGTGGTTGAAGCTTGTGCTTGGGTAAAAGGGGTAAACAACTTGTCTATGGTTTTGGTTGTCATACCTATACCATTATCATAGACACTAAAAACAACGGATTTTTGTGAACTAAATGATTGTTCTTCATCCACATGCACGTCTATGTGCACGTGACCAAGCTTGTTATTACCACCACAAAATTTTATCGCATTAGATACAAAATTGATTAAAATTTGTCTTAGTCTGACTGGATCACTTGTTACCGTGTCGGGAATATTATTGCTTTCGTTGACGGTTAATTTTACATTTTTACTATCTGCTATAGACAAAAACATATTAACTACGTTATCAATTGTCTCACATATGGATACACTGGTAGATTCTAACTCCATTTTACCAGCTTCAATTTTATTTAAATCTAAGATGTCATTGAGTATATCAACCAAATTTAACGCCGAGGTTTTGGCTGTATGGATTAGGTCAAGCTGCTCTGAATTAAGCTGAGAACGTTCGACTAGGTCTAATGCGCCTATTACGCCGTTCATTGGTGTGCGAATTTCATGGCTCATCATGGCTAAAAAGTTAGATTTTGCAACACTGCCAGATTCAGCTAAATCTCGGGCTAACTCGAGCTCGCGAGTTCGTTGTTGGACTGTTTTTTCGAGTTTTTCATTGAGCTCGTTCATTTTTTGTCGCGCTACGCGTTCAGCGGAATTATCGTGGCAGATTCCATCTATACGCTTGATGTTTCCGAGAATGTCTTTAGTCACATTACCTTTAATGACAACGTAATGAATACTGCTATTGTTGCTTGTGTTGACTCTGACTTCACAGTCTATCGATTTGCTACCCATACCGGCATTGCGAAATTGTTCGATGAGCTTTTTTTGGTCTTGAGGGTGAACGTGTTGGACCAGTTCTGACAAGTTACCTTGTTGTTGACCGTTGAGGCACATTATTTTTTCAACGTTGCTATCCCAAGTCCAGAGGTCATCTAACGTTGTACCAGACCATACTCCTATGCCACTCGCATCTAAAGCAAGCTTTTTGGTATTTTCTGACTCTACAATAGAATTGAGCATTTCTTTTTGCTCGGTGCATTCAAACACACTACCACACATTCTAAGAGGCAATTCGTGCTCGTCTGCTGTTGATTCTCCGCGAATGGTATACCAGCGATAGTGATTAGTTAAATCCGCGATACGGCAATCGAAGTTTAATCTAATACCGTGATATATGTTGCCAATAAACATTTGTTCAAAAGTAACTTGATCATCAGGGTGAATTCGAGTGTAAACCTCAAACCAATTGGTTGCTTGAGGTGAGTCTAATGACAGTATGTTTTTGGCTGTTTGCGAAAAAAACACAGATATATTGTTCAACAATTTCTGAAAGCATTGATTTTCATCGAGTATTCTTGGGTCTTCAACAAAATGTATATCCCAAACGCCGATTTGAGTTGCATCCGCCGCAATTTGATAGCTATTGGTTAATGTGGACTGCTCTGTCATGGTAGCCGCTCTAAAAAATTATCTACTAATTTTGTGCGTAGGACGGTTTGACCACCTTGGTCATATACCTAATTACTATGTCTATCAAAGCCACTGATAGTTTAGTTACCTATATAACTATATAAACAAGTGTAGTGGAGAAAAATCAGAGTGCAAAAAGCTTTTTTGCGGTGGGGAATTTGCTAAAAACGCGATTATGCCAAACACTTATATGGGCAAAGTTGTTGACTCGAGGTTGTTTGGAGTATGAAAAGTTTAGGTGTGGAGGTATTCAGTTGTCCGCTTCAGCATTGGTTAAAATTATTATGAATAAACAAAGTACCACGAGCATTCGCAATAAGTTCTATTTAATTCAAACGATACTATTGGTTGTTTGTATTGGTGTTCCGAGCACAGCTTTTTTAGTTCTCTATATGCAGGAACCCTCTGATGTGGCTCGTAAATTGGTGGAAATTGTTTCTTATTGCTTTATTGCTTCTTTGGTAATAGGGATATGGCTGTCTTTATATTTGGTTAAACACATTCTCAGTCCTTTGTATAAGGTCACTCAAGGCGCTGAAAAAATAACCCGTGGTCAGATAGAGCATAAAATTGAATTAGACCGGGATGATGAATTCGGTCGCTTGGCTGATTCGGTCAATAAACTGGCAACGGCTTTAATTACCGCCAATCAATCTCTTGAACAAAAAGTACATGCTAAAACTGCGGAGTTAGAAGAGCTTAATTCGAATTTGGAACAAATCGTTGAAATTCGTACAGAAGAGATGCAGCGGGCCATTGAGCAGGCGAAACAAGCGAGCTCAGCAAAGTCTGATTTTTTAGCCATGATGAGCCATGAAATTCGCACACCAATGAACGGTATAGTTGCTTCGTTAGATCTACTTAAACAGACGGAAGTCAACTTTGAACAAATGGATTTAATTGATACAGCTAAATCATCAGCTTTGAGTTTGGTTGCGATTCTGAATGATATTTTAGATATTAGCAAAATTGAATCAGGAAAATTTGAACTAGAACAAGCAGAATTTTTATTATCTGAAACAATAGACAGCGTTGTTAAAACCTTTGTTCCTTCGACTATGGAGCTAGGTCTGATTTTCGAAGTTCGTGAACAAAGTGATATGCCCGATAAAATGATCGGCGACCCGGTTAGAATTCGACAAGTTTTATTTAATATAGTTGGCAACGCTATTAAGTTTACCGCTAAACAAAGCGAGCGAGTTGGGAAAGTTGTGGTTGATGTGTCGATAGAAAGTGAGACTGACGACGAATACAAATTAGCAATAACGGTAAAAGACAACGGCATTGGCATTCACCAACAAGTCCAAGCTAAATTGTTTCAGCCGTTTAAACAGGCTGAAAAGTCGACCAGTCGTAAATTTGGAGGCACCGGCCTTGGTCTGGCTATTTGTAAAAAGCTAGTAGAGATGATGCGTGGTGATATTACCTTAACCTCAAAAGAAGGCGTTGGCACAGAATTTTGCATTCATTTAACCTTGAAAAAGATTAAAGAGTCTTCAGAAAATTTACCCCCTCTGTTTGGCAGAGAGCTCCACTTTATCGAATGCAACCCTTATTTGAAAAAGCTGACTAGGCGCTTAGTCGACTATGCCGAAAGTGAAGGCGGTGAGGCTTATTGCCATGAGTGGCAAACTATATCTAACAGTGCTGAAATGCAGTTATTGTCTGGCACCGTGATTTTAATGTTAGGCGAAATAGATCCACACCTAGATGCATTGCACGCCTTTGAAGCTATGGTTTGTCCTGATGGATTTAAAGTGGTTGCGGTGGAACGCAATGCACTAGAGCAATTGCGCAGTTTATGTCCGAAAATGCCAGCTTTACCAATCAAGCCACTAACCAAGTTTCAGTTTATTAATCATGTGATGGCTGAACAGCCGATTGTCGATGAGTTGACAGCGCACGCTAACACAAATATTCAAACTTCTAGCCAAAGTGTTGATGCAAATATCAACTTGGGTCATGAGGATGTTTTGTTGGTGGAAGATAATCCACTTAATCAAAAATTAATAAAAAAACAACTCAAAGTATTAGGCATTGATCCTGCTGTTGCTAATGATGGATATGAGGGATTACAAGCTTTTAAGAACCATTCGTATAAATTGGTTATTACTGACTGTCACATGCCTAATCTAAGTGGTTACGATATGGTGCATTTAATTCGTCAATACGAAACCGAGCAAGGATTAACACCAACTCCAATTGTGGCGTTAACTGGTGCAGCAATGGCAGGTGACAAAGAGAAATGCCTGAAAATGGGTATGAATGATTTTTTATCCAAGCCGGTGCAAACTGAGGAATTAAAGAGAGTTGTACACCAGCACTTGCCACAATAAGTTATTTTGAAGTATTTATAACTTATTGTCAGATTTTTTCTGAATTAGCTCTAAAGCATAGTTGTCTGGGTCTCTGACAAAAGCAATTTCTGTGGTGCCCCCTTTTACTGGCCCTGGTTCACGTGATATTGTGCCGCCAGCTTGGCGAATCTTTTCACAGGCTTGGTAAACGTCATCTACTTCAATTGCGATATGCCCGTAAGCTGTACCCAAATCATATTCGCTGACCCCCCAGTTATAGGTTAATTCAATCACAGCTTGTTCAGATTCGTCAGCATAACCCAAAAAGGCTAGGGTATATTTATATTCAGCATTGTCGTGTTTGCGTAATAACTGCATACCCATTACTTGGGTGTAAAACTCGATTGATTTATCTAAGTTGCCAACACGCAACATAGTGTGAAGAATACGCATAAGTTGTCGTCCTTATATGTCTGTTTTCTCTTTAAACTCGCACAAATCTTCAATAATGCATGAGCCGCAGCGAGGTTTACGTGCTACACAAGTGTAGCGCCCGTGCAATATTAACCAGTGGTGCACGTCAACTTTAAATTCTTTTGGCACAACTTTCAGTAGTTTTTGCTCGACCAAATCAACATTTTTACCCATAGCAAATTTAGTCCGGTTAGACACACGAAATATATGCGTATCCACGGCTATGGTCGGCCAGCCGAAGGCTGTGTTGAGCACTACGTTAGCGGTTTTTCTACCAACACCGGGTAGGGCTTCAAGTGCATCCCTGTCTTCTGGCACTTGGCTGTTGTGTTTTTCTACCAGCATTTTGCAGGCTTTCATGACATTTTCAGCTTTGCTGTTATATAAGCCAATAGTTTTGATATAACTTTTCAACCCATCTAAACCGAGCTCGATGATTTTTTCTGGTGTGTTGGCAACTGGAAACAGCTTACGAGTTGCTTTGTTTACACCCACATCTGTTGCTTGCGCTGACAAAGTGACTGCGACCAAGAGTTCAAATGGCGTAGAAAACTCTAGCTCAGTGGTTGGATGCGGGTTGGCATCTCGTAGTCTTGTCAGTATTTCTAAACGTTTTTCTTTATTCATAAGGATTAAGCCGATTCTGTAGTTACTCTGGCTCTTTCTATGGTTTGTTTGGTTTTTTCGCCAATCACTAGCTTTTCTATGCGTTTGTCATATTTGTTTTTCAGCGCTATGAGTAAACCCATAATAATAAATGCGCCTGGCGGCAGTATAGCGAGCAAAAAGTTTTGTTCTGGGGAGAATAAGACTAAGTGCCAATTGCTTGCAGCTTCACCAAATATTTGCTCTGCACCTTGCAATAAAGTGCCATTGCCAAGCACTTCGCGTATCGCACCTAAAGCTAATAAAACCACTAAAAAACCACTGCCCATCATTAAACCGTCGTAGGCTGCAAATTGCACTGAGTTTTTTGAAGCGAATGCTTCTGCTCGACCAATAATCGCGCAGTTTGTCACTATCAGCGGGATAAAAATACCTAAGGTTTGGTAGAGCTCATAAGTATAAGCATTCATCAGCAATTGCACTATGGTCACAAGTGATGCAATAACCATAACAAACACTGGAATACGGATTTCATTTGGGATCCAGTTACGCACAATTGATACGGTAATATTTGAGCCTATCAGCACAAATAAGGTCGCTAAGCCCAAGCCTAACGCGTTAACTGCTGTATTAGTTACGGCTAATAGTGGGCATAAACCTAACATTTGGACTAATGCTGGGTTATTTTTCCATAAACCTTGCCAGCTTATTTCTTGATATTGGTTCATTGCTTCTCTCCACAAGTTTGGCCTTGAGCAAATAAGTCTTGCTCTTGCGCCCATACTAGGGTGTTTTTCACCGCTCCTACAACGGCTCTTGGGGTTATGGTTGCGCCAGTAAATGCATCAAACATACCGCCGTCATTTCTCACTGCCCAATTTTTTTGATTATCGTCGGTTACACTAAGGCCAGCAAAATAGGTGATCCAATTAGATTTTTTTATCTCTATTTTATCGCCTAACCCCGGCGTTTCTGTATGTTTAACTGTTCTAACACCTAAAATTCTCTGCTCTGTGTCGATTGCAACCAACAAGTCTATTCGGCCATTGTACCCGTTTGGTGCGATTGATTCTAAAACAACGGCTACTGGGTGTTCGTCAAATCTAGCTCTAAATACACGAATGTTTTCGCCATTAACATCTTGTTTCACAATACAGTCTTGCGCAATTGCATTATTGTACATATCCGCTGGCACAAGCTGATTAATGGTCTGCTGAATCGCATTTTCTTGTGCTTGGGCTATGGTGTCTTCGGTTAACAAATGGGTTAACGCAACTAAGCCTGTAGTGACCAAAGCAAATGCAGCTAAAATGAAACTGGCTTTACTGATAGGGTGAATATTTAACATTTAATTTCACTCCATTATCTTGTTGTATGACCATACACTCTGGGTTTAGTGTAGTAGTCAATTAATGGAACACACATATTGGCGAGCAATACCGCAAAAGCGATGGCATCTGGGTAACCACCATATTGGCGAATGAAAAATACTAATAAGCCAACAAGTACAGCAAAAATAATTTTGCCTCTAGGTGTGGTCGATGCTGATACAGGGTCAGTTAAGATAAAAAATGCGCCGAACATAGTTGCACCAGATAACAAATGCAAACTTGCAGTGGCTGCACCATCTGGGCTAGCAACATGACAGACCCAGCTAAAGATAAATAATGACGTTAAGAAGGCAACCGGAATTCGCCAATTGATAACTTTTAAAAATATTAATATTAGCCCGCCACACAGATACGCGACATTGACCGCTGTCCAGCCGATGCCGAGTTGCTCTGAAAAGACTTTTATTTGGCTCAGCTCTGAGAAGGTCTGTTGGTTACTTAAGCCAGTTTTTATCGTATCTAACGGGGTTGCCATGGTAAAACCATCTAGATCGACCCTTAACTGCGCAAGCGAGTAACCAGTTTCACTATAGCCGGTAAAAATTAACATCAGAGTATCAACAAAGCTGATATCGTATTCGACTAAAGTTAACGGCGGTAACCATAAAGTCATAGATAACGGGAATGAAACTAACAATACAACATAACCCGCCATAGCTGGGTTAAATATGTTTTGGCCTAAGCCGCCATAAACTTGTTTGGCAATGACAATGGCAAATAAACTGCCTATAACCGCAATCCACCATGGAGCGAGAGGCGGTAAACTAATACCCAATAATAAGCCAGTTAACAATGCGCTGTTATCTTTAAGTCTTTTTACAACAGGGTAGTTTCTTTGTTGTAAACATAAAGCTTCGGCAGCGATTGCAGTTGTTACCGCAAGCAAAATTTGAATTAAGCTGCCATAACCAAAGTACCAAACTTGAGTGAGTATACCTGGCACACAAGCCAGTGCGACTAGCATCATCACCCGTGAGGTTTTATTTTTTACGTGATTATGTGGTGAACTGGCGACACGAAAACTCATTATTGATCTTCTCCAAGTTGTTTTCTTTTTGCTTTCGCTTTAGCAATTGCCGCTTTAATTCGGGCATCTTTATCTGATTGTTCGTTTGCTGGTTGGCTTGATGTCTCAGTTTGTTCTGTCGATTCTTGCGCCAACTTTTCCGCCGCTTGTGCAGCTTTACGCGCTTTGGCGCGTTCAATTGCAGCTTTAGCTTTTGCTTTAGCATCGTTTTCAGCAGCTGGTACTGCTTCTGCTTGCTCGGCACTTGCTGTTTGTTCAGTATCAGTAGCTTGTGCTTTTTCTGCTGCTTGCGCCGCTTTACGCGCTTTGGCGCGTTCAATTGCCGCTTTAGCTTTTGCTTTAGCATCGTTTTCAGCAGGTATTGCTGCTTCTGATTGCTCGGCACTTGCTGTTTGTTCTGTATCCGCAGTTTGAGCTTTTTCGGCCGCTTTCGCCGCTTTGCGCGCTTTGGCGCGTTCAATTGCCGCTTTAGCTTTTGCTTTAGCATCGTTTTCTGCAGCTGGTGGTGCTTCTGCTTGCTCGGCACTTGCTGTTTGTTCAGCATTTGTAGCTTGTGCTTTTTCTGCTTCTTGCGCCGCTTTACGCGCTTTGGCTCTTTCTATTGCAGCTTGTGCGGCTGACTTAGTATCACTTTTGCTGTTGTCAGCTTTTGAATTGTCGCCAGAAGCCGCTTGTTGTTTTTTCGCTTGCACACGGGCTAGTGCTTCTGCGACTTTGTCTTTAGCGCCTTGGTCTTTTTCCATTGCCGCTTTACGTGCTTCGGCTGCTTGTTTATGTTTATCTAATCTTGCTTGTTTTTCTTTTTCTAAGCGCTCATTACGTGCGTTAAAACGTTCTTTGGCTTTTTCGGCTTTTTCATGCTCTATACGTTCAGCTTTAATCTCAGCTTTGGCAATACGATAATATTGCACCAAGGGTATTTCGCTTGGGCATACATAAGCACAAGCACCACATTCTATGCAGTCGGCTAATTTATACTCTTGCGCTTTGTCGTGTTCTTTGGCTTTGGTATGCCAATATAATTGTTGTGGTAACAAATTGGCAGGGCAGGCATCAACACAATAACCGCAGCGAATACAGTTTTGTTCGTCTTCGGGCAAAGGCAATTCTTGGTTGCTTGGTGCGAGAATACAGTTGGTTATTTTGCTCACTGGCACTTGTTTGTTCGGGATGTTAAAACCCATCATTGGGCCACCCATAATCAAATGTTCAGGCTTTGCTGCTTGGTAACCCGTTTGCGCTAAGATAAATTCAACAGGTGTGCCTAATTTAATCCAGTAGTTACCAGGTTGGCTCACTTGTTCTCCGGTTACGGTAACAACTCGCTCAATCAGAGGTTCACCGTGTACAATTGCTTTATATGCAGCGTAAGCCGTACCAACATTTTGGGTGACAACGCCTATGTCAGATGGAATACCACCACTCGGTACTTCTTTACCTGTGATCACTTGAATCAGTTGTTTTTCACCGCCTGCAGGATATTTAGTTGGTATAGCTCGAACAATAAATTGGGTTTTGCCTTCGCAAGCCTGTTCCATGGCGGCAATCGCAGCTGGTTTATTGTTTTCAATCGCAATAACAACCATTTTAGGTTTGAGCAAATGGGTGAATATTTCAATGCCACAAATAATTTCAGCAGCATATTCTTGCATCAACCTGTCATCCGCCGTGATATAAGGTTCGCATTCAACACCATTAATAATTAATACGTCAACTGGCTGGGAGTTATTATGTTTTACATAGGTTGGAAAGGCTGCACCACCTAAACCTGCAATACCAGCAGCTTTAAGTTTATCGACAATTTCTACTTTAGATAATTCGAGATAATTGGCGACGGGTTGTTTATCAATCCAGTTGTCTAAACCATCGGTTTGGATAACTATGGTCTCTGTTTCTAAACCCGAAGCATGGGCAATTGGATGAGATTTTATTTCGACAACTTCGCCGGATGATGGTGCATGAACAGGTAACTCCATTGGTCCTTGCACTTGACTTAATGCTTGACCCGCCTTGACCTTGTCTCCCACTTTGACCAACAGATGCGCAGCTTGGCCAATATGTTGTTTAACCGTGACATAGAGTTTTTCAGGTAGGGCAAGATGACTAATTGTTTGATAGTTGGATAGTTCTTTTCTTTCTGGTGGATGAACGCCCCCGGGAAAGTCCCATAAATAACCAGATTTAATTTTTTCAATTAAGGATTCCACGAATACTCCAACTAACGTTACGTGTTATAAGTTTTTTACTGGGATAGAGTTCATTTGCCATCGCCACGTTTCTGGTTTAGTTTCAATCGGCAACATGTCAATACAGTCAACAGGGCAGGGTTCTACACATAAATCGCAGCCTGTACATTCATCAATAATGACAGTGTGCATATGTTTGGCAGCCCCGACAATCGCGTCTACAGGACAGGCTTGAATACATTTGGTGCAACCAATACACTCGTCTTCACGGATATAGGCGACTTTTTTTATAGGCTCTTGTTGAGTGTTGTCTTCGCTACCCACTAAAGGTTTAACTTCAACACCCATCATATCGGCTAATTTTTTAATAGTGGCGTCGCCACCTGGAGGGCATTTGTTGATATCGTCGCCGTTGGCAATTGCTTCAGCGTAAGGTCTACAACCTGGGTAACCACATTGGCCGCACTGAGTTTGCGGTAATACTTCATCAATTTGTTCAACTAATGGGTCACTTTCAACTTTAAAGCGGATTTGTGCATAACCTAACAAAGCGCCAAAAATAACCGCAAGCACACCAATGGCAATCAGGGCATAAATTAAAATACTCACAGCTTAATTAACCCTGTAAATCCTAAAAATGCTAACGACATTAAACCCGCTGTAATCATAGCAATGGCAGAACCTTTAAAGGTCACTGGAATATCTGCTGCAGCTATGCGCTCGCGCATGGCTGAAAATAACACTAATACTAGCGAAAAACCTATTGCTGCGGCAAAACCATAGACGGCGGATTGCATTAAATTATGTCTTTCATTGAGGTTTAGCAGTGCCACCCCTAATACAGCACAGTTAGTGGTAATGAGAGGCAAAAATATACCTAATAATCTGTAGAGCGCTGGGCTGGTTTTTTGTACCACCATTTCAGTGAACTGAACAACAACAGCAATCACTAAGATAAATGCTAAGGTGCGTAAAAAAGTGATGTCGAGTGGTTGGAGTATATATTGCTCAATTAGATAACTGGCGACTGAGGCTAAAGTTAAAACAAAAGTTGTTGCCATTGACATACCAATAGCAGTTTCAACCTTGCCCGAGACCCCCATAAAAGGACACAAGCCAAGAAATTTAACCAAGACAAAATTATTTACCAATACGGTGGCAACAAATAATAGTAGATATTCAGTCATAACCTTCAGGAAGCATTTATTTTTGGCTGTCAGCCAAATTAAGCGCGTATTATCGTTATTTACTCAGCAATTAACAACTTGTGTTGCGCAAGGTTTTTAAATTAATTAGCGAATTATATAACAAATAAGCTTATAACTCGCTTGGTTTTCCAATGAAATAACCTTGAGTACCATCGACAAAAATTTGTTCGAGGGCGTATTTTTCTTCTTGAGTTTCGACACTTTCGGCTAAAACTGAAATACCTAGGCGGTGGGCGAGGTCAACAATCACGCGTAAGAAATATTGATTGTTTTTATCTTCGTTTATATTTCTGCTGTAACTACCATCCACTTTAATAAAATCGGGTTTAATATCGCGGAAAAATTTAAATGAAGTAAAACCAACCCCAAATCTTTCAACGGTTAAACGAGCGCCCGTTCTGTGCAACATTGTAATAAATCTTTGAGACGCTTGAATGTTTTGTTGTAAACCAAACTCTGATATTTCGAATACCAGTTTGGCGCTGATCATTGAATCGCGTAACAATCTGCGTTCTAACCAGACACAAAATTGTTCATCATGCGCAGAGCGTGCGGTTAAGTTAATCGCAAAAAATTGATTGTTTAAGTTTTTGTTTTGTACCGTTTTAATGGTTGCATCAACAACTAACTTATCTATCTCAATAATTTTATCCATTTTTTCTGCCATAGCGACAAAGGATGCGGTCGGTAACACATCACCATGCACGTTGACAAATCGAGCAAGTATTTCTGAATAAACTTTAGCTGTTTTATTTGCGGGTTGAATCGGTTGGTAATAGAGTTTAACTTGCTGTTTTTCAATAACCTCATCAATCACTGATTTCCAGTTTTGGTTACCGTATTTGGCACTGACACTATTTAATATCGACTTATCATTTTGAATATGCCAGCCGTTTGCTTGTTTGGTTAGCGCTATACTAATACCTGTGTCGGCTAAGGCTAAAAGTTCACCCATAGAGTCGCCAGCTTGATAGGGCACTATGCCACTATAACCTATGCTATTGGTTTCTAACACTTGCTGTAATTCGGTAAAACGGCCAAACAGGTTCTGGGCAAAATTTTGTGCTTCTCTAATGGTTATGTTTGGAATTAATAACGCAAAATCAGAGCCATTAATCCGATACAATTGTGCGTTTTGGTAATTATTTGCGACGCGTTGAATATTTTGTGCGACATCACAAACATATTGGTCGCCGGCTTCGTACCCTCGGTTTTGATTGAGCTGTTGTAGTTCTGATGCTCGGGTGATAGTTAACACACCAAAATTTTCTTTTTGTTTGTCGGATAACAGGTTTTCTAAATCTTCAACAAAACTGAGTCGGTTGCCCAAACCGGTTAATTCATCTTGGGTGGCTTCATGACGGTAGCTTTCGGCAGATTGTTGCCAATGATCAATTTGCCCCTTCAGTTGTGAGCGTAAGTCATTTACTTTGCTTGCTAGCTCTTTGAACTCGTTTGGTAATAGATGGGCTGAAATTTTTTCTGGTTCATTGCCTTGAGTGCGGTTAAAAGAGCGCACTATATGATGCACCGAGCGGACGATAATTCGGCTGAGTACACTGCGGCTAATAACTGTATTAATCAAAGTTAGGACTAAAAAGACTAAGGCTAAACTATAAATTAATTTGTCTATTAATTGGTATTGCGCGCGACTAGACAGGATAAAACTGATGCGAATATCCGCCAATTGATTCGCATAAGTTTGCGCCTCAATTCTAGCGCCCATTAAACTTGCTAAATGTTCAGATAAAATAAAGTCATGCTGGTTTGCTTCATACATATGCTCAACTTCACCGCTGAGCCTTTCTACTTTGAGCCATTGATAATCAAAACTGGTTTTTAAATTTTTGACCAGTTGTTTTGGGGTGTTCTTGTCGAATTCAAATAGACGGTTCAACTGAGCAACGTGGTCAAGTTGTTTTTGTTGAAGGTAACTTTGATAGACACCGCAGAGCGTGAAAGCACTGCTGCTAGTTAATATAAGAAGAAAAACTAGATTTTGAATAATAATCCGTTGAAATATATTCATTAAACTCGATACTCCATCACACGTTTATAGTTATGAGGTCATTCCCTGTGATTTAGAAATGGTATCTGTAGAATGCTTTTTACGCAACTGGAATCTTGTTTGTTGAATATAATAGTGCAGGGGAGAAGTGTTTTATATAGCTAAATGAGCCAGTTATTGGCTCCCCCTCCCCGACTCGAACGGGGGACCTGCGGATTAACAGTCCGTCGCTCTAACCAACTGAGCTAAGGGGGAACACTAAACTAACAGTCAACAAGTTGGCTCCCCCTCCCCGACTCGAACGGGGGACCTGCGGATTAACAGTCCGTCGCTCTAACCAACTGAGCTAAGGGGGAACATCTCGTCAACGGAGGCGCATCTTAATGATACATGGGGGTGCTGTCAACACTGTTTTTTACAAAAAATTGAAAATATTGCTAATCGCTCAAAATTCATGCGCGGGTGGCGGTTTGTTGTGCAATCTGTGTTATACCCAAGCTATTTGAAATCTCGTATCTTCAAGTAGCTTGGGTATAGATGTAGTTGTTATAGGGATTACAAACAAGTTTAGACATGTTTACCTGCTATCATTAGAAAAGCTTGTTATTTTGCGATCTTTAACTTAAAAACATGCTAAGAGCCTTCTTATCAACAGTTTTCTATATGTGAAAACCGACTCATTGAAATAATTTGCACTAAATTGGTTGTTGACTAGCAGACAATTAGAAATATTAAATTTGTGTACAAAAAGTGACAGGCCTAGCTGCAAGCCTAGATAAATACAGGGGTGGCTTTGGTTATCCACTAAAGCTGTGGATAACTGTGTGAACAAAATGGAATATCTTGAGCTATGCCCCATGGTTACTGTGTCAATAGATATTTTAAGAAAAATGCAATGAAAGTATAAAATTAAATAAAATCAATTGCTTAATATTTTGTTTGGCCAAGTTGGTTAAATTGTTGCTTAAATAAACAGTCGTTTAAACTTTGCACGTATCTTGTGCATATATCCATCGGGAAATAAACAATATTCGCTATGAGTCGCGTCAAAAAAAGAAATTTGCATGTAACATTTTTAAATCACTGATTTATAGTTTTTACCAGTTGTTAACAAAGACTACAATTTATAAAAAATACGGATTACTCGGTTTGACTGATATTTTGTAGTTACTCACGATTATTTTTAGCTTATTTGGTTGGATTGCTCGCTGATTATTGCTAGATCACGTAAACTACTGCTCACTTTTTATTAAGAAGATGTGCTTGGTGGTTTGTAGTGTCAAATAATCGAAATCATAAAGATATGCTGACAGGTCCGATTGGCAAAACCCTTAAGGATATGACTATCCCTATGGTGATGGGCATGATTGCATTAATGTCTTTTAATTTGATTGATACCTTTTTTATTAGTTTGTTAGGCACAAACGAACTGGCGGCAATTAGTTTTACTTTTCCGGTTACTTTTACGGTAATTAGTTTAACTATTGGTTTGGGCATAGGGACATCAGCTGTCATTGCGACGACAATAGGTCAACAAAAACATCACTTAGCCAAAGACCAAGCAACTACAGCACTTATTATTGCGGTTATTTTGGTTGCGGCATTATCAACCCTTGGCTGGTTTATTATTCAGCCATTGTTTTCATTATTGGGTAGTGATGAAAATACTCAGCCTTTTATTACCGCTTATATGAAAATTTGGTATTTCAGCTCGGTATTTCTGGTTATCCCTATGGTGGGTAACGCTATATTACGTGCATCAGGTGACACTAAAACACCTAGTATGATTATGGCACTGGGTGGTGCCATTAATGCTGTATTAGATCCTATTTTAATTTTTGGCCTTGGTGATTTTAACGGCTGGGGCATTGAGGGTGCAGCAATAGCAAGTCTAATCGCGTGGATGATAGGTGCCTGTGTCATGCTGTATTTGTTATCACATAAACGTCAGCTAATTGACCTTGCAATACCCAAACCAGATGAATTTATATTTGCGACCAAAAGTATTCTTAAAATTGGTTTACCAGCAGCTGGGGCAAATATGTTAACCCCTATAGCTATGTCTATTTTAACTGCGATTGTTGCCGCTTATGGCCATGAAGCTGTGGCGGCTTTTGGTGTGGGTAGCCGTATTGAATCTATTGCTTGCATGTTGGTGTTAGCCATGTCTATGACTTTGCCACCTTTTATCAGTCAAAATTTAGGGGCAGGGCAAAACGCAAGGGTACAACAGGCGTACAAAATGAGTTGCCGATTTGTGCTGGCTTGGCAATTAGGCGTATTTATTTTATTGGCTATCTGCGCACCGCTAATCGCACGTGCGTTTGCTCAAGAAACAGAAGTACAAGATTTAATTCAGTTATTTATTTGGATTGTGCCACTTGGTTATGGGTTACAAGGCATAGTTATATTAACCAATTCTTCGTTTAATGCTTTGCACCAACCAACAATCGCACTAAAGCTTAGTGTGTTGCGTTTATTTGTCTTTTATGTGCCATGTGCTTATGTCGGTGGGAGCTTGTTTGGTATTTGGGGGCTCTTTATTGGCTGTGTTGTTGGTAATATATTGATGGCTGTGGTTTCTTATCTAAGATTTAATCAATATTTCCGTAAAGTTGAGTTGCAGGTTTAATTATGTCAAACAAAACCTTTGAACTGGTTTCAGACTATGTCGCCAGCGGTGATCAACCCACTGCAATTGCAAAGTTGGTAGAGGGGTTAGACTGTGGTTTAGCGCATCAAACCTTGCTTGGGGTAACAGGCTCAGGTAAAACTTTTACTATGGCGAATGTGATTGCTGAGCTTGGCCGACCTGTGATTATGCTTGCACCCAATAAAACTTTAGCCGCGCAATTATATGGTGAAATGAAAGCTTTTTTTCCAAATAATGCGGTTGAGTATTTTGTTTCTTATTACGACTATTATCAGCCAGAAGCTTATGTCCCCTCGACTGATACCTTTATTGAAAAAGATGCTTCGATAAACGACCATATAGAACAAATGCGTTTGTCAGCGACTAAAGCCCTAATGGAACGTCGTGACGTTATAATCGTCGCGTCGGTTTCAGCCATTTATGGTTTGGGCGATCCACAATCCTATATGCAGATGCTATTGCATTTGCGCCAAGGAGACATCATTGAGCAAAGGGGCATACTTAGGCGTTTAGCCGAAATGCAGTACACCCGCAATGACATTGATTTTCAGCGTGGTACTTATAGAGTTCGGGGGGATGTAATTGATATTTTTCCAGCGGATTCAGAGCGTGATGCTATCCGAGTTGAATTATTTGATGAAGAAATAGAACGCATCAGTGTATTTGACCCATTAACTGGTGAAGTTTCACGTAATCTTGCACGCACAACCGTTTATCCAAAAACACACTATGTTACGCCAAGAGAACAGATATTAGGCGCGATAGATAGAATAAAAGTTGAATTAAAAGAGCGTTTAACGCAATTTAGAGACAACAACAAATTAGTTGAAGAACAAAGGCTCAGCCAACGCACCCAATACGACTTAGAAATGATGCAAGAACTGGGTTATTGCTCAGGTATTGAAAATTACTCAAGATATTTGTCAGGTCGGGCTGAGGGCGAGCCACCACCAACTTTGATTGATTATCTGCCGGATGACGGCATTATGATAATCGACGAGTCACATGTAACAGTGCCACAATTAGGTGCTATGTATAAAGGTGATAGGGCGCGTAAAGAAAACCTTGTGCAATATGGTTTTAGATTGCCATCTGCATTAGATAATCGACCGTTAAAATTTGAAGAGTTTGAGCAATTAGCGCCGCAAACTATTTATGTTTCAGCAACGCCGAGTGCTTATGAAATTGAAAAATCTCAAGGTGACATAGCAGAGCAAGTTGTGCGCCCAACCGGTTTAATTGATCCGGAAATTGAGGTGCGGCCAGTTGGTACTCAAGTAGATGACTTGATGTCAGAAGCACGAAAGCGCATCGCTATTGGTGAGCGCGTATTGTGTACAACCTTAACCAAACGCATGGCTGAAGATTTAACTGATTATTTAAACGATCACGATATTAAAGTGCGTTATCTACATTCAGATATTGATACGGTTGAGCGCATGGAAATTATTCGAGACTTACGTTTAGGCAAGTTTGATGTTTTGGTTGGCATTAACTTATTGCGTGAAGGTTTGGACATGCCTGAAGTGTCGTTGGTTGCAATATTAGACGCAGACAAAGAAGGGTTTTTACGCTCAGAACGTTCACTGATTCAAACAATTGGTCGTGCGGCACGAAACTTAAATGGTAAAGCAATTTTATACGCTGATTCTATTACTAAATCTATGCGTAAAGCGATAGACGAAACGGATAGACGCCGCGAAAAACAACAAGCTTATAATGTTAAGCATGGCATTACACCTAAAGCGCTAAACAAAAAAATCACTGATGTGATGGATCTCGGTTATGATGATGAACCAAGCTCAGCAAATCAAGTGAAGTTAAGAAAAGTTAGTGACAAAAAAGCCCAATACACAGCTAAATCAGTTGAAGGACTCACTAAACAAGTTAAAGCATTAGAAGGGCAAATGTTCGAATGTGCACGTAATTTAGAGTTTGAAAAGGCCGCAAAACTGCGTGACCAAATTCAAGATCTGCAAGCTCAATTATTAACTATGTAATTATTTTCCATTCAGGGAAGCTATATGTTCGATTTATTAAAACAGTGGTACAACAATAGATTTTCCGACCCAGATGCGGTCACTTTAGTTTTTATACTGTTGTTTTTGTTTGCGGTTGTATTGTATTTAGGCGACATACTCGCGCCTGCTATAGTCGCACTTGTGATTGCTTATTTACTTGAGTGGCCAGTTAGTCAACTGGTAAAAATAGGCGTGCGTCGCAGTATTTCAGTTGCAGGTGTATTGATTGTCTTTAGTTGTATTGTGTTTACGCTACTAATTGGCTTAACCCCGCACATTTGGCAACAGATGAGCAATTTAATCAGTGAAATTCCAATCATTTTACAAAAAGGTCAAGACTACTTATTAAACTTACCGCCCGACTATCAGGGTTATATCAATGCTGAACAAATTAAAAATATTGTTGATTCGTTAAAACAACAATTGGTTGATACTGGCAAAGGTTTAGTTACAGCCTCCCTAAACTCATTAGTGACCTTAGTTGCACTGCTGGTGTATTTGGTGTTAGTACCTTTATTAGTGCTATTTATGCTGTTAGACAAAGACAAACTATTAAGACAAATGCGAGTTATTTTACCTCGTCGACGTCGTTTGGCGATAACAGTTTGGGCAGAAATGAATCAACAAATTGGTAATTATATCCAAGGTAAAGTAATTGAAATTATAATTGTTGGCACAGTGTCGGTTATCGCTTTTTTATTGTTGGACCTAAGGTACGCCGTTTTGTTGGGCGTGGGGGTTGGTTTATCTGTATTGATTCCGTATATAGGGGCTGCAGTTATTACCATTCCTGTCGCAGTAGTGGCTTTGTTCCAATTTGGTGTATCACCTGAATTTTGGTATGTAATGATAGTGTACGCTGTTATTCAAGCAATTGACGGTAATGTCATTGTACCAGTGTTATTTTCACAAGCAGTCAATCTCCATCCAGTGTTTATTATTATTGCCGTATTGTTTTTTGGTGGCATTTGGGGTTTTTGGGGGGTATTTTTTGCCATTCCTTTAGCGACTTTAGTGAAAGCTGTGGTAAATGCTTGGCCAAGAGTTGATGAACCGGAAGAGATATTAAACAAAGTATGATTAGAGCTAAATCAATATAAATTGCGAGTATCAGAGCCATCACAGACAGTTCAATTTAAGGCGTATCATTGCAGGAATGTAGGTACCTTTCAAAATGATACAACATAGAAGTGGGCTGTCTGTGAGGCTCCTGAAAGGCTGGGCTAAAAGCCATTTATTCTGCGTTAAGTTGGCTTGGCATAGACCCACTATGCCTGTGCCAACTTGCCTTGCCTAAATGGCTTTTATCTCCAGCTGATTATCGCTATTTATATTGATTTAGCTCTAGGGCTGTTTAAAGCCCTAACCACAAAGCTTGAGACTAAATTGACGGTTAAGCCTTAGCGTTTAAATAGTCTAAAACCACTTGGTGGTGGTCTTTAGTTTTGAACTTATCAAAAACTTTTTCGACGACACCTTGTTGGTTAACCAAAAAGCTGATGCGGTGAATACCATCATATTCTTTGCCCATAAACTTTTTTAAGCCCCATACACCAAAACCATCGGCAACTTTATGGTCTAAATCTGACAATAAATCGAAGTTTAAATCGTGTTTCTCTTGAAAGCGCGCCAATTTTTTTGGCTCATCAGGGCTTAAACCAAAAACAACTGTGTTGTGTTGCTCTAATAATTCAGCTTTAGTGTCACGTAGAGAACAAGCTTGAGTTGTACAACCAGGAGTCAGTGCTTTTGGATAAAAATAAACTAAAACTTGGTGGCTTTTTAACGTTTCGCTCAAACTGACAGAGCTTTCGTTTTGATTTAATAAAGTAAAATCTGGTGCTTGGCTGCCTTCGGCTAAATATTGCATATCTTAATATTCCTTAAATTGGGTAAACTAATTCTACCGTAATTTGCACGTGTTGGTTCAATGCTAGCAGTCGTTTGCATGAAAAATAACCGCTTTTCATGTGCAGGCGACTAATTTTTAGAATTAATCTTTTCAAAATGCAGGTTAATTATTGTCTTTCTGCGCTCTCGCCATTACCATAGTGCGCTTGATTTTATGGGGGCATTAAATGATCCGAGGAAGTATTGTCGCGTTAATTACACCAATGCACGAAGATGGCACGGTGGATTATCAAAGTTTAGAACAGTTAGTAGAGTTTCACGTAAATGCTGGCAGCCATGGTGTTGTTGCAGTTGGAACGACTGGTGAATCTGCAACCTTGCCAGTAGATGAGCATGTAAAGGTTGTTGAAACTGTTGTTAAAAAAGCTGCGGGTCGTATCAAAGTTATTGCTGGCAATGGCGCAAATTCAACCTCAGAAGCAATCGAACTGACTAAGTTAATGGCAAATTCAGGAATAGATGCTTTCTTGAATGTAACGCCTTACTATAATAAACCGTCACAAAAAGGTTTAATTGCTCACTTTGAAGCGATTGCAAATTGCAGTGAAATTCCACAAATTTTATATAACGTCCCTGGACGCTGTGCCGTTGACTTATTGCCACCTGCTGTCGCGCATTTAGCTAAGCACCCAAAAATCATAGGTATTAAAGAAGCGACGGGCAGTATTGAACGCATCAAAGAAATAAAAGCGCTAGTTGCCGATGACTTTAGTTTGTTAAGTGGTGACGACGCTACTTCTTTAGAATTTTTGCGTGCGGGCGGACATGGGGTTATTTCGGTAACAGCTAATGTTGCACCGGCAGAACTAGCACAGATTTGTAACTTATCTGCAGAAGGTAAGTTTGCTGAAGCAAAAGAGATTGACGATAATTTACAAGTACTACATCGTGACTTGTTTGTTGAGTCGAACCCTGTGCCAGTAAAGTGGGCAATGTATAGAATGCATAAAATTGAACACTGTGTATTTAGATTACCTTTGCTTCCACCTGAACCAAATTCACAAAAAGTAATCGAACAAGCTTTACGCCAATCAGGTTTTCTAAATGATTAATAAAAGCTGTCAATGGATTATACCGAGCGTGTTAGCTATTTTGTTAGCTGCATGCGCGGGCAAACCAAACAAAGCAGATGGAAGTTTTGCTTACGAGCAAGCTCAACCGAACCAAACATTAAAAATTCCAGCGGATAAACTTGCACCAGCGGTCACTTCGCAATTTGAGATAGATCATCAACGTAATTTAAATGGAAAAACTGGCGAAGCTGTTGAAATTTTTCCGCCTAGATTAATTGCCCCTATTGTCACCGCGAGCCATATTGATGATGCCGATCCTCGAACTACCATCTGGTTTGAACAAAGTGAGCAAATTGATAATCTAGAAAATGCTATCTGGAATGCCATATCAGGTTATTTAGACAAACAAGGCATATCGTTTGCTAAACAAGACAAAACAGAAGGTGTAGCTGAATCTGAATGGTTAATCGTCAGCCGAGAGAGTGGCTGGGGATTTTGGAAAAATACCTTTGACATCGAAAAACAAAAGTATCGTTTCTGGGTAAAAATGAAACCTCATGGTCGTTCTGGCTCGTTAACTGTTGAGCTAATTGCGCGCGAGTCTTTGCTCGACCAAGAAGAAACGCAATTTTTTATGTTGGATGATGTGTCGTTGGCAACAGACACGTTAAACTCAATTGCAGGTCACTTCGAATACAGACTTAGATTAGATGCAGAAAATCGCCGTACTCAGTATGTAAAAGGGGTTGAAGTTTCAATTGAACAAGCACCAAATGGTGACCCTGCGATATTAGTTAATGCTGGTTACGAACATGCTTGGATCAGAACCATTGAAGCATTAGACTTTTTTGGACTCTTGATGACGGACGTAAATAAAATCCAAGGGCGTGTGCATGCTAAAGTACGCCGCGACAACTCAGGTTTTTGGTCTGGCTTATTTGGTAAAGATGAAGGGTTACTCGGTTTAGAGAAAGGCGATTATGTGATTGAATTAATTAAAGACGGTGACAAAACCTACGTGGTCTTTAATGATTTAACCTTAACTTCAATTTCCCAAACTCAATTGGAAAAAGTTTTACCTAATTTACAACAACGTTTAGGTGAAGACTTAGAGTAACTTTTTAATTGCACCACAAGTTTAATTGTTTGTGGTGCAATGCAGACTTGCATACGAAAGCTTTTATTTCTCAATAAATTTATACCTACCATTAATATCCAATTAATTCGGCACTATAAGGGGTAACTTCAACTTTGGGTTGTTTTGCATCCTTTAGGTGCATTGTGTTTAGTTATTAAGACCTTTGGAAAGCTAAACTTTAAGTGTGTTTTGAGATTTTGTAAATTTTATTATTGCTAATTGGCAAAATTGCCCCTTGTTTTTTAACAACTTCGGCTAATAACGCACTAAAACGAGACAATTTATAATTTGGCATTTTAATTGCTACTAATCATTCGTTAACACTGAGAGGTAGTGTATGAAATCTGTAATGGCGCAGCCCGCATGTTTTATGATTAAAAATATAGGTATTCGTAAAACGGCTTGGATCTATTGGTTTTTATTAATTTTTACTTTAACCGGCTATATTTGGATGCCTAAAGCAGCATTCGCTGTTTTTGCATTTATGTCGGCATATTTTTTTGCAAGTTTATTGATAGCGATACTGAGTGAGCTTAAAGAGCTAGAAGTTAAACTTAAATCGAGCCATGCTGACGGGTTTGATTATCGCAAACTTGAATTACAAACTGTTGCATTGGGCACGCCAATCGATAGGTTAGTGGATATGTTGCGTGAGTTAACTCGAATCAAGGTTAACTTGTCAGAGCGCATGAGTGAAGTTGAACATTCATCAGTGCAAGTTATTGAGTCAGCCCATCAAGTTTCAGCCAATGTTAAAAAACAATCCGACTCAACCACCTCGACCGCAGCTGCCATCTTAGAAATGAGTCAATCTTTAGCTGAAGTCGTCGACAAGGTGAATCGTGTGCTCGAAAGTTCTAAAGAGGCACAAACAATCACTGAGCACGGCAAAAATTGCGTAAAAAACTTAAAGTCGGAAATTCAGACCGTTAAACTTCAAGCTGAACAAACTCAAGGGCAAATGAGCTCACTAGACGACCTTGCCGAAAAAGTAGCGGTTATGTCGCAATCCATTCAAGATATTTCAGCACAAACGAATTTATTGGCACTGAATGCGTCAATTGAAGCTGCTCGTGCTGGCGATTTTGGTCGAGGTTTTGCCGTGGTTGCTGAAGAAGTTAGAGCGTTAGCGCAACGCAGTAGTGAAGCGGCCAACAACATCATTAGCAATGTGAATTTAGTCCGTGAACAAAGTCATCAAGTGACAGATAAAATGACCCAAGTTGTAGAAGCGAGTTCTAATTGTTTATATACAGCCGAAGAGACAGATGAGGTGCTAGAGCAAATTGGTAAACAAACCTTAAGTGTGCAAGACCAAATTCACATTATTTCAGCCAATGCTGAACAACAAAACATGGCTACGCAAGAAATTTCGCAACATGTGGAACTGGTAGTGGAAGGTGCCCACGATAATTCGCGAGTTGCCGAACAAGCCGCAAAAGTTGCTGAACATTTAAAAAATCTAACCCAATCTGTAGTTAAAGTATAAGGATCGAACAAATGGCTTTTCATCAAATTTTACCCATAATAATTGGTTTGTTTGTTGTCGCGCTGTTGATCTATTTTGTGATTAGACAAAAGCGCAAAGTACGAAAATTACAGGTCGAAGGTGTTGGTACAATTATTCAAGTTAAACAACTAATCACTAATATTCAGCAGCATAGAGGTTGGTGCAGCGCATATTTACGCGGTGATAAATCGGTAATAGGTGATATTCAGCAATTGCAACGCAAGATTGCACAAACTTCTTTAGCAATTGAAAACCAATTTAGTATTAAAAAATTCGAGCGTTGGTTTGGGTATTCAGAACATTGGAAACGCTTGTCGGCCAGCGCCACCGGCTTAACTGCAGATAACAGTTTTAAGCAGCATACCCAATTAATAGGTAATATGTTGTATTTGTTAGAAGATATTGCGGAAAGTCACTTTTTAACCAAAGAACAATTGGGGGAGTTTCCGGAAATTAGTTTGTTGTGGCGTGAGTTATTGCAAGTGAGTGAGTGTGTTGGTCAATCGCGAGCTTTGGGAACAGGCGTCGCAACAGTTAAAGTATGTAGTCGAGTAGAAAAAATTCGTTTAGGTTTTTTACGCCAAAAAATTACCGAAACAGCTGAAGTGACTTATGCACAGTTGAAAGAGAACCAAAGTGCAGACAATAGACAAAAACTCATGTCGTTAATTGAGCATGCGAGTAAACAAACCCGTTATTTATGCTCTGTTATTGAACATGAGTTGGTTGAATGTGAACAAATTCAATTGGATGCTAAAAACTACTTTTCGTTAGCAACTGAAGCAATTAATTCGCTTAACCAAATTTTTGACTTTAAACTTGAAGAATTAGAAAGTTTTTTAGTTAAGAAATAATGCAAAAGTATAAAGTAATTGTTTTTGATCTCGGTGGTGTGCTACTTGATATATCCGGGGTTGAAGACATTCTCGGCTGGTTAGATAATAAAATAGAGCTAGCCGATTTTTGGTATCTATGGTTGCATTGCCCAGCGGTTAAACAATTCGAATCCGGCGAAATTACCGAAGTAGAATTCGTCAAGAGTGTGTTAAGCCACTTTAAACTACCGATTGACTACGCGACGTTTGAGCAATCATACCGTTATTGGATAAAAGGCATTTTTCCCGGGCGACTCGCTTTGCTTGAACAGCTCAAAGCTGATTACCAATTAGCCTGTTTAACCAATACTAACCTGATGCATTGGCCTGAAATTGTTGCGACTGGTATTTTAAACCCGTTAGATAAACATTATGTCTCGTTTGAAATGGGCTGTGTAAAACCTGATAGAGAAATTT
Organism: Catenovulum agarivorans YM01; assembly: GCF_000281085.1. Lineage (GTDB taxonomy): Bacteria > Pseudomonadota > Gammaproteobacteria > Enterobacterales > Alteromonadaceae > Catenovulum > Catenovulum agarivorans. The sequence goes on from NZ_JH767526.1 coordinate 202,754, forward strand.
ATCAAAAGATGCTGGATGATTTAAACGTGCCAGCTGAACAAGTTTTGTTTATAGATGATAATCAAGTGAATGTGGATACAGCAAAAGCGCTTGGCATCGACGCATACCGTACTGTTGGTCATCAAGCTTTGCTTGATTTATTTCAGCAACTAAAAATCATCTAAGCATAATTTGCGTTATACTCATGGCCATTCTCCAACCTGCACTATGGCCGTGATATGTACCAGTTTAAACAATTTGATCCACAATCTTTTCTTACAACCTACTGGCAGAAAAAACCTATCTTACTCAAGGGGTTGTTTAAAGACTTTATCGACCCAATTGAGCCTGATGAATTAGCTGGCCTTGCCCAAGAAAGTGAAATTGAAAGCCGAGTTGTGCAAAGACAAAAACAAGCTTGGCATGTTGAACATGGGCCGTTTGACAGCTTCGAGCAATTCGGTGAAAACAATTGGACCTTGTTAGTGCAAGCTGTCGACCATTGGCATTTGCAAAGCGCACAATTGTTAGAACCATTTAGATTTATTCCGAATTGGCGCATTGACGATTTAATGATCAGTTTTTCTACCCCTGATGGCGGCGTAGGTGCACACGTTGACCAATACGACGTATTTATTATTCAAGGTATGGGCAAACGCCATTGGAAAGTCGGTGAACAGCAGCCGTTACAATCAAGCGTACCCCATCCAGACTTATTGCAAGTAACAGGTTTTGCGCCTTGTATTGACGAAGTACTCGAGCCGGGGGATGTATTATACATTCCACCTGGCTGTCCACATGAAGGTTATGCAGTTGAACCAGCGCTGAATTATTCAGTTGGTTTTCGCGCGCCTAATCAGCAAGACCTTTTATCCTCATTTGCTGATTTTGCCTTGCAAGAAGAGTGTTTCCAGCATAGATATCAAGATCCAGACTTGCAGCCAACTCAGCTTGCTGGTGATGTCACATCAAGCGAAGCTGCCAAGTTAATTGAATTGGTAAAACAAACCTTGAATCAACCACAACAAGTGAATAAATGGTTAGGTGGTTATTTAACTCAAGCTAAACACGAGGTGGATATTCAAGTACCTGAACCGAGTTTTGCCGAAGATGATGTGGTTGAAATCAATCAGCAAATTGAAGCTTGGTTGCGTGCTGGTGGTTTGCGAATATTAACTTTAGATAATGGCTTATTTGTTAATGGTGAGTGGGTCGATAGCCAAAGTTGCCAAGCTGAGTTTGTCCGCTTTATTTCGGATAATTTGCTCTATTCAGCTGATCAATTAACTGAATATTTGCAGCAAAACGACAATCTTGCATTGTTTAGTGCTTTGGTTAATGAGGGCTATATATACCCGTATGAAGATGGTGAAGAATAACTTGCAAACAAGTTAGGAATAATCCGACTAAAACTATTCAAACGGGTGAAATTTCGCTACAATTCGCGGCTTAAATTTTCACCCTGCCATTGTGGACAAATTGATGTTTGAAATTAATCCAGTTCAAAACAAAATCAAAGATATAGCAGAGCGTACAGAGCTGCTTAGGGGGTATCTTTGACTACGAACAAAAAGCAGAACAATTAGAAGAAGTTAGCCGCGAGCTAGAAGACCCAGCTGTTTGGAACGATCCAGAAAAAGCCCAAGCTTTAGGTAAAGAACGCTCAAACTTAGAAGCCATTGTTAAAACCATAGATGACCTAACTCAAGGGTTAGAGGATGTTGATGGTTTATTAGAGCTTGCGGTTGAAGCCGAAGACGAAGAAACCTTTAATGAAGCGCAACAAGAACTTGCCGAGCTTGAACAAAAAATTGAAACCTTAGAGTTTCGCCGTATGTTCAGTGGCCCGCAAGATGCGAGCGATTGTTATATCGATTTACAGTCAGGCTCCGGTGGTACAGAAGCGCAAGACTGGTGCAGCATGTTATTGCGTATGTATTTGCGTTGGGCAGAAGCACATGGTTTTAAAGCAGAACTAATCGAAGTATCTGAAGGTGAAGTTGCCGGTTTAAAATCAGCAACCATTCGTATTGCTGGTGAATATGCATTTGGTTGGCTACGCACAGAAACAGGTGTACATCGTTTAGTTCGCAAATCACCATTTGATTCGGGAAATCGCCGTCATACCTCATTTGCATCAGCGTTTGTTTATCCTGAAGTAGATGATGATATTGAAATTGATATAAATCCGGCTGATTTACGTATAGACACTTATCGCGCATCAGGCGCGGGTGGTCAGCACGTTAACCGAACCGATTCTGCGGTGCGTATTACCCATTTACCAACCAATACTGTAGTGCAATGTCAAAACGATCGTTCGCAGCATAAAAATAAAGACCAAGCGATGAAGCAGTTAAAAGCAAAATTGTATGAGCTTGAGTTACAAAAACAAAATGCTGAAAAACAAGCGATGGAAGACGGTAAGTCTGATATAGGTTGGGGCAGTCAAATTCGCTCGTATGTATTAGATGATGCACGTATTAAAGATTTACGAACAGGGGTTGAAAACCGCAATACACAATCGGTATTAGACGGCAACTTAGACCCATTTATTCAAGCTGCGCTTAAAGCCGGTCTGTAACCCTTATTGAGTCAGGAATATTAAAATGTCTGAACAGAATTTAGCTAATCAAGAAGAAAATAAATTGATTGCCGAGCGTAAAGCTAAACTAGCGGCAATTCGTGAAACTTGTCCTGCAAATGGTCATCCGAACGATTTTGAGCGTTCACATTATGCGGGTGACTTACAAAAAGCGCATGGCGACAAAGATAAAGCAACTTTACAAGAAGAAGACAATCAAGTTGCAGTGGCTGGCCGTGTTATGGCTAAACGTGGTCCTTTTATGTTGTTGCAAGACATGTCAGGTCGCATTCAAGCATATGCAGATAAACAAGTGCAAAAAGAGTTAAAAGAAAAATACGGCAACATTGATATTGGTGACATTATTGGTGTTAGTGGCCCAGTCAGCATGTCAGGTAAAGGCGACTTGTACGTGCATATGAGCAGCTATGTTTTATTAACTAAATCATTGCGCCCATTGCCGGAAAAATATCACGGCCTTGCTGATCAAGAAACCAAATACCGTCAGCGTTATGTTGATTTAATTATCAATGAACATACACGTGATGTTTTCCAAATTCGTTCACAAATTATCAGTGGAATTCGCAACTATCTAACTTCTCGTCGTTTTATGGAAGTTGAAACACCTATGTTGCAAACCATTCCAGGTGGTGCATCGGCTAAACCATTTGTTACCCACCATAACGCGTTGGACATTGAAATGTTTTTACGTATTGCCCCTGAGCTTTATTTAAAACGTTTAGTGGTGGGTGGTTTTGAGCGTGTATTTGAAATTAACCGCAACTTCCGAAATGAAGGTTTAAGTACCCGCCACAACCCAGAATTCACTATGATTGAATTCTACCAAGCGTATGCAGATTACAATGACTTAATGGACTTAACCGAAGACATGTTACGCACCTTAGCGGAAGATGTATTAGGCACTAGCATAGTGACCAATACTAAACGCAACGATGATGGTGAAGTGGTTGAAAGCATTGAATACGACTTTGGTAAACCGTTCGCGCGTTTATCTATGTCGGCGGCTATTTTGAAGTATGCACCAGAATTAGACGCAGATGTTATTAACAATCCACAAGATAACTTGGAAGGCTTAAAAGCAATTGCTAAACAGTTGCATATTAAAGAGCCTGAGCAAGATGGTATTTGGGGTCCAGGTAAATATTTGTGTGAAATATTTGAAGAAGTGGCTGAACACCAATTAATGCAGCCTACTTTTATCACTGAATATCCGTGGGAAGTATCACCTCTGGCGCGCCGTAACGATAACAACCCATTTGTAACTGACAGATTCGAATTTTTTGTTGGTGGCCGCGAGTTAGCTAATGGTTTCTCAGAGTTAAATGACGCTGAAGACCAAGCAGCGCGTTTCCGCAAACAAGTTGAAGAAAAAGATGCAGGTGATGAAGAAGCAATGCACTACGATGCTGACTACATTACTGCGCTTGAATATGGTTTACCACCAACAGCTGGTGAGGGCATAGGTATTGACCGTTTGGTGATGTTGTTTGCCGATTGTTCAACCATTAAAGATGTAATTTTATTCCCGCATATGCGCCCGCTGGGAGCAGCAGAATAAGTTAAGCCGACAAAGCCCGCTTAACTGCGGGCTTTTTGATTGTGAGTTGTAATCTTTAGATTCTTGGTTAAGCTTAGTAGTTAACTGTGCGAATTTAAAAGAGTTTTAATGAGAGAGTTATCATGAGTAAAGTTGTTATTATTGGCGCTGGCGGTGTCGGTCAGGTTGTTGCATTTAAATGTGCACAATTACCTGAGGTCTTTACCGAAATTACCTTGGCTAGCAGAACGGAAGCTAAGTGCATCGACATCGCCCAAAAAATCAAACAAACATTAAATCGTGACATAGCAACTGCGCAAGTGGATGCAGACAATGTTCCTGAATTAGTGGAGCTATTAAATAAAATAAAACCTGAGTTAGTGATAAACGTCGCATTGCCATATCAAGATTTAACTATTATGGATGCGTGTTTAGAAGCCGGTGTTCACTACATGGACACAGCGAACTACGAGCCATTAGATACTGCAAAATTTGAATACAAATGGCAGTGGGCATACCAAGAAAAATTTGAAAAAGCAGGCCTAACTGCATTATTAGGTTCGGGCTTTGATCCGGGCGCAACCAATATGTTTACCGCGTATTTGGCTAAACATTATTTTGATGAAATTCACACGTTAGACATTATTGATGTAAACGGTGGTGATCACGGTTATCCATTTGCGACTAACTTCAACCCAGAAATTAATATTCGTGAAGTGACCGCAGAGTGTCGCCACTGGGAAGATGGCCAGTTTGTTACCACGCCAGCTATGTCGTGCAAACAAACTTTTACCTGTCCTGATGAAGTAGGTACTTATAACATTTACCGCATGTACCATGAAGAATTAGAGTCATTGACCAAACATTTCCCAACGCTTAAACGCGCGCAATTCTGGATGAGTTTTGGTGAGAGTTATCTAAAACACTTAGAAGTGTTAGGTAATGTAGGTATGACAGGTATTGAGCCAATTGAATTCCAAGGCCAACAAATTGTGCCAATTCAATTCTTAAAAGCATTATTACCAGACCCTTCAACTTTAGGCCCGCGTACTAAAGGTAAAACCTGTATAGGTTGTGTGGTAACAGGTATTAAAGACGGCAAAGAGAAAACCGTTTATTTATACAATGTTAAAGACCACCAAGACTGTTATGGTGAAGTTCAATCTCAAGCTATTTCTTACACCACAGGTGTACCAGCTATGATTGGCGCGAAAATGATTTTACAAGGCAATTGGAAAAAAGCCGGTGTTTGGAATATGGAACAATTAGATCCAGACGCATTTATGGACGATATGAATCAATACGGCTTGCCATGGCAAGTAATTGAAAATCCAGGTTTTGATTTAATCTAAATTCACCTGACTCAAACATAACAAACAAGGTGGCCTTGAGTTGGTCAACCTTGTTTGTTGTTTCTCCTATTGGCGGTTAGTCGCCCTGTTAAAGTTTGAAATCCATGATAAATAGTAAAACTTTTTTGCAGTTTGATGCTTCACGTGTACCTTCACCTTGTTTTGTGGTTGACGAAGTTGCAGTCGAAAATAATTTAAAAGTGCTTGATTATGTCCAGCAGCAATCTGGCGCAAAAATTTTGTTGGCACTTAAAGCCTTTTCTATGTACAGCTTAGCCCCTTTGGTTGGCAAATATTTGCATGGCACCTGCGCCAGTGGTCTACACGAGGCACGACTTGGCCATGAAGAATTCACCACAGGTAAAGCGGGTAAGGGCGAAGTGCATACTTTTAGCGCAGCCTACACGGAGCAAGATTTAGCTGAAATTTTAAAAATTTCTGATCATGTGGTATTTAACTCGTTTGGCCAATGGCAAAGATTTCAACCGCTTATTCAAGCGGCAAAAGCGCAGCGCCCTGAGCTAGAATTTGGTTTACGGGTAAATCCATTACATTCAGAAGGCGCTGAGCCTATTTACGACCCTTGTGCACCAGGTTCACGTTTAGGTATTCCGTATCCAGAGTTTGCAGGTAAGTCGCTCGAAGGCATTACCGGCATACATTTTCACACCCTTTGTGAACAAGCATTTGAACCTTTGGCACGTACCTTAGATCAAGTAGAAAAACACTTTGCCGATATTTTGCCAAAACTTAAATGGGTTAATTTTGGTGGTGGCCATCATATATCTAAACCTGATTATAATGTTGAAGGTTTAATTGAACGCATTAAAACATTCCAAGCTAAATATGATGTACAAGTTTATTTAGAGCCGGGCGAAGCTATTGCGATTCACTCAGGTGTACTTGTTAGCGAAGTACTGGATTTAACTTTTAATGCGATGAACTTAGCTATATTAGATAGCTCTGCCACTTGCCATATGCCAGATACCATCGAAATGCCGTATAGGGCGGAAATTATCGGCGCTGGCGAAAAAGATGAGCTAGAGCATACTTATAGGTTAGGTGGACAAACTTGTTTAGCCGGCGATGTAATGGGTGATTATTCTTTTGCGCAGCCGCTGCAAATTGGCCAACGATTAATGTTTGATGATATGTCGCATTACACTATGGTTAAAACCACAACTTTTAATGGCATTGGTTTGCCAAGTATTGCTTTGTGGAACTCACAAACCGATGAGCTGCGTATAGTCAAAGAGTTTGGTTACGACAATTTTAAGAGCCGTTTGTAACTAAAAACTACATTTTCATGCCTTTATCAGTTTGTTATCCCATCTTTTTCTATGTGGGATAACAGCCTGCTTTCTAACAAACAGACTTTCCTCAACTACGGCGTCGCTGCAAATATTATTTAATCCGAGATCGGGATAACAACAAACATCTAGTAATTAGGTGACAAATAACTTTTTATCGAGAGTATTGGGCGATAAAGGTAAAAAATATTAAACGTAAATTTAAAAATAAAGATGATAATTATTATCATTTGCCTTATAATCCGCTGCAATTGCAAGTGGAGTAGTGTTTTTAACTATTTGACCTTGCGATATTTCTGTAACTAGTTTTTTCAATTATCCAATTGAATTTAATTTACTCTCACTGGAGTTTATTTGTGAAGTTTAAATATCTACCTTTGTCAGCGGCGGTTGTGTTTGCGCTGAATCCTTTAAATACTATGGCTGAAGAAGTTACTCAGGAAGAGTTAGATACAGATGGAAATGTAGAAGAAATTAAAATTGTAGGCATGCGTCAAAATCGTGTTAGCCAAGGTGCAACCGGCTTAAGCCTTGAAATTAGTGAAACGCCACAGTCTATTAGTGTAGTTTCGCAAGAACAAATTCAAAAATTTGCAGCCAACAGCATTAATGACGCGCTTAAATTAGCACCGGGTATTGCTGTAGAAGAATGGGAAACCAACCGAACTAACTACACAGCACGTGGTTATGAAATTAAAAACACCCAAATCGACGGTGTTGGTTTACCGAATAACTGGGGCATAGTAACAGGTGCAATTGACTCTTATGGCTAACAAAAAAA
>NZ_JH767526.1:210373-296104 GCF_000281085.1 Catenovulum agarivorans YM01
GTTGGTAATGCATCAGGCACAATTAACTATGTGCGTAAAAGACCTAAGAATGAGACATCAGGTGAAGTGTCTGTGTCTGCTGGCTCATATAACTTTATGCGTGCCCAAGCTGATGTTTCAGTTGTCTTAACTGATGATGACAAATGGGCTGGCCGTTTTGTTGCCGCTGTTGAAGATAAAGAATCATATTTAAATGGTTTAGAGAATGACCGTCAGTTTATTTATGCTGTAGTTGATGGACAAATCAGTGATTATGCAACTATTGCCGCTGGTTATTCTTATCAAGATGCCAATACTGATGGCAATACTTGGGGCGGTTTAGTGTTTAACTATGATGACGGTACTCAAGCAGAGTGGGATACCAGTGATTCTACTACGCAAGAGTGGACCTATTGGGATACAACAATAGAACAAGCATTTGTTGAATTGAACTACATATTTGCCAATAGCTGGCAGTTGCAAGCAAGTTATAACAAACGTAATTCTACCGAAGACGACAAATTGTTCTACGCCTACGGTGCTATCAATAAAGATACTGGTTTAGGCTTGCAAGGCTGGCCGGGTCGTTTTGGTGGAAAGCTTGAATCAGACCTAGTGGAACTTAAGTTGCGTGGTGTGGTTGATATGTTTGGCTTAGATCATGAATTTAACTTAGGTGTGAGCGCTGCAAAAAGTACCGATGTATTACATCAGTATGCTTTTGACTCGGCTACAACACCAGCGTTAGGCCCAACACCAGCTTTTCCATACGCTTTGGATGCTATACCAGAGCCGGAGTGGGGTGATCAATTCGTTTATTCGGAAATTGACCAAACTTTATATCGTTTTTATGGTTCAGCAAAAATCAGTTTTACTGAAAATCTATTTACTGTAGTTGGTTTTAACGCCATTGCTTATGAGCGTTCAGGTAACAATAGTGGTGCTGAAATAGACAATGATGAGAGTGAAATCAGTCCATACGCAGCGTTAACTTATGCAATTACCGATGATGTAAGAACTTATATTAGTTATTCAGATGTGTACCAACCGCAAGAACAATACAGTATAGACCGTCAGTTCTTAGCACCAACTAAAGGTGAAAATTATGAGACTGGGGTAAAAATAGAACTGTTTGACGACAGACTATTATTTACAGCGGCTTATTTCATCGCCGAGCAAAACAATTTAGCCGCGTATGGTGGTACTGATGAAAACTTCCAATATTGGTACTACGGTGTTGACGTAGAATCTAAGGGTGTTGAACTTGAGTTAGTTGGTAAAGTAACAGACGACCTTAATGTTTCTATTGGTTATGCCAAAATAGATGTTGAAGATATGCAAGGCAATGATGCCAACACTTGGGCACCAAGAGACTCAGTGAACTTTAGTGTTGATTATACTTTGTTGTCAAAATTAACCTTGGGTTTAGGTGGTCGTTGGCAGTCTGAAGTAAGCAATGTTGACTACAATGTTTCTCAAGACAGCTATTTGTTGTTAAATGGATTTGTCCAATGGCAAATTACCGACGCTTTGTCAGCTAAAGCGAACATAAACAATATTACTGATGAAAAATACATCACGAGTTTACATACCATAGGTTATTACGCAGCACCAGCCAATGGCAGCGTAACAGTTAGTTATAACTTCTAAAAACATTTTGTAAAAGTTCGCTCTACTTTTTACTACATCTGAATCCTGTTATTCAGTGGTTGAAGAGCGAACTTTTTATTTAACTTTTTACGCCGCCTTGGGTAAGTGCTGTAGGGTCTAACAAACGCTCAAGTTGTTCAATTGTAAGATCGGTATGCTCTTGTGCAACCTCAATGATGGGTCGACCTTGTTTGTATGCCAATTTAGCAATTTCAGCTGCTTTTGCATAACCGATAATCGGGTTTAGCGCTGTTACCAAAATTGGGTTACGTGACAGTACTTCTGTTAATTTCTCCTCTTTGACAACAAAAGTTTTAATCGCTTTATCAGCGAGCAATTGGCTGATGTTTGCTAGCAGTTCGATACTTTCTAATAGATTTTTTGCTATCACAGGCAACATTACATTTAACTCAAAATTACCCGACTGACCTGCTATTGTTATACTCGTGTCGTTGCCAATAACTTGAGCGGCTACCATACAAGCTGACTCTGGAATGACTGGGTTGACTTTACCCGGCATGATTGACGAACCCGGTTGCAGTTCCTCCAGTTCAATTTCACCTAACCCGGCCAGTGGACCAGAATTCATCCAGCGCAAATCATTGGCTATTTTCATAATTGAAACCGCAGTAGTTTTTAATTGCCCAGACAAGCTTACAACAATATCCTGGCTACTAATATGAGTAAAAAAATTGCTCGCTGGCTGGAATTTAATGCCAATTTTTTCACTTAGTGCCAGTGCAAATAGTTCTGCAAACTTAGGTGCTGTATTAATTCCTGTACCAACAGCTGTACCACCTTGAGCCAAAGTGTGTAATTGTGGTTGAACATCTTGTAAACGACGGATATTTGCATCTATTTGCTCAGCCCATGTAAACAAACTTTGGCTCATACGTACCGGCATAGCATCCATTAAATGCGTGCGGCCAGTTTTAACGTAGTTATCAACTTGTCGAGCTTTGTCGCGCGTAACATCACGTAAATAGACTAAGGCCGGTAATAGCTTGTTAGTAAGTTCCATCGCGGCACTGACATGAATGCAGGTTGGAATAATATCGTTGCTACTTTGGCCAAAGTTAATATGGTCGTTTGCGTCAATTTTAGATGGGTATATTTTATTTGCTAATGTAGCCAGTACCTCATTCGCATTCATATTTGAGCTGGTGCCAGAGCCTGTTTGAAACACATCAACAGGGAAGTGTTGGTGGAAGTTACTTGCTAGTAAATTATCTGCTGCCTGACAGATAGCGTCAGCCATTTTTTCTGGTAATAGAGCTAATTTATCATTTGCTTTGGCAGCTGCGTATTTTACGAGGATTAAAGCTTTGATAAACGCTTTAGGCATAGGTGTGCCACTAACTGGAAAATTATTAATTGCCCGCTGCGTTTGTGCTGAATACAGTGCCTGTGCAGGCACTTCTAACTGCCCCATACTGTCAGTTTCAATACGAAAGTTCTGCATATTTTAGCTGTCCTAAAATGGACTTAAATTTAGACCTAGGTAAAAATTTAAGCAGTTACACAGTAAAATTATAGATCCAACATCATTGAGTATAGTCGGTTAATCTTTGGCTATGTAAGTTAGTAACATCGCAATTACTAAACTGACTAGAGTCGCCAGTCCTGACCAATAGGTAATGCCAAGTGCTATGCCTTCAACAGAGATAGTCAGATATAAACTTAAAGCTAGCCAACTACATCCTGCATATCGCAATTGGAACATGCGCTTTTGGCTTAATCTGTGCTTTTTATTAAATATTTGTTCATAGTGGCGTGAAAGTGACAGAGCTAAACAAACAAAACCTGCCGTAATTAGTATGATTTCGACAAAGATCACGAATTTACTCCTGTTTGGCTAAGGTTTGCTTTTTGACCTAGGGCCAAGGCAGCCCAAGCACTTGCTGCACCTGTAGCCAACATAGTTAAATCAAAAGCTAGCATCTGCCAGTCTTGCTGTAGAAAACTGCTGAAGAGGTTATGGCCTGTAGTCAAAAAATTAACCAGTGGCAGTATTAAAAAGCTCAAGGCACACAACCACAAACTATTGCGCCACAGGTGTTTATTTGGGTGGAATAAACAGATAATTAACCCCAGCCCCAAACTGATAAATAAACTATGCATTTCCCATTGCGCTCGATTGGCCATTTCTATAGGCAGTAGACGGTTACTATAAAAGAACACGGCTAAAGCAATTGGCAAGCCGACTACCACAGCAATATTTAATCTTGCTAAGGTGTATGTGCGGTCAAACAGTTTGTTTGGGTTAGCGTTTTTCAGCCGTTTGTTTAGCCAAATAATACAGCCGGTTGCTATCATGGCGCAGCCCATTAAACCGGATAAAAAATACAACCAGCGCAAATAAATATCAGCAAATAAACCTTCGTGCAGGTGCTCTAATAAGTCGTAAATTTGTGCCGCTTCACCAACTTTTTCGCCAGAAATGTCGACAACAATTTGCCCCTCGTGTTGGTGGTAAGTTAAATGTGATACCAGCTCGATTCCTTGATGATTATCAAACCAAACTTCGTAGTGAACATCGTCAGTTGTACGTTTAAGTACACCTATATAACTGATATTTTGTGTTGGATAGCGAGCTTGAGCGTCTAGCAATACTGTATCAGCGGATAAATCTTGTGGTTTAATCAGTGTTTGTTGTTGCTCGCTATGTTCAGCTGTGGCTAATTTATAAAACTTTTTGCTGTCGTCTTTACCTGCGCCAAAGTTGCTGTTAATTACCCCAATCATAGAAACTGACATCAGCAAAAGTAAGCCACTGTAGGTGATCATTAAATGAAATGGCAGCGGCAGTACACTCATAATATTGTGAATATCTAACCAAGAGCGCAATCCTTTGTTGGCTCGAAAGGTAAAAAATTCGATAAAGATTTTCTTGTGAATAATCACCCCAGTAATTAAACCAATTAACATAAACATAGTTGCTAAACTCACTATGATGTAAGCAATTGTGCTTGGGATATAGTGCAAGTTGTAGTGCAAGCGATATAGTGTCATGCCCCCGGCAGTGTCACGCACATCCACAACTTGATTGGTATTTAGGTCAATATTTTTCTCGCGCCATTCTTTATCTATATTGTTGGCAGGATCTGCTAGTTGTAACCAGGAAATATTAACAAAGGGTGAGCGATTTGCAGGGTAGCTGATATACCAGCTTGGTGAATTATCTGCGACTTGTGTAAGGTGTTGCTCGGCGTTAATTAAAATCTCTCGGTTATCTATTTGTTGTGCAACTGGCGTCATTTCTGGTTTTAGCCAACGGTCTATCTCATCTTCAAAATAGCCGAGAGTGCCGGTGACAAAAATAAAATACAGCAACCAAGCAAAAACAAAACCGCTCCATGTGTGCAGCCAGTTCATCGACTGGCGAAAACTATTTTTCATGATTTAAATACCAGTTCTAGATGGCTCATCCACGCTAGTGCCACAGCACAAACTAATAAAAGCAAAACAAATGTTTGTTTGGCCGATTTAGCTGCAAACACGTAAATAACGACCAACGCCCAGACAATAAAACTCAGCATCTTACCCGCGACTATGTTGTCGACTGTATTGGCAGAGGGCAGGTAATAAGCAATTAAACTGGCAGATTGATTGGCGAAGACAAAACCAGCAACTAATGCTGTGAATACACGCAAGGATACGTCCAATGTTTTGGATTTTTGTTTGGGCAAACTCATTATTTTACAACCGTGGGCTAGGCGATTTATTGAATGAACAAGCAGCATTAGGTTTGGGGCTAATGCTGCTTGTTGTTTAGGGTGCTACGACCTAGGTTAAAACTTAAATGACGCTGACAATCGAATATCTCGCCCAGGTTCATTTAGACCGACTACGCCCTCATAACCAGCTATATGGCTAAAATCTGCCACGCTTCCATGACTGCGGTAAGTTTCATCGAAAATGTTTTGGATACTCAAATCAAGCGTTAAATTGTCCAAAGCTTGGTACTTGACATACATATCATGTACCTTGTACTCAGGTTTGTTTACTTGGTCTAGTGCGTCCGTCCAGCCCAACTCGATAGAGCGGTAGAACACATTTATATTATTTAAAGCACGCACATAATTAAAATTCCAACCAATATCCAATTGTTCGGTTGGCTTAATCGCAAAGTTAACATTAAATATGTCGCCACCTTGATTACCTAAGTGGCCAAATTCGTATGCTTCAATGTCGACACCATCGAGAACAACAATACTTGAACCAGATTCTGAATTGGCATCTGGCCATAAAAATTCAGCATTGTTAAGCTCAACGTCATTACTGTTGTAGCTGACGACAATTTCATATGAGTCGGCTTGATAACCCGCAACTAATTCAAAACCAGTTGACTCTAGTTGACCGATATTTTCGTAATAAGTACCACCTTTAAACTTATCAAATAACACATCGTTTATTTGACTGTTGTAAGCTGATACTTCTAACAATAAGCTACCGTTATTGTATTCTAAGCCCACTTCTCTATTTTCTACTTGCTCAGGTTTTAAATCATTATTGAACCCAGAGAGCTCACCTACAATAAAAGTGTCAGTGGTTTGTCGGCCTCTAAGCGCTTCTGCGTATCCAGCTGATAGGGTTAGATTACTGGTTAAATTGTACTCAAATCCGAAGTTCTTACTAAGACCGTCTTGTTTTGGACTAGAGTATTTAGCTTCAGTCGTGACTGGATTACCGTTTTCATCCGATTTTGTAACCCAAACGCCGTCTACTTTTTCCCACACAGCGTTTTGCCCAGTGTGATCTAACTCGTAATCGTCATGGCGGACACCAAAACTCAAGAGCAAATTGTCTAATATTTGCCAGTGATCTTGGATGTAAAAACCTGCGATATTACCTTTTTCTTTGTAGATACCACCGAATGAATCAGAATATGATTGGGCTAATAACTTATCTTGGCGTTGTTCAGCACCATAAGTGATAGCATGTGAACCTATGTATGAAGTATTGCGAATATCAAAACCAGTAGATTCTATTGAACCTGTCCATGTATATAACTCGCGTTTTAGTTCTGAATCAGTGTTGTATAAAGTCGCTTCAATGTTAAACAAGTCATTTATTTCACCTGTATAGTTGAGAACAGCTGTTTCTCGATTTGACCAAGTTTGGGTGAAGCTTGAGCTTTCAGTTGGTGTCCAGTTGGTTTGTTTAGGAAAAGCGCCGTCTTCTTTTCTGCTTTCATAACTTGCTGTAATTACTTGATTGTCTGCTATTTCAGCGTCAAGTTTTATAAAACCTAAAGTTTGATCTGTTTGGGTGCCTGCAATTTGATTCCCATCACCATCTTCAATGTTGTCTTTATGGACATCAACAAACGAAGCTAATAAACCAATTTTATCAGCAGCTTTGCCATATAAAGTAATGCTGCTTTTATGGCCGCCATTGGAAAAGTAACCCGCTTTGATAATACCGCCAAATGTTTTGCCTTCATCAAGTAAGTCATCGGCATTTTTGGTTTTAAACCTAACAGCACCACCAATCGAACCAAAACCAGCAGTTGCTTCACCCGCACCAGCTTGCACTTCTACACTTTTAAGTAATTCAGGCTCAATCGAGAGTCGACCTGTATGGTGGAATAACGAACTGGTTTGAGGCGCTCCATCTACAGTAATGTTCAACAAGGTATCTTCAACACCGCGTATATACATTTTTTGCGCTATTCCAAGTGAACCACCGATTGTAACCGAAGGTATATGGCGAAATATATCTTCTAAATCGGTTGCTTGGTAATTTTCAATTTGGGCTGACGTGATTTCTGTATTGGTCGTTTTACCAACAATCGCAATTGTTTCTGTTTTTAATTTTTCTTCAGTGTTTTCGTCAGCCAATGCCGGTACTGCAGTAATTGCTGCCAAAACCGCGCTCGTTAATATTGTCTTTTTCATGTAATGCATCTCACTCGTAGAATTGTTTTCTGCTTTAAATTTACTAATGAGAATTATTCCTATTTGCAATTAAAAAGACAGCACTTTTACAATAGTTACATTTGCCAATAAGTTGTTATTTAGGCAAAGTGATTTGCATTAACAGTCCACCTGTGGCTTGGTTGCTTGCACTAATACGACCGCCAACCGCTTGTAACTGGCGGCGAGCCAAAGCTAAGCCTAATCCAAAACTATCAGAGTCAGCCATACGGGCTTTGTCTACCCTGAAAAATGGCTGAAAGATCAGCTCCAACATATTTTCAGGTACGCCGGGTCCTTGGTCTGCAACTGTAATAAGATACTGCTCAGGGTACTCGCTGAGTTTGAGTTCGACGGTTTTATCTACTGGCGTATATCTAAGTGCGTTGCGCAAGATATTCTCGAGTGATTGACCAATGGCTCTGTGATTTGAATGATGCAGCAGTGCGCTATTCGGCAAAGTGACATTTAAGTTTTTATGGCTAAATTCAAATTTTGCATCGTCAACTATCACATCAATTAAATCAACTAAGTCGAGCGTTTCTTGTTGCAGTTGTGGTTGTTCGTTTTCAAGCCAAGCAAGGGTGAGGGTATCATCTACCAATTTGCGAATTTGTTTCGATTCACGTTCAACCCGCTGTAAATTTTCAGCCTGATTATGTTGCTCTTGCAAGCTGACCACAGCTATATCTAGTCGCGTCAGTGGTGTTCTAAGTTCATGTGATAAATCTGCGATAAGTTGCCGCTGACTTTTGATCAAATCGCCAATTCTGAGTGCCATACGATCAAAAGTATCTGCTAGTTGGGCAATTTCATCATTGCGTTTACCTATGCTTTGACCAACTCTTACGTCAAAATTACCTTTGGCAAATTCGCGGGTGGCTTTTTCAAGTTGTTTTAGTGGGTTGACAATATGATGGTATAAAATCCACGACAAAATGCTCAATAACAACATTGGAATAATGATTTCTAATAAAATTCGCGTGGTTGGCCAAAATGAACCCGGGCGCATACGTGTCGGCAGTTTAATTAAGAAACTAACTTGTCCTTTTGCAAATGGAATATCCATCACTGGATTGTAATTAAAATATAAATGAATTTTCCACTCGACACTGCGACCTAGATAAAACCTGTCTGTGTATACTTCTGCTATTTTACCGCCTGCTACTCGAGTAAACTCATATTCTACAATGGATACCCAAGTATTTTCTTGTTGCGTGAGGTTTTCTAACCATAGATTTAACGCTTGTTGATCGCCTGCATAATACAATTCTTCTGCTCTTTTTCCCCAATCATTTAGTTGTTGGCGGTGCTCCTGCGCAAGCATACTCATACCTTCTTCTGTGCGCGCTGTAACTATGTTCATTAGGTAAAAGAAGGCAACTACACCAGTTGCTATGGTTAGGCATAATTTCCAGAAAAGTCGTTTATTCATGCTAAACAATAACCTTTGCCGTGGACTGTTTCTATGCGCTCTCCAGACCAACCGGCTTCAGTGAGTTTGCGGCGAATACGGCTAACATGCATATCTAAACTGCGATCGTGTGCGCCCAAAGTTTTACGCAATACGCGTTGGGATAAATACGCTTTAGACAACACTTGGCCTTGTTGTTGGCACAGCTCGGCTAATATCTTAAATTGAATGGGCGTCAGCTCTACTCGTGTTTGTTGCACTTGCACACTTTGTTGCTGGTTATCGATAGTTAAGCCATCGATTTGTATATGTGTATTGGTTGTTGCGATATTGTGCATTGAGGTACGGCGTAATAAAGCTTCAATGCGTAACATTAACTCAGTTCGGTTGAAGGGTTTAGGTACATAATCATCTGCACCTTGAATTAACCCTGTTATCCTTTCTTGCTCGGCATCTTTAGCCGACAGCATAATTACTGGTACTTGGCTAGTTTTGCGCAACATGCTGAGCACTGAAAAGCCGTCTCTTTTTGGCAGCATTACATCTAACAAAACTAGATCTGGCGTTTGTGTTGTTGCGTTGATTAAACCTTGTTCACCGTCGTAACAGTTGTCTACTTGATAACCGGCTTGCAGCATTAATTCGGACAATTGTTGATTTAAGTTTTTATCGTCTTCGACAACTAAGATGCGGGAGGCGTTCATGAGGTTGCATTTTTATAAATTGATATTGATAAGTATTATCATTATCAAGCGTGATTAAGTCAACTTTGCAAAAAATACGTCTGCTTGTTTTAGCAGACGTATTTGAATAGGGTTTTAAGGTTTAATGGTTTTTTATCGCATTAAAAATGTCGACAAAAGAAGGTGGGTATTGAATAGAAATATTTAATTTTAGTTTGCGCGCAATATCACTGGCGGAGATTAAACCGCGAATATGATGTTGTTGGCTGTCGACCACTAAACAGTGCTGCACACCGTTTTGTTTCAAAGTTTCAATTACATCACCTATTCGAGCGTGCGCGATATCATTAAAATCTAGTACTTTTAATTCGCTTCTATGGCGCATTAAATCAGTGACCAAGATTTCACTTTGTTGATAACCATTGGCGGCCATTTTTACAATGTTTTGTTTACAGATATCTTCAAAACTAATCACCCCAACTAATTCGCGTTTTGCATCGACAACTAACTTCATTTTTACATGTGTGCGCAACATCTCTTGTTCAGCCGAGAGTGCCGTGGTTTGACTGTCGATCATTAAAGGTTTGTGTTTTTTGAAATCGGTAAAAATGGCTAAAGCAGGAGAGTTAACCGATAACTCATCAAAGTCTTCAGGTTGAACTAAGTGTTCTACATTGGTTAATGCATGTAATTGGATTGCTCGCATAGCAAGTACCTCTTAAATCAAATTAATAAAAAATTGTTTATGCGGTAAAGCTAATAGCAGGTGGGGAGCGAATACTTGGGCGTTGATAAGTGAGTTTATGGCTAAAGGTGTATAAATCGGGTAATTGTGTTTTGTGGGTGAGAGCAAAGTTGAGTTTGGCCAAATTTGGCAGTATGCCAAAAGAATCGCTGTCGCTATTGTCACAGGTTGGCACTGTACTGCCACTAAATGAAAGCTCTAGTTCACCCGTGAAGCTGGCTTGTGAAGGTACAGTTTCAACAACAACACAGCTGAGCAATAAGATACTTAAAAATAGACGAAAGTATTTTGCCACTTTTTTGTACCTCTGAAATTTGCCGTTAAATTTAATATATAGCCAATTAGGGTTAATAGAAAGGCCTTTTTATATGCGTTTTCATTCTTCTTTTTAATTGGAGTTGATAATGATTTGTATTTGTGTTTAACTTTGTACTATTGCAAGTTTGGGGAATAACTATGAATTGGCAACAATTAATGACCAAAGGGAATGACTGTTTTAATCAGCAAGCTTGGCAACAAGCTCAAGGTTATTACGAAGGGGCAATTGAACAGCTCGATGCCATGTTATTAGAGAATCCTAAACAAGTTGAAGCAATTCAAGGTTGGATATGTGGTTATCACAACTTATCCGCGCTACATGTAAAAACTGGCAATGTAGTAGAAGCTCAGCGCTGTTTGTTAATACCCCATCAATCCATGATGCATTTGATTGAACAAGAGGGTTTAGATGACGACCACAAACTCATAGCGTTTAGAGCAACCAAAATTACTTTAACCGCGTTACTAGAATTTACCCAAGATTTCCCAATATGCCAAAGCTGCAGTGATAGATTAATGACTCAGTATTTGGCGGTAACTCAACCAGAATCACGATTTCATTAAAATATATAGAGGAATCAAATGAAAAACTTAGTCTTAAAAACACTTGTTGGCGCAAGCTTATTGCTACCAGCTAGTGCGTTTGCGCATCCAGGTCACGACCATGCATCTGCATATGCTGATTTAGTTCATTTACTTTGGTTAGCACCAATTGCATTGGCGGTTGTTTTGTTAAAAGTAGGTTTGAACCGAGCAATTAAAAATAATCAGAAATAGGAAGCACTATGTTACACAATTTATTAAACAAGCTTGATGCAAAAAATGCTTTCGAGTCAGTTTCAGCACATTGCGATATCCCTTGTAAAATTTACGATCCGTCGACTGCGCAAATCGCGGTATTAACTATGATCCGCATGGTTGATCTGTTGGAAGAGTTAAATGCCAAAGACAGTTTAACTGCTAACGAGCAAGCGCAATTTGTTCGTTTAGTTATGCAAAAAGAAGAGCACGGCGTTAAGGTAAAAGAAGAAGTACGCGTTATTTGGGGTGACTACATTAAACAACCTCAAATCGACCAATTTCCACATGTGCATGAGCTGGTACACAGCATTAATCTTGCTGCGTCTAAAGCGAAACAACATATTGATAAAGCAGCGACTTTAGATTTGTTGGATAAAGTTAATCAATTTGCTGAAATCTTTTGGCAAAGTAAAGGTGTTGCAACTTTTACAGCTGAATGCCCGTACCCACCGGCACAACAAGTTGTTTATCCTAAACTAGACGCTTAGATACTAATTTAAGTGAAGGGCTAAATTTCATTGTTATCAGTTTTATCAGCTCTTGGCTTACAAATTAATAAAGTAACAGGCAACAGCATGTTGCCTGTTATTCCCGCCAATTCTTATATTCTTTTCTATACCCAATTTCGTCACCACAAATTAAAAGTCGGTGATATTGTTCGAGTTAATCACCCGCATTACGGCAATATCATTAAACAAATTTACCAGATAGAACAAAACCACAGTGCGTTTTGGTTGCAAGGCATGAATAGTGAAAGTGTCTCAAGCCAACAAATGGGTTTGATCTCACCAGAGCTGATATCCGCAAGAGTATTGTGGATTGTGCGCCCGTAACTCATCTGTAATTAGTTAATTGATTTAATACTTTAAGGAATTAGCGGTTAGCTTGATATGGACGCTTTTGCCAAAATTTAGGCAAAAAAAAAGCCCAGTTGGGGGACTGGGCAATAAAATTGGCCTAATAAAGGCACTCAAGCACTAACAAAGGGATGTCAAGAAAAACTGGTTAAACCGTGTTTTTCAAAGATGGGTGTATTATATCGTTGATTTGTAATTTTACAACATAAAATTTCATAAAAATTTCAAAAAAAGCCTTTTAACAGCAATAATTACAAAATTTTACAGGTTTTTAACTTTCATATGTAATTTTAGTACATTTTATCAGCTTGACCGGTGCAAAATTATCCAAGAAGCTATTGCTCCATTCATTTTGGAAAATTAGTAATTTGATGAGGAAGATGGAAGCGGCATTAATCAAACTCGCTGTAAACCCAATCCCTGGGCGCTCTGCTTTATCACCTCTGATAAAGAAGTTTCAGAAAGTTAGCATGCGAGTATGCTTTATCTGGCTTGTTTATCGCTGCCCGAAAAAGAGGTTTTCGCTAAGTTATTACTTTAATGTTTTTGATTTTTAGTTGCTTGTTGATAGGGCGGTGCTAATGAGCACACCAGCGATAACACCACCAAGGCCAATTGATTGGAAATGTTTTGAGCAAAACTTCAAAAGAGAGGGATATCTTTTGTGAGCGATCCACGGACGGACTTGAAGCGTTTTTGTGAAAAATATTCCAAGCAAGTGGCCGCTTCTTTACCTCGAACACAGCAGCGCCGCTAACCAAACACACTGCTCAGATTAAACTCAAGCGCCAACAGCGCAGTTTCCGACCCCTGACATCCCATGACAGTGCGGCAATGAAAATCACCACTAAATACAAAACATTCGCCACAAACACCCGCAAAACTTGCTATTAACCCCCGCAAGCAATAGACTATCGCGCTCTAAAAAACGAATTGATGTTAGCATGCGAGTTTCCGATTTTTCTTTTGATCTACCCGATGAACTGATAGCCCGCTACCCGGCTGAAAAACGTAGTCAGTCGCGTTTATTGGTGGTCGACGGCAATAGCGGTGAGATAAATCACAAAGTCTTTAACCAAATGATAGATTTGGTAACAGATAAAGACCTTATTATTTTCAACAACACCAAAGTTATTCCTGCGCGTTTATTAGGCCAAAAAGTTTCTGGTGGCAAAATAGAAGTGCTGGTTGAGCGCATGTTAGATGGCAATAAAATTCTAGCGCATGTACGTGCCAATAAAGCGTTAAAACCAGGTACGGAAGTGGTGTTGGAAGAGCACATTCGTGCCCAAATGCTTGAACGCCAAAATGATTTATTCGTTTTACAAGTTTTGAATGATGAGCCTGTACTAGAACTATTAGAACAATACGGCCATATGCCGCTACCGCCTTATATCGATAGGGCGGACGAGCAAACAGATAAAGACAGATATCAAACCGTATATGGTGAAGTGCCAGGTGCAGTAGCAGCGCCAACAGCAGGTTTGCATTTTGATGAAGAATTGCTGGCAAAAATTGCCGATAAAGGTGTGCAAGTTGAATATGTGACTTTGCACGTAGGTGCCGGTACTTTTCAATCTATACGCGTAGATGATGTTAAAGATCATCAAATGCATGCTGAGTACATAGATGTACCGCAACATGTAGTGGATGCCATTTTCGCTTGTAAAGCGCGTGGTGGTCGCGTGATTGCAGTTGGTACAACATCGGTACGCAGCTTAGAAAGTGCAGCTCAGTTTGCTGATGATGCGCTAATTGCACCATATCAAGGTGATACTAGCATCTTTATTTATCCAGGTTACGAGTTCCAAGTGGTTGATGCAATGTTTACCAACTTTCATCTACCCGAATCTACTTTAATTATGTTGGTGTCAGCGTTTGCTGGGCAACAACATATAAAACAAGCTTATCAAACTGCGGTTGAACAAAAGTATCGTTTTTTCAGTTATGGCGATTCAATGTTTTTAACTAAACAAACGCACAAATAAGCAATAAACACTGACATTGGTAAAGAATATATGTCTGATTTTATGAAGTTTGAAAAAATGGCAGAAGACGGTCAAGCAAGACGCGGTCGTTTGCATTTTGAACGCGGTGTGGTTGAAACCCCTGCATTTATGCCTGTTGGTACTTACGGTACGGTAAAAGGCATGTCACCTGACGAATTAGAAGCCATTGGCGCACATATTTGTTTGGGTAATACTTTTCACTTAATGTTAAGACCGGGTACTGAAATTATCCGTATGCATGGTGACTTGCACGATTTTATGAATTGGCAAAAACCTATCTTAACTGACTCTGGTGGTTTCCAAGTATTTAGCTTAGGTGAATTGCGTAAAATTACTGAACAAGGTGTTATTTTCCGCTCGCCAATTAATGGTGAACGTATTGAATTAACGCCAGAAAAAGCCATGCAAGTTCAGCGTGAATTGGGCTCAGATATCGTAATGATATTTGACGAATGTACCCCATATCCAGCAACTGAAGAGCAAGCGCGTACTTCTATGGAGTTGTCTTTGCGTTGGGCAAAACGTTCTAAAGATGCGCACGAAGGTAACCCTTCAGCTTTATTTGGCATAGTACAAGGTGGTATGTATCCACATTTGCGTGAAGAAAGCTTAAATGGTTTAGAAGAAATAGGTTTTGACGGTTATGCCATAGGTGGTTTATCAGTCGGTGAGCCAAAAGAAGATATGATTAATATCTTAAATAACTTAACCGACAAAATGCCAACCAACAAACCACGTTATTTAATGGGTGTAGGTAAACCAGAAGACATAGTAGAAGCGGTTCGCCGTGGTATTGATATGTTTGACTGTGTAATGCCAACTCGTAATGCGCGTAACGGTCACATCTTTGTTAGTGATGGTGTGGTTAAGCTTAGAAACGCAAAACACAAGACAGATACAGGTCCATTAGATGAAAAATGTGACTGCTACACTTGTAAAAATTATTCTAGAGCATATTTACATCACTTAGACAAATGCAACGAGATACTCGGAGCACGTTTAAACACAATTCATAACTTGCGCTACTACCAAAGACTAATGGAGCAATTACGCGACGCTATAGCCGCTGGTGAGCTAGAACAATTTGTTGAAGAATTTTACGCTGCACGTGGTTTACCAGTGCCGCCATTAGACAATCAAGATTAATTTATTTTTATTAGAATATAGGGGAATGTTATGGACTTTTTAATTGCAAATGCATATGCCAATGGTGCAGCTCCAGCTCAAGGTGGCGGCATGCAAATGGTTATCATGTTAGTTGTTTTTGGTTTGATTTTTTACTTCATGCTTTATCGCCCACAAGCAAAACGCATGAAAGAGCACAAATCGTTAATTGCTTCTATCAGCAAAGGTGATGAAATTTTAACTCAAGGTGGTTTAGTTGGCCGCGTAAGTAAAGTGAGTGAAGAAAAAGACTTTATTTTAGTGACTTTGGCAGACGGTGTAGACGTTGCGGTACAAAAAGGTTCTGTAACAGCTGTGTTGCCTAAAGGCACAATTAAATCAATCTAATAGGGACGGATTGTGTTAAATAAATATCCTTTATGGAAATACCTGCTGATACTAGTAATAGTATCCGCAGGTTTTTTGTATGCACTTCCTAATATGTACGGGGAAGATCCTGCATTGCAAATTTCCGCAACCCGTGGTGGTGACGTTGAAATTTCGCAATTAGAACAAGTAAAACAAGCACTCGAACAAAACCAAATTCCTTTTCAATCTATCAAAATTGAAAACAACCAAATTCAAGTTCGTTTTAAAGACACTGAAGACCAATTAGAAGCGCGTGATGTTTCTATGCAAGTTCTTGGTACTGACTTTATTGTTGCGTTAAATATTATGCCAGCTCAACCTAAATGGTTGGAAGATGTGGGTGGTAACCCAATGAAGCTCGGCTTAGATTTACGTGGTGGTGTGCATTTCTTGATGGAAGTTGACATGAGTGTCGCTTTACAGAAAAAACAAGAAGAAATGTTAGCCGACTTCAGAGCTGAGTTGCGCGAACAACGTATTCGTTATCACAGACTAACTGAATACGGTAATGGCGTTAAAGTAACTTTCCGTAAAGAAGATGAAATGGCCGCTGCGCTTGATCATTTATCTGATACTTTTGCTGAGTTAACCATAGATGAAAGCCGTAGCGAAGATAATACTTTGCTTGCGACTATGTCTGAAGCGCGTGTTAAAGAAGTTAAAGAATACGCACTGCAGCAAAACATCACCATTATCCGTAACCGTGTAAATCAATTAGGTGTAGCTGAACCTTTGGTGATGCGCCAAGGTGCTGAGCGTATTGTAGTTGAATTACCGGGTGTGCAAGACACAGCGCGAGCGAAAGAAATTTTAGGTGCAACAGCAACACTAGAATTTAGAAAAGTGGATGAAGATGCGGATGCAGCTTCTGCGGCAACAGGTCGTGTGCCACCAGGCTCTGAGGTATTTTACGACAGACGCACAGGTCAACCTGTTGTGCTTAAGAAAGACGTTATCTTAACTGGTAATCATATTACTGGTGCAAACTCGAGTTTTGACGAATACCAAAGACCACAAGTTAATATCGACTTAGATGGTCAAGGTGGTAACAAGATGTCGCACTTTACCAAAGACAATATTGGTAAACCTATGGCGACGTTATTTGTTGAATACAAAGCAACAGGTCGTAAAAAGCCTGATGGTTCATTAGAGTTTGAAGCAATTAAAGAAGTTATTAACGTTGCAACTATTCAAGCGCGTTTAGCTCGTAGTTTCCGAATTACTGGTATTGATAGCCCGAACGAAGCACAAAACCTAGCATTATTGTTACGCGCAGGTGCTTTGATTGCGCCAATTCAAATTGTTGAAGAGCGCACAGTTGGTCCAAGCTTAGGTCAAGAAAATATCGACTTAGGTATGACAGCTATCATCTGGGGTTTCTGCTTAGTATTAGCCTTTATGATTTTGTACTACCGTGGTTTTGGTGTTGTTGCCAATATTGCATTAGCGCTTAACTTGGTCTTAATCGTAGGTGTAATGTCGCTTATTCCGGGTGCTACATTAACTTTGCCGGGTATGGCAGGTATAGTTTTAACCGTAGGTATGGCGGTTGACGCCAACGTGCTGATATTCGAGCGGATACGTGAAGAAATTATTGATGGCCGAGGCCCGCAACAAGCTATTCACCAAGGTTACGACAGTGCATTTTCAACCATTGCTGATGCCAACATTACCACCTTTATTGCTGCGGTAATTTTATTTGCTGTTGGTACAGGCCCGATTAAAGGTTTCGCTGTAACTCTAGCAATTGGTATTATCACTTCAATGTTTACCGCTATTGTGGTTACCCGTGCAGTTGTTAATGCATCTGTTGGTGGTCGCAAAGT
Source organism: Catenovulum agarivorans YM01 (assembly GCF_000281085.1). Lineage (GTDB taxonomy): Bacteria > Pseudomonadota > Gammaproteobacteria > Enterobacterales > Alteromonadaceae > Catenovulum > Catenovulum agarivorans. Next base: position 228,107 of record NZ_JH767526.1, read on the forward strand.
GAATAAGTTGTCAATTTAAGGAGCAGGCATATGTGGTTTAGATTTAAAAACACCATCAACTTTATGTCGCAAGCTAAATTGGCGATATTCTTTTCAGCTGTAATGATTTTAGGTTCAATTGCGTCATTATCAATTAACGGCCTTAAATTCGGTTTAGATTTTACTGGCGGTACACTAATTGAAGTGGGTTACGACAAAGCAGCTGATTTAACCGAAATTCGTGGCCAATTAGATGCTAACGGTTTTGGTGATGCAGTTGTACAGCACTTTGGTACTAGCTCAGATGTGTTAATTCGTTTAGCACCACGTAATGATGTAAAACCAGAAACCTTGAGTAATCAAGTATTAGAAGTGGTATCTACCACTTCATCTGGTGAAGCTGAAATGCGTAGAATCGAGTTCGTTGGCCCAAGTGTTGGTGAAGAATTAAAAGAGCAGGGCGGCTTAGCTATGTTAGTTGCGCTTATCTGTATCTTAATTTACGTAGCATTTCGTTTTGAATGGCGCTTTGCACTGGGCTCAGTATTGGCGTTAGCGCACGACGTAACTATCACAGTTGGTTTATTCTCTATATTAGGCATAGAGTTTGACTTAACTGTATTAGCTGCGGTACTTGCGGTTATCGGTTACTCGCTTAACGATACTATTGTTGTGTTTGACCGTATTCGTGAAAACTTCCGTAAATTACGTATTGACGATGTTTCGGAAATTATCAACGAATCACTTACCCAAACATTAAGCCGTACAACTATTACTTCATTAACCACTGTATTGGTATTGCTTGCACTGTTTTTCAAAGGTGGTGCTTTAATTCATGGTTTCGCAACTGCACTATTATTTGGTGTGTTCATTGGTACTTATTCTTCAATCTTCGTTGCAAGTGTAGCGGCATTGAAACTAGGTATTAGCCGTGAAGATATGATCCCAACTGTGATTGAAAAAGAAGGTGCTGATCAAGACGCTTTAATGTAAAGCTGTTTAGATCAATTAGTTTTTAAAGAAGGTCGCGTAAGCGGCCTTTTTTGTATGTCATCAGCTCAGGTTTAATTGCCCAACAAACCTTGTTTTTGCATATCAGTTAAAACCCCTTCCAACGCCTTCACAAGGCCAGTGTTTTTGTTATGCACATAGTGATGAATTGCTTGTTTTGTCTCATCTATGTCAATCGAGTTGAAAGCGGCCAATTTGTATTGGTAGCGGGGATCATTTAAATAGTTGCTGTCAATCAACGCATAGTGAGCTCTACGACTGTCCAATATCTTGATTACTTGCTCTATTGTATTAACTTCAATTTTTCGTCGCTCCCTAACTAGTTGATCTGCATAAGGCATACCTCTCATCAATACAATGGTAGCAGTTGGATCTTTAGCGGAAGGCAAGAGGCTAATATTATTATTGTTGGATATTAACGAAGCTTTAAAACTGACGATCGCAGGTTGAATTTGAATTAAGTTTGGATGTTTTTGTTCTAAACCACCAACACGCCCAAGCTCAGCATCTACTTTGCCATTGCTCGACATATATAAAGCTCTAGCCGCAGGCAGTGACCAAACTTCAATATCATATCCAAGTTTTTTGTAAGCCTGACGCATTATTGAAGTTGCGAATGGTACGAGTGGGTGGTTTTCGATAGTGGAGATGATTAATTTTTTGTTGGGTAAATTGTTCGTATTGCTTTCTTCTGCGGCGCTAGCAAGCATAGATTTGATTAAACACAAACCTATGCAAAATACTTTAGCTAGCGAGCTATAGCGCATACTTTAAAAACGACAGCTTTCACAAAATGCGTAAACGCCATTTGGATCATTCCACTGCGCAATCTGTTTTATTTCCTTCAAGGTTTTGAGTATTTCAGGTTGTAAAACATAAGGTGATTGTTCAGTTGGCTCGTCAATCCAGCTGCTCACTTGGCCTAGCAACTCTTTAAGCATTTGCTGCTGTGGTGTCAGCTCAATTTCAATTAATTGGGTTTTGTAATCTTCAATGCCAGCTAATGTAGCAGCAGATGCGATGGCATCATCTAAATTACCTAAGTTATCAACTAAACCTAACTCAAGCGCTTGGCTACCAATCCAAATACGTCCTTGCGCTACTTTATCTGCTTCAGCTAGCGTCATATCTCTGTGTTTAGACACTATATGTAAAAATCTTTGATAAACGCGCTCTGTGCTTTTTTGCAGTATATTTTGGCTGCTTTTCTCTAACGGTACAGCCGGATTTAACACAGGCCATTCAGTAGTAGATACGCCGTCAGTATGAATGCCAATATGCTCTAAGCTTTTTTCTAGTGTCATATATAAACCAAATACACCAATAGATCCTGTCACTGTACTTGGATGCGCCCAAATTTCATCCGCGCTTGCGGCAATCCAATAACCACCAGATGCAGCAACTGAACTCATAGAGGCAACCACAGGTTTGTTGGCTTCTCGCAGTAAATCAATTTCACGGCGAATCACTTCTGATGCAAAGGCACTGCCGCCAGGGCTGTCTATGCGTAATACAACCGCTTTTACCGAATCATCTAAACGTGCACGTTCAAGCAATTTTGCTGTACTGTCGCCACCAATTTCACCGGCTTTTTTATGTCCATCTAAAATTGTGCCTTTCGCCACAACTATCGCAACTTTGTCGCCATCAGGTTGTGGGAAAGCATGCGCAGGTTTAACTAAAGATAAATATTCTTTGAAAGATACTTTGTTGTAGCTGCGTTTGTTATCCGTCCAGCCAACAATTTCTGCTAATTTCTGATCGATTTCTTCACGCGTAACCAGTTGATCAACCCAGTTATTGTCGACACTATATTGCGCCATATCATAATTTGCTTTGGCGAACTTAGTTTCAAAATCAGCCATTTTTTCATCAAACGCATCCGCTGTTAAACCACGGCGGCTAGCCACGCCATCTTTATATATATGCCAAAGCTCGTCCAACCAGGCTTGGTTGGCGGTTTTCGCTTCTTCACTCATATCGTTACGCATAAACGGCTCAACCGCTGATTTATACGAACCAACACGGAAAATATAAGTTGAGACTTTGAGTTTTTCTAATGCTGACTTGAAGTAACTGTTGTACATGCTATAACCGTCAAGCTGAACAAAACCCATAGGGTGTAGCAGGACTTCATCGGCATAACTGGCTAAGAAATATTGATTTTTAGTGTAATAGTCACCAATTGCGATAACCTTTTTGCCACTTTGTTTAAACTCTTCTAGTTTGTTGCCTATGGCTTCAAGTTTGTTTAAACCACCGCCCGCTAGATATTTTAGGTCTAAAACAATGGCTTGAATTCTGTCGTCACGGCTTGCGTTGTGCAGAACCTCTAGCACGTCAGCAAGGAGAATTTCTTGCGGAGTTGAATCGTCACCCAAACTTTCTGCCATAAAAGCATCCACTGGGTCGACAGCTTGTTTTTGTTCAACAATAACGCCAGATAAATTCAGCACTAATGCGCTTTGGTTGGCAATTTTAACTGTATTTTTGTCTTGGCCAGCGGCAACTATAATGGCGGCAAGCACACCAAAAAATATCAAGTTAAGTAAAAATTTTCGGGTGAAATTAATGGTATTCCACAGCGCGGAGAAAACTCGGCCAATTGCGCTACGTTTTTTCGGTTGTTGATCAGTCATCTTGTTATCAAATTCCTTATTTGCATAGCCGTTGGCTGAATATAACGCGGGGATGCCAACTGCTTTTGGTGAAAGCCATTATCTACTGACTTTTAAATAAACTCAAAAGTTTATGCTTGATTAAATAACCTTTACAATAATTGCGAGTTATTGATTTGTGAGCCGTTTAATGAATTTTGTGCCAGCCCGATATTTAGTTTTGTCTTTTGTTTGTACATGCTTTTTCTCTAGCCCTATTATTGCTGCTAAAACTGTGGAGTTAGGACAGTTATCTGAGTTTAAAGGTTCAGAGTTATGTGAGGTTTCTGAAAATACTTTGGCTTATCTTCAGCGCGGTCAAACTTATGATGAAAAAGCTATTCATGGTGGGAAAGTTGATGGACTCGCTTTTGCTTTGGCAGAGGTGAAACAAACGCTCAAATTTATTTGTGATACATACAGAAAAGACGTTCGAGCGAAAAAACAAAGTTCATTACACAATAATTCGTTTATTCAACAAAACTTTCAATTACATGCTTGGCAGCCTGATTTAACCAAAGCAAAACAGGTGATTGAGACAACCACAAATCAGGCAAAAAAGAATTTACTCTCGCGTATTCCTGATGATTCCATTTTACTGACTAAGTATTACACCAAGTTGGTTGATGCTAAGTATCAACGCCAAGGTGATTATCAGCATGCTTTGTATGATATCCCATTTGACGAGCAGCATTTATCCTTAGAACAAGCCGATAGGCTAGGTAAACAATTAACGCGTTATCAATATACCCGCCAGCAAGTGATGACAGGTATTTTAGAGCAGAAAAACTTAGCTAAACCGCTTATTTATTTAACTGAGCAAGGTTTACACGATACTTTGTTGCAAGGAACAGCTGTGGTTGAAACTAGCGCTCAAACTTATGCTTATTACAATGTTGCACGCAACAATGGCATAGCTTACGACTATGCTTTAAATAAAAATCAGCAAGCGCGTTATTGGTATTTTAAACAAGTACCAGGTGTGATGGGCTATGGCTTAGAGCCAGAAAGCAAAATTGAAATTTTGCCGCAAGTGACAGTAGCCGGTAATGTCGCTGATTTAGGCTTGGGTAAACTCTTGCTGTTGCAATACCAACAAAATGGCCAGTTAATTAGTCGTTTAGTTATTTTGGCTGATGAAGGTGGTGCATTTGACGATAATTTGTTTCAACTCGATTTATTAGCAGGCCAATATAAAGGTTGGAAGGATTATCATGCTGCAAATAAACATTTACCCGATTTTGTTAAAGCCTATGTGTTGATAGCAAAAGATAAAACTCAAAGTGCTGGCAATTAATGAATAATCTAGAAACTAGTACTAGCTTGTCGGTACATTTTGAAAAATTAGACGCCGCCTTAACGCAGTATCAAGCGTATTGGAATTTTGTGCCTTTTCAATGCAGCGATTTCCCGTGGGACAATCCTGAATTAACTGAATATTTGCAAACACTCGCTGAACAAACCGAGCTTGAACATGATGAGGTTTGTCAGCAAATAGCCCAACGTTTTTTTCCTGAGTTAGCCGATGCATTAGAGCAAGTAGATTTTGTCCACAACCAACTAGTGGATGATTGGCAAAAGCCAGTGCCATTTTGGTTACTTAATGGTATTCATGGTCGTAAAATTACCCAAGTTCAACAGTTATCCGCGCAAATTAAACCTAAATATCCGTTACTTGAGTGGTGCGCGGGCAAAGGTCATTTAGGCCGTTTGTTAAGTTTTCAACATGATGTGGCCGTGACCAGTGTTGAGTGGCAACAAGGTTTATGTGAGCAGGGCACAAATCTCGCCAAAACCTACGATATTAAACAGGATTTTATTCATGCGGATGTATTAAAGCAGCGCGCTGTGTGGCTAAAACCACAGCAGCATGTGGTTGCATTGCATGCTTGTGGTGATTTGCATGTTACTTTATTAAAACAAGCGGTTGAGGCACAAGTTGAGTATATGCATGTTGCACCTTGTTGTTACCATTTAATTGGTGATGAAGTTTATCCTGCGTTGTCGCAGCAGGGAAAACAGAGTTCGCTGCATATCGCTAAATCAATTTTAAAATTGGCCGTGCAAGCACAAGTTACTGCGGGTCAGCGAGTGGCTAATTTGCGTCAAACCGAAGTTTTATGGCGTTTGGCTTATCAGTTGATTCGAGCGGATATTACTGGAGATGCGAGTTATCAGTCTTTGCCTTCGGTTAAAAAATCTTGGTTTACCGGTGAGTTTGTTGATTTTGTAACTTGGGGTGCTGAGCACCAAGGGTTCACTTTACCTGCTGATTTGGATTTTGCTGATTATTTGCAACGAGCCGCGATTAAGCAGAAATTTACTCAGCAGCTTGAGTATGTGCGCCATGCGTTTCAGCGGGCATTGGAATTGTGGTTGGTGTTGGATAAAGCTTTGTTTTTAGAGCAGAGTGGTTATCAGGTTGAGGTTAATTATTTTTGCCCTTATCAAACTACGCCACGAAATATGATGATAGTGGCTAAGTTGTAGTTGCTTTGGTGTTTTATGCAAAACATTGAAGCATAACTTTCGCAAAAACGCTGTGAACCCATCCGTGGGCGCTCTGCTTTTTCATCCCTGAAAAAGAAGTTTTGCTCTAAGTTATTGCTTCAATATTTTCAGGAATGTAGCACTGCAACCACACTCGAAGCATAATTTTCTAAAGTCGCCGTGAATATGTCCATATAGGCTCCGCCCTGTCATCCATGACAGGGAGGCTTTATAAAATTAGCTATCGAGTATGCTTTGTTACGCATGGGTATCGCTAGGATGGGAGTCATGAAAAAGACGTTCTGCTCTAAGTTATTGCTTCAATATTTTCAGGAATGTAGCGCTGCAACTACACTCCAAGCATAATTTTCTAAAGTCGCCGTGAATATGTCCATATAGGCTCCGCCCTGTCATCCATGACAGGGAGGCTTTATAAAATTAGTTCTCGATATGCTTTTGTTACGCATTAGCTTCGCTAAGCGCTGGACTTCGTGATTATGTTGTGAAAAATATTCCAAGCAAGTAACCGTTTTACCCCCTGAAAATATAGCGATTAATAAACCGCGCCATTAATTTCAAGTTCGGTTAAATAAACACGCATGTCGAATTCTAGTTGGTGGTAGGCGGGCTGCATATATTCACAAAGTTTATAAAAAGCTTTGTTGTGTTCTTTTTCTTTTAAATGCGCTAATTCATGCACCACTATCATATTTAAAAATGCTTCTGGTACGTTTTTAAATGTCGCGGATATTTTTATTTCATTTTTCGCTTTAATTTTATTGCCTTGAACTCGGTTGCTGTACGTGTGCAAACCCAAAGCGTTGTTCACAACGTGAATTTTGTTGTCGTATTTTACTTGTGCTAAAGGGGATGATTGTTTCAAAAAATGATTTTTTATCGCCATAGCATACTCACGTAACTGACTATCGCTGTTTACCTGATGTGTTTTTGGATACTTTCTGCGTATGTAGTCAGCCAACTGGTTTGTATCAAGTAAGTCTGTGATCTGTTGTTGTAATGGTAGAGGGTAGTGAGATAAATAAGTGAGTTTAGACATAAAAATACTGGTTTTTCTAAGGACAAAAGTGGCTTTAATTTAAACAGGTAATGATATAAAGTTTCACACAAGCACTACAATATAAAGAGAATAATAACATGGCGGCAACTTTTAATTTATCGTGGCAAAATTGGCTACGCGAAAATATTGTACGGGGTTGTGACCCGGACGAACTATATCAAATTTTAGTCAATAACGGTTTTGATCGCACTACTATTCTACAGCAGTTTATTGCTGTGCAAAGTACTGCAAACAACAGCCAGGTTATTGTACCTAGTGCGGGTCAAAAACAACAGTTTGCCCAAATCAAACAACGGATTAAAAACACCCAAGAGCATTTAGCCAAACAGATGCAAAGCAATGCGAATTTGCAAAAGCTTGAGTCTGATAAAATTGAAATGTACACCTGCGAGCAGTTTTTATCGGCAGACGAATGTCAGCAAATTATTGAGTTAATTAAATCTAAACTCAGACCGTCAGAGTTAGCTTCGTACACCAGTGATGCTGAGTTTAGAACCAGTCGCACTTGTGATTTGGGGGCAATTGATAATCCGCTAATTCATACAGTAGACGAGCGTATTTATAAGTTGATGAATATCGCAGGTGGTTTTGCGGAAGTCACTCAAGGTCAATATTATGAAATTGGTCAGCAGTTTAAAGCGCACACTGATTATTTTGAAGGTAAAGAAATTAAACAGCATGGCGGCAAAATGGGTCAGCGTACTTACACTGCTATGATTTATTTAAATGATGTTGAACAAGGTGGCTCAACGCGTTTTATTCGCATCAATAAAGCCTTTCAGCCAAAACAAGGCATGATGGTGATTTGGAATAGTTTGAATGATGATTTGGTCGGTAACGGTAATACCTTACATCATGCAGAGCCGGTTAAAGCTGGTTACAAAGCCGTTATTACCAAGTGGTTTAGACAAAACAGCCGTTGAATTTGTTTTAATCATTGATTAAGCTTCGGCGCACAATAGGGTAATGACTCAGAAAAGCCGAAGCGACTATGTCTAGTTCAGAAAAACACACACAAATTGGTCGAATGACCGCTAAACAAAAAGTTATCAATGTAGTTGGCGCAATTGTTATATGTGTCGGTGCCGTGTTGGTAATGAATGTACTAGATAAAAATCGTCAAACGAGCGAATCTCAACCCAAATCAAATATCCCAGCAGAATCAAGCAGCTCACTGATAGCAGCGCCGCAAAAAACTCAAGCTCAGCCAGCAGAAAAAGACAGGGTAAAAGTTGCAGGGCAAAATAACGCCCAAGCCATTACACCTGACAATCAGCAAGCATTAGCCGATAAACAAGCTGAAATTGAAGCCTTAGTAAAAGAGCTAGATGGCAATTTAGGCAACCCAGAAGAAAAGCTCCGCTTAGAAGGGCTGATTAATCAGAAGTTGCATGAATATAATCAACTCATATTGCCAGAAGCGCTCAAACAAATGAGCGCTGCACAATAATTTACGAGCTGGCTAAATTGGTAAAGTCTGTAATGCTGGTATTCGGCGCATCACAGACATTCGTGCCTTGGTCAAAATAATAGCTTAAAGGCACACCATCATCGCTATAACTTGGCATTTTATATGGCTCTGATGATGACAACCCTGCAGATTTAGCCGACATCCATATTTGTAACTTAAATTCGGCTAACAATTCGCTGACGGTTTTAAAGCCCGAAATATCATTAACAAACTCTTGCGTATCCATGTTGTACACTTGGGTAATAACATCGTCTTCAACTGTTATACGCATAGTTGGCGGAGCGGTTACATTTGGGCAGTCTGCAAAACTTTGGTCAAACTTAAATTCGTAGTGATCTGAATCTAACGCTTCCCAAACGTTTATTGCGTCTTTAACTTGGTCTAACAAATGATATTTTTTGTGATCAGAAATGACCTTATATTCACACATGTCGTCAAACTGCGGGTTGTCTAAAGTAGCTAATCGCGCAAAACCTAGGTTTTCAGCTTCGGCTAAGTCGCCCATATGAATGGTAAAAATATTGATACTGCCAGTATCTGACCCACAGCTTTCAGTGTAACTAAAACCATCATGACCTTTTTGACTACAGTGCATCTCAATGTCTTGTTCAGCTAAAACAAAAGCGCTTTGAGCTAAGCTCATTGCACTTGATGAGTCACACGCTAGTTGTTCATCATCTATATACACTCTTACATGATGTTGGTCTTCATCGATATGGTAATCGAAGTCGTTGTCACAGCCTGCTAAGGCCGTTATCGCCGCGAGAGATGCTGCGCCAATTGTAAATTTGTTAGTGTTCATAATTACCTTCCTTATTGTTGTTAACTTATACAGTTAAGCTTAGCTCTGGAAAGCAAGGTAATCTGTTGTAAATTGTAATTGGCTGTTAACAGACGTTAACCGCCAAATTAGCGGCGTGAGCTCAGGTAAAATTTAAGCTGGCACACCACTATGAAATCTAAACTCATTATCTGGTGTTGAAATAAGCTCAGCTTCTTTTTCACCAAAAAATGCAATGCGCTCGCTAATGTCCGTTCCAGCGATTTCTTCGGCTAAGGTTAAATAGTCTTGGTAGTGACGTGCCTCTGAGCGCAACAAAGAGATATAAAATTTACCCAACTCATCATCTACGTGCGGTGCTAATTTAGCGAAACGTTCACACGAGCGCGCTTCTATGTAGGCACCACAAATAAGTTTGTCGATTAAGGTTTCAGGTTCATGAGTTTTTACGTGGCGAATCAATCCTTTGGCGTAGCGACCGGCAGTAATATTGTTATATTCAATGCCGTGCGCTTGCATAATCTCAAGTACTTGATAAAAGTGATGAAGTTCTTCTTTAATTAACAGCACCATTTTATCAATTAAATCTTGGCCGTATTTGGCATCAGCACGTGCTTGTATGTTCTTACTCAGTTTGTTGCTATCTTTTATTGTTTCGAGCGAACCCTTTTTACGGTAGATAAAATCTTCGTATGGATGCAACCACGCCAGCAAAGCATCGCCACTTTCTTTATCAACAGCGTATTTGCGAATTAACCACATTGCGGTCTGAGCGGCCTTGAGTTCACAGATCATATGATCTGTTAATAACATAGTTAAGTTTTCAGATTGTTTTGCAGCTTTCACCCAAGAATCTGGAGTTGCGCAATGTAAAAAACTATTAATAGGTTCGAGTAATTTGTCCACGGATAAATCTTAATTTGAGATCAAAATCGATAGTCGTTCAGATGCAGAATTGTACCATAAGCAAACCTAAGCAATATAAACTTTAGTTTGCTATATTGTTACTAATTAAAACAATACAAATTAGAGCAATCGATGAGCGGTGAGCATACAACCAATATTAAATTTTTTGATGAAAAATTAGATTCCTTGCATCAAAACTTAATGTCTGCAATAAATCATGCTCAATTTGCTGTTGAGTGGGTCGATTGTCAAACAGGGCGATTTTTAAAAGTAAATGAATACGCTGCCTCGTTACATTATATGGATGTAAGTGAAATGACAGGTATGTTGTTATGGGATATTGACCCAATTTTTACTGAAGAGATGTTTTTTGCATTTGTGGCAGACCTAAGGGAAAAGAAAGTTATATGTTTGGAAACAAAGCACATAAAAAAAGATGGTGAAGAATTTCCAATTGAAGTTACTGTTAGTTATCGAGGGAAAGAAAACGACAGTCCAGAGCACTTTGTGGCATTTATTCGCGATATTTCCGAGCGAAACAAACAAAAACAAGAGTTGTTAGAAGCTAAGGAACGGGCAGATAAAGCGAGCAAAGCTAAAAGCGAATTTTTAGCCAATATGAGCCATGAAATAAGGACTCCGCTCAACGGAATATATGGGTCATTACAAATTCTAAAACAAGAGTCATTGAATTCTAGCTCAAATCAAGTTGTTGACCGCGCGCTATTCTCTTGCAAAACCCTGTTAACCATTATTAACGACATCCTTGATTACTCTAAAGTTGAAGCGGGTAAATTGACACTGGAAGATATTCCTTTTTATTTTGAACGCTCAATTCAAGTGGTTATGTCGGATGTAACGCCTATTGTCGCAGACAAAAATATTAAATTAGTATTGGATATTGAAGATGGTTTTATCGACGGTTGGCAGGGCGATCCAGTCAGGGTAAAGCAGGTTTTGTTAAATTTGGTCTCTAATGCGGTTAAGTTTACTAAAGACGGTCAGGTAACAATTAAGGTTTCCTCCAGTTTATCAAATGAAGATTCTAGCTTGTTTTTTAGTGTGAGTGACACTGGTATTGGTATGTCAAACGAGGCAATTGAGCAGCTATTTTCTCGTTTTGTTCAAGCTGATAATTCAACAACACGGAATTATGGCGGCACTGGTCTTGGTATGGCTATCACCAAGTCATTAGTTGATTTAATGGATGGAAGCATTTCAGTTGAAAGTGAGTTGGGGAAAGGTAGCTGTTTTAAAGTTGCCCTTCCGCTTAAAAAAGCCAAAGTAGCTGAGATAAAGCAACGCCAAGGCGATATTGTGGTGCCTAATTTGTTAGGTAAAAAAATCTTAATTGCTGAAGATAACGAAATAAATCAAATTATTATTAAAACCATGATGGAGCCGACGGGGGCAAATGTTCAAATTGCTAATAATGGCTCTGACGCAGTTGCTATGACTTTGGACTTTCAGCCAGACTTGATCCTTATGGACATTCAAATGCCGGTAATGGATGGGATACAAGCTTGTAAGTTAATTAAACAAAAATTACCTCAAATCTCGGTAGTTGCACTAACCGCCAATGTGATGAAAGAAGACGTAGATAACTATCGAATAAGTGGCTTTGATAGTTATCTAGCTAAACCGATTGAAATGAAAGAATTATATAGCGAAGTCAAAAGTTGGATTGACTATTCGGCTTAACCACGCAGTAAACGCGCTCTCACCGATTTACCTTTTAACTTACCATTACTGATTTTGCTCAAAGCTAGTTTGCGTTTTTCACGATTTACTGCGACATATGCCCAATTATCAAATAATTGAATTTTACCTATGTCGTCACCTTGTAAATCTTTATCGCGTGTCAGCGCACCTAAAATATCACCGGCGCGAATTTTTTGTTTTTTACCACTATCAATTTGTATGGTTGCCATGGTCGGTGGGGGGATTTCTCGTTGCAAAACACTAGCACGAGGTAGAGCTTCATCACGAATCTCTCTGCCGAGCAAATCATTTAACAGCTCTATTTTGTACTGATCTTTGTTGGTAAAAAATGAAAAAGCTAACCCTTTGTTACCAGCGCGCCCTGTGCGGCCAACTCTGTGCACATGCACTTCAATATCGTGTGCCATTTGGTAGTTAAATACAGCATCCAAATTGTCAACATCTAAACCGCGGGCGGCCACGTCGGTTGCGACCAAAATGCTAGCACTTTTATTGGCAAACTGAACCAAAGTTTGGTCGCGTTCTTTTTGTTCTAAATCACCATTTAATGCAAGTGCACTAAAGCCTTGATTATTCAGTTTCTGGCATACGGTTAAGGTTTCAGCTTTGGTATTACAAAACACTACACTTGATTGCGGTTGATGTTGCAACAACAATAAACTTAATGCGGCGAGCCTATCTTCATTATTGTTTACATGAAAAAAGTGTTGGCTAATGCTGCTTTGGTCGTGATTAGATTCCACTTTCACCATAATTGGCTTGTGCATTATGCTGGCGCTTATCGCTTCTATTTTTTCTGGAAAGGTTGCGCTGAATAATAAGGTTTGACGCTCTTTAGGTATCTGTTCAACCACAGCATCAATTGCTGATTGAAAGCCCATTTCTAACATTCTGTCTGCTTCGTCTAAGACAAAAGTATCAACAAAACTTAAATCTAGAGTTTGGCGGTTAAGGTGGTCTTCAATACGCCCTGGTGTACCTACAATGATATGGGCACCATGGTATAAAGAATCTATTTGTCGGCCAATAGGCACACCACCGCATAGGGTTAAAATTTTAATATTGTGAATAGCGCGGGCGAGTTTACGTAGCTCAGCGGATACTTGTTCGGCCAATTCACGAGTAGGGCACAATATTAAAGATTGAATTCGAAATTGTTTTACATTCAGTTTGTTTAATAAACCTAAACCAAATGCGGCGGTTTTACCAGAGCCGGTTTTGCCTTGGGCAATGACATCTTTACCTTGAATAATAGCCGGTAAACTTTGCGCTTGGATATCTGTCATGCTGTGATATTGCAAAGACGCTAAGTTTTCTAGCAACTCAGTGCGTAAACTGATTGAATCGAATGTTGGTTGTGACACTGAATGGCCTCGGTTAATAAGTTAATATGGTGTTGTAATGGCTGAGAGCTTTTAATTTAGCGCTGAAAGCTCAGTTAACGGCCAGCGTGGTTTAATTTCTATATTGCTGCCTGCTTGACCTGCTTTTAAGCGTTGGCAACCAGCGTAAGCGATCATCGCGCCATTATCGGTACAAAATTCTAAGCGTGGGTAATACACTTTGCCGCGCAGTTTTTTCATTAATTCTTCTAGTTGCTCGCGTAAAAATACATTCGCACTAACACCGCCAGCTATTACTAAACGCTTGTGACCGGTTTGTTTTAATGCGCGTTTGCATTTTATTACTAGGGTATCTACCGCTGCTTCTTGAAACGCGTATGCGATATTGGCTAAGGTTTGCTCTGATTTATCTGAATCACGCAGGGTATTTGCCGCAAAGGTTTTTAACCCTGAAAATGAAAAATCTAAACCGGGTCTGTCAGTCATAGGTCGTGGAAATTTATACACTCCAGCTTGGCCTTGCTCAGCTAGTTTAGCTAAACGCGGGCCACCTGGATAATCTAAGCCCATAATCTTGGCGGTTTTATCGAAAGCTTCACCGACAGCATCATCAATACTTTCACCTAATAAGGTATATTCGCCTATGCCTTTTACTTCAACCATTAATGAATGTCCGCCTGATACTAATAAAGCAACAAATGGATATTCAGCTTGGGTTTCTTCAAGCATAGGGGCGAGCAGGTGGCCTTCCATATGATGCACACCAATAACAGGTTTATTCCAAGCAAATGCTAGGCCGCGAGCAACGGTGGAGCCGACTAACAAAGCCCCAATTAAACCTGGACCTGAAGTAAAAGCTATGCCGTCTATATCTTCTTTGGTTGAATTTGCTTCAGCTAAAGTTTTCTCAATTAATGGCACTATTTTACGAATATGATCGCGCGAGGCTAACTCGGGGACTACACCGCCATAGTCTGCGTGCAATTTTACTTGGCTATATAATTGATGGCTTAACAAACCTTGTTGGTCGTCGTAAACTGCTATACCAGTTTCATCACATGATGTTTCTATGCCTAAAACGCGCATTTTTTACCTCAATAACTGCTTGTTGGCGCGCATTTTAGCCATCTTGAATTTATTTAACCAGTTTTTGTGTTCAATAACTTTACTTTCATTGAATAATTGGATTACAATTCGGCACCATTTTTTAGTAGAACCGCTTAATAATTGTTCGAAGCGGTCAATATCAAATTATCCTGAGGTGATATTTAATGCCAATTGTTAAGGTAAGAGAAAACGAGCCGTTTGACGTAGCTTTACGTCGTTTCAAGCGTTCATGTGAAAAAGCGGGTATTTTAGCAGACGTACGTAGCCGCGAATTTTACGAGAAGCCAACTTCTGAGCGTAAGCGTAAAAAAGCAGCTGCTGTTAAGCGTCACGCTAAGAAAGTTTCGCGTGAAAACGCTCGTCGTGTAAAGTTATACTAAGAGATTAGATAAACTCATGACTCTTACTGAACAGCTGAAAAACGCCATGAAAGAGGCAATGAAAGCCAAAGACAAGGTTCGCCTTGGTACTATTAGGCTTGCGTTGTCTGCCATTAAACAATTAGAAGTTGACGGCCAAAAAACCTTAAATGATGATGAGGTTTTAGCTGTGCTTACTAAAATGGTCAAACAGCGTAAAGACTCAGTTGAACAGTATACACAAGGTGGCCGTGCCGACCTTGCAGATATCGAAGAAGCAGAAATTAAAGTATTAGAAACTTTTTTACCTGCAGCATTAAGCGAGCAAGAAGTTGCCGATTTAATTGCGAATGCAGTGTCAGAAAGTGGTGCTCAAGGCATGCAGGACATGGGTAAGGTGATGAACCTAATTCGTCCACAAGTGCAAGGCCGAGCAGATATGGCTGTTGTCAGCCAACTTGTTAAAGCAAAATTAAACGCTTAACTTTCAGCTTGATCTCTTTTTAACAAAACCGCACAATTGTGCGGTTTTGTTGTTTTACACGCATAAGAATAAATGGCCGGACGCATACCCAAAAGTTTTATTGACGATCTAATTGCCCGTACAGATATTGTAGAGGTAATAGACTCGCGTGTGCGTTTAAAAAAAGCCGGCAAAAACTATTCTGCTTGTTGTCCTTTCCATAACGAAAAAACACCTTCTTTTTCAGTCGCACCAGATAAACAGTTTTATTATTGTTTTGGTTGTGGTGCTAAAGGCAATGTTATTTCATTTTTAATGGAATATGACAACCTAGAATTTGTTGATGCAATTGAAGAACTTGCAGGCCAGCATGGTTTAGCTGTACCAAGGGAAGGTGGTCAAGATAATCAGTTTCATAATGTACATGCCAAACAAGATTATGAATTAATGGCCCAAGCTATTGAGTTTTATCAATACAAACTCAATAACGATGCGAATTCACCAGCTGTATTGGACTACATAAATCAGCGCGGCTTAAACCAACAAACTATTGAACATTTTCAAATTGGCTATTCACCAGACGAGTGGGATGGTTTGTTAAAAGCGGTCGGCAAAAGCCGTCAAGCAGCCGAGCAATTACGCGATATCGGCATGCTGATTGAAAAAGAAGAAAACAAACGTTTATACGATAGATTTCGTGGGCGTTTAATGTTTCCTATTTTAGATAGGCGTGGCAAATGCATAGGTTTTGGTGGGCGAGTTTTAGGTGATGCTAAACCTAAATATTTAAACTCGCCAGAAACGCGTATTTTCCATAAAGGCCGCGAATTATACGGTTTATATCAAGCACGTAATGCTAATCGCTCAATCGACCGTTTAATTGTGGTTGAAGGTTATATGGATGTAGTCGCTTTGTTTCAAGCTGGCATTACTTATGCGGTTGCATCCTTAGGTACTTCAACAACCGAAGACCAAATTAAGCTGATGCTTAGAACAACCAGTGAAATTGTTTGTTGTTATGACGGTGATAATGCCGGTAGAGCCGCCGCGTGGCGCACATTAGAAAATGCATTACCCAGTTTAGTTGATGGCATTCGAATTAAATTTATGTTTTTGCCAGACGGTGAAGATCCTGATTCGTATGTTAAAGCGCACGGAAAAGCGGCTTTTGAGCAACAAGTTGATCAAGCACAAGACCTAGTTGCTTTTTTCTACCAGCAACTTTACGAAAAAATTGGTGAAACTGAAGGGGATTTTGCTCGTTCTAAATTAAGCCAATTAGCGCAGCCGTTAATTGATAGTATGCCGGAGAGTGAATACAAACATTCAATTAACTCAACATTGGCGGTTAAGTTAAAGCGAGAGTTGCCGACACAGAAGGTGGATAGAGTCGGTCAAGCCAAAGCAAAGCTTGCACAACAAAATGCTGCAAGCAGTAAAAAAATCACCCCTGTTAGAATGGCGGTTGCATTATTGTTATCTTGCCCCCATCTATTAGATCATCTGGCGCATTTACAAGATGGCCAATTAGAATTACTCGCGGCTATGGACGAGCCAGGTGTCGAATTTTTAGTGTTATTAATACGCTACTATCGCCAGCATCCTAATGCTAGCGCTGCTTCCATGCTCGAAGATTGGCGTGGAACTAAACAAGAAAAAATACTCTCTCAGTTGTTAGCTTGGGAACATCATGTCGATGAAGCAAACACAGAAGTGGTATTTTTAGATGCAATTGAAAAAATATTAGCTATGTTTGTTAATAGGCGAAAAGCTGAATTACAAACAAAAGCTAAGATGAATTTGATTACACCTGCTGAAAAGCAAGAATATTTACAGTTATTGAAAGCTAAGTGAGCCATCAGTGTACTAAAATCTTGACTAAATATAGTAGTTATCAATTTCAATTTATGTATTCGGTGTAAAACTCTGCTATAATGACGAGTTCACTGCACAGTTATTTTATTTTCATTTCATAGGTAATCGGAAGTCTGTATGGAGCAAAACCGTCAGTCACAACTTAAGTTGCTCGTTGCTAAAGGTAAAGAGCAGGGCTATTTAACTTATGCCGAAGTTAACGACCATCTACCACAAGAGATAGTCGATTCAGACCAGATTGAAGACATCATTAGTATGATCAACGACATGGGTATTCAGGTTTTCGAATCTGCGCCTGATGCCGATGCATTATTGATGTCAGAAGAAACAAATGCTACAGACGAAGAGGCTGCAGAAGCAGCGGCTCAAGCTTTAGCTTCAGTAGAAAGCGAGATTGGTCGAACGACAGACCCAGTACGTATGTATATGCGTGAAATGGGTACGGTTGAGCTTTTAACGCGTGAAGGCGAAATTGACATTGCTAAGCGTATTGAAGAAGGCATCAACCAAGTTCAATGCTCAGTTGCAGAATTTCCAGAAGCCATCACCTATTTGTTAGATCAATACGACAAAGTCGAAGCGGAAGAAATCCGTTTAACTGATATCGTATCTGGATTTATTGATCCAAATGAGCCTGATGATGTTATGGCTCCAACTGCTACTCACGTTGGTTCTGAATTGTCGCAAGACGAGTTAGACGATGAAGATGATGACGACGATGATGATGCAGAAGAAGATACAGGTATTGATCCTGAATTAGCGCGCGAAAAATTCAATGAATTACGTGTAGCATACGAAAACGTCATGAAAGTTGTGGATGAAAAAGGCCGCAGCCACCCTGATACACGTGCGCAAATTGAAGAATTAAGCAATATCTTTAAGTTATTCCGCTTAGTGCCAAAACAGTTTGATAAATTGGTTGGCCATATGCGTGGCATGATGGATAAAGTTCGTACACAAGAACGTATCATCATGAAACACGCGGTTGAATATTCAAAAATGCCGAAAAAAGAATTCACACGTGCATTTGCAGGTGATGAAACATCTACAGCTTGGTTAGACAATGCAATTGCGGCAAACAAAGATTATTCAGTTAAGCTTGACGAATATAAAGACGAAATTTTACGTTGTATTCAAAAGCTTAAGCAAATTGAAGAAGAAACTAAACTCAGTGTTGTTAGCATTAAAGACATCAACCGTCGTATGTCTATCGGTGAAGCGAAAGCGCGCCGTGCGAAAAAAGAAATGGTTGAAGCCAACTTACGTTTGGTAATTTCAATTGCGAAAAAATACACTAACCGTGGTTTACAGTTCTTGGATTTAATCCAAGAAGGTAATATAGGTTTGATGAAAGCGGTAGATAAGTTTGAATACCGTCGTGGTTATAAGTTTTCAACTTATGCAACTTGGTGGATCCGTCAGGCGATCACGCGTTCAATTGCTGACCAAGCACGTACCATACGTATTCCTGTACATATGATTGAAACGATTAATAAATTGAATCGTATTTCTCGTCAAATGTTGCAAGAAAAAGGTCGTGAGCCAACACCTGAAGAGTTGGCTGAACAAATGCAGATGCCGGAAGATAAAATCCGTAAAGTGATGAAAATTGCCAAAGAGCCTATCTCTATGGAGACACCAATTGGTGATGATGAAGATTCGCACTTAGGTGATTTTATTGAAGATAACACCATCAGCTCTCCAGTTGATGCTGCAACTTCAGAAAACTTACAAGCAGCGACACGTGACGTTCTAGCTGGTTTAACCGCGCGTGAATCTAAAGTATTACGTATGCGTTTTGGTATTGATATGAATACTGACCACACGTTAGAAGAGGTTGGTAAGCAATTTGACGTAACTCGTGAGCGTATTCGTCAGATTGAAGCTAAGGCATTACGTAAATTACGTCATCCTTCGCGCTCTGAGCAATTACGCAGCTTCTTAGACGAATAGTCAGCTACTGCAAATATCTTATTTAAAAAAGCCTCGAAAGAGGCTTTTTTTATGCCTAAAATTTACCTTATTTTCTTGTTGATAATGATTGTCATTTGCTTTTAACTTGTTTGGAAATTAGTTAAGATATCAGGCTCTAGAAAACCCTTTATAAAATAATTACCTGCACCCAAGTGCAATAAATAGGCTGCTTTATGCAAAAGTTAAACTGTATCACTTTATTCTTGTTGTTATTTTCTTGGCAAACACTGGCAAATCCACCGGCTAATGTAGTAATTGCACCTGTAAGTCAGCAAGAAAATAGCCGAAGCCTTGAATTAACCGGCACAATAAATTCTGCTGAGCATGCAAATTTGTCGAGTTTAATTGATGGAGTTGTTACGCAATTGCACGTAGAAACAGGGGATTTTGTAACTAAAGGCCAAGTGTTATTAGCATTAGACGATAAACTTGCACAAGCGCAGTTGCAGGCTATTAAAGCTGAATTACAACAAGCTCAAGTCGAGTTTAATGAAGCGAAAAGGCGCTTAGCGGAAGCAAAGTCGTTATCACAGCAACAATTATTACCACAAACCGAGCTGGAACAGAGAGTGACTCACGAGGCTGTCACCCAAGCTCATTTAGCTAAAATAACTGCCAACTACCAATACCAACAGGAATTAGTTAACCGCCACCAACTTGTTGCACCATTTGCCGGAGTAATAGTCAGCCGAAAATTAGACGTAGGTGAATGGGTTAACCGCGGTCAACAAACCTTTGAGCTAGTAAATTTACAAAAGTTATGGCTAGATTTGGCCGTACCACAAGAATACTTTGGCCGAATCGACAAAGATAAAACTGTCATGCTTGAACTTGATAACAATCATTCGACAAAAATTTCCGGTAAAGTTTTTGCCAAAGTGCCGCTAGTCGATAGCCAAAATCGCAGCTTTTTGTTACGGGTGGAACTTACACAACAAGCTGAAGTGCAAGTCGGTTTGTCAGCGCGTGTGGCAATCCCACTTAAAAATGTTCAACAAAATGTTCTAACCATTCCTTCTGACGCATTATTACGCCACCCAGATGGTGGTTATAGCGTATTTATTGCAAGTGATAATAAAGCTGTACGTAAGTCGGTTGTTATTGGTGAACGCATTGGTGAGTACATTGAAATTCTAAGTGGTCTATCAGCAACGGATAATGTCATCACACAAGGCAATGAAATGCTCAAAGACCAACAAGCAATTCAAATAAAACCTTCTAAAGTGGCGGGGCTAGAATAATGTTAGCTGGCGCTGTTAAACATTCAATTTTAGTTGCTGTTACTGTTCTGATTGCTTGTATCTTAGGCATTGTTGCCGCGTTTAAAATACCAGTACAGATGATCCCTGACTTAGAAGTGCGCACCATATCTGTTGTCACTCAATGGCCGGGCGCTACACCGCAAGACGTCGAAAAAGAGATATTGATTGAGCAAGAGCGTTACTTACGCGTCATCCCTAATATGAAGCGCATGTCGAGTTTTGCTAATACAGGCCAGGCGCAAATTGAGCTTGAGTTTCCTTTTGGGGTAGATATCAACGAAGCTCTGATTAAAGTGAGTAATGCATTGTCGCAAGTGCCGAATTATCCGGAAAATGTCGACCAACCTGTGCTATACAGCAGTTCGTTTTCAAGTAACGCCTTTATGTTTTTTAATTTAAAACCACAAGCGGGCAACCCATTAAATTTAGACATAGATATGCTCAGGGACTTTGCCGAAGATGTGGTGCGTCCTGAAATGGAGCGTGTAGCTGGGGTGTCACAAATTGCTATTCGCGGTGGAGCGTTACGGCAAGTACAAATTCTGATAGATCAACAAAAGTTGGTTGCGAGGGGTCTCAAGCTGACAGATGTTCGAGATGCAATTCGCGCTAGAAACAGAGACGCTTCAGCTGGTGATATCGATAGTGGTAAACGTCGCTACTTATTGCGTATGGTCGGCAGATTTGATTCAGCCAAAGCACTAGAAGAGTTAGTGATTGCGCAGCGACAAAATAGCACAATTAAGTTAAAAGACGTTGCTGAGGTGAACTTAGATCACTACGAAGTGCGAAGCATAGGTTATAACGAGGGTGAAAGAACATTACTCTTAATGGTACAGCGCGAAAGTGGCTCGAATGTTATGGCGATAAAAGAGCAAATGCTCGATGTAGTCGCACGGATAAATACCGAGCTTTTACAAGATAATGGTTTGCAACTAACTTTATTAAGTGACGATGTTCGTTACGTGCAAGGCTCAATTAAAAACGTTTGGGTTAATTTGGGTTTAGGTGCGTTATTGGCAACCTTAGTGATGTTTTGGTTTTTAAAAAGCCCACGCTCAACCCTTATCGGCGTTTTGGGTGTACCTATATGTACCATAGCTGCATTTTTAGGTTTATTGTTTTTTAACCGAACTATTAACGTAATCTCTTTGGCGGGTGTTGCTTTTGCCATAGGTATGACTGTGGATAACACCATAGTTGTTTTAGAAAATATCAACCAAGCGAGAAAACGTGGTCTAGACAAGATAACTTCAGCTATTACCGGTGTGCAAGAAGTATGGCCTGCAGTGTTGGCGTCTACCTTAACGACAGTCTTGGTATTTGCGCCTATCTTATTTATTCAACAAGAGGCTGGCCAATTATATTCAGATGTTGCCATTGCCATTTCAGCGGCCATTATAGCGTCAATGTTAGTAGCAATATTTGTTGTGCCTGCTGCCAGCGCCAAATTTGCATGCCAACAATCCTCAGACGATCAGCAAATGCGTCTACCAAGCGTTTTTACCAAGCTATTGGACAAGCCCAAATCACGTGTCAGTGTATTGATTGCTTCTGTCGTTTTAGTCTTGGGTGGTGCCTGGTTATTAATGCCAAAAGCGGAATATTTACCAGAAGGGGAAGAGCCAAAAGCCTTTTCTATGATGATTGCGCCGCCTGGCTACAATCTCAGCCACATGGAAAAAATAGGTGATGAGCTTATCCCATATTTTAACCAGCATTTAAATGCAGACCCTGCGGCATTTGAACGGGGTGAAACTGATATCCCACCACTTAAATATTACTCTATTTCCATCAATGTTGGCCGTATATGGTTTTTAAGTGAGCCAGTCAATGCTGAGCATATTGACGCTATGATGAAAGCAATAACGGCTAAGTTTAAAACTTACCCTGGCATGCGTGCTTTTTCATCAAGGGGTTCAATTATCAGCAGTAATGACGGTGGCACCAGAGCGGTAGCATTGGATATTAGTGGCGCTAATCAAGCGGATTTATATCAAGCGGCCAATGCTATTTATACTTTAGCCAATGAATTATTTGATTCACCACAAGTAAATTCACAGCCGTCGTCCCTGACGTTAGATCAACCATTAATTGAAATTCAACCGCGCTGGCAACGGCTCGCTGAAGTTGGTATGAGCGCTAATGAATTAGGTTACACCATTGCCGCATTAAGTGACGGTGCGTATGTTGATGAATTGATATTGGATGATGACAAAGTAGATGTATTTTTATTTTCATCAGCCGGTAATAAACAACAGTTGTCACAACTTGCGCAAGCGCCGATTTTAACCAATAACGGGCTAGTACCTCTGAATTCATTGGCGGACATAGTAGAAAAAGCCGATAGCGACAGTTTACGCCGAATTGACGGTAAACGTACTGTGACTGTGTATATTATCCCTCCACGCGATGTGGCCCTTGAAACAGCAGAGCAGATTGTTAGAAACGAACTACTGACAAAATTGCGCAATCAAGGGGATTTAAAACAGGGCGTCAATGTCAGTATTGGTGGCGCTGCCGATCAATTAGACAAAACTAAACAAGCGTTATCGAGCAATTTTGTGATTGCGATAGCACTGTGTTATTTGCTGTTAGTGGCTATTTTTAAACATTGGGGATATCCCTTGTTTATTTTAGCGACAGTGCCTTTAGGTATGGCAGGTGGTTTGTTAGGTTTAGTTGCTGCAAACAGCTTAGGTATGCATCAACCATTTGACATGATCACTATGTTAGGTTTTCTAATCTTGCTCGGTACTGTAGTGAATAACCCAATATTGATAGTCGACCAAAGCCGACGCAATATTGAGGCTGGCATGACAGACATTAAACAAGCGGTAACGTCTGCGGTACAAACGCGTTTAAAACCTATAGTGATGTCGACAGTAACCACTTTATGCGGCTTAGCCCCTTTGGTATTAATTCCGGGTGAAGGTTCTGAGTTATATCGAGGAGTAGGGATTATTGTGTTAAGCGGTATCGCGTTTTCAACGTTAATCAGTTTAACTACGCTACCTGCGTTGTTACTGTGTTTTTTGAAAGCGAAAAATTAATTGGTCGGATTGAGAGGATTCGAACCTCCGACCCCTGACACCCCATGTTATCTCCCAAAAAAACAGATAAAACAATGAAATCAATAAGATAGCTGTCTATCGTTCTTTGTTTTAGGATATTAAAAGCACAATTTTTGTTAAATTTAATAATTATAAAAATCAATACTTTAGGTAAGAGGGTCAAAATCGAAACCACTGTATATTGGTGCGGTTGATTGCTTTTCGAAAGGGGGAATCAATATTGAGCATATGATAAGTTAGATGGTTATCACCCACTTGTTTTCAAAATAAGTGTTAGGAGAAACTGTTTTGGTTGGCTAGACTTTTGGATAGCTCGTCTATGAACTGCAGATCTGATTTTTTGGTTGAATATTGGTAGAATTTTACACCCCTGCAATTTACTGTCGCGTTGGGGTCTCTATTCACAATATATGCTTGCATTGTTTGCTCAATCATAACACCCAAGCATTTGTCTAATTTTTTGGCATTAAATTTGCTCTCATTTTCTCGAACAAATAGATCTAAATTGTAAGAGTGTGCTTTTTGGAATAACTCGACATTGTCGACAATTACAAAATCATTCTGTGGGTTAATCACATCATTTACATTTATCGCAATCATACCGCGCGAACTTGATTTTCCGCCGTTGAGCAACCTTTTCCGTAATTGCTCACTAGCTTTTTTAATGTTGACTTCTAATTTGGCTGGGGATTTAATTCTTTTACATTCTACGTACAGGGTTGGATAATTAGCTTTGTTAGCAACAATGTCTGCTGTGTGATTTAAGGTTACGTGAAACCCACCCTGGATAAACCTTGAAGCAACAGTGAGTTCGAAGAGAAAATCTCTTGATTGGTCGCTTTTTGCCGAGTTACGGAATGCTTGCCCACTTGTTGCTTTCTTTAATTGAGCTAAATATTCTTCACTATCGACATTCGTTAAACCACTATAAATCCGAATTATCTCTGTCAATTCTTGGTGAGCGTTTAGGACGTTTTGAAGTTCAAATTTTATTTGCTCTTCACTGCAATTCGAGTCAAATATTCTCTCAAATTCTTCAATTTTTCTAGTGTAATCACCTATTCGAGTTTTCGAGTATGAAATCCCAAGAGAATCAAGCCAAGCGAGAGCAATTTTGAGTTTGCTAGTTATATGCTGGTTTTCGTATTGATAGACTTTATATGCATATTCATAAAATTTCATATAAGCAACCCCTAGGCATACATTTGAGATTAGTTCGAATCAAGGAGCTATTTGATAGCGTCAAGGTAATGCTACGCATAATCATTTAAAATGGCGTTTAGGTTCAATTGCAATATGCAGCATTCGAGCATCAGACACCACTAAGTCATAACGCTCAACAAATGAGCTAAATTTCTTTGGATCGTCAGAATAGGTTTGAATCCAGCGATTGCAAGCTTGGCCAAATTCATGAATCAAAGCGTTGAGATCGTAATATTTAGCTTCTTCTTTATTTAATTGAACGTTTGGTGGTAGTACACCAACATACGAAACCAAACGAGCTACACTACCTTTTTTTACTTGGCGTGAGTCCAAATTACTCATATGAAGCAGTGAGTTTCTATGCTCCCAAAGCTCACGACTGGTAACACCAATAGAACTTAATTTGGCATATTTGTCTAACCATTTTATAAATGGGGGTGGGGTACTTCGGTCGCTTTCTCCAAACTCGATGAAACCAATGGAGTCGATAGCAATCAACATTAATTTAATGCTTGATACATAATGCTTTGCTTGAAACAGTAGCCGAAATGGTTGAAAAAAATCGTCATTTATTAACTCTGTAAAAAGGAATCCTTGATCTGTGATGTATTTATCTTGCCAATCAACACTCATATTTACCCCTTAATAAAACCTAACACCATTAGATATCTATCTTTGAACTTCATCCATTTGTAATTCACGGTTTAGCTATGTATCAGTTTGAATTTTTGATCTTGTATACACATTATTTTTTGCTACGAAATTGTTTTGGTAATCCATTGAAATTTTGAAATATCTTGGTTTCCACTCTTAAACTGATCGATTATATACCACCAATAATTTTCGTCATTAAACATCCTTTCAACTTTACTCTTTTTCAAGCTGAAGAAAGCATCTTCAGAATTGGAGTAGCAGGTAGGTTCAGTTGTAGATATATGATTCTTGGTTGAGGTATAGCAGTGGTTTGATAAGTGGAGGCAATCTTTTGCTGTCGTGCTTTTAATCACTTTGTGTGGTGACTGGATATTTAAACTTTCATAGTTTAAATCGGTGTACATAGAAGGCTCTCTTCCACTTGATAAATCTATCATGAGTTTGATAAAGCCATTTATCTCGTCCTGAATATTAGTGTGAGTAACTATAGTTGAATAAAATGCCATATTTATTTTCTCAGCATGATTTTCAAGAGTGCTTTTTATTTTATAGGTGACAGCTGAATCTTTAAGGTTTCTGCCAAGTGATTGATGGATGATAGCGGCTTTACCTATTTCTTCAATTGCTGCTACTGCCAGAAAATATGTGCGTTCTATATGCCCATTTTGATTCAATATTTCGGCTTCTGCAATCAATCGACCTGCGTTTTTGAGCGCCTCTTCTCTATAAGTGATTAGTAGCTCTTTTGTGTATCTGAACGAGTTTGGGAGTTTAAATTGACTCATTTTCCTCTACCTAAACTTTAGACAAGTTAACAAACTTTGCTTTCCTTTCTTTTTTATCTGACTGCAGAAATTTATCGTGGCTCTTGTAGTGTTCAAAACTGAGCAGAGGAAAGGCTGGCTGATAGTTATACTTTATTACACGTTTTGTCTTTAGAAAAGTCATTCTCTGGGGTGCAAATGGTGGATCATTTTTAAGTGCAAATTAACAAACCGCTAAATTAGGTATGGGATAGGATGGGGTTATTACTTAGAAAAGCTTTAGAACATATGGCGTATGGACACGAATAAGTTCCCAATTGCTCATGATTTCGGTAGCTAATTACTTCTTAAAGTTGAAAAAACCAGCTTTAACCAGTAATTTTCATTACTATTTTTTCAAATAATAATAGGCTTGATTATAAAAAGCTAGCGTTGAAATTATAGGTGGTAAAGGCTGTATATTATGGCGGATTTATGGCACTCAAATATTTGTTCAGCGAGAGGGTTAGGGAAAAAAATATAAACAAAAAGTTAATTGGTCGGATTGAGAGGATTCGAACCTCCGACCCCTGACACCCCATGACAGTGCGCTACCAGGCTGCGCTACAATCCGACCGAGGCCGACCATATTAATCAAATGTCATTTGATTGCAATAGTCGGCACTAAATTTAAATAAGTTATTTAAATTGTTGGTTATTTCTCAACCAAGTTGCGTTTTAAAAATTGAATCGCACGTGCAAGCGTGGCATTCACTGGTGGTTGCGCAATTTGTTGACTAACCATTTGCACACTTTGCATATTGGCGTCGCTATCAATTTTAGTTAAAACATCTTGGTGCCAAACGTAAATATGTTCGTTATCAGCACTGACTAACCAATTATTTTGACGTGGAACTGAAAATACATTTTGGCCAAATTTGCCGTAACTTTGTTGGAAAGAACAGCCTAACCAGCCTTCGAGTAGAGTCGGTAATACATCAAAATTTGAGGTGATTGTAGGTAACTGAACTAATTCACCTTTAACCAGCATTGCACCATATTCATGGCTTTCACCAGCCTGTACAATAATAATTTGCTGTTTGGCTTTGCTGGCAATCGCGGCAAGTTCAGATTCTTTGTTTACCTTGTAATATGAAAACTGTGCGGTAAAACTACTAACCCGATTGGCTGATTCAAAGTTGCTTGACCATTTGCGTGTATCCGACGGTAAATTAATAAACTGGCTATTTACCCCGGTAGATAATAACGCTGAATCCAATACATTGGGCATTTGGTTAAACTGGTCTTGGTAAATGGCTGGCATACCACTAATAATTTCAAACAAACTATCTTGGCTAGTCAGAGGTGACCAATGTTGGCTGGCGGCAAAACCTGTATCTAATTGTTGAATATATTGACTGATCTCTTCAACCGTTAACTTTTCACTTTCTAACAATGTTACTGTGAAATTAGTTGTTGGACTAAAACAGCTAAATTGAAAGTTAGGGATATCTACTTTGTAGCTCGATAAGTCGAAAGTCAGTTGTTTTTTGGTTTGGTATTCGTCGATATCAAACAAACCCGACTGGCTTAACATGGTTTTAGCCGTCATTGGATGCGATAGCGGCAGTTGATTATCTTGTCGAGTTATCGGTTTATATAAGCTTAAATCGGCCCAAATATGCGCGATATGGCCAATAACAAAACAAGTTACCACTACAGGTAATAACTTAATTTTAAGCAGTATTTGGCGATACTTATCTAAATTGCGCCATAGCGCGTTGGCTAAAACCAACTCAACAGCAAAAACTGCGATAAACACCAAAAATATCGCTACTTTAAAGCCAGTTGGTAGGCTTTGGGTCAGCAGTTGAAAGTCGTTTTGAATGTAGTCGAGCGATAAAAAGTTAAGGTGATAGCCGTAAGCTGAATAAATCAGTGCATCTATAAACAAAAAGGTGATGCCTAACGCCGCGACAAAAGATGCCCAAGGTTTGGCTATATTGGGTTTGTTTAACGCGGTAATTGGAAAAACAAATATCAAATAACCAAGAAAAAATAGAAAACCGGCGTGGCCTATTGAATACATCAACATATAGAGTTTGCCAATAATGCTCTGCGGCATAGGATCAGCAAACCAATAGATGGTAAATAAAAATAGTCCAACCAACATATTGGTTAAACTAAACCAGTTACCCCAAGAATATAAATGGGATCTCTGTTGATTCTGATTGTTTAAAAACATTAATCAATTAGTCCTTAATTGAATCCTGCAGTGCTTTGGCAAAGTTTTCAGCTATGGCTTTTTGTTTGTCTTGTGGAAAATTATTATCAATTACTTCACTAACTAAAGTACCGAGTGCCACTAAAGATAAGTTAGCCGGAGCTTTTTGTGCTGATAAAGCTATTTTTAATGCTGATACAACTCGGTCTAAATCTTGATCTGAAAATTTGCTAGTTTGCGCCATAAAATTTGAAAATCTCTTAACTGCGGGGTAACCCATGATACAATGCCAAAATCGGCAGACGGCGCAATTATACCACTGGTATAAAATTATGCCGCAGTAAACTGGTAAAAATTACAAACAACGAGCATTTATGGCAGTTACCAAAGCAACTTTATACTTTAATCGTTATCGCTTAAAAGACGACAAACTCTCTCTTCAATTGGATACTTGTACGCAAGTAGGCGGCGACAATGCCGATTTTTTAGCTGGCGAAATTCATCAGTCGTTTACTAAAAAAGGTCAAAAACAATATTGTAGTTTCGCTGCTGATTCAGCTGTATTTGCGCAAATTAAAGCAGGCGAAGATATGCAACAAATTGCTGATAATGTTGCAGAGCGTATGTTAGAAGGGTTAACGCCTGAAACTTTACCCGCAGAAACTATCTTAGTGATTGCGCATTACCAGCATTTAGCCACTCAATATATTCTCGCCACTATGTTAGGGGTGAAAGAGTCGGTACAGTTAAGTGAAGCAATAAACCCACAGCGCTCACAATATTTGGATATTGCGAATATCTCGCTGGCTTTGCAAATTGATTTAAGTGAGTTGTCAATTAACCCAGATTCACCACGCTCAATTGGTTATATTAAAGGTCGAGTAGGGCGCAAAATTGGCGACTTTATGGCAGAAGCATTTGCTATTGAAGAAAAAATGAATGCTAAAGATGCGACGCAAAAGCTCGTTGAAAGTGTTGAGAAATTTATTGAAGATAACTCGACTGACAATGAAAAAAGCCAAGCGATTCGTGATGTTTCGGTTGAAGCAATGAAAATGGCCGCGCAAAGCGGCGAATTTATGCAAGTGAAAAACCTGTCGCAAGAAATTGAAGAAAAAACTGGTATTGCCGGCTTTTATGATTCAGCTGCTCAAGCGGATGATTTTAGCGAAGAATGCCCTGTATATGCTTCAGCAACTAAAGGTATGCAGAAATTTTTCGGCCAAGGTGGTGGCATGAGTATTTCGTTTGATCGCGAATTATTAGGTGAAAAAGTTGAATTTGATGCGCAAGCACAAACTTTAACTTTTAATAAAATTCCGCCCAATTTATTAGATGCATTGAAAAAAGCGTTAAAAGCGAATTAAACACAAGGATATCCATAACCAGTGCAGTTTATTACCAGCCAAACCGAATTAGAACTATGTTGCAGCAACTTGCTGCAACAACCTGTTATTGCACTTGATACTGAGTTTGTTCGAGAGCGCACCTTTTATCCTGCTTTGGGATTAGTACAGATAGCTGACCGAGACAATGTATATTTAATTGATCCACTAGCACTTGATGATTTGTCGCCACTTAAACAATTGGTTGAATCGCCTGATGTGATTAAAGTTATTCATTCATGCGGTGAAGATATCGAGGTATTAAAAGTTGGATTAAAGGCAACACCAACCGCTTTTTTTGACACTCAAATAGCCCATGCATTTATCAGTGATAATGCATCTATTGGTTTAGGGGCTATGGTCGCTCAATATCAAGGTGTTGAATTAGATAAAGGTCATGCCCGTACTAACTGGTTAAAACGCCCACTAAGCCAGCAACAACTTGATTATGCTGCTGACGATGTACGCTATTTACTGCCCATTTTTGACATCCAAATGCAAAAGCTAGTGGATATCAATATGCTTGATTATGTTGAGCAAGAGGTAACAGGCTTAATTAGTAAACGTACTCAAGAGGTTGATCCTACACTTGCTTGGCGTGATGTTAAAAGTGCTTGGGAGTTAACTCCTCGTGAATTGGCTATTTTGGCTAAGTTGATTGAATGGCGTTTTAATTATGCGGTTGAAAAAAACTTAGCGCTCAATTTTGTAGTACACGAGCGCAGTATTGTTACTTTATGCCAGCGCAGACCGGGTAGTTTTAAAAGTATGTTTAATATTCCGGGGATTCATCCAATGGAAATTAAACGCCATGGCAAAGCCATGTTAGCTTGTATTGAAGCTGGTAAAGCTGTATCTGAAGAAGCGTGCCCTGCAAAAATTAAACGAGTGGCGGAAATTTCGGGCTATAAAAAAATATACGG
The DNA here is from genome assembly GCF_000281085.1 of Catenovulum agarivorans YM01. GTDB lineage: Bacteria > Pseudomonadota > Gammaproteobacteria > Enterobacterales > Alteromonadaceae > Catenovulum > Catenovulum agarivorans. Next base: position 258,791 of record NZ_JH767526.1, read on the forward strand.
CAAACTTAAAAAGGTTGCGGCTGATGTTGCTGAGCAGCATCAAATTAGCGTTGAGTTACTGGCGCCTAAGCGTTTGATTAACCAGTTTATTGGTTATCATTGGCAGGTTACTGAGTGGAGCCGTGATGTTGAGCCTGATGTAACTTTGGGATGGCGTGGGGCGTTATTAGCTGAGGCTTTTAAAGCTGCTATTTCTGAGTGATTTTTGATGTGTACTCTTAGAGTATGTTGCGTTCAAGCACACTTGAAGCATAATTTTCTGCAAAGGCTTCGCGGGTAATTCCGTGCATCATGCAAAAACATTGAACCATAACTTTCGCAAAAACGCTGTGAATACGTCCATGTACGCTCCGCTTTTTCATCCCTGAAAAAGAGGTTTTGCTCTAAGTTATTGCTTCAATATTTTTAACCTGAAGTTGCGGTTTGAGCGTGCATTTCAAAAAATCAGCATGGAGTATGCTTTGTCAGTCTTTTTTATCGGAGGCTGAAAAAGAACTTGTGCTCCAGCAGCGCATTAGCAAGGCTAATTGATTGGAAATGTTTTGAGCAAAACTTCAAAAGAGAGGGATATCTTTTGTGAGCGATCTAGGGACAGACTTGAAGCGTTTTTGTGAAAAATATTCCAAGCAAGTAGCCGATTCTCTGCCACTTAAGTCAAAGCGCGAACAATGCTATTCGCGCTCCAATGTTTTTAAATTGATTCCGCCCATAAATCGTATTCATCAGAGGCGATAATTTTGGCTTCAACAAGATCACCCGGTTTATGTTGGGTTTCGTCATTTAAATAAACCACGCCGTCAATTTCTGGTGCATCGGCAAAACAACGGCCAATTGCGCCTTCTTCGTCTACTTCATCAATTAAAATTTGGTAAGTTTTGCCAACACGGGTGGCTAAACGTTCTTCACTGATTTGTTGCTGTAATTGCATAAAACGGTGGAAACGTTCTTCTTTAACATCTTCAGGTACATGATCGGGTAAATCATTCGCAGTTGCACCTTCGACAGGTGAGTATTTAAAACAACCAACTCTGTCTAATTTAGCCGCTTGTAAAAAGTCTAATAACTCTTCAAATTCTTCTTCGGTTTCACCCGGAAATCCAACAATAAAGGTAGAACGAATAACTAATTCAGGGCAAAGCTCACGCCATTTTTGAATACGCTCTAAGGTTTTATCTACATTACCTGGGCGCTTCATTAATTTTAAAATACGTTTGCTGGCATGCTGGAATGGAATGTCTAAATAAGGCAACAAAGCACCTTGCGCCATTAATGGCACAATTTCATCAACATGCGGGTATGGATACACATAATGCAAACGTACCCAAATGCCCATTTTGCTTAACTGTTGGCATAAGGTTTTAAAATTACTCTTAATTGGCATGCCGTCGAAAAACTCTGTTTTGTTTTTGCGGTCTACGCCATAGGCTGAGGTATCTTGCGAAATGACTAACAACTCTTTCACGCCTGCAGCTTTAAGCCTTTGCGCTTCGCTTAAAACTTCACCAATAGCGCGCGAGTCTAAATCACCACGCATCGACGGAATAATGCAGAAGCTACATCTGTGATTACAGCCTTCAGATATTTTTAAATACGCATAATGTTTTGGGGTTAATTTAACGCCCGTATCTGGCACTTGTGCGGCAAAGGGTACTTGGCCTGGTTTTGGTAAATGGGTATGCACTTGTTCCATTACATTTTCGTATGCGTGTGGGCCAGTGATCCCCAATACATTTGGGTAAACTTCTTTTATTTCGTCTTCTTTTGCACCTAAACAGCCAGTTACCAACACCTTGCCATTTTCTTGTAAAGCTTCACCAATGGTATCAAGTGACTCTTGTACAGCTGAGTCGATAAAACCACAGGTATTTACAATGACTATGCCTGCATCGTGATAACTTGGCACCACTTCATAACCTTCGGTGCGAAGTTGGGTTAAAATACGTTCAGAATCAACTAAGTTTTTTGGGCAACCAAGGCTAACAAAGCCCACTTTTTTATTGCCTGTGGTATCTTTTGCAAGATTAACGCTTGCATTAGACTGATCCGCTAAAACCTTTTTAGGGGTATCTAACGTAGTGGTTTGTTTTGGATCAAATTGATTAACAGACATAAAGACCTCACCGTTGGCATTTAAACAAGCTGATTTTGGGGCGCGAATAATAGCAGATTAATTATACCCAAGCTATTTGAAGATGCATGTTTCAGAGCTATCACAGCGTTTTTAGTACAAGGCATGTTAATGAAGGAATGTAAGGTACCTTTCAAATTAACATAACGCAGTAATAGAAACGCTGTGAAGCTCCCAAAGGGCAAGGTTAAAAAGCATTTATACGGCGTTATTGATTTTGAAAAGGGATAACCATTACCTTCAATCAATGCCTTGTCTAAATGCTTTTTATCTCTTGCTGAAATCACGCATTTTCAAGTAGCTTGGGTATATAATATGGCACTGAAAGCTTAGTGCATGATAGAGGTAAAAAGTGATAGAAAACGCAGTAATTATTACAGGCGCAGCACAAAGAGTGGGATTAGCACTCGCTTTGCATTTACAAGCTTCAGATTTTAATGTTGTCGCGACATATAGAAGTGAACGAGTTGGTGTTACGCAACTTCAAGAAAAAGGTATTAGTTGCGTACAAGCTGATTTTTCATCTACCCAAGGCGTTGATGATTTTATTGCTTGGGTGCAAGTCAATGTGGCTAGCGTGCGAGCTATTGTGCACAATGCCAGTGACTGGTGTGCCGAACAGGGCCGAGTCGATGCCCAGCTGTTAAAGTACATGATGCAAATTCATGTTGAAGCACCTTATTTGATTAATTTATCTCTTGCTGAAAAATTGTCTGCTTGTAAAGAAATTGCAGATATTATCCATATTACTGACTACACGGTAGAGAAGGGTAGTGACAAGCATATCGCTTATTGTGCAAGTAAAGCTGCGCTAGATAATTTAACTTTGTCGTTTGCGAAAAAATTTGCACCTAAGGTTAAAGTAAATACCATTGCACCATCGCTTTTAATGTTTAATCAAGACGATGATGACGCATATAGAGCAAAAACATTGAAGAAATCAGTGCTAGGCATAGAGCCAGGCGCGCAAGAAATTGTTGAGGCTGTGATTTTTATACTCAAAAGTAACTATATGACGGGAAGGCAGCTGAAACTAGACGGCGGCCGTCATATCGCATTTTAGCGGCTATTTTGCCTTATAACTGCGTTAAATTTGTTTGCAATAGACAAGCTATTGACGCACAAATTTGCCTTGTTCTAAGAAAAAATTTTACCCTAAAATTAACAACGTCAATCGCTGTGGCCTGTTGCTTATTTGCTCTAAGAAAAATTGTTAAATAGAAATTAAGTTTTATAAAAAGTTTGGAAATTTAAATGGATAAAACACCGCAAAACTATATTGAATGGCAAACATTACAACAAGCATATGATAAATATGAGTTTGGCTCGCTGGCGATAAAACTGTTAGCTGTGATTTTAACCTTTGTTGGTTTAATCACGAATATGCAACTGTGTTTACTGCTGTCTGTTGTTGCTATCTTGTGGTTGCAAGATGGTATTTGGAAAACCTTTCAATCACGCTTTGAAGTACGTTTGTTAGAGATTGAAAAAATGTCTGAGACAAATGCAACTTCAGAACCTGCTTTTAATACTGAATGGCAAAAGCAGCGCCCCGGTGTTTTTGGGTTAGTTAAAGCTTATTTATGTAACTCGCTAAAACCAACAGTTATGTATCCGTATATAGTGTTATTGGCTGTAATAGGATTAAGCTATATCTTTGGCGCTAAGTAGCGCTACAAGCTCGTCTTTGATAGCGTGATATCGTCGCATATTGTTTTCAGATAAGTCTGATTGCTCAATGATATTCACGCAATTTTGGCACATAGACTTCATTTCTTTGGGGTTTTTCCCTTGGGTTAAGAAGGTGCCAACCTTAGTAATTGCTTGTACTAAGTTTAGTGCCAAACTCGCGTTGTTTGGCATATATTGGTAGGCTTCAACAAAACATTCAACCGACTGCGGATACATAGCTTTTTGATATAAAGCTAAACCTTCGTTATTTAATGCTCGAATACGTTCACGTAATTCTTCATGGCTGGCTTTTTCTTTGTTAATCAAAACCTGTAGCGTGGTTGAAATAAGGTCATCATGGCCAGCAACCTCATGTAGCGTTTCCATAATTTCATCACTGCGCGATAAATTACCGGTTGAGAAATAAGCTTTCGCTTTGTCTAAGCGGTCGTCTACTGTGTCGTAGGGGGAGTCGTGTTTTTCACTTTCTTCAAGATTATTACGAGCATCTTCCATATTGCCCTTAAGCACTTGTACACGAGCTTTTATTACCAGCTCTTGCGCTCTGACTGCTTCAGAATAAAAGCGCTTGTCTATATCCTTGAGTAGATCGGTACATTTAGTTATTTGTTTAGCAATTTCAAGTTTGTTTGAGTCGTTACTTAAATCGAGCAAACAACGGGCGAAATTTAGATAATTTTCTGGTGTATCAAATACTGAAAATCGACTGTCTTTTAAAATACGTGAATAGGCTCGTACTGCTTCTTCGGTTTCGCCATTTGCAATTGCTAGGTTGGCTATGGCGCGCTGCCTAAATAAGTTGCGTGGCGAAATTTTACCCGCTTCCATTAACATCTCAAAAGCTGTTACAGTATCTTCACGCACTATATTTAGTCTGCCCAACCAATCGTACGCCTCTAATCTAGTGTCGTCGCGATCGAGCAACTCAAAAAGTTGAGATTCAGCATCAACCAAGTCGCCGCTTTTTAACGTGGCAATGGCTTTGCCCAATAAAGCCCAGCTAGCCTCACGCTTTTTTAATACATTGTTGTATAGTTTTAACGCTTTATCCGGTTTGTCTTGTTTCAGTAACAACTCACCTTTCATTCGTAATGCGACTAATGCGCTGGCAGGGTCTTCTTTTATTAAGGTATTACATTCTTCGACTGCTAAATCAGTTTCATCGTCGTTAATTGCTTTATATACTTTATTGAGCGCAACTTTTTTCGCGAGCGCACGTGAAAAACGCATCTCTAACCCTTTATAGGTAAAAGGCTTGAGTAAAAAGTCATCAGGCTGTAGCTCAACTAATCCATGTACATAAGGCCGGCGATTTTCGGCGGAAATCATAAAGAAACAAGTATGAGGGGCGAGGAGTTTTTTGTGTTTTAACTCTTCAAATAACTGATAACCGTCTTTGCCTTCACCTAAGTTAAAATCTGCCAATATAAAGTCGAAACGAGTGTCAGTTGCTATTTGCAGAGCTTGATTGCCGTTAGCAGCCGAGGTTATATGGACAAAGCCAATTTTTTGTAACATACCTTTGACGGCCGAGCGAATAGGCTCACAATCGTCAACAATCATGACTTTCTTTTTTGCGTAAAAACTACTGCGCATAACCATAAAGTGGCTACCTAACAAAAAATGCAAATAAAAAGATTAACATAAGTGTAACTTAATTGACGTTATAGTTGTTACTTAAACAAATTAAATTGACGTTAGCATAAATATAGTCATATTAATACGACTTTGCTAATATCCGTCATACATTTTGTGAATGGCGTGTGGCATTAATGATGAATGCACGAATACACCAATTCCTGTATAATGCACGCAATAATTTTAAAAAATTTTGTTAGACCAACTGAAATTATAGGATAGCTATACATGACTACTAAGCTGGAAAACCTACGTAAATTAACTACAGTTGTTGCTGATACTGGTGATATTGAGGCAATTAAAAAGTTCAAGCCTCAAGACGCAACAACTAACCCAAGCCTTTTATTAAAAGCTGCTCAAATTCCTGAGTATGACACTTTAATTGCTGACGCAATTGAGTGGGCTAAAGCACAATCTAACGATGTTGAGCAACAAATCATTGATGCTGGCGACAAGTTAGCAGTAAACATCGGTTTAGAAATCTTAAAAATCGTCCCTGGCCGTATTTCTACAGAAGTTGACGCACGTTTATCTTTCGACAAAGAAGGTTCACTTGCTAAAGCTCGTAAATTAATGAAATTATACAACGACGCTGGCATTGCTAACGAGCGTGTATTAATTAAATTAGCTTCTACTTGGGAAGGTATTCAAGCTGCTGAAGTTTTAGAGCAAGAAGGCATTAACTGTAACTTAACTCTATTATTCAGCTTCGCTCAAGCACGTGCATGTGCTGAAGCTGGCGCTTTCTTAATCTCTCCATTTGTTGGCCGTATCTTAGACTGGTACAAAAAAGCTGAAGGTAAAGACAGCTATGCACCAAGCGAAGATCCAGGTGTTGTTTCTGTAACTAGCATTTACAACTACTACAAAGAGCACGGTTATGAAACTGTTGTTATGGGCGCAAGCTTCCGTAACATCGACGAAATTACTGAATTAGCTGGCTGTGACCGTTTAACAATTGGTCCTAACTTATTAGAAGAGTTAGAAGCAGTTGAAGGTGAGTTACCGGTTAAATTATCTTACAACGGTGAAATCAAAGAGCGTCCAGCTCGTATGACTGAAGATCAATTCCGTTGGGAGCATAATCAAGATGCAATGGCTACTGAGAAGTTAGCTGAAGGTATCCGTAACTTTGCTATCGACCAAAACAAACTAGAAGATATGTTACGCGCTAAGCTTTAATTAGCCGCATATTTTTAAGTTACAAGGCGGTATTTCACCGCCTTGTTTGTTTTACGCATTCACATAAAAGATTATAAAGAACAAGATTATGGCTTTATTTACACAGTTAAAAAGCTATCAAGCTTTGCAAGCTCATTTCGAGCAAGCTAAAAACCTTCATATGCGCGACTTGTTTGCACAAGATTCTGAGCGTTTTGCTAAGTTTTCAGCTCAAGCTTGTGGCATAGAGTTAGATTACTCAAAAAACCGTATTACTGAAGAAACCAAAGCATTGTTATTAGACTTAGCGCGTGAAGCGCAAGTTGAAGAAAAACGTGACGGCATGTTTGCTGGCGCACGTATTAATACTTCAGAAGACCGTGCTGTATTACACACTGCATTACGTAACAAATCAGGCAAGCCTGTATTGTGTGACGGTGTAGATGTAATGCCAGAAGTACAAGCGACTTTAGCTAAAATGAAAGCATTCGTGAACGAAGTTCACAATGGTACGCGTACTGGTTACACAGGTAAGCAATTTACTGACGTATTAGCTATTGGTATTGGTGGTTCTTTCTTAGGTCCTAAAATTATGACTGAGGCGTTAAAGCCTTATCGTGTTGATGGCCTTAAAGTTCACTTTGTTGCTAACGTAGACGGTTCTCACATCCATGACGTTTTAGCGACATTGCCAATTGAAACCACTTTAGTATTAATGTCTTCTAAGTCGTTTGGTACGCAAGAAACATTAAAAAATACTGAAACAGCTAAAGCTTGGTTCTTAGAAAATGGCGGTAAATTTGAAGATATCGCTAAACACTTTATGTGTGTTTCTTCAAACATTAAAGCTGCAACTGAATTTGGTATGGACGCAGACAACATCTTCCCAATGTGGGATTGGGTTGGCGGCCGTTACTCATTATGGTCAGCAATAGGTTTACCAATTGCATTAGCACTAGGTTTCGACAACTTTGAAGAGTTGTTAGACGGTGCTTATGAAATGGATCAACATTTCTTAACTGCTCCTTTAGAAGAAAACGTACCTGCGTTATTAGGTGTGTTAGGTGTTTGGTACATCAACTTCTTTGGTGCACAAAGCCATGTATTATTGCCATATGATCACTATTTACGTGGTTTCCCAGCATATGTACAACAGTTAGATATGGAGTCTAACGGTAAGTCTGCTACACCAACTGGTGATTACTTAGACTATGCTACTGGCCCTGTAATTTGGGGTGGTGAAGGTACAAATGGTCAACACGCTTTCCACCAGTTAATTCACCAAGGTACAGTGTTAATTCCTGCTGACTTTATTATGCCATTGCATTCTCAGCACGAAATGACCAATCACCACGCTATGTTAGCTTCTAACTGTTTTGGTCAAACCCAAGCATTAATGCAAGGTAAGACTGTTGAGCAAGTTAAAGCTGAGTTCGCTGGTAAAGGTTTAACTGACGAAGAAATTGAAAAAGTAGCACCACAAAAAGTGTTTGAAGGTAACAAACCAACTAATACTATTTTGATGGAAAAATTAACCCCTAAAGCTTTAGGTCAGTTAATTGCTATGTACGAACACAAAGTATTTGTACAAGGTATTATTTGGGGCATTAACTCATTTGACCAATGGGGTGTTGAATTAGGTAAAGTGTTGGGTAACGACGTTTTAGCTAAATTAGAAGACAGCTCAATTGAGTTAAATGGTGATAGCTCAACCAATGCATTAATTGAGCGTTTCCGTAATCGTAATGCTTAATAGTTAATTCGGCAGTTGTGTCGAATATAACGTCTAAAAAGGTCGCGCAAGCGGCCTTTTTGGCATCTGTTGATGGGCAATTCATGGGGAGCAAATCCCAAACTATTATTTAACCTTATTTGGAGCTGAACACTTTCGGATACAAAACCGCACTTTAACAGGTTGAATTAAGCTGTTGCCTTTTGCCATTTTTCCACCCAATCACTTAATTTGTCAGCTGGCATAGGTTTGGCTATGTAATAACCTTGCAAAATATCGCCGCTCAAGTGACAAGCCATATTCCAGTGTTCAAGGGTTTCAACTCCCTCTAGTACAACAGTCATGCCTAAGCGTTTAGCCATATTGACCATAGATTCTAAGGTCGCGCGTTGCCCTTCATCCGTTACGGCATTTTGGACAAATTGTTTGTCAATTTTCATTTCACAGAAGGGGAGGTCGATTAAGCGCTCAACGGATGAATAACCTGTACCAAAGTCGTCTATTGAAAGTTTTATTCCACGCATGGATAAACGTGACAACACCTCTAACATATCGGCTTGTTGCTCTATAACACTGGATTCGGTAATTTCCAATACCAGTTTGTCAGCGGGCAGGTTATAACAGGTTAACAGCTCAAAAATCATATCAGGTAAATTCTTTTCAACTAACAGGGTCGCAGATATGTTTAGCGAAACGCTTAAGGCTAAACCTTTGTCTCGCCAACTGGCTATTTGTTGTAATACTTGATCGAGTTGTTCATAAGTTAAATGTTTAATTAAAGCATTGTGCTCTAGTTCCATAATAAAACTGTCAGGGAAAACTAAACCTTTAGAAGGGTGGTTAAGCCGAGCAAGCGCTTCTAAGCCGATAATTCTACGTGTTTTATTACAAATTAGCGGTTGGTAATACAAATCAAATTGCTGTTGCTCCAAAGCTCTAATCAGTTCATAAATTTTCAGCTTTTCAACCTTGGCTCTATGGCTAGGTCTTTTGTATTCGCTGGCCTTTATTAATAGGCTAGCCACCGCCTGTTCAGTAATAGGTTTTGTGATACTACCAATAAGATTGAGCTTGCAGGTACGAGCCAATTGTTCAACTGACTTGATGGTTTTAGCTGACATTGAACTCACTATGACTAAATGGCCTGAGTAATTGTGTTGCTGCAACAAACGAATAAACTCTATACCATCTATGTTAGGTAAATTTAAATCGCTAAAAATAATGTTAACCGGATGAGCGGCTAAATAGCTCAATGCTGAACTGGCGTCTGAAAAGGCACTAATGTTTTCAATTCCTTCATTTTTTAGTACTTGAGTCATCAAGGCTATTATTGAAGGGCTGTCATCTAGCAGCAGCGCATTCCAGTTTTTGATTGCTATTGCCATTGAGTAATTCCATTTATCTAGCACTTGTTGTTAGTGTAGTCGGTTTTAACCTGGCAACAAGGTGAATTTACCGCGATTTTTTGTGCTACATTTCCGCAAATGGGCTCACTATTATCTGAACCATGGTATCCTACGCGAGATTGCGTTAAAAAAACGAGAATAAATGAATACTAAAAACAGAGCGTTAACCTTAGTCTCCATATTTTTATTAGTTGGGTTTATTGCTGTAAGTACGTTAAGTTATTGGTCTGCTAGGCATACTTTATCTGAACAAATTGTTTCTGAGGTTGTACCTTTAACTGGCATCAGTATTTATTCCAAAATTAAAGAAAAGCTGATGGCGCCCATCCATATTTCTTCGTTAATGGCACAAGATACTTTTGTGCATGACTGGGTACATAATGGCGAACAAGAAGCGTCGAAAATGCAAAGGTATTTAGCTGAAATTCAACAGCGTAATAATGCCATTACAAGTTTTTTTGTTTCTGAAAAAACACGAAATTATTACCATCCGAATGGGGTATTAAAACAAGTATCTGAGCATGATGCGCAAGATAACTGGTATTTTTCTGTGACTGAAAGTACACAAGACTACATAGTGAACATTGATTTAGACACCCGTGACTTACAATCATTAACCGTTTTTATTAATTATAAGGTTATTGATTCTGATGGGCTATATCTAGGCGCTATCGGTATTGGTTTGTCAGTGACCTCGGTTAAACAATTATTGGACGATAACAACCTTCACCAGCAATTTTTTATCTTTTTTGCTGACGAGCAAGGTCAAGTAATGCTGCAAAGCAATAATTATTTATTTGATAAACAACCGATAAAAACATTGGAAGATATTACTGGTTTAGCCGCTTATAAATCGCAATTGTTAAGCAGCGAAAATAGTACAACTCGATTTAATTTTGCTAACCAGTCTGCTCATGTAAACAGTCGTTATGTGCCTGAGTTGGGATGGTCGTTAATGATATTGCACACAGACAAACCTTGGGACAAACGAATTATTCAACCCTTGTTGCTCAATTTGTCTATCGGCTTGTTGATATCCATTTTAGTGATTGCTGTCGTGTTTTATACCATGCGACGTTATCAGAAAGAGCTTGAGCGCATGGCGATTACCGACAAATTAACCGGTGTTGCAAACCGGCATGGTTTTGAGCATTTAGTCAATCGACTGTTTTCGCACAAAAATAAAAAATGTACCTGTTCGGTCATCTTGTTTGACTTAGACAACTTTAAACAAATTAACGATACCTACACACATTTAGCCGGTGACAAAGTTATTTGTGATGCTGTGGCGATAGTGCAAGGGATATATGGCAAACTCAACACTTTAGTTAGATGGGGCGGCGAAGAATTTTTGCTTATTTTACCTAACCAGGATGCGCATGCTGCTGCAGCTATAGCGGAGAAAATTAGGCAGACGATAGAACAAAATGTAAGCTTGTTTGATAAACAAAGCATTCGTTTTACTGCAAGTTTTGGTGTAAGTCAGTGGCAATATCACGAAAATGTTGATCAGTTTTTGCTAAGGCTAGATAAAGCTTTATATAGTGCTAAACAGCAGGGCAAAAATCAGGTTTGTGTTGAGTAAGCATCTATGCATTTTTGCAGCTCCGCAAAATTAAAGGGTTTAGTAACGTAAGCGTCCATACCTGCGTCTAAACATTTTTTTTCATTTTGACTGGTAACATCTGCCGTGAGCGCAATTATCGGCGTTGCTTTTGCATTGGTTGAGCGCTCAAGCAACCTTATTTCTTGTGTTGCAGTGTAGCCATCTATGCCGGGTAACATACAGTCCATTAATACTAACAAATAATATTCAGGCTGGAACATTTTTAGCGCGTCTTCACCATTTTCAGCCCAATCAACTTGGTATCCTTTACCTGTTAGGTACTGCTCTGCCACCATGTAGTTAATATCATTGTCTTCAACAATTAAAATTCGCTTATTGCCATTTCCTGTTGGTTGTACTGGCGCTGCTTCTACTTCACTTTCATGTTCGTGCGGCTCTAAGCTTTTGCATAAAGTCTGCAGGAGTTTTTTGCCAATAATAGGTTTGTGGATATGTTTAATGTTTAATTTCTGGCATTCTTGGTATATCTCTTCTGAATCAACTGAAGTTATGAGTATGGCTTGGCAGTGACTGGGTAATAACTTATAGATAGATTTATATAGTGATAATCCATCTATATGCGGCATAGCATAATCTAGGAGTAAAAAATCGCAGTCGATACGTTTTTGTTCACTCAACCAGCTTTTTAATTCTATCGGTGCTAAAAAATTATGGTGTTTGATATGCCAACTGTCGCAAAAACCATTTAACACCCGGTGGTTTTCGGCAATATCATCAATAATAAGTGCTACGCTATTGTGTAGTATCTCGGGCGCAACATGGTATTGTGCTGATTTCTCTATTTTGAGTGGCAATTCAAAATAAAACTTACTACCTTGTTGCGGCTGTGATGCCACTTTTAGTGTGCCCTTCATCAAGGTCACTAATCTTTGGCATAAGGCCAGCCCTAAACCTGTGCCACCATATTTTCGTGTAGTTGAACCATCAGCTTGTTCAAATGCTTTAAATATGTTGTTTTGCTGTTGTTCGGTTAAACCAATTCCGGTGTCGGCCACGGAAAATTCAATATGAGCAAGCTCTTTGGTTGAGTGTTCGGCTAGTTTTACACTGACAGTAATGCAGCCAGCCTCAGTGAATTTAACCGCATTTGAAATTAAATTGCCGAGTATCTGGCTAATTCTTATGTCATCGGCAAATACCTGCATGTTCGCTACGTCAGACATATCAATAATCATTTCTAGACCTTTTTGGCTGGCGTTTGCTCTATGTGCCAGTACTACATCTTCAACAAGTTCTTGTAGTTTGGTCGAAACTGGGTGAATTTCTAGCTTTTGTGCTTCAATTTTCGAGAAGTCTAAGATGTCGTTTATGATCCCCATTAATAGACGGCCAGAGTTCTCAATGGTTTTGAGTTTACTCTTTTGTTCTTTATTTAATTGGCTAGAGGCTAACAATTGTGCCATGCCAAGTACACCATTTAACGGGGTGCGAATTTCATGACTCATGTTGGCTAAAAATTCACTTTTAGCTTGGCTGGCTTGTTCGGCTTGATGTTTGGCTTGTGCAAGTTGATTGTGTTGTTGCTCTATCACATTAGATAGTTTTTTAGAAAAAATAACCGCGCCAGTGCCGAATAACATAATACTGATTAAGGTGATTATCAGTACGTACAAAGTGAGCTCAGATACATTTTCTTCAACGGCTGTATGGGGGATTAAACCAACAAATTTCCAATTTAAGTAAGGTGAAATATATTCAACCGCTAAAAACTTGTCGGCTTCTGACAGGGTGTTTTCAACATATTTAAACACATTTTGTGGATTTCGTGTGTCAGCTAAGATTCTACCCGTATGTTCAATGACCACTAACTCACCTTGCTCACCAAATTCTGCTTTCGACAGCATTTTAGTAAATTCGTCTAAAGTAATATCAATACCAACCACACCAATCATTTTGTTTTGTTGGTTTTTGATCAGGCGAACTGTCGATATGAGCATGGTGTTATCAGCTGCCCAATAATAAGCGGGCGCTCGGATAATCTCACCATCCGCTTGTTTGGCTGATGTGTACCAAGGCCGCATTCGTGGATCATAATTGTCTGTGGTCGAACCTTCAGGCCATTGAACATAACCACCTTGCTCAGTGCCAAAATAAATGTAATTGAGGTTTGGGTAATGCTGGGCTATTTGAGCAAATTGTTTAAACAGCGCTTTTTCTGCTGTATTGCTTGAGCTAGGTCGCATTTGTGTTGCTGGCAAGTGCATATAAGTCGATATATGTTGGGCACTGTCTTTAAATATTTCTTGTTCACTGAGTAAGCTGAGTTGGCTTGCATACAGTTTAAACATTTGACTGATGCCATTGTCAATTTGCTGGACTTCGCCGTAAAAGCGGCTTTCGAAAGCATCTCGAGCATGGGTTTGCACTTCGTTAATGGTAAAAACAAAGTTAGTAAACAAGGGAATTGTTACAGCACATAAAAATGCTAAAACCAATTTAAAGCGTAAATTTCGCACGTCTATCCTTGTCTCAGCCTTCAATAGAATTGTTACTAACTATAGTCACGCCCTTTAAGCAATTCCATAATATCTTTAGAAAAATTCATCTTCTACTATAATAAATTATCAAACTCACTTAATCGCACTGGGCTGATACATGCAACCACAATGGGCAAAACTTTTAGTTAAACCTAGTTACTTAGCTCAAGTTGTAAGCTCTGTATTAACTGGATTGCCTGTGTCGGTTATTGCTCAAGTAGTTGATTCAACTCAATTGGTTAGCTCAGATATCGAAGTTATCCAAGTAACTTCATCAAAGCGTGTGCAAAATATGCAAACTGTGCCAGTGGCGTTGCAAGCTTTGTCAGGTCGAACTGTTTCTGAGCTTAATTTAGCTAATTTAGACGCTTTAAACCTGTATTTGCCTAATGTTGCTATTGCAGCTAGAGGGCCAGGACAAGCCGATATTTTTATGCGAGGCATGGCGATACAACCCATAGCGGTTATGTTAGCTGGTGCACAAGGTAGTATGCCAAATGTTGCTGTGTATTTAGATGAGCAACCCGTAACAGCACCAGGCAGAAACATTGATTTGTATACACATGATTTAGCTAGAGTTGAAGTTTTAGCTGGCCCGCAAGGCACATTGTTTGGTGCGAGCGCTCAAGCTGGCACCGTAAGGTACATTACCAACAAACCTTCGCGATTTAGATTTGAAGCAAGTACCAGTTTAGATTTTGCTCACACTAAACAAGGTGATAATAGCCACAGTTTACAAGCTATGCTGAATTTCCCCGTAGGTGATGATCTTGCATTACGTTTGTCGGCATATACAGTGTCGCAAGGTGGTTATATAGATAACCAATACGGTGAATTTACTTTAGACCCTGCAATAAACCCCAACTCGCTTGTTAATTTGAATGATGCTAGTTACCAAACAATTAATAACCAACATCTTATCAAAGATGACTTTAATCAAAGTGTGTATCAAGGTTTTCGCTTATCGGGCAAATATTGGCTCAATGACGATTGGCAAATACTCTTGCAACATAATGCTCAGCAGATTGAAGCTGATGGTGTGTTTGATATGGACCCTGAAGTCGGCGATTTAGCCGTTGGTCGATTTTTTCCAGATAAGCTCGAAGATGAATTTAACCAGACCTCGTTGACGTTAGAAGGCCGAATTGACCAATTGGAAGTTTTGTACGCAGGCTCTATGTTAGAGCGTGAAGTTAATCAACTTATTGACTATACAGGTTATAACAATAGTGGGGCTTATATTGCGTATTACACTTGCACTTATAATAATCCCAATTACATAGTTAATTATAATATTCCAGCAAGTTTGATCACCGAACAGAGACAATGTAAAGATCCAACTAAAGGATTTGTCGGTAAGCAGATGCACGACAAAACAACCCATGAGCTTAGGTTTGTTTATGATGCTAACCCATACTTGGATTCTGTTTTTGGTTTGTATTTAGATGATTTTGAACTCGCAACCTTAGACGACTATGTGTATTTAGCTGCACCTGAACTCGGTTTTGCAGCCAACGCGCCGATATCAAGCGCAAAAAGTATTAATCCGCATCCACGTGCCGCTGGCGTAACTTTTTTTAATGACATTACTAGACGCGAAAAACAGCAAGCTCTGTTTGCCGAGTTGTCGTTTAATTTGTCGGAGCAAGTTACTGCGACTTTGGGGGCTCGGAAGTACAAAATTGAAACTGATATAAGTGGTTCATCTAATTTTGCTGATGGTATTTTTCAAGGCTCAGTAAATACTGACCGCGGGCGCGATTATGATGTTTCTGGTGGGCATAGCGATAAACCACTTAAGCAGTCAGATACCATATACAAAGTGAACCTGAGTTATAACTGGCAACAGGATAAATTAGTTTACGCCACTTATTCTGAAGGTTTTAGGCCAGGCGGATTTAATCGCGGAGGTGGTATTCAATCGACCAACCCTGAATTTGCCGACGTCGCAACTACATATAACACAGATGATGTTAAAAACTATGAGCTAGGGCTGAAATCCACTTGGTTGGATAACAAGTTACGTTTTAATGCAAATGCTTACCATATTAAATGGCAAAATATGCAAGTTTCACGTTTTGATCCACAAAACGTATCTATTTTAACTTTTATTGAAAATGCGGCTGACTCAAGAATAAATGGCCTAGAAGGGGATATTATTTGGCAACTAACACCAAGTTGGCGTTTGTTTGCCGCAGCCTCATTTATTGACAGCAAATTAACCGAATTAAAAGCGCAGGCGATAGAGCTTGCTCCGGTTGGCAGTGAATTACCTTTAACCCCAAATTTTCAGGGCAACATTCGCAGCCATTACAATTGGAAAATAAACAAATATTGGTTAGATTGGCAATTGTCATTGGTATATTCACAAAGTGCTTGGAGTTCGTTGGTTGCAGAGCAACGTGAGCTACAAGACAGTTATCAAATTATCAATACATCCATCAGTTTAGAGTTAAATAAGTGGTTACTGCAGTTGTATATTAATAATCTAACCGATGAAAGAGCCGAGCTTTTTATTAACGACCAAGACGATATCAAAAGAGTTACTGTTAATCGGCCACAAACTTTTGGTATAAAACTCAAATACACATATTAACGACGAACAGATACTTATGCTGCAACAAATACAGGCTTTGGTTAAAAATGGTGATGTGCACGAAGCTTGGCGTCGTTTGCAGCAAATTGAGCAAACTGAATATGGTCAACTGGGTTTTTATCTTGCGGCTGTGTGTAATAGGTATTTAAACCAGCCGAGCCTAGCATTAGGTTTTATTGATAATTTGCTCAAAATTAACCCAAAACATGCGCGTGGGTATCAAGAACAAGCCTACAATTATTTGTTGTTAAACAACTCAAATAAAGCATTAGCTGCTTTGTTAAAAGCAACAAAATACAACCCAAGCTTAACCAGTGCTTGGTTAAAACTCGCCGATATCTACCAGTTAAATCAGCAGTTAAGTTTAGCTGAGAATGCCCGCGCAAATGCTGAGTATTACCAAAGTTTGCCGCTGCATATCCGCAGCGGTTATTCAAATTTGTATGAAGGCAATATTGCGCAGGCACAGCGCAGGTGCCAATTTTATTTGCAACAACAGCCTGACAATGTTGAAGCTATGCGCTTGTTAGCGCAAATTGCCAGTAGTAATCAGCATTACGATAAAGCCGAATTTTTATTAGACAGTGCTTTGTTGTTAGCGCCAGAACATGTGTTCTGCCAATATGATTTAGTTGTAGTGCTCCAAAATAGGCAAAAGTTTGTAAGGGCTTATCAATTGGCGACTAAGCTGGTAGAAAAAAGCCCGAATAATCTGAGTTTTGTTTTGTGTTTGGCAAACCAAGCCGCCGCAATAAATCAGTTTGAACAAGCTGAAGTGGCGTATAAACAAGTATTGGAAAACTTACCTGACACTTCATTCGAGCGTGCACAGGTTTTTATTGCACTCGGCCATTTATACAAAACCCTTGGGCAAACAGAGCAAGCGCAACACGCCTATCAAAGCGCCTATCAAGCTGATGTCTTGTGTGCCGATGCCTATTGGAGTTTAGCCAATTTAAAACGATATCAATTTAGCCAAGCTGAATTGCAACTCATGTTAGATACATTGGAGCAGCAAATATTAGTGAATAATGAGCAATGTTTGTTGAGCTTTGCTTTGGCTAAAGCATTTGAACTTAGAGAAAATTATCAACGTGCAGCTTGTTTTTATCAAAGCGCAAATCATCTGCGTTTAACTGAGCTTAAGTATAATAATCAACAACATGTGCAGAGCATTAACGAACAAAAGGTCAATTTTCCCGCTGAGTTGTTGTCGCAGCTTGTTACTCGAACAGATGCCAAAATAACCCCGATTTTTATCCTTGGTTTACCAAGAGCGGGCAGTACTTTGCTTGAGCAGATATTGGCGTCTCATTCTGATATTCAAGGCACAATGGAATTGCCAAATATCATGCAAATCGCAGAGCAGTTAGCTCAACAAGCGGCAGAAAAAGGTTTGAGTTTGGCAGATTTTCTACAAACGTTTAGCCAAGCTGAATTGGCTGAAATGGGTGAAAATTATTTACAGCAAACAGAGGTTTTTCATAAAAATTCACGTTATTTTATCGATAAAATGCCTAACAATTTTAAGCATGTTGGCTTAATTAAATTAATTTTACCTCAGGCTAAAATTATCGATATTCGGCGCAATATTAAAGATGCCTGTATGGCCAACTATAAGCAGTATTATGCCCAAGGGCAGGCGTTTAGTTATAACTTACGTCATTGTGCTAATTTTTATCATGCGTACACAGATTTAATGGATTATTGGTACAAACAAATTCCACAAGACTTGATGTTAGTAGAATACGAGCAATTAGTTGCACAGCCAGAGCAGCATATTAAAGATATTTGCCATATGTTAGGCTGTGATTTTCAACCAAGTATGCTGCAATTTCATCAAAATACTAGAGCGGTTAAAACGCCAAGTGCAGAGCAAGTACGCCAACCTATTTATACCTCAAGCATAGGTAGTTGGCAGGTATATGCGCAGTACCTGCCGGAGTTGCAGCAAATTATTTAAGCAAATTCGCCGGCGAATATTCATCAGTTAATACTCGAGCTGTGACATCCCAATCCACCATGTCTGTAATAGATTCAAATAATAAGTTGCTATCTAACCCATAGCGGCTTAGTTGGTTATTTAGTTGTGGGGATAAATTATTTGTCAGCGAAAAGTTGTCGCAGTTACAGGCGAATATCACACGATTGCCTTTAGTCGGTGCTTTAAATATATCAAGCTGGTTAAAGACTTTTTGGTAAGTAACTGATTCGTGATCATATAAATCACTAGTGCTAAATGTGTTGGCGGCTAACAAGCCGTTTGCTGATAATAGGCGTTTGCATTCAGTTAAAAACTCCTGAGTCATTAAATGCTCTGGAATATAATCACCATTAAACGCATCGAGTATTATCCAATCAAATTGCTGCTTTTGTAAAAGTGCCCGTTTAACAAAAACACGAGCATCTTTTATCTCACTTTTTATTTGTTGGTTTTCTTGATAGTCAAAATATTCTTTGGCGAGTTTTACTACGGCAGGATCTATATCAACCGAGACTATTTCACTTGTCGGCGATATTTGATGGATAACATTAGCAAGGGTGCCACCGCCTAAACCCAATATTAATACGCGTTTTGGGGTTGGGTTGTGGGCTAAACCTAACAAGGTGCCTTGCACATATTCAAATACCAATTGCTCAGGCTGCTTTAAGTTGATACAAGCCTGATTACTGACTTTTTTTCGGCGTGTTTCAAACTGCATACAGCGAATGCCTTTGTTTTCAGTAATCACTATATTGCGGTAGATGGAGCGCTCTTTGTGTACTTCAACCAATTTGGCAAAAGCTAGGTTGCTAGTAAATAACTGGGCTGCTGCACACAAAACTAAGCTGGTTATTACTTTTTTAGAAGTACGCATAATTTATTCACTCACTACTGCATTGTTGGTTAACTGACTTGTGGTTTTATTGGTTAGAGTGAAGGTTGCAAATGCAAGCACTGCACAACTGGCTAAAATGGCAAAAATAAACCAAAGAATTTGGCTAACTTCCATCCAGAGGACCAAATAAAAAGAGGTCATTATTGTGCCTATGGCACTACCTAAAGTAGAGATAAAATATAAAAAGCCAGCAGTTTGACCGGATGATTGGGTCGAAACCGTTAATAATCGCACAGAGTAGGGCGATATCATGCCCATGACGACACTTGGTAACAAAAATACTAAAGTTGCTGCGACCAATGAGCCATATCTAGGATCTTCAATCCAAGCAAACACCAACTCAAATAATTGTTCCGAATAAAAAATACTCGGCAAAATTGCCAATGCTGCAACTACAAAAATGCTCGCAAATTTAGTCAAACTAGGTTGCTTGACTGACAACTTACCGCCAGTTAAATAACCTAATGACAGCGCCAACATAAACACAGTAATAATACTGCCCCATACATACACGCTACTACCAAAGTAAGGCGCTAACATTCTGCCACCAAGTAGTTCAAATGACATGATGGAAAAACCAGCACTAAAGGCCAGTAATATGACTATTAATTTTTGCATAATTGCTTAGATTTATTTGTTATTTATTTGCTTGAGTAGCAGGTAAATTAACGTGAAATTAACCTTTGTGCAAATACTGAAATTGTAGAGGTAGCTCTTTTTAAATTTACATATTGTATTCCTAAATATATTAGTAAATGGTAAAGTAAACGTGTTTGTAATGGTTAATGCTAATTATTGTTATTTAAGGTTGTAATTATATGGCTAAGTTGAGCAATCGATTTTGGTTTCAATTACACGGATGGTTTTCTTTGCCAATTTGGATGGTGTTTTGTTTTGTTTGTTTAACCGGCACTATTGCTGTTGTCAGTCACGAAATAACTTGGTTGGTTAACCCTAACGCGCGTGCGGTTAATTCACAGCAGTTGCCTGCTAAGCCAATTGAGCAACTTATTGCTGCAGTAGAAAAAGCCCATCCAACCGCTGATGTAACTAATGTAATGCGTTTTGAACCTTATTTAGCAACAGCTGTCACATTTACCGATACGGATAAACCTTACGCAATTGCTTACGTAAACCAGTACACTGGCGAAATTCAAGAAGTGAACAATGGTGTGACTTTTGTTGGTTTTATGCGTTCATTGCATGGCTGGTTGTTATTTCCGTGGCAGCATAGTTACAGTTTAGGTTATTACTTAGTCTGTATTATGGCGATACTGATGTTAGGTGCTTTGATCACTGGGTTAGTGGTTTATAAAAAGTTCTGGAAAGGTTTTTTCAAATTCAATTTACGCACAAACCAAGGTAAACGCACTTTGTTTAACGATTTACATCGTTTATCTGGTGTATGGTCAATTTGGTTTATGCTGGTTATGAGCTTAACTGGTTTGTGGTACTTGGTGCAGGCGATCTGTTGGCATGCTGAAATTGAAATTGAGCCACATGCGCCAATGATCCCGGTTGCCCAATTACCATCAAATCTGAATGAGCAGCCACAAGTTAGCTATTCATTATCTGACAGTATCAGCATTGCTCGTCAGCTCTATCCTGATTTTAACCCGAGTTATATCCATTTACCTGAGCACAATCGTGATACTTATCATTTATCTGGTGCTGGGGATTTTATTTTCTTTGATCAATACAGTTATAAACTTAATGTTAATCCTTGGACTGGCGCGGTTGAATATAAAAACGACCCTAGCAGTATGACCTTGATGCAAACCTTATCACACATAGCAGATCCGCTACATTATGGAACTATTGGTGGTTTAGTCACTAAATTCATCTGGTTTGTATTTGGCATTATTTTAACTGGCATGTCGATTACTGGATTTTGCATGTGGTTTTTACGCACAAATAAAGCACAGAAAAGAGTCGAACAAGTAGCAGAACAAGTTGTAGGGGAGAGTGCATAATGGCGCGTAAAAATTCATTGTGGCAAAAAAATAAATATTGGTTAAATGCTTGGATATTGGTGTTACCTGCATGGTTTTTTTACCAGTCACTGTACCCAACATTTCCAGATGCGTTAGGCAGCCAGCAGGTTGGCAACTTTGAAATTACTTTGATGCCGTATGATGAAGATGCACCGTATACACATGATGGTGTGTACGTAAAAGATTTTTTGCTGACTTTTTCTAAAGGTCAGATTAGTGATATTAAACAAGCTTACTTAAATATTGGTGAGCAGAGTTTGCCATTGGAGCAGTTCGCGGACAGATCTGAAGGGATATTGCATGGCACAAAACATGGCCAACATGTGCATGCTTTAGCTAAACAAACTTTGTTACCTTCGGACAAAATTTGGTTAACCATGCAAACTTGGTCTGGTGAATCTTTTATTGCCTCTTGGGATGTGCCTAAGCATCTTGTTGAGATTAATTAGTAACTAATACTATAAGAATAATGGCATAATAGCCTAAGTGTGTTTTTTAACATTAGGGTCATTAGATGAAAGGTTTATTAGTTGTTGGTGAAGGCATGGTGGAGTTTAAGTACTCGGATGCTGGAGAATTAGTGCAAAAATTTGCTGGGGATACCTTAAATGCGGGTATTTATGCCAAACGTTGGGCGCCATCCACAGAGGTAAATTATTATACTGCGCTTGGTAACGATGTATTTAGCGGCAAAATGCGCGAGTATTTGGCGCTTGAACAATTAGGCACCCAAGCCGTTTTGGCAACAGATTCAGCGAATATTGGCATTTACGCGATTCAAACCGACGACAGCGGCGAACGCTCTTTCACCTATTGGCGAAAAGATTCTGCGGCCACGCAAATGGTAGATTTGTTGTTGGCTGCGGGTGGCGCGGCCCAATTGCCGGATGCAGATATTATCTTTTTTAGTGGCATTTCATTAGCAATTTTATCTGATGACAACAAAACTAAATTGTTGGAAATTTTGCAGCAAGCGCAAGCCAAAGGCAGCAAAATTGCATTTGATCCTAACTATCGTCCACGTATGTGGCGCGATCAACAACACGCAATTGCATGGATAGAAAAAGCCTATCAATTAGCTGATATTGCTTTACCAGGCTTAGATGAACACCAAGATTTATTTGCACAAAACTCAGTTGAAGCCGTTCAGCAATATATGCTGGCGCAGGGTGTCAGTGAGTTTGTGATAAAAGCAGGTAAACTAGGTGTTTATGGTTTTGCGACAGAACAAAGTGATTGTCATGTGCCGTTTAATCCAGCACCGATTCAAGTGGACTCAACCGCTGCCGGTGATTCGTTTGCAGGCACTTATTTAATGTCGCGCATTAACGGTGATAGTGTAAACAACGCAATTATAAATGCGGATAAAGTGGCTCGTGAAGTGGTGCAACATCCGGGGGCTATTATGGACATAGCTTTATATAAGCAGGCGCTTAAATAAAAATAAAAGCCACCCGCAAGGGCACTTAAGTCCCAAGCGGGTTGCTTTGCAGGCAAACCTGTAAATTTATTATTTCAATTTATCTAAAACGTATTCAACTTCTTCTTGAGAGCCTGTGATTACAGGGACTCTTTGGTGTAAATCAGAAGGTTGTATATCTAAAATTCTTTGTTCGCCGTTAGAGGCTAAACCACCTGCTTGCTCAACTAACATAGCCATTGGGTTTGCTTCGTATAACAATCTTAATTTGCCCGGCTTTGTCGGTTGGTCTTGATTGGCTGGATACAAGAAAATACCACCACGCGATAATATGCGGTGAACATCACCGACCATAGCGCCATTCCAACGCATGTTAAATTGACGGCCACGCGCGCCATCTTTACCCATTTGCAATTCGCTAATGTAATCTTTAATCGGTTGTTGCCAACGATGGAAGTTTGCCATATTGATAGAAAATTCGCTGGTTTGTTCAGGAATAGATAACTCAGGTTTGGTTAGTAGGTAACCACCATGTGTTCTATCTAAGGTATATTGGCGGGTTGGACCACCTGTTGTCATAACCAATAAAGCTGATGGACCATATAATACATAACCTGCACACACCTGATTTTTACCTGGTTGGGCAAACTGTAACGGTGAATCTGCTGGCACGTCGTCGCGCGCAGGGTAGATAGTGAATATAGTGCCAATTTGGCCGTTAATATCTATATTTGACGAACCATCCAGCGGGTCAAATGCAACAATATAAGGTGCGCCTTCTTGCCCTTTGACCACATCATCTTCTTCTTCCGAAGCGATTGCACGAACGTCCGGTGACGATAACAGCATGTCTTTGATCAGCTGGTTAGACAAAACATCGAGTTTCTTTTGGGTTTCACCTTGAATGTTTTCATCTAAGGTTGAACCTAATACACCACTTAATGCACCTTGGCTGACACGAAAAGCAATTTCTTTACTGGCCGCCAACACAGTGCGAATTAGCATAATCAGTTCTAATTCAACACCATCAGCGCGTAATCTTGGGATCAGTCGTTGCATTTATTTATTCTCCTGCATATCTGTTGAGGCAGTTCAATTCGGCAAAACATCTTTGTAGGCGAGCCGACATCGACTCTTCTGCTTTGCGTAGCCAAACTCTTGGGTCGTAATATTTTTTATTCGGTTTATCTTCGCCTTCAGGGTTACCAATTTGCCCCTGCATATAATCATAATTAGCGTGGTAATAATCGTGAATGCCTTGCCAAGTTGCCCATTGGGTATCTGTGTCTATATTCATTTTTACTACGCCATACTCAAGCGCTTCGGCAATTTCCGCTTGTGATGAACCTGAGCCACCATGAAATACAAAGTTTAAGCTATTGGCTGCTAGCGAAAATTTTTCAGAGACATATTCTTGCGAGTTTTTCAAAATAACCGGAGTTAATTTAACGTTACCCGGTTTGTAAACCCCATGTACATTGCCAAATGATGCGGCAATTGTGAAGTTTTCACTAATGGCTGCAAGCTTTTGGTAGGCATAAGCAACATCTTCTGGTTGGGTGTATAAAGCGCTACTGTCTATACCCGTATTGTCGACACCATCTTCTTCACCGCCGGTACAACCTAACTCGATTTCTAGCGTCATGCCCATTTTGTTCATGCGTTCAAAATACTCGGCACAAATCTCTATATTTTCGGCTAACGGCTCTTCAGATAAATCTAACATATGTGAGCTAAACAAAGGTTTGCCTGTGCTGGCAAAATGCGCTTCATTTGCATCTAATAAACCATCAATCCAAGGTAGAAGTTTTTTCGCTGCGTGGTCTGTATGCAAAATAACAGGTACACCATAAGCTTTGGCAACTGCATGGATATAGTGAGCTGCCGCAACGCCACCTAAAACTGCATTGCCATGACCTTGATAACTATCTAATTTAACACTTTTACCTGCAAAAAATCCGGCACCACCATAACTTAGCTGGATGATAATTGGTGATTTTACCGCGGCAGCGGCTTCAAGGGCTGCATTGGCTGAGTTGGTGTTTACTACGTTAACCGCCGGATAGGCAAACCCATTGGCTCTGGCTGTGTCTAACAAGTATTTGACGGTTTCGCCTGTGGCTACGCCTGCGGAGACGTTTTTGATTTCATTGCTCATTTTGTCCTTCCCATGTTGTTAGCTAGTGAGTTCAACTTCAGGTGTTATTTGGTTGGCTAGAGCACATATTTCTGAAAAATGCTCGGGGTCTAAGCTTGCGCCGCCAACTAAAAGTCCATCTACATTTGGCATCGCCAATAATTGTGCTGCATTGTTTTTATTGACACTACCGCCATATAAAATGCGCATGTTTTTTGCGCTGTCTTCATCAAATATAGTGCACAATTCATTAAATATGTATTCATGCACTTGTTGCACAGATTCAGGACTAGCCGCTTTACCACTGCCAATTGCCCAAATAGGCTCGTACGCTATAGCAATTCGTTTGTTTTTAATATCTTGCCCAAGTAAGGATTCTTGTAGCTGACGGTATAAAATGTGTTTGGTTAAACCTAAATCATGCTGCTGGGCGTTTTCACCAATACAAATAATAGGCATTAAACCTGCGGCTAATGCACTTGCGACCTTGGTATGGCATGAAGCATTATTTTCTAAAAATACTTGGCGTCGCTCAGAATGACCAATTAAACAAAACTCACAGCCAACTTCTTTTAACATTTGTGCCGAAGTTTCGCCGGTAAACGCACCTGATTCGAATTTACTGACGTTCTGACTACCAATCATAATTTGTGAGTTACGTAAAAAATTGGCCATATTGCTGATGTAAACATAGGGTGGGGCAATTCCAATTTTTACACGAAATTTTTTACGCAAAAATGACGCAACCGAAGTACAAATTAAATCTGTACCACCGTTCAACTTCCAGTTCGCCACAATCAAAGGTGAGCGTGTTTTTTGCATAGCAGTATTCCTTTCTAGATCACAATAGCTTATATGACATCCTATCTGTAGGATATTTCAGGATAAAGAGCAAAACGTTTTATTTGTTGAATGGTGGGTATTGCGTGGAAAAATACTATTTTGGTGCATAATATGCGGCTTTAACAAAAAGCTGTTAAATATTTAACACCTAGGGCCTGTTGAACTTTCGTGGACAAATTTTGTTCTAACTAAATGCTTTTTAATCGAGGCCCTAGCTACTTGGCTGTTAGCCAACCAAGTAAATAGCGTCTGCAAAACTGTTAAACACATAAGTCGCATTGTTGAGCAGTTCTGGCTTAACTGGCAAATAGTCAGGAATTGCAGCCGTTTGACAGCCAGCTTGAATTGCCGCTGCTACACCAGCATTCGAATCTTCAAACACTAAAACTTCATGTGGTGCTAAGCCTAATTGTTTGCACGCCATTAAATAACAACTCGGATCTGGTTTTGGCTGTTCGACCATGTCACCCGTGACTATTATTTGAAAGTAATCTAGAAAGTCGGTGCCATGAAAAGTGGTGATTGCAGCATCATGCACGGCACTTGTAACCAGCCCAAGTGGAATAGCCAATTTTTTCGCTTGGTCAAAAAATGCGTTAAACCCAGGTTTAATCGGCATGCCTGCTAGCTTAGCCTGTTTGTTGTAATAACCGGTACGCTCAATAAACTTATCAATTGGAAAATCGTCACCAAATAGTTTTTGCGCACCTTGATAACTTTCTACCGCTCTAACCCCAACAAAAGGATCGTACATCTCTGAGGTAAAGTGGTAGCCCATTTCAGTGGCTGCTTTTACCCAAGACTCGCGGTAAATTGCTTCGCTGTCAAAAATGGTTCCATCTTTATCAAATAAAATAGCTTTGAATGTTTGTGCTGGTACAGGTTGCATAGCTGCCTTCTTGTTGGTTGAAATCAGCATCAGTGTAACATTTTCAGATTGCTATTTTTTTACTTTAGCAAAGCATGCAGAAAAAATAACCAATTAATCAAAAGATTAACAAAAACTAGTGACAAGTAAAAAAGACTCTTTTATACTGCGCACCACTTTTGAGGCTTAGCCCAAACAGTTCTAAATGGCCCTATAGCTCAGTTGGTTAGAGCGCACGACTCATAATCGTTAGGTCCCTGGTTCGAGTCCAGGTGGGGCCACCATTTCTCAATATCATAAAGTTTCATAACGTCCCAAATTAGCCTTTAAAAGCCCATGAATAAAAGGGTTTGAGCGTTTTTAGTGTCCCATAGTGTTTTATAAAATGTCACACTATCCCAGTTTTTTAGGTACACTCTTAGGTGCATTTTAATTTTGTGCTTATTTCGGTGTACCTAAATCATGGCTAGATTGACTGTACCACTTACTAATACTCAAATATCAAAAGCAAAACCCAAAGACAAAGAATATCTGTTAGCAGATGGAGATGGTCTCAATTTAAGGGTTAAGCCGTCAGGCTCTAAAACATGGATTTTTCGTTATTACCAACCAATAACCAAGAAACGAAATAACATTAGTTTTGGTCAATACCCGTCTGTAAGCCTCGCTCAAGCGCGTGATAAGCGCAGAGAAGCGAAAGAGCTACTAGCTCAAGACATTGACCCCAAGGTGTACAAAGACCACCTGCAAGAACAACAGAAGCAAGCCATAGAATCCACATTTGGCAAAATGGCCGAAAAATGGTTCGAGTTGAAAAAAACACAGGTTAAAGAAGAAACAGCCGCCAAAGCTTGGCAACTTTTGAATAAGCATGTTTTGCAACATCTTCAAAATGTGCCCATTGAAGATTTGCGCCCCAAAATGATAGTTGAAATATTACATCCAATTGCACAAAAGGGTAACTACGAGACTTTAAAACGTACATGCAGAACGATAAATGAAATTATGCGGCTGGGGGTAGCTGCTGGATATATTGAATTTAATTACCTTGCTGATGTAACTAGGTTATTCCCTTCACCGAAAGCGCAGAACATGCCAACTATTCGCCCCGAAAGATTACCAGAACTAATGCAAGCGATAGCCAATGCAAGAATAAACTTACAAACACGCTGTTTGATTGAGTGGCAACTTCACACCATGACTAGACCAATAGAAGCAGCAACAGCTAAATGGTGCGATATTGATTTTCAAAACAATACTTGGGTGATACCAGCCGAGCGAATGAAAATGAAGAAACCGCATACAATACCACTGACCAAGCAAGTGATTAAATTACTTGAAGTAATTAAAAGCCTTAATTCACATAGAGAATATTTATTTCCAGGTCACAGAAACCCTAAAAGCCATGCGAATAGCCAAACGGTAAATGTAGCTTTAAAGCGTATGGGGTTTGCTGGTGAACTTGTATCACATGGCTTGCGAGCATTGGCTAGTACCACGTTAAATGAACAAGGCTTTGATCCTGATTTAATAGAGTCTGCTTTAGCTCATGCTGACAGAAACGAAGTAAGGCGAGCTTACAACAGAGCTGAATACATTGAACGCAGGCGAGAGTTAATGAACTGGTGGTCTGAACGTATTGAAATAGCGTCTAATTCAAATGTGAGCTTGTGTAACTTTAGTCGTAAACAGTTATTTGCAGGTGGTTAACGGATGAAAGACGAAATAGACGCCGCTTTTGAAGAAATCAAGCTCAAGCCATTTAATAATGATTGGAAGGCTTTTGAACAGTTTTGTAGCTCAATGTCTGAACCTATTGGAGAGTGGGAAGGATATTTTATTAATGATGTGAACGGGTATGTTGGGGCTGGTGTTGAGCAATGGTTAATATACGAATTTAGTAGCGTACATTTGCATGCAGAGCAAATTTTAGCATCTAATAAATTAAATATTGATTTGTATAACGAGTTGCTTTACGTGACATTGTGCCGAGAATACATAGGTAATTGGGCGGTTGTAAAGCCGTACTGGTTAGAAAAGGGTTTGTGCTTTCGGGATTACTGTTCTAACCAGTCAGACGTAATTTATGAGCGATCATTTAACCTTTTGGATGAAGGCTTTATAAACCCTATCGCGCAAATAGATGACTTTAATTTTCAACACATTGATATAGTAAAAGAGATAGTGAAAGTTGATAGTTGTTTGTGTGAATATCAATTAGTAAAGGTAAATGCTGATATTCCTTTTTTGAACGCTACTACAGATTTTAGTGATATTGTCCCCAAAAATAAAACCTCAAAATTTGTAGAGACTGCTAATCACATACACAAAAAAGCATTAAATAAATTCCGACTTGCATCTTTGATATTTACTGTATCTCAGGTTCGACAACATGTGTTAGAAAATGTGCCAAATGATGAAAAGCAAATCATGCAATTGAAATTAGAGTTGCTAAAAAAAGAACAAAAAATTGCGCTTTTAGAGGCGCGAACTTTAATGGATCAAATGACCCAAGTTGTATCAAGGTTTTATTTAAGCAGCCATAAAAGTAAAACAACTACTCATAACCGCAAACAGCTTGAGGCGGAAAATTATCGCTTAGTATCTAAGGCTATAAAACGTTTTTTAAGCAGCAAACCAAAGGCCAAAACAAATAGTGATCTCAAAGCTCAACTGAGAGAAGCTAATAGTTTTATCCGAAAAAGCACTGGTATTGACAGTGATACAACGGTCAGAAAATACAAAAAGCAATGGCTTGAAGAAAACGGACTTAATTAAACATCATTAGGGCTACCCTAATGGCAGTTTCAATATTTAACCTTCTCAGCGTTCCACTACGACCCATAACGTGCCATAGGACGCTAAGAAATGTCAGAACATCTCAAAAATTTTGATTTAAAAATCATCCGAAAAGCTGCTGTTTTAGAACGACTTTGCATCTCTCACAGTAGCTTATATCGCAGTATTAACGAGGGATTATTACCACCACCCATCAATTTAGGTGCTCGCTCTGTCGGGTGGCTTGAGCATGAAATTTACACTGTCATGTATGCAATGGTGAAGGAATACAGCAAAGAAGATATTCAAGCCATCGTTAAGCAATTAGTAAAAGATCGTGAAGATATAGAAATGCTATCTGGTGCTTCTCAAGGCTCGTTAAACAAGTCTGAAAGGGAGGTTAAATAGTTATGGATGGTAACAACCTAAACCAGTTAACTAGAGCATTACAGAACCGATTTAATAAATCTAAATTTAAACCATTCTTTAATTCGTTTGTGCATCCGAGTGAGCTAAATGAATTAGAGCTTTACCAAGCTTTTATTGTTTTTCGCCACTACAGCAATCTGTTTTTAGATATTGTCGATTTTACAAACAATGTTACCAGAAAATGGGACAAGCGCAGATTAGACAAACTAGACAAAAATGACAGCAAAAACACCTTTGTTGCTATTAACCGCTGTCTTATCGAATGTTTTTATTGTGCAAATAGTCGCCTAGATGAATATAGGGCTGCTTACTTAATACACGTTCACAATGTCGGTTTATTTCATAACTTACCCTGGAAAAAACAAGGTCATTTTGTTTCTGGTACTCCTGACGAGTACGCGCAAACTTTCATTACAGGTTTAAGCTTGCCGCCACAAGACCAAGTAGAGGTACAAGCACGGTTTAATTCGGTTAATGCGTTTATATCTGTTATAGATTCAGCCGTAATTTTACTGTCTGATTTGGGGCACATATCTCAACTGAATGGCGCAGACAACCGAAAAATAAGAGATTTTTCATATCAACTAACCATGTTAGGCCGTGCGGTTAGGGAAGAACAGGACGCGTTAAACGAAGAAATAGCAAAAGGGTATACGCACAACCGTGTGCTTGGATACCACACGCTAAACAAATAATCTTTTAACTTCCTATTCTAAGTTGCGCTATGAAAAAACTAAATTTTAAAGCTGTTAATGACACTGCATTAGCAAGGGCTGAACAGGTATCAGCTCACTTTGCCCCTAATGGAAATAGGCAAGGTCACGAATGGATAGCACTTAACCCTACACGAGCAGATAACAAGAAAGGAAGCTTTTCAATAAATTTAAACACAGGTGTGTGGTCTGATTTTTCTACAAATGATAAGGGCGCGGATTTTATTGATTTGGTGGCGTATGTCGAAAACATCGGCAAAGGAGCCGCTTGTAAGCGTTTAGCCGATTTCTTAGGTATCAGTGCTCATGCGGGTGGTTCGCAAACTAGCAACGCCAACAGCCAGTCAAAGGATAACCAGTTGCCCCGTTTTATACCTGTGCCACCACCCGCGGCAGTATCGAATGATTGCCCGATTACTCATTTCAAAAATGGTGAACCGTCCAAAATATGGAACTATACAGACGCAAAAGGAACTTTAATTATTAGGGTGATGCGTTTTGATTCACCAGACGGAACAAAGACCTATAGGCCGTTAGCTTATGGATCGAAAAGTGGTAAGGCTCCCCGCTGGCATTGGCAACAATTACCCGACAATCGCCCCTTGTACAACCTGCCAGCCGTTAGCGGTGCATGTGACAATGTTGTATTGGTAGAGGGGGAGAAGGCCGCAGACGCAGCTAAAAGCTTATTTACTGATTTTGTTGTCAGTACATGGTCAGGAGCCGTCAAAGCGGTTAGCAAAACTGATTTCAGCCCATTAGCGAATAAAAACGTTTTGTTTTGGCCTGATAACGACGAAGCAGGGCGGGAAGTAATAACCAAACTAAAGTCAATACTAGAAGCGGTAAAGGTTAAATCATTTAATGTTGTAGACCTTGAGTTTTTCAGTAAATACAAACCCACTGAAAAAGGGGTTACTGCGGGTGGTAGTTGGCCGAAAAAAGCTGACGCTTACGAAGCGGTGCAAATGGGGTTTACTGCTAAACATATTAGCTTTGCAATTAAACAAGGGTTATTCATTCAACCAGATGAAGCAGAAAAGGATGAACAGGCGGTTGATGTTGACCAGCCAGAATGGATGCCTAAAGGCTTTAAAATTGATGAAGATGGGTTGTATACGTTTGATCAGCAAGCGGATCGATACCGTTATATTTCAAAGCCTATTCATGTATTGGCACTTTCGAGAAACGCAAGCGGGGACGGTTTAAACTGGGGTAAGCTGGTGGAGTTTAGCGACTTTGATAAACAAACCAAGCAATGGAATATTCCAAATAAGTTATTTAACGACAATGGCGGACAGGCAATATTAAAAGAGTTGCTAGACCGTGGCTTTGAATTTGAACCCAGGCGTAACAGTAAAAAGCTTGTTTTAGAGTATTTAGAAGCCAGTAAACCAACCAAGCGCATTAACTTAACCCAGTCACGCGGGTGGCATGATAAGTATAAAGCTTTTGTACTTCACGACCGTGTTTTAGGTGATAACAAAGCTAACCTCATGTTTTATAGTGAACGCCCATTTAAAACAGACCTTAGTAGCAAAGGTACACTGGAAGAATGGCGAGAGCATGTAAGTAAATATTGTGTTGGTAATCCGTTTTTACTGTTTTCGGTAAGCCTTGCCCTTGCTGCACCATTAGTTGAGTTAATGGGTTATGAAACTATGGGTTTTCACTTACATGGTGATTCAAGTTTGGGTAAGTCAACCTCTCTAAATATTGGCAATTCGGTATATGGTGAGCCTAAATCTTACGGTCGAACATTTAGAGGAACAGATAACGGGTTAGAGTTATTAGCCGCAGACCGCAACAGTTTATTCTTAACGCTAGACGAGATACATGAAGCCGACCCAAACCAATTAGGCGGCATAGTTTATATGCTTGGTAATGGGCAAGAAAAAACACGTGCTCAAGCTTACGGAGCTGGCTCTAGTGATATTAGAAAATGGCACCTTGCTTTTTTATCAAGTGGTGAACACACTCTAGCGCAACGCTTAGCCGAAATCGGTAAAAAGGCAACAGGCGGACAGGCTCAAAGGCTAATTGAGTTACACGCATGTTTGCACGAAGATGAAACCATCAAAAAGAAAATGGGTTCTTTAAATAATTTGCATGGCTTTGATCATGGTTCAAAGCTGGCTGAGCATTTAAGCGAAAATATCCGCAATTTTCACGGTACTGCTTTCCCTGAATTTGTTCAGCAACTCATTAATTTGGACATCAATAAGGCAAAAGAAACCATAGCCCAAATCACTCAAGGGTTTAACCTTACAGTATTAACTGACAAAGCATCTGGTCAAGCCAAAAGGGCTGCAAATAAATTTGGCCTAGTGGCTGCCGCTGGCATTATTGCCACCGACTTGGGGATTACAGGTTGGCATAAAAACGATGTTTTAGACGCGATGGATACACTCTTTACACACTGGTTAAACGCTCGTGGGGGCGAAGGTAATATGGAGGTTTTGGAGATCATTAAACATGTAAGGTTGCAGTTTGAATTGTTTGGTGAAGGCCGCTTTACCCGTTGGGATGAAGTTAAAAGCGTTTCAGATGAGCCGAGCACAGTTATTGATACCCATGTACCGAGAACCAGCGAAATGTGGGGATTTAAAAAATCCACGGTATTAAGAAGCCCATTAGACGGTGATACTTTATCGTTTGAATACTTTGTTTATCCTAACGCTTTTGAATCGGTTATTTGCAAAGGATACGACTATAAGCGGGTGGCTAGATTGTTGCGTGACATTGGCGCACTGATAGTTTCCGATACAGAGATTAAACAAGGCAGGTTTAAATCCTTGGCAAGATTGCCAGGAACAGGAAGGAGCCGAGCAAGAATCTACAGAATAAGCCATTCATTATTATTTTCTGACGAAGGGCTAGCCAATATTTAAGGTTAACTTTAACTAAATATTTATGTTCGTGCGGACACATTACAGAAGTTTGTCACCAGTTTTGACGTTTTGTCACCAGTAAGAATTTACACTTTTTAGAGAACTGGTGACAAAATAAATCAATACAAAACAAAAGGTTAATTGAGTTGTCACCAGTGTCACCAGTTGTCACCAGTAAAAAACAAGGGGTGTAAGAAAACACAGGAAATAAAACGCAAGTTTTCTAGGACTTAAATCAGGTGTAAATATGCGCTCAGAATAGAAGGGGCAAGGCTTACAGCTTTAATATAGTGCCAGTAAACAGCCTTAAAACTTGCTAAAACAGCACCACCTAAGCAAAAGTAATACCAGTTATTAAATAAGCTCTAGTCGCTAGTTATTCGTATTAAAGAGCGTCACTACTAAATGACCAATAGAACACTTAACAAGTGGGTTTTTTGTTTTCATTTATGACCGCATAAAAATCTAACTAGGGTGGCGGTGAACTGGAGCAATATCTTTAAGTTTTTGCACCCCCCATATACCTATGTTCTGTATAAAACAGGAAGCGGAACCCCCTCTACAAAAGGTTATAGCTGTTCAAATCTCGCGCATCGCCGAGCCGTACGTCAATCAGTGCCAAAGTACCTTGAGAAAATATGGTTTGTTAATGTTATGTTTCGTTTTATTGTTGGCTACAAACCTTTAGTTCTGCTCGCTAGCTGTTTACAGCCGCTCACAAATTTGGACTAGGGGAGTGGGTATTTTTAGTTATTAAAACTCGTATAAAAATATGGGTAAAATTACACACCTCCTGTTTTTTACTGGTGACAACTGGTGACACTGGTGACAAGTTATATAAAGTTATGTTTTTTCTTGCTTTTGTTTGTCACCGCTTTTGTATTTAATGCAAAACCTTACTGGTGACAAAGCATCAAAACTGGTGACAAAACCCTATGTTTGTTTAAAAGTTGTCCAGTTTTGGTGGTTTGTGGTTAGTGAGTGTTGACGAGTTTTCACCAATGTTAGGTTGTAATTGGTTCGATATTTATAAAAGTATGGGGTTTTATACAGTAGGGTTTCAGTTGGCAGGGTGAGGCGATAATAAATACCGCCCTGTTAAATAAATGTTACTGTTTGCAGGTGGTGCAAAATAGAAAAGCATCAATCCAGCTAACAGCCTCTACTAATAACTTGCTGGCTGTTTTGTTGTGAACTTTCAGGTATTCACTGATTGCATGTATAGTTAAGCCAAAGACATAATAAAGCTTAATAGCCTCTGCTAGTTGTTCATTACGTGATTTGAGTGCAGCGATACCTCTATCAATTTCTAGCCCCACGTCATCCGAAATATAGATAGGTCGTTTTAAACTGCGAGTGCCTAAGCCCATATCCAAAATTTTACCCATAATAGACTTATACCCCAGTCTATCCCCTGTGTTTCTGCTCCAGCTCCCCCAAGAGTCTAATAAGCGTTCAGTTGTTTCAAATCTCATATAACAAGCCCCTGTTTATTGTTCAGATTGATTTAGTACACGTTGGACAGTTGAAAGCGCACAACCGCACTGATCAGCAATTTTACGCAATGACAAGCCACCCGCTTTAAGCTCTAAAACTTTATCGTGTAATTCGGTATTGGTTGGGCGGCCTTTATACTTGCCTTTAGCTTTGGCCTGTGCGATGCCTTCTAGTTGACGTTCCTTTAGCATTGAACGTTCAAACTGGTAAACACTACCCAATAAGCTAAGCATTAAATCTTGCATTGGGTTAGCTTCACCAGTAAAAGCTAAGCTCTCTTTATGGAAGTGAATTGAAATCCCTTTTTTATTTACCGATTTCACAATATTCAAAAGGTCTTCAAGATTACGGGCAAGGCGGCTAATATCATGTACATGGATTTCATCACCAGCACGAACATAATCAAGTAATTGTTTTAATGCAGGGCGGTTTGTGTCTTTACCGCTGCATTTATCTTCAAACACCTTATCAACTTTAACGCCAGCTAATTGTCTATCTGTGTTTTGTTCAACGGTAGAAACTCGTATATATCCAACCTTTGCCATGATGTATCCTTAACTGTACCGATTTAAGTCTTAGATGTTGTAATCTTAATGTACCGATAATTAAAAATCAAGTTAAATAAGTACGTATTTAGGGGGCTTTTGTACTCGTTCTAAGTGTACCGATTTGGGTATAGGTAAAAAGGGACTGTGTTTAGTGTAAACAGTCCCGTTATAGGTGCTATAAGCGAATTCTCGGTTCTACTTGAACTGCTTGAAGAGTTTGGTTTTGCTGTAAAATTGTATTGTATAGGTTAGAGTTGCCTTGGGTTCTTATCGAAATGATTAGTGAATAACTCAAAGGGGTTGGATCTGACAAGGAATCCCCGCCTTGCTCCCTCCCATGATACTTTACATCAAATATGGGATTTTCAAGAGTTTGTCTTTTGAACCGCTGGCTTCTAGTTATGCAAGTTTCCCATTTATAAGCATCTTCTCGAAGCTCTTCTTCGCTTTGATATAAATTATTGTTTGTGAAAAAAGGTTTCGTTGAGGCATGCTTTGCTTCTTTCTTAATTTTATGCTCGTTCGCTCTAAAAGTTATGTCTAAACCACTTCGAGTATAGTGCAACGGATGCTCTGGATCTGTAATCGCATTGA
This sequence comes from Catenovulum agarivorans YM01, assembly GCF_000281085.1. Lineage (GTDB taxonomy): Bacteria > Pseudomonadota > Gammaproteobacteria > Enterobacterales > Alteromonadaceae > Catenovulum > Catenovulum agarivorans. The sequence continues at coordinate 294,839 of NZ_JH767526.1, forward strand.
TGCAAAATGTAGCCTTTAAGTGGACCCAGGTGCAATCTATATTAGTTGGAAGTGGCACAGGAATACGCAAATGCTCTGACCTATTGAGTTCACCCTGATACACAATGATAGCTTCGTCTTCTAAGCATTGGACAACTTCCTCTGGAGAGTGGGGGAGCCTGCCCCATCCAACATCTTTTATGTGATGACCATCGTTGCTCGCATGATGAATCATTAGTGCTTTGATGGTTGATGGCTTTAAATCAAAATTTGTTATTGAATCTATTCCTGCCGCTACTCTTAAAGCATATGGAGAGGCAAAGCTCGTGCCCGCTGTTCCTGTAACGGAATGAGTAAGGGGGGAATATAGTTCAAATGGTCGGGATTGCGAGCCGCCGAATATTACTCCATCAGGTTTTACTAAGCCAGGGCTTCTTCCTGGACCAACACAGCTATAGTCCGCTCGCTGCCAGTCTGGTTGTTCTGTATCACTCGCACCTATAGAAAAGCAATTGACCATGTCGCTAGGTGGTTGAATTCTTGCGTATTCACCTTCAAGGTCACCGTCATTCCCTATTGCAACGGTTACCAGGCAATGACCGTCTTGGAGTATTGAATCCAACACAGAAGTCCATACGTGTACCTCATCATCGTCAACTGCTAGATGAGGACCTAGGCTCAGATTTGCATATTTATATTCTCTTGATTTCAACACGCCCTCAATTCTAGTTAAGACGTCAAAAAGGTCTGGATCTGAATCTGTCATTGATATAACCCTGTAAAGGTCTACCTTTGAGTAGGGAGGGGAGAATGTTTGGGTATCATGGTTATATGGACCAAATAGAAAAGCCGAACAGACTTCACTTCCATGTGTTAAATAACTGGGGTGTGATGACGTAACGTCAGAAGGAATAATTTCATTGACCCAATCTGATATAACATGATTATCTCCAATCCCCCCATCGAAAATGCATACCTTAAAGTTATTCTTTAATTCTGTGACTTCAGGTAGTTTAAACGGTACATCGACAATGGTTCTAATTGCGTCAGGTTTATTAATCCTTAGTTTAGGTATACTCCTTAATACTCTCAAATGAGAAAAATCTGCTAGTTTTGACTCTCTACCAATTGATATTTGAACGGGTAAGAAGGTTAATCCCCCTACTGCTTTTGCTCTGCTCCAGTCTGCTTTACCTTCAATAGTTGATAAAAAGTTTTTAAAAGCTTCGATGATGTGTAGTGGTCAAGTTAAATTGGCCACGGTTTTATAGTTTAGCCAGAAATTTT
>NZ_JH767527.1:0-38238 GCF_000281085.1 Catenovulum agarivorans YM01
ATCCGTACGTACGGTTCTGTGAGAGGGATGAGGCGTAAGCCTCACCCTACTTGATCTTTTTAAATAATTGTTTCTTTATTATTTTATCCATTCCTTCTGAATCTTTTTGACTTACCTTAACATATTGATATTTAATCTATTATTTTGTCTCGACAGGTTTGTCTTATAGGCATATTTCTTTATTTGTTTCAAAAATGTTGCCATTTGGGGTTGTCTCTCTTGTCTTACATGTTATTATGCTACCGGTGGCACGTTAATGAGAAGTAAAAGAAATAAAAGGGTGTTGAATAAGTGGCTGTGATAAAGCTGTCGAGCTAAACAACACTTTTGACTTAAAGGTATTAAATATGAGAGACACTAAAAAATTTAGTTACAGTACAATTTTTTCAAGCATGTTGTTAACTGGCGCTTTGATGCCATTGGGTGCAATTGCAGCTGATGCAGGCGCAGAGGAAGAAGCCGAAGTAATTAAAGTTACTGGTTTTAGAAGTAGTTTGAATGCCGCTCTAATGAGCAAGCGTGATGCGGTTGGTTCGAAAGATGTCATTTTAGCGGAAGATATTGGTAAATTCCCAGACTTAAACGTGGCTGATTCACTTAGTCGTGTACCAGGTATCTCTGTTGAAGAGGACGGTGGTGAAGGTCGTCAAATCACCATCCGTGGTTTAGGTTCACGTTTTGTTAAAACAACTATCAACGGTATGGAATCAGCTTCAGCTGGAGCTGGCACTGACGCTGGTGGTGGTTCTAACACTTCTCGTGCATTCGACTTTAATACATTTGCTTCTGAGCTGTTTACGCAAGTTGAAGTAGACAAATCTACTTCTGCAGCATTAGAAGATGGTGGTATCGGTGGTAATGTTAATTTGCAATCAGCAAGACCATTCCAATACCAAGGCACAAAAGTAGCGTACAACTTAAATGCCCGTTATAACGATATCGCAGGTGACGTAACACCGCGTGTATCTTTTATGGCTAGTAAAAACTGGGATAACAAATTTGGTGTATTAGCTTCTGTTGCTTACAACGAAGGTGTAGTTCAATCAGAAGGTGCAACAACTGTACGCTGGACTGTGTTAAACCCGAAGCACAATGGTAACAAAGCTGACACTGAAAATTATGCACCGAATGGTGATAATTTGTTAATAGAAGCTCCTAAAACCGTGGTAAATGAAAAAGGTTTATATACAAATGATAACCTAGACGGTTTGTATATTCCGCGTATTCCACGTTATTCTATTTTCGAGCAAAATCAAGAGCGTTTGGGTGTCACAACTGCATTTCAATTTGCTCCAACCGATGATCTCGTTTTAAGTTTAGACGTATTGCATGCGTCTTTATCGACTACGATGAACGAATATCAATACTCAGTATTGTTCCGTGATAACAAAGGTACAAATCCTGCTCAATATGCTGAAGCTCTAGTAACTGATGAAAACAACATGGTTGCTGCTGGTGCTTTCTCCAATACCTTTATCCGCTCGGAAGCACGTCAAGATAAATCAGAATCTGAATTTACCCAGATTTCTTTTAATGCTGATTGGTACATTACTGACAAATTAAAAGCTGAGTTTTTAGTTGGAACAGGTGCATCGAAATTAACCGTTCCTCACCAGCGCACTTTTGCCTTAGATTCAAAGGGTTCTGTTACTGCTTATAGCTTTGACAGTGGTGTAGACCCGTTAGATTTAGTTAATAATCCAGCGGCGTTACAAACTGGTGGTTCAATGGATCAAGATATGATGTCTTGGGCATTTTTACCAAATGTTATCGCTGATGATGCAGAGTCTAATTCTTTCACAAGTACAGGAAACTATACTCGTGACCAATTAAAAGAAAGAATGCGTGATGGTAGCAACTATGTTGTTGGTTTAGCTCGTAATAGAAACCAAACAATTGACAGTGACAACTCATCATTGAAGCTAGATTTTTCATATGAAATTAACGACTCGCTAACAGCACGTTTTGGTGTTAACAAGCGTGTATTCGAAACTTCAAATCGTGAATATCGTAATGACTGGAAAAAACTTACTTTAGATGCGTCTAAAGAATCAGGCGCTGATTCTGAAATTGTCGACGCGACTGCAGAGAGTTTAGCAGGCGAAAACTATGCGACAACGCTTTCTGATTTAGGCGTAGAGTTTGGTAATGCGGCTGACGTACCGGGTACTTCAACTCTAGATACGTCTACTTGGTTAACACCTGATTATAATAAAATGATGGCTGCTTTTGGTGACGAAACTCACTTTGAAACTCGTTTGCGTGCAGATGCTGCTTACGATATCAAAGAAGAAGTTTTAGCACTATACGGTCAATTAGACTTTAATTTCGATTGGGCATTACCTGTTCGTGGTAACATAGGTTTACGCTATTTAGACAATAAAAACCAATCTTCAACTATCTTAAAAACCAGTTATGACAAAGATGCGCGTTTAGCTAAAGAAGGTGGATATCAGTGGACAACTGATACCAGTGAAGGCTCTGACGTTTTACCATCATTAAACTTGGCTGTAGATTTAACTGATGACTTAGTTGGTCGTTTCAGTGTTGGTAAAGCTATTACTCGTCCAAAATTGTCTGACTTACGTAGTACAGTGGTAATTAAAGCGCCACAGAAAAATGAAGATCCAAACGAAGAAGATTCAGCTGGTAGCATCGAAGTTGGTGCAGGTCCATCTCTTAAGCCGTATGAATCAACACAAATGGATTTGGGTTTAGAGTGGTATTTCTCGGATGAAGGTTTGTTGGCAACAACATTCTTCTATAAAGATATTACTGATTTACGCAAAACTACGTTAAATACGTCATTACCTGATTCGTATTTAGCTAGCCTAGGTGTTTCGGCTGAGGAAATAGCCCGTATAAACTCAGAATTCCCTGACTATACATGGTCTGTTAAGCAATTGGTTAACACTGATCCTACTAGCATGTGGGGCGCTGAATTCATTTACCAGCAACCACTAACTTTCTTACCTGAGCCTTTCAATAACTTAGGTGTACAAACCAACTATACATACATTGACTATACGTTTGAAGATGAAGACCCGTTCTATGGTACAAAACGAGAGTTAGTTGCATTAGAAACTTCAGAAAATACCTTCAACGCGACTGTGTATTATGAAGTTGAAGATTGGAGTGCACGTATCTCTTATGGTTACCGCGATGGTTACAATAAAGATTTACGTAACGAATATAAAGACGAAGGTACTTACGGTCGTGGTTACGCTGACAAAGGTACTTGGAAGTTCTCTGCTAAGTACAGCTTAACTGAAGATATGGCTTTATCATTTGAAGCGATTAACTTAACCAATGAGTCTAAGAAGCAATGGCAAAACTTTGACAACCATCAACCGGTTGAATACTTAGTACATGGCCGCCAATTCTTAATCGGCTTACGCGGTACTTTATAACTTAACTCTAAGTTAAATTGTCTAATAAAAGCTGGATGTTGCGCAAGTGACATCCAGCTTTTTTGTTTTTTACTTTGGCTTAACTCACGACATTAATACTGTTATGAGGATAACTAGCCCATGGAAAGCAAGTTTTGCTCTAACGTTGAGCTTAACTTAGCCATTCTATAATTGGGTGGAGAATTTTTGGAAAGTACAGTACTAATACACAAGCATAACCAGCAACAATTAAGGTTAGGGCGGAACTAAAAAACACTGCTTTGCCTTTGTTAGATGCCTGTAATTGTGCGCTTGTTGCCAAGTGTCTTTGTTGATTATGTGAACATTGGCAAAAGCTTTCTATGGTTTGTTGGTACAGTTCGAAATTACTCGTGTCTATCTGCTTTAATGCACGCACATCGGCTTCAATTTCAACTGTCTTTGTTAATTGAACATAAAATTTGTTTGCGATAGTTGATGGCCACACTTTAACTAGCCAACTTACTAGCCATTTTTTTAGGTTATCTTTGTGCAGTTTATGTGATAACTCATGTGCCAGTACCAAGGTAAGTTGCTCTTGATTGAGCGTATTTAACAGTTGGTTAGATATAAAAACCTGTGGGTTTAACAGCCCGGCACACCAAGCAATAGCTTGGTCTGATTGAATAATTTTGTACCCTTGTTGGCTATTTTTTGCAAAGCTATCCAGTGTATTAAAATAAGTTTTTGCCAGCTTAATTTGTCTCAGCATTAACACAGTTACAGTTACAACAATCGCAGTAATAAAAACAATTAAATAATCGACAGGTGCGTGTGTATTGGAGCTAACAATTGTGTGCGGTTGGCAATTCTGTGCATGGCAATGAGGGGTTATTAAATTTGGGATTAAATCCGGGTTAAATAAAATAATGGTAGCCAGAGTTGCAATAAAAACCGGCACAAGCGCGTAAAGTAAATACATGCTTGAAGAGAGGTTGCGCCAATTGCTTGTTAATTTTATAAGCTTACTGAAAACACCATTATAGACAACAGCTTGTATTACAGAGCTTGCGTAAAATATCAGGGAAAATAATAAAATTATTTGGCCAATTGATACAACAATTGCTGGCATTATTTATCGTCAGGTTTTTGTTGGTTTTCTTGTTCGGCAATAAAGTCCATAAAACCTGAAATCATAGGGGCTAAATTACCATCGCTAATTTCTTGGGAAATATCATTCAATAATTGGTGAACAACCTGCTGCTGAGATATTTTAGCTGAGTACAAATAACTGCGACCAACTTTTTCGCGGCTGAGTAACTCTTTTCTATATAAGCGCTCAAGCGTACTCTGAATAGTCGACAAGCTAGTGTCGTCTTGGCCAACAGCTTCGAATATTTGTTGCGCGTTGGCTGATTTAGTCGCCCAAAATAACTTTAATACTTGAATTTCTCTAGCGCCAAGCGCGGGTAAACTCGGTTTACTTCTATGCTGATTGAGCCAATTTGACAAACTTTTAGTAAAAAACATTTGTTAACACCGAGTGCTTATCGGTTTTCCATATTTGATTGATAATGACCGAATCAATTCTCCACAAAGCAAAGAACTAGTCAATGGTTAGTTCTTTATTAACCTGAACTCTGGATAAAAAATTAGCTAAGAGTTTGTAATTTATTACAAAGTTTAATCATAACTCTTCTAGGGAGATAGTTATTCTTAGAGCAAGGCGAATTTGCGTACGTAATAGCAGGCTATTACTAGCGAATTCAACGCAGCAGTAAGGATAAATAGCCCCTAGAAAGCAAGTTTTTATCCAGAGTTTAGGTTTAGTATACAAAAACAGGAATAAATAAGTGAAGTATTTAGCTGCATCAATTGCACTTGCACTCGGTTTACCTAACTTTGTTTTTGCCCATGAAGGCACTGAACAAAAAGATAAAATTGAATCAATTGAAGTTGTTGGTCGCCAAGTTGTATTGTCACCAGACAATATCTCATCGTCACAAGGTGTTGTCAGCCAACAAGAGTTTGAATTACGACCTTTATCACGCACCGGTGATATTTTAGAGTTTGTCCCAGGTATGGTGGTAACTCAGCATTCAGGCTCAGGTAAAGCGAATCAATATTTTTTACGTGGGTTTAATCTTGATCACGGCACTGATTTTGCTACTTCTATCGATGGTATGCCAGTTAATATGGTCACGCATGGCCATGGCCAAGGTTACACCGATTTAAACTTTATCATTCCGGAAACCATTGCCACTATGACCTATAAGAAAGGTGGTTATTATGGCGAAGTGGGGGATTTTAGCGGCGCTGGATCTGGTGAGTTTGTCACTGTTAATCAAGCTAAATCACAAGTTGAAGCAACTTTGGGCGATGATCAATATCAAAGATTTTTGGCAATTTATAGCGGCAAAGTTAGCCAAGATTCAACATTAGTAACAGCTGCTGAGCACCAAAAATTTGCAGGTCCTTGGACGGATGTTGATGAAGATACGCAAAAAACTAACTTTTTTGCCAAATTAACCAGTCAATTAACTGATAGCCAGCTCGATATCAGTTTTATGTATTACGATAACAGTTGGAATAGTGCAGACCAAATTCCTAGCCGCGCTGTAACCAGTGGTTTAATTGATAAATACGGTTCAATTGATACAAGTGTTGGTGGCCAAAGTGAGCGTGTGAGTTTAAATTTAGCTTGGCAAAATGATCACATTAGTTTTAACCAATATTGGATCCGCTCTGAACTAAACTTGTGGTCAAACTTTACTTACTTTTTAGATGATCCTGTTAATGGCGATCAATTTGAGCAGGTTGATAAACGCGATATATTCGGTGGGAACTTAAGCTACACAGAGCAGTTTAACCTATTTGGTTTTGCGAGCGAACAAACCTTTGGTGCGCAGTGGCGATTTGATGATATCGACGAAGTGGGTTTATATCATACCAAACAGCGTCAACGTTTAGGTGTAACTCGTAGTGACAAAGTTAAGCAGTCAAGCATTAGTGCATATTGGAAAAATAAACTTGCTTGGACTGATAGGTTAACCAGCCATTTTGCTGTGCGTTACGATAATCATGATTTTGAAGTAACAGACTTAGCCGGTGTGAATAGATTTGGCTACGATTTATCTGCCAACTCAGGTTCAAACTCAGATGATTTATGGTCGTTTAAAACCAGCTTAAACTTCCAACAGTCTGAACATTTTAATTGGCACATTGCTATAGGCCAAGGTTTCCATTCAAATGATGCACGTGGCACAAGCATAAGCATCGATCCACAATCGGGCGAAGCCATAGATAAAGTCGACCCTCTGGTGCGTTCACTTGGTTGGGAAGCTGGCTTTAGTGGCTTTTTACTACCTGAACAATTATCTGGCTGGCATGTGTCGGCGGCGTTATGGGCGTTAGAGTTAGACAGTGAACTCTTGTTTGTTGGTGATGCAGGTAATACTGAAGTCAGTGATGCAAGCGAGCGCCAAGGTTTTGAGTTAACCAGTTATTATCAAATTAATCCTAACTGGCAGTTTGACTTTGAATATGCCTATACAGATGCACGTTACCAAGCTTCAAACGACTATGTACCGGGCGCAATTAAACATGTAGCACAAACGGGTATAACCGCGAAAACTGAGCAAGGTTGGTTTGGTAGCTTGCGTGTGCGCTATTTTGGCAAACGTCCGTTAGAAGAGCAGGGCGAAGTAAATGCGGATGCAAGCACAACATTAAACATGCGTTTAGGTTATGAAACAGAGCGTTGGCAATATCACTTAGATTTAATTAATTTAACCAATTCTAGTGCACGTGATATTGAATACTTTTATCCATCACGTTTAACGGACGAAGCTGACGAGGGCATCGAAGACATTCACTATCACCCAGCTTTACCATTTAGTGCTAGGTTGAGTGTTAGTTACAAGTTTTAAACTGTTACTTAGAGCTAAATCAATATAAATAGCGATAATCAGCTGGTGATAAAAGCCATTTAGTCAAGGCAAGTTGGCACAGGCATAGTGGTTCTATACCAAGCCAACTTAACGCAGAATAAATGGCTTTTAGCCCAGCCTTTCAGGAGCCTCACAGACAGCTCACTTCTGTGTTGTATCATTTTGAAAGGTACCTACATTCCTACAATGATACGCCTTGAATTGAACTGTCTGTGATGGCTCTGATACTCGCAATTTATATTGATTTAGCTCTTTAACAAAAAGAACGCCCTAACTAATTCCTAACGACATGCATTTGGAGCCAACAGGCTCCTTGTTAGGGCGTTTAATAAAAAGGGTATTTAACCTTTATTCAATGCTTTTTGAATACTTTCACATTGTTGTGAAATAGTTTCTTCAGGTTGTTTGAAGTTGTAAGTGAATAGTTGGATCCAATTCGCTTGCGCTTCACGGATAACTAATTTGCCAATTTCAACAGCACCAAATTTTGAAAAATGGGTGTTGTCTTGTTTGCCTTCTGGATAGCGCGGATGTTCACCCGGTTCTACACTCATAAATAAAGATTTCGACTGCTCAGGCCCTAAACAAGTTAATAGCTCACCACTTGATTTCATTAAATCAATCATAGGTACGTTTTGCTCACGTGCTACTTCACGGACTAGGCTAGGGTAGATGCCATGTGCATCTTTTAGTTTATTTTCACCATCAAAGTATCGGCGCATTACCGGAGTGATTAACACTGGAAATGCATGTTTTTGCCTAACTTCTAACACCATGCGCTCTAGGTTAACTTTATAGTCAACAGGCGCAGTATATCTGTCTTGTTTGTGATACGAAGCATCGTTATGACCAAACTGAATAACTACCCAGTCACCGGCTTGAGCTTCATCAATAACGGCTTGCCATCTTTGCTCTTCAATAAAGGTACGCGTGCTTCGACCGCCTTTAGCATGGTTAGAAATTTTTAAGCTGGAGTCTGCATTTTTCAAGGTTGGCAGTAATTGCCCCCAACCAAAATCAGGACCGCGCTCGGGGTCAACATCTTGCATAGTTGAATCACCCGCCATAACGAGCGTTTGTGCATTAATGTTTGCACTAAAAGTTAAAGCTAGAGAAATAAACAGAGTTGAAAGTTGTTTTTTCATATTATGCCAATTATGGTTTATATTTGGTATGTAAATGATATATTAAATAAATGATAAATGCTACCGGTGGCATTGGTTTTTGATGGGATTAAATTAAGTAAATAGCATGAATATGATAATTAAAGCGCTTGTGGCACTGACTTTGTTTTTAACTTATATGACAAGTATCGCACTGGCAAACACTTACCCAGTTGACGATGGCTACACTGTTTATGAGAGATATGCACGCTACTCAAAAAAGCAGCCAAGCATGCAATTTCCAACCATAGCGTTAGCGCATGGTGCTTGCTCACAGTTTAATATCGCTTATTTTGAGCATAAAAAAACAGACAGGCCACGCAGTTTACATTTAGATGTTTTCTATCCTAACAGTCATCCAACTTGCTTAAATGGAGAGTCTGCTGCTAAAGAACAAAAAAACTATAGCAGTGTCGTGCTTATTCATGGTGGCGGTTGGCGCTCTGGCAATAAGTCACATATGCATTATTTGGCTAGTTTGTTGGTACAAAAGGGTTATTTAGTGTTTGTACCTGAATATACCTTATCAGCTGAAGCGCCTTATCCTGCCAGTTTAACTGATTTACAAATGGCCTTTAGCTGGATAGCACAACAACAGCCAAAATTATTGGTCGATTTAAACGATATCAGCATAGGTGGTGGTTCATCCGGTGGCCATATAGCAGCTCTAATTGGCCTAAAAAACAACAATCCATCAGGCATTAAATTCAAACATATTATTGATATGGATGGGGTGTTAAACCTAACTGATGAAGCCGCACTCAAATACGAAAATAAAAAAGGGAAAAACTCGGCAATGGCTCTTTGGCTAAGCGGTTTAACTTTTGAAGAAAATCCAAGGTTGTGGCAAGCCGTTTCGCCTGTAGAACATATTAACTCTGAATCTGCTAACTTGTTGTTAATTGGTAGTGGTCAAGCAAGGTTTTCGGTTGGTTTTGAATTAGCAAAAACTAAACTGAATAAACTTGGTAAAACAGCCAGCGAGTTCCATTTTGATAATATACCGCACACCTTTTGGTTGTTCGAACCTTGGGCGAGCCAAGTAGCAGAAAAAATAGATACTTTTATTAAAAATTAATAAGTTAAACACCTGACAGGAATGGACTTTGCGCTTATGATTTGAAGCAGTTATTCAGCTTTAGTAGGAAAATATCAATGGCTTTAGAATTATACGGCTCAAATCCATCTCCTTATGTTCGCCGCATTCGCATGTTACTAGACGGTTTAGATTACACTTTTCACAACGTGAATGTGTACGATCCAGAATTTAGAAAAATTTATACCAGCATTACCCCAATCAAAAAGTTACCGACTTTAGTAGTAGACGACCAATCAATTTTCGACTCGCACGTTATCGCCCAATATTTATTTGAGTTAAAAAAACTACCAACACTGACTTTGGGTGAACTTAATTTAATCAGCGCAATTGATGCTGTAACCGACTCGTTAGTAATCTTGTTTATGGGCATGCGTTCTGAGCTTGAAGTATCCAATGAACGACTGATTTTTTCACTACAAATGGACCGCGTTCCAACTTGTTTAATGTGGTTAGAAGAACAAGCCAAACTCGGCGCGTTTAACCAATTAAACTACCCAACCATGTGTTTAATTGGCTTAATAGACTGGGCTGAATTCCGCCAGCTATACGACTTTAGCGACTTCCCAACATTAATTGCTGCGAAACAACAGCATGATGAAGTGGAGTTGGTGAAGGCTACGTTTCCGACGGCTTAATGATTGGTTATGTGCACTATTAAAAATGTGTTGTTGCATAGTTAGCAGCAACACATAAGTTTATTCTGATAGCTCCGCAGCTTTTTGCTTAACTTCTGCATACCTTAACGGCTCACATATCCCAAAGCCTTTAACATTCGCTTTTACTTTGTGCCTTGCAAACATAGGTGTGCTAATGCCGGTTAAAAATCGGGTAATTGTAGTGGTTGATGGGATCTCATTTTTACTTGCAAGGTAGGTTTTGAGGTTAGAAACCACTTGCTCAATTTGCTGATTTTCTGGCCAATTAGCCCGTGTTGAATAGGTTAACTTTGCGACTTTACTTTGGCAAACCGAACAATGGCCACAATGTTCAGGCGCGTTTTTGTCACCAAAATAAGCAGCAAGGTTGTAGCTTAAGCATTTATCTAGTTCAAAAAAGCGTACCAAAGTTGCTATGCGGTTTATTTCTTTAGTTTCTTTATCAGTAAAATATTCATACAACTCATTGGCTAAGTTTTCATTGTTCAAAACTTGCATGTTCACTTGATAAACTTCTGTCATTAGCCTGTTTTGTAGTTCAATTAAACCTTGCTCAGCTAAATATTCTAGTGCGGTTATAATGCGTCCGCGCTCGCTTGGTAGTGTTTGCTGCAAAGCATCAAAATTTACTGTTCCCCAAGTGCGTTTAAAATCCGTGTTCGCAAATATTTGCTGCAAAAAGCTTTGGCGTTGGTTATCAAACTTAGCCAAAATTTCTTGCTGTTCGGTTAATAATTTAATTTTGTATTCTGCAAAATAACTATACATTGGCTTTAGTACGCCAATCAGTTCTAGTTGTACCAAAAGCGTTTTAAGCGGCAGTTGGCGAATATTAGTTTGGTTTGATAAATCATGAATTAATAAATCCCATTGGTTAGAATTTGCTGTGCCTTGGTAACTTTGCTCTGCTATTTGTTTAAGTAATATTTGAATGCCAGCAAGCTCAGGTGTATCACCATAAACAAAGTTTTCTAAAGTAGTTAAGCTGTCTAAATTTGCTAGCGTTATGCAGTGGGAATTTTGCCCGTCACGCCCCGCACGGCCAATTTCTTGGCTGTAGTTTTCTATCGATTTTGGTAAGTCGTAATGAATAACAAAGCGAATATTGTTTTTGTCTACACCCATGCCAAAGGCAATGGTGGCAACCACAACATCTACTTGGTTATTCATAAAATCGAGCTGAATAGTTTGGCGTACTTGGTTGTCTAAACCCGCATGATAGGCTTTAGCGTTTATATTGTTTGCGCGTAAAAACGCAGCAACTTGCTCAGCGGTGTTTTGTAGCGTTACATACACAATCCCAGCTTGTTGGTTAGTAACTTTGGGCTGAATAATATTAAGCAATGTGTTGTTTTTGGCTTGCTCAGTAACAGCTTCAATGTCTAAGTGTAAATTGGGTCGATAGAAGCCGGTTTGCACTATATGTTGTTTATCTATAGCAAATTTATTTGCCATATCTAGTTTTACTTTATTGGTAGCAGTTGCGGTTAATAACAATACTTGTGGAATGTTTAGTTCGCTTTTGTAGGCTGGTAGTTTTAAATAATCGGGACGAAAATTATGTCCCCATTCAGATATACAGTGCGCTTCGTCTACTACCAAGATTGAAATGGGTACTGAATCAATGAGCTGGCGAAACCTTTCGTTTTTAAAACGCTCGACCGACACCATTAATATTTTTGGTTTGTTTTGTTTAATGTCGGCGCAAACTTGTTGGTATTCATCATAACTTAAACTTGAATCTAAACTCGCAGCGGCTATGCCTTTACTGGTTAAAAAATCTAATTGATCTTTCATCAATGCGAGCAATGGTGATACTACTAAAGTTAAGTTGGGCAAGTGCAGGGCAGTCAACTGGTAACACAAAGATTTACCTGAACCCGTAGGAAAAACCGCTAACGATGAATGGCCAGCAAGTAGGTTATTTATCACCTCAGCTTGGCCGCTGCGTAATTGGCTAAAGCCAAAAGTTTGTTCTAGGGTATTTTGTACTTCGGATGGTAATTGTGATTGTGAATGCATAGTACTTCCAACAGTCCTTTGTCTTATTTGGTTCGCAACAAGAGTCGATTGTAGCTATAATCGCGGCCGATTTTCAATGTTACTGGTGATTTATGTCTTTTGCTGCCCTTGGGTTAAACTCCACGCTTTTACAAACGCTCAACCAATTAGGTTACGAGCAACCAACGCCCATTCAAGCGCAAGCTATTCCTGTGGTTTTACAAGGCAAAGACATAATGGCTGGCGCACAAACAGGTACGGGTAAAACCGCTGCATTTGCGCTGCCGATAATAGATAAATTATTGGCAAAACCAGCTAGTACTTCAGACAAAAAACAATTAGCAGCTCTAGTATTAACACCAACCCGAGAACTTGCTCAGCAGGTGCACAACAATTTTTGCCAATACGCTGACAACACCGAACTTAAAATTGAAATTGCTTATGGTGGTGCCAGTTTAACGCCACAGATTAATCGCTTAAAAGATGGTGCTGATGTATTGGTGGCAACCCCAGGGCGATTAATTGATTTAATGTTTAAAGGTGTGGTTGATTTAGCCCATTTACAATTTTTGGTCTTTGATGAAGCCGACCGCATGTTAGATATGGGCTTTATTAATGACATTGAACGTATATTAAAACGCGTGCCTGAACAGCGGCAGACTATGTTATTTTCAGCCACTTTCGATTCAAGTATTTTTAAGCTGAGTAAAAGTATACTCAAGGATCCAACTTTAATTGAGGTGGACGATAGAAATACTGCGGCAACCAGTGTCGAACAAATTGTTTATCAGGTAGATGAGGATAGAAAACGAGAATTAACCTCTTACTTAATCGGCTCAAAAAATTGGCAACAGGTGTTGATATTTACTCGTACCAAACAAGGTGCAGATAACCTTGCGAAAGAAATGATTAAAGATGGCATTAAAACCCAAGTGATCCACGGTGATAAAACCCAAGGCAGGCGCGATGCTGCGTTAGCTGATTTTAAATCTGGCGAGGTTAGGGCATTGGTCGCTACTGATGTCGCCGCGCGTGGAATTGACATTCAGCAACTACAATATGTGATTAATTATGAATTGCCGTACGCAGCTGAAGATTATATCCATCGCATTGGTCGCACAGGCCGTGCAGGGAATTCTGGCACTGCTATTACTTTAGTCAGTGAAGATGAAAATTATCTATTAGAAGATATCGAAGCTTTGTTAGATCAAAGACTCGCTCCACAATGGCTGGCAGGTTATGAGCCAGATCCGACTAAAAATACTAATAGCCGCAAAAACAGCCGATCTGCAGAAAAGCGCCGAGCTAAACAACGAGCCATGCCGAAAAAACGCACTGGCAACAAATCTAAAGCGAGAAAGTTTTAATGACCAATAACGATATTCTACGCCGCTTGCGTTACACCTTTAACTTGAACGAAGCGCAAATGTCACAAATGATGGAAACAGCAGGCACTGCAGCCGCTCCGGATTTAATTAGCCAATGGTTAAAAAAAGATGACGATGCTTATTATGTGCGCTGCAGTGACAGAGAGTTTTCTACCTTTTTAAATGGTTTTATAAATTTAAAACGCGGTAAACGTGAAGGGTCAACACCTAAACCAGAAGACCATTTAAACAACAATATTATTTTTATGAAGCTGAAAATTGCGCTTAATTTACAAGCTGAAGATATATTGGCTATTTTAAAGTTAGCTGAGTTCGATTTAAGCAAACATGAGCTCAGTGCGTTTTTTAGAAGAAACAATCACAGCCATTATCGTGAATGTAAAGACCAAGTTTTACGCCGTTTTTTAATGGGTTTACAGCTTAAATATGCGGAAGGAAAAAGCACAAAATAATCAGAACAGTTTCAATTTGGCTTTAAAAATTTGTGGCTAACAGCGTTAGCCACAAATTTGCAGGTACAGCTATTATTGCTGGCAGCGCTTTTCAATCGCATCAAATAAACGTGCACAAATATTGATGCCAAATGCGGCTTCAATTTCGCGAATACAAGTTGGGCTAGTTACATTAATTTCAGTTAACTTATTACCAATTACATCTAAACCAACAAATATTAGGCCTTTTTCTTTAAGTTTAGGCGCTACAGTTTTAGCTATTTGCCAATCGCTGTCTGAAAGTGGTCTTGCTTCACCACGCCCACCTGCAGCTAAGTTACCACGGGTTTCGCCTTGAGCTGGAATACGCGCTAAACAATATTCAACCGGTTCACCGTCAACCACCAAAATGCGTTTATCGCCTTCGGTAATCTCTGGAATATAGGTTTGGGCCATAGCATAACGAGTTTGATGTTCAGTTAGGGTTTCAATAATCACCCCAAGGTTTTTATCGTTTTCAGTTACACGAAAAATTGATGCGCCACCCATACCATCAAGTGGTTTTAAGATGATGTCTTTGTGTTTGGCATGAAACGCTTTTATTTGGTTTTTATCGCGTGAAACTAAAGTAGTCGGAGTTAAATCACTAAACCAAGCGGTAAAAAGCTTTTCGTTAGCATCACGTAAACTTTGTGGTTTATTTACAATTAAAGTGCCTTTTTCTTCGGCACGCTCAAGCATATAAGTTGCGTAAATATACTCAGTGTCAAAAGGTGGATCTTTACGCATTAAAATGGCGTCTAGCTCAGCAAGTGGTAAAGCTTCACTTTCTGATAAAAATTCAAACCATTGCTCGGGATCCTGCTCTACCTTGAGTTTGCGGGTGTTGGCATAACTTTCACCATCGAGTAAATACAAGTCTTGCATTTCCATGTAATAAATTTCATGGCCACGTGCTTGTGCTTCAAGCAACATAGCAAAACTTGAATCTTTCTTAATATTTATACTTTGGATGGGATCCATCACAATGCCAATTTTTAAACTCATATGCTTACCAAATTTTTGAGAACTGAAATAACTTTCCAAGATATTGGTACTAGTCAGAGTATATTCAAGTTAAATTTGCCAATTGCTATGTTTTAACGCTAAATTGTTGCTGCGCTAATTAAAAGTCAAAAGATATGAAACAAGAAAACTTAGAGTTGGATGTCAGCCAGCCGCAGTCAAAAAACACAAAAACACTACAAACTACTGAGTCTTGCGAGCTAAATGAGGTTGCGAGCGAAGTTTTAAGCGAGGGGGTAAAAGCGAGCCCTTCACTAAAAGATAAATTAGTTTCTTTGCATCACAAATATAATTTTACTTCTAGTAAAAGCTTATTTCTCACAATTCTATTGACCTCGGTTTTAGCCATAATATTTGGCTTGTTTCAGCATGATCAAACCAGTGATTATTTAATTCAGAGCCAAAAAATTAGAGATGTAGTTGCAGCACAGCCGCCGAGTACAAGCAAAGATGCGCAAGTTGAAACGGCCGAAATTAAACAACATTTACTGGCTATACAAGCGGCGATTAGTGCATCTTTGATTCACCCTATGGCCGAAAGCAACTTTTCAAGCGTGCTCACAGACATTACTAAGCTAGTTAACAAAATGGATGTGTTAATTGCACAAGCTGAGCAATATAAACAACGCCAAGAAATTGTGTTGTCGTCACTCAAGCAAATAGATGAGAGTAAAAATAACTATCGTAAAGCAATAGAGCCGACGTTAGAGCGTATGCGTAGTTACAAGAATGAAGCTAAATTTGAGCAATTAACGGCTAATGCCAATCAAACGGACTTATTTAACGCACTAAACTACAAACAAGCGGAAGAAAAGCTAGAAAACTTACAACTCGCGGCTGATAGGTTATTACAAAATTACGAATCGATATTTTACGCTCAAACTGTCCAAGAGCTAAATGCATTGATTACAAGTTACCCAAGTTCGGCACAACATTTTAAACAAGTTGTCCATGATTTTGCTGATATACCAACCAAAATGGCGCTGAAAACTTGGCAAAAGAACAATATTGATACCTTAGATGATATTACTAATTTAGCGGACAAACTGACCGCTAGGTTAGATTTTGCCAATCAATTAGAAAAGCTTAAACAACAAAGTGATCTGATAGTTGAGCAAACAAAGTTAATAGAAAATAGACTAACTGTGCATTTAATAAATAAAACTCAAGTACAGCCTTCAAGCAATTTCGCTTTATGGCTAGTGTTGGTTTTAGCGCTAATCGGCCTATATAAATATCAGCTAACTAACACCTTAAATAAATTGCTAGAAAAAATACCAAAGCAGGTTGAAAAAACAGCAAAATAGGCGATTCTTATTTTGTGTTCAGTAAAATAAATATAAAACTTATGGAAAGTGCAACGCCATTATTAAACGCCGCTTACCTGTCGGGTGAGGACATCAATATCGCAAGTTCTTTGTTATATAAGGCTTACCATGATGATCCATTTTTTATGGATTGTTTTAACAGCAAAGAGCAAGGTTACGAACAAAAACTCCGTGCCGCTATTCGTGAAGAATTGTTGGTCTTTTGGGAACAAAACCAGCCGATGATCGGCATTTATGACGACGATGATCACTTATTAGCTGTGGCTTGTTTAATTGAGCCGAATAGCAACTTTGGCTCAAAACGCTTTTGGCACTGGCGATTAAAAATGATGTTAACCGCTGGAATGGTGTCAACCAAAGCCATGATAGAAAAAGAACAGAAGGTGCGCGAAGCCATTCCCGCCGAGCAATATCATTTAATTGCCTTTATTGCGGTACACCCAAATCATCAACACCATGGTGTTGGACATTATTTGTTAGATGCAATTGACACTATGTTGGCTGAAGATAAAAACAGCCAAGGGGCAGGTGTGTTAGTGACGGTTGATAGCTATATTGGCTTTTTTGAACAAGCAGACTATCAACCAATCGCTGAACTTAAAGTCGGAGAAATTAACGCTAAGTTAATGTTTAAGTACGTTTATAGTGACTAACTTAATAATTAACTTTCGTAGGTGAGAGGGTCAACTGCATTGTTCAGCTTAAATGCTTCTAAACGTTCAGTGCAGGCACCACATTTACCACAGGCTTGCTCACGGCCGTTATAACAAGTCCATGTTTGGCTGTAATCTAAACCCATTTTTAAACCTTGGGTTAAAATGTCTATTTTGCTGTCGTTTAAAAATGGTGTTTCAATGCTAATAGGTTGGTAATCGGCTATTGCGCAAACCGCTTTCATTTTTTCAACAAATTCAGGGCGGCAGTCTGGGTATATTGCATGATCGCCTGCGTGTGCACCATAAAAGACCTTATTGGCTTTTATCGAAACCGCATAACCAACGGCAAGTGATAATAAAATCATATTGCGGTTTGGTACCACAGTTGATTTCATATTTTCCTCTTCGTAGTGGCCTTCGGGAATGTCAATATCGTCGGTTAATGAGCTGCCAGCTAACAATTGATTAATTGCCGAAATATCAACAATCTTGTGTGGAATATTTAAACCTTGGCAGACAGATTTTGCATATTCCAATTCTTTAACATGGCGCTGGCCATAATTAAACGATAACGCATATACTTCAAAGCCTTGCTGAATAGCTAAATTGAGTACAGTAAATGAGTCCATACCACCAGAATATATAACAACTACTTTTTCAGACATACTTTCCTCTCAATTCAGCTTATAATGCGGCGATAAGTGTACTCAGTAAAAGGCAGGTTACAAGCCTAATATGAATTATCCGGTTAATGAAATATTTGAAACCATACAAGGTGAAGGCGCCAAAACAGGTGTGCCATCGATATTTTTGCGTTTGCAAGGTTGCCCTGTGGGTTGCTCCTGGTGTGATACTAAACATACGTGGGAAGTAGATAAAACTAAACTAACGGATGTTGAAAACATTATAAATGTGTCAAACACCTCTGATTGTTGGGCTGATTTAGACGAGCAGATGTTGTTGACTCGTTTACAAAATTACTCGGCCAAACACATAGTGATCACAGGTGGTGAGCCTTGCATGTATGATTTGCGCCCGTTAACTGAATTGTTGCACGACAATGGTTTCACTACACAAATCGAAACCAGTGGTACATTTGAAATTTATACTCATAAAGATACTTATGTAACAGTGTCACCAAAAGTAGGTATGAAAGGTGGCTACAAAGTGCTTGAGTCGGCATTAAACCGCGCCAACGAGATTAAACACCCAGTCGCAACTGAACAACACATTGAAGATTTACATGCTTTGCTTGCACAAGTGACCCATGATAATTTTGTTGAAGTCTGTTTACAGCCAATCAGCCAAAAAAAGCGCGCAACTGAACTTGCGATTGCAGAATGTATAAAAAATAACTGGCGATTGTCAGTGCAAATGCATAAGTACTTGATGATTGATTAAAAAGGTATTAATTTTAAAGGCAATTCCTGCTAATAAGACTATTATAAAAAATAGCGCACAAACACAAATTTGACGGAGTATCTATGGCTATTAAATTTTATACGGTTGACGTGTTTACCAAAAAACGTTTTGAAGGGGCGCAAATCGCAGTCGTGCCAGATGCTCAAGCTTTGTCAGACGAGCAAATGTTAGCAATTGCAGCTGAGTTTAACTTATGGCGCACAGTATTTATTTTACCTAGTGACAAAGCGCAAAAGAAAATTCGCATTTTTAACGGCAAAAGAGAATTCGAATTTGGTGGTCATCCAACTATTGCAGCAATTTATGCATTAGCGAAAACAGGTGAAATTGAATTAAAAGATGGTGAAAATCAATTCAGTTTAGAAGAAACCCATGGTTGTGTTAGCTGTAAAGTGATTATGGAAAACGGTGAACCTGTATTTAATCAATTCACTACTACAGCCAATTTGGAATTTGACCGTTTCACCCCAAGTGCAGAAGAACTGGGTGATATGTTATCAATCGAAAGTTACCACTTTAACGTAAATGGTTTTACCCCGTTATTGGTTGCAACCCATATACCTTATTTAATTGTCCCAGTTGATAGTTTTGAGTCACTTAAAGCTGCGCGATTTAATTATGATGCATGGGCGCGTTCAGCAGCACCAGCAACATGCGCAAATGCGATCTTGTTGTTTAGCGGTAAAAGTGCATTTTCAACCTCTGACTTCCATTGCCGTTTAGTTGGCCCTGTTTTTGGTATTCATGAAGATCCACCAATTGGTGCATCTATCCCAGCATTTGCAGGTTATTTAAACCAGTTCCCTGTGTATTCTGAATTACCATCTAACTTTGTCGCAGAGCGTGGTGCACACCAAGGCCGCCGCAGTTTCTTGCATGTAGATATGGTATCGAACAAAGATAACGAACTAACTGTTAATATTGGTGGTAGCGCAGTATTAGCGTCTGAAGGGCAATTGTTAATTTAGTTTTTGTAACTTTTAGACAAGTTTATTTAAAATAATTGAAACAGCCAATTTAATGATTGGCTGTTTTTTTATAAATTGAATTCCATTTCGATACTGTTACAATGCGCCGCTATTGGGAATGCAGTGAGACTCTGCAACTGTACCCGCAACTGTATGTTGTTTGTTTACTATGCTTAGGCAAGCAATAAGTCAGATACCAATTTTAAGTTTCGTGCGGGAAAACACGAAAGTAGCTAAATTTGTTCTCTTCCTTCCATGCAGGTTTTTGCGTGGCTTTTGTTATTTGCTGCTAAGCGTTTTTCCTCTGAAGTTTGGGTGACATGTGAACCTTCTAGTCAGTGCATGGAGCACTAAAGCATAATTATCGCAAAAACGCTGTAAATACGTCCTTGTACGCTCCGCTTTTTCATCCCTGAAAAAGAGGTTTTGCTCTAAATTATTGCTTTAATGCTCAATTGGCTAAAAGTGTTTCATCAAAAATCATCGGATTGCACTTTAGGTTTTGAATGGCAGCAAGTTTACAAGTATCTAATTTAAATTGGGCAACAGAACAACAGCAAATACTAATCGACATTAACTTTGAGTTGGTGGCGAATTCGGTTACTGCTATTGTTGGCCCAAATGGCGCGGGCAAAACCTCTTTACTGCGCAGTATTTATCTAGGGCTTGCTAATCAAACAGGGCAGATAAAACTCAACCAAACGTGTTTGTCGCTGTTAAATCGTCGGCAGATTGCCCAGCAAATTGCTGTGGTAACACAACAAAACGATGCGGTTTGCCATTTAAAAGTAATTGACTTAATCAAGCTTGGTTTATTACCGCATTTAAATTGGTTTGGTTTTAGTGCAAAAAATCAAACTGCGCATTTAGATAAAATAATTCAGCAGTTCGATTTAACGCCATTATTAAATAAATATTTTGACCAGTTATCAGGTGGTGAGCAACAGCGGGTGTTAATTGCCAAAGCCTTAGTGCAAAAACCACAGTTATTGATTTTAGACGAGCCGACAAATCATTTAGATGTGCATTTTCAGCATCAAATATTAGCGCTGTTGGCTAGCTTAGGCATTACTGTGTTAATGACAGTGCACGATTTAAATTTAGCCGCGCAGTACAGTGATAATTTATTGGTTATGGACAAAGGCCGCATTGTTAGACATGGTAATCCTGCAGATATTTTAGATGAAGAATCTATTAGCGATATTTTTAAGTTACCCGTGCAAAAAGGGCTGAATCCGTTAGATAACAGTGTGCATATGTTTTATCACTGGCCGCAGCAGGTTAAGCATAATGAATAACTACAATACTCACGCCAAGATAGGACTTAAATTTGCTTTTGGTGCGCTGTTACTCATTGCGAGTTTTTTCACTGTTATTTTAATGGGGGCGGCTGATTTAACTTTTACTGATGTGTATAGCTGTTTATTTGCCACTTGTGTTGATCCACTTACACAAACTTTGGTTTGGCAAATACGATTGCCAAGAGTGATTATTGGTGCTTTGTGTGGGGCAGGTTTGGCTGTCGCAGGCGCGGTTTTACAAAACACCACTCGCAATCCACTAGCCGAGCCTTATTTATTTGGGGTAGTTTCGGGGGCAGGTTTAGGCGCAACTATTGTTTCTGTTGTATTTAAAGAGGCAAGTGCGAGTTATCTGCCGATAGCAGCATTTTTAGGCGCAATTCTCGCAATTGTTATTGTGATGGCCGTGTCGGTCGCGGGTAAACATACTCGTAAAATTGAATCTTTGTTACTCGCAGGTGTCGCTGTGTCTTTTATGTTGAGTGCGCTTAGCCAGTTTATTTTGTATATGGGTGATCCTTTTGCAGCTAACCGCGTGATGTTTTGGTTAATGGGCTCATTGGCGCGGGTGGAAATGCCGCATTTGTATTGGATTGTTCCTGTACTGCTAATAGGTTTGGCTATTGTTGTTTTATTGCATCGCCAGCTAGATGCCATTTTATTAGGTGATGAAAGTGCCGCTACTTTAGGTATTAATGTCACTTTGGTGCGGGTTATTTTATTAATGGTCTGCGCTGCGATTACCGCAACCATAGTCGCATATTGTGGTGGGATAGGTTTTGTTGGTTTGATGATCCCACATATAGTGCGGCGTTTATTTGCTTCAACCAGTTTAATTTTAGTTTGTGGCAGTGCGTTAGTTGGCGCAATTTTTATGTTGTGGGTCGATGTGCTTGCACGCACAGCAGTAGACGGACAAGAAATTCCAATTGGCGTGATAACGTCAATAATCGGTAGTTTATTCTTTTTAACTTTAATGCATAAAAAGGTTTAACCATGCAGTTTAATATTGAGAGTTTGGCAGAAATCAATACGCCAGAATTTATCGAACAAGTAAAAGACAAAATAGATGGTAAAACCAAACCTTTGGGCGCATTAGGCCAGCTAGAAGACCTAGCATTTCAAATTGCATTAATTCAGCAACAACAAAATATTCAGCAAACGTTAGATGTAGCCAACGCAGCAGTTTTCGTATTTGCTGGTGATCATGGCATAGCCGCACAAGGTATTAGCATTGCGCCGAGTGAAGTAACTCAACAAATGGTGGCTAATTTTTTAAATGGTGGCGCGGCAATCAACTGTTTTTGCGCAGCGAATCAAGTGCAATTACATGTGGTGGATTCAGGTGTTTTAACGCCACTACAACACCCAAACAAATCAGCTTATTTACAAGACGGCAGTTTTATAGAATCGCGCATTGCCGCTGGTACTAACGACTTCTCGCAAACTAGCGCGATGACGACTGAGCATGCACAAGCTTGTATTAAACAAGGGGCAGAATTAATCAAAGCTTATTTTAAGCAATATTCTGTAATTGGTTTTGGCGAAATGGGTATAGGCAATACTTCAAGTGCATCTGCACTAACTTGTTTGTTAACTGAACAAGGTGCTGAATTAACAGTTGGACGTGGTACCGGCATTAGTGATGAACAATATCGCCGAAAACTTAATTTGATTAAACAAAGTATTCAGCGAGTTAAACAAAAAATTTCGGATAAAAGTATACAAACGTTAGATTGTTTAGCCGAAGTAGGTGGTTTTGAAATAGGCCAAATGGCTGGCGCTATGCTGGCCTGTGCTGAGGCAAAAAAAGTTATTGTGGTGGATGGTTTTATCTCAACTGCGGCAGCTTTATTAGCTTGTCGCATTAATGAAAATTGCCGCGACTACATGGTATTTGCGCATAAGAGCGAAGAATATGGCCATAAGTTATTGTTAACTGAACTGAGTGCAAAACCTTTGTTGGATATAAATATGCGCTTGGGCGAAGGTACGGGCGCTGCTTTGTCTGTACCTCTTATTCGCAGTGCTGCGCATTTTTATAATAATATGGCTAGTTTTGCTGACGCTGAGGTAACTAAGGTTGTTTAATGCCTTGCGTACAGAGCTAAACTTATTTTTACTGGCACTGAGCTTTTTTACCCGTTTGCCGGTGGCAAATTGGGTGGAATATAGCCAACAAAACCTTAATAAAAGTAATAGATATTTTAGTTTGGTTGGCTGGTTTGTTGGTGGCATTTTATCTTTGGGTTTTATTGGTTTGAACCAATTGTTTCCAATTGATGTTGCTGTTTGGTGCTTGTTGGTATTGAGTTTGTTATTAACTGGCGTATTCCACGAAGACGGTTTAGCCGATATGGCCGACGGTTTTGGTGGCGGTTTTACAAAAGCCGACAAACTCCGCATTATGAAAGACAGCCGCTTAGGCACTTATGGCTCAGCTGCGTTAATTCTCGCATTAATAGCCAAGCTGATGTTATGGACGCATTTGGCTTTATGGCTAATTTGGCTAGTTCCAATTACTTATGCGCTATCTCGCGCAACCGCGGCATTTTTACTGACGTTAACGCCTTATGTTGAAGCTGAAGGGAGTAAATCTAAACCACTAGCTGAAAACCAAACAACCAAAGAAAGCTTGATCAATTTTATCTTTATCTTGCCTATTAGTTTAATTTTGCATTGGAAATTAACGCTCGTACTGGTTATTTGTTTAGCTATTTTCCTAGCTGTTTATCGTCGATTTTTAATCAAACAAATTGGTGGATTTACTGGCGATACATTAGGTGGCGCACAGCAAATATCTGAAGTGATAATTTATTTAGTGGTTGTCGCTTTTGTTCAGCACAATTTGCCCATTTTAGGTGGTTTCCTTGGCTAATTTTCATTTTGTGATTGGTGGGGCTCGTTCGGGGAAATCTAAATTTGCCGAACAGTTGGCAACGCCGTATAACCAAGTCTGTTATATTGCCACCGCAACTCGCTTTGATGGTGAAATGGATACACGTATTCAGCACCACCAAGACAGACGACCTAAAAATTGGTTATTAATTGAAGAACCAATTGAGTTAGCCAATGCTCTAAAGCAAGCTGAACAACAAGCAGATGTTATTTTGTTAGATTGTTTAACCTTATGGATTAATAATCTAATGTTTGAAAAAAAGCAGGTTGAATGGCAGAAGGAATTTGATCATTTAGCTGCAACTATACAGTCACTCAAGGTAGATATTATTGTAGTGGCAAACGAAGTAGGATTAGGAGTGGTACCCGCAACGGCGATTTGCCGTGAATTTGTTGATGAGGCGGGGCGCTTAAATCAAACCTTGGCACAAATTGCGCATAAAGTTACGTTTATGGCAGCAGGTTTGCCAATGTTTAACTATGCTAATCCTGCATTAAACTCGCAAAGCGATTAAGGAGTACATATGACCGAAAATAAGACCGCTGCGAAATTTACTTTATTGCGTCATGGCGCAGTGGCAGGACGCCCAGCCTTGTACGGACATTCGAATGTAACCTTGTCTGAACAAGGTTTGGCAGACATGCAAGCAAGCGTGGATTACATTAATAAATGTGAACCAATAGATAGAATTGTTTCATCACCACTTTTACGCTGTGCTATGTTTGCTGAAGATTATGCTGAAACGACAGGTAAAGAGATAATCTTAGATTCACGGTTATCCGAGATGGATTTTGGCCGTTGGGACGGTATTCCGTTTGATCGCCTTCGTGCGCACTGGTCTAAGCTAGAAGCTTTTTGGGAAAACCCATACCGCAACACACCACCGCAAGGTGAAACCCTCAAACAGTTTGGCAAGCGGGTAAAGAGCTTATGGGGCGAATTAGCTGAGCATAATCAAGGACAACATTATTTATTGGTGTGCCATGCAGGTGTTATAAAAATGATGTTGGCCATTATGTTAGACATAGATTGGCGTAACGCTCTTTGGTTTAGCCAATTAAAAATTGACTACGCAAGTTTTACACGAGTTGAACTGGCTGCTTATCAAAAAGCTATGCCTGTAATTAAAACCATAGGTTGTAAACCTTAAGGTTCACCAAAAGCTGATTTTAATCCGAGTTTTGTTATTTAACCTGAACTCGGGATAACAAGTTAGCTAAGATATTGAATTAATAATGGATAAAAACAATAAAACTTTGATGATCCAAGGCACTGCCTCGGATGCAGGAAAAAGCACTGTTGTTGCAGCTATATGCCGAATTTTAAAACGTCGAGGTGTCCATACTGCACCTTTTAAACCACAAAATATGGCGCTTAATAGTGCAGTTACGCCTGATGGTGGTGAAATTGGTCGAGCGCAAGCTGTACAAGCTTTAGCTGCCGGTGTGGAATTAGACGTTGATTTTAATCCAATTTTGTTAAAACCCAGCTCAGATACCGGCGCACAAGTAATTATTCACGGTAAAGCCATTTCACAAATGCAGGCACAGCAATATCACGACTATAAAAAAGTTGCTATGGATGCCGTGCTAGTCTCGCATCAACGCCTTAAACAAAAGTATCAAGCAATTGTAGTTGAAGGCGCAGGCTCTCCGGCCGAAATTAATTTGCGTGAAGGCGATATCGCCAATATGGGATTTGCCGAAGCGGTTGATTGTCCAGTTATATTAGTGGCTGACATCGATAAAGGTGGTGTATTCGCGCAGTTAGTTGGTACGCTAGAATTGTTATCTGAATCAGAACGAAATAGGGTAAAAGGTTTTATCATCAATAAATTTCGAGGTGATATCAAACTACTTGAATCAGGTTTGACTTGGCTTGAAAACAAAACCAATAAACCTGTTATCGGCGTATTGCCGTACATACGCGGGTTAGAAATTGCCGCAGAAGATGCGATAACCACCCAGCAAGTGTTAGACGATGTTAAGTTTAAAGTCGCCATTCCAGTGTTTCCTCGTATTAGCAATCATACTGATTTTGATATATTGCGTTTACATCCAAATGTAGAATTCATTTATGTCGGCCCTGAGCAGGCTATTCCGAGCGTTGATCTAATTATTTTACCTGGCAGTAAAAACGTTCGAGCAGATTTAGCTCATATGCAAAAAGTTGGCTGGGATAAATCTATTGAAAAGCATTTACGTTATGGCGGTAAAGTATTTGGCATTTGTGGTGGTTACCAAATGCTAGGCACAGAAATAAAGGATCCGAATGGCATTGAAGATATAGCGGGTACATCACAAGGTTTAGGTTATTTACCCATTATTACAGAACTAACGGATAACAAAGAACTTAAACACACGCGAGCTCAATTACAATTTGCCGATGAAGCTGTTGCAATTACAGGTTACGAAATTCATTGTGGCATTTCGCATGTTTTAGATAAAACTCAAGGGCGAGAGCTACTAAGCACAAATGGTGCGGATAATGGTTTTATCAATGTCGATGAACAAGTTGCTGGCTGTTATTTACATGGCATTTTCGATACTCCAGCAGTTATCCCCGCTTTAGCTAAATGGTGTGGCATAGAGCTCACACAACAACTTGATTATCAAAGTTTACAACAACAAGCGATAGATAAACTCGCTGATGCGTGTGAGCAGCATTTAGACCTCGAATTATTATTCAAAAATATAAACATATCTTAGGCAGTAGAATGGCAGATTTAGAACGTAAAAACGAAAGACACCAAGCAAGAATGCAGCGATTAAAAGAAAAAGTAGATGCAAAAATTAATGCTGCGTCAGAAGAGCGTGGCATTGTAATTGTAATAACAGGCAATGGTAAAGGTAAATCAACTTCTGGTTTTGGTACGGTAGCTCGTGCAATTGGTCATGGTTTAACGGCCGCTGTTGTGCAATTTATTAAAGGCACATGGGCTTGTGGTGAGCGTAATTTGTTAGAACAACATGGTTGCCAATTTCATGTAATGGCGACAGGTTTTACTTGGGAAACCCAAAACCGAGAAGCGGATATTGCCGCAGCACAAAAGGTTTGGGATGAAGCAAAAAAATTGCTCCAAGACGAAAGCATCAACTTAGTTTTGTTAGACGAGCTAACTTATATGTTGAGTTATGACTATTTAGACTTGGATGAAGTGTTGGACGCAATTGTAAACCGACCAATCAACCAACACGTTGTGGTAACAGGGCGAGGCGCACACAAAAAACTGTTAGAAATTGCCGATACAGTCAGTGAAGTTCAATCAGTTAAACACGCATTTGAAGCTGGAGTTAAGGCGCAAAAAGGAGTGGATTGGTAATGCCAATCAAATTTGTGTCAAAGGGTTTTAAAACCTTTACCGCTGTTTTAGCTGCGGGCTCTATGTTTGCCAGTTTTTTGGGCTTTGCTGAGTTAGCAGATGCTGGCGAAGCTCAAAAAGATAAACCAACAGTTATCGCCCTTGCTCCCCATATAATTGAAAATTTATTTGCGGTAGGGGCAGGCGAGCAGGTTATTGGTACAACTGAGCATTCAGATTATCCAGAAGCGGCCAAACGAGTACCGCGCATTGGTAATTACGCAGTGCTGCAAATAGAAAAAATACTGCAGTTAAAACCTGACTATTTAGTTGCTTGGCCAACTGGAAATCCACCCGAAGATTTAGTTAGAGTTGAAAAATTGGGTATTCCTGTAGTGTATTCCAAGCCGCGTGAACTTGAAGGCGTTGCCGAAGAGTTAATAAAATTTGGCGAACTCACAGGCAATCAGCAACAAGCGCAGCAGGTAGCAGATAATTATTTGCAAAAGCTAAAAAAGATTAAAGAGGACAACGCTGACAAGAAGCCAATAAAAGTGTTTTATCAGTTATGGTCGGCGCCGTTAACCACAGTTGCGAATCAAGCTTGGCCACAAAAAATACTCGATGTGTGTAAAGCACAAAATCCCTTTGTTGATTTAGTCGGTGATTATCCGCACGTGAGTATCGAAAATGTCTTAGTGGCGAACCCTGATGTCATTATTATTCCAACATCCTTATCTGAGCCAAATGGCGAAATTGAATATTGGCAAAAATTCAGCAGTATTCCAGCGGTTAAGAATAAACAAATTTATCTTGTTAACAGCGATAAATTGCACAGAATGACTGCGCGTGTAGTCGAAGAAATGCAAGTGCTATGCGATAAAATTGACACTGCTAGGCTGTTTTACACCAATGAGTCTTAACCGCTGCTCCGGTAACACCTATCTAAACACCGGCCTTACTTTAAAACTCAACAAGTGATAGAGTAAGGCCGTTTTTACTTTGCCAACATCAAGAGCCAACAGTACGCACTATGTCTTTAATGATAGATGTTTCAGCCTTTGAATTAGACGCTGAAGAAAAAGAATTATTACAACATCCGTTTATTTCATCGGTCATTCTTTTTGCACGTAACTTTCACGACAAACAACAAATTTGTGCACTAACTAAAGCGATCCGCCAAGCGGCAAAACGGCCAATATTAATAGCGGTAGACCAAGAAGGTGGGCGAGTGCAGCGTTTTATTGAGGGTTACAATAAAATACCAGCAATGTTCGATGCCGCGCTGTATACAAAACAACATGCCCAACAACGAAAAAAGCAACATCCTGAAATAAACATATTACAAGAGCTTGGTTGGCTAATGGCAAGCGAAGTGATTGCCAGTGGTGTTGATTTAAGTTTTGCGCCTGTGTTGGATTTAAATGGCGTATCCGATGTTATAGGCAAACGAGCTTTTGCAGATAACCCAAGTGATGTAGAAACAAACGCTAAGCAATTTATTTTAGGCATGCAACAAGCCGGTATGGCTGCTTGTGGCAAACACTTTCCCGGTCACGGCAGTGTGCAAGCAGACACCCACCATGCAGCGGCAATTGATAATCGCAGTAAAGAAGAAATTTTTAATTTAGACATATTGCCATTCAAAAATTTAATTGAACAAAACCTATTACAAGCGGTAATGCCAGCGCATGTAATTTACCCAAATATAGATGACAAACCAGCCGGTTTTTCAAAACACTGGTTACAAACTATTTTACGTAAACAACTTGGGTTTAATGGTGTAATTTTTAGCGATGATTTATCTATGCAAGCTGCCAATGTCGCTGGTAATTATGTTGATAAAGCACATGCCGCTTATGATGCTGGTTGCACAGTAGCACTTGCTTGCAACAACCGAGATGGCGCTGTCAGTATATTGGATGCGTGGCAACAATTTAAAACTAAACAAACTCAAGCGTCAGAAAAATACCAACAAGCTGTGCTTGAATTAATTAATACTAAACCATATAGCTTTAATGATATAGAGCAAACAGTGCGCTGGCGTAATGCCAGTAAAATCTGCCAAAAAATAGCAGATGCAGTTAACTGTTCTTGAAACTGATTTAATACATTCTTGGAAACACCATGTCTGATAACAACAAATTAAATGCGCGTTCTTTATTATTCGTCTGCCTCGGCAATATTTGCCGCTCACCAACGGCGCATGCGGTTTTTCGTCAAAAACTAAAAGATAGTAAACTTCCAATTGAAATTGATTCTGCTGGTACTGCTGGTTATCACAAAGGTGCTAAACCAGACCAAAGAGCGCGTAAGGCTGGTGAAGCCCGTGGATATGACTTTAAAGGTTTAGCCGCACGTCCAGTCGTTCAAGCTGATTTTGAACACTATGATTTAATTTTGGCGATGGACAGAGCCAACTATCATGATTTGTTGGATGAATGCCCAGCTGAATACCAAGACAAAGTTAAAATGTTTTTAGACTTTGCGGATAATTACCCTGATGTGGATGAAGTGCCAGATCCATATTATGGTGGTGCCAAAGGTTTTGAATATGTACTAGACTTAGTCGAAGATGCATCAAATGGCTTGCTCAAGCGTTTAAGTTAAACGATTGAGCTAACCTGTTTTTTCTATTATTCATGTACGTGCAATACAGCTAAGCTAAATTCAGTTAAAACTAAAATAAGTAGGTATCAAATATGGCACAGTGGTCTCCGAGTTCGTGGCGCAATTTTCCAATTTTACAGCAGCCAACATATCCAGATTTAGCCAAAGTAAAACAAGTTGAATCTCAGCTTAAAACTTTTCCACCTTTGGTTTTTGCGGCTGAAGCACGCCAGTTACATGAGCACCTTGCTAAAGTTTCTAGCGGACAAGCATTTTTGTTGCAAGGTGGAGATTGTGCAGAATCCTTTGCCGATTTTAATGCACCGAAAATTCGCGATACTTTTAAAACCTTATTGCAAATGGCTGTGGTTTTAACTTTTAGTGGCAATTGCCCAATTGTTAAGGTTGCACGTATGGCTGGGCAGTATGCTAAACCTCGCTCTGAAGATACAGAAACGCGCGATAGTGTAACTTTGCCTACTTACCGTGGTGACATCATTAACGGTTTTGAATTTACCGAAGCTGCGCGTATTCCAAATCCAGAAAATTTGCTTACTGCGTATCACCATTCATCAGCAACGTTAAATTTATTGCGTGCTTTTGCTCAAGGTGGTTTGGCAGATTTACATGAAGTTAATCGCTGGAATATGGACTTTGTGCAGAATTCGCCTGTGGCGGATAAATATCACGATTTAGCGCATAGAATTCAAGAAGCCCTTGGATTTATGGAAGTTTGTGGCATTAATGCACAAAATACCCCTGTGATTAAAGAAACCGAGTTATATACCTCGCACGAAGCTTTATTGCTTAACTATGAAGAAGCATTAACGCGCAAAGATAGTTTAACTGGTTTGTGGTATGACTGCTCAGCCCACATGGTTTGGATTGGTGAGCGTACTCGCCAGTTAGATCACGCGCATATCGAATATTTCCGTGGTATTAATAATCCGATAGGTGTGAAAGTCGGCCCTGGTATGCAACCAGACCAACTCATTGAGTTAATTGATGCGTTAAACCCTGAAAATAAAAAAGGGCGTTTAACCTTAATTACCCGTATGGGCGCAGACAACCTAGCTGATAAATTACCTAAGTTAGTAAAACGGGTTAAAGAGGAAGGTCGTAATGTAGTGTGGACTAGCGATCCTATGCACGGTAATACTATTAAAACTGACAACGGTTATAAAACCCGTGATTTTAATGCAATTTTGAAAGAAATTGAGTCATTCTTTGCGGTACACAGAGCAGAGGGCAGTTATGCCGGTGGTATTCACTTAGAAATGACTGGTCTTGATGTAACTGAATGTACTGGTGGTGCTTATAATTTATCATCAGCAGATTTAGAGCGTAGTTATCGCACCCAATGTGATCCACGTTTAAATCAAAACCAAGTTTTAGAAATGGCTTTTAGTATTAGCGATACACTAAAAACGGCTAGAGCTGATTATTTGGCGAGTACTAAGTAATAATCTAATCTTTTATATGTTCGTCAACTGGCTAGATACCTTGTTGGCGAACACTTCTAATTCCAATCAATAGATCATTCCGCTCTATATATAGGTTAAAAAATAACTAGAGATTCCTGACAAAATGTCACAAACTGCCCCTAATCTGTATGTTTATTAATCAGCTAACAATAACTCGCAGATTATTGTGTTTTAGTAGTGCCAGTTAGTTCGAAGGAATTTTGAATGAATATTTATGTTGGAAACCTGCCGTACAAATACACCGAAAATGATTTACGTGAAGCTTTTGCTGCATTTGGTAATGTCAGCCGAGCAAAAATAGTTTTAGACAGAGAAAGTGGTCGCTCTAAAGGTTTTGCATTTGTGGAAATGGAAAACAAAGCCGATGGTGAAACCGCGATTAAAAGTTTACATGGAACTGAGGTCATGGGTCGAACCTTAACGGTAAATGAAGCGCGTCCTCGCCCAGCAAAAAGACCACCACGCAGAGCACCGGCTTAATCGCAAATAGCTGAGTCATTTAATAATTGCCGAAGCCTTTAAGTTGCAGCTTGAGATATGAAGCGTATAATATCCAGCTTATTTTCTCTTTCTGCAAATATAAGCTGACTTCATGCATCTTTTCGTAAATGACTTAACTGTTATCGATTTTTCTTACCTTGATGCCAAGCGTGGCATAGTTGGCGAAAGCTGGATTGTAGACGTTGCACTGATTGGTAATTTGAACGATCAAAATATGGTACTAGATTTTGGTGTGGTTAAAAGCCAAATTAAACGCATTATTGACCGTGAATTTGATCATAAACTACATATTGCGGAAGATTCCAGCGCGTTAGTTAGTAAAAAAATTACCGAAGACGATAATTTAGATGTTGTGTACAAAACGCAAGATCTAGAGCTTATTTATATGTCAGCGCCACCTTCAGCTTATTGTTTTGTGCAAGACCAAAGCATATCAATCGACAGTGTTAAACCACTGATCCGCGCTACCATCATGCGCCATATGCCGGAAAACGTTAAAGACATTGAAATTACTTTGCGCCCGGAAAATATTGCGCAGGAGTATTATCATTATAGTCATGGTTTGAAAAAGCACGATGGCAACTGCCAACGCATAGTGCATGGCCATAGGTCAAAAGTAACTGTCATGGTAAATGACGCAGAAAATCGTGATTGGCAGTTATATTGGGCGAAACGCTGGAAAGATATTTATATCGGCAGTGAAGAAGATATGGATCTTGGGTTGCTTGAGCAATTTTGCCAACAACATGACTTGTTAGCTGATAATTACTTTGCTTTTTCTTATGCCGCATCGCAAGGGGAATTTAAGTTGGTTTGCCCTAAATCTTGTGCTGATGTAATTGACAGAGATTCTACTGTCGAATGTTTAGCTGAATTTATGCTTGAAGTAATGCAAGCACAACAACCTGAACAAAATATCCGTGTATTGGCCTATGAAGGTGTATCTAAAGGCGCAATTGCTCAATCGGACGTTGCCAATTAAACGAGAAGGGACTCTAAACAGGTTATGCTAAAAACTTTATCTTCTATTTTATCTTTCGCTACTTTGTGTGGTTATGCGCTGTTTAGTCAAGCAGCGGCAAATTACCAAGTTGAAGCGCAAGCTCTAGCTCAAGGTGGTTTTATAAAAGGTCAGTTTGACGGCTGTACTCAAGTAGAGGTTATAGATGGAGAAGATAAATATACGGGTAAATGTACACCTGACGGTAAATTTTTAGTTGGTTTTGGTCGCGATGCTAAGGCAGTGCAAAAACTAGTATTTAGCTTTAACAATAAAGCTGATTACATGGCGGTTGTTGAATTAGAGCAACGTCAATACAAAACAGATAGAGTAAATGGTGTACCACAAAAAACCGTTAGCCCTCCAAAAGAAGTTTTAGACCGCATTAAAGGCGAAAACGAACAAATTTGGCTAGCTCGTAACAAACACACAGAATCCTTCGATTTTTTAACTAGCTTTATATGGCCAGCAAAAGGGCGTATTTCCGGTGTTTATGGTAGTCAACGCGTATTTAATGGTGTGCCAAAAAGACCTCACTTTGGTTTAGATGTAGCCGCTCCTAAAGGTACACCTGTTGTAGCTCCTGCAGCAGGTATTATCCGTTTAGCTCACAATGATATGTTTTATTCTGGTGGAACTATTATTTTAGATCACGGTTATGGTATTACCTCCACCTTTATTCATCTTTCTAAACTTGATGTTGTCGATGGCCAAAAAGTTAAACAGGGCGAAAAGATAGGTGAGATAGGTAAATCAGGTCGTGCGACTGGTAATCATTTAGACTGGCGCATTAACTGGAAAAACGTCCGCCTCGACCCAGCATTTTGGGTAGAAGCGGGTGGTAATGAATGATTTAGCAAAATTCATTTAAAGCCACCAGTGCGCTGATAACAGGCCAAGTGGCTTTAACACTGCATCAATTACTCTTTATTAACGCCCCACACAGATATACCTTGATCTGACAATGCTGTAAAAGTTAACACCATTTTATTTTTTACACTATGCCATTGAGATTGGACGACACCGTGATAATTAACACCATCTATTTGCAAGATAAACTCGTTGCCAAGCATTGACCAAAAACCAGATACATCGCCTGTTACTAAACCATCTGCAGTCAAGCTGATGTTTTGCGACACATGGGCGAAATTGTTTATGTCTTTTTGATGATTAATAAATTGATAGTCTCCTACCAGCGCAGAGGCGCTAACAGCTTGCTCAGATTCAAGCGGTATATATCTCAACGGAGATACAACAGGCCAGCCATTAGAATTGATAAACATTTCATGAACACGTACCTGATGAGCTTCGAACATTCCTGGAAAACGTGTGTGAAATACTAAAAAGTGTTTATTTGTTTCAGCATCATAATAAGCTGAATTGTGACCCGGCGACATATAACCTAATTGATATTCGACGGTTTGGGCATCGTTTACAAATCTATGGCTACCCATCAATTTCACTGCATAAGGCGCTATTTGTGAGTCACTTCCTTTTATTGTTCTAACTGTCTGTCCCAAGGTATCTGTATAGTACATTTGTGTGCTGTTGGCATCTTCATACGGACCTTGTGGATTTCGTGACCTGACAACCCTAATGTTATAGCCGCCATCAGAGGTTAACCCGCCAAATGATGTGAACACATAATAGTAGTCAGAAACTGGGCTATACATCATGAATGCTGCTTCTATACGAGCGTGTTCACCACCCAAAATATATTGTCCAAAACCATTATTTTGACTATTGATTGAAGAAAACAAAGCTGGAATTGGTTTACCTTTGACACCAAAGGCACCAGATTCATCAAGTTCATACATGAAAATACCACCTGAGTATGAACCATATATCATCCATAATTTACCGTCTTTATCTCGAAAAACGTCGGGGTCTACTGCATTTGGGTGAATCGAAGCATCATAGGTAGGATCGACCGGATCTGTATTTAATTCTTCAGCGCCACCTGACGATTTAACGAATGCGAGCTTATCTATTGCATGAATTTCATTTTCATTTTCAATAACTCTATATTCACCAGCGAGATTACTCGAGCTTGCGACGCCAATGTAACCCCAAGGACCCCATTTTTGGCCGATTGGACTCGGATTTGTTGGACTCGCGATAACACCTTGGTTGAAATAGAAATAATATTGATTGTCTAATTCGAACACATCGGCTGCCCATTGTACATTATTAGCGCCAGACCATTGAAAACCGGCTTCTAGCTGTTGTTGCATGACTTGCTGTGAACCGAATAACGTATTGTTGGCATTGATACCGTCAGTTTCTGATTGCCAATTAACTAAATCGTCTGAACTAGCGGCCGCTAAAAAGGAACCAAAAATCCAGTATTTACCTGTTTGGCTGTCTTGCATGATTGAAGGGTCATGCAATGAAATTTCAGAAAAAAGGTTATGTGGGATAAACTCCCAATCTTGCGATAAGTTGTCATTTAGTTTTTTCTGAACGACGGCGAAGCTTGTTGTACCATCGACTGATTCTTGGTTCACGTCAGCTGCTTTGCCAGTTTTTCCATTGACGATTAAAGATAAAAATCCAGTTTCGCCTTGGGCTTTTACGTCCAGTAGCCAGCTCTGCTCGGGCAAATTCTCCCTTGACCATTGTACTATTTCAGTGTTGTTTCTTTTACGTCCATCTTTAACTTGAACAACTTTATCGCTATGGACTGACGATATTTGATATTGACCTGACGCAAGTTGTTTTACTGCCCATATTTGCTCGTAGTTATTTGTTTCTGAGTTCAGAACAATATTGACACCATTTGATTTTTGTCCGCCACTAACTTCGAGATATTTGTTGATCAGGCGGTTTTTTATTTTATAAGTGCCATCGGCGATGACAGGTATAAACTCCCAATCTTGAACAGGGTGGCCATTGAGCTCCCACTGCGAAATAGCGGCTCCATCGTCCGAGTTGGCTGCAAATACTTCAATGGCTGTGTTAGTTAACCCATTAACTATATTGAAATATTGCCCTTGCTCACCTGTACCTTTATCAATTAGACGCCACTTTTGATTATCATTGCCAAAATTAGCAAACTGAATAACTTTATGCTGTGGCGCAGGTGAATTCGCGTCATAAAATCCATCTAGAACTTTACGACTGGTTTCTGATTGAATGGAATACAAGGTATTACCTGCACTGTCTACGCCTGATTCGGTAACTTTCCACTTTTGATTTAAGGTGTTGGATATATCCGTTTGAACAAGGCCAAAAGCATCTTGGCCGGGGGAAACAATAACTTTGTTGGTAAATCGATTTTTTAATATGTAGGTTCCCTCGGCGAGAGACGCGAAACAAGAAAACGACCCGAAGCTTATGAGTACTGTCACTACCAGTATAACGTTTTTAATTATTTTCATTTTCTAACCTATATTGTGTTGAGTAATGCAAACTTAAATATTCAAACCATTAACAATTTGTACACATGAGCTTTAAAAGTGTTACTATATAACTTTATTGTCAATGGAGGTTGGCATTTGCAATTCACGGCTTTTGCTTAGGTGTAAATAAAGCTTTCCAAAACAAATATAGGTTAGTAGTGGTATTCAATTAGCTTATTTTCTGCCAAGCCACGGCTTTGATTGCATCAACCAAGGTTAGTTCGACTAATTCATTAATAGGTTTAACCAGTTGTACTTGTGTTTTACATAACTCACCGTTTCTTACATAAGCTATTGGATAGCTCTTATCTAAGTTGAGGTTATTAGTTATATTGCTGAAGTTAGCTGTATTAACCACTAAGTTGTCTATTGCAATTATTACATCCTGTACGCTTAAACCAGCTTGCTCGGCTGGACTGTCATTTAATACTTGAGCTATTTCTAAACCTAGTTTGGCGTCTTTGTAGACCAAACCCAAATATGGGCTGTGATCCTCAGTGCTAATGTCGAGTGGTGAATTAACTTTAGACGCAGCTTGTTTGTACTCAACACCAAATTCAGCCAATAAATCAGTCAGTGGTACTAAGTCTTTGCCGTTTAAAATATCGAAAAATGCTTGTTTAATTTGCGCTTGAGTTATGCTTTCAGTAATATCAATAACGGTATCTAATTGCGTGCCGCTATAACTTTCACCACCATCTAGGTACTGTTGCCACAAGGCGCGCATTACATCATCTAATGACTTAGTTGACCCTGTATGTTTGCGAATATTTAGATCTAACCATAGTGCAAGCAAACTGCCTTTAGTGTAATAACTCACAATATTGTTAGCGGCGTCTGGCCCTTGTTGGTAAAACTTAGTCCAAGTATAAAAACTCGATTCAATTAGATTTTGTTTCAGTTGACCTTTACCGCGATTCACTCGGCTAATGGTTTTACTTTTGGTTTTTAGATAGTCGCTAAATTCGACTATGCCAGTGCGGTATAAACTTAAATCATCATAATAAGAAGTAATACCTTCAAAAGCCCATAATTGTTTAGTGTAACTTTCGCTGTTTAAACTGTACGGCACAAATTCTTCAGGCTTGATTCTGCACACGTTCCAATTGTGAAAATATTCGTGCGATGCCAAGCTTAAAAAGGTTTTATATCCTTCAGACAATTCTTCTGGTTTGTTGATATTTGGAAAATCAAAAGTAGAGCAGAGCAGTGCCGTTGAATTTTTATGCTCTAAACCACCAAAGCCACTTGGTAAAATATTAGTTAAAAACCAGTATTCTTTAAAGGGTGGTTTGCCACCTGTTTCGCGTTCAAACATATCTATATGGTGCTGGCACAATTTGCTGACATCTTTTACCAGTCTTTGGGTATCGGCAAAGTGTTTACCGTTTAAAATAAGGTAATGGGGTGTACCAGCGATAGTAAATTCCAAATGGGTAAAATCACCAATTTCAACAGGGCAGTCAATAAGTTCGGCATAGTTATCCGCTTGATATAAGCCAAATTGATATACTTGAGTTTCACTAGGTCTTTGTAGTCCAGTAGCGACTTTCCACTTATCGGTAAAACTTGGCGTTTGTAACTCTACTTGTTGCGGCGCATCGGCAAATTGCTCAACGCTGATAAATAAACTTGTGCCGTTAAAAAATGCTCTTTGTTGGTCTAAGTATGCTGTACGTACTGAGCTGTCAAATGCATATACTTGATAGCTAATTTCACACGCTTGACCTTGGGTGGTTATTTGCCAGTTTTGTTTATCAATGAGCTCAATTTCAATTGCTTGGCCATCTATTTTTGCTTGTAGGTCGATAATGTTTTTTGCAAAGTCGCGGATCATGTAGGAGCCTGGTATCCAAGCGGGTAGCGACAAACTAAGTTGTTTTTGTTGATGGGTTGGTACTTGGATAGTGACTTGATAAATATGTTGATTGGCTAAGTCGAAATTTACTGTGTATTTAATAGACATATATTTTCTTTTTAGATTATTAAATTGATGAGCTAAATAAGTAACCTGATGTGAGAGGAGACCATCACATCAAGTTAAGTATAAAACTTTGGCTATAAATTTGTTGCGTTTTTTAACTTAGGTAAATCGTTTAACGTTCTATATACCCAAGCTACTTGAAGATGCGAGATTTCAGCAAGAGATAAAAAGCATTTAGACAAGGCATTGATTGAAGATAATGGTTGCCCCTTTTCAAAATCAATAACGCAGTATAAATGCTTTTTAGCCTTGCCCTTCGGGA
>NZ_JH767527.1:38377-211551 GCF_000281085.1 Catenovulum agarivorans YM01
TTTCGAGTAGCTTGGGTATAAACTACTTTCGCGCTACAATTAGCGCGACAAAATACATAACGAGAGCTATATGAGCCAAACAATTATTATGCAACCCACAGTTACAATTTCACCATTTGGCACGACTCCAAACGGTGATGCTATCTCCGCATACACTTTAACCAATAACCACGGCACCCAAGCTGTAGTGATTAATTTTGGTGCGATTCTACAAAGTTTAAAGACGCAAGATAAAAACGGTGATTTTGCCGATATCGTCTTAGGTTTTGAAGAGTTAGAGCCTTATTTAACTAACCCAACTTACTTTGGCGCGACCATAGGTCGTTTTGGTAACCGTATTGGCAATGGCCAATGTGAAATTGATGGCGAAATTTACACCTTTTTACAAAACAATGGCACCAACCATTTACATGGCGGTGCTGAAGGTTTTGATAAAAAAGTTTGGCAAGCTGAAGCTGTGTCTGACGCAAATAGCGCTGGTGTTGTGTTAACTTTAGTTAGCCCTGATGGCGACCAAGGTTATCCTGGTACTTTAACCGTTAAGTGTGAATATCACTTAACCAATGATGATGAACTCGTGATTAAGTACACAGCAAACACGGATAAAACCACTATCATCAATTTGACTAACCACAGCTATTTTAACTTAAAAGAGCAGGGGACGATTTTAGATCACTTACTTGAAATCCCAAGTTCAAAATTGACACCAGTTGATGACAATATGTTGCCAACAGGTGAGATCCGCGATATCACAGGTACGCCTTTTGATTTTACAACAGCTAAAACAATTGGTCAGGATATAGATGCTGATGATGAGCAACTTAAAATTGGTGCGGGTTACGACCACAACTATTATTTTGACAAAGCTGATGGAGAATTATCATTAGTTGCTAAAACGACTGAACCAGTATCAGGCCGTGTATTAGCGATTTATACCACTGAACCTGGTTTCCAGTTGTATACGGGTAACTTTATCGGTGATGATTTGTCAGGTAAAGGTCGTCAATATGGTAAATATGCAGGTTTCTGTGTTGAACCACAACACGTGCCTGATGCACCAAATAAACCTATGTTTAAATCTACTTTATTAACGCCAGAACAGACTTATACCAGCGAAATGCGCTATGTTTTTTCAGTAGTTAAGTAATTGTTCTGAACTCTTGTCTATGTGCAATAGCTAACTTGAAGCATAATTTTCTAAAAACGCTTTAAACCCGTCCTTGGGTCGCTCACACAAGATATCCCTATCTTGTGAAGTTTTAGAAAATTAGCATTCAAGTTATCTATCCATAAACTACTGAGTTGTTAAAAAAATACTTGCCACGGCCGCTTTCTCTGCTGGTTAACCTGTAGAGCATTAGCATTCAAGTCACCTATCCATAAACTATTGAGTCGTCAGTAAAAGCAAAACGTGCCATATGTGCATAAAA
This sequence comes from Catenovulum agarivorans YM01, assembly GCF_000281085.1. Taxonomy (GTDB): domain Bacteria; phylum Pseudomonadota; class Gammaproteobacteria; order Enterobacterales; family Alteromonadaceae; genus Catenovulum; species Catenovulum agarivorans. Next base: position 39,808 of record NZ_JH767527.1, read on the forward strand.
TTTCAAGAAACAAAATAATTTTGAAAAATAGACCGATTGAGTATAATCGCAAATGATCAAATGAATCATTTTGATTACATTATTAACAATTTTTAAGGATATAAAATGACAACAGCTGTAGATAATGCTTTTGAAGCACCAAAAGCCGAATTGGCCGATTTAAACACTAACGATCAAATTCTAAATTTAAAACGTTTCTCTGCTTGGGGCGTGTTTTTCTTATCACTTATTACTCTAGGGATTTATTTCATATATTGGTTGTATACGCGCAGTACAGCGCTAAACAAGTTAGAAACAGAAAATAAAGTTAATATGACCAATTTGTATGTGTATATTGCAACTTATATCGTTTCTCAAGTCGTTTCAATTGCGGCAGAGTTTATGCCCGAACAACTGGAAGTGGAAATTGTTTCGCTGGTTATCGGGTTAATTAATTTTGGATTTTACATTGCTGTAGCTTTTTCAATTCGTAAAGTATTAGGGGAAGTGCTCAATAAAAACCAAGGTGACCAAGTTGTTGGACTCAGCGGTGGAATGACTTTCTTCTTTAGTGCAATTTATTTCCAATTTAAAATTAATAAAGCGCATGACGAAATCAAAGAAGCTAGCGCTGAATAAATTCTAATGAATGATAAAGTAGCTCATATGAGCTACTTTTAGTCAAGCATGCGCCTCTATAGTAAGCCTGAGTGTTTGATATTTAGGTAGGTATTAATTACGTACGGCAGTAAATATTCCGACTGAGTGTTAACACAAATTACCCCTTCTTTTGCTAATCTAGCTGAATTGTGCTGATAAATATTATTTAATTCTATCGCGGCGCAATACTTATTCGCATCATTTTCACTCTCGATTTCCGAGTTTAGAATTTGTTTAATAGTGACGTTTTCAATATTAATTAAAGCAACTAGATGGTGCTGTTGTAATTTTTTAACGGCAGGCAAGAGGTCATTGATATCTTGATCGTTTAGAGTGGTCACGAGTAGCACCAATGAACGTTTGCTTCTTTTCTTTAAAAGGCTATTTACCGCTTTTAAATAGTCGCTTGAACTTTCATCAGGATGTAAATCATAAAAGTGATTCATAACCCTGCTAACATTCTGAGCGCCTTTTACCGCGGGTAACCACCTTTCCTGTAAGTTAAAACTTTGCATACTAAAACAATCACCTTGTTTTAGCACAGTGTGGCTGAGCATTAACAAAGCATTTAGCGCAGTGTCAAAATGCGTTCCATTTGTTGTCTCTAAATTCATTTTTACACCAGCGTCTAACATTACAATTATGTGCTGGTTTTGTTCTTCTTGATATTCTTTTGAAATTAATTTTTGGCGCTTACTCGTTGCCTGCCAATCAATTTGCCGAATGCTATCACCTTGTCTAAATTCTCTTAACTGGTGGAATTCGATACCGTCGCCGCGTTTTTTTAGCCTTTTTAAACCTGTAACTCGCGTGTTGTTTACACCTTTTAAGCTTTCTGAATGATTTATTCGATTAAAATTTGGGTAAACTTTAACATCAACTTTGTTTTGCTCATGCCACTGAAGCTGCCAAAGTTTAAAAGCTGAATATATAGACACCTCTATCGGGCCAATCTCAAATGAGCCGCGTTTGAGCGGCCTCAACCTGTAACTTATGGCTAGTTGCTGGCTAGGGGTTAGCTCGAATTCCTCTTGCGCGGAGGTCAACTCAAACTCGTCTGGCACACAGTCTGTTATTTTTACATGAATTTTCTTATTAGCATTGTTTGTTAACTTTATCGAGAACAGGTGCTTATGATCGTAGCTTAGTGTACTTGGTGTATCTCTCGAAATTAAAATTTGCGGAGGCTTAAGTTGGCGGGCAGCATCCAATATAAGCACACATAAAAGTGCTAGGTTAGCTGCAATAAAAAGCTCAATTATGTGTGAGTTGGCATCAAACGCCAAATATAACAGCAGCGCTACACAAGTATCAATTGCGAAAAGTTTAACTAACCAAAGGGATGGTTTCAGTGCTACTAGTTTCATTAGTTTCTAGGTGCTTCAATGCTTTCTAAGATAGCGTTAATGATTTGAATTTGGTTGTAACCCTCAAGTTCAAGTTCAGCTGAAAGTACCAGTCTGTGTCTTAATACATTTGGTGTAACCAATTTGATGTCGTCAGGGATAACAAAATCACGGCCATGCATAAGTGCGGTAACTTTGGCAGCTTTTATTATATTGATGCTTGCTCGAACTCCTGCGCCATGCAGTACACCATGCCATGAACGGGTTTTACGCACTATCTCTACGGCGTAATTAATAATTTGCTCATCAACGAGTATGTTGGAAGCAAGCTGTTTAATTTCAATAATTTTTTGTTGATCTAAGATAGTGTCTAAAGCATCCACTTGGTGTTCATTGGAAACTTCGCCTGTATTTAATTTTAACAAGGCTATTTCTGAATCAAGATCTGGGTAATCTAGTTCAACTTTCATCATAAAGCGATCAAGTTCAGCTTCGGGTAAAGGGTAGGTTCCTTCCTGATCGAGCGGGTTTTGTGTGGCAAGTACGATAAAGGGAGAGTCTATCGACATTGTTGTTCCATCTATGGTTATTTGCTGCTCTTGCATCACCTCTAACAATGCAGATTGCGTTTTTGCGGGCGCGCGGTTAATTTCATCAGCCAATAGTATGTTGGTAAAAGCCGGGCCCTTTTTCATAACAAATTCACCTGACTTCATGTCGTATAAACTATGGCCAAGTACATCTGCTGGCATTAAATCAGGAGTAAACTGTATTCTGGAAAATTTAATGTTTAAACTTTTTGCTAATGCTCTTACGAGCAAGGTTTTACCTAATCCAGGTACACCCTCTAACAACACATGGCCGCCAGCAAATAAAACGGTAAGTACGTTTTCGATGATAAGGTCTTGGCCAACCAAAACTCGAGCAATGTTGGATTTGACACGAACTACAGCTTCAGCTGCTTCGGCTAATGAGAGCTTACTCGCTTCATCTTGAATCATAGCGAATTCCTTAATGCTTTTAATGAACTGATAAATTTAATTTTGTCGTTGGTTGAAGTTGGAATATCAGAATCTAATAAATATCGAATTTCCTCTTCGCTAAACTCAGTTATTTTCGATAACGAAGCGCACTGATTGTCGATAGTCATAGCTGCAAATGCAGGGATCTTAACTTCAATTTTTCGGGTGATATCTTTTAATAATGCTTTTTTTAATACATCTGAATGCTGTTGGTTAAACATGTAAAAGCCGGTTGCTTCTATATGTGATGCGAATGGTGTTCGCTTAGATACGATAGGGGTGATTGGGTTTCCATCGCGCACGGCCAAATGCCAAACCAAAAATATTAAACTCATACCAAGCAGTAATACAAATATCCATGACCAATGCCATAATTCTGCAAGCCAATTGGGCGCAACTAAACTTGGCAAGTAATAAAGTTTGTCGTTTTTACCAATTAACCAAAGTAAAAATATGCCATGGTCTAGCTGCCTAAGTGCCATATTTGATATTGATTGTATGCTAGGTATTACGGTTATATATCCCTCGCCAAATCCTATTTCACATATCAGCGTTGGCGTTTGGCTTGCTTCGTTATTTTCTGCAGTTTTTTCGTCATTTTTAGCTGTGTCATCGTCGGTTTTTTTATTAATCAGTTTAATCTCTTCACCGACACAATCTTCAACAGTGTGATTAAAGGGTAAATAAATTTTAGCGAATTCGTCACCGTATTTTATTTGTGCATTTGCCTCTGCTTTACTTGTGATGTGTATGTTGGGATATACGTCGTCCGCTTCTTTTACTTTTATACCTGTATTTTGATAAAAATTTTGTGTAGCTGATTTTAGCATGTCGTGGCGGCGCGATAGCGTTAGCACTAAGTGGCCACCTTGTGATACCCAATTAAGTACTTTTGAGTCCAGTTGTGGATACTCTTTAAAACTTGCTTCATCTAAAATTAAACTATTGCTTTGCGCGAGTTTTATTTTTGAATCCACAATCAGTTCTACTGGACTCGTTAATTGAATTAATGCTTTTTCTCGACTTTTAAGTAATTTGGAAGCGGCTAATAAAGGTTGTTCTATTGCAACTCTACTCAATCCTGTTTCAATCGTTTTTTCTTCCCATTCAATACTGGCATACACATAAGCTAAAACTAGGACAATAAAGATCAGGGTAAGCGACAATATCCAATTTTTACTTTTCATTTTGTCGCTCCACGCTCGCAGTAAAACTCGAAACTTCTGTGATTAACAATTGTACTTCTTGAATAGACACGTCTTTATGTGCCCAGGCTTGCTGGATCCATAAAGAAAATAGTTTGTTGTAAAAAGAGTGTTGTGCTTGAGGGGCGACTTTAATTAATGCTGATTTACATTCTAGCTCAGTCATGGATTTGTTGAATATATCAGGATGTTTGAGCTGAACTTGTATTAGTGTATGGCGTAATATAAGCGCTAATGCATATCGCAAATTTGCTTTTTCTAAAGCTTCAAGGCTCGCAGCTATTAGATCATCAGGCCAGTCTTTGCTAACTTGATTTCGGATAAAACTTGGAAACTCTTGCACACTATTTGTTTGTTCAGTTGTTTTGTTGCTAGATAAAGTCCAGCTTTTGGTTTTTTTGAATAGTTTTATTAGACTTAAAACAATCCAGCCACACAACAATATTACGAGCGCCCAAAACACGAAAGCGATAATAGGACTTAACTCGCTCAAACCTGAAAATATTTCGAACAGTTTTTTTAGCCATGTTAGATCAAAGTTAGGATCTTCTTGGCTTTTGGGCACATAGGTTGTTTGTGTTTCAACCAGTTTTTCATCTTTATAAATGCTGACTACTTCTTGATAAATTTTATCTAAACTTTCAGGGCGTTGGTAAATTTCAGTTTCCACTTCCTTGGGCTTTTGGTTTAGTTCGATTTCAAGCTGTTCAATTTTGTCTTCTATGCTGTCATTTGCGCTAACGGGATGAGGAAAAAATAGATTTACACTTAAAATTGCAATAAGACTCACTTGAGATAAGCGGGCTACAATTCGTTTAAAAGATTGCTCTATATCCCATCCTTCAATGTGAATTCTGCTATTCAAATACATTAAAAATCCGCCTGTGGTGAAGTAGGGCGCAATTAATGCAATTGACATAAGATAAGTAATTAAATAAAGCGAGACAAATTCGCTTGAATTGAAATATTCAAATGTGAGATGTTCATCGATAGGCATAAAGTCTGGAAATAACCCGTAATAGACGAACAATAGGGTCATTAGCATTAACATTTCTAGGTGAACACAAAATAAGATCCACCAAGTTTGATTGTGACTACATCTGTTATTTAAGATATCTTTACGTTTGCTTAGTGCTTTAGATGATTGTTTTTCTAGCTGCTCAATAGGCGCATTGTATGCTCGTGTCGTCGATAGCCGATATATGGTTAACAACCTAATAATATTGATGATTTTAAGCTGCTTTAACGATGAAATAGCCTCAAATGTTGAACAAGAATATGAAAAGCTTACGCGTGATAAATAGGTTAGGAGAGGACGCTCAAAAACGGGTTTTAACCACCAAATTATAAAACCTACGTATTCTATTGGTAGCAGTGCGTAAAATATTGCTGCCAACGGAACCACAAGCGTTAAATAAATTTTGATTAATGCAACAAAATGCTTTTTTACAAATAGTAAAGTTAAATCAAAAACTTGAGAGGGTGTTCGTGGGCAAGGCTCAAAACTAAGTTTATTAAGTTCCATATCTTGTCCCTGTATACAGTTTGTAACTAATCAATATCCATAGAATTGAACCGACGGAATATTTATATACGGATGGAATATTCAATGGTGACCAAAATGCTTCAATAAAAGCTGCAACAACTAACATTACAAAAGCGCCGACTATCAAAGGCAAAACTTCAAGGCCAGTTTTTTTCATTATGTAAGCTCGGCTATATTTTCCTGGTGAGAGCAGATCAAACCCGAGTTTGCAGCCAGCTGCACCCGCAATAATAATTGCGGTTAACTCAAACGAACCATGGGTAATAACAAATGAGAAAAATGGCTCGTTGTAACCAAGTTCAACAATATAGGCTGAGATAGCACCAAAGTAAAAACTGTTAAACAGTAGTGGAATGAGTGCACCGATACAAAACAAAGCGCCAGCGCCAAACATCTGAAAAGCAATACCAATATTGTTGTAGATATATACCCCAAACATTAAAACATCTGCGTCCATAGTTCGTTTGTCAGTTTGCACAGCACCTGCTGGGTTGTACATATCTGCAATGTCGTTGAGTTGATCAGGAGAAACAAAGTGATAAATGGCATCAGGTGAATTTTGTATCCAGAAAAAGGCAATTAAAGATAATCCCCAGAAAGCAGTCAGCGCTGCCCAAATAAAATTTCTGCATGTATAAAGTGCTTTTGGAAATTCGCTTTTAAATATCGACCAAATTCTTGTGAAGCCGATGCTCTCACCACTGTAAAGGACACTTTGGCCCAATTTTACCAGATCATTTAAATTTGCGACCAAAGCTGGTGAATAGTGGCGGGTTTTAGCTAGGGCTAAATCACTACAAATTCTTCTATATTCAAGTGGGAAATTTGCTGGTGCCGGTGATTCGGTACACATTGTTTCAAACTCGGTCCACCTTTGCTTATGCAGCTTCACAAATTGATTTTGCTTCATGTTGCTTGACCTGAGTAATATTGGGCAATTTCTTTTACCGCTTCACTTGCTGTATTATCTTGGGTTGTAATGATATCTGTCAGTATATTGGCAAGCTCTTCTTGTCTTGCTGAAGATAGTGTATGACAGCGCTCTGCGTACATAATTAACGACAATTGTTCTTCTGTCGACAACTGGATTTTAGGTGGGCTAATATTGCTATTTTGCTGTGTCGAAAAACTAACTTTATCTTCTACGTACACAACCATAGTGCCAGCCGCCCAATCACCCAAGCGTTTAAATTGATAGTTTAATGCCATAACAATTAAACCAATTAAATAAGCAAAAGGAAAAGAATCTGCAGGGCGTATCAAATTGCGTAAAACAATGTGGTTAATTTTGCATGGTAAGCCATTATCTTGCACAACTTTTAGTTTATAACGTTTTTTACCTGGCGTTTGCCCTGATAACGACTCAAATAGAATGTAGTATCCCCAAGTAACCAAAAAGTAGGTTACTAAGAATAAACCCGTACCAGCTTTGCCCATAAAACCGAAAATAAACCCAAAGGCGAGCATAACAACTGAGCGTAGAAGAAAGTCAAATAGGTAGGCTTTTGTTCTAATAGAAATACCAGCGGGGGTTAAGTTAATACTGACACCTTCCGGTAGTGTATTTGCAAAACTGTTGTTCAATCCTTGAGTAATCATTCTTGTTAGATAGAGATAATTTAAACGTTAATGATGCGTAAAATTAATTTAAAAATCAATTGGTTTTTATGTTTTAACTAAGGTGAATTTCGGAACTAGCGCTTTCGACTAGGCTTATACACTGTTCGGTGGGGGGTATATAAAAAATCCAGTGAGTTATCTTCACTGGATTTTTACTGTGTCGGCCATTATGCCGCTAAAACTGAAAAATCAGTATTACAGATTATTCGTCAATGCTACGTAATAAACCGTTAATACCAACTTTAGATAAAGTTTTTTGGTCAACTTTCTTAACGATTACTGCTGCGTACAAGCTGTAAGAACCATCTTTAGAAGGTAAAGAACCAGAAACTACAACTGAGCCTGCAGGTACACGGCCGTAGTGAATTTCACCAGTTTCACGATCATAAATACGTGTGCTTTGACCAATGTAAACGCCCATAGAAATTACTGAGCCTTCTTCAACAACAACACCTTCAACGATTTCAGAGCGAGCACCGATGAAACAGTTGTCTTCAATGATGGTTGGATTTGCTTGTAATGGCTCTAAAACACCACCGATACCAACACCACCAGATAAGTGAACGTTTTTACCGATTTGTGCACATGAACCAACAGTTGCCCATGTATCAACCATAGTACCTTCGTCAACGTAAGCACCAATGTTTACATAAGAAGGCATTAATACAGTGTTTTTCGCTACGAAAGAACCTTTACGTACAGCTGCTGGTGGAACAACACGTACACCGTCCGCTTTAAATTGCTCTGCAGTGTAATCAGCATATTTCATGTCTACTTTGTCGTAGTACTGAGTTTCGCCGCCGTCAATTGGTGCGTTGTCACGAATACGGAAAGAAAGTAATACGGCTTTTTTCAACCATTGGTGAACAACCCACTCACCAGAAATTTTCTCAGCAACACGAGCTTTACCACTATCTAAAAGTGCTACAGCTTCTTCTACTGCACTTTTTACTTCAGCAGTTACAGTTGCTGGTGTAATGTCGGCACGTTGTTCAAACGCACTTTCAATAATTGATTTTAAATCAGACATAATTTATCTCTTATTTGAAGGGTTAATCTTTAATGCAGCACATAATTGTTCGGTTAATGAAGATTTTTCTTCAACCGATAGTGGATCACCTGAATTATTGGTTAAAACGAAAAAGTCTTCCGCTCGTTCACCTATGGTCGCCACTTTAGCTGCATGTATTGTAATATTGTTCGCAAAAAATACCCGGCCAATTTTAACCAACAAACCTGGGGTATCAAGTGCTTCTAGCTCCATCATGCTTCGTTTGTCGTTTTTATGTTCAACCCAAGTGATTTTTGTCGGCACATGGAATTGTTTAATCTGCCTTGGAATTCGGTTTGGAACGCTTGGTTCGCCGTCTTCGTTAATCGCTTCCACTAATGCATCTTGAATATCTTTAAAGCGTTTACGACTTGCTTGATTACCTTCCTCTTCAAGCACAATCAAAGTATCTAGTGCAAAGCCGTCTTCAGTATTCATAATAATCGCATCATGTATATTGAAGTTTTTGCGATCTAGTGCAGAACAAATAGATGCAAACAAATATGCTCTGTCTTTGGTATAAACAAAAATCGCCGTGCCACCCGGGTGGGTATTATTATCTATAGCAAAGATAATGTCTTTACCTTTGGCATCTAGGATTGTTTGAGTATGCCAAGCTATTTGTTTGCTATTGTACTTGTGAAAATAATCCTCTTGCATCGTCTGCCACAGGCTATCAATCGCTTCAGGGGAATATTTGTTGCTAAGGAGAATATCTAACGCATTATCACGTTTTTCTTTTTCTTGAATATCACGTGCCACAGGTTTTTCTAAACCACTGCGCATTGCATTTTGGGTTGACGTGTACAATTGGCGCAACAAAGATGCTTTCCAGTCATTTAATAGTGTTGTATTGGTTGCTCTAATATCCGCTAAGGTCAGTGCATACAACAAATTTAAATGCGTTTCGTCTTGAATACGCTCACAGAAATCATGGATCACTTGCGGATCGTTAATATCTTTACGTTGCGCTACCACTGACATTAATAAATGATTTTCAACTAACCAAGCAACTAAATCTGTATCTGTTTCAGAAATACCGTGTAAACGACAGAATTTTCGAACAGCCTCACCACCAAGCTCTGAATGGTCGCCGCCTTTGCCTTTACAAATGTCATGGTAAATTGCAGCTATATATAACAACTCGATTTTTGGGTAGTTGGTACAAATTGCTGAGCAACGCGGAAACTCTTCTTTATTTTCCGCTAAGGTGTAGCGATACAAATTGCGGATGAGTCTATGCGTGTGTTCATCAACCGTATAGCTGTGGAATAAGTCGAATTGCATCAAGCCAACTATATGCGCCCAATCGTGACTATAAACGGCCATAACACCGTGATGATGCATTATTTTCCAGCTGATACCAAAAAACTGCGGGTGTTTTACCAATTGCATAAAACGATCACGACAGGCTTCAAGTTGACACAACTCAAGCTTTTCGTATTTACGCCGAGCATTTCTGAGTAACCTGAGGGTTGTTGAATGTAATCCAGTAACGTTTTTGTCGTAGTCAGCTACAAGTAAAAACATATCTAATAAACCCGCAGGTGTTTCAAATACGTCTTCATTACGAGCGCGTAATAAGCCGTTGGTGACTTCGAAGTCATTATTGAGCTTTTTGCGTTTCCATGGGCGGAAGCGGGTAACAAATTCATCGGCAAAAAACTGTAGCAGTACTTGGTTGAGTTCACTTACGCGGCGAGTGATAACAAAAAAGCGCTTCATCATAGTTTCAACGGCAGATTTGTTTTGCCCATAACCAAGTAAGTTAGCTACTTCTGGCTGGTGCTCAAACAATAAACGGTTTTCACTGCGGCCAGCCACTGAATGCAAAGCAAAACGCATATGCCATAAAAACTCGCGACAATCTTGCAGTTCGCGCAATTCTTCTTCGGTCATAAAGTTTTGTTTTACTAACTGGCTGCCATCAAATACTTTGTAGTGTTTTTTGGCAATCCAACCTATGTTTTGAATGTCGCGTAAACAGCCAGGATTTTCTTTTATGTTAGGTTCTAAATTGTAACTGGTATCGTTAAATTTGCGGTGGCGCGCTTGCTGCTCTTCGGTTTTAGCTTTAAAGAATTTAACACTTGGCCAAAAGCTCTTACCATTTACTTTTTTCGTCAGCTCTTTATATAAATTTTCATCACCAATTAAAAAGCGCGATTCGAGGAGGTTAGTGGCTATAGTAATGTCTTCTTGGCCTAAAGAAATCGTTTCTTTTAAGGTGCGAACACTCTGGCCTATATCTAAACCTAAATCCCATAACGCGGTCACAAATTGACTGATTTTTTGCTGGCAGTCTTCATTTATTTGGTTTTTTGATAAAATCAACAAATCAATATCTGAATGTAAATTCAAATGACCACGACCGTATCCACCCACTGCAGCTAAGGTCAATTCGGCGGTTTGCTCAAGATCAAGTAGTCGCCACAATTTACGAATTAAGTGGTCAATAAAAAAGGCGCGTCCTAATACTATTTTCGCGATAGGTTGCTGGGTATAAGCCTCTTGTAACCATTGGTGGTAACTATCAACGAGTTTACGCACTTCGGCGATTTTATCCAAAGAGTGAATATGACTAACTTTATCTAAATAATGCTGTTGACTGCTCACGCTACTACCTATTTATTTTACGCGTTCAATGCTTTCGTCACTGCGCAGAGTTAAAATCTCTCGGCCTGTTGCGGTAACTAAAATTGTGTGTTCCCACTGGGCACTTAAACTGCGATCTCTTGTTACAACTGTCCAGTCATCTTTCAATAATTTGGTGTCACGTTTGCCAGCGTTGATCATAGGCTCGATAGTGATACACATTCCTTCACGCAAAATCTCACCCGTACCTGGTTTGCCATAGTGGAGAATTTGTGGCTCTTCGTGGAATTCATTACCTATACCGTGTCCGCAGTATTCTCGTACCACAGAATAGCCGTGGGCGTGTGCATGTTTAGCAATTTCGTAGCCTATATCACCTAAACGCGCACCGGGTTTGACCATGTCTATACCTATGTACATGCACTCTTGAGTGACTTTCATTAAACGTTCGGCTAGCGTGGTTTTTAAACTTGATTCGCCAACCAAGAACATTTTACTTGTGTCACCGTGATAACCATTGACGTGTAGGTTATCAGCTGAATCTTCATCAAACCTTACGGTTACATCTATGTTGATAATATCACCGTTTTTAAGCTGTTTGTCGTTTGGAATGCCGTGACAAACAACATGGTTAACTGATGTACAGATAGATTTAGGGAAACCATGATAGTTTAAAGGTGCAGGGTAAGCTTTAAACTCATTTACTATATAATCATGACAAATTTGATTTAATTCATCGGTTGTAATGCCTGCTTTGACATGTGGGCCGATCATTTCTAAAACTTCCGCTGCCATTTTGCCTGCGGTTCGCATTTTTTCTATTTCTGCTGCAGTTTTAATTTTAATACTCAAGGTTTATCCTCAATTTAACTGTATTTGCACCTTATTCGATGATTATACTATGAAAACAGTCGGCAGTGACGACTGATTGTTGATTAAGGCCAATTTCATTCAATTCACAATTAAAAATTGTTGTTTTAGCCTGTGTATGGTATAAAGCGCGCCGACAATTCGCAAATGAATTGTTGAACTTAAGGGAGCATCTCCCTGAATTTATATTTATTAATAACACACACATACTGCAACGTTGTCCGGGGTGCCAATTTTATTGGTCGGATTCAGCGGGTATGTGGAGGCTCAACCCCAATTAAGTGAGGAAAATTATGCCTAACGTATCTATGCGCGACATGCTTAAAGCAGGTGTTCACTTTGGTCACCAAACTCGTTACTGGGAACCAAAAATGAAGCCGTACATCTTTGGTGCGCGTAACAAGATCCATATCATCAACTTAGAAAAAACAGTTCCTTTATTCAACGCTGCTTTAAATGAATTATCTAAAGTATCACAACGTAAAGGTAAAGTTCTTTTTGTTGGTACTAAGCGTGCTGCTAGCGAAGCAGTAAAAGAAGCTGCATTAAAATCAGACCAGTATTATGTTAATCACCGTTGGTTAGGTGGTATGTTAACTAACTGGAAAACTGTACGTCAGTCAATCAAACGTTTAAAAGATTTAGAAACTCAAAGCCAAGACGGTACTTTTGACAAGTTAACTAAAAAAGAAGCTTTAATGTTAACTCGTGAAATGCAAAAGTTAGAGTTAAGCTTAGGCGGTATCAAAAACATGGGTGGCTTACCAGACATCCTTTTCGTAATTGATGCAGACCACGAGCACATTGCTATCAAAGAAGCTAACAACCTAGGTATTCCAGTTGTTGCTGTTGTTGATACTAACTCTAAGCCAGATGGTGTTGATTTCGTTATCCCAGGTAACGATGATGCTATCCGTGCAATTCAATTGTACTTGAATGCAGCAGCTGACGCGGCTAACGAAGGTCGTGAAAGCAACTTAGAAGTTCAAGCTGAAAAAGACGGTTTTGTTGAAGCAGAATAATTCTGTTGTAACAAGCTGTATATATTGTTGAATAGGGGCTAATTGCCCCTATTTAATAAGCACGAATCGAATTTATTAACGAGGACAATTAAGATGGCAATTACTGCTGCTCTAGTTAAAGAACTTCGTGAGCGCACTGGCGCTGGCATGATGGATTGTAAAAAAGCTTTAGTTGAAACTGATGGTGATATTGAAGTAGCAATCGAAAATATGCGTAAATCTGGCCAAGCAAAAGCGGCTAAAAAAGCAGGTAACATCGCTGCTGAAGGTACTATTTTAACACGTCAAGCTGACGGTGTTGCGGTACTAGTTGAAGTTAACTGTCAAACAGATTTCGTAGCAAAAGATAAAAACTTCTTAGCATTCGCTAACGAAGTAGCTGACGCTGCAATCGCTTCAGTTGTAACTATTGATGCGTTAAAAGAGCAATTTGAAGAAACTCGTGTTGCTTTAGTTGCAAAAATTGGTGAAAACATCAACATCCGTCGTATCCAATACGTTGAAGGTGCTGAGTTTGCTGATTACCGCCACGGCGACCGTATCGGTGTTGTTGTAGCTGGTTCTGGTGATGCTGAAACTTTAAAACACGTTGCTATGCACGTTGCTGCAAGCAAGCCTGAGTACGTAAACCCTGAAGACGTACCAGCTGAAGTTGTTGAAAAAGAAAAAGCTATCCAAATCGAAATCGCGATGAACGAAGGTAAACCTGCTGAAATCGCTGAGAAAATGGTTACTGGCCGTATGAAGAAGTTTACTGGTGAAGTTTCTTTAACTGGTCAAGCTTTCATCATGGAACCTAAAAAATCTGTTGGCGAATACCTTAAAGAAAAAGGTACTAGCGTAACTACTTTCGTTCGTTTAGAAGTTGGCGAAGGTATCGAGAAGAAACAAGAAGATTTTGCTGCAGAAGTACAAGCTCAAGTAGCGGCTGCAAAAGGTCAATAAAATATCTCCCAAGCCGCGTTTATCGCGGCTTCTTTTTGTGATTAGATGGAAATGAATATGAATCCTAAACCAGAATATCGACGTGTACTTTTAAAACTTAGTGGTGAAGCTTTGATGGGCGACGAAGGCTTCGGTATAGACCCTAAAGTTTTGGATAGAATGGCCCAAGAAATTAAAGAATTAGTAGAACTTGGTGTACAGGTTGGCATTGTAATTGGTGGTGGAAATTTATTTAGAGGTTCAGGTTTAGCTAAAGCAGGTATGAATCGAGTAGTCGGTGATCACATGGGTATGCTTGCTACCACAATGAATGGTTTAGCAATGCGCGACGCACTACATCGTGCCTATGTGAATGCAAGGCTAATGTCTGCAATTGAGTTGTCAGGCGTATGTGATACCTATAACTGGACAGACGCAATTAGCTTATTAAAAGCGGGCAAAGTAGTTATTTTTGCAGCAGGTACTGGTAATCCATTTTTTACAACAGATTCAGCTGCCTGTTTGCGCGGTATTGAAATTGAAGCTGACGTTGTTTTAAAAGCAACTAAAGTAGATGGTGTTTATTCTGCTGATCCTGTAACTAACCCTGAAGCAACTTTGTACAATAAACTGTCTTACCAAGAAGTTTTAGAGAAAGAATTAAAAGTAATGGACTTAGCTGCATTTACTTTAGCGCGTGACCACAGCTTACCAATTCGTGTATTTAACATGAATAAACCAGGCGCGTTAAAGAATGTTATTATGGGCGCAGTTGAGGGTACATTAATCGATCACGCTGAAAAATTAAATTCAGTAAACTAATTTAAATTCATTTTAGGAAGAATTACCGTGATTAACGAAATTATTCAAGATGCTCAAGAGCGCATGGGCAAAAGTATTGACGCACTTAAAAATCAATTAGCTAAAATTCGTACTGGTCGTGCACATCCAAGTTTATTAGATAGTATTTCAGTTGAATACTATGGTGCTGATACACCGTTAAAGCAACTTGCTAACGTAGTGGTTGAAGACTCTCGTACTTTAGCTGTATCTGTATTTGATAAGTCACTCGTTCAAGCAGTTGAAAAAGCAATTTTAACCTCAGATTTAGGTTTAAACCCTGCAACTGCTGGCACTATTATGCGCATTCCTTTACCGCCGTTAACGGAAGAGCGTCGTCGTGACCTAATCAAGATTGTTAAAAACGAAGTTGAGCAAGGCAAAGTTGCCATTCGTAACATTCGCCGTGATGCAAATGGTGATATTAAGTCATTATTAAAAGACAAAGACATCAGTGAAGATGAAGCGAAAAAAGCAGAAGATGACATCCAAAAAGTAACGGATGAGAACGTTAAACAAGTTGACGTTATTTTTGCTGCAAAAGAAAAAGAATTATTGGACTTTTAATTGTGATGAGCCTCAGTAATGGGGCTCTAATTAATGCATGACGACTGCGCTAGAAAATATAAAAACAATTAACCCTGCTGCTTACCCTAAACATGTCGGCATTATTATGGACGGTAATGGTAGATGGGCTAAACAACAGGGCAAAGCTCGTACTTTTGGACACAAAGCAGGTGTCGAGTCGGTACGGGCGGCTATTCGCTTTGCAATCCAACATGAGTTAGACGTTTTAACTTTATTTGCTTTTTCAAGCGAAAATTGGAAAAGACCTGAACAAGAAGTTTCTGTATTAATGGAGCTTTTTATGTTCGTCTTAACCAAAGAAGTAAAGCGTCTACATAAAAATAAAGTTAGATTGAAAATTATTGGTGATGTGTCACGCTTTAATGACAGATTACAAAAGAAAATAGCTGAATCAGAAGCTCTAACAGAAAATAATGACGGTTTGTTACTTTGTGTGGCGGCCAACTATGGTGGGCGTTGGGATATTGCCAATGCGGTTAATCAATATATTGAGAAAACCGGCAATACCAAATTAACGGAAGACGATATCACAGCAAACATCAGTCTAGCTGAATTTACTCCGCTTGATTTAATTATTAGAACTGGTGGCGAAACGCGCATCAGTAATTTCCTTCTTTGGCACGCCGCGTATGCGGAATTTTATTTTACTGACGAGTTATGGCCAGATTTTCGCGAAGAAAGTTTTGCTAAAGCTGTGCAGTGTTTTGCAAGTCGCCAAAGACGTTTCGGTTTGACAGGGGATCAAGTTGAAGAATCTTAACAATGCAGCATCTAAGTCGAGTACGTTAAAAAAACGTATTTTGACTGCGCTGATCTTATTACCACTTGCACTAATTGCTATTTTTGAATTGCCATTAGTTTATTTCGCGCTTTTTACCGGTGTGGTTTTATCTATAGGTGCTTGGGAATGGGGACCATTTATTGGTTTTTGCAATAAACGTCGCCGCTTAGGTTTAATGGCGTTATTAATTTCTTCTATGCTGGCATTTGCTTATTATGCTGGTTTGTATGACAGTGGCAAAATTGAAGTTTTTCATCAAGCCGTTGAATACGCCATTTGGATTTCAGTCGTTTGGTGGGTTGTCGCCTTAGGTTTAGTGATTAGCTATCCTCGTTCAGCAAGATTTTGGCGCAGTGGCCGCTGGATCAAAGGTATATTTGGTTTAGTCACTTTATTACCTGCATGGTTAGCGATTAATGTTATTCGCAGTTTTGAATACCAAGAAAACCCACAAAATGGTGCTTGGTTGTTATTGTATGTATTAGCTTTGGTGTGGGCAGCAGATATTGGCGCTTATTTTGCCGGCAAAGCTTTTGGCAAACGCAAACTCATGCCAAATGTCAGCCCAGGCAAAACCATAGAAGGAATGTTGGGCGGCATGGTTGCCAGTGCCACATTAATTTTTATTGTGTTACAAACACCGCTATTTGTTGGCTATAACGGATTAGACGTTGTTTGGATTTCGTTGATTGTAGTTGCAAGTTCAGTATTAGGTGACTTGCTTGAAAGTATGTTGAAACGCCAAGCGGGTATTAAAGATAGTGGTACTATTTTACCTGGACATGGTGGTATCTTAGACAGAGTGGATAGCTTAACTGCTGCCTTACCTGTTTTTACTTGTTTATTTTATTACGCAATCTAAATGAAAAAAGTCGCCGTTTTTGGCTCTACCGGCTCTATCGGTCAGAGCACATTAGAGGTTATTCGTAATAACCCTAATCAATATCAAGTTTATGCATTGGCTGCGTTTAAAAGTGTCGCTTTGATGGTGCAGCAGTGTATCGAATTTAACCCTCAATATGCGCTGTTGGTAGACGCTCAAGCAGCAGCCGAGCTCAAACAAAGTTTGCAAAATATCCCTGATTGCACGACACAAGTGTTAGTCGGTGTACGCGAACTAAATGGGCTAGCAAAAGCTGATTACGATATATTAGTCGCTGCAATTGTTGGGGCTGCCGGTCTACAATCCACTTTAGCTGCCGCACAAGCAAGCAAAACCATTTTACTCGCCAATAAAGAATCACTTGTCATGTCAGGGCAAATCTTTATTGATGAAGTTAAAAAACACGGCGCTAAATTATTGCCTGTCGACAGTGAACACAACGCTATATTTCAAAGTTTACCCAGTGAATATCAAAAAGATTATCTAAACCAAGATATATGTGACTTTGGGGTTAAATCTATTATTTTAACTGGCTCAGGTGGACCATTTTTAAACGAGCCACTGGCTTCACTTAGCAGCAAAACGCCAGCTCAAGCTGTTGCTCATCCCAATTGGTCTATGGGGCAAAAAATTTCAGTTGATTCAGCAACTATGATGAATAAGGGCTTAGAGTTAATCGAAGCCTGCTGGTTATTTGGGGTGCAGCCTGATTTTATTGAAGTATTAATTCATCCTCAGTCCGTTATTCATTCTATGGTGCGTTATTTAGATGGTTCGGTATTGGCACAATTAGGTGCACCAGATATGAAAACGCCGATAGCTAATTGTTTAGCCTTCCCACAGCGTATTGTCTCAGGCAGTGAGCATTACGACTTTATCACAGGTAGTTCATTTGACTTTAAAGCGCCTGACTTTGAACGTTTTCCAAACCTTTATTTAGCCAAACAAGCATTTAAATTAGGTCAAGAATCAACAACAGTATTAAGTGCCGCCAATGAAGTGCACGTTGAAGCTTTTTTAAAAGAGCAAATTAGTTTTACCGACATAGCTAAATTTAATCAGATTATCTTAGAATCTTACCAGCCAGCAGCGGTAGATGATATTGACAGCATTTTAGCTATTGACCAACAAGCTCGTCGTCTAGCCGAGCAGAAGTTGCAAGAGGCGTAAACTATGGATTTTATTTGGAACTTAGTCTCTTTTATCGTCGCCATTGGCGTTTTAGTCACCATACATGAATACGGCCACTACAAAGTGGCGATTATGTCGGGGGTATACGTTAAACGTTTCTCGATAGGTTTTGGTAAGCCGCTTTATTCATGGTTTAACAAAGACGGCACTGAATTTGTTATTGCGTCTATCCCGTTAGGCGGCTATGTGCGTATGTTGGACAGCCGTTTAGACGAAGTGACGGCTGACAATGAAGCGCAGGCGTTTGATAAAAAGCCGGTTGGTAAGCGCATTGCTGTGGTTGCGGCAGGCCCTTTAGCCAATTTGTTTTTTGCTGTATTTGCTTTATGGATTATGTATTTAGTTGGTGTACCTGAAGTTAAACCTATTATTGGTGATCTAGTAGCTGATTCACCAATCGCCAACTCGGGTATTAAAGCGGAACAACAAATTGTCGAGATTAATGGCAATAGCACAGAAACTTGGCAACAAATTAATTTAGAGTTGATGGACTCGATTGGTGACAAACAACTGTCTATGTCTGTGCAATCACAAGGTCAATCTTATGCTCGTACCCATACAGTTGATTTAGCTAACTGGCAGTTTGATCCAGAAAAAGGCAATTTAATTCAAGCTTTAGGTATAGTGCCTTTCACCCCAGAAATTTTACCTCGTATTGCCCATGTCGCTAAAGACACTCCAGCTGCACGCGCTGGTTTACAAGTGGGAGATCAAATTGTTGCCTATAACCAAATAGAGCCCTTTGATTGGATAAAATTGTCAGGTTGGATAAAACAAAATCCACATGAACAATTACATTTGGTTATCGAGCGAAATAATCAAATTGAGGAACTTATCCTAACCATAGGCGTCAGAGAGTCCAATGGCGAACAAACAGGTTATTTAGGCATAGCGCCTGAGCTTGCACAATGGCCAGAACATTTACGATTTGAACATAGTTTTGGCCTTTTTGAGAGTTTGCAGCAAGCCGTTATCAAAACCTGGCGGTTAATCGCTGTTAGTTTTTCTATGATTGAAAAGCTAATTACAGGCGATGTTTCATACAAATCTTTAAGTGGACCTATTTCTATTGCCCAAGGCGCAGGACAATCTGCAGGGCTTGGAGTCGTATACTTTTTAAGCTTTTTAGCGCTAATTAGCGTTAATTTAGGAATAATTAATCTGTTACCGCTTCCAGTACTTGATGGAGGCCATTTAGTTTATTACCTTATAGAGTTTGTGAGCGGTAAACCTGTACCTGAAAGGGTACAAGAGATCGGATTTAGAATAGGGGCATTCATTATTTTTATGTTAATGAGCGTTGCCATATTAAACGACTTATCTCGTTGGTAAGAATAACTTGAGTTTTCGAATGAGAATAAAAAAATCAATATTAGCGTCAGCAGTCGCTCTAGTACTTTCAAATCCGGCGTACGCCTTAGATGAGTTTGTTATTGAAGATATCCAAGTTAATGGATTACAGCGTGTTTCATTAGGTTCTTCGTTAACCTACATTCCTGTGCAAACTGGCGATAAGTTAACTGACTTTCGTTTAACTCAAACTATTAAGTCATTATATTCATCTGGCCATTTCGACAACATTGAAGTTTACCAAGAAGGTAAAACTTTAATTATTAAAGTGTCAGAGCGCCCAACCATTGCAGAAATTGAATTTGACGGTAATAAGGATGTTAAAGAAGAGCAGTTGCAAGAGAACTTGCAAGACCAAAATATTCGCATCGGTGAGCCGTTAGACAAAACGACACTGACTTTGTTGGAAAAAGGTTTAGAAGATTTTTATCAAAGCATAGGTAAATATAACGCTTCAGTTACTGCAAAAATCAGCCATTTACCACGCAACAGGGTTAAATTAACTTTTGAATTTACCGAAGGTAAAGCGGCTAAAGTTAAACAAATTAATATTGTTGGTAACACCTTATTTGACGATGCCAAATTATTAAGCTTGTTCGAATCTAAATATGATTTGCCATGGTGGCAATTCATGTCGAATGATAGATATCAAAAACAAACTTTTTCTGGTGATATCGAAAAACTTGAATCTTTTTATAAAGACCAAGGTTATGTGCGTTTTGCCGTCGACTCAACCCAAGTATCGTTAACACCTGATAAAGAACAAGTTTATGTAACTTTAAACCTTGAAGAAGGTGAAAAGTATAAAGTTAACGAAGTTAACTTTATTGGTGATATGGTTGGTCTAGACAACGTCATCAAAGCGTTGGTACCGATTCGCCAAGGTGATTATTACAGCGCGGCAACTATTACCTACAGCGAAGAAACCATTTCGAATTATTTAGGAGCATTTGGTTATGCTTATCCTGAAGTAAAAACCATTCCTGATGTTAACGATGAAACTAAAGAAGTTTCATTAACTATGTCGGTGACACCAGGTAGCCGTATTAACGTTAGACGCATAAGTTTTGTTGGGAATGCGATTACTGATGACGAAGTATTACGTCGTGAGCTTCGCCAATTTGAAGGTAGCTGGTTATCCAATCGAGCATTGGAAGGTTCAAAAGCCCGTTTGGCCCGTTTACCTTATATAGAAAATGTTGAATTCGAAACGGTTAAATTACCGGGCGAATCAGACTTAGTTGATGTTATTTTTACCATTAAAGAACGTCCATCTGGCTCCTTTACTGCCGGTGTTGGTTATGGTGATTTAACCGGTTTAAGTTTACAACTAGGTGTCCAACAAGAAAACTTCTTAGGTACGGGTAACAGTGTAGGTGTAAGTGTTAATACTTACAGCTATTCCAAAAATATTAGCTTAAGTTTTACCGACCCTTATTTCACAGTTGATGGTGTTAGTTTAGGTGGTTCAGTTAGTTATAGTGAATTGAATTATGGTGGACGCTTTTCTAACTCGGAAGATTATGATCTCACACGTATCTCATCGCGATTAACTCTGGGTTATCCGTTGGATGAAATTAGTCGTATTAGTTATGGTATAGGTTATTTACATAACGAGATGTCTAATATTTCGTCGCAAAGCACATCTGAGCAGATGTCGAATTTTTATGCTATATACGAAGATCCTGACAACAAACAAAACCAGCTAGTGTTTGATAATTTCGAATTTAATATTAACTGGATGCAATCAACTTTGAATCGAGGTTTGTTCCCGAGTGCCGGAGCGAGCCAAAATTTAGGTTTTAAGATTGCGGTGCCAGGGTCTGATGCGCAGTTCTTTAAAATAACCGCAGAAGATAGACGCTATTTCCCGTTGTCGCGTGACCATAGATGGGTGTTTATGACCAAAGCATCTTTTGGTTATGCAAATGGTTATGGTACCACTGACGAAGGGCATGATCATGTATTGCCGATTTGGGAAATGTTCCGTGCTGGTGGCTCGTCGACCATGCGCGGCTTTGAAAATAACGTAGTGGGTCCTAAGTTGTTTTACCGAACAGGCCAAACTAAGCCAGGCCCAGTCGGACCTGATGGTCTACCTACGGAAATCAATGATACACCTGATAATGACGTTATTCAGAAATATACTCGTAATGGCACAAATGCTATTTCAAATGGTGGTAATGCTCAGGCATTAGCGACATTAGAGCTTATTTTCCCAATACCATTTACTGAAGAACCTTCGTCGTCAGTTCGACCAAGTTTCTTCTTGGATGTAGGTAATGTCTGGGATACAGAGTTTGATATTGATAGATATAGTAATTTAAAAGCGGCTGAATTAGCGAAATTAGATGACTATTCTGATCCTTCGCGTTATCGTGCTTCAGCTGGTATGTCTATACAATGGATTTCACCTATGGGACCCATTGTATTTAGTTTTGCCAAACCACTGAAAAAATTCGATGATGACGATACTAAATTCTTCAGTTTTAATATTGGCCAAACTTTCTAATTTTGAGGAGTAATTTAATAATGACAAAATATAATAAGGCCTTAGCACTACTTTTAACTTTAGCTTCTGGTGTTTTTTGCGCTAGCGCATCTGCAGCAGAAAAAATTGGGGTAATTGATGTACAAGCTGTTTTCCAACAGTTACCACAAGCTGCAGCAATTGAATCTAACATTAATGCCGAGTTCAAAGATCGCATTGAAGAAATTCAACGTCTACAAACCGATATTAAATTTTATATGGAAAAGCAGCAACGTGAAGCTGCAACCATGAGCGCAGCACAGAAAAAAGAGTTGGAAGATAAAATTCGTACTCTAGGTGCTGAATATCAAGAAAAAGCTAAACCACTTGATCAAGATTTACGTCAACGTCAAGGTGAAGAGCGCAACCGCTTATTAGGTTTGATTAAACAATCTATCGATAAAGTTGGTGCAGCGCAAAAATATGACATTATTTTACAATCTTCTGCTGTTGCTTATTTAGGTGACGAAGCGGACAACTTAACCGCAAAAGTTATCGAAGAAGCGAGCAAAATGAAGTAATGGCTAGCTTTACTCTTGCCCAACTAGCTGAGCAATTATCGGTTGAATTAGTCGGTGATGCTCAGCACTGCGTTGAAACAACAGCGAGCATTGATGATGCATCTGCTAATCAAGCGACGTTTTTTAACGATAAAAAATATCTTGAATCGTTAAAAGCAACCAATGCTGGTGTCGTTGTACTCAAAGCTGAATTTGCCGAACATTTTGCTGGCAATAAACTTATTTCTAGCAACCCGTATTTAACTTATGCATTGATAGCCCAATTGTTAGATACTACACCTGCGCTTGCTAATGGTATTCATCCGCAAGCAGTCATCGAACAGGGCGCTATGGTTGCACCTGACGCTCATATAGCTGCTTGTGCTGTGGTTAAAACCGGTGCTGTTGTTGGCTCTGGCACTCAAATAGGTGCGGGGGTTTATATTGGTGAAAATGCAAAAGTGGGCAAGGGCTGTAAGGTTTATCCTAATGCAACTATTTATCATGCAGTCGAAATGGGTGACAACTGTATTATCCATTCTGGCGCGGTAATAGGCTCTGATGGTTTTGGCTTTGCGAATGACAAATCTAACTGGGTTAAAATCCCGCAAGTTGGCTCAGTTATCATTGGCAACAATGTAGAAATAGGCTCGAATACCAGCATAGATCGTGGTGCATTACACAATACAGTTATTGCTGATGGGGTAAAAATAGATAACCTAATTCATTTAGCCCATAACGTTGAGATTGGTAAAAATAGCGCTCTAGCAGCAGGTACAGCAATTGCCGGTAGTACCAAAGTGGGTGAGCGTTGTACATTTGCTGGTTGTGTGGCGGTAAACGGTCATATTGAAATTGGTGATGATGTGCATTTTACCGGTACAAGCATGGTAACTTCATCCTTCAAACAAGCTGGCGTATATTCTTCTGGTATTCCAGCTGTAGAGAATAAAGACTGGCGCAAAAACACTGCACGTTTGCGCAAGATTGAAACTTTGTTTGATAAAGTCAAATTACTTGAACAAGAAATTGCTCGGTTAAAAGAAGACATTTAAAACATCGCATAAGGGCTAAACGTCATATATAATGCGGGCATTAAAATAAAGATTAAACAGGAAGCTAGGTTTTGACAACTGAATTAAATGCGATTGATATCCAGGAAATTTTCACTTTATTACCACACAGATATCCATTTTTATTAATTGATCGTGTGATTGATTACAAACCATTAGATTATTTACATGGTTATAAAAATGTCACAGTAAACGAACCTATTTTCACTGGTCATTTTCCTGGTAAACCAATCTTTCCAGGCGTGTTAATTGTTGAAGCTCTTGCGCAAGCAACTGGTGTATTGGGTTTTAAATCTATGCAAGCTGTGCAAACTGAAAAGCCAGAGCAAGAAGAATTATACCTTTTAGCTGGTATCGACAATGTTCGTTTCAAACAACCAGTTACACCAGGTGATCAACTTCACCTACATGCGCAATTTATCAAAGAGCGTAAAGGTATTTGGAAATTTGAATGTAAAGCCGAAGTCGACAATAAAATTGTTTGTGCTGCTGACATAACCTGTGCAAGACGAGTAATGTAACAGTGATCCATCAAACGGCAATTATCGATTCAAAAGCAAAGTTAGCCTCTAATGTGTCTGTTGGCCCATGGAGCTATATTGGTGCGGATGTTGAAATTGGCGAAGGAACAGTCATTGGTTCACATGTAGTGATCAAAGGGCCAACTAAAATTGGCCGAAATAACAAAATTTTTCAATTTTCTTCAATTGGTGAAGAATGCCAAGATAAAAAATATGCGGGTGAACCTACTCGTTTAGAAATTGGTGATAACAATATTATTCGCGAATCAGTGACCATTCATCGTGGTACTGTTCAAGACAATAGTTTAACCAAAATTGGCAGTGGTAACTTGTTGATGGCTTATGTGCATATAGCACATGACTGTATGGTTGGTGACAACAACATACTTGCAAATAACGCAACCCTTGCAGGCCATGTACATGTTGGTGATTTCGCTATTTTAGGTGGTTTTACCGGCGTGCATCAATTTTGTAAAATTGGCAGTTATTCGTTTTGTGGTGTTGGCTCTGTGGTTGTTAAAGATGTCATCCCTTATCTAATGGCAGCTGGACAAAATGCAGTACCGCACGGTATGAATACCGAAGGTTTGCGCCGCAAAGGCTATAGTGCTGAAGCTATTTCAGCACTTAAAAAAGCCTATAAAATCATTTATCGCCAAGGTCTAACTTTAGCCGCGGCACAACAAGAATTGACCGAATTGGCTAAAGATGAGCCAAGTGTTCAATTGATTGTTGATTTCTTACAAGACTCATCACGAGGCATAATTCGCTAATTATGCCTAAGCAACTCACTATTGCTTTGGTCGCTGGAGAGCGTTCTGGCGACATTATCGCTGCCAATTTTATCTCTGCATTTAAACACTTGATGGCCGATAGCAATATTGAAATTAAGTTTGAGGGTATTGCAGGACCTTTAATGTTAGAGCAGGGCATGCAAAGCTTCTATGATATGGAAGAGCTTGCGGTAATGGGTCTTGTTGAAGTGTTAGGTCGATTACCTCGCTTATTAAAAATTCGCAGAAACTTAATTAAACACTGGCGTGATAACCCACCTGATTTGTTTATGGGGATAGATGCACCAGATTTTAATTTAACCTTAGAAGAAAAGCTCAAACAATCCGGCATTAAAACTGTTCATTACGTTAGCCCATCTATTTGGGCATGGCGACAAAAACGCGTGTTTAAGGTTAAACGTGCCGTTGACATGGTTTTAACTTTATTGCCGTTTGAGAATAAGTTTTATCACAAGTTTGATGTGCCTTGCCAATTTGTTGGTCATACTCTAGCTGACCAAATTCCGCTGCAAACAGACAAACAAAGCGCTAAACAAGCACTTGGTTTAAATCTTGAAGACGACTTCATCGCTGTATTACCGGGTAGCCGTAGTAGTGAAGTTTCTATGTTAACTGAAGATTTTGCCAAAACATGCCAATTGCTTAATCAGCAAAATCCTAAATTGAAATTTATCGCAGCAGCCGTCAACGTAGAGAAGCAGCAATATATACAAGATATCTTTGGCCAAATCGCACCCGAACTAGATATACATGTGATTATTGGTAAAAGCCGTGAGGTTATGGGCGCTGCCAACGCTATCTTAATCGCCTCAGGTACAGCGACCTTGGAAGCAGCACTAATTAAACGGCCTATGGTGGTGTGTTATCGTTTTAAAGCTTTGTCGTATCAAATCTTCAAACGATTGGTTAAAGTTAAATACTTTTCACTGCCTAATTTAATTATGGATAAGCCAGTAGTTGCTGAGTTATTACAAGACCAAGTCACAGCTGAAAATATTGTAGCAGAGCTAAACAAGGTGATGTTTGACGAAAACCAACAGCAGCTTGAAGATTTTCATTCTATTCACCAACAACTAAAACAAGATGCAGGTGTAATAGCTGCACAAACTATCAAGAAATTGTTATATGCAAGTTGAGTTAGATTTTTCCGCTAGTAAAAATTATCAATTAGTCGCAGGTGTTGATGAAGTAGGGCGTGGCCCACTCGTTGGCAATGTAGTCGCTGCTGCGGTTATTTTAGACCCAAACAATCCAATTGAAGGTTTACGTGATTCGAAAAAACTTTCAGAGAAAAAAAGGATACTGCTTGAGCAACAAATCAAACAAAAAGCCATCAGCTGGTGTGTCGCGGTAGCAACACCCGAAGAAATAGACCAAATCAATATCTTACAAGCGAGCTTTTTAGCTATGCAACGTGCTGTTGAAGGTTTAAAAACACAGCCTGAGTTTTGTTATGTTGATGGTAATAAGTTACCTAAATTAACTATGCCTGCTGAGGCTATCGTTAAAGGTGATGATTTAGTGCCTGCAATTAGTGCTGCATCTATCTTGGCTAAACAAGCTAGAGACCAAGAAATGTACGACTTGGCTAAACTCTATCCAGACTATCAATTTGATAAACACAAAGGCTACCCAACGGCTGCGCATCTAAGTATTATTCAGAAACTTGGCGTGTTACCAGAGTACCGCAAGAGTTTTAAACCAGTGCAGAAAATATTGGAGCAAGTGTCTCATGGCTGATCCTAAATTTGTTCATTTGCGTGTCCATTCTGACTTTTCTATGGTCGATGGCCTTGCCAAAGTAAAACCTATCATAGGCAAAATCGCTGAGTATAATATGCCCGCGGTTGCCATTACTGATCAAATGAACTTATGTGGCTTGGTGCGTTTTTATAGTGGTGCCAATGGCGCGGGCATTAAACCTATTATAGGTGCTGATTTCTGGGTTCGCAGCACTGAAATGGAAGACGAAATCTTTCGTTTGGTTATATTAGCAGCCGATAACGATGGCTATAAAAACCTGACCTTACTGATCTCTAAAGGGTATTTACGCGGTGAGTATCAAGGTAAAACTGTAATCGACCAAGACTGGTTAATAGAGCACGCCAAAGGTTTGATTATCTTATCTGGTGCACGCGAAGGTGATCTAGGTAAAGCTTTAATAAAAGGTAACTACAATCAAGCGCAGCGCATCACTGATTTTTACAAAGAATATTTTCCAGACAACTATTATATTGAGCTAATTCGTACCGGCCGTGACAATGAAGAAACCTATCTTCACCACGCTGTAAAATGGGCTGACGAAGTTGACTTACCTGTAGTTGCAACCAACGAAGTGGTCTTTTTGAATGAAGACGATTTTGATGCGCACGAAATCCGTGTAGCTATCTATGACGGTTATACGCTAGACGATAAAAACCGCCCACGCCGTTACTCAAATCAACAATACTTGCGTACAGAAGAAGAAATGTGCGAAGTGTTTAGTGATATTCCCGAAGCGTTAGAGAACTCAGTTGAAATTGCTAAACGCTGTAACGTTACAGTATTGCTCGGCAAATATTTCTTACCTAGCTGTCCGACTGGCGGGATGAGTGAAGACGAATACTTAGTTAAAGTTTCTGAAGAAGGTTTGCAAGAGCGTCTCGAATTCTTATTTCCAGATGAGCAAGAGCGCGCTGAAAAACGCGGTGAGTATGACGAGCGTTTACGCATCGAATTAGAATGTATTAACCAAATGGGATTCCCGGGTTACTTCCTTATCGTTATGGAATTTATCCAGTGGAGTAAAGACAATAATATTCCGGTTGGCCCTGGTCGTGGTTCAGGTGCGGGTTCTTTAGTCGCTTATGCGCTTAAAATTACTGATTTAGACCCGTTAGAATTTGACTTGCTATTCGAACGTTTCTTAAACCCAGAACGTGTATCTATGCCAGACTTTGACGTCGACTTTTGCATGGATAGACGTGATGAAGTAATAGATCACGTAGCCCAATTGTATGGCCGAGATGCGGTATCGCAGATTATCACTTTCGGTACTATGGCGGCAAAAGCTGTAGTACGAGATGTTGGTCGTGTATTAGGTCATCCATTTGGTTTTGTTGACCGAATTTCTAAATTAATCCCTGGCGATCCAGGTATGACTTTGGCAAAAGCTTTTGATGTTGAGCCAAGGTTAAACGAGTTGTATGAAGCCGATGAAGAGGTTCGTGCTTTAATAGATATGGCGCGTTTTTTAGAGGGTACTACACGTAATGCAGGTAAACATGCCGGCGGTGTGGTTATTTCACCGACTAAAATTACTGACTTTGCACCGCTTTATTGTGACTCTGAAGGTAAACAGCCAGTTACCCAATTTGATAAAAATGACGTTGAAACAGCAGGTTTAGTAAAGTTCGACTTCTTAGGTTTACGCACACTGACAATAATGCAGTGGGCGATTGATATGGCGAATGAAAAACTCGTTAAAGCCAATAAACCTCTGATTGATATCAATGCCATTCCGCTTGATGATAAAAAAAGTTTCGAAACGCTGAAAAAATACGAAACGACAGCTGTATTCCAGCTTGAATCTCGAGGGATGAAAGACCTGATCAAACGCCTGCAACCTGACTGTTTCGAAGACATGATAGCTTTGGTAGCCTTGTTCCGACCAGGCCCGTTGCAATCAGGTATGGTAGATAACTTTATCGACCGTAAACGCGGCCGTGAAGAAATATCTTATCCAGATGCGCAATATCAGCACGAATGTTTAAAAGAAATTCTCGACCCGACTTACGGCATCATCCTCTACCAAGAGCAGGTTATGCAGATTGCTCAGGTAATGGCAGGATACTCGCTCGGTGGCGCTGACTTATTACGCCGTGCTATGGGTAAGAAAAAGCCAGAGGAAATGGCTAAGCAGCGTAGTACCTTTGAAGAAGGTTCGAAAAACAATGGTATAGATCCAGAACTTGCGATGAAAATTTTCGACCTTGTAGAAAAATTCGCAGGTTATGGTTTCAACAAATCGCATTCAGCCGCTTACGCATTAGTTTCGTATCAAACTTTATGGATGAAAACCCATTACCCAGCTGAATTTATGGCTGCGGTAATGTCGGCCGATATGGATAACACTGACAAAGTTGTAACCTTAGTGGATGAATGCGAGCGCATGCGTATGCCGCTTATTCCACCCGATGTTAATCAAGGTTCATACAAATTTACGGTAAACGATGAAGGTGCGATTGTTTATGGTATTGGTGCAATTAAAGGTGTTGGTGAAGGTCCAATTGACGCAATTATTGAAGCGCGTGAACAAGGTGGTAAGTTTAAAGATTTATTCGATTTTTGTGCACGAGTAGATTTAAAACGCATTAACCGTCGTGTCCTCGAAAAGTTAATTCAAGCAGGGGCGTTAGACGCACTCGGCCCACATAGAGCTTCTATCCATGCAACATTGCCTGATGCAATTGGCGCAGCTGAGCAGCACGCCAAAGATGCATTGGCTGGGCAATCTGATTTATTTGGTTTATTAACTACAGAGCCAGAAGAAGTTGAGCAAGCTTTTGTTAAAGTGCCTAAATGGCCAGAAGAAGTTTGGTTAGAAGGTGAGCGCGAAACTTTAGGTTTATATTTAACCGGTCATCCGATTAATCGCTATCGCGAAGAATTAAAACATTACGCACGCTCACGTATTAACGAATTATCACCGACACGCCGTGATGACGAAGTATCAACATCAGGTTTAATCATAGCGGTTAAAAGTATGGTGAATAAGCGCAGCGGTCGCCGTTGGGCTATTGTAACCCTAGATGATAAAAGCGGTCGTATTGATGTACGCTTTTTTGCCGATATGTTTGAGCAACATGAAGAATTATTAGTTAAAGACCAAGTTATTGTAGTATCAGGGCCAGTCGAAGATGATGACTTTACTGGTGGCTATTGTATGACGGCTAAAAACTGTATGGATTTAGTCTCGTTACGTGAAAAATACGCAAAATCTTTAACAATTGAATTGAATGAACAAAATTTAAAGCCAAACATTATTGAGCAAATTCACCAGAAAGTTAGCCCGCATAAAGAAGGGGTTACACCTATTGTTTTTGAGTATCAGAACAATAGAGCTAAAGCAGAAATTAAAACTGGTGTGCAATGGTATGTGACACCACACGATAGTTTGCTGTATGATTTGCGCCATATTGTTGGTGAAGAGCATATTTCACTACGATTTTAATGAAAATTAGTTAAAATCTACCGAATTAAATGCGGGATACCCGTTAGGAAATTAAATTAATAGGGCAGAAACAGATCCATGAGCTTAAGTTTTCTTGAATTTGAACAGCCAATTGCTGAGCTAGAATCAAAAATTGAAGAGCTAAAGAGCGTCGCTAAAAACAGTGGTGAGCTTAATTTAGACTTAGAAGAAGAAATTAATAAGTTAAAGCAAAAAAGCAAAGATTTATCGAAAAAAATCTTCGCTGATTTAGGTGCTTGGCAGGTTGCTCAATTAGCCCGTCATCCGCAACGCCCGTATACGCAAGATTATATCGATCGAGTATTCACAGATTTTGACGAAATGGCAGGCGATCGCCACTACGCAAATGACCCGGCAATTATTTGTGGTACTGCACGTTTAGATGGTCAACCTGTTGTTGTTATTGGTCATCAAAAGGGTCGTGATACTGCTGAAAAAATTAAACGCAACTTTGGTATGCCGCGTCCTGAAGGTTATCGCAAAGCTTTACGTGTAATGGAATTTGCTGAACGTTTTGGTTTACCTATTATCACTTTTATCGACACCCCAGGCGCATATCCAGGTGTTGGTGCCGAAGAGCGTGGTCAAAGTGAAGCAATTGCCCAAAACTTAAAAGTTATGGCGCGTTTAAAAGTTCCAGTTATCTGTACTGTAATTGGTGAAGGTGGTTCTGGTGGCGCTTTAGCAATTGGTGTTGGCGACAAAGTTAACATGTTGCAATACAGCACTTATTCAGTTATTTCACCTGAAGGCTGTGCATCTATATTATGGAAATCTGCAGAAAAAGCTGAAATGGCGGCAGAAGCTATGGGTATCACAGCTGATCGTATCAAAGAGTTAGGTTTGGTTGATAACATTGTTGACGAGCCTTTAGGTGGCGCGCACCGTGATATGGCGTTAATGGCGCATAACTTAAAAGATACCTTGAAAAAACAATTGGCTGAGCTTGAAAATAA
Source organism: Catenovulum agarivorans YM01 (assembly GCF_000281085.1). Classification (GTDB taxonomy): domain Bacteria; phylum Pseudomonadota; class Gammaproteobacteria; order Enterobacterales; family Alteromonadaceae; genus Catenovulum; species Catenovulum agarivorans. The sequence goes on from NZ_JH767527.1 coordinate 70,888, forward strand.
AGGTCCAGAGCAATTGTTAGATGGTCGTTATGAAAAATTAATGACCTACGGGTACTGCTAACAGACAATATGTTTATCCCTGAACAAATTATCGAATTAGATAAGTATCATCAACAGGGGTATCAATTTGTTGTCGCTTTCAGCGGTGGAGTCGACTCCACCGTTTTGCTTTATCTAGTCCAACAACACAGCCAAGCTTTAAATATTCCAGTTACCGCCATTTATGTAAATCATGGCTTAAGTGCCAATGCGGACAACTGGCAACAACACTGCCAACAAGTTGCTGAGCAAATAGGTGTTCAATTCAAAGCGGTTAAAGTGAATATTCAGCAGACTAACCGACAATCAATCGAGCAGCTCGCGCGCGAAGCAAGGTATCAAGCGCTAATTCAACATTCAGCTGACAAGTCGGTAATTTTTGCAGGGCAACATCAAGACGACCAAACCGAAACTTTTTTGCTGAGGCTTAAACGCGGCAGCGGGCCTAATGGTTTAGCCTGTATGCGTCCATTACGTAATCTTACTGAAAACCGTTTATTGTACCGTCCTTTATTGCATGTTACTCGAGCTGAAATTGAGAGCTTTGCAAACCAACACTCCTTGCGCTGGATTGAAGATGAAAGTAATCAAAATCAAGTGTTTGAACGTAATTTTTTACGTAAGCAGATAATTCCACAACTTAGTGAAAAGTGGCCGCAGTTTTCTGCTATGGTCAGCCGCAGTGCACAGCTGTGTAGTGAATACCAATTACTCGCCGATGAACTCGCTTTTATTGATGCTAAAGCAGCCATAGATCCCAACAATAGATTATTAGTCGAAGCTTGTTTAAGTCTTTCTCAACAAAGGCAAAATAACTTAATTCGCTATTGGCTGCAGAGTCAGCGAGTGTTATTGCCCAGCTCTAAACAAATGCAACAAATTGAACAGGTTTTATTGGCTAAAGATGATGCGCAACCTATAGTGCAATTAGCTTGTTCACAAATTAGACGCTTCAACAAAAAACTCTATTTGCTCAAACAAGCAGAGCTTGATTGGATAGCGCAAACGCCTAGTGACATTCTGGTTGAACTCAAACCTCAACTGCGACTGCTAGCGGCGGATGCTAAGTCATTGACAATTAAGCAGGTTAAACAAGGTAGACGAATACGTTTAGCGACCGAACAAGAGCAGGTGAGCATTCGCTATAATATTAAATCATCCACTAAGTGTTTGCCGGACTACCGCCACCAAAGTCGTACAATTAAGAAGATTTTACAAGAATTATCAATTGAACCTTGGTTTCGTCACAAAGTTGCTTATTTATATTATAATGACAGCTGTGTAGCCGCTTTAGGTTATTGGATTGATAAAAACTATTTGATAGAAGATTCCAGCGATAAACCACAAATAGGTTGGACTTGGGTTTACGATTAAACTAAGTTGGTTGGATACAGGGGAGGGATTCATTATGTTACGTGCAGCAGTTTTGCCACTGGCTTGTACTTTGTTGTTCGCTTGTCAATCAACTATGGATACACAGGTTAAAAAGCACAAGCTTTCAGTTAAGCCACAACCAAATATACATCCAAATAATAAACGTAATGCGATAATTAGAATAGAACCTAAATATCCACGCTCAGCTTTAAGAAAAGCTGTTTCGGGTTGGGTGCTGATTAGTTATTCTATTAACCAACGTGGCGGAACTGAAGATATTCAGGTGCTTGATTCGAGTCCAAAAGGTTATTTCGAAAATTCAGCAACAGCTGCTATGGCACGTTGGAAATATAAACCACATATACAAGCGCAAGAACCAGTAAAATTATCTGGGTTACAAGAATTGATTGTATATACTGTTCAGTAATCAACTAACACCAAAATAAACCCTAATATCTGTGTTAACTCTATATCCTTCAAATAAATTAGAAGACCTTGTTATACTGCTTAACAAGGTTATGCAATATCGCCAAACATCTGTGCTAAGCCAAGATATTATTTTGGTTGAAAGCCAGGGTATGCAACATTGGCTAAATATGCAGTTGTCGCAAATGACCAAGATTGCGATGAACATAACCTATCCAATGCCATCGCGCTTTATTTGGGATACAGCGCGTAAAGTGTTAGGCAGTGATAAAATTCCACGTCAGTCGCCTTATAGTCGTGAAATTCTCACCTTTAGAATTGAACAGATATTTCATAGTGATGAGTGGCTAACTTCTGCCGCTAGTGAGTTAGTAACTCAGTACTGGCAAGAGCAGAGGTCAAACCAACAACAAATTGGCAACAGACAAGGGCAACAACAATTAAAAGCTTTTCAATTAGCACAAGCTGTCGCCGATGTATTTGAACAATATATGCTGTATCGACCAGATTGGTTAGAAAATTGGCAAGACGGCAAATTAAATACAGAACAAACGGATGAAATTTGGCAGCAACAATTGTGGCTGATTTTATTTAAACAAAGCCCATACCACCCAGTTGCCCTGCAAAATGAAATGCTCAAAGAATTAGAGCATAAACATCACTTACTTCCCAAAGACATTCATATATTTGGCATTAATACTATGCCGCCTAAAACCTTAGAGTTTTTTGAGGTTATTTCAAACTGGGTCAATATTCATCTGTATCACTTAAACCCTTGTGTTGATTATTGGGGCGATCTGCAAAGTGAAAAAACAACAGTTAAAAAACAGCTCAAACAGTTGAAGTTAAATACGCTTGAGCAATGGCTTGAACAAGAGAATATTAGTCAGCCACTGCTGGCTAATTTAGGTCAACAAGGCAAAGGATTTTTTTCTAGTTTACAAAAACTTAATGGTTTTGAAATTAATGCCTTTGATCTGGCTAAAGAGCAAGAGGAAGCCGCAGAGCAAACTAATAACAACTCAATGACACTGAGCTGTTTGCAACAAGTGCAGCAGGACATTTTGTTGTTAACCGACGCAACACAAGCAAATGCTGAAATCAATCAAGATAAGCAAACTAGTTTAATTGACGACTCTATCAATATAGTCAGCTGCCACAATGCTTTGCGTGAAATAGAGGCTTTGCACGATTTTTTATTAGCTGAATTTGAAGCTAATCCAGAGCTAACGCCGCGTGATGTTATTGTTATGTGTCCGGCTATTGAAGATTATGCACCATACATTCATTCGGTATTTCGCTCAAGTCGCCAGCCACAAGTTGAAGGCGAACAACTTAGACTACCTTGTACTATCGCCGACAGAAATCAATTAGATTCACAACCTATCATAAGTACATTTTTAGAACTACTAGAGTTACCAGATAGCCGCTTTGAAGTAAGTAAAATACTCGATTATTTACGTTTACCTGCATTGCAAAACAAATTTAATTTAGATGAAACACAAATAGAAATTATAGAGTGGTGGTTAAAACAAGCGAATGTGCATTGGGGGCGCGACCAAACACATAAACAGCAAATTACCGGCAACCAAGCAGCAGATGCAATTTATACATGGCAATGGGCGATAGAAAGATTGTTATCTGGTTATGCGTATTCGTCAGAGCCTACTTTTAGTGACGATTTAGCCTATATGCCGCATGTTGAAGGGCAAAACGCGCTAGTGTTAGGTCAGTTATGTGATTTATTAACCCAACTGCAATACCATGCGCAGCAGCTTAATCAAGCGCGCAGTGCAGAAGAATGGCATAGTTATTTAACTAAAATGCTTGAGAGCTTTTTTGCAATAGATGAACAAGCACAAGAGCAAGAATCGTTACTTATCATTCAAAATGCAATCAATAGTTTAACTGAGCGCAGTGCAAAAGCGGACTATCAGCAAGACATAAGCTTAGAAGTAATCCGCTTTTATTTGCAACATCAATTTTCCCAAGCTGACACTTCAAGTCAGTTTTTAACTGGGCAAATCACTTTTTGTTCTATGGTGCCAATGCGCAGCATTCCATTTAAAGTGATAGCCATTTTAGGTTTGAACGATGGTGTTTATCCAAGGCAACAAACACCAATTAGTTTTGATCTCACTCAGTATTCTGAATACAGATTAGGCGATAGATCACGTCGCTCTGATGATAGATATTTATTTTTAGAAGCACTGATTTCAGCCAGAGACAAACTCTATTTAAGTTACCAAGGGCGTGATGTAAAAAATAACTCGGTGCGTGAACCTAGTTTAATTTTAAAAGAGTTAATGAACTACTTAGCTCTAGGTTATGCTTGGGACTTCACTGCTGCAAATAGCCAGCTTAGACAAATGCCCTTACATGCCTTTAGCCCAGATAATTTTAAGACGTTTAAAAGTTTTGCTAAACAGTGGCAACGTCTGGCTTTTGCCAATAAACAGCAGGCTAGCAAAAATACCTGGGTCAGTAATAGCAAAAGCGATAGTGATGTGACTAGCGATAGTTCGCAACAAGCTAGTATAGATTTGCGCCAACTGGTGAACATGTTTGTTGACCCTTTTAGTTTTTATTGTCGTTGTAAACTTGGGTTAGAGCTTAATTTAAATACAGTTGATGATTTAGATGTAGAGCCGTTTGAACTCAACACTTTATTGGATTATCAGCTAACCGATTCAATTAACTCAAGCTTAATTAATGAGACCAAAGTGCTTGATAAAAATAGCAAAGATTCTAGCAATACAGGTAGTGCCGCAGAGTTAATCACCTGCAAGGTTGTAAAAGAATACAGGCTGCAAGGTGCCTTGCCTGAAAGTATGGTGAGCGAGCAGCAAATTGAACAAACCTGTGTTAAAGCTCGCGCTTTACATCAAGCGTTAGCTGCTTTTTTACCACTTGAACAAGTCGGTATTAACCTTGGGCTGCAAAATATAGAACTAACAGCCGCTGTGGTTCAATCTAACAGCACAAATTTGTCTGGTTATCTATTATCACGCCCAACTAGTAAAAAGGCTAAAGACGATATTTTGCATTGGTTAAGTTATTTATTAGTCAGTTGTTATCAGCAGCAAATGCAAAATACTTATGCAGTATTTACCCAAGGAAAAGGCGAAGATTTAACCATTCAAATTAGCGGGTATTTGCACAATGCTTCATTTGGTTTAGTGCAAGCCAAGCAACTACTAGCTCATTATTTAGCTGTTTATCAAAGTCAGTTTGAGCAAACTAGAATCATCAGTATTGAGTTAATGCAGCCTATATTTGCCAGTGTCGCTAAAAGTAAAAAACTAAATATCACTGATATTGAAGCGATTAAGCAAGATGTCACCTTGTTCAAAAAATGGTGCGAAAGTGTTGAGGAGCTTTGGTCAAGCAATGAACATTTTCAGTGGTTATATCCAGACTTTAATCAGTTAACTGAACAATTGGAATACGACTATCACACAAGTGTTGAGTTATTTCAGCCAATATATGCGCAGTTAGTTAACGAGGTGACTGTATGAGTATGCAAAACCCATTAACTAAAGGTCCTCAATTACTGGCTGTTGAACAAATGCAATTGTTGGGTCGTCACTTAATTGAAGCAAGTGCTGGCACGGGTAAAACCTTTAATATCACCCGAATTTATCTGCGTTTACTGCTAGAAAAGCAGCTTAACGTAAAACAAATTCTATTAATGACTTTTACTAAAGCGGCAACTGAAGAGCTTAAAGGACGTATTGAAAAAGTATTGCGTGAAACGCTCAATGACTGGTCAAAATTGGCAGTTAGCAAAGATAAATTTTTTGTTCATTTGTACCAAGCTGTAGCAGAAGATGAAGCTCAGCTGTTATTGAAAAAAGCATTGTTAGAGTTAGATGAAGCAAGCATTTTTACTATCCATGGTTTTTGTAAAACCGTATTAAGCCAACAAGCATTTGCTAGCCAATTACCCATGCAAATGAATATGGAAGCTGATACCAGTGAATTATTATTGCAAGCTACACAAGACTGGTTTCGTAAAAATGCTCAAGATAAAACGCTAATAAACTGTTTGTTAGAACATGGGTGGCACACACCTGATAGATTTATTCGAGAATTCGCCACTGCGATAAAAATTCAGCAGCCTTGTTTAGTTGCCACTGCAGATAAAATTAACCAAGCACATAATCAAGCACTTGAAGATTGGTTAATAAGGCAAAATGAAACTAAGCAGCAGCTAAAACAACATCTGCTACAGCACCAAGCAGAAATCTTCGATGCGCTTGTTTTAAGCAAAAAAGGTGCTGAACAACAAAAACGCCAAGATGAGTGGCAAGCTGCACTGGCTTGGTTAGAGAATCCTACAGCGGATGAATCACCAAAAGAGCTGGGTGATTTTATTAATGGTAATAGATATCGCAAAAACCAAAGTCTAATTGATATTTTTGCACCGATTAAACTGTTTCGTGAAGCCTTCAAAAAAGAACTTGCTGCTTTACAAGTGGAACTTGATAAGTGTTTACAAGCCGTTGAAGTTAATCAAATAGTTGCACAGGCGATAGAGGATATTCGTTTAGCTTTTCAGCAAAATAAAAGTCTGAAAAAGGTACTAGATTTTGACGACTTAATTTACCTACTAGCACAAGCATTGGCTAAACCTCAAGCTCAGCAACAACTTATTCCTCAGTTGCGTCAGCAGTTTCCAGTTGCTTTGATAGACGAATTTCAAGATACAGATATTAATCAGTATCAAATTTTGCAAAAGCTCTATGGCGATGCGCCGCAGACGCAAGCTTTGTTTATGATTGGTGATCCTAAACAAGCAATTTATGGTTTTAGGGGCGGCGATATATTTACCTATTTAGCGGCGCGTGACCAAGCTGATTATATTTGGGTAATGGATACTAACTGGCGTTCAAGTTTAGCTGTGATCCAAGCTTATAATAGGTTATTTCATGGTGCACCACTTGAGCAAGATGCCCGTGATGTTTTTGGCTTTGACATTGATTACCAGCAAGTGAAAGCGGGTAAAAAAAGTGATGAGCAAGTTTTTACTGATAATAGTGATTTTGCCGCGATAAATTATTTACTTTATCAGCCAGCTGACGCTAATGACAAAGCGGTTACCAACAAAGCTGATTTAAAAACAGGCCTAGCCATTTGGCTTGCTAACGAAGTTGTTCGTTTGTTAGAAAGTGTTGAGTTAAATCAGCGAGCAGTGTTGCCGCAAGATATAGCAATTCTGGTACGCACAGGTACTGAAGCTGCGATTATAAAAAGTGCTTTGCAGCAAGCGAATATTGCTTCTGTGTATTTAAGCGAAAGCTCCAATGTATTTGAATCTAACCAAGCAAAACATATTTTATTTGTCTTAGAAGCTTTGCTTGAGCCTGAAAATAGCCGTTTAATCAATCGCGCTTTAGCTAGTGATTTATTTGGCTTTTCCGCTCAGCAAATATTTGATCTGCATTTAGAACAAAACCAAGCTGATTTTGACCAAGTAATTGAACAATTTGCGGATTTAAGAGCTCAGTGGCAGCACAAAGGCATAATGTCTGTACTGCTGCAGCTTATTCAGAATAATTATCAACCAGCACCTGAGCTGCATGAGCGTGGTTTAACCAATATGCTGCACCTTGCTGAAGTATTGCAAAAGAAATCTATTCAGCTGAAACACCCGCAGCAGTTGATGAAATGGTTTAAAGAACAAGTCAGTTTGCCGCAATCGCAAAGTGAAGCTGAATTGCGTTTAGAGAGTGACAGTAACCTAGTGCAAATTGTCACTCAACATAAATCTAAGGGGTTAGAATACCCAATAGTATTTATTCCGTTTGCCACCGAATACTCTGACCCAACCAAAGCTGGGGTTAAATCTAAATATCTGCTGCGATACTTCAATCAACAAAACCAACAAAGTGAATTGCAAATTGGGTTAGATTCAGCTGCGCTGAAAGCCTGTATGATTGAAGGGGATGCAGAAGCTGTAAGGTTATTTTATGTTGCTGTTACCCGTGCCGAGCATAGGTTGTACTTAGGTATGCCAATGCATAAACAAGCGAATAAATCGGCCATAGCTAAATGTTTAGATTTACAGCAAAGTGATAATGCACTTTGGTTTAACCAGCTCAAATCAGTTGAAAGTGAAACTGCAATGCAGGGGCTAATTCATTGCCAACTGCTTGATAAAGCATTGACTCAACAGGATACACAAATATATCAAGCACAGCAGCAAGATGATAATTCACTGCCTATTCGTGACTTTAACGGTGAAATAGAAGATAACTGGCATTTGAGCTCGTTTTCGGCGTTAACGCGCAACTCTCATAGTCAAATCAGGCAAATTGAACGCCATGATGAATTTGAACAAAGCCCAGTGGTTAGGTCTATTAACCAAAACAGTACAGAGGCGCTTTATGCGGATGAATTGAGATTCACCCTGAAAAAAGGCGCGGATGCGGGTAACTTATTGCACGATATTTTAGAGCATGCTGATTTTAGTCAGCAGAATTGGTCTCAGGTCGCAGAAGCGCCATTAGCCCGTTTTGCTCAGTTGCCAGAAGAACAACATTCGCAGTTATATTCATGGTTAGATGAAGTTGCCAGAGCGCCTTTGCCGATTATGGATGAGCAAGGTAAAACAACAGGCGTGGACTTTTGTTTAGCTGATCTTGAATACCCACAAACCTTGCGCGAAGCAGAGTTTTATTTTCCATTAGAATATTTAAATGTATTTAAGCTGAATAAAATTCTTGCTGAACATAGGCAAGATAGCCAGTCGAGCAAGCTAGCGCAAACCTCAGCGATTAAAGGCATGATGCATGGTTTTATCGATTTAATATTTGAATTTGATGGCAAGTATTATGTTGCCGATTATAAATCGACTCACTTGGGCAATGATTTTGCTGATTATAACTTTGTAAACTTGCAGCAAAATAATCAAAGTCATTTTTATGATTTACAGTATTTAATTTATGCGGTTGCTTTACACAGATATTTACAAAATCGCTTGCCAGATTACGACTATGCTAAACATTTTGGTGGGGTTTATTATTTATATTTGCGCGGTATGACAGATAAAGACTTAAGCGACACTGAAAGCTCCGACTCGCACAATCGCATACACAAATACCCAGGTGTATATTTTAATGTGATTAAAAAGTCAGTGCTCGACGCACTTGATAACTTAATGGCTGACAAGGGCACACACACAGTAACTGAAAATACTGAAACACGCTCAACTACAGGCAGAGAAAAAGGTGACAAGAGTGGACAAATTAGCCTGTTTTAACAGCTATCAAGAATGCGCCCAACAACTGGCGGATATTCAAGCGATAGACTTTTATTTTGCGCAAAATGCCATCAAACAATTAACTAAAACTGCAGACTTAACTGGCTATAGTGAGCTTGAATTAAAGCATTTATTTATCTTGCTACTTGCTTGCCATTATTCATTGCGCAATGGCCATGTGTGTTTGCCGCTAGAAGAAGTTGCAGGGCAAACATGGTTTGCCGATGACGAGCATCTAGGTTTTGTGTTTGAGCCAATTATATGTGAAAACTTGTATGAAACTTTTGATAAAAAACACAACATCAGTCAATCGCAAGCTTGTCTGTTTTGGGGGGATTTTCAGTCTTTATATATCAAACGTTATTGGTATTACGAAGTTGAAGTGGCTGAGCGCCTGTCTAAATTAATGGCACCGCAATCAGGCAACCAGTCGTCACAAATACCAACAAACCAGTTAGCCGATATAGCTGAGTTAATCCAACAACTCTTTGTGTCCGCCAAGCACAATGAAGGCGAAATAGACTGGCAACAAGTGGCAGTGGCAAGTTCAGTAACAGGTCGTTTGAACATAATTTGTGGTGGTCCAGGTACAGGTAAAACTTACACAGTTGCGCGTTTATTGGCAGTACAAGCCCTTAAACATAAGCTAGAAAAGTCTGATACTCAGCCATTAAAAATTATGATGGCAGCCCCAACAGGTAAAGCGGCGCAAAGGTTAACTGAGTCGTTAGTTGCAGCAAAAACACAAATGTTGCAACAGGGCATAGATGAAAATATCTTACAGTCGATCCCAGAATCAGCCGTTACTCTACATAGACTACTTGGTTACCACCCGTACAAATTAGGTTTTACCTACAATCAAAACAAACCGCTTAATTGCGACTTATTGTTAATCGACGAAGTGTCTATGATAGATCTGGCAATGATGTGTCATATATTACGCGCATTACCCGCACATTGTACTTTAGTCATGTTGGGAGATGCAGACCAATTGCCTTCCGTTGAAACAGGTAATTTATTGGCAGATATTGCACCAAAACATGCAACTCATTATCCATCGCAAGCTGCTGAGTTAATTTATCAATTAAGCAAACAGCAGGTTGAAGTTGATGAAACTAGCCAATACGCACATTTAACTTTTTTACAAAAAACGCATAGGTTTAGTGGTGAAATTGGTGCTATTGCCAAAGAGGTGATTAACGCCCAGGGCCAACAAAGCTGGTTGAGGTTACAAGATAATAAACAGAATCAGTTTGTTGATCATCAAGCACAAGAATTAGCTTTAGTTGAATTCAATTATTATCAAACTTGGATAAATCAAGCGATCGCGCATTATTATGCAGTGTTAAACAAAGCTGATGATGTGCAACATGCGTTTGAATTATTGGCTGAATTTAGAATTTTAACCGCAATGCGCAAAGGCCAATTTGGCGTTGAAAGCATTAATCAATATATTGAAGATAAAATTAAACAACAGCAGCGTGTAGCGAGCAATGTTAGTCATTACAAAGGTCGACCTATTATGGTGACGCAAAATGACTATCAGCATAAACTGTTTAATGGCGACATAGGTTTAGTTTGGCCGGATAAAAATGGACGTTTGGTGTGTTATTTTGAAAGTGACAATGGTGTGCGGCCTATCAGTTTAGCTAAATTGCCACAACATGATGCTGTATATGCGATGACAATTCATAAAACTCAAGGTTCAGAATTTAAACACGTTGGACTCATTTTGCCGGAAAGCCAAAACCAGCTATTAACGCCAGAGCTTATCTATACAGGTATTACGCGTGCGAAAAAAGCTGTAACCATAGTAGCGAAAGGTGATATTTGGCAGTTCGCGTTAACTAATCGACAAACTCGTCATTCTAAGCTGGCAAATAGGCTATATCAGCATGCTTAAAGCTTTACCAGACTTAGAGGATGCAAGCCAAGCAAAACAATACATAACCTATTTACTTGCGCGTAAAGAATATGCGCGCAGCCAGTTGTATAGCAAGTTAGTCGGTAGAAATTATCCCGCTGAAGCAGCTAATCAACTATTGGATGAGTTAGCTGAGCTTGATTGGCAAAGCGATGAAAGGTTTGCCATTAGTTTAATTCGCAGCAAAGCACACAGTGGTTATGGCGCTAAATATATTCAGCAATTGTTTTACCAACACAAATTAACTGTGCGTTTTGAAGATGTGATTGAACAGGTTGAGATTAATTGGGCTGAAAACTTAGTCCATTTAATTGAAAAGAAATATGCCAATAAAGATTTGTCAGATTATCAGCAAAAACAAAAATGTTTGCGTTATTGTTATTCGCGTGGCTTTTCAGGCTCAGATATTCAATTAGCATTGGAAATTATTAGCGAAGGATATTAACTAAACTCTTGGTTTATGTTACATTTCGCAACCATTTTTTAGAATAATTCATCTACTTTTGTCAGTGTGACAAAGGGGAAGTTCCCAGCCACAGATTACAGGAAAGAACAATGAAAATGACTACTGCTGAACTTAGGCAGGCTTTTTTAGACTTTTTTGCCAGCAAACAACATCAAATTGTTGATAGTAGCTCATTAGTCCCAGCCAATGACCCAACTTTATTGTTTACCAACGCGGGTATGAATCAGTTTAAAGACTGTTTTTTAGGATCTGACCAAAGAGCCTATACACGTGCAACCTCATCACAGCGTTGTGTACGTGCTGGTGGTAAACATAACGATTTAGAAAATGTGGGTTATACGGCACGTCATCATACTTTCTTTGAAATGTTGGGTAACTTTAGTTTTGGTGATTATTTTAAAGAAGACGCTATTACCTTTGCTTGGCAGTTTTTAACTGAAGTTGTGAAGTTACCAAAAGAAAAATTATGGGTAACTGTATTTACCGAAGACGACGAAGCAGCCGATATTTGGATCAATAAAATTGGCGTAAACCCAGAGCGTTTATCTCGCATTGGTGCTAAAGATAACTTCTGGTCTATGGGTGATACTGGCCCTTGTGGTCCATGTACTGAAATTTTCTACGATCACGGTGAGCATATTTGGGGTGGTCCTCCAGGTACCCCAGAAGAAGACGGTGACAGATATATCGAAATCTGGAACCTAGTATTTATGCAGTTTAACCGCCATGCCGATGGCACTATGGAGCCTTTACCAAAACCTTCTGTAGATACAGGTATGGGATTAGAGCGTATTGCAGCTATCCTACAAGGCGTTCACAGCAACTACGAAATTGATATTTTCCAAAACTTAATTGCAGACGTTGCTAAGTTACTTAATGTTGAAGATTTATCTGCTAAATCTTTACGCGTAATTGCTGATCATATTCGTTCTTGTGGTTTCTTAATCGCAGACGGTGTTATGCCATCAAATGAAGGCCGTGGTTATGTATTACGTCGTATTATTCGTCGTGCAATTCGCCATGGAAATCAATTAGGTGCAACTGACGTATTCTTTTGGAAAGTTTACCAGTCTTTGATTAATCAAATGGGTGAGGCTTATCCCGAGCTTAAAACTCAACAAACTATAGTTGAAAAAGTTTTACGTTTAGAAGAAGAGCAATTCTTAAAAACCCTAGATCGTGGTTTAGCCATTTTAAATGACGCATTAGCTGAATTAAAAGGCGATACCATCCCGGGTGAAGTGGTATTTAAATTATATGATACCTATGGCTTCCCAGTTGATTTAACTAACGATGTTGCTCGAGAGCGCAATATCAAAATCGATGAAGCTGGTTTTGACAAAGAAATGGCTGCACAGCGTAAACGCGCACAACAGGCAAGCAACTTTGGAAAAGATTACAACGCTGATGTAAAGTCAGAGCAAGTAACTGACTTTACCGGTTATGACAATGAAGCCGGCGAATCTGAAATCGTTGAAATTATTGTTGATGGCCAAGCGGTTGAAAGTGTTGATGCTGAACAAAAAGCCATTATCGTATTAAAAGATACGCCATTCTATGCTGAATCTGGTGGCCAAGTGGGTGATACAGGTCAATTGTTGCAAGGTGGTGCGGTATTTGATGTACAAGACACAGTCAAAATCTCTAAAGCTTTTGGTCACCAAGGTATTACCTTGGCGCCGTTAGCTGTTGGTGAGAAGGTTCAAGCAAAGATAGATGCAAGTCGTCGTCAAGCGATTAAATTAAACCACTCGGCAACTCACTTGTTACATGCTGCATTACGTCAAGTATTGGGTGAGCATGTAAGCCAAAAAGGTTCATTGGTTTTATCGGATAAATTGCGTTTCGACTTCGCTCATTTTGAAGCTATGACAGCCGAAGAAATTCAACAAGTTGAAGACATAGTTAACCAACAAATTCGTCAAAACAATCCGCTAGTTACACGCTTAATGGCGATTGATGAAGCAAAACAAGCTGGCGCTATGGCATTGTTTGGTGAAAAATACGACGATGAAGTACGTGTTGTTTCTATGGGTGATTTCTCAATTGAATTATGTGGTGGTACGCATGTTGAGCGCACAGGTGACATTGGTTTATTTAAATTAACCTCTGAAGCTGGTATTGCCGCAGGTGTGCGCCGTATTGAAGCCATTACTGGTCAAGCTGCGTGTCAGTATGTTGTTGAAACTCAAGCTAAGTTAAACAAGGTTGCCGCTTTGTTTAAAACTGACAGTAACAATATATTAGATAAAGTGGCGCAAGTATTAGAGCGTTCTAAGTCTTTAGAAAAAGAGTTACAAAAATTACAGGATAAATTATCTAGCCAAGCGGGCAGTGATTTATTAGCATCAGCAACAGAAGTTTCAGGGGTTAAATTATTAGCATCTGAAATTGCAGGAGTTGAACCTAAAGCACTACGTACAACCCTTGACCAATTAAAACAAAAAATTGGTTCAGGCGTTATTGTTTTAGGTTTAAAAGGCGATCAAAAAGTTAATTTGATTGTCGGTGTAACAGACGACTTAACCAATAAAGTTAAGGCGGGCGAGTTGGTTGCTATGGTAGCATCTCAAGTCGGTGGAAAAGGTGGCGGCCGTGCTGATATGGCACAGGCAGGTGGTAGTCAGCCAGAAAACTTGGCTTCTGCACTGCAAAGTGTTGAATCTTGGCTTGCAACAAAATTGTAAACAAGTAATATATCTGGTCTTTGGTTGCACACTATTATTATTTTTTAACTGATTTGTAAAAAAATTTTGGTTATTAATGATTTTTGAGCTAACTTTAGCAATAGGTGCAACCGCTGTTGACGGTATAGGAATAGGATAGGAGCTGCAAATGTTAATATTAACAAGACGTGTTGGTGAAACACTTATGATCGGTGATGAAGTTACTGTTACTGTATTGGGTGTTAAAGGTAATCAAGTTCGAATTGGTGTAAACGCACCAAAAGAGATCTCTGTACACCGTGAAGAAATTTATATGCGTATTCAAGCTGAAAAGAATCAATCATCGGGCAATACTGATTATTGATAAATCTCAGTTAGTTAAGCATAAAAAACCGGCCTAAGCCGGTTTTTTTGTATCTGTTGTTTGTATTACATTGTTAAGCTTTTCTCGGCTTGCGGTATTGTGCAGCCATAACTTTAACTTGTTTAACCATATTGTCTTTTACTTCTAATACTTCCATTGGGTAACCCGACAGGCGGAAACAAATATTCTGATTCGGAATATCTTCTAAATGCTCTAGAATCAATCCGTTTAAAGTACGTGGGCCATCTTCTGGTAACTTCCACTTAAACTGTTTGTTTAAATCGCGGATATTGCTACTGGCGTCGACTAAAAAGCTACCATCACTTTGTTTAACTGTATTAGATGTTGGTAAATCCATTGTGGTGGTAAAGTCACCAACAATCTCTTCTAAGATATCTTCAAGCGTGATTAAACCTTGAATATCACCGTATTCATCAACCACTAAACCGATGCGAATTTTATTGCGCTGAAATTTTAATAACTGAACATTCAGTGGTGTACCTTCAGGGACAAAATAAATTTCACGGACTGCCCGCAGCAAAGTTTCCTTAGAAAACTGAGTTTTTGATAACAGCCTTAACACATCGCGAGAGTGAACAAAACCAACCGCATCATCAATAGTATCTCTATACAACAAAATACGCGTGTGCGTACCATGAGTTAACTGTTTGACGATATCTTTCCAGTCATCATTTATATCTATGCCGACAATTTCGCTGCGTGGGATCATAATGTCGTCAACAGTAACATTCTCAAGATCTAACACACTTAACAGCATATCTTGGTGTCGTCGTGGTATTAGTGCACCAGCTTCGTTAACGACGGTTTTTAACTCTTCGTGGGTTAATGAATCTTCACGATTATCTAAATTAATTCTAAATAACTTTAATACACCATTAGTAACTTGATTCAATCCCCAGACAAACGGATAAAAAGGCAATAATAAAGCACTTAATATTATCGAGGCAGGGTAGGCAATTTTTTCTGGAAAATAAGCGGCTAAAGTTTTTGGAGTGACTTCAGCAAATATCAAGATAACTACGGTTAATACTATACCTGAAATGGTTGTTGCGAGTGCTTCACCCAAGTGCCCCAACAGCCTTATACCAATGAAAGTTGCGATAGAAGCTGCAAATATATTAACTAAATTATTACCAATTAGAATTAAACCGATTAGTCGGTCGGGTTTTTCTAATAAATCTTGCACTCGTTTGGCTGATTTATCGCCGTTTTGCGCTAGATGTCTTAGTTTGTATTTATTTAGTGACATCATGCCGGTTTCTGAGCTAGAGAAGAATGCAGATATGCAAATTAATATAGCTAGAATAATCAATAATGTGTTAGTGGATATTTCGTCCAACAGATAAATCCTATGTTAATGAAAAACAATCAGCTAGCCACAATATGGGTACTAGCGAGCTAAAATCAAGAAGCGGGTAAAATCACTTCGCGTATAAAACGACTACCAAAATAACCCATGGTTAATAAACCAACGCCTAAAGTTGTTAAGCCAACAACAATCTTGCCACGCCAACCTTGTTTTTGATGGCCTAAAATAACAGTCACAAATATAACAAATGAAATTATGGTTAATATGGTTTTGTGTGCTTGGCCTGAGCCTAAAAAATTTTCCATAAACAAAAAGCCAGTAACGATAGAGGTGGCTAAGCATAAACTGCCAACTTTTAACAAACCGACGATTTGATGCTCAATTGAGTTAAGGGAAGGCATAGGCAAAGATAAAACCGACAAATCGTGGTGTTTAAGGCGGTTGGCTAAAAAACTATACTGATAGGTTAAAACAGTAGCTAAAGTCAAAATACCATAACTGACCAGCGCTAAACTTATATGCAAAAAAGTTTCAACTGTCCACATTGCTGAATTGGTAGCAGTGTCAGCAAAAACAAAATTACCTAAACAAACAAATGCGGTAAACAATAATACCATGGGTACAGCAAAGAGGTTTTTGCTAATCGAATAAAAAATCAGGACAAGCACAGAGCCGAACAAAGAAAATATATTGCACACTAACAGCAATGAATACGAGTGTTGGTGAGATAAATCGAATGCGCCGAATAAATAGATTGAATGTAAGATAACGGCCAACACACCTGTTCCTAACAGTAGATTGGTTTGTTTATCCAACTTATTAAATAAACGCAAAAATAAACCTGACGCGCTGACTAAATAAGCTAGTACCGCTGCTATAGCCAAACTCATTTGTTTTCCTTTATTAAAATTATTAATTCAAAGCCTATAAGTCTGCCATTTTCCATTCTATTGGGGTAAACGCAAGTGATTCGTAGATAAAGTTGTTAAAAGCCGAGTTCATTGGGTACAATGTCAGCAAAATTTGATGTGAAACATACCCAGGAACAGTCATTACATGTTTGAGAATTTATCCGATCGCCTAAGTCAAACGTTAAAGAATATAACGGGCAAAGGCCGCCTTACTGAAGACAACATCAAAGAGACGTTACGTGAAGTGCGCATGGCTTTATTAGAAGCTGACGTTGCTTTGCCTGTTATTAAAGAATTTATCAATAACGTAAAAACTAAGTCATTAGGTTTAGAAGTTAGTAAAAGTTTAAATCCGGGACAAGCATTTTTAAAAATAGTGAATGCTGAACTCGTTGCTGCTATGGGTGAAGCGAATGAATCGCTTAACCTAGCTACACAAAAACCAGCTGTAATTATGATGGCCGGTTTACAAGGTGCAGGTAAAACAACCTCTGTTGGTAAACTTGCTAAATATTTAAAAGAGCGCGAAAAGAAAAAAGTCTTGGTTGTCAGTGCGGACGTATATCGTCCTGCGGCAATTAAGCAGCTAGAAACTTTAGCAGAAGATATAGGTGTTGAGTTTTTCCCAAGTAGTGTAGAACAAAAGCCGGTAGACATAGCTAACGGTGCGATTGCGCACGGTAAACTACAATTTTTTGATGTTGTAATTCTTGATACCGCAGGTCGCTTGCACGTTGACAGCGACATGATGGACGAAATTAAAGACCTACACGCGACAGTAAAACCGATTGAAACCTTGTTTGTTGTTGACGCTATGACAGGTCAAGATGCTGCAAACACTGCAAAAGCCTTTAATGAAGCACTACCTTTAACCGGTGTTATCTTAACTAAAGCAGACGGTGATGCGCGTGGTGGTGCAGCATTATCTATTCGAACTATTACTGGTAAACCGATTAAATTTATCGGTACTGGCGAAAAAACAGATGCTTTAGAGCCTTTCCATCCTGATCGTATCGCATCCCGTATCTTAGGTATGGGCGATATCTTATCTTTAATCGAAGAAGTAGAACAAAAAGTCGATAAAGATAAAGCCATGAAATTGGCGAAAAAAGTTCAGAAAGGTCAAGGTTTTGACCTTGAAGACTTTAGAGACCAACTTGCACAAATGCGTAACATGGGCGGCATGATGTCGTTGATGGGCAAGTTACCTGGTATGGGCCAGTTACCTGACAATGTAAAAGATAAAGTTAACGACAAGCAGTTTGTCCAGATGGAAGCCATTATCAATTCGATGACACCAAAAGAGCGCGCGCGTCCTGATCTTATTAAAGGCTCACGAAAAAAGCGTATTGCCATGGGCTCTGGTACACAAGTGCAAGACATTAATCGTTTATTAAAACAATTTACCCAAATGCAAAAGATGATGAAAAAAGTATCGGGTAAAGGTGGAATGGCTAAAATGATGCGCGGCATGAAAGGCATGATGCCTCCAGGTGGCGGTGGTGGTTTTGGTGGCCCAGGTGGAATGTTCGGTCGCTAAATTATAGACAAAATAATTTTAATTCAAGATACCTTCAAAAATCAGTAACTTTAGTGGTGTATCAAGGCCACTAAAGTTGCATTCCCCCCTAATATGTGTACAATTCACGGGCTTTTTGCCAGCCTTGGTAAAAAGCAGCCAATTTTTTATTAATTAACTAATCAACTATGGGTACGATATGGTAACAATTCGTTTATCTCGTGGTGGTTCTAAAAAGCGTCCTTTCTACCAAGTAGTAGTTGCGGATAGCCGTAGCCCTCGCGATGGCCGTTTCATTGAGCGTGTTGGATTCTTCAATCCAGTTGCTCGCGGTGAAGCAGAGCGTTTACGTTTAGATTTAGAACGCATCAATCACTGGATCAGTCAAGGTGCACAAACCTCTGATCGTGTAAAAAGCTTAATTAAAGACGCTAGTGCAGCGGCTTAATTTCAGAGTTTTAAGAAAGTTAAAAGATGACTGAACCAGAGAATAAAGTTGTAGTAGGGCGCTTAGGTGCTGTGTACGGCGTAAAAGGCTGGTTAAAAGTAAATTCTTTTACAGAAGACCCTGAAGCAATTTTTGCGTACAACCCTTGGACTATTGGCCGAGACAAGTTGTGGCAAGAAACAAATATTGTCGAGTGGCGTCGACATAACAAAGGCCTCATTGTTAAATTTGAAAACATTGATGTCCGAGAAAAAGCTCAATTGCTCACTGGTATGGAAATAGTAATACCGGAAACGCAATTGCCAAAGCTCGAACAAGGTGAGTTCTATTGGCGTGAATTGGTTGGGTTAGCTGTGGTTAATACCGACGGCTATAACATGGGTACTGTTAAAGCACTTATGGAAACCGGCTCAAATGATGTGCTAGTAGTAAAAGCAAACCTGAACGATGCATTTGGAATGCAAGAACGTTTAATACCATTTATTGATGAGCAGGTTATTGTGTCAGTAGACAAAGATAATCAGCTAATCACGGTAAACTGGGACGCGGATTTTTAATTGTGTCTGCATTGAATTGGATTGGGGTGATTAGCCTTTTTCCTGAAATGTTTGATTCAGTTTCGAACTACGGCGTAACAGGACGAGCACTTAAAAAAGGTATTTTTGAGTTGCATAGGTGGAACCCTAGAGATTTTACTCTAGATAAACACCGCACTGTAGATGACCGCCCTTATGGTGGAGGCCCCGGCATGTTAATGATGGTGCAACCTCTACAAGATGCAATACGAGCTGCAAAAGCGCAGGCGGGTGAAGGTGTTAAAACCATTTACTTGTCGCCACAAGGTAAAAAATTTGACCAAGTGGCAGCACATAATATGGCTCAACAATCAAAATTACTCTTGGTTTGTGGTCGTTATGAAGGCATAGATGAAAGACTTATTGAGTCTGAAATCGACGAAGAATGGTCTGTTGGTGACTTTGTATTAAGTGGTGGGGAACTACCCGCGATGACGCTGATAGATGCGGTAACTCGTTTGTTACCTGGGGTATTAGGACATAATTTGTCTGCCGAGCAAGACTCGTTTCAAAACGGCTTGTTAGATTGCCCTCATTACACAAGGCCAGAAGTATTAAACGACAAAGCAGTACCACCCATATTATTGAGTGGTGACCATGCAAAGATAGAGCAATGGCGAATGCAACAAGCATTGGGTCGAACTTGGTTAAGACGCCCTGAATTATTAACAAACCTAGCTCTGACTGATGAGCAAAAACAGTTATTGGAAACATTCCAAACTGATTATTTGCAAGAATAGCAGTGCACTCTAGGAAAGGTAGGTTATTATGAGTAATATCATTCTACAGCTCGAACAAGAGCAAATGAAACAGGACCTTCCTTCTTTTGGTCCAGGTGACACAGTAGTTGTTCACGTTAAAGTAAAAGAAGGCGACCGTGAGCGTTTACAGGCTTACGAAGGCGTTGTGATCGGTAAAAGAAACCGTGGTTTAAACTCAGCTTTCACTGTACGTAAAATGTCAGGTAGTGAAGGTGTTGAGCGTACTTTCCAATCTCACAGCCCATTAGTTGCAAAAGTTGAAGTTAAGCGTCGTGGTGACGTGCGTCAAGCTAAGTTATATTACTTACGTAACTTAACTGGTAAAGCTGCACGTATCAAAGAGAAGCTTGCTAAAAAATAATTGGCTTGTAGAGAGGCTCGCATTTGCGGGCCTTTTTCTTATCAGCTAAAGTTAATTCATAACTTTGGCAAAAACATATCTAAATGTCTGACGCTCACAACCCTATTACCATCTTAATAGATAACTTGTTTGAGTATTTACAAGAACACTTGTCAATTGACTATGGTGAATACCAAGAAATTGAATTATTGCGTCAATTATCAGAGCACAATCCGCCGCTTATCCCAGATTATAATCCAGCAGATTCATTGTCGCTTTTTCAAGTACACTTTCTACTCTTTCATTGTTTGTACAAGCTGCAAGTTGGCTGGCTAGAGCAAAATAAAGCTTATCTGCAAATAGGTTTAGCAAAGTGCCAAGTAACACCTATATATAGTGACGAGGAGCGCATTAGCAAGGCGCTTAAAAATTCTGATCCTATGCAGGATTATTACTTAAATTTAGATAATTTATTCTCGACCAATCAGCACGAGGTCGAACAAATGCTCACCAATTTTTGGCAGAAATTTACCGATTATTGCCAAACGGATGAATATGTTAAAGCATGTAAAATTCTAGAGGTCAGACCTGATAGTAGTTTACATGTCAAAAAACAAATGTATAAAAGGTTATGTGCTAAACATCATCCAGACAAAGGTGGTGATGTATCAACCATTCAACAAATTAACTTGGCTTGGAATGTAATCAAAGGGCAATAAAAACAATTCAAATCTTGATTAAAAAAATGTTAAACGCTTGTTTGAATTATTTTTAGTAAGCTGCAATACTCCAAGTAAATAAAGATAATCTCCAGACTGAAGAGAACAAACATGGAAAAAATTTGGCTTAAGCAATACCAACAGGGCGTACCAGAAACAATTGATGCACATCACTACGCAAGTTTAATTGAACTGATTGATGAGTCTTGCAGCAAATTTTCCGACAAAACTGCATTTATCAATATGGATAAGTCGATTACTTATCAAGAGTTAGATGAAAAGAGCAAACAGTTTGCTGCATATCTACAAAATACCCTAGGTTTAGGCAAAGGTGACGTAGTCGCGCTTATGATGCCTAACTTATTGCAATATCCAATTGCCTTGTTTGGAGCGTTAAGAGCAGGTTGCACCATAGCTAATGTTAATCCGCTATACACACCTCGTGAGCTTAAACATCAACTGAATGATTCAGGCGCGACTACTATTGTGATAGTTGCCAATTTTGCCGCAACACTTGAAAAAGTTGTGAGTGAAACGCCAGTTAAAAATATTATATTAACTGAATTAGGTGACCAACTCGGCTGCGTTAAAGGTTTCATCGTTAATACAGTGGTTAAACATGTCAAGAAGATGGTACCAGCTTACCAATTGCCCAAGCCGATCAAGTTTAATCAGGTACTCTCGTCTGCTAAATCAAGTCAATATGTAAAACCACAAGTTACTGGCGAAGATATTGCGTTTTTACAGTACACAGGCGGCACAACAGGTGTTGCAAAAGGCGCTATGTTAACTCATAGAAATATGGTGGCGAATTTAATGCAGGCCGGTGCTTGGTTAGACCAGTGCCTAGAATATGGCAAAGAAACTGTAATTACTGCATTACCGCTTTACCATATATTTGCATTGCTCGCCAACTGCTTCAACTTTATGAAATATGGTGCAACAAACGTACTTATTACCAACCCGCGTGATATGCCAGGTTTTGTTAAAGAACTCAATAAACGTCCATTTACTGCTTTAACAGGCGTGAATACTTTATTTAATGGCTTATTAAACGCAGATGGTTTTGCTGAGGTTGATTTTTCACAGCTTAAATTATCGTTAGGCGGTGGTATGGCGGTGCAACGCCCTGTAGCAGAGCGCTGGAAAAAAGTTACTGGAACTCGTTTGTTAGAAGCGTATGGTTTAACTGAATGTTCGCCTGCAGTAACCATTAATCCGTTAAGCTTGGATGATTACAATGGCGCCATTGGTTTACCTATTCCATCGACTGAATGCCGTGTGGTAGATGACCAAGGTAATGAAGTGGGTTTAAACGAAGCTGGCGAATTGCAAGTTAAAGGCCCACAAGTAATGAAAGGCTATTTTAATCGACCAGAGGCGACTGACGAGGTGTTGAAAGATGGTTGGTTTAGCACGGGTGATATAGCTGCATATGACGAACAAGGTTACTTTAGAATTGTTGATCGCAAAAAAGATATGATTTTAGTTTCTGGCTTCAACGTATATCCAAATGAAGTTGAAGAAGTAGTAGCTATGAACGAAAAAGTCCTTGAGGTTGCCGCTGTTGGTATCCCACACGAAAAGTGTGGTGAAGTGGTGAAAATATTCGTTGTTAAAAAAGATCAATCTTTAACCGAACAAGAACTAATTAATCATTGCAAAGATAATCTAACTGGTTATAAAATGCCCAAAGCTGTCGAATTTAGAGAAAGCTTACCAAAAACTAATGTTGGTAAAATTTTACGCAGAGAGTTAAGACCACAAAACTAATGGCACCTTTTACAATTGTTTTAATTTGGACGCTAAGCCAACTGTTATCTTGGTATATAGCAAAAAAGCGCAATGCGAAAGTTACTTATTCGCATAAATTAATGAGTTTACTTTTAGGGCCATTATTACTGCCTTTTGTATTCATACTGCGCCCTCAAACCACTAGATAGTTTACTTATTAAACTTATTCTAACGAACGCCACATTTTAATGTGGCGTTTTTATTTATAGCTGTTTTGCTGCTGGGTTAATTAGGCTAAAATTCCAAGCCAAAAATGATGCCTTATTATCTAAAGTAGAATTCAGTATGCAGAGCAATGTCGACACACTCAACCCACAACAACAAATCGAACAACTTAGAATTCAACTAGAAGAATACAACTACCAATATTACGTATTAGACAACCCAAATGTGCCGGATGCTGAATACGACCGTTTAATGCAGCAGCTTAAACATTTAGAACAAACGTATCCTGAGTTTTATAGCGAAGATAGTCCAAGCAATAAAGTTGGTGGGCAAGCATTAGCTGCATTTGAGCAAGTTGAACATTTAATGCCAATGTTGTCGTTAGATAACGCATTCGCTGAAGAAGACGTAATTGCATTTGAAAAACGCATATTAGACAGATTAAAAAGCACTGGCAGCTTAAGTTATTGCTGTGAACCAAAGCTAGATGGTTTGGCTGTCTCTATGTTATTTGAAAACGGTAAATTAGTTAGGGCAGCAACACGAGGTGATGGCCGTATTGGCGAAAACATCACTGAAAACATTAAAACCATCAAAAGCATACCGTTGAAACTACGTGGCGGCAACTACCCAGAGCGTATCGAAATTCGTGGTGAAGTTTTTATGCCTAAAGCGGGTTTTGAAAAACTTAATCAAACACAGCTTGAAAAAAACGAAAAGACTTTTGCCAACCCAAGAAATGCCGCAGCTGGCAGTTTACGTCAACTCGACTCTAAAATTACCGCAACTCGACCACTTGCGTTTTACGCATACAGCGTTGGCTACGTAGAGGATAATAACGATGTGTTAGCCAACAGCCATTATGGCCGTATGATGCAGTTAAAAGATTGGGGCATGCCAGTTTGTAGTGATGTAAAACAAGTGCAAGGCACTCAAGGTTTATTAGATTTTTATCAAGATATAGGTGAGCGACGCAACGCCCTTAAATACGAAATTGATGGTGTAGTTTATAAAGTTGATGACTTAGATTTACAAGAAACTTTAGGTTTTGTTGCTAGGGCGCCAAGATGGGCGATAGCACACAAATTCCCTGCACAAGAAGAATTGACCAAATTGTTAGATGTTGAGTTTCAAGTGGGTCGCACAGGGGCGATTACACCTGTTGCTAGGTTAGAGCCTGTGTTCGTCGGTGGCGTAACAGTTTCTAATGCTACGTTACACAATAAAGATGAAATAGACAGATTAGGTGTACAAGTTGGTGATACTGTTGTGATACGCCGAGCTGGAGATGTTATTCCACAAATTACTTCTGTGCTATTAGAAAAACGTCCAGCAGATGCTCGTGCAATTGAATTCCCAACAAACTGTCCTGTGTGTGATTCAATTGTAGAGAAAGTTGAATCCGAAGCGGTCGCTCGCTGCTCGGGTGGGTTAATTTGTCCGGCGCAACTTAAAGAATCACTCAAACATTTTGCTTCACGCAAAGCTCTAGATGTTGATGGTTTAGGCGATAAAATTGTTGAAGCTTTAGTGGACTTAAAGTGGGTAAAAACACCTGCTGATTTATTTGAGCTCACGGTTGAACAAATTGAAAAGATGGAGCGTATGGGTGAGAAATCAGCGCAAAATCTGGTTAACTCAATTGAAAAAGCCAAACAAACAAGCCTAGCTAAATTTTTGTATTCGTTAGGCATTCGTGAAGTAGGTGAAGCTACAGCGAATAATCTAGCGAATCATTTTAAAACTTTACCTGCCGTTATTAACGCTACTAAAGAGCAGTTAATTGACGTAAATGATATAGGTGAAGTGGTTGCATCACACATTGAAAGCTTTTTTAAAGAACCACATAACTTAACCGTAATTGAAGCTTTACAAAATCTAGGGGTAAGTTGGCCTGATATTGAGGAAGTCTCGCAAGCAGAACAATCACTCGCGGGGTTAACTTTTGTGTTAACAGGTACATTAACTACTATGGGGCGTAATGATGCAAAAGCGCAGTTGCAAGCTTTGGGGGCTAAAGTAACTGGTAGTGTATCTGCCAAAACCGATTATTTAGTTGCAGGTGAAAGTGCTGGGTCGAAGCTAACCAAAGCGCAAGATCTTGGTATTAAAGTATTGACTGAAGACGAGATGATAGCCCTGATTGCAAATTAAGCTTTAGGTGTATTAATTAACCAAACATTTTAGAGTCAGCTATACTGATAACTCATAACATAAAACGTAATGAGGCAGGTGTTATGAGTGCTGACTCAACTCAATTTATCAATAAACTGGTTGATGTAACAAACGTCAAAGATAGGTTGAGCCTAGACCAAATAATGCTATTCGCTATCGACAACCTATTAAAAAGTGCCAACGTTATCATTTATCGAGCTATACCTCACGTTGACAGTTTTTATTATGTTGTATCTAAGTTGTCGGATAGTTTGCCAACTGACAACCAAGAGCTCATAACTCAAAGCTTTCATCAGGTTCATCAAGACAGACTAATAACCAAGTGCTATTCAACTAAACAAACGCAACAGGATGACAATCGTAGTATTTGGTATTTAGCAAAACTCGGTATTCACTACGGTTTTATCGAAGTTAATGGTTTGCCAGCCTGCAAGGTTCAGCAGTCACTTGTTGAAAGTATGGTTGCTATATATTGCAATTTATCCTACCTAATAAATGAAGCTGAAAAAGACACTTTAACCGGCTTATTCAATCGTAAGACACTTGATAGTCATTTAACGCAGTTGCTTGGACAGGCTTTCACGTTAAAACAAGCTACTGTACAACAAGGTAGAAATGAAAATCAGCAATATTATTGGATTGCACTGGTCGACATAGACCACTTTAAAAGGGTAAACGATGCTTATGGTCATGCGTATGGTGACGAGGTTATCATAACAATAGCGAAAATTATGCAGCAGAATTTTCGTAAAGAAGATTTGTTATTTCGTTACGGTGGTGAAGAGTTTATTGCGATAATAGATGCGACCACTGAAGATACCGCTCTTATGGTGTTAAATCGATTCCGCCAAAGTGTTGCACAGTTTAACTTTCCAACCATAGGACAAGTTACCGTTAGCGCAGGTATTACTAAGGTTGACTTGGCATGTCCTGCGACGACTCTTGTCGGACAGGCTGATAAAGCTTTGTATTTTTCCAAGCATCATGGCAGAAATTGTGTTTCTTATTATCAAGACTTGGTTCAGCACGGTAAAGTCGCTGAACCAAGATTTGATAACGATATTGAGCTGTTTTAGTTAGTCAGCTCTTCAAGTTGCTTTTGCACGCGTTGTTTCTCTGGCAATAACTGTGTTTTAATCGCATGTTTGTTTAGTAGGTAGACTCCGATAGCGACCAACACAACTACAAGCAAATAACCAATTTGAAAAGCATTAAATACGGGCATTCCAGTTTCTGTTACTTGTGAACCCAAGTGAATTAAAGAAACGCTAACTGCAATTGGCGATATGTACCATTTAACCACATTGCTGAGTAATTTAATTTGGCGATCTATTTTGTCAATTTGTCTGTTTAGGAATACTTTAATATTGTCGGCAGCATCAGGTGTTATTTGTACTTTACGCGCCTGATACATTCTCCATGGTATATATAAACAACTTAAAGTAGCCAAGATTAGGCCGATACTTTGAATATTACTTACGGAAAAATTGAGTGCTATCAACCAAACAGGAATGAGCAAGAATGCCAAAGCTGTTTCGGTAAAATCACGGCGTTTAAGCGTTTTTTCAAACTTTGTAGCCTGCTGCTTAATTTGTTTAAAGTCGATACTAGGTACAGCTGAATCCTCGGTGAAAATATTTGCGGTTTTTGCATCTTCAAGTTTCATGGTTAAGCTCCTAATGTGCTTTGTTCAAAAGAGGTTTTGATTCGGTTTAAACGTTGGCGAACTGCATTTGCACTTATACCTAGAACATCGCCTGTTTGTTCTGAGGTAAAGTTGTCTAAGTACATAATCAAAATTGCTGAATCAGTTTCTGCTAACGTTTGGGCAAACTGCAGCAGCAAGTCAGCTTGGCAAGCAAGGGATGAAGCTAAATCTGAAGCTTCTGTTTCCACTAACACATCTGATACTGTTGAAACTCTTGTTTTATCTTTGCGTACATAGCTATAGGCTGTGTTAAGCGCAACTCTGTACATCCAAGTTTCAAAAGTTGATTCAGCACTAAAGCTTTGAAAGCTACGCCATAATTGCAAAACAATTTCTTGATATAGATCATCGCTTTCATTTTTTGCGCTATACCTGCGTGCAATAAAAGTCAGCTTTTGCTCTTGCTGTTTTATCAGATTTAAAAAGTGGGGTGACATGTGATTCCCTATTTGTTTTGTCGCTTTCCTATATTGGTCGAATCAAAACCAAATTTGTGTCACTTGGTTATAAAATAATTTTAAATTTTTTGCTAGTTTATGATTATTTAACGGGCGTTATTAACCTGAACTCTGGATAACAGGTTAGCTAACGCACTGAATTTAAGACGGTTATAATGAGTGTGATTGAGAGGGGAAATTAAACTATTTGAGGTTTATTATTGGTTGATAATAATGGAGCCAAAAAATTGTTTTGACTCCATTTGTACCAACTATTTGCTTAGATGAGTGCCTTTAGCGGCTAATTGTTAAAGCTTGGCCGCTAACATCTTTACTTTGATCAGACATCAAATATAAATAGGTTGGCATAATTTCATGCGGCTGTTTAAGTGTAGTTGGATCTTCAGCTGGGTAAGCTTTACGGCGCATATTAGTTGCCGTTGCACCAGGATTTAAGCTGTTAAAACGCATTTTAGTATTGTCGTATTCATCCGCTAATACTTGCATCATGCCTTCAGTTGCAAATTTACTAATTGCATACGGTGCCCAAAAAGCACGGCCTTTGCGACCAACACTTGAGCTGGTAAATACAATAGATGCGCTCGGCGATTTTTTTAACACAGGCAACAAGGCTTGCGTCATTATAAACTGAGCATTTACATTAACTTGCATCACTTCTTGGTACATGTCTTCAGGAAATTGCTCAAAAGACATAATGCTACCAAGCGCGCTGGCATTATGTAACAAACCATCTAAACGACCAAAAGTTTGTTCTATGGTTGTTGCCATATCAATGTAGTTTTGTTTGCTTGCGCCTTTCATATCTAACGGGATTATAGCTGGTTCTTTTATCTCGAACTCAGAGGATAAAGCCATTATTTCATCGTAAACAGCTTCTAACTTTTTAGTGGTTTTGCCTAATAAAATAACTTCAGCGCCATGTTTGGCAAAACACAAAGCGGCAGCTTTGCCTATACCTGCGCCTGCGCCAGTAATTAAGATAACTTTGTCTTTTAACTCAGTTGTTGTTGCTTGAAAATCAGCAGGAATATTCATCTATTTAAATCTTAAGTTTATAACCGTTAAGGAAATTGTTTATTTTCAACTTCTTGTCTGTACTGAGCACACACTTGTGAAATAGTTTCAGTTACATGGGCATATTGTTTTGAAAATGGCGGCCAATAATCACCTATACCCAGTGCATCGTTTATTACTAAAACTTGCCCGTCAGTATCGCCACCTGCGCCAATTCCGATTGTTGGAATGGTCAAAGCGTGAGTGATTTTAACGCCAAGCTCAGCAGGTATATGTTCTAACACTATCATGCCCGCACCAGCTTGTTGTAGATCAACTGAGTCTTGTAAAATCTGCTCAGCTTCGGCTGCTTCTTTACCGACTTTTTTAAAGCTAGTGGCTTTTTGTGGGGTTAATCCTGTATGCGCGACAACTTCAATGCCTTCTGCAACTATAGCTTTTACCGCATCAAAATACGGGCCTTCAAGTTTTACGCTATCAGCACCAGCGGCAACTAATTTTTTGGCATTAGCAACGGCATCTTCAACACTTTCATACGAAAGGTGAGGTAAATCGCCAATAATATGGGTATTAGGCGCGCCACGACGCACAGCACCAACATGGTAAACCATGTGTTCCATAGTCACATCACGTGTACTTGAAAAGCCCATTTCAACCATGCCAACGGAATCGCCAACTAAAATAATAGGCACTCCCGCTTGTTCAATACTACGCGCAACAGGGCAGTTATACGCAGTTAACATGCTAATACGGGTATTGCCCTTTAAATTTTGTAATTGTTTAAGTGTTTGTTTCATTTTTAATCAACCATTTGGGTTAATTGCAATCGCCGTAGGATACTGCATTTTGGCGGGTAAAAAAATGGCTTAATGTATTCTTGTGTTACAATGCGCGCGTTTCCATAAACGTTGTATAAATAGGTTTTGTGTGCAAAAGTTTGACGTTGTAATTATTGGTGCGGGTGCAGCAGGGTTAATGTGTGCAGCTACGGCTGGTTATCGCGGTAAGTCGGTCGCGGTATTAGACATGGGTAAAAAGGCTGGGCGTAAAATCCTCATTAGTGGTGGTGGGCGTTCAAACTTTACCAACAGAGTTGCAACCGCTGAAAA
Organism: Catenovulum agarivorans YM01; assembly: GCF_000281085.1. GTDB lineage: Bacteria > Pseudomonadota > Gammaproteobacteria > Enterobacterales > Alteromonadaceae > Catenovulum > Catenovulum agarivorans. The sequence continues at coordinate 100,437 of NZ_JH767527.1, forward strand.
CTACCTTTGCCAAAATCCCCATTTTGTAAAATCTTGTTTAAGCCGCTATAGCTCGAATGATTTTATCGAATTGGTTGAGCGTCATGGTTTGAGTTATCACGAGCGTTTGCACGGCCAGTTATTTTGCGATAACAGCGCACAAGACTTAGTAGATATTTTATTAACTGAGTGTGATTGGGCAGGCGTTGAAATTAAGCTGCGTAATGAAGTCTTGTCTGTTGTTAAAAATGAGCCAGGTTATCTAGTCACCACTAATCAAGATGAATATTTGTGTCAATCACTTGTTATTGCATCGGGTGGGTTAACTATGCCTAAACTGGGTGGTAGCCCATTAGGTTATAAAATTGCAGAGCAGTTTGGTTTAAAGGTCGTACCAACTACCGCTGCACTAGTGCCTTTTACTTTACATGATCACGACAAACAAAGGTTTGACGGTTTATCGGGCATTAGTATCGATTGTTTAGTAACTAGTCAAAGCGGCAAACAGTTTAGAGAAAATATCTTATTCACCCACAGAGGTTTATCAGGCCCAGCTATTTTACAAATATCTTCATATTGGCAAGCAGGGCAAGCTGTCACAATTAATCTGTTGCCAGAGTGTAACTTAACAGTGCAACTAGAAAGCTGGCGTAAAGACAGCCCGAAAAAATCACTAAAAAATTGTTTAACTCAATTATTGCCATCACGTTTTATCGAAATTTTAATTAATGATAAAGCGCTACCTGATAAGCCTGTTAATCAGCTATCGCATACTGAAATTAAACATATTCACGACTATTTACATAATTGGACAATCAAACCGAACGGTACTGAAGGCTACAGAACCGCCGAAGTCACATTAGGCGGGGTTGATACCGACGAACTTAGCTCAAAAACATTTGAAGCCAAAAAATCTGCTGGTTTATATTTTATCGGTGAAGTAACAGATGTTACAGGTTGGTTAGGCGGTTACAATTTCCAATATGCGTGGAGTTGTGGTGTCGCTTGTGGATTGGCTGTTTAGCAAAGTCAAAGTAAAAACAAAGAAATAGTAACTTTATAGCAAGAAACAATAATGAAAAAACTCTCAAAAGTACAAATTAAACAACAAGCGGCTGTTATGGCTGCTGTCGAAGAACTAGAAGAAAAAGCATTTGCAGAGCTTACAGATGTTGAACAATGTTGGTTTAGCATGGAACACGATGCATTTCCGGGCTCTTTATTAGTTAGAGTGCAATTTAAAACCCAGCAAGCGGTCGATGAGGCGCAAGATAATCTTTTACTTTGGCAAAAACGCCTAGCTGGGTTATTACTGAAAAAAGGCATATTAATTAAAAATATGCGTAACCATTTAGTGTTTACAGTTTTAAGCCCTGATGACTGAAGCATTTGCTCACCTAAGAGCAACACTTGCTGACTATTCGCCCTTGCCAGCGGCTAGTTGGCAAGATTTTGTCGCCTGTTGTAATGGTAAATCCTTTGCAAAAGGGCAGTTGATTTATCCGCTTAATAAGGTGCCGACAAGTTTTTGTTTTCTGCACAAAGGTTTGGCGCGCGCTTATGTTACCGACAAAAACGGTAATGAATTTAACAAAAACTTTTTTGCTGAGGGGCGTTTCCCTGGCAGTATGAGTGCGTTGTTAACTAATCAGGCCAATGCTATGGCGGTTGAAGCGATAGAAGCCTGTGAAATTATAGAAATAGATTTTAAGCGCTACCGTACACTTTTGTTTGACGATGCCAATTTGATGAAAATGCATATTCTTTATTTAGAAAGGCATTGGTTGTTAGAAAAAGAGCCTAAAGAAATTGGTTATTTGCAGTTTGAGGCTAGAGAAAGATATCTCAATTTTTTAAACGAACATGCCCAAATAGTTAATCGTCTACCTCAATATCATATCGCCGGTTATCTGGGGATTACACCCACACAATTAAGCCGTATACGTAAACAATTATAAAATTATTTGTTCTCAACATATGTAAATGAACTGAGCTAATAATGACATTATGCTGGTGTTTTTCTGAAGATTAATGGACATCAGTTAATGACGACTTACTACAGTTTACTCGCATTTATTTGTGGTGCTTGTATTGCGATACAAGCTGCTATGAATTCCCAACTTGCAATTCAATTACAGAGTGTTTTAAAAGCCACAAGTTATGCGTTTTTTGCCAGTTTCGTTTTAACCAGTATTTTGGCTGCAACACTTTCGACACCATTGCCAAATAAAGCTTTGGTTAGTACCCCTTGGTATTTGTGGTTTTCCTTTATCCTCAGTGTGGTTGGTGTTGCCAGCATGTATTTTTTAATACCTAAATTAGGGGCTGGCAATGCCATTACCATAGCCTTATGTGGTCAAGTTATTTTTGCTTTACTCATTAGTCATTTTGGTTGGTTTGCAAGTCCAGTTAAGTATTTAACCTTAACTAAGGTGCCTGGGCTTATATGTATGTTGCTAGGGTTGTATTTAATTAATAGGACAAATTAAATGTTACGAACTAAACAGGATTTGATACACAACAATTTACATAACTTGCATTGTTATTGGTTGGCTTTGGGTGGGCAGATGGTAAATAACCAAAACCTTTTTGTTCAGCAAGCCTGGCCAAATCATATCTGGGCTGAGAATTTTCAGCCGACAACTATCCTGACACAAGGGCATCATAGCTTTGAAGGCAAGGTAACAGCTTATCTTGATAACGAAGAAAATGCTCAAACTACTAAGAGCAAGCTGATGTTAATGAGTAAAGTGATAGATACAACTATTACGTTAGAACAAAATGCTGCAGATGTTTTCGATAAGATCGTTCAAATAAAACCTAATGAATTAAGCAACTGGGTTAAGTGCTGCGAAACGGCATTTTCATACCAAATCGAGAAAAATTCTACTGCGCAGTTATTTCACAATAAAAACGCTCAAATATGGGCGTACAAAATAGATCAAGAAATTGTCGCAACAGCAATCAGTTTTAAATCAAATAATACTTTGGGCACACATCAAGTCGGGGTACATCCTAATTATCGTGGGCAGGGCATAGCGAGGAATTTTATGTTGTTTTTAATAGCGCATGCAGCTCAGTTGGGCTGTACCGAGGTAAGTTTACAAGCATCTCGTTTGGGCATGCCTATGTACCAGAAACTTGGTTTTGAAAAGTTAATTTGCTTAAATAAGAGACTCGCCTAAACCTGCCGAGTCTCTATGATTAAGTGATCACACTATTGAAGACAAACGTAGCCTGAAACACTGAACTGATTGTGCACTGGTTTATCTGCATTTTGTGGGCACATATTAATGCTACCAAACGCAGTTAATTTGCCTGTCGCACCATCAAATGCACCGTTTACACCTTGTAAATCGGTCACTTGTTCAATAACAGTAAAACCGCATGGGGTAGGTAGTTTAGTTGTTTCATCTAAAATGAGCTGGCCGTTTTGATCTTTAGCAAACTCTGTCACACCAGTTACGTAAGCTTTGTCGTTGTATGTGTATATATCACCTAAACCATCATTTAGATTTATTTGATGATTAAGAGTGATGGCAAAATTATCTTGGTTGACGATAGTACCGTAAATATCGCCAGAAGCTGACGCGACTAACTTACGTCTAAACCCTTTCACCTTATACAAGTTGAAAGACACTTCACCTTGTTGCTCGTGTTCGCTGATGTTTTTTGTTGAAATTTGACCTGAAACTTTGTGGTACTGACCGTTTGGGCACATGTTTGGGAAATTAAACGCGTGAGCCGAGCTTGCTGATGCTAACAAAGTTACTGCTAAGGTTAAATTTTTTAACATTGATTGATTCCTTTTAATGTAATTAATGCGTGTTGTAATAAACGCAACAATGTATTTGTTAACTAGCACTTATCCGCTTAGTCAACTTAGGCTACAATAACCCTTTTTAATTGCGAAGATAAGTCATGAGTTCACAAAAATTACTTTTAAACAAAATTCAAACCTCTCCTACCACTGTTGTTTTTTCTGAAGTTATTCAGGCAATTGAAGAAAATTATGATTTCGTTGAAACAGAATTTAATAATGGGGAAACCGTTAATTTAGCTGGGCAAAATAACGGTTCATGCAAAATTTTTGCATTCGCAAAATTAAATCAATTAACGCCTGAACAAACTTTACATTTGTTTGGTGACTACTACCGTAAAGATGTCTTAGAAAACCCACAAGGGACTGATCATCAAAATATCCGCAACTTTATTCAATTTGGTTGGGGTGGTATTCAATTTAAAGGTGAAGCCTTAACTGCAAAAGAAGCTTAATTTTTATGATGAAGTTTTTTGAGGGGTTGTTAAAGCCCTTTCCGCCAGAAGAGCCGACTACACCACCAAATACTTTATTTGCATTTTGCCGTCATTACAGCAAAGGGGTTGGTGGGTATTTAGTGTTAATGTCATTATTAACTGCCACACTTGCGATTATTGAAGCCTATTTAATGTCTTATTTGGGCCGTTTAGTTGATATGTTAGCCAACTCGACGCCTGAAACTTTCCTGCAGCAATACCAAGGCCAATTACTTTGGTTGAGCTTTTTGGTATTAATTGCCGCACCTGTGACTATTTGGCTGCATGCAACTGTGGTGCATCAAACTTTGCTTGGCAATTATCCTATGGGTATTCGCTGGCAAGCGCATAGATATTTATTGGGGCAAAGTATCTCGTTTTTTCAAAATGATTTTGCGGGTCGTATATCAACTAAAGTAATGCAAACCTCACTGGCTGTGCGCGAAAGTGTGATGAAACTGTTGGACGTATTTGTATATGTAACAGTTTATTTTGCCAGTATGTTGGTATTAATTGCCCAAGCCGATTGGCGATTAGCTTTACCTATGTTTGCATGGCTGGTGGTTTATATATTATTGCAAAGCTTTTTTATTCCACGTTTAAAACAAGCTTCTATGTTACAAGCTGATGCGCGCGCGGATATGACAGGGCGTATTGTTGATAGTTACACCAATATCAGCACAGTTAAGTTGTTTGCCCATACTAAACAAGAAGCGGATTATGCTAAATCTGGCATGAATGGCTTTTTAAAAACCGTATATGTACAAATGCGTTTAGCAACAGGCATGATCACTAGCGTGCAAGTGAGTAACTATTTGTTGTTATTTGCTGTTGCCTATTTGTCTATTTCACTTTGGTTAGATAGCTCTATTACCGTAGGTGCTATTGCTGTAGCTGTTAGTTTATCTTTGCGTTTAAACGGTATGTCACAATGGATTATGTGGGAAGTCAGCGCTTTGTTTGAAAACATAGGCACAGCCACTGACGGTATGCGCACTTTGTCGCAACCTCGTGATGTGCAAGATAAAGAGCAAGCGGCAGAACTAACTGTAAACCAAGGTTCAATTGAGTTTAATCAAGTTAACTTCTCTTATGGAAACGTTAAGGTTTTTGACAACTTAGATTTACATATTAAACCGGGTGAAAAAGTCGGTATTGTTGGCCGCTCTGGTGCCGGTAAATCTACCCTAGTTAATTTGTTATTGCGTTTTTACGATATAGACAGCGGCACAATTAAAATTGATGGCCAAGATGTATCAAGCATTCAGCAAGAAAGTTTACGTGCACAAATTGGTATGGTCACGCAAGACACTTCGTTATTACACCGTAGCGTTCGTGAAAATATTTTGTATGGTCGCAACAAGGCAACTGATGAGCAATTAATTGCAGCATCTAAACAAGCTGAAGCGCATGACTTTATTCAAAGCTTAACTGACCTACAAGGTCGTACTGGTTACGATGCTCAAGTGGGTGAGCGTGGTGTTAAATTAAGTGGTGGTCAGCGTCAGCGTATTGCCATTGCTCGTGTGTTATTAAAAGATGCACCTATACTTGTATTGGACGAAGCAACTTCTGCATTAGACTCTGAAGTAGAAGCTGCGATACAAGATAGTTTATACAAGCTAATGCAAGGTAAAACAGTTATTGCTATTGCACATAGACTTTCGACTATTGCTGCTATGGATAGATTAATTGTATTAGACGGCGGCAAAATTGCCGAGCAGGGTACACATAAAGAGCTGATTGCCAGTGGTGGCATTTATGCGCAATTGTGGGCGCATCAAACTGGTGGCTTTATTGCCAACGATTTATAGGCATATCAACTAATAAATAGAGGTGACTTATGAACAAGGACGAATGTAATCAATATTTATTATCTAAACCCGAAGCTGAATTAGATTATCCATTCGGCGCTGATGTTGCTGTTTATAAGGTAGCAGGCAAGATGTTTGCTACCTTGTCTTATGGCAAAATCCACCCAGATTTTCCGGCATGCGACAACATGAATTTGAAATGTGTACCTGAGCAAGCAGTTGAATTACGTGATGTATTTAACGCTGTTATCGCTGGTTATCATATGAACAAAAAGCATTGGAATAGCATTATTTTAGACGGAACAATTCCCGAAGGTGAAATGAAGCGCATGATGGATATGTCTTATGCTTTGGTTATTTCCGGTTTACCTAAAAGTAAGAAAAACTATTTTTATACTGCGTATCCTGATAATTTTGAGCTAAATTGATAGGGACTGTTGTTGCTTTAAGAAATATTTTACAGGGTGTTACTTCGATGGAAATTAAACACTATGCAAAGCCAATTGATTCCGTAAGTGGTATTTCATTTGACACATTGATGTTAGAAATTGCAATGGGTACAATTAGTACTATTTTCGCAATTATTGGCTTTAAGGTAGATCTTATAATCTTAGGTCTACCATGTGCTGTTGTGGCATTTATATGCTGGGGCGGAATATTTCAAGCTGTATATTATTTTATCAAGAGCAGATCCAGCGTTAAAGCAAAGTGAAATATATTCACTTTGCTGGGGGTAAATCTTTTCCAAAGTTAATCTTTCATTTCATCGACTGTTTCTTTGGTTTTTTCCCATAAATCAGAGCCTGTTTTTTTGCTCTTTTCCCAAAGTTCCGAACCAACTTCTTTACCATCTTCATAAACTTTTTTGCTAACATCGGCCGTTTCTTCGGCAATATCTGCACCTAATTCTTTGGTTTTTTCAGCCAATTCTTTTGAGGTGTCAGCAACAGTTTCTCGTTCATCTTCAGTATCAGACCAAATATCACTAACATATGTAGTGAAACTATCCCACCAACTTTCGTCGTCGCTAGCCAGTACAGGAGACGTAACTAATAAAGTGGTTAAACCAATAGCCATTAAAGACGAGTGTTTCATAAATCTTCTCCTAAAAATCTTTGTTTTCAGTATATAGCGTCAATTAGAGTTAGCTATAGCAAACTTGGTGTTTTGTGCGATATTTCCGCCAACACTATGTTCAACTGGTGAAATATCATTTGCAAAAAAGCGCTAACCTCTGTAACTTTTCACGTCAACGTTCGGTCATATATATCACACACAAAAGACTGATCCCGTGGTAAAAAGAGAGTTTTATGTTTAACAACAAAATTTCAAAATTAATTGCAGCCGTTGCTGTAATTGCGAGCACGGCAAGTATTTCATTCGCTGTTGAAAAAAACTACCCAGCTATTAATACAGCAGTGGCTAAACTTGGTTTACAAGTTCAAGATGTTGTTGATGTGCCATTAGCTGGAATGAAAGGTGTATTAACTGACAAAGGTTTGTTTTACGTGAGTGAAGACGGCTCTATGTTATTACACGGTACCTTGTTTAATTTAAAAGAAGGTATGAAGAACGAAAGTGAAGCCATTTTATCTAAAGTTCGTGTTAGCCAATTAGGTAAATTTGAAGCAGAATTAATCGAATACAAAGCGAAAAACGAAAAGTATGCAATTAATGTATTTACTGACATAACCTGTGGTTACTGCCGTAAACTTCACCAACAAATTGCTGAATACAATGATTTAGGCATTACTATTCGTTATCTAGCATTTCCTCGTGGTGGTGTAGCAAGTCAATCATACCGAGATATGGTCAGTGTTTGGTGCGCACAAGATCCCGCACAAGCAATGACGGACGCTAAAGTGAAAGGTCAAATTGTTGCCAAATCATGTGCCAACCCGGTTGTAGACCATTATAACTTTGGTGCACAAATTGGTGTTTCTGGTACACCAGCAATCATTTTGCAAGATGGCACCTTAGTGCCAGGGTATCGTCCACCTGAAGATATGTTGCAACTATTACAAGGCTCTTAATGAAAATAGTCAGACGTTCAACGCCTGATACCTCAGCTTTACCTGCAAGTTTACATCCTGTACTGCAACGCATATTAGCAAATAGAGAGATTTCAGCTGACGAGCTGGAACTCTCTTTGTCGCGTTTACACAAACCTAATTTAAAAGGTGTTGAACAAGCGGTTGCTGTTTTATATCAAGCAATTCAACAAAATTTATCTATATTTATTATCGGCGATTTTGATGCTGATGGTGCTACGAGTACTGCACTTAGCGTCTCGGCATTAAAGCAACTAGGTGCAACTAAAGTCGACTTTTTAGTGCCAAACAGGTTTGACTTTGGTTATGGATTGTCTGAACAAATTGTTGATATTGCGCATCAAATGGGCGCGCAAGTATTAATGACCGTTGATAATGGTATTTCCTGTGTTGCTGGGGTTAAACGTGCAAAAGATCTTGGCATGCAGGTGGTGGTAACTGATCACCATTTACCCGGTAATCAACTACCAAATGCAGACGCTATTGTTAACCCAAATCAAGACGACTGCCCATTTCCATCGAAAAATATCGCAGGTGTTGGCGTTGCGTTTTATTTGATGTTGGCACTACGCAGTTATATGCGTGAAGTTGGCTATTTCTCGCAACTGGCAATTAAAGAGCCTAATTTTGCTAACTTGTTAGATTTAGTTGCGCTTGGCACTGTTGCTGATGTAGTGCCGCTTGATGATGTTAATCGTATTTTGGTACAGCAAGGTATTAATCGGATTAAAAAAGGCTTCGCACGCCCAGGTATCAAAGCATTATTAGATATTGCCAACCGAGACTTTAAACAACTTGTTTCTAGTGATTTTGGATTCGCAATCGGCCCAAGGCTCAATGCTGCAGGACGTTTAGATGATATGACTTTGGGGATCAGCTGCTTGTTAGCTGACGATTATACCCAAGCCATGCATATTGCCAGCCGGTTAGATGAACTCAACCAAGAGCGTCGAGCAATTGAATCTAGCATGCAAGTCGAAGCAATTAATACCTTAAGTAAAATTAAGTTAGATGAACTGCCTTATGGGATTTGTTTATATCAAGACGATTGGCATCAAGGTGTTATTGGAATTCTTGCAGGGCGGATAAAAGAGCGTTATCACAGGCCTGTAATCATTTTTGCTGAAGACAATGATGATGTTTTAAAAGGCTCCTGTCGCTCAATTCCGGGTTTGCATATTCGTGATGTATTAGAGCGAATGCATACTTTGCACCCAGACTTAATCATTAAGTTTGGTGGCCATGCAATGGCTGCAGGTTTGAGTATCAAAAAAGCCAATTTTGCACTGTTTAAGCAAATTTTCGATGACACAGTTAAATCTTTAGTTAATCAAGATATTTTAACCAATGTTTGTTTAACCGATGGCGCACTAGCTGACAATGAGCTTACTCTTGAGGTTGCGGAACTGTTACGAGCTGCCTTGCCTTGGGGACAATGTTTTGAACCACCCATTTTTGATGATGTATTTGTGATAGCACAAGAGCGATTGTTGCAAGATAAACATATTAAGTTTGTATTGCAGCATCAAAGTGGTTTAGCCGTCGATGCAATTTGGTTCAACTACAACCCAGAACATTGGACTGTCAACAGCCAGCAAAAAGTCCATTTAGCTTTTAGTTTAGATATAAATGAATTTAGAGGGCAAAGGAACATTCAACTTATGGTTAAAACGGCCAACTTAGTTGCTTAAAGTAAATTATCTTCACTTTAGTTCGAGATTTATTGCATAAAATTTAAAATTTATGCAATAAATCTCGCGCAATTTTGAAATATTGATATAAACTCTTGAATATATGCATTAATGAGTTGTAGTCAGGGATGAATTGCAGTGATTTAAAGTATCAGGAGAGCAATGAAGCTGGCCGCGACACTTAAAGAGGTTGTATGAAACAAAAAGCTACGTCATTTGACATCGCTTATAAAGCAGGCGTTTCGCAGTCAACTGTTTCTAGGGCATTACGCAATAGCCCTTTGGTAAACGAAGAAACCCGCAAAAAAGTCCAAGCTATTGCCAAAGAGCTAAACTACAAAGTAGACAAAAATGCCAGTAATTTGCGTTCCCAACATACTGGAACTTTAGCCTTATTATTGTTTGAAGATCCGACCATGGATGACTCGTTAATCAATCCATTTTTCTTATCTATGCTTGGTAGTATAACTCGGGCTGCTGCGAAAAAAGGCTACGATTTGCTAGTTTCGTTCCAACAACTCAGTGAAGACTGGCATGCAGATTACGAAGATGCGTCTAAAGCTGACGGTATTATCTTATTGGGTTACGGCGATTACACTGACTACGAAGAAAAACTGATTAAATTACACGAACAAGGCACACATTTTGTCCGTTATGGTGCTGTGGCTGAGGGCCAGCCGGGTGTTTCTTTTGGTTGCGACAACTTTCATGGTGGATATTTAGCGACCAAACACTTAATTGAATTAGGCCGGAAAAAGTTTGCGTTTTTAGGTGGTGCAGACGATTCATGCCCAGAATTTTGGTCGCGCTATCAAGGCCATTGCAAAGCGTTAGAAGAGGCTGGTTTGCCAATAAAACCTGAATGCCAGCGTAATGCAATTTCCACCGAGGAATCTGGCTTCAATGCTGCAAAAACACTTATGGCGTTAGATGTAGAGTTTGATGCTGTGATGGGCGCATCTGATATGATAGCAATAGGTGGTATGCGCGCTTTCCAAGAGCAAGGTCTAAAAGTGCCAGAGCAAGTTGCTGTAGTTGGCTTTGATGATATTCCAATTGCACATTTTACCAATCCGCCGTTAACCACCATTCAGCAAAACACTAAACTTGCTGGTGAAATGTTAGTTGAAGCCCTAGTTAACTTAATCCACGATATTGAAGTCAAAGCGAGTTTAACGCCGGCTAAACTGATAGTGCGCAAATCATGTGGATGCTCCTAAAGTTGTGAGTGAGACGAGTCAAAACAACTACGATGAATATTGGATGATGCGAGCATTAGAGCTCGCAGACCAAGCCAAAAGCATCAATGAAATACCTGTTGGTGCCGTTGTCGTAAAAGACAATCAATTGATAGCCTCTGGTTTCAACCAGTCCATTTTAGCCAATGATCCTTCCGCACATGCAGAAATGTTGGCTATTCGCCAAGCAGGCAAGGTATTGAATAACTATCGACTGATAGGTTGCAAACTCTATGTAACCTTAGAACCTTGCCCTATGTGTGCTGGTTTATTGGTGCATAGTCGGCTCGATGAAATTATTTTTGGTGCATCAGATCTTAAAACCGGTGCTTGTGGATCAGTTATGAACTTAGCGCAGCATGAAAAGCTTAATCATCAATTAAACATTCGTGGTGGTGTATTAGCTGAATTATGTGGTAATAAATTGTCGGACTTTTTTAGACAGCGCCGTGCAGAAATTAAAAAACAGAAACAGTTAAAGCGTAAATTAGACTTGGGTAGTTAATTTAAATTTGTTGCTAGTGGGTATGTTTAAGTAAGCTGGAGAGGTGAGAGGTTGGAAGAGACTAAGTTAAAAACTAGTTTCTTCCATATGCATAGAGGCAAAGCTTTTACGACGAGAAAGCACCTTGGTATGTGTTTTCTTTAATAAAGTTTTACGTCGGCTAGACGTTGATAATTTTCTTTTCTTCATCATTTTTCCTATTTATCCAGTTTTCTGGTTATCTATTTTCATTTTTAAATCCCGTCCATTGAAACAGAGCAAAATGACAGAAATATTAAAGTGGCTCCATCAATAATAAATCGTCAAATTTGCCCGGTCCTTTATACGCAACATCCGCTAATGTTTTAGCTTCTAGTTCGGCCATAAATGCGTTTGTTGCCGTAGCAAATACACCACGTAAGTTACACGAAGTACGGATTGGACATTCAGTACCTTCGCAATCTACAGCATACAATTCAGGCTCTATATTACGTACTACGTCGGCTATGGTTAATTTAGTGCTATCAACCGCCAAGGATATTCCCCCTTGTTTACCGCGCGATGATTCAATGTAACCAAGCTGAACCAGTTTTTGGCTGACTTTTTGTAAATGATTTAAATTCATATCAAAAAAGCTGGCCAATTGTCCTAATGACATTTTGAAACCTGCCGGTTTTTCTGCTAAAAAAATGAGCGTTCGTAAAGCATAATCAGTAAAACGGGTTAGTTGCATATACTTAAGTTACTGTTATTAATCTTTTATGACAGCCTACCACAGCTATTTTTTAATCTAAATCATTAAAATATCTTTCTACCCAAAGCTTAGTTGCACCGCACACGGCTGCAGGCATAATAATTAAATTAACCAGTGGCAACATTGACAATAAGCTAACAAAACCACCAAAACTAAAAGTGGTTAATTTACTCTTACTTAAGGTTGAGCGCATACGGTGAAAATCAATTTGGTGATTATCAAAACAAAAATCGCAATACTGAATTGCCATCATCCAGGCAATAAATAAAAACCATATCAATTGGCCGACAACAGGAATAAACAAAAACAGAATAAAAAAGCCAATGGCTCTTGGGATAAAATAAAGCTGTTTAGTCCATTCACGTTTAAGTGTGCGTGAAATTTCGCTGCTTAACTTAAATTGGCTCGGCGCTTGACTAGCAATGTGTGGATTTAACTTTTCTTCCACTTTTGCAGCTAATAGCCCATGAAATGGTGCTGCAATAAAATTGGCTATGGCGGTAAATAAAAAGATAAATAGCGCGAAAAAGCATATAAGCATAAAAGGAATAACTAAAAAGTTTAACCAAGAAAGCCAATCGGGCACCAAGTCGACAACAAATTGGTTGATTTTATCTATTTGTTGCCACATCCAATAAAAGGCGCCGCCGAACAAAAATAAATTTAGCAAAATTGGTAAGTAGACAAATCGTCGAATACCTTTTTGATTAATCAGCCTAAATCCATCAATTAGTGCACTAAATCCTAAACTCATATTTTTATTAAACCTTAAATGATAAAAATTTGTTTCTGTCTACAGCTTTTGATATGTTGCAGCCCTTAACTTTTCAACCTGTTTTGTCCAAATAAGCCGTACATGAGACTTAAACAAATAAAACTTGCGGGTTTTAAGTCATTTGTTGACCCAACAACTGTGCCATTTCCAGCGCAGATGTCGGCTATTGTAGGGCCAAACGGTTGTGGCAAGTCAAATATTATCGATGCAGTACGCTGGGTATTAGGTGAAAGCTCAGCGAAAAACCTGCGCGGCGATAATATGACTGATGTAATCTTCAATGGTTCCAGTGCTCGTAAACCTGTTTCACAAGCTAGCATAGAATTAGTATTTGATAATAGTGAAGGGCGTTTACAAGGCGAATATGCCAAATACAACGAAATATCAGTAAAACGCACAGTTAACCGCGATCCAACCGCAGCTTATTTTTTAAATGGCACTAAGTGCCGTAAAAAAGACATTACTGATTTATTTTTAGGAACTGGTTTAGGCCCAAGATCATATGCCATTATTGAACAAGGCATGATCTCAAGGTTAATTGAATCAAAACCGCAAGATTTACGTTTATTTATTGAAGAAGCCGCTGGTATTTCGAAATATAAAGAAAGGCGGCGCGAAACCGAAACGCGTATTCGCCATACCCGCGATAATTTAGAGCGCTTAGAAGACGTATTATCTGAACTACAAGCGCAATTAGAAAAACTACAAAGACAAGCAAGCGCCGCTAAACGTTACAAAGAACTCAAAGCGAAAGAGCGCAAACTCAAAGCAGAACTCGCCGTCCTAAAATGGATGCGTTTAAACGGCCAAGCTGATGTACTGCAACAAGATATTCAGCAAAAACAATTAGAATTAGAGTCTTTAACTTCAGAGCAGCGTGGTGATGAAGCCCAACTAATTGAACTTAAACAGTCGCAATTTATGTTTAGGCAAAAGCTTGAACATATTACCAATGATATATTTAAAACTGCACAAACTATCAGTAAAAATGAACAAAGTATTGTGCATCTGAAAGAGAAAAAGCAACACTTCGAATTAGAAAAGCGCCAGTTGCAAGATGACATTATTCGCATTGAAGAGCGCATTGAACAAGAGCAAGAAGATGTTGCAAACCACACCTTTACTATCAGTGAGCTTGAACCCGAGCTAGAAATGCTGATTGAACAAATGTTTGAAGCCGAATTAGATCTAGAAGAAAAAAACACGAAATATGAAAGTTTTTCTAACCAATGGGCTGAAAAATCTAAAGCTTATTTTAAGCTTGAAAGTGAAATAGCTGCAAAAAAATCGCAGAGTGACACTATTAGGCATATAATTAGCACTTCATTGCAGCGTTTGCAGCAATTAGAGCAAGCACTTGCAGAATTAACTCAACCGCAAGATATTAACCTTGAACAAATTACCGAAGCAGCGCATATCACGGAAAGTCGCCTCGAAACGCTACAGGAACAGAATACACAGACGCAAGATCAATTACAGATTGATCGTCAGCAATGTAAGTTTGTTGAATCCACAATCAGTCAGTGCAATCAAAGCATCAACCAAATTAGAGGAAGAATTGCCTCTTTAGAAACCTTAATTAATCACCAAAACAAGATTAATAACCAACAAGTTGAAAACTGGTTAAAACAAACCGGGCTGGCTGAAAAAGCATCTGAACTTAGCTCCAAAATAAAAGTTAACTCAGGTTGGGAAAAAGCGGTTGAATTGGTGATGAGCCAATGGCAAAAAGCTTTGTTTATTGACGCAAGTTTGCCAGAAATGACAAATGAATATCCCGCTGGTTTTATGCTTACAAGCTCAAAGCTGGGTTACCCGATTGATACAGGTGAATTTAAACGCTCGCTGGCAAGTCAAGTCACCGCACCCGATTTCGTTTTAAATATTTTGGCTAAGGTTAAAATTGACGGAAGCGAACCCAATGCAAATCAATCTGTAATTAACCAACAAGGCGATTGGCGTGGTTTGGGTTGGCAATTTAGATTTGACGATAACAAACAAAGTGTTTTTGAATTAGATAACCAACTGCAAGAATGTAATCAAGAGCTAGAGCTTAAACAATTAGAACTTGAAGAAGCACAAACTTTACTTGAACAGAACGAGAGTAAAATTCATCAGACCCAAGCAAAACTCCAAGGTGAACAAAATACAATCGCTGAACTCAAACAAGAGTTGCATCAATACTCAGTTGAATTAAAACAAGCAGAGTCTCAACTCGCTTTTTATCAACAACAGCAAGTTAAGCTAGAAAACGAGCAGCAATCACTTGCAGAACAAGTTGAAGTAGAGCAATTGCGCTTAGAAGATGTATTGATGGAAATTGAAGAGTTAACCGATAATCTTCAAGACAACCAAAGCGCCAATGCCCACGCTGAGCAACAAAAACATCAGCTACAACAAGCATTGGCCGATGCACGCAGTAAAAAAGACAGCTTAAATAATCAAAAACATCAATTACAATTAAAACTAGAACAAGCAAAAAGTGCCGAGCAAAACGGCAAACAAATGCTTGCGAGCAGTCAAACAGCGCTTGCACAAGTAAAACTAAAACTAGAATTAATTCAAGAACAAGCCCTAGAAAGTTCAGATCCAATTGAAGAAATGGCTGCTGAATTACAGATGTTGTTAGAAGAAAAAGCGCAGCAAACTGAGTTAAAACAACAAACACAAATAGAGCTAGATGAAGTAGAAGCCAAACTCGCGGATTTGGAAAAAGGCCAGCATGGCATTATGGATAAAGCCAATAAGCTTAAAGAAGATATTGGCCAACTTAAAATAGAGCAGGAAGGTTATCGTGTTCGTGCTAAATCCGTTCTCGAAGTTTTAGCCGACTTAGATGTGTCGTTTAAACAAGTATCCGAAGATATGCCGACTGAGGCAGCTGAAGCCGAATGGGAGAGCGATCTCGAAAAAACTACCACTTCCATAAATAGACTGGGCGCAATTAACTTAGCTGCAATTGAAGAGTATGAACATCAAGCTGAACGCAAAACCTACTTAGATGCACAACATCACGATCTAGTATCCGCGTTAGAAACTTTAGAAGATGCCATTCGTAAAATTGATCGCGAAACTAAGTCTCGTTTTCGCGATACTTTTGAAAACGTCAATGCTGATTTAAAAATGTTATTTCCTAAAGTTTTTGGTGGTGGTGCTGCTTGGCTTGAATTAACCGATGATGATTTACTCGATACAGGTGTTACCATAATGGCTAGGCCACCAGGTAAACGAAATAGCACAATTCATCTATTATCCGGTGGCGAAAAAGCGCTAACCGCTTTATCATTGGTGTTTGCAATATTTAGGCTAAATCCAGCGCCGTTTTGTATGTTGGATGAGGTTGATGCACCATTAGACGATGCAAACGTAGGGCGTTTTTGTCGTTTAGTTGAAGAAATGTCTTCGACAGTACAGTTTATCTATATTTCGCATAATAAAATCGCGATGGAAATGGCGTCCCATTTAGTGGGCGTGACCATGCAAGAGCCTGGTGTCTCAAGAATGGTCGCGGTAGACATTGAAAAAGCGATAGAATTGGCAGAATTACAATAATATTACGGGTTTATAATGGAATCAGAATTAAGAATCGTACTGATAGTTTTAGGTATTTTGGCTATTGTTGCTTTAATTGTGCATGGCTTATATACAACTAGAAAAAACAAACAAATCCGCAGTGAACAATATGCGCCTCACAAACATGGCTCAAACAGCGATACTAGTGAGCTAGAGCAGCAAACGGATGATGCATTTGATGACGGTATAGTATCACCGGCACGTGTCGTTTCATCACCTAAACCACAGCAAGATATTGAAGCTAATTTTCAGCCAGAGCCTGTACAAACAAAAGTAAAGCCTGCCCAAGAAAAGGTAGCAGAAAAACCAGCACCTAAATCTTTTAGTGAAAAGTTACAAAGCATTCGTACGGTTGAAAAGCCAAAAGCCAGACCAGAGCGCATTGAGCCTGATTTGTCAGGTGAGCAATTGCAGATGTCTTTACCTGAAACTGAAGATGATCACCATGACTTTGGTGACGATTTGTTTGATCAAATAAGTGCGCGCGAAACTGCAGAGTCGGGTGAACAAGTTCAAACCCAAGCAACTACAACTGCAAAAACTGCTGCTGAAGACCAACCAACCAAAGAAGCACAACCGGAAGAAGTTTTAATATTAAACGTAGTTGCACCAGAAGGCCAAAGCATGTCTGGCGCTGTGTTATTACCAAGTTTGTTAACGCTAGGATTTAAATTTGGCGAATTTAATATCTTCCATCGCCATGAAGAAGCGTCAGGTACAGGTGAGGTGTTATTCAGCCTTGCCAATATGTTTAACCCTGGCACTTTTGATATTGACAATATCGAACAATTCACCACCCAAGGTGTTAGTTTATTTTTAAGCTTGCCGGTAAAAGGCGATGCACAACAAGCCTTTAATATGATGCACAACGCCGCGAAAAAAATTGCCGCTGAGTTTTCAGGCCAAGTATTAGATGGACAACGCAGCGTGTTAACTCGCCAAACAGTGCAACATTATGTCGAACGTATTCGTGAGTTTGAAAGAAGGCAATTATTGAAGTCTTAAAATTTCCCTAAGGGTATTGTAATTCGTTTGGCTGATTGATCATGTTACACTCAGTACAAGTACCAAGTAGGGTGAGGTTATAAATGTCACTAGCAAAAAATGTTGATTTGTTAACTGTAGCTGAATACCTTGAAGGAGAATCAGCTGCGGACGTAAAACATGAGCTGATTGAAGGGCATGTTTATGCAATGGCTGGAGCTAGTGTCAGTCATGAGCGTATTTGTCAGAACATCGCAAGAAAATTGGGCAATCATTTAGATGGCTCTCCTTGTGAGCCTTTTGGCTCTGATATGAAAGTGCGCGTTCGAGATAATTTTTATTACCCTGACGTAATGGTTGATTGCAATTTTGATGAGTCACAACCTTATTTTACACAAACACCAGTTATTATCGTCGAGGTGATTTCACGTTCGACGCGTAAAATGGATGAAAAAATAAAACTGGTAGATTATTTGAATATAGACACTTTGCAAGAATATGTTGTAGTTGAGCAAGATGTCGCGGATGTGTGTGTATATCGTAAAAGTGATGATTGGCGTTCAACCCATTACTTTTTAGGTGAAAGCATTTATTTTGAATCTATTGACTTTACCATTGAAGTTGCTGAGATTTATCGTCGCGTGCAAAACGAAGATGTAACAGCTTATCTGGAATCTTTAGCAGATAACGCTAACGAGCAATAATTGTATTTAAAACTAACGCAGCTTCTAAAGCTGCGTTAATTCTGCCCATAAATCCCATACGTATTTCTGGTCTTGTTCTTCTAGTTCACCCGCTTCAATTGCTTTGTTGAGTGATGCTTCAGTTGCTTGGTTAATTTGATCAATTTCAAATTTGCCGTCCATTTCTAAATAACCAGCAGAGAGCATAATGTGGCCGCGCAAATAACCAATTACGAATAACATGTCATCGCTACACGTTTCGTTAAGTTGGTCTAATTTGCTTTCAATTTTGTCTAAATAAGCTTGAGCGTCAGCCATAGTTATTCCATAAAGTTAGTTATTGGATACAAGACAGTGTCTTTGTAACCTGTGGTAATTTTTATTAAACCAGACAGCTGTTTGCCAAGTTCAATAGATAAATTGTCGATAATCAGTGGACGGTGGTTAAGTGTATTGATCTTATTTTTAGTCGCAACCACTAAAATATTGTTTTTGCCTATCTTAGTTATAACTTCTGTGGTTAGTTGTTGGTTGCCACGGCCAAATAAATGCCCTTGACCACCAATGGGTGTGATAACCAATTTGCACTCTTTGTATTCTTGTAACAGCTCTAGTATTTGTTTGGCGTTTAAATCAGCTTGTATTAGTTCATGGTTTACCACAGCATCAACACCAAGTAATGTACCCTCTATACCGAGTTCAGCTAATATACCTTGTGTGGTGCTGCCTGAACCAAATAAATACAGCACGTCATCTTCCATATTGGCTTCTATATCAGCGGCTATGTCGGCTATCACCAATTCATCAACTTCTTTACCACCTTGTTTAACCGCTTGAATGTAACGCAAGTCGTGAGGAATTCTAAGTTCACCATAACGTTTAGCTTTAACTTGTCCTTGCCTAAATAAACTTTCGTCAATGTCCATTACATCAGCTTCAACAAAGGTCATCATATTGCCGTTTACTAGGTCAGCAACCAATTTTCCTGCGGCACTAGGCGTGACAGAATAAACACCTGAATGAATTTTGCAGCCTGCAGGTATTCCTATTACAGGAACGCGGTTTTCATCTTCACCTACATTATCTATAAGTGCTTGACAGATATTGCGAGCAGTTCCGTCTCCCCCTGCAAATAAGATGAGATCAACACCGACTTGAGCTATTTTTATTGCAGCGTTAATTGTATCGTCAGCAGTGGATTGGACATGGTAGTTATAGTCAACTCTATAGTTGAAGCCTAGCTGTTTACACACGTCTTCGCCCATTAAACCGTTACAGGTAACGAATTTAAGCTGATTTTTAAACGGGATTAACGCTTCTAACGCTTGTTTGGTTTTGTCTTGTGCGAACGACTGAAAACCCATAGATTCTGCTTGTTTCTGTATTTCTATACCATCGCTGCCTTTAAATCCTGCTGCACCGCCTATCCCTGCAACAGGGTTAATAATTAAGCCTATTGTTAATTGATTGAGTGTAAGCTTAGTCATGCGCAACAAATTTCTCCAAACAAAAAGGATTGTGAATTTGGTAGAACTGGCTGAGGGATAGGGCGAAAGTATTAAGTCGCTCTGGCATACCTTGAGTTAAGTAGCTTTCTACTTGTTGTCGAATTTTGCTTCTAAACTCATGTCGGTCTGGTTGATAACTGCCGTTTAAATTGTCGCAGCTTACTTTAAAGTTAAAACCAGCGGCAACCGATAAAATCCATTCTATTGCTTGAGGTTTAATCTCAACTTGTTCAAATGCTTTTTGTTGCTGCTCGTTACGGCCATCTGGATTATACCAATAACCATAATCAACTTGTTTTCGACGTTCGCTGCCTGCCAAGCACCAATGTGCGATTTCGTGTAATGCACTGGCGTAATAGCCATGGGCAAAAACGACTTGCGCTGGGGTGTTAGCTGTAGCTGGGTAATAAATGGGTTCGTCGTCACCTTTTACCAGTTCAGTGTTGTAGCTTGGTAAAAAGGTTTGATTAAATAATTGAATAATGTCTTGAATGTCGTGCATCAAAAATAAGCAAATTTGGCATTTTGTCAAAGGGCGAATTTTATCAGTTTAAACCTTACTTGTCTTGAGTCGATAAATAGCTAAAGCGCTTTAAATTTGGATCTTGTTATTGCTTGGGTATATAATTCGCGACCTCTATTTTTGAGCTCATTTTATTTTTGTACTCAATTTACGTTTGAGACCAAACAAAAGGTAATAATATGCAATACGTAGTAGCCGCTTTATATAAATTTGTTCGTTTAGAAAACTTTGAAGAATTACGAGAGCCATTACATAACGTGATGGTAGATAACAAAGTTAAAGGAACCTTGTTATTAGCTAACGAAGGCATTAATGGTACTGTTAGTGGTCCACGCGAAGGGATAGATGCTGTATTAGCTTGGTTAAAATCAGATCCTCGTTTAACAGATATCGAACACAAAGAATCTCTAGCTGACGAACAAGCTTTTTACCGCACCAAAGTTAAATTAAAAAAAGAAATTGTAACTATGGGTGTTGAAGGGATAGATCCAAATAAAGTGGTTGGCACCTACGTTGAGCCTAAAGATTGGAACGATTTAATTTCTGATCCTGAAGTTGTATTAGTAGATACACGTAATGATTACGAAGTCGCTATTGGTACGTTTGAAAATGCGCTTGACCCAAATACTAAAACTTTCCGTGAATTTCCAGAGTATGTTGCTAAGAACCTTGACAAATCTAAGCATAAAAAAGTCGCCATGTTCTGTACTGGTGGTATTCGCTGTGAAAAATCTACCGCGTATTTAAAAGAGCAGGGTTTTGAAGAGGTTTACCACCTTAAAGGCGGTATTCTTAAATACTTAGAAGAAGTGCCAAAAGAACAAACTAAATGGAAAGGTGATTGCTTCGTCTTTGACCAACGTGTAACGGTTAACCACGATTTAGAGCAAGGTGAATACGACCAATGTTACGCTTGCCGTATGCCAATTACCGAAGAAGAAAAACAATCGGAGCATTATCAAAAAGGCGTAAGCTGCCCACATTGTTTTGACAAAACTTCAGAAGAAGACAAAGCAAGATTTGCCGAGCGTGAAAAACAATTACAGTTAGCTGAACAACGCGGCAAAGCGCATATTGGTGATAAAGAGACTGTGGGTTTATAAAGCACCAAGTTCTTTTTAGGTAAATCTGGCGTCCGCTCCTATAGGACGCCGTATATCTCAACTTCTGTTACCTACCTTATAGCTAAATTGGCGAATAAATGCTCGCGATTATATTTTTTCGCGATATACTCAAATACGCAGACTTTTCATGCCTTTTATTATGGCAAACTATAGATCGGATAAAAAATGTCCAGTTGGCTGATTTTGTTGTGAATTTGCCTTGCCAAATCTTGAGAGCAGACTAAATTTGATAGTAGATAGCCACCAGAAACTTGATACGGATGTAAGGAATATTATGTCTACAGAAAATGCATTACTCACTATACTCGCCGAAAAAATTAAAAATGATTCACTGGTATTGCCGACTTTACCAGAAATAGCGATTAAAGTGCGCGAAGCCGCAGATGATCAAGATGTGAATTTGCATCAGATGGCTGATGTTATTTCACACGATCCTGCATTATCAGCTCGTATGCTTAAAATTGCTAACAGTGCATATATGGGACGTTCTGTTAAAGTAACGACCATTAACCAAGCGGTTACTCGAATTGGTTTACGTCAGATTAAAAACATCGCTACTGCACTTGCTATGGAACAATTATTTGTTTCCAAAAATGACGTAGTTAAAGCCGCATTAGACAAAGTTTGGTCGCTAACTGTTTCTGTGTCAGCTGTTGCTATGGCTTTGTTGAAGCATTACATTAGCCGTAATAAACATACATCACTCAATCTAGACACAATTACATTAGCTGCTATGGTACATAACATAGGTGTGCTGCCAATTTTAACTGAAGCGGAGCGCCATCCTGATGTATTTGCGAATCCTGAATTTATTGAAGGTGCGATTGCACGTTTAGCTGGTCGAGTAGGTGGTTCGATTATGCGTGCTTGGGAGTTCGGCCCTGAGTTTGTCAATGTTGCAGAGCGTTGGAACGATAAACGTTATGAGCCAGAAGATATAAGTTATATAGACTTTGTCCGTGTAGCGGCAATATATTCAGATGTTTTGCCTGTCGATGGCGATAAAGCTCTAGCATATGCTCAATATATTGATAAAGGCGTTCTGACAGATTTAGCTTACATTGAGTCTGACGAATTCAAAGAGCAAGTTGCAATTGCCAAAGCTATTTTTGCTGATTAATTTGTAGTGCTGTTAAATGAAAAACGCGATGTATTGATATATTGATACATCGCATTTTTTATATTTGAGTGAGTAAATATGGTTTAAACCACAGTTTATTCAACCTCAGTAAACTCCAAAACTTCGGCTAAACGCGCTATGAACTTATCTAACTCTCCACACATTAATGCAAAGTCAGCATCTAAACGGGCAAACTTATCTTCGTCAGTCACATCTTCGTTTTGTTCTTTAACTACATCACTAAACTTGATACGTTTTATAGCCATGTCATCACATAAAATACATGAAAGAGTTTCTTGCCAGTCCACAGCAATTTTAGTGACGTGTTTGCCATTGTTTAAATGGTTTAATAAATCTTCTGAATCTAGTGATAAGTTTTTACAGCGTAATACACCTTCATCTTCAGCAAAGTCTTTTAATTCAACTTCAGTTCCTAAAGTGAAGTCACTTGGGTGATTGCCTTTCATCCACTCATCAAAGGTTAGCATAGTTGCGCCGTCTGTTTCCGGTGGCACAACTGGTAAAGTACCTAAACATTTACGTAGGTAAGCTAACATTTCTTCAGCTTTACCTGGGCTGCCAGCTTCAACTAAAATCCAGCCTGATTCAGCGAATATCGCAGCGCGAGTGAAAGTCGATTTAGAAAAAGCTTGTGGCAATAATGTATGAATTAATTCTTCTTTTAGGTTTTGTTTTTCTTTGCCTTTAACTTTGCGGCCTTCCGCTTGTTCTATCTCTTCAAGTTTTTCTTCAAGTAATTCTTTTACAACAGAAGCGGGTAATACTTTTTCTTGTTTTTTAAGTGACACCAAATGAAACTGGCCAACACTATGCACCAAAGTATGTGCTTTGGGGTGAAGTGCTTTTGTCCAACCAATTGAGCTCATTTCGCTTTTTAAGCAAGGGGTAAATTTAAATTCTTGTAGTTTATCTTCTAGTTGTTCTGCGGAAAATTCAAACGGAGAGGTAAAGCGATATAGTAGGGCGTTTTTAAACCACATAATTTAATCCTGTTATAATTTTTCTGCTTCAATCAGCAGATCAGTTAACGGTTCACTACAGCAAGGTAAAAATTCACCACGGCGAACAAATGCCAATGGCTCTTTTGGGTAATTAACTTCGCCTTCAACTAAAACAGTTCGGCAAGCACCACAATAGCCATCACGACAATGGTAGTGAACTTCTAAATCTTGAGATTCGATATATTCAAGCAGGGATTGGCAGCCGGATGATTTGTAATTGCTGTAATCAACCCGGCATTGAATTTTTTCGGACATAATGCGAACTGTTTATTACAGTTCGAAATCCCCGAAGTCGTCAGTATTTAACTCGCTGTCAATTTGACCTACTAAATATGAGCTAATTTCAGCTTCTTGTGGAGCAACTTGAACATTGTCACTGACCAACCAAGCATTAATCCAAGGGATTGGGTTTTGCGTTTGACCAAATATCGCTGGCAAGCCGATTGCTGTCATACGGGTATTGGTAATGTATTCAACGTATTGGCATAAAATTTCTTTGTTTAAGCCGATCATTGAACCATCTTTAAATAAGTACTCAGCCCATTCTTTTTCTTGCTCAGCGGCAGCTCTAAAAATACCAATGACTTCTTCGCGGCATTCTAAAGCTATTTCTGCCATGTCGTTATCATCTTGGCCATCCGCCATAATGTTTAACATGTGCTGTGTACCAGTTAAGTGCAGAGCTTCATCACGTGCGATTAGCTTGATGATTTTAGCATTACCTTCCATCAATTCACGTTCAGCAAAAGCAAAACTACAGGCAAAGCTAACATAAAAGCGAATGGCTTCTAATACGTTAACCGCAGCAATACATAAGTAAGTTAGTTTCTTCAGTTCACGTACTGACACGTTGATAATTTGGTCATCAACTTCATATTGGCCTTCACCACGTGTGTGATAAAGTTGGCAAGCGAGAATTAATTGATCGTAATAAACTGAAATATCTTTAGCACGTTTTAAGATATGTTCGTTTACCACTATGTCATCAAACACTAATCCCGGCTCATTAACAATATTACGAATAATATGTGTGTATGAGCGGCTATGAATAGTTTCACTGAAAGCCCAAGTTTCGATCCAAGTTTCCAATTCAGGTAACGACACTATTGGTAATAATGCGACGTTAGGTGAGCGGCCTTGAATACTGTCTAATAAGGTTTGGTATTTTAGGTTACTTAAAAATACATGTCTTTCATGATCAGAAAGCTTTTGAAAATCTGAACGGTCGCGGCTGACATCAACTTCTTCTGGTCGCCAGAAAAAGCTTAACTGCTTTTCAATTAGGCGCTCAAAAATAGGGTGCTTTTGTTTGTCGTAGCGTGCAACATTCACTAAATTACCAAAAAACATTGGCTCATTTAGATAATCTGTATTGTTTTTATTAAATGTTGTGTAACTCATAGGCCGTACAAATTCTCTTTTAAAGACAAAAAAGCCGTGGGCAATACACACGGCCTTTATAATTAACTACAAAATTGTTTTATATTTTACAAGCGCCGCCAGCACAGTCATCATCTTGTGCTTTAGCTTCTTTTTGCGGATCTTCTGCACCATCACGTGTGTTATGGTAGTACAGAGTTTTCACACCAAGCTTATACGCGTACAACAAGTCTTTTAATAATTGTTGCATTGGTACTTTACCACTTGGGAACTTAGTTGGATCGTAGTTAGTATTAGCAGAGATAGTTTGATCAATAAACTTCTGCATAATAGCAACTAACCCTAAGTAACCTTGGTTGTTTGGAATAGACCACAACAACTCATACTGGTTTTTAAGTTTTTCGTATTCAGGTACAACTTGACGCAAAATACCATCTTTACTTGCTTTTATACTGACAAAACCACGCGGTGGTTCAATACCATTAGTTGCATTTGAAATTTGTGACGACGTTTCTGAAGGCATTAGCGCTGATAAAGTTGAGTTACGTAAACCATGCTCTTTAATGCTGCTACGTAATGCTTCCCAATCTAAGTGTAATGGCTCGTCACAAATGCTATCAACATCTTTTTTGTAAGTGTCGATAGGTAAAATACCTTGTGAGTAAGTCGTCTCATTAAATTTAGGACACGCGCCTTTTTCTTTGGCTAACTCATTTGAAGCTTTTAACAAGTAATATTGAATGGCTTCAAAAGTTTTATGTGTTAAGCCGTTGGCACTACCATCTGAGTATTTCACACCGTTTTTAGCTAAGTAGTAGGCGTAGTTGATTACACCAATACCTAATGTTCTGCGGTTAATACTTGAGTTAAATGCAGCTGGCACAGGGTAGTCTTGATAATCTAACAAACAGTCTAATGCACGTACTGCAAGTTCTGCTAAACCATCTAACTCATCTAAGTTTTCAATTGCACCTAAGTTGAATGCCGATAAGGTACAAAGCGCGATTTCTGCTTCTTCATCACTAATATTGTTTAGTGGCTTAGTTGGCAGTGCAATTTCTAAACATAAGTTACTTTGTTTAATTGGCGCAACTTTAGGATCAAACGGGCTATGGGTATTACAGTGGTCAACATTCTGTAAATAGATACGACCTGTGCTTGCACGCTCTTGAGCAAACAAACCAAATAGCTCGGTTGCTTTCAGTGATTTTTTACGAATTGACGGATCGTTTTCGTATTTAACGTATAACTCTTCAAACAAGTTTTGGTCAGCAAAAAATGCATCATACAAACCAGGCACATCACTTGGGCTAAATAAGGTGATGTTCTCGTTTTTAATTAAACGTTGATACATTAAGCGGTTAAATTGTACGCCATAGTCTAAGTGACGAACACGGTTGTCATCTACACCACGGTTGTTTTTAAGTACAACTAATGACTCAACTTCTAAGTGCCATAAAGGGAAGAATAGGGTTGCTGCACCACCACGCACACCACCTTGTGAACAGCTTTTTACCGCTGTTTGGAAATGTTTGTAGAATGGAATACAACCAGTATGGAATGCTTCACCACCGCGAATTGGGCTACCTAATGCACGGATTCGACCTGCATTAACACCAATACCAGCACGTTGGCTGACGTATTTTACAATTGCACTAGAAGTTGCATTGATTGAATCTAAGCTATCACCACATTCAATTAATACACAAGAACTGAATTGGCGAGTCGGCGTACGTACACCCGACATAATAGGTGTAGGTAGAGAAATCTTAAACTGAGAAATTGCATCGTAGAAACGACGCACATAATCCATACGCGTGTCTTTCGGATAGTTAGCAAATAAACATGCAGACACTAATACGTATAAATATTGCGGGCTCTCGTAAATATCACCTGTTACACGGTTTTGAACAAGATATTTACCTTCTAATTGTTTAACTGCACCGTATGAAAAGTTTAAGTCGCGCATGTGCTCAACAAAATCATTCATCTGGTCGAATTCTTCGCGAGAATAATCGGCTAACAAATGTTGATCGTATTTGCCTGCTTCACATAACTTAACTACGTGATCATATAAATGTGGTGGTTCAAACTGACCGTAAGCTTTTTTACGCAAATGGAAGATAGATAAACGCGCTGCTAAATATTGATAATCAGGCGTTTCTTCACTGATCAAATCAGCTGCTGATTTGATAATGGTTTCGTGAATGTCTTCTGTTTTAATACCGTCGTAGAACTGAATGTGTGATTTCATTTCTACTTGAGATACAGAAACATTGTTTAAACCCTTAGCCGCCCAAGTTACAACTTTATGTAACTTCTCTAGATCTAAAGGTTCTTTATTACCGTCGCGCTTAGTTACGAAGAGCTGGTCAGTCATTTGAGTCGTCAATCCTGATATTATATTTTTTATTTAGCCAATATTTCACAGTGCGACTAGAGCTTGGTTAAAACTCAGCCACAAGATGTGGGGCTAGTTAGCGGAATCAACACAAGATAATGAGGTTTTGCTCTGAAAGCAAGATTTGATTTTAGTTTAAATTTACATTTTTTTTGGCGTATATTTTGCGCGTTAGTAGTTGCTAACTTTTCATTAAAAGTAGACTAGTAGGTCAAGTGTTTTTGAATAAAAAAACCAGCTTTTTAATTGACCAATATCTTGTTTATTTTAGTTTGCGCTGTTTTATTAAGATTTGTTATATGAAAGAGTTTGCATTTGGCGGTTTGTTTACTGCTTATACAAACCGCTTAAATAATATCAACAATGGCGATTATTTAATGATTGAGACAAGATCTGAAGGCTGTTCAATTATAAAATCAGCTTGCCATTCTTCTACTGGTAATTCGTCTTGAGTATAACCCCAGTTGGCTATAAATGTTTGCATGCCTGCGCGGTTACCAGCTTCAATATCACGAAATGCATCACCAACATACCAAGTTTGTTGTGGGTCAATTTGCATGTGTTTACATGCGTGAAATAGTGGTTGTGGATCTGGCTTTCTAACTTTTAAGGTATCGCCAGAAACATTAATTTTTGAATGTTTAAACTCTGGATATTTAGTTAATAATACGTCAGTCAAAAAAGCCGGTTTATTGGTGACAACGCCCCATAATATATTTTGTTGATTGAGCATTTCCAATGTGTCTGCCATACCTGCAAAAAAATCTGTATGGGTACTGATATTATTCAGGTAATAATCCAAAAAAATCCCACGTAGTTTTTCAACTTCATAAGACTGCCAGTTTTCACCTAGGCCTAATTTGAGTAACCCCAAGGCACCGTGCGAGGCGACCGGTCTGTATTGTTCATATGAAACACTTGGCATATCAAGCGTTGATAACACATAGTTTAGCGTTTCACCTAAATCTTTAGCCGTGTCTAATAATGTGCCATCTAAATCAAATAAAATACCCTGAGGTTTAGTTAAAGTTTTTGCGCGCATAAAATATAGTTCACTGCCAAATCATTATTAATTGAAAATTTTTGGGTAAGCGGATTGAAATGAATACCGTTAGCTTTTTTAACTTTACAGTTATTTTGTTCAATCATACCTATTACTTCTGAAGGCTTTAAAAATTTGTCGTGTTCGTGTGTGCCTTTAGGTACAAGATTGAGCACATATTCAGCCGCAACTATACCCAATAAATAGCTGCGTAAGGTACGATTTAATGTTGATACAAATAAGTAGCCACCAGGTTTTAATGTACTTATTGCCGCTTGTAAAATACTTGCCGGGTCGGGTACATGTTCGAGCATTTCTAAACTGGTGACAATGTCAAAGGTTTCGAGGTGTTCTGGGGCGAAGTCTTCAATCAATCCTTGATGATAATTTATCGATAAAGCAGATTCTTGTGCATGATGTTTTGCGACTTCAACCGATTGAGGTGCTGGCTCTAGTCCGGTAACTTGGCCACCTCGTTGTGCTAGCGCTTCAGCTAAAATGCCACCGCCGCTGCCAACATCCAATATCTTTTTGCCAAATAAACCGCTGGCACAATCTTCAATGTACTGCACTCGATATGGGTTCATTTTATGCAAAGGTGCAAATTCACCATCAAGATCCCACCATTTATCCGCAATGGCGTTAAATTTTTCTATTTCTGTTGGGTCTATATTGCTCAATTTTGTTGCTCTAGCTGAGGTTTAATATGCCCATTATAAAAATTTACAGGGTGGCGACAAGTTAAAGCGTATTTTTTCAATGGTATGCGCCGTGGTTTGTGGTAGAATTGCCCGCTAAAAAACGGTGACTCAAAAAACCGAATGCGAAAAAAGCAAGTATAACAACTAGGGAAATATCCTATTTATGAACGATTTGGCGAAAGAAATACTTCCAGTCAATATTGAAGATGAGCTAAAAAACTCATACTTAGACTACGCAATGAGTGTAATCGTTGGGCGTGCTTTGCCTGACGTTCGAGATGGATTAAAACCAGTTCACCGTCGTGTATTATTTGCGATGAACGAACTCAAAAACGACTTCAACAAACCGTATAAAAAATCTGCGCGTATTGTTGGTGACGTAATTGGTAAATATCACCCGCATGGTGATAGTGCAGTTTACGACACAATCGTTCGTATGGCTCAGCCATTCTCATTGCGTTATATGTTAGTTGATGGTCAAGGTAACTTTGGTTCTGTAGACGGTGACTCTCCAGCTGCTATGCGTTATACCGAAGTTAGAATGGCTAAAATCGCTCATTCATTACTTGCTGATCTCGAAAAAGAAACAGTGGATTTTGTACCTAACTATGACGGTACAGAACACATTCCTGAAGTTTTACCAACTCGTTTACCTAATTTATTGGTGAATGGTTCTTCAGGTATAGCTGTTGGTATGGCGACCAATATTCCACCGCACAACTTAAATGAAGTAATAGGTGGCTGTTTAGCCATGATTGAAAACCCAGACATTTCAATTGAAGAATTAATTGAAATTATCCCTGGTCCTGATTTCCCTACAGCAGCAATTATTAGCGGTCGTTCAGGTATTGAACAAGCTTATCGTACCGGTCGCGGTAAAATTTATATTCGTGCTCGCGCCGAAATTGAAGTAGCAGACAATGGTCGTGAAACCATTGTTGTTCACGAAATTCCATATCAAGTGAACAAAGCTCGCCTTATTGAAAAAATGGCAGAGCTTGTTAAAGAAAAGCGCATCGATTCAATTTCAGCGTTACGTGATGAATCTGACAAAGACGGTATGCGTATTGTTATTGAAGTTAAACGTGGTGAGTCAGGCGAAGTCTTACTTAACCACTTATATTCATTAACCCAAATGCAGGTTGTTTTTGGCATTAACATGGTTGCGCTTGAAAACAACCAACCAAAAATATTCAACCTAGTTGATATGCTTAAAGCTTTCCTTAATCACAGAAGGGAAGTTGTAACTCGTCGTACTATCTTCGAATTACGCAAAGCGCGTGAGCGTGCCCATGTATTAGAAGGTTTAGCAATTGCCCTTGCTAATATCGATCCAATTATCGAATTAATTAAACGTTCACCATCACCAGCTGAAGCGAAAAAAGGTTTAGTAGATACACCTTGGGCGTTAGGTGATGTTGCTGAAATGCTAGAGCGTGCAGGTACACATGCAGCGCGTCCAGAATGGTTAGAAGATCATTATGGTATTCGTGATGGCATGTACCACTTAACTGAGCAACAAGCTCAAGCAATTCTAGACTTACGTTTACATAAATTAACAGGTTTAGAACACGAAAAAATCTTAGACGAATACAAAGCCTTATTAGATGAAATTGCCGAGTTGTTATATATCTTATCTAGCTCAGTTCGTTTGATGGAAGTGATTCGTGACGAATTATTAGCGGTTAAAGAAGAGTTTGGTGACGAGCGTCGTACAGAAATTACTGCTGCGGCTCACGACATCAATATGGAAGATTTAATTGCAGAAGAAAACGTGGTTGTGACCCTATCGCATGAGGGTTATTGTAAATATCAACCATTAACTGAATACGAAGCTCAACGTCGTGGTGGTAAAGGTAAAGCTGCAACTCGCATGAAAGATGAAGATTTCATCGAGAAATTATTGATTGCCAATACGCATGACACCATTTTATGTTTCTCTGATCGTGGTCGCTTATATTGGTTGAAAGTTTATCAGTTACCTCTAGCGACTCGAACCGCGCGTGGTAAACCAATCGTCAACTTATTACCTTTAGAAGAAGGTGAGCGTATCAGTGCTATTTTACCTGTACGTGAATACGAAGAAGACAAATACATCATTATGGCAACTGCCAATGGTACAGTTAAGAAAACAGCGTTAACTGAATATTCTCGCCCACGTGCTAACGGTATTATCGCACTTAACTTAAATGATGGTGACCATGTAATTGGTGTTGATATCACTCATGGTGACAGTGACATCTTATTATTCTCAGACGCAGGTAAAGTTGTACGCTTTAACGAGCAGCAAGTTCGTCCTATGGGTCGTACTGCGACTGGTGTTCGTGGTATTAAGTTAGACGATAGCCAAACTGTTGTTTCAATGATAGTACCGCACAGTGATGGGGCTGTATTAACAGTGACAGAAAATGGTTATGGTAAACGTACCCCATTAGATGAATATCCGGCTAAGAGCCGCGCAACTTTAGGTGTTGTTTCTATCAAAGTTAGCGAACGTAATGGTGCGGTTATTGGTGCTGTTCAAGTTAACGACGGTGACGAAATTATGATGATCACCAATAAAGGTACGCTAGTCCGTACTCGTGTTGGTGAAGTTTCTATTATTGGCCGTAACACTCAAGGTGTTCGCTTAATTAGAACCGCAGAAAGTGAATTAGTAGTTGGTTTACAGCGCATTGATGAAGTTGAAGAAGATGAAACTTTAATTGACGATGCTGAAATTGTTGAAGGTTCTGAAGAAGCTGAAGCACAAGCGCCAGCAGCCACAGATACAGACAGCGACCAAGATACAGATTCTCAAGAATAGATTGTTAGAGATTTAAGATAAATGACCAAAAAAGTTTTTAACTTTTGTGCAGGCCCGGCTATGTTGCCGCAGCCTGTTATGCAACTTGCACAACAACAACTGGTAAATTGGAACGACATGGGCGTTTCAGTCATGGAAATAAGCCATCGCAGCAAAGATTATATTGCTGTAGCTGAGCAAGCAGAAAAAGATCTGCGTGATTTAATGGGTATTTCTGATGACTACTCAGTGTTGTTTATGCACGGTGGTGGCCGTGGGCAGTTTGCAGCTGTGCCTATGAACCTTTTAGGTTCGGGTCAAGAAGCTGATTATGTATTAACAGGTTCTTGGTCTAAATCGGCTTTTACTGAAGGCCAAAAATACGGTCAAATTAACCTAGCTGCTGATACTTATGTAAATGATGCTGGCGAACGATCTGTACTACCGTTTGAGCAATGGCAATTAAGCGACAAAGCGCAATATGTCCATTATTGTCCAAATGAAACAGTCGATGGCGTTGAATTTAATTACATACCAGAGGTTGATAAACCTTTAGTTGCCGATATGTCTTCGTGCATTTTATCGCAAGAAATTGATGTATCGAAATTTGGCATAATCTACGCTGGTGCGCAGAAAAATATTGGTCCTTCAGGTTTAGCTATCGCGATTGTTCGTAAAGATTTAATTGGCCGAGCAAATGGCTTTACACCATCTATTTACGATTATGCAGTTCAAGCACAAAACGATTCAATGTTTAATACACCACCAACTTATGCCTGGTATTTAGCAGGTTTGGTATTTAAGTGGTTAAAAGAACAAGGCGGCGTAGCAGCCGTACAAAAAATAAACGAACAAAAAGCTGCTCATTTATATAATTTTATTGATAGCAGTGAATTTTATTCTAACCAAGTCGCAAAGCAGTATCGTTCAAAAATGAACGTACCCTTTATGTTACAAGACGAAGCATTAAATGCTAAGTTTTTGGCAGAATCTGAGCAAGCTGGTTTATTAGCCCTTAAAGGCCATAGATCAGTCGGCGGCATGCGAGCAAGTATTTATAATGCTATGCCTCTAGAAGGTGTCGAAACACTTGTTAACTTTATGCAGGATTTTGCCCAAAAGAACGGCTAATACAAAAAGAAGAGGATAGGGATGACGGATCAAGTACCGGTCATTACCATAGATGGCCCAAGTGGTGCGGGTAAAGGCACCATTAGCAAATATATCGCAGATAAATTAGGCTGGCACTTTTTAGATAGCGGCGCAATTTATCGAGTTTTGGCGTTGGCGACTATTCACCATGATATAGATCCAACAGATGAAGACTCAGTTGCGCCACTTGCGTCCGTATTGGATGTACATTTTAAATCGTCTGCTGATGGCAATGAAACACGTGTCATTTTAGAAGGCGAAGATGTGACCGGCTCTATTCGCAACGAAAAAGTAGGCGCGGTTGCTTCAAAAGTTGCGTCGTTGCCACGTGTTCGCGAAGCTTTATTACGACGCCAACGTGCTTTTAAAGAAGCACCTGGATTGGTCGCTGATGGCCGCGATATGGGCACAGTTGTCTTTCCAAGTGCAGAAGTTAAGATATTTTTGACTGCAAGTGCACAAGAAAGGGCAAAAAGACGTTATCTACAGTTGAAAGATAACGATCCTACAGTTAAAATTGAACATCTTTTAGCCGACATTCAGGCAAGAGACGAGCGCGACTCAAATCGCAGCGTTTCGCCTTTGGTTGCAGCTAAAGATGCATTAGAAATTGATTCAACTTCAATGTCTATCGACGAGGTTGTTGACACTGTTTTTCGCTATATGCAAGAAAAGCTCGGTCAATAAACTTTTGTAGTTGAGTCAGGAAATTGGCTAAGGATTGCCAATTAATATTAACAACCCTGAGTTATTTGGATTTAACTCGGATTACCATTCAAGAAAACTTTATATATGACTGAAAGTTTTGAACAGCTTTTTCTAGAAAGCTTAAACGAAATCGAAACCCGTCCTGGTGCCATCGTTAAAGGTACTATCGTAGCAATCCAAAAAGACGTTATCTTAGTTGATGCTGGCTTAAAATCAGAAGCAGCTATCCCTGTTGAGCAATTTTACAATGCTCAAGGTGAAGTAGAAGTTAGCGTTGGTGACGAAATTGATGTTGCATTAGATGCAGTTGAAGACGGTTTCGGTGAAACTATTCTTTCTCGTGAAAAAGCTAAGCGTCACGAAGCTTGGATCCGTTTGGAAAAAGCTTGTGAAGACAGCGAAACTGTTGTTGGTTTAATCAGTGGTAAAGTTAAAGGTGGCTTCACAGTTGAAGTTGAAGGCATCCGCGCTTTCTTACCAGGTTCTTTAGTAGATGTACGTCCAGTACGTGATACTACTTACTTAGAGAATGCTGAATTAGAATTCAAAGTTATCAAGTTAGATCAAAAACGCAACAACGTAGTTGTTTCTCGCCGTGCAGTTATCGAACAAGAAACTAGCGCAGAGCGTAGCGAATTGTTGGCTAACTTAGAAGAAGGCCAAGAAGTAACTGGTATCGTTAAGAACTTAACTGACTACGGTGCATTCGTAGATTTAGGCGGTTTAGACGGTCTATTACATATCACTGATATGGCTTGGAAACGTGTTAAACACCCAAGCGAAATCGTTAACGTTGGTGATGAAATCACAGTTAAAGTATTGAAATTCGACAAAGATAAGTCTCGCGTATCATTAGGCTTGAAACAATTAGGTAGCGATCCTTGGTCTGAATTAGCAGCACGTTTCCCTGAAGGTTCTAAACTAGAAGGCCGTGTAACTAACTTAACTGACTACGGTTGTTTCGTTGAAATCCAAGAAGGCGTTGAAGGTCTTGTTCACGTTTCTGAAATGGATTGGACTAACAAAAACATCCACCCATCTAAAGTTGTTAACTTGGGTGACAATGTTCAAGTTATGGTACTTGAAATCGATGAAGAACGTCGTCGTATTTCATTAGGTCTTAAGCAATGTAAAGCTAACCCTTGGGAAGAGTTCGCTAAGAACTTCGCTAAAGGCGACCAAGTGTCTGGTAAGATCAAGTCAATCACTGACTTTGGTATCTTCATTGGTTTAGACGGTGGCATCGATGGTCTTGTTCACTTATCTGACATTTCTTGGAATGTTGCAGGTGAAGAAGCAGTTCGTAGCTACAAGAAAGGTGAAGAGTTAACTGCTGTAGTATTACAAGTAGATGCAGAGCGTGAGCGTATCTCTCTTGGTATCAAGCAAATTGACGAAGACCCATTCACTAACTACCTAAATGCTAATAAGAAAGGTGCTGTTGTAACTGGTACTGTTACTGCAGTTGACGCTAAAGGCGCAACTATCGAATTAGCTGACAGTGTTGAAGGTTATGTACGTGTAAGCGATATTTCTCGTGAGCGCGTAGAAGACGCTTCTGCTGAATTGAACGTTGGTGATGCTGTTGAAGCTAAATTCATGGGCGTAGATCGCAAAAACCGTGTTGTTAGCTTATCAATCAAAGCTAAAGACGAAGCTGAAGAAAAAGCTGCCGTTGAATCTGTAAATAAACAACAAGATTCAGGTAATTTCAGCAACGCTATGGCTGAAGCATTTAAAAACGCTCAAAAAGGCGAATAAAATCAAATAAGAGAGTAGAATTTCTACTCTCTTTTTCCCTTCCTTTGTTATACTTTGGTAGTGACCCCTTAAATTAGACCGGAGTATCAAAATGACCAAGTCTGAACTAATAGAATTAATGGCATCAAAACAACCTTCTTTACAATTAAAAGATGTGGAGTCTGGTGTTAAAGAATTGCTTGAATATATGGCTCAATCTCTTGCAGACGGCGACCGAATCGAAATCCGTGGTTTTGGTAGTTTCTCTTTACACTTCCGTGCACCAAGAACAGGTCGTAATCCTAAAACCGGTGAATCGGTAGAGTTAGAAGGCAAACACGTTCCTTACTTTAAACCAGGTAAAGAATTACGTGAACGCGTTAATGCGAGTTTAGACGCTTAATTTCAAAAGGACTGATTTTGAAAACAGCGCTTTATTTATTAGTAGCTATTGTTCTAGCTGGTATTTTATTATTGTTGTCCAGTTATAATACCAGCCAGATCGAGCTCAACTACTTATTAGCTGTAAAATCAATGCCGCTAGCTGTAGCTCTAGCGCTATTCCTGTTTATTGGTGTAATGCTATCGTCCATTGTTTGGGCTATTTATGCTTTTAAACTGAGATATCAATTACAAAAACGCAATTGGAAAATAAATAAGCTTAATCGAGAAATCGAAATGCTCAGATTGCAAATTAAAGATCAATAAATGCCTGAAATTTTATTTTTGCTCCTACCTGTAGTCGCTTGGTACGGCTATATTATGGGACGTAATAGCTTTCGCAAAGAGCAATTAAAACAGCATGAAAAAATTAACCAAGACTTCTTATCTGGTTTGAATCTTTTCTTAAATAATCAGCGCGACAAAGCCATTAATGTTTTAATTGAAAACCTTGAAGTTAATAACGAAACTTTTACCACTCACATCGCCCTAGGCAAACTCTTTAGAGCGAAAGGCGAAAACGACCGCGCGATAAAAATCCATCAGTTTTTAGCTAAACAAGACGTTTTAAGTCCAGAGCAACGTCGCACTTCCATTATGCAATTGGCGCGCGACTATATAGATTGTGCTTTATACGACAGAGCTGAAGCCTTGTTGTTACCTTTATTAGACGATAAACAATGTGCTAGAGAAGCGCGAGTTATGTTGTCGCGTGTTTACCAAGTATTTAAAGACTGGCAAAAAGCTTATGACATGATTGAACCTGTTGAAGTTTTGGAAGGTGAAAACTTTTCTAATACCAAAGCATACTTATTGTGTGAACTCGCTTCGTTGCAACAAGGCGAAACCAAAGCGCAGATGCTTATTAAAGCCATTGCTTTGCAAACTAATTGTGCACGGGCGTATTTAGAGCTGGTTGAACACTACGCTGCGAACAAAGCTTTTAATCAGGCGCACGACTGTGCGTTAGAATTGGCTAAACAGTGTCCTGAATTCGCCGTGTTGTTAATGGATAAAATTGATACTTTTATTCAAGATGAACAGAGTAAATTAGCGTTTTTAGAACAAATTGGCCAAATCACCAGTAGTACGGCTGTGGTTGCGCAAATAGCTGATATTTACCAAAATCAAAGTAAAAACTCTGAAGCACGCAAAAAAGTGCTACAACTTTTAGAAAAACATGCAACCATCAACGGATTTGCCCATCTATTACATTTAAACGCTAAAAAAATTGACTCACCTGAAGCACAACAAATGATGCTGAATTTAGAAGGTATGGTGAGAAACAAATTAAAACAGTTACCTAAGTTTGAATGTGATCAATGTGGTTATCAAGGTAGCTTATTATTTTGGCAATGCCCGCGCTGCAAACATTGGGGCAGTGTTAAACCTATTATTGGACTAACTGGAGATTAAACTTAATGAATATGACAGATTCACCCGTAGTTGTCGCTTTAGATTTTGATGATGCACATAAGGCTTTATCATTTGTAGAGCAAATTTCTCCAGAAGATTGTCGTTTGAAAGTAGGTAAAGAAATGTTTACCTATTTTGGTCCTGAATTTGTTAAAACACTTGTAAATAAAGGTTTTGACATTTTTCTAGACTTAAAATTTCACGATATTCCAGCTACTACAGCAAAAGCTTGTTTAGCGGCCGCACAGCTAGGGGTTTGGATGGTTAATGTGCATTGTAGTGGTGGTACGACTATGATGCGTACTGCGCGTGAAATGCTTAACGACAACTGCGCTGTGCCACCTTTATTGATAGGGGTGACTGTGTTAACTAGTATGGATGATAATGATATTCAGCAAATTGGCATTCAGCGCAATGCAGGTGAGCAAGTGATTGCATTGGCAGGGCTTGCTCAACAAGCTGGTTTAGATGGGGTTGTTTGCTCAGCGCAAGAAGCTTCAGTGTTAAAATCAACTTATGGTAGCGACTTTAAACTCGTAACTCCGGGTATTCGTCCGGCAGGTAGTGCAGTTGGCGACCAAAAGCGCATTATGACGCCAGTACAAGCTATTCAATCAGGCTCAGATTATTTAGTTATTGGCCGCCCAGTTACTCAAGCGGCAAATCCAAAACAAGTATTAACTGAAATCAATCAGTCCTTGTTAGGTTAAAAATCAGAGCTTTATTTGATTATCGCAACCTTGTTCATTAAGCAATTGGCTTATATTGTTCAAGGTTGTGCTTGCTATCGCTGCTAACGCTTCTTGAGTGAAAAAGCCTTGATGGCCTGTGATCAGTACATTCGGAAAAGTTAATAAGCGCTGAAATACATCATCATCAATAATCTCATTGCTTAAATCTTCAAAAAATAAATTCGCTTCTTGCTCGTATACATCTAACCCAAGGTAAGCAATTTTTCGCGCTTTTAATCCTTTAATCATAGCGTCTGTGTCAATTAAACCACCACGACTTGTGTTGATAATCATTACACCATCGCGCATTTGTTCTAAGCTTTGCTGGTTAATTAAATGATGTGTTTGAGGAGTTAAAGGGCAATGTAAGCTGATAATATCTGAATTTTTATAAAGTTCATCTAAACTGACGTAGTTAACACCATCTATCTCAGTTTGTGTCGGATCAAAGGCTAAAATTCTACAGCCAAATCCATGCAAAATATTTATAGTTGCTTGGCCGATTTGTCCAGTGCCAATTATCCCAACCGTTTTGCTGAATAAGTTGAATCCTAATAAACCATTGAGTGAAAAGTTATCTTCTTTAACTCTATTGTAGGCTTTGTGGAACTTGCGGCTTAAAGTTAGCATTAAACCGACAGTATGTTCGGCGACTGCTTGTGGGCTATAACTAGGTACGCGGCATATAGATAGGCCTAATTTATTAGCTGTGACTAAATCTACATTGTTAAAACCAGCACACCTTAATGCAATTATTTTGCAGTTAAACTCTGCTAGTTGCGTTAATACGGCTTCATTAACTGAATCATTTACAAACACACAGACAGCATCAAAACCCGTTTGACATAATTGAACACTATGCTCAGTTAGCGCAACTTCAAAATAATCTATTTGGCAATTAAACTCAGCTTTAAATTGTTCAAAATAAATTTTGTCGTAAGGTTTAGCACTAAACAGGGCAATCTTGATGGACATATTGGGCAACCTCGCTAGCAATTTTTTCAGGTGTTGTTGTTGAACCATAACGCTTAACAACTTCGCCGTCTGGAGATACTAAAAATTTAGTAAAATTCCATTTAATTGATTCGCTGCCTAATAATCCCTTTTTTTGCTTCTTAAGATATTTAAAAAGTGGGTGGGCGTTTTCACCATTAACTTCAATTTTAGCAAACACAGGAAAGCTGACTTTATACATAAGGCTACAGAAACTTTGGATTTCGTCGTTTCTGCCAGGCTCTTGCTCTCCAAATTGGTTACAGGGAAAGGCTAAAACTTGTAAGTTACCACCATGATCTTGTTGGAGTTTTTCTAAACCTTCATATTGCGGGGTAAAACCACAATGGCTAGCTGTATTAACAATCAACAACCATTTACCTTGGTAATGATTCAATGATGTTTGGTGGCCATTAGCTTTTTCAACAGAAAATTGATAGATATTTGACATTGTTCACTCCTTGAAGCCTTAATCTATCGGTATACTACGCTATTAAGGGGCTAGAAAGCAATCAAAGAAAACAGCATCATGCCGTTTTCTTTAACGTACGTTTTCTGCGCGCTTTTGTATGTTCAAAAGCGGGGTAGCCGAAATTATATAAACGTTGTTTTTTCCAATCTTTATATTTGCCTTCGTTCATATCATGCCCAAGTTCATCCCACTCTGCGCGAAACTGCACGGCAGTGCGATAGGCATGTAATTGCAACTCTGGTGAAAAATCCGTATAACCCAAAGAAAATGTTTTAACTGCAGGTTTGCCATTTTTTCGATAGCTTACCCAATAAAAGCGTTCTATTTCACCACGTCTTTTGTCCAATTTTTCTCGATAACCAACTCCATTGTAACCACAACTCGTGTTTGGATTTGGTTTATGCTTACGCTTAATCATATGGGTTGGGTACAAAGCTTTAAGTTGTTTATTGCGATTAATCGCAGCTTTTAAAGCTTTTTCAATTCCACCCCATTGTTTATACGAATAAAAACCACCTAGGTCTTTTTTATTGCGTATAAACCGCATCTGGCATCCTGAGTTACATGGGAAACTGATTCCGTGCGCGTCTTCATTCAGTATCACTTTCAGGTGATCTGGAATATAGTCAGGTACAGGCACAATGCATACTCATCTAATTGTCAATTTTTGTTTACCGCTTAAAAACATTAAAAAATGACAAGTCAATTTCAAAATGTTTAGCAAATCAGAAAATGAAAACTGCACGAATTTTACATGCTGTCACATTTATCTAAAATTTTAGACAAAAGATCCCCATTGTGTCTAATAATTTATCCTTAAATTTCGTTTAAATATTGATAAAGTGACCTTAATACCGCCATTTTCTGCGGATCGGCTGAGTGTTGTTCAGCTAATTGCTGAATTTGAGCTGCAAAGCTATTAATACTCAGGCCAAAAGTGCCACTGTCATCGGTTAACCTTTGCTGACAATGTGCCCGCCATTTAGCCTGTTCTTCTACTGAAAGTAGGTGAGGGTAGTTACGTCCTTTAAAACGAAACCATAAAGTTGAGTAACGTTCATTTTCAAAATGAGGCTGAAATTCAGCTAACGCATCTACTCTTTTTTGCTGAATTTGTTCCATCACAGCTTGGTCTGCATCAGAAGCAAAACCATCGTATAGAGCAAAATCAGCATCAACCGGAGCATCAAATTCCATAGACTCATACACTTGTGTGAGCTTTTCGCGAATTACTGGATTTTGTTTAATAAATGCCAAGTTATCTAAACACCGCTGTCTGTCTATTTTTAATCGCTCTGCATTTTCGGGTAACAAGGTTTTTGCAGTGGCGAGTACAGGGCATTTATTTAGATGAATAAGCTTAATAGGCAAACGCGATTCACCTTCTGCAAATTCGCTGCTCGGCTTAAACATATTTTGTTTGATTTCATCAACCGATAAACTGACCAAAGGTTTTGGATCTAATGCAAGGTTTAGCACTATCACTGCATTATTGTTGGTTGGATGCCAAGCAATAGGGCAAATCCAAGTGCAACAACCATGCTCTGCTTTTATTTTTGAAGATACATGCATAAGTGGCGTTAAATTATTAATATCTATTAACTCTGCCAGTTTGCGTTTATTGCGCATGTCAAAAATATATTGGTACAGCTTGGGTTGTTTTTCTTTAATTAATCGTGCCATAGCAATGGTTGCCCGCACATCTGAAACTGCATCATGCGCATTTTCGTGGGCTAAGCCATTAGCTACGGTTAAGTCTTCTAGTTTAAAGCTAGGTGAGCCATCTTCTTTTTTCGGCCAATTAATCCCTTCGGGACGAAGCGCATAACAGGTTCTAACTAAATCTATAATATCCCAGCGGCTGTTACCGTTTTTCCATTCGCGCTCATACGGGTTAAAAAAATTACGGTAAGCGCTATAACGTGTCACTTCATCATCAAAGCGAATGGTATTGTATCCAGCGCTACAAGTATTTGGTTTAGACATTTCGGCTAACACTTTTTGCATAAACTGATGTTCACACACACCTTTACGCTCGACTATTTGCGGCGTGATTTTTGTAATTAAACAAGCTTCAGGGTTAGGCAAATAATCCATTGGCAGTTTACAGAAATATTCTTTTGGCTCATCAATTTCGTTTAATTCTAAATCAGTGCGGATAGCAGCAAATTGCGATGGGTGATCTAGTTTAGGATTAGTCCCGAAAGTTTCGAAATCGTGCCAAAGTATGGATGGTTGGTTTTTGTTGTAACTTTGGGTTTTGTTATCTTCTGTTTTTTTCATAATATACAATAATATAAGTAACTTAAGCTTTTTTTGTAACACCTGATTTTGAAAATTACGTTTCTTATCTGATGTTATGCGTCACCTTGTGTGCCCCTGATTTTTGAGCGTATACATTTTTTAATTTTTATAGGGTTAAGGAAGACAAAAGAAGTATACCTGACCCGCCAAGCGATAAACCTAGTATTTTACATATTAAAACTTTAGACGCATATAGAAATAAAAAATATAAAAAGGGAACTGATGTTAGTAGTCATTCTGGTTTGGGGTGAGAGTATTTAAGTCTGGCCAAATTTCATTATCGATATAACCAATGATCTAAAAGGTTTACTTTAGGGAAATATTTCGAGCTTACTACTAAATTTTCTGTTTGTAATTTGTACAGTTGAAAAATATCATTGATTAAGTTAGTTTTTAAATAACTCTTTTATTTTTGCAGCCTTAGGCTGGTCAATTTGATGCATTAATAAATATAGACCGCTTGCAGGAAGCATAGACAATAAATTATTCACGTCTAAAACTTTAAGGAAAAATTATGAAATTGCATTCTATATTGTTTTTACTTTTACTATCTGGTTGCTCCAGTAGTGAATTTGTTTACCACCCTCATAAAACTAATGCAAAAAATATTCAGCCGAAAAAAATTGCTGTTTTTTTCGATGGAACCTCTAATACTGCCAACAGTGCCACAAACGTTGTAAAATTATACAATTTGGTAACATTGCAACCGAGAGCTGACATTCATTCTATTTATATTAAAGGAGTTGGAACTGAAGGAGGCGGTTTTAAACAGGTTGTAGGAATGGCCACTGGTTATGGTATTGGTGAGGATGTAAGACAAGCTTATCATTATTTAAGCTCGGTTTATTCACCTAATGACGAGATATATTTATTTGGTTTTAGTAGAGGTGCATATTCTGCACGTATATTAGCAGGTATGATTTTTACGGCTGGCTTAGTTGACATTAATAACCTTAAAAATAAAGACGAACAAATAAAACTTATTGAAAAAATTTATGACGAGTATAAAGGAGATAGACCGCTAAAAGAGAGACAAGATTCGATAGCCAGAATGAATTTAGTAGTGTCACAACCACGAATTAAATTTATGGGAATATGGGATACAGTTGAAGCTCTTGGTCTACCTAACCGCTCAGAAAAAATCGAAAATGTTAATTCTAGATACATAGATCAATTATGTAATATTGACAAAGCTGCTCATGCATTATCTGTTGACGATAATCGAGCTAAAATATTTACCCCAATCTCACTGACATCAAAAGACTTAGTTAAGCATTGTAACACCGTTTCTATAGATAGTTTGGTAAATGAAGTTTGGTTTGCAGGTGCTCACGCTGATGTTGGTGGGGGCTACGAAGATACTGAACTTTCCGGTGTATCATTAAACTGGATGATAGAACAATTAGATAGCTCTGGAATTATTCCTGAAGGTGTTAGGGTATTAGAAGACCCGTTAGGAAAATCTCACAATCCTAGCACTGGTTTTTTTGGGCTTATTTATGAAAATAGAAACAGAAATTTGCCGCATTACATTAAACATACGGGTTATAATAAAGGAAAGATAAAAATTCATGAAAGTGTATTTGAGCGTCTTAAGGTTGTTCCAAAACAATGGCAAGAATTTGACTGGATAGCTGAAGGTTCAGAAAAATACACCCGTAATTTCCCTGATTGCTTTGACAAAGTTGTTGATAAAGATAACTCTTTATATACATTAACATTGCTAGATCAAAGTTGTTTTTTTATAGAGA
This sequence comes from Catenovulum agarivorans YM01, assembly GCF_000281085.1. Classification (GTDB taxonomy): domain Bacteria; phylum Pseudomonadota; class Gammaproteobacteria; order Enterobacterales; family Alteromonadaceae; genus Catenovulum; species Catenovulum agarivorans. The sequence continues at coordinate 144,073 of NZ_JH767527.1, forward strand.
AACGCTCAAGTAAAAATTAATGTTTAGCTATGAGAATTTACAAAAGCCGTAATAAACGGCTTTTCTACAATTTGCATTATTACTTTCCAAATTTTCAATATCGGACAATATCCAAAAGGGTTTAGCGTTTGGCAGGGCTTATTGGGTTTGGAAAGGCTTTATTTTTTCTCCATCGCCACAATGATTGCCTACCTATTTATAACGTTCTAATATTCAGGAATAGTTTAGCTGACTGAACAATTTAAATGTTTAGGGTGTTTAATATATAAAGCTCATATTGTTTGCGTTATGGAGAATTTATTCGTCTTTCTTAAATATATTTTTAGACAATTCTTGAAGTTTAGCGGCTATTACGTCCCAATTGTAACCAGAAATACAGCCTATAGCAGTAAATCCCATTGTAGTAGTAATTGATTGTTCTCCATCAGCAAAAGATCCACTTAAAACTAATAAACCACTTTGAACTAAAGTAAATACTATTATTCCAACTATAACCGATAAAATGGGAATGAATATAAATCCCCATAAATGGTCACGGTCGAATTTTTTTTCAATCGCTATATATTTATGGAATGATGTAATACTCAATATTGCACCGCCTAATATTGCTCCTAATAGAGAAAAGATAGTCAGCAAAACACCATTAGAAAAGCCATCTGAACTCTCAATCCCCCATAACCAATGTATTGAAGAAAATTTATTTATCCAACCATCAAATAATAACCAGATGCTAAGAACACTGTATGACAGAATATAGATCAGTATAAAACTTGAATAGGCTAACTTTTCAATACCTTTTAAAACGTTACTATTATTCTCTATTGGCACGCAATGTCTCTTATTTTGTTATTGAAATACACATAGGTTATGTAGTTGTCTATACACCAAAATCCTAGACTATTAACTTCTAGAGATGTTAACATTATATGAATAATTTATGCTACTAATGATTTTAAAGTTAATGATCATTTATTGAGGACATTTTGCCATTATCTAGATTTGAAATCAGTAATTTAGATGCTGTTGAATGGCTAAAAAAAATACCTAAGAATAGTATAGATTTAGTTATTACAGATCCTCCTTATGAGTCGCTAGAGAAATATAGAGCTATTGGTACTACTACTAGATTAAAAAATAGTAAATCTTCAAGTAACGAATGGTTTAATATTTTTCCTAACTCAAGGTTTGAAGAGCTATTAATCGAAATTTATAGAGTTTTAAAAGATAATACCCATTTTTATTTGTTCTGTGATCAAGAAACAGCATTTGTAATTAAACCATTAGCCGAATCTTTGGGTTTTAAGTTTTGGAAACCTTTAATTTGGGATAAAGTCAATATTGGTATGGGCTACCATTATAGGGCTAGATATGAATTTATTTTGTTTTTTGAGAAAGGCAAAAAAAAATTAAATGATCTTTCTGTACCAGACATATTAGAAGTAAAACGTGTTCATCGGGGATATCCGACTGAAAAGCCCGTTGAATTATCTGAGATATTGATTAATCAGAGTTCAAAGGTTGGTGATGTAATATGCGATCCTTTTATGGGGTCAGCGTCTGTTGGTCGTGCAGCAATTAAAAATAACCGAATTTTTTTAGGGTGTGACCAGTCTTTGGATGCATATAAATTAGCATTAAAAAATCTTGAAAAAGAATATGATTCAAAGGAGTGACTAGCTAGTGACTAAAAATGTTAGTTATAAATGGCCTGATACTTTTCCCGAAGGTGTGCCCTTAGAAGGAGCAATTCCAGCTAGTGGCAAAGTTTATAGGTTGGTTGAAAATATTCCACCAACGGCATCTGATTTTCAAATGTATCGTACTGATCGACCAGAGGTAAGATTTTCTAAAGCTCAAATACCGTTTTCTTATGGCACATCTCTTTGGACTACTTTATCTAAAATTATAAGGCAAAAGGAGAGGTACCCAAAACCAGAACAGTTTGGAAATAAAAAAATTGTAGGCGGAGAACTTACAGAAGAACTGGGTGTTATGTATATATGTACAGTTAATGAAGGGCATGTTACTCTATGGAGTCAAGAGGGAGCTAAACCTCACTTACACATATGTGAGGAGATAACTTAATGAATATCCTACCTAAAAATACAATATTAGGTTACTTAAAATTTTATGAAATATATGATGATTTTGAGGGGCCTAAATGTTTCTCTGCTAAAGATAGATTAGGGCAAATTTATCTCGTTTATTGGTGTGGTGATTATCATGATGAATTTAAATCAACATGGTTATACACTCCAATTTCACATAAAAGGTTGGATAACCTTCGCCGAGAGGAATTTTCGATTCGTGAAGTTTTTATAAATCCAGAACAAATTATTTATTATATTAGTACATTTACAAATGAAAGAGCTGATGAGTATGAGTTCGTAAAGAGCGAAGATGTATCTAATTACAACCTACCGCCAGACTCATTTTTTGTTGTACCAGATGAAATACAGGTAGTGGATGAAGAGGCTAATTGGAACTTTGAATTAAGAATTGCAAAAAAATCTCATAAGTCTCCTGACAGGGGAATGGTTACTAAAATTATGGATTCTCTAAGTGAAATTATTGAGTCCTTGATGATGGATGATTCGAGAGAAATACCAAAATTGTTTCCTGTTAGTGCTGTTCCTGGATCATTTATTTTGAAACTTGGAACGAATAATAACGAAAAAGCTTCTGTTGCTATTGAACAATTAAATGCAATTCTTTCAGATGAAGAGTTGTTTGATGAAAAGTTAAAAGAATTGGAATTAGATCCTTATAAGTTGAAAGATTTATTGGATATAGTTAACCAAGATAATTTGATTTTAACCTTAAAATCAAAAACTAAGAGTTATTTAAAAGAACCAATAAACGTAGGTACAAAGGATTTGTCACCCGCAATCAAAAAATTAGAAGAAAGTACTACTGTTCTAGTCGATTCGTCTAAAATTCCTCAAGCGAACAACTTAAATCGAGTTATTGAAATTGTTGAGAGGAGACAAAGAGGCGAAATATTAAAACATGAAAATATCGAAGGCATAAATAACAAAAGACAAGTAACTTATCACACTGACGCTGCGTATTGTTTAGGGTTATTAAATAAAAATAGGACAATTACTTCAGCAGGTCGTTGTTTGGTGTCTAAAGAAACTAAAGAGGCTAAGTATGAATATTTAGCTGACCGTTTTGAATCTAGTGATTTTGGTTGGGCTTGGCTTAAATGGGCTAAAGTTAGAAATATTACAGAATTAGAGCCTTCAACAGCTTATCAGTTTATGGAAGATTCGGTAAAAGGATTAAGTAAAGATACAAAGAAAAGGCGTGCTACAACGTTAATAAGTTGGTTATCTTTATTGCAAGGATATCGGAGAGCTTATCACGATATGGATAATGCAGAGGAATAAGCTATAAATTGAAATTATGCTAATAGGTTTTACTTTGTTGGTGTAATTTCATTTGTGGGCGTTCAAAAATCTGTGTCAGCCTAGTTTAAATTTAAATGTCAGGCTTACTGTCCAATCGCCCATTCAAAATGAATTGTAAATTGCGAAAATACCAAACTCCGATTATTCACTGGCATTGCCCATTTTTCAGTCGCGCTCAATATGCCAGCATAGAGCAATTTAAGCAAACTGTTCTCGTTTGGAAAAACACCTTTGGATTTAGTCAACGCTCTGGACTAGCGATGAACCGCTTGTTATAGCCTACCAATATAAAGGGCTTTTTAGCCCTCTATATTGGTATTGATTTAAGCTATTACGCCCGGTATTTCTTTACCAAAGCCAATATCGACACCACATGCTTGCGCAGCGGTATAAAGCACATCGTGATGATCATAAGCAGTACCTGCGTTTGTAACTACGCCACGGTTAACCCTTGTACCACCACCGGCGATTGTGTATGCCACTGGGCTTGCAGAATGGATATCCGCGTGGCCCATGTCTGTTGTTTCCAACACGACAGTGCTATCCAAAATACCTGCGGTTTTTAGCTTTTGGATTAAATACGCGTTATAACTTGCCATATGGCTGCGCATTTCTGTGTAATAGGGGTAATTCGCCTGACCACCACTGCCTCCGTGGATCGACTGATGATATACACCTTGATAATTTAGTTCAGGAATTCTAAAGTTGCATTGACTATTGCCGTACGCTAAAGAAACTGAACGGGTTAATCCGCATTGTAATGCTGCTACTGCAATATCTGCTTGCAGTCGAGCTTGCTGGGAGAAAGTTTCGTGGGTGAGTGCAAATTCTGAATTATCAGGTGCGATAGCACAACTCGTACCACCGGATAATTCATCCAAGCGACGTTGAGTATCAGCAATAGCATCTAAATGGTCATCCATTCTTTGCACTTCATAACCTGCCAATTTGCTACGAATGGCATTCGCTGCAGACACATGAGCATTCATGATAGGCGTTTTTACACTGCTGCCTTGACTAGAACCAAAAACTAAATCGAACACAGTAAATGGGTTATCCTGAAATGGTATTCGGTTGTTGTTGTCTTTAGTCATATAGTTAGCACCGTTACTGTGAACACCTAAGTTGATGTAACGAAATGGCATGTCTGGCCCTAGTGCATTGCCCATCATGACGTCGTAACTGTCACTGTTCCATTCTTTTGCCAAAATGATTGGCATTCGTCCGTGACCAGCATTACCGTGTGCCATGTTCACCAAAAAGTTACATTCGTTTTTTACCGAATCGTAGCCCTGTGACATCACGCCCATTACCATATCATCGCCCGTTCCTGTAGGATTCCACAGGTTGGCAATAGCGCCACCCGGCGTGAAAATGCAAATGGTTTTATTCGGTAATCCAGACTCTTGAGCGTCGGCATGTCGTGAGAACAAGATCCCGGCAACAAGAGGAGAAGTGCGAATTAACGAACTTGATATGCCAGAGGCTGCAACCATTTTTAACAAGCTGCGACGTGACATTGCTAGTTTATCTAATTGATATTTATTCATGATAATTTCCTTTGCAGCTCAACGGCTATTCATCTCTTGACCAAGCTTTGCGATATCTAACTGATTTTAGATAACCAAAGTTCTCTAACATGGCTCTTGGACTTTCGTTTATCATCCTGTCTTTTAGCGTGTCGATTTCACATAAATAACCAGCTTGTTCTGTTTGTGGCAAACTTGCATCTTCTGGATTATTCGGATCAATCTCATCATGTCCAACGCCCATTGTGTAACGGAACATTTGTTGTGTTAAACAATTTTGCGCTGAGTCTAATCCTGCCATTAGGTTTGCTAAACCCTGAGTTCCATAAAAGCTCAGTTCTGAATCAAGATCTGCATAGCTTTCTGGCGCGTACAGAGTGCCTGATGCGTCAATCAGGTTACCTTTAAGGTCGCTACTACGCACATTACCGACAGCGTCAAAGTCTTCCATACCAAATCCTAGTGGATTTATGTACTGTGAATGACAACTGCTACAAGGAGTCTCTGCAGTTAATGCGTGATACTTGTCGCGATTAGTGGTTGTTGGGTCTTGCAGAAATTCAGACAACGCCGCAAGTTTTTCTTCGCGAGCTTCAAAGGTACCAGCTGGCGGATCAGGCTGATCTTGACACAACATACGGCGTCGAACACGAACAGAACGGATCACAGGGTGGGATTCAGCCGGCTCTGCCCAGCGCGCCATAAACGCCCCGTTGGCTAAAATACCACCACGGTTTGCTGTCGCGACTTTTTGCATTTCTTGTCCTGTTACACCAGAGATACCATAGTGATTCGCCAATGTTTCATTTAAGAATGTGAAATTAGCCGTGTAGAGCGATGCGAAACCTTCATCCTGCTGCATCATGATCCAAGCGAAGGTTTTATTTAACTCTTCTTTCATATGTGGCACTAAATCTTGGTAGTTTGGATATAAAGTTTGATCTTTCGCTGCCACTTCTAAGTCCGCTGTACCTAGCCAACTGCCAATAAAATCAGCCAACACACCTTCTGCACTTGCGGCTAATCGAGCTGCGTGTTGCATTATTTTGTCTTCATCTCGCAGTTCATCATTGGCAGCCGCTGCTAGCAATTCATCATCGGGCGTTGAGCCTGTGAAGGTATAAGCTAAGAAGGTCGCCATTTCGTACGACGTTAATTCAAAGGCATCGTAATCCAATTCTGGATTATCCGGGTTAGCTTCACCCAACTCATGACGATAAATAAACTGTGGAGAAGATAACAAACCTTCTAACGCCAATTGCATACCTGCGGCAATATCACCACCATTGAATGTGCCTAACGCAATAGCTTCATAAGCACTTTGTTCATCCGCTGTTAATGGCCTTCTAAATATCTTAGGCGCGACATCTGTGATGAGTGCTGCAGCACAAGTTTCATCAATTGCAGCACATGCTAAGAGGTTGGAGAAATTCCTATCCGCAGACCATTGAGCGAGTTCTTCAGCGACCAATAAATAGTTGTTATATGTGGTCGACAATACACTGGCGTGAGTATTGTTGGTGAAAAATCCTACTTGGCTGTCAGGTGATAGACCATCTGCGACCTGATAATCCACTTTCAACAAATCTTCAACTGTATTTTGGTATTCACGTTGAGTCAGCAGCTTGAGTTGCCTTGCACCATAAGCAACAGGCGTAACACCGACATCACAAGTTAATGTACTCGGCCATAATGTTTGAATATAAGCTGCAATGTCTTCAGCACATTGCTGATCACAAGACGCAGGATTACTATACGGCATAGTGCTAACTATGGTTTCAATCATAGCCTCGACATTTCGTTCTGTGTTTAGCGCAGGGAAACTGCCTAAACCGCCACCTTCGGAACCATGACAGCCGGCACAATTGGCGTTGAATTGTTCCATCCCCCTGGCTATCGCATTGGTTTCAGTTACTGTTACCGAAACTGCATCTGTTGGTAAAGAAGGTACACCTTGGTTAAGCGCAATAACTTTATAGTTAAATTCGCCGGTATCAGGCAAGCCTTCGGACATTAAAGTGGCACTGGCTGCAAGCTCAGCAACTGTATGCCAATCACCGCCTATGGCTTGACGCCGCACAAGGTAAGACGTTTCATTATTACTGTTATCGCGCCAATTTAAGTGCGCCTGATTGTCTGACGGTTGATACTGCACCATCAGACTGTCTGGGGCGATAGGCTCGTCAGCTTTTTCAGTTTTAACAAAATTATTCGTACTGACAGAGGTAAACTGCAAGTCGAAATAAACCGGTACGGCTTCGCCAATTCCCGACAACCCGGCGACCACACGCAAAGCTTCAATACCATAAGCCATATCAAAACTATTGCTGTCGACTATCAGCGGTCGTAAGGTTGAAACCTTAACTGTGCCAACCCCAAGTTTAGTTACCAATAAGTCCAACGAAATTTGTTGGCTTACACCGTGGATAGTTAGCTCACCGCTAACTGTCTGAGTTGCAATATCGCCTGTTGGTATAGCAGATATTTCAGATGTGTCTATTTGTGTAGTGAAATAGGCTGTAGGTAAAAGCTCGGTGGCGAATAATAAATCGACGACACGACTGTTACGAATATCAACGCCGGTTTCAATCTTGTTTAAGTCAACCGCTAACACCACATTACCATCAAAATCAATGCTACCGGATAATGCATGACCGTTAATATCATTCCCTTGGAACTGATTGATTTCTGCCGTGTGTAATTTTTTCACCGATACATAGCTTAATGACGAAGTGTCGCCAATTAACTGCCACAAGCCAGTGTCGCTTTGATTGTCGTTATTACCGACGCTATCATTAGGTGATGGATCAACAAGGCCATCGCAAATATCACCAGTTAGCGTCAGCTCAATTTCACCGTCGTAACCATTTTTACTGGCGACAAAACCAAGCCCTAATCTTTCATTTGGATTGAGGATCGAATTGGTATTTTGGATGGTACATCCAGTATCGCTACAACTATATGTTGCATTCCAACCATTATTTATGGATACACCTTGTGGCCAAGTAAGGTTGAGTGTCCAGTCGTCTTTGGCAATTTCATCATTCTGAATGATAATTTCGGTTTTAAATCCGCTGTTCCAATTATCCGGTATGGAAAACTCACAGGTTGCAGCAAAGGCGTTGTGCGATAACAATCCCATTCCCAAAAACAATAAAGCAGGTAAACGAGTATGCTGCATTTTAGACGTACTGTTTGCATCAGGGTTTGCATCAGGGTTTGCATCAGGGGAAAACAAGTGTTGAAAGTTAGTTAATCTCATTGTTCTACTCCTCATCTGCTTGTGCTGGTTGTTGTGTATGGAACACTAAATTAAAGTTCACTGGCACGGCGTAACTTATAGACGTTAAATTTGCTAACTTTCTTAAGGTTTCTATGCCCATTTCAAGTCCAAAGTCAGTTGCATCTAGTAGGATAGGGTGACTGTTCTGAACCAAAATACGCGATGAAGACAAACGGCTTACCTGTACTTGGGTATTGATTTGGATATCAACGCCATACAAATTTAACGTTGCATTAATGTCCATTCCCTCTGCTGCTCCTGTCGGCACAGCTTTAACCGTATCGTAATCTAACGACAAGCTAACTTGCGCAAACGGATAAGTATCAACAACAAATAAATGTTCAGTCATACGCCCATCACGGGTATCTACCCCAGTGTCAACGCTGCTTAAGTCAATTTGTAAGTTCGCCTCACCGTCAAGTGAAATGCCACCAGATAAAGTTTGGAATGTATGAGTTTCAACCGTGTGTTCTTTTTTGGTTGAAACGAAATACAGTGATGAGTTATTGCTGTCTAATACATAAGGTAAACTTATTTGTGGCTCTGCTACAGAGATAGTGAGCGGCTCAGAGCTTGAACTGACAGCACCATCACTAACCGTTAAGCTAACAGTATAATTACCTTGTTGTTGGTAAATGTGGCTAGGTTGAACCTCGGTTGATGAGCTTCCATCGCCAAAATCCCACAGATAAGTCAATGCATCACCATCTATATCTGCTGACTGAGCAGCATTGAAGGTCACACTTAATGGTCCTTCGCCTGATGTCACTGAAGCGGTCGCGACTGCGGTCGGTGCATGATTAATGCTTCCGTCAAACGAACATAACCCGCCCAATGCTGGAATCGTTGGCGCTGTGTCAGCAACAGCTTTCTCTGCATTAAAACCGAAATTAATGGTTTGACCTGCTGCAATGCGGGGGTTGTACTGTTCATTTACTATTGTATATGGGTTACTGCCTGTATGATTACCATGCCAAACGCCGGTAATTTTAGTTGCATCTTCGAACTGCATTAACACTTGCCAGCCTTGGATTGCTTGATTGGCGGTATTGCTAATATCAACTCGTGCTCTAAAACCAGAGTTCCACTCATATTCAATGGTTAGCTGACACTGGGCGGATTCAGGTTGAGGCTCTTCAACTTCTATCGTCATTTGAGACCCATCACACACTCCAGCTAAAGTAGGCTGCGATACAAGTGATCCATTGGGTTTTGTTCCATTGAATCCAAAGGATTTGGATTCGCCAGGGTTAATTTGGCCATTCCAACCTTTGTTGGTAAAAAAATATGGATTACTGCCAGTTAAATTAGAACCCCAAGCACTGCCAATGGTTTCATTTTGATTGAAGGCTAATTCAACTTGCCAGCCATTGATAACCTCATTGCTGTTATTGGTGATCTCCAAATTGCCGGTATAGCCATTTTGCCATTCATTCACAACACTAAACTCACATTGTGCAGCTTGGGTTTGATAAGCCCACAAAGGGACTGTGATAAGCAAAAATATTTTCGATTTTTTAAAACGGGTGGGAGGGTAATTGCTCATACATATATCCTTATTTAGATGTATTTAACAAGTTCAAAAAATTATAGTCGTACATTGTGCAGAAATTGTGGAGAAATTATGGGGGACTTGAGTAGTTGATGCTTTTTATAAAATAAATATTCTATAGCTTCGGCAGATTATTGAATAACCAGTGGTTAACCGCTAAATGATTAGCAGGCTGTTAACTATATTCACCTGTAAAAATATCATATATTTCAACAGGATAATCCGTAATGGATGGGGCGTATTTATTTGGTTTAGCTCAATAACAAGGGTTATTTCTGCCAATTCTCAGCTAATTGCACAGAGCCATTAGCCTGTTGTTTTTCATAATCGTCGATTCTGTCATGTAGCATAATGATTTCATCATTCATGTGATTAATTAAGTTGACCAAGCCATTGATCATAGTGTCTTTGATTTTTTCGCGAACTTTTTCTGGCAAATGGTGCATTATGGTTTGGTCAACGCGGATCACCATAGATTGTTCAATTGCTTGCACATAAGCGGTTCGAGGTTGGTTGGTAATAAAGGCTATTTCGCCAACAAAATCACCAGGTTGAACTTCAGCGATTACTGAGTGATTGGCATTTTTAGTGATTTCTAATTTGCCGCTCAACAAAATATAAAAGAAGTGATCATTTTCGTTTTGTTTAATTACATAATCGCCTTCTTCAGCTATGTAGAATTCTAGTTCGTCGGTTATTAAACTACTGCGCTCTTGCGCTGACAGACCTTTGAATAGTGGAATACGACTTAAAATTTCCATCTCTTTCAGCTTGTCGATATGGTCAATTCTTTTCATTGTTGGTCTACCAAGCTAGGGATTTCTTTATAGTTTAGGCCAATTTAGACACCATGGTTGATTTAATTGGTTTTGTTGAATAATTTCTTGTGGAATTTGTTGAAAAGAATCACCAGTTGGCGCTACTTGCCAACAGAAGTCTCGTCCTTGATAGCTAAACTTCAGCGCATAGGCATGTAAATATAAACGCTCGGCAGCGTCACCTTTATATATATCATCGCCTAAAATAGCCACACCAATAGATTTAAGTGCAACACGCAATTGATGGGTTTTACCTGAGTAGGGACGAAGTAGATATAAACGCTGACCAGTACCTAAACCAAAAGAATAAAAAAAGGTTTTTGCTGGGTTGCTTGTGGCTTTAGTTAATTTCCATGCGCGATTACGGCTTTTAACCATATCACCAACAATGCGGCCTTGTTTTTGTTTTGGTTTATTGCCCGCGATGGCCCAATAATACTTTTCAATTTGATGGCTGCTAAAAAGTTGATTAAAGATTTGCTCAGCGGCGAGATTACGCGCAACAATTATCAGACCAGACGTTTGTTTATCGAGTCTATGTACTGGGTATAAATTTTCACCAGTTTGCTGTTTGATTAAGCTAAAAAAACCAGCTTGATCATCACTATCATGAAAGTCTAATCCAGCTGGTTTTTCACAAATATAAAAGTCTGCTTCGGTGGCAATAATATTAATCAAACGGTTTTCACTCGGTTATTTATTGCTTTCAGGTTCAAAAAAGGCTTTTTCTTCAGCTTGAACTTGTTTGAGCTTTTTCAAACCTATACCTAAATATTGCCCTTGCCAGCGCGCATAATAACTACCTGCACAAAACCATAAGGTGACCAATACAAACTCAATAATGGCGAGATAACGTTCAGAATCAGATGCCCACACTAGGGTTAAACTATGTAAAAAATAAAACATAGCAACAAAGTTCGCCCACGCGTAAGTATATGGTTTACCAGTAACTAAACCTTTAAATGGTATGAGCAAAGGTGTGAGCCATAAGGTGACTAAAAAGGTCGCCGACAGACCTTCCATTGGTGGCGCTAACCATAAATGCCATACTGGCACTAATACAATTAATCCTAAATAACCGAATAATGCTATATGTTTAGCACGGGTAATTTTTTGTTCTTGGGTCATAACACCACTACTGAATAACTCGAAGGGCGTATAGTTTACCTGAGTCTTTGGGCAATATCAGCAACTCGATAGCCTAAAGCTTGCGCTAAGTTTTTTTCTTCTGCTGAAAGTTTGGTGTTTTGTTCTGCTGCTAAATGGGTTGCGCCATAGGGCGTACCGCCTGTGGTGGTTGTGTGCAAATCAGCTTCACTATAAGGCAAACCTACAATTAGCATACCGTGATGCAGTAGCGGCAACATCATGGTTAATAAAGTGCTTTCTTGCCCGCCGTGCAAACTAGAGGTTGATGAAAACACAGCGGCTGGTTTACCAGACAAGCTGCCTTTTAACCAAAGTTTGCTGGTACCGTCTAAAAAATATTTTAGTGGCGCGGCCATATTACCAAAGCGAGTAGGCGAGCCGATAATTAAACCATCACAGTTTATTAAATCTTGCTCAGTGGCGTAAATATCGCCGTCGCTTGGAATACTCGTCGAAGTTGCATGAGTATCTGTACTCACTGAAGGTACAGTTCTTACAACTGCTTGAGCCCCAGTTTTTTCAATACCTTGCGCTATTTCATGCGCAAGGTTTTTGGTGCTTCCATGACGGCTGTAATATAAAACCAGAATATTAGCCATTAATTAGGTCTAATACATTTTCTGGTGGGCGACCTAATACTGCTTTATTGCCTTTAATCACAATAGGGCGCTCAATTAATTTCGGATATTCATTCATTAAAGGAAGTAGTTCTTCGTCTTGCATCAATTCGTCTAAATCTAACTCTTTGTAGATAGACTCTTTATCACGAATCAACTGGTGTGCTGATTCCAAACCTAACATTTCTACAATTTGTGCTAAACGCTCTACCGTTGGTGGGGTATTTAAATATTCAACCACTTCAGGCTCTATACCGTTTTCTTGAAGTAGTGCTAATGTTTCACGGCTCTTACTGCAACGTGGATTATGATAAATAATATATTCAGCCATATTTAAAGCCTTTTGATACTCTCTTGTTCTTCACGCAATTGTTTAATTCTGGCAGAAATTCGTCTTTTTTCAGTTTCAGACTGCCGTTCGATATAGTTAAACGCTGTGTGCAATTCGTCTATCGCCTTAGGATAAGCTAAGACCAGAGCATATAATTCTGCTTGCGCTTGATGATACATCGAACGATTTTCAAGCTGTTTATATGCTTGCGCCATCAGTTGCCACGCCAGATAGTGCTCGGGGTGCAGAATAATAAAATCTTTTAAGATTTCAACTGCTTTCTGAGCCTGATTTGCCGTTAACAGTGCGTTTGCGTAATTAAGCAGCAAAACTTGGTTTTTTGGCATCAATTCAAGTTTGCCGCTCAACAATTCAAGTATAGACGCATATTGTTTTAAGCCTAATGCAATGTCGGTTTTTAAATCTAAATAAAATAAATTGTTGGCATCTAATTCGAGTAGTTGATTAATCAAGGGTTCTGCTTCGCTGAATCTTTCCTCTTTCATTAGTGCAAGAGCAAGGCCGTATTTTAATAACGGATTATTTGCTTGCATCATGCCGTTGAGTTGAGTTTGGTAATATTCAACGTGATAACTGGGTACTTGAGTATAAAAAACTGCGGTGCGTATTTGCGCTAAATTAAAATAGATACTTTCTTTGGCATAAACTGGTGGTAAACCGTCAATGCGGGCGCGAATATCACTGACTCGGCTGTCTGGCAAAGGATGCGAGTACAACATAGCCGGTAGTTTACTTGAGTAACGGCTTTGCTCGGCAAGCCTTACAAAAAAGTCACGTGCACCTTTAGGGTCAAAACCCGCATCCATTAAAATACGTAAACCTATACGATCAGCTTCTTTTTCATTTTGTCTATTATAATTTAACGCCATTTGCTGGCTACCCGCTTGTGCTGTGGTAATGGCAGCTGCGCCTGCGCTCGGGTCGGCCATGGCAATTAATATAGCACCCAACAATGAAGCTATAGTTAAAGGTGCATTTCGTTCGTTCTCTTCAATGGTTCTGGCGATGTGCCTTTGGGTAACGTGGGCTATTTCATGGCCGATAACCGAGGCGAGTTCACTTTCAGTTTTTGACTCCAGTAAAGTGCGGGTATGAATTGCAACAACACCACCAAAGGTAGCAAACGCATTAATCTGTGGATTTTTAATTAGGTAAAAGTCAAACGGGTAGCGTACATCCGCAGCTTTTGACACTAGCCTGTTGCCCAAGTCATTTAAATATTGGTCTAACAATGGATCAGAAATAACCGGCGAGGTCGCTCTTAATTGCCTACGAATAACTTTGCCGAGCACTTTTTCTTTTTCTATGGTTAAACTGCCTGCCGCCACTGTTCCTAGGTTTGGCAATTTATGGTTATTCGAAATAGACGCATAACCTATTGAAGACTGTATAGTGCTTAAGCTAACAGCAGCTGCGAGCGCAAAACATTTAAGTTTATTGAACAAACATTTATCCTTTATAAATTTGTAATTATGTTACTTAGAGCCAAAATCTGACAAATCGTTTCCTTTAAGATCACCTAATAACAAATCATCATAATCATCAGACGCAATTCGTTTTTCTTGAGCTTTAAAATACTGCTCGATAGATACACCGTCGAGTTTAATAACGTCAACGTGCGATTTCATATAATTTATGAGTTTGTCTACACATTGCATTGCATAAAATATGATGGCTCGGTCGGCAACATCACCACGTTGAAAATAATAATCAATAAATTTATGCAGTGAATTCACTCGGCATAACACTTTCATTGTGCCTGGGTCCCAAGTTATAAACTCCATGAGTTTGTGTCCGCGTACATATTGATCTATCTCTTTATTTTTAGCATACGGAAAACAGTGCAATTCAAAACCACGGTCGGTAAATAATTGGTATATTGCGATACGTGGTTTTCTTTCGACATGCACAACGTTTTGCTCGTCAAAATAACCACCGAGTAATTGCAGATTCCAATTGTTTGGTTTGCAGATTTTGTTTAGCGCGTTATCAAAGCCCATGGTTTGAATACTTTCAAGCTCGCTGACTGATGATGCAATCATATGATAAAACGGCGGTAAGTCGCCCCAATTCAGTTGGCGCTTGAATTTGTTAATATCTTTAAGAGTTGGATTTTCCGGTAAGCCAGAGCTATTCATTGTATGGTTCTCAAGTTATCCGATGTTTTGTTAAACTAACAAGCCAATAATTAGCAGATTGTATTATGCCAAAGCCAATCGACTGTCGTGACATGCGTTGTCCAATGCCATTACTTACTTTAAAGCTTAGCTTAAAAAAAGCTCAGCAGGGGGGCCAAATTCAACTTTTGTTGAAAGATGCCGCATCTTTAAAAGATATCCCAGCTTGGCTTAAACTAAAAGCTTATCCCTTTAAATTATCTAAACTTTCTGATAATGATTATTTATTAAGCGTAACCAAGTGTCATGGCGACGAGATCAGCTAAAATTAAATTATATCGACGAATTGCCGATATATAGGATATATCGTCATCAATTTTATCGGAGGCATTAAATGAACACTGATCTAATAATTCCATTTATGCCACGTATTGTACAAAACAAACTGCAACCGCCTAGGTTAAATGTCAAAGGGATCAGAGCGTCAGTTAAACAGCACGAGGATGCACCGCAAGATAGATATCTTAAAAATAGACTTGCACACCATGCTGCCGATACTCGCTATCATCAAGATGAGGATGTCGAGACAGACGAAGAAAAATCAACGGATAAAGGGCAGTCTGAATCTGGTGTATATATTGATGATAAAGGCCAAAAACATGTAGATATAGAGGTATGATTCACAGAATTACAGCCAAACAGTCAAGCCGATTAATCGGCACTTAACGTGAGGTACTCATGTAAGTAGTTTTCATAGCTTTTGTGTTTTTTTAACTGTTGGAGCGCTGAATTATATTTAGACAGAAATTTGTTAGCACTGCTTTTGGAAAATGCGGTATAAAGTTGTTTTGGGGGATCTGGAATTAATATCACTTTTATTTGTTGATTAAACTCAGCTTGAGCCTGCATGTATTCTAGAGATAATTTATCTGGACTATAAAAACCATCACTACGCTTAGCCAACAACCGCTTAAAACCTCTTTCTATCACATTCGTTCCTGATAGTTTGGTAATCGCAACCCCTGCATCTACCAATTCTTGAGGATAAATGGCCCCTTTCCAGATGTCAATTCTGAGATCGGCTAATGCCCTGTATGAGGTAAAAGTATCTAGTGGGGTTGTATTGCCAAGCGCAAGCGCTGACTGAATGGTTAAAATTGGTATCGTAGAATAGACAAACTTTTTTTCACGCTCAGGGGTTTTTAGCATGATTAAAATCATATCGATACGTCCTTGCTCAAGCATATAAAACAAGCGACTCAGAGGGTATTTTTTAAACGTGACTTGCACATTCATTTGGTCGGTGATTAGTTTGCTATACGAGAGTAAAGCGCTTTTGGGGCCTAGTTTATCTTTGTATACAGTGTGCACTGGTACGTCAAAATAGCCGATAGTCAAATATTCTCCCGCACAGCTTTTATCTATTGTAAACACGATAAAGATCAAGCTTAAAGCCAACTTTTTACATACTAAAGACAAATTTAACTTCCAATAATACATGCAATTACCCTTAGGACAGCGTAAATAGTTAACCACATTCTCCTAATAAAATGTAGTACAAAGCGCAACACACGCTAGTCATCCTAGGTAAAAACACGCATAATCCCACATCAATTTATTTCTAGATAATTTATCCGAGTTAAGTTTTGAGTCAGGTTGAGAAAGTTTTTTCAAAAGAAGGGGCATTGGCAAAAGCGATTGATGGATTTCAGCCGCGTGTGCCGCAAGTTAAACTCGCACTCGCTTTTGAAAAATCTATTCAAGAAAAAGCTTTATTAATCGCAGAGGCCGGCACGGGCACGGGTAAAACCTTTGCTTATTTAATTCCCGCTTTGTTAAGTGACAAAAAAGTAATTATTTCAACCGGTACTAAAAATTTACAAGAGCAGTTATTTCACCGCGATTTACCTTTGGTTAAAAAAGCACTGAAAAGCCGCAGCAAAACGGCTTTGTTAAAAGGGCGTGCTAACTACTTGTGTTTACACAGGCACAAACAACACAAAGCGCATCCAATGCTTGAAGATAAAAAGCTGCTAAAAGACTTAAAAAACATTGATAAATGGCTTATTTCAACTGAATCAGGTGATATAGGTGAAGTCACTACTATTACTGAAGACTCTAAAGCCATTCCACTGGTTACTAGTACAATTGACAATTGTTTAGGCAAAGAATGCCCTGATTACAATGATTGTTATCTAGTTAAAGCACGTAAAAAAGCAGCTGATGCTGATTTAGTTGTGATAAATCATCATTTATATTTTGCTGATATGGCGGTTAAAGATACGGGTTTTGGTGAAATAGTGCCAGACTCGCAAGTTGTGGTGTTTGACGAAGCACATCAGATCCCTGATATTGCGTGCGAATATTTTGGCGACCGTATTTCAACTCGCATATTAGTCGAATTAGGTAAAGATATGGAGCTTGCCTATCGCACTGATTTAAAAGATGCACAGCAACTCGGCAAAGCTGCAAATAAGCTTATAACTAACGCAAGACAATTCCGCTTAACTTTCCCTGAGTTACCAGAAAAAGGCAACTGGCGTGAAAAAGGTCAAACCGAACAGTGTCAGCGTGAGTTAGATGCGTTAGTTAAATCGATTGATTTTGCTTATGAGGTGTTAAAAGAACAGGTTGGCCGCTCAAAGTCAGCGGATAATTGTTTTGAGCGTATCTTTGAAGCCAAACAAAAAATTGCCAAATTAACTACGTGGCAACAAGCTGATGTTAGTTTGTGGTACGAAACCACCCCAAGGCACGCAAGTTTAAACTTAACACCACTTTCTATCGCCGATAAATTTTCCAATTTACGCCAAGAGAAAAAACAAGCTTGGTTAATGACTTCGGCAACTTTGTCTGTTGATGGTGGTTTTAATCATTTCACTGATTTATTGGGCTTGGAGGATTTTAATTCTATTCAGCTTGATAGTCCGTTTGATTATAAAAAGCAGTCTTTATTGTGTATTCCGCGCTATTTCCCTGAGCCAAACGACAGAGCTGTGCTTAATGCGTTAGTGGATTTGTCGCTTAAAATTGTCGATGCGGCACAAGGCAGCTGTTTTTTATTGTTTACCAGTTATCGCATGATGAATTTGGTCGCTGATAGATTAAAAAATAAAATTGCCAATCCGTTATTTATTCAAGGTGAAGTACCTAAACGCGAATTGCTAAAACAATACCTAGCTGCTGACAAACCTGTATTGTTAGCCACAGGTGCGTTTTGGGAAGGGGTTGATGTGCGCGGTGATGCACTTAAATGTGTAGTAATAGATAAACTACCTTTTGCCGCACCGGATGATCCTTTGATGCAAGCGCGCATTGAAAACTGTCGACGCAAAGGTGAAGACCCATTTAGTAAAATTCAAATTCCACAAGCTGTTATCACCCTAAAACAAGGTGCAGGGCGACTGATTAGGGATGTAACTGACCATGGCGTCTTGATTATTTGCGACCCAAGGTTAGTATCGCGCCCATATGGTGAAACTTTTATTCAAAGTTTACCGGATATGCAGCGCAGTCGTTCACTCGACAAAGCATGTGAATTTTTAAAACAGCGCTAGAGCGATACGCTCAAGTTAAGTCTGATAAGTTAAAGAATTATAGAGTTATAGATATGAAGTACATTTTAGCCCTAGACACCTCAACAGAAGCTTGTTCTGCCGCTTTATTAGTAAATGACAATGGGCAAACATCTGAATATGTTGAATTTGATGTATGTCCGCGAGAACATAACAAACGCATTTTAGCTATGACAGAGTCAGTGTTGCAGCAAGCCAGCATTAATTTAGACGAGGTCGATTTAATCGCCTATGGCAAAGGTCCAGGTAGTTTTACTGGTGTACGCATTGCAACCGGTATAGTGCAGGGATTAGCGCTTGGTGCCAATAAACCTGCATTGGGTGTATCTACTTTAGCGGCGATGGCGCATGGGGTTTACCGCAACCAATTTAATTTAAGCGGGGATATTTTTGTTGTACCTGCAATAGATGCGCGCATGAACGAAATTTACATGGCCGCATATAAAGTAACAGGCAAAGGGATAGTTGAAACATTAGTTAACGAACAAGTATGCCCACCAGAAAGCGCACTTGAACAATTAAATCAACAACAAAAATGGACGGCTATTGGCACTGGCTGGCAAACGTATCAACAAGAGCTATCGACCCAATTAGTCGCTGATATTTATAACCAACAACCATTTCCGAGCGCACTAGATATTGCATTTATTGCGGCTGAGCAAGCAAAAACTCAAACATTAGAGAGTGCATCAGATATTTCACCTGTGTACGTTCGCGACCAGGTTACATGGCAAAAAATGCCGGGTAAATAACTATATGTTCTAAAAGTATCTGGGGTTATTAGGTTTTAGTCTTTTATTAGTCACAATCGTTAACTATGTTTAAGGGGATTAGAATTATTACCTCAGGTAAGGGAATATATTATGAACTCGCGGACCAAAGTCTTATTGGTAGAAGATGACAGTGTTACTCGAGAGTTAGTTTCGCATACCCTTAAAGTAACAGGTGGTTATCAGGTTTATGCATTTTCAAATTTTGCAGACGCTTACAAAGCAATTTTAAGTATTAGATATGACATCGCTCTGCTAGATATCGGACTGCCCGATGGCACGGGGACAGACTTACTAAAAAAAATTAGAGAAAATGAAACGCCTATCTCGTTACCTATCGTCATGCTTAGTGGTGATCGCACGAATAAAAGAGTCATAGAGTGTTTTAAATTAGGCGCAAACGAATACATTACCAAACCAATTGATTTAGACATACTGTTGGCTAGAGTCAGCAACCTTTTAATTATTCGCCACCTTGATGAAGATATCACCCGAGCTAACGAACGTTTTTCACTTGCCGCCAATGGCGCAAATGATGGTTTATGGGACTGGTTTATCCATACAGGAGAGATTTATTTTTCTCAGCGCTGGAAAAAAATGCTCGGTTATGAAGAGTCGCAATTTCCAAACGAATTTAAAGCTTTTATTGAACGAATTCATCCAGATGACCTAAACGAGTTTAATCGAGCATTAAGAAGTCATTTAGAGGGCTTAGCTGGACATTTTGTCAAAGAATGTCGTGTTAAACACAAGGAAGGCAATTATCGTTGGATGATGATCCGCGGCGCCGCCATTCGTTATGAAAATGGCAAAGCATATAGAATGGCAGGCTCAATGACAGACATCAATAATAGAAAAATGATGGATCCGTTAACCGGTTTGCTAAATCGCTCCGCATTTTTAGATCAACTTGAATTACTGATAAATAGCAAAAGAGCTAAACAGATTCACAGTTATGCAATTTTATTGATTTCAATTGACAGGTATAAATTAATTAGTGATTCGTATGGCCATCATATCGGCGACCGCATAATTCAAGAAGTGGCTAATTATCTGTCAAAAGTTACCCCATCAGCTGAATTTTTAGCTCGGGTGGAAAGTAGTAAATTCGCTATGAGTTACCAAAACCCACCCAACTTAGATCAAATACAAGAATTTGCCACTCAAGAGTTAGCCGCTCCACTTAAAATACCCCTTATTATAAATGACAAAGAATTACATATAACCATGTCTGTCGCCATTGTGTTTGATACTGAAGGATACTTAAATTCTCAAGACATATTGCGTGATGCCGACATCGCCTTACAAAATGTTTGGGCAATGGGTAATCAGCAGGTGGTTACTTTTCAATCTACATTACAAATATCATTAAAAGATAAAGTTGAATTAGAAGAGGATTTGCACACCGCGATTGATCAACGCCAATTTGAAACTTATTTGCAGCCCAAATCAGACCGTGCAGGTAAAATTATTGGTGCTGAAGCTTTGGTTCGTTGGAATCATCCTAGACGTGGATTGGTCTCTCCGATGGAGTTTATTCCTTTAGCCGAAGAAACTGGTTTAATCAATGCTATCGGTTACCAAGTTATTCAGGATGTGTGCCGACTGTTAGGAAAATGGACGCAAGATAAAATTGTTATTCCCATAGCTGTTAACTTATCAGCGCGTCAGTTTATTAATCCAAGCCTTCCTCAAGATATTTTTGAACTACTCAATAACTATAATTTACCGACAAATTTATTTGAGCTAGAGATTACCGAATCTTTGTTGTTGGAAAATTTAGAACAAGCTTTACCTATACTTGCCGAATTTAGCCAAAAAAATATGGCTATTTCGGTTGATGATTTTGGTACAGGTTATTCGTCACTTGGTTATTTAAAAAGTTTACCTATAACCACGTTAAAGGTAGACAAGTCATTTGTCGAAAATTTGCCCGATGACAAGGACGATAAAGCTATCGTTGAAGCTATAGTGCATATTGCAAACGCGCTAAACCTGAAAATTGTGGCTGAGGGGGTTGAAAGTATTGCTCAAGTTTCGCTGCTGTCAGCTCTCGGAGTAGAAATATTCCAAGGATACTACTTTGCCAAACCAATGCCTGTTAGTGCATTTGAACAAAAGTTATTAGAACAATTCGCCAAAGATGCAGTTTAAATTAGTGTAAACAAGGAATAGCGCATGAAAATCGCGGTTAAGTTATTTGCAGGATTTTTTATTATTTTGGTAGTAGTGGGTTACGCTGGTGTTGTTATTACGGAAAAAAGTAATCAATTACAACAGACCCGAGTTGAGTTAACTGAGAATATTTTACCAATTTCTCAAGATTTATTTGAGATAGATAAAGAGTTGCAAACCAGTTTAGCCATGTTACGAGGTTATTTGTTATTAGGTAATCATCAAGAAGAACAAAAATACTTTTTAGCCAATCGAGCGAAATCATGGCGGACAATAAAACGAGTGATGGCTCGGCTAGAGTCAATGGATTTAGATAGTCAGTTTAGTCAACCACTTAATGAAGTTTCACAGCAACTCGAGCAATTTGAAACGATACAGGCTGAAATTGAGGCTTTAGCTTGGACGTCAGCAAATTTTCCGAGCCGTGTTCATTTTGATCAAGCATATCAAGATAGTTATCAACAATATCTTACACAACTTAATCAACTGCAAGCTGCAAGTCTGTCAAAGTCTGACGAGCAAACGTCCAAATTAGTAACTTTGCTCGGGGAATTACGTTGGTTAGCCGCTAACACAAGTTTGTTATTGGTTGATTTTGTTTACGGTGGCAAACAGCTGATCCCGCTTAAGATAAATCAAAATTTCGAAAAACAACAAGTACTGTTAACACAAATAAATGCGTTGGATTCAATTCGTATGAATTCGCTAGTTGATTTATCCAATCAAGTTATCAGCCAAGCAAAACATATCATAGAGCTCAGAACACAAAGAGATTGGAATAAAAGTGTTTATCTTTTGTCTAATGAGGCAATCCCATTAGTGGACGATATTTTTGCAAATATAGCGCAGTTACAATTAACTATTAGTGACACGCGCTACAAAAAGCGCCTTCAACTGGAACAAGCGGAAAGTGTCATTAAAGATTCTATCCTTATCAGCATTTCAATTGCAATTGTTGCATCTGCCGTTGTTGCTTTGTTCTTGTCACGTTATATCGTAAGGAATCTCAACTTAATCAAAGAGAAAGCAGTACAAATTAGTTTAGGTCGACTCAACAATGAAATTTTAGATATTAATGAACATGATGAAATTGGCCAGCTAAAACATTCGGTCAATAACATGTTGAATAAATTTAAACGTATTGCCGAAAATGCCCAAGCATTGTCCCAAGGTGATTTAGCGATAGAAATTTTACAAAGCAGCAACGAAGACGAAATGGCGGTTGCGCTGAAAAATTTGTTAGTTAGTTTAAAAGAAATTGAAAATCAGGCAAAAGAGATAGCACAAGGCAATTTTGCGGTTGAGGTGCACCCTAGAAGTGACAAAGACTCGCTGGGTTTTGCGTTAAAAAGCATGTTGGCATCATTGCTTGAATACAAAAATAACATAGAAAAACAAAATTGGATCCGCACGGGTGTTAATAAGTTTAATGATCAGATTCGAACAAAAGACTCACTGGCAGATTTGTGCGAATCAGCACTTGCATTTGTGAGCAATTATATAAGCAGTGAAGTCGCAATTGTTTATTTAGTAAATCAACAGCAGCAACTCGAACTATTTAAAACTCTTGGTTTTAGTCCGCGTAAACAGCACAAATCGAATTTTAATCTCAATGAAGGCATGTTAGGTAAAGCTGTTGCCGATGGTTATTTAGTTTGTTTACAAAATATAGCGGAAGATTACATAGTGATTGAATCTGGGGCAGGCTACCAAGCACCAAAAAACTTAGTGATAGTACCGCTATTTTATAAAAACAAAGCTATAGCTGTACTCGAAATTGCTTTAATTGGCGAGTTTTCAGCAGATGTTGAAGAACTGCTAAATATAATTGCAGAAAATCTGGCAATCGCCATTCATATGGCGGATGAACGGACAAAAATTGACGAGCTGTTAAAGGTTACTCAGCAACAGTCAGCGGATCTTGAAGTTGCCAATCGGGAGTTAGAAGAACAAACCAATGCTTTAAAAGATTCAGAGAATGATTTGCAGCAAAAACAACAAGAACTCCAAGCAATTAATGTAGATTTAGAGCAAAAAACGGCCGAGCTAGAAGAGCAAAAAATAGCCGTTGAGCAAAGGAATGTATCGCTAAATAATCTAAAAGTCGAATTGGAAAGCCGAGCGCGAGATTTAGAAGTAACCAGTCGTTATAAATCTGAATTTTTAGCAAATATGTCGCATGAACTACGCACTCCACTCAACAGCTTATTATTATTAGCCAAATCACTGAAAGACAACACTACCGGCCATTTAGATGACGAAGAAGTTGAGAGTGCAGACATTATTTACCGTAGCGGCAGTGACTTATTAAGTCTGATAAATGAAATTCTCGATTTGTCTAAAATTGAAGCCGGTAAATTGGATGTAGTCATAGAGCCGGTTGATTTGCCAGAGTTAACAGAACAATGGCGCAGCAATTTTGCGGCGATAGCTAAAAATAAGGGATTAGATTTTGACATTGTAATAAATGCCAAAGATGTTGATTTTTCAACCGATATCAAAAGGTTAAGTCAAATCATTAAAAACTTGTTGAGTAACGCGTTTAAATTTACCCAAACGGGTAGTGTGAAATTGCAGGTTGAGCAATCTGACGCCGATAAAATCGAATTTAAAGTAATAGACACAGGCATAGGTATCGCACTGGATAAACAAAACGTTATCTTTGAAGCCTTCCAGCAAGCCAATGGCTCGACTAATCGATTATACGGGGGGACAGGTTTAGGCCTAACTATTTCGAGAGAACTTGCCGCGCTTTTAGGTGGTGAAATCTCTTTGTCTAGTGAAGAGGAAGTGGGAAGTGAGTTTATTTTAACTTTACCGGCTAAATTTGCTAAAAAAGCTGAGGTTGTCAAAGTGCTTGAGGCACCTCAAGGCAAGAAAGCAGTTGATGAAACACAAGTCGTTGATCTGGCTGAAAATACAGCTGAATTATCAGTGGATACTCCCACAGATATAGTTGTGACAAACACTTTGAACAATCAAGTTAAACCACAGCAAAAAAATCTGCAATCCGTCAGTCAAATAGGCCAAACCAATAAATGTATTTTAATTATCGATGACAACCAAGAGTTGTGTCAGGTTATCGCAAAACAAGTGCGTTCAGCTGGATTCAAAACCATCTGTGGGTATAGCGGGATGGAGTGCATTGCCAAAGCTATAGCTTATCAACCTATTGGCATTTTGCTGGATTTAGGTTTGCCCGACATGGATGGTTGGCAGGTATTAGATAGATTAAAACAACACCCCATGCTCAGGCATATTCCAGTGCATATAATTACAGGTCAAGACACAGAAGAGCTCACAGCCAAATTAAAAGGTGCGTTGGGGGTTACACAAAAACCAATTCAAGCAGAAGCAATTAAACAAAGCATTAAGATGTTAAGTTTAATTGCGCAAAAATCTTCTTATCACGTATTAATTGTTAGCCCAACAGAATCTGTTTTGACTGAGCTGCAAACTATTATGCAGGGCAGTGACACTCAGCTAGAAGTGACACATTTAACCAGTGAAGCGATTGAATTTATTCAACAACGTAAATTCGATTATTTAATTTTAGACGCGGATAACATTGACCTAGAATCATTAACAGAGTTACTCAAGCAGGTTGAAGAATTGCCGGATAACTTACCTATTTCGGTTTATTGCAGCAAGGAAGTTGAAGAGATAGAAACTCTGTTAACAAGCTTTAAACAGAATATGATGGTGGTACCGGCAAAATCGTATACGGATGTAATTAATGAATCTTTGCTATTTTTGCATAGAGTCGAATCGAGTTTACCGGTCAAAATTCGGGAAGACTTATTACGCGAGCAATTATTACAAGAGCCCATGCAAAATAGGACTGTGTTATTGGTAGATGACGATATGCGCAACACTTTTGCATTGGCAAAACTTTTAACCGAAAAAGGCTTAAAGGTGACTAAAGCAGACAATGGTCAAACAGCATTAAATTTGTTGGATAAACAAGATTTTGATTTAGTACTGATGGACATAATGATGCCTGTGATGGATGGGTATCAAGCGATTGAAAAAATCCGCCAACAAGCAAAATATAAAAACTTACCTATCATAGCACTAACCGCCAAAGCTATGGTTGAAGATAGACAAAAATGTATAGAAGTCGGCGCAAGTGATTATTTGTCTAAACCAATAGATTTTCAGAAATTGTTGAGTGTATGTCGAGTCTGGTTAAGTTGAGAGAGGTTGTTATGACCAAATCATTTGAGCAGATTGACAAAGTTGACCTAGAGGTTGAGCTTGTCATGACAACTTTAAAACAGATGTTTGGATACGACTTTAGTGGTTACAACCGTGCCCCTTTAAAAAGCCGGTTACTGAGTTTTTGCAAAGAGTATCAAGTGGATTCTGTTATTGATATTGTCAAACCTTTACTGCATTCACCTTCTATCAGTAAAGAGCTTATCTCATATTTAACCGTCACTGTAACTGAAATGTTTCGCGATCCTGTGTTATACCAGTTTCTACGAGAGTATTTGCCTGAGTATTATCAAACTAAGCCCTATGTCAAAATTTGGCACATCGGCTGCTCTAGTGGTCAAGAAGTTATATCACTCTCTATTTTGTTACAGGAGCTCAATCTACTGGGAGGAAGTAAAAGGTACGCTACTGATCTCAATCCAATGGCATTAGAAAAAGCCAAACGTTCAAGTTACCAATTAGCCAATTTAAAACTCTATATTAAAAATTACCTAGCGAGTGGCGGAAGTCACGAATTTTCAAAGTATTATGTGGTAGAAAATGACTCAGCAGTTTTTTTACCTCAGTTGGTTTTCGACGTAAAATTTGCTCAACATGATATTGTGGCAGAACCCGCTTTTACAGGCGCTGATATTATATTTTGCCGGAATGTAATGATGTATTTTACCCCGCAGCAACATCTTGCGGTTGTTAACAAATTAGTCGCTGCTTTACCTAAAGGTGGGCTTTTGTGTATTGGATTACAAGAATATATACCGGATGAGGTGAAAGCTTTACGCAAATTGAAACATGGAGTGCCTATCTATGAGCGAATTGCCTAACACAAATAAAGGTCTAGTGGTTATCGGTGGTTCCGCAGGGTCTACTGAAGAGATCTACTACTTACTCAAACATCTAAATGGCACACTAAGAAAATCAATTGTTATTGTCGTTCACGGCAAACCGATTTATTCCATTGTTACAGACTGCAATTGGACAATTTCAACCAACTTGAATTTCGTATTAATTGGCCAAAACCAAACAATTAAACCAAACACCGTTTATTTTGCACCAGATGGTTATCACACCTTAGTTGAGAGCCAGAGTATGTTTTGTTTAAGTGTTGCACCTTTGCTGCATTATTGTCGTCCGTCAATTGATTTATTGTTTACGTCCGCTGCTGCTGTCTTTAAACACAAGTGTACCGGAATTATTTTGTCTGGCGCTAATCAAGATGGCTGCGCAGGTATGCAGGAAATTTTACGCCAAGGAGGCAATACAATTACGCTTGCCGCAACTGAAGCCTCTCAACCATATATGATCAACGTCTGTATTGAACATAGGGCGGTCAGTATGGTGATGAGTAAAGCTGAGTTAGCAAACTTTTTAACCGGAGTATAATTATGGACGAACGTATCGATATTTTATTGGTTGATGACAAAGCAGAAAATTTGCACGTGTTAAAAAAGTTATTAACTTCGATTCAAGCGCAAATTCACTCGGTGCAGTCAGGCAATGATGCGCTAAAATTTACCCTGCATAATAATAACTTAGCCTTGATACTGTTAGATTTAAATATGCCAGATATGAATGGCTATGAAGTAGCGGAGTTTTTGCGAGAAGATGAACAAACCAAACATATTCCCATCATTTTTTTAACTGCAGAAGATGAAGATTCGATTGATATTGAACGTGCATACAAGTTTGGTGCAGTAGACTTTATTTTTAAACCTATTAATCAAGCCATTTTGATAAGCAAAGTGAATGTATTTGTTGAGTTAAAAAAGAAGGAAATTTCACTGCAACAAGCAATCGCCCACTTGGACACTTGGAAAGATTATTTTGCTTATATATTTAATAATGTGCCTATCGCTATAGTGGTCGTTGACAACCAAACCTCTAAAGTTGATTTAGCCAACAACGCGGCTTTGTCGTATTTTTGTGATATTGCTTCAATCGATGGACAGATTGAGAAAATAAAACAACATCCAGACTATGATCAAACTCAAAGCAGTACTCATTTTATTTGTGATGACGTTAAGGTTGCTGCGAATAACAATGTATACACTTTTTCGGTCTCAACAGAAATGATTGAAACACCGACGGGCTTTAAACAATTATTTGTTTTTGATGATGTTACTGCCGAGCAAAAAGCTAAACAAAGCATAATTGAAGCGAAAGAGGCGGCAGATGAAGCTAATCACGCCAAAAGTGCATTTTTAGCTAACATGAGTCATGAAATCAGAACACCTTTGAACGGGATTTTAGGCATGTCGTCGTTGTTATCCCGCACTATGTTAGATGATAAACAACGTGAATTTATCAAAACCATTCAATTTAGTGGTGAGCACCTCTTATCCATAATCAATGACATTTTAGATTATTCAAAAATTAATGCAGGTAAGATGTTGCTGAATAAATGTGAAGTTGACATCTCAGAGTTAATTGAAGGCGTTGTTAGTTTATTTGCCACAAAAGCCAGTGAGAAAAAAATAGAGCTCACTTACTTATTAAACCAACAAGCAAAAATAACCTGTTCTTTAGACGAAATGCGTTTTCGGCAAATTTTAGTGAATTTAGTCGGTAATGCCATTAAGTTTACTGAACAAGGTGGTGTGCACATCAATTGTGAATATCACACCGAATCGTCTAGTCTAATCGTAAAGGTGCAGGATACTGGTGTTGGGATTGAAGCGGAAAAACAAATATTATTATTTGCGCCCTTTGTTCAAGCTGAGAGCTCAACAACAAAAAAATTTGGTGGAACAGGGTTAGGTTTAGCCATTTCTAAAAAGTTGGTTGAGTTAATGGGCGGTAAAATTTCGTTAGAAAGCCAAATTGCTGTCGGCACTGTGTTTACAGTGCAAATTCCAATTGTCGCTATTCAGCCGTCGCCCAAACGTTATGCCAAAGGACAACTGCCTGAACTGGTTGGTAAAAAAGTTGTGGTATTGGACGACAACTTAACGAATTTGATGGTATTGGAGCAGTATTTATTAGAATGGGGAATGGAAGTATACAAATACAGTAAGTTTGAAGATTTAAAACATGCCAAGATAAATTTAAACGATATTGATGTAATTATTTTGGATTATTGTATGCCTCAATATGATGGCATTGACGTTGCCAATTATCTTATTGAAAGTCTGGCTGATGGCTGTCCGCACTTACTGTTATGTACGTCAAACGAAGAAGTTAACTGTGCTCCTGAGATGTTTTCAGGATTGATGTTAAAACCGATTAAAGCTTCGGTATTGTATGACCAACTAATTGAGCTTTTTTACCAAGGTTGGAAAGCTGAAGAGGCAGAAGATACAATTGCTCAACCAGCTATTGATCACAGTCCTCTTAAAACCTTAAGTATATTGGTTGCAGAAGATAACGAAGTGAACCGCGAGTATCTTAACTACTTGTTGTTGGAAATTGGTTGTAGTGCCGACTTTGTTACAAATGGGCAGCAGGCTATTGATGCTGTCTGTAAGAAAGAATTCGACGTAATCTTAATGGATGTGCTGATGCCTGTGATGGATGGTTATCAAGCATCTAAACAAATTAAATCAATTTTTAATCAGCAAGCTCCTTACATTATTGCAGTGACAGCCAATGCTTTATCTGGCGACAAAGAAAAATGTTTAGCTGCGGGTATGGATAATTACATTAGCAAACCAGTTGAAGAAAAACGTTTGTTTGAACTATTAATGCAGGTTCAGCAAAGAAAACAACAACCAATAAATGACCTTGCAAAAGATGTAGAGCAAAAAACAGCTACCAATCTAAACGATGATCTTGAGTCACCTTTGTTATTGGTTGAAATGACACGTTTCAGCGGTATTCCGTTAGATTTAAGGAAAAAATTAATGGATATGTTCGAGCAGCAGACAATTGAAGGCTTAACTACTTTAGAAAGTGCAGCTCAAACTAACAATTCGCAACAACTCAAACAAATAGCGCATAAGCTTAAAGGATCATCAGCTAATTTAGGTTTTGAGCAGCTCGCCCATCTATTAAATCAATTACAATTGAGTGGGGAAAACCAACAGTCAGTCAGCCGCGACACAATCAAGCTTCTTAATGCTGTTTATCAGCAAACTTTGGACCAAGCAAAATCAGCAATAGCAACGACTGCCGAGGAGGAAGAATAAATCTTATAGTAAAATTGATATAAAGATGAAGAGGTTGGGTTAGCCCGAGTGTTCAAAGGTTAAATTCTGTCCGTTATTTCCTTGCTACCCCTTAAATCTATTGCTAACTTTTAAGTTACATCTACCGAACAGGGAGTAATGTTATGCCTAATATATTATTGGTGGAAGATGAACCTATCGCGCAGGAAATTGTAAAAGAAACTTTTCGTGCAGAACCGCACATTAAATTGGTGATTGCTGAAACGGCAACCGCTGCCTATACACAAATTAATCAACAAGAATTTGATCTAATTTTATTGGATATTAATTTACCCGATGGTTCTGGCGTCAGTATATTGGAGTTAGTCAGAAGTAAGTATAACCAAATCACTTTACCCGTCATCATGGTTAGCGCCAGCCGGATCAACCGGCAAATCATCACTTGTTTTAAATTAGGCGCAAATGATTATGTAGCTAAGCCAATCGATATACAAATTTTACATGCTCGGGTAAAAAACCTATTAACAACCAAAAAGTTGGATGACGATTGTAAAAAGGCGAATGAAAGATTTAGTTTAGCTGCTATGGGAGCTAATGATGGTTTGTGGGATTGGCTGATTAGTTCAGACGAAGCATTTTTTTCGGTGCGTTGGAAAAAAATGCTGGGATATGAAGAAACTGAATTCCCAAATAAGTTCGAATCTTTAGTCGCGCGTATTCACCCGAATGACACATACGAATTTAATCGCTGTTTACGTCATCATTTAGAAGGAATATCAGAACATTTTACTCAAGAATGCCGTATCCAACATGCAGATGGGACATATCGCTGGATGATGATCCGCGGCGCAGCCATCCGCCATAAAAATGGTAAAGCCTACCGAATGGCGGGATCTATGACGGATTTTACCAATAGAAAAATTATAGACCCAATAGCAGATGTACTTAATCGCTCCGCTTTTATCGACCGAATGGAGTTATTGCTTATCGCTTTAAAGGAAGAGCAGATACAAAACTTTAATGTAATCGTGGTTTCGTTAAACAGGTACAAACTCATACGTGATTGTTACGGTCATCACTTTTGTGACCGTTTGATATACGAAGTGGCAAGTATTTTATCTGCTATCGTCCCTCCGCAAGAAAGTTTAGCCAGAGTGGATGATGAGAAATTTGCGCTAACAGTACAAAATACCGCGAGTGCAGATGCTTGTGTTGATATTATTGAACAAAGAATTAACCCAGCACTAAAAACGCCATTGCTTATTGATGACAAAGAAATTCATTTAACCTTTTCAAGCGCAATTGTTGCGGAAACACAAAGTTACTTAAACGCTGCCGACATTTTACGTGATGCTGACATTGCTTTAAACGATGCTTGGCTATTACGTAATCAGCAAATTGCGATATTTCAGCCTAAGCTTCAAGCAAGCTTAAAAGATAAAGCTCAGTTAGAGGAAGACTTACACAAAGCAGTTGAATTGCAGGCTTTTGACGTTTATTACCAAGCGAAAGTAGACTCAAACGGCCAAATAATTGGCGCTGAAGCTTTGGTGCGCTGGCCCCATCCAACTAGAGGCTTGGTGTCACCAGCGGATTTTATTCCGATAGCCGAAGAAACGGGGTTAATAATTGAAATAGGCAAATTGGTGTTAACCAAAGTGTGCAATCAGCTACAAAAATGGTACAGGCAGGGAACAAAAATACCTGTTGCGGTTAACTTATCTGCTCGCCAACTGATAGATCAAAACCTACAAGATGATATCTTAAATCTTTTGCACCAATGCCATATACCGAATGAGTTATTGGAATTAGAAGTAACAGAAACTTTGTTACTTGAAAATCTCGATTCTGCTTTGCCTGTATTAAATACCTTCCATAGAAACGGCATAAAAGTCTCCATTGATGATTTTGGTACAGGTTATTCATCTTTAGCCTATTTAAAATCGCTACCTTTGAATACGTTAAAAATAGATATGTCGTTTATTAAAGAGTTACCAAACAACGAAAATGATTGCGCAATCGTTGAGGCCATTGCTTACATAGCTAAAGCACTCGGCCTATCTACCATAGCTGAAGGGGTCGAGACCAAAGCTCAACTGAATTATTTGCAGAGTTTAAAAATTAATTGTTTTCAAGGTTATTATTTTTATAAACCTTTACCAGCAAAAGAATTTGAACACGCAATGTTACAACAGATAACACATGAATATATCAACTAAGCTGTTATACTTAATTTAACAGAGTAGTTATGGTTGATTTAATATTATGTACATATTTAACAGACGCTTAGCACAAGTTTTATCTTGTTTGGGTTTAATATGGGGATTGTCGGCTTGCAGTACTGTACCAAAAAATTTGCAAGTGGCTGACAACGTTAAATTAGTGAGTTTCGACGATGCCAGTAAACAAGGCAATCAGGTTGTTGGTGAACAGGCTAGATGGGGCGGTGTTATTGTTGCGGTAAAAAACTTACAGCAACAGACAATGTTAGAGCTTGTTCATTACGAAGCTTATAGTAGCAGTAAACCAAAAGTTACCGATGAATCAAAAGGTCGATTCCGCGTTTATGTAAAACAGTTTTTAGAACCGGGCATTTTTAAATCTGGCCGTATGGTGAGCGCTTTGGGTTCAGTAGCACCGCCCGAACAAGGTAAGGTTGGTGAATACGAGATAAGCTATCCTGTGCTCAATAATGCTGAGGTGCATATTTGGCCTGAGGCCAAAGAAATAGAGAGCCGAGCAGATTTATGGGCAGATCCATTTTGGCCATATTCTAGTCATTGGTATTGGCGTAGGTATCATTATTTACACCCTTATTACATACCGACGGATAACAAAAAACGTCAGCCAAAGAAAAAATCGTCGACGCGCGAATAATGAGTATAGGTAGGTAAATGCCCACATCACTTATCCAGCAGACTTGCCTTCTAAATCATGGCAAGTCTGTTTGTTATTTGAGTAATTTTAATCTCGCAAATATAGACTCTAATATACCGACAATAGTGTGCATTCATGGCTGGTTAGATAACGCTGAAAGCTTTTTACCTATGAGTGAGTATTTTAGTGAATATCAACTGATTATTATTGAATTGATTGGTCATGGGCATAGTGATCACAGAAGTTTAGATGCGCACTATCATTTAATAGACTGGGTTTATGATTTAAAGTTGTTTTGCCAACAACTGAACTTGCCGCCGTTTTATTTGATTGGGCATTCGTTAGGTGGGGCTGTGTCTACTATTTTTGCCGTGAGCGAGAGTGATTTTGTTAAGTCGCTGGTTTTATTGGAATCTCCTGGTGCTTTTACCCAACCTGAGCGTGAATTAGCCACAAATATTCATTTAGCTTTTGAAAGTCGGATAAAAATGGCGGAAAAACGAACTAAGTCGTCGATTAAAAAGCCGTTAAATCTACTTCCGGCATTAATACAAATGCGAGTGGAAAAAAATCAGCTTGAAGCGCATTTTGCCCAAGCACTGATCGAGAGAAATTTATACCTTGAACACAATTGTTTTAGTTGGCGCAGCGACCAAAGGCTGCAAACACTATCACCTATTCGGCTAACACCAAATCAAGCACAAGAGCTACTAAGCAGTATCTTTTGTCCAATCCATGTGTGTTTGGCCAAACAAGGTTATACAGTTATTCGGAAAACGGTAGAGCAATATATTCAATTTGCAAAAAAAGCGTTTGTAAAAGAGTTTTTAGGCTCACATCATTTTCATATGCCACAAGCCCAAGCAGTTGCGGAATATATAAAAACACAGGTTATAAAGGAACCGGAGTTCTAAATGGAACCACAAATTTTAATAAAAATAGCCAATACACAAATGCCATTTGGTAAATACAAAGGAATAGACTTGATAAACATTCCTGAAGAATACTTTTTATGGTTTCAAAATAAAGGATTTCCGCCAGGTGAGCTAGGCGAATTAATGGCTATGACTATGGTGATAAAAATCGAAAACTTATCTCATTTAATCAAACCGTTAAAACGCTAATTCGCTAAACAAATGTGTTAAAATTCCGCTTCAAATTTTTACTGGGTTTTGAGGATTGTTTATGGCGGGTTGGCAGTTTTGGGTAGATCGCGGTGGTACATTTACAGATATAGTAGCTGTTAAACCAGATGGCACTTTGATAACCCATAAACTCTTATCTGAAAATCCAGAACGTTATGCAAACTCTGCAGTGCAGGGTATTCGTGATTTACTTGATTTAAGTTACGAACAAGCCATTCCAAATAAAATTATCGACAGTGTTAAAGTTGGCACAACAGTCGCTACCAATGCGCTACTTGAGCGTAAAGGTGAAAAAACAGCCTTAGTGACAACTAAAGGTTTTAAAGACAGTTTAAAAATTGCTTATCAACATCGCCCAGATATTTTTGCTCAACAAATTATATTGGCGGATACTTTGTTTGCGGCCGCGTTCGAAATAGCTGAACGCATTGATGTGCAGGGAAATATAGAGCAATCGTTAAATCTTGAACAAGCTCGTCAACTATTCAATCAGATAAAACAACGAGGTTTCGATGCAATTGCGATTGTGCTAATGCACAGTTGGATCAATCCTCAGCATGAACAAGCGCTAGAATTGTTGGCTAAAGAGGCCGGTTTTACACAAATTTCGCTTTCGCACAAAGCCAGTCAAACCATAAAACTTATTCCACGCGGCGATACCTGCGTTGCTGATGCTTATTTAACGCCAGTCATGCAAAACTATGTTAATCAAATTGCCGATGCATTACATGGTGTTGATTTATATTTTATGCAATCAAATGGCGCTTTGACACAGGCTGATTTGTTTAAAGGTAAAGACGCAATTTTATCTGGTCCAGCTGGTGGTATTGTTGGAGCAGTTAAAACAGCACAGCAAAGCGGTTTTAATCAAATTATTGGTTTTGATATGGGCGGCACTTCAACAGACGTTTCGCATTATGCCGATAGATATGAGTTTAGCTATTGCACTGAAGTTGCCGGTGTACGTTTGGCGACCCCAATGTTAAATATACATACAGTAGCAGCCGGTGGGGGGTCTGTTTGCCAATACGCCGACGGGCGTTTTCAAGTTGGGCCTGAATCAGCCGGCTCTAACCCTGGGCCAGCCTGTTATCGCAAAGGTGGGCCGCTTACAGTCACTGACTGTAATTTAGTGTTAGGGAAATTAAATGCGGAGTTATTTCCTGTGGTATTTGGTATTAATGGTGATTTACCCTTAGATAAACAAGCGGCCATCAACAAACTTATGCAGGTGCAGCAGGCTTTGCAAATTGACAATATAAACTTGTCGTTAGTTGAAATTGCACAAGGTTTTATTGAAGTTGCGGTTGATAATATGGCGCACGCAGTTAGACATATTTCCACCAAAAGAGGCTACGACTTAACCGAATATGCGTTAAGTTGTTTTGGTGGTGCAGGTGGGCAACATGCTTGTTTGATGGCTCAAGCGTTAGGCATGAATAAAGTGATTATTCATCCATATGCCGGTGTGTTATCCGCGTTTGGTATTGGTTTGTCTGACCAAGGTGTTGGTGCTGAGTTTAGTGCACAGCAAGAGTTGTCTGAATCAAATTTAATTGCACTGGCTAGGCAAATCCAAGCTAAACAGGCGCAATTTATTAAACAAATAAAACAACAAACAGCGGCTAAAAATATTGCCGATGATAGTTTTGTCACTAAAGCTAAATTATTAGTTAAGTACCAAGGCGCAGAAGTTAGATTTGAAGTTGATTACGCCAATAATATACAAACCATCCAAGATAAGTTTGCAGAGCAACACCAAAACCAATTTGGTTATGTACAGCCCAACACCGGCATTTTGATTGATGCTTATGTCGTGGAAGTACACTTACAATCGCAAGTTGATTTAAATAACACTGACATTCAAGTTGAGCCTCTGTCAAATCAAGTTCAGTTATTTGAATCTGCTGAATTTAACGTTTATCAACGAGATAAACTTAGCACAGCGCAGGTTATTCAAGGGCCGGCGTTAATTGTTGAAAAAACAGGTTGTAATGTAATTGAAGCCGGATGGCAGGCTAAACAACTAGCAGATAAATCATTATTGTTAGAGCGGGTAGCCACAGAAAATGCTACTTTCACGCAAACGCCAGCTGTCGACACTCAAATTGAAATTAGCCCAATTAAACTCGAAATTTATAACAACTTATTTATGTCGTTTGCTGAGCAAATGGGTGAAGTGCTGGCAAGAACTGCTCATTCGGTGAATATTAGAGAAAGGCTAGATTTCTCGTGTGCTATTTTTAATCAGAACGGTGAGCTTATTGCCAACGCGCCGCATGTACCTGTGCATTTAGGCTCTATGTCACATAGTGTGTTAAGTGTTATAGAGCAGCACAAGTATACAATGCAAGCAGGTGACAGTTATTTAATTAATTCACCATTTTTAGGTGGTACACATTTACCTGATTTAACTTTAGTTACACCGATATTTTATCAATCTACCAACCCTGTTTTATATGTTGCCTCACGTGCACATCATGCCGATGTTGGTGGCATTACCCCAGGTTCAATGCCCGCAGACAGCAATCATATTCAACAAGAAGGTTTGTTGTTTGATGGTTTAAAAATCGCTGAACAGGGCAAATTATTAGTTGATCATGTACAGCAAGCTTTTGCCCAAGGCGAATATCCGGCACGTAATATTAAACAAAATATTGCCGATTTATCCGCTCAGTTAGCTGCGAATAAAGTCGGTGAAAAAGCCTTAATTGAGTTTGTTGAAACGCAAGGTTTAGTTGCTTGTAATCAAATTTTAAATGCAATTTTAGCCAACGGTGAGTTAGCTGTTAGAAACGCGCTACAAAGCCTAAACTCAGGAACTGCACAATTAACCATGGATTGTGGAGCGACTATTTGTGTTGATATTAAAATATCGGGTGATAGTGCAATTATTGACTTTAGTGGGACAAGCGAACAACAAAATTCGAATTTTAATGCGCCGCGCTCTATTACAGATGCTGCTGTTATTTACGTATTTAGATGTTTAGTTGAAAATGCCATTCCGTTAAATGCTGGCTGTATGCGACCGTTAACTGTTGTAGTACCGGAAAAGTCTATGTTGAACCCTGAATATCCCGCTGCTGTGGTTGCTGGTAATGTTGAGGTTTCACAAGCTGTCGTATCAAGTTTGTTTTTAGCGTTAGGCAAACAAGCATGTTCTCAAACCACTATGAATAATCTGTCATTTGGCAATGCTGAATATCAGTACTATGAAACTTTAGCGGGTGGGACTGGTGCTGGTATTACGCCTCAAGGTGTTGTTTATGCAGGGCAAGACGCTGTACATAGCCATATGACTAATTCACGTTTAACAGATCCTGAAATACTCGAACAAAGATACCCTGTTAAATTGAGGCAATTTGCCATTCGAGCAAACTCGGGTGGGAAAGGGCAATTTAATGGTGGTAATGGTTTAATTCGTTCAATCGAATTTTTACAGCCTATGCAAATTAATATATTGGCAAATTCAAGGTTACATGCGCCACAAGGTTTGGCTGGTGGAAGCAATGGGTTAGTTGGATGTAATTATTTAACTAGGTTAGATACCCAAGATAAAGTCGAACTAAGTTTTAATGCAAATGTAGCTGTTGATGCTGGCGATATTCTGACAATAGAAACCCCTGGAGGCGGTGGATTTGGCCAGCGGTAATTTTGTTTGTAAACAATTTGAGGTAAGCCAGCAACACAGTGCCATGAAAGTGGGGACTGATAGTCTGATTTTAGGCAGTTGGGCGTTAGCTGAAATTCAGCCCGATGCAACGGCTGATTCTTCACATTGGGTGCTAGATATAGGCTGTGGCACTGGCTTATTAACTTTGATGCTGGCGCAAAAGTTTCAATCGTCAAATCAGGTTAAGTTCATTGCGGTAGAAATGGACCAAAGTGCTTGTATTGATGCTGAGTTTAATTTTAGCCAATGTAACTGGGCTGCAAATATTCAACTGGTGAAATCACCAATACAAGATTTATCCATGGGTAGAAAATATCAGCGCATAATTTGTAATCCGCCTTATTTTGGCGCTGGGCAAACAATTCAACAAGGCCGAGCGCTTGCTCGTTTGCAAACAAATTTAGATTGGACGATTCTAGCAACACAAATTAGCCAACGTTTGGCTTTAGAAGGTATTGCTGAGTTGGTATTCCCGTTTGTCGATTTCGCGCAGGTCAAAGCTATTTTTGCTGAATATAATTTAAACTGTATTGCTGAGTTACATATTTTCCCCAAATTGTCTGATGACGTTGCTAAACGAGTGTGTATTCGGGTTAAACTATCTACTAGCTGTGGCTCAAATTTTCAGAAGCCCGATGTAGAAAAGTTGGTTATTTATGATGAACAGAGTAAATATACTGAGCAATATCGTGCTTTGTGTCGGGCTTATTATTTGAATTTTTAGTAGTTGAAGTTGCTTTAGCTGATGTGCTTAATGTGACGTTAAATCGATAGAACATAATTTTCACAAAACCGCTGTGAATACAATCCCTGTACGCTTCGCTTTTTCATCCATGAAAAAGAAATTTTGCTCTAAATTATTGCTCTCCCACTTTAACTCGATGATAGCGCTGCGAAATTCAATCAGTGAACTATCATTGATAGATAAGTTGAATGCTAATTTTCTAAAACTTCGTAAAACAGGGATGTTTTATGCGAGCGGCTCAGGTTGAGTTTAAAGCGTTTTTAGAAAATTATGCTTCAAGTTATCTATCTTCACGCACCTTTATCGATGTGCTGCCATTCCTAATACGCAATTAATAATGGATCTCCGGATTCAAATGTCGCTTCAAAATTGTCGCTTTTTCCGGTGAACGAGTTAACTCATGGTAATTATAAATAACCAAACCATGTTTACTTAAAGCTAAGTTCTGTTTTAGTTCAGCCTCAAATTGACCATTTGAAATTTGGTTCTGTGCGCGCCAATGTGAAACCTGTAAACCATAAAAAACCGGTAAGTGTGTTTCATCACTTATGGTTTGCATTAACGCTGCTTTTTCTTCCATACCTTGTGGCATTAAATGGGTAAAAGCTACAGGACACATAGCATCAAATAGCAGTGCTAATTCTGTTTTATTTTGCCCTGCGAGCAAAGTACTCGCCTGATTTAATACCTCATCAGACCAAGGCAAGGTATTTAAAACAAGTTTGCTATCAGGTGATAGCTCTCGGATTAAACGGGTTAAATGCTGGGCTATATCAATAATTTTTTGGCTGCGCCAATTGGCATAATCGACACTAAATTCACCAGCTTCAATTTGAGCTTGTGCCGCTTCTGTATAAAAAGGCGAAATACTAAAATTTTGCAAACAATTAGAACAGAAGCAGCCGTATTCTAAGTCGCTATTCTGAATTTGTTCAAATGCCTTGCCTTGCCAATTTATAAACTGACGCAAAAAGTCTAAGCTAATAATTGCCGGCGAAATATCTTCTAAATAATGGTGAATTTCATTTTCGAGATAGTTTTGATAAACCCTATCTGTTGGGCAGACAAAATGGCACCAATCTGTTTTAGCTGGTAACTTGCTATTGGTTATGGCTTGACGCTGTGGTTCTTGCTGCAAATACTCTGGGTTATTGAGTACAGATATATTCAGCCAGAGTGATAAATTATATTTGTCTAACAATGAGGGGAGTTCTGGCTCGTTATACAACTCAGGTGACAGTATGAGCGTGTTGGCTCCCCAGTAGTTAGCGTTTTGGCAACATTCTTCTATGTCTAAATTAGCATCAAGCGCGTAGAGTGCGATAGGCTTGCTCATAAATAGCGTCCTTTTTATTGTTCTTTAACAAGATGATCGCAGATGCTTAAGATTAACCACTTTTTAATCGAAATAAAAGGGTAAATGTTTTCCTATGTAAATTATTTTTGCCATACATTAACCACTCATGGAATTGGTAGTTGGCTTAATTGGGCGTACATTATTGCCGATGGGCGCAATGAATTTTCAGTGACTTTAATCCCGACAGATAAATACTTTCCATGTATTGCTTTGGGAAATTCAATAAACATGTCTCGGCTATTATGTGAGTAATGTAGATGTAATACCGCACCTTCTTGAGGTATCCCAAAACTAGATTCATCTTGTGACACATCATATTCCCCAAACCCAAATTGATTTTGCCAATCATTGCTGGCAACTTTGAAGCGCCCTCCAACATCATCTACTTGAGGTTGAGTAATATCGATATTTTTCAGCCAATATGTATTTGTTTGTTGGTCAAAAGTCATAATTGTTTGTTTGTTATGTATCCAACCTAAATAAGAGTTGGGTAAATATAAATCGTACCTAAGCTGGTGACCTTGCGCTTGATAAAAGTCGTTTAAGGTAAAAACTTTGGGTCTGTGTTTATCCAATGTATAAAAACTATCACACCCGAAAAGAAATAAAGTTAAAGATAATAAAATCAATGGTTTTTTTATGTGACCCATGTTCAAATGCGTTCCAATGTAAAAAACTAACTATCACTAGTGTGGAAATTTTCGCTTTTTATAGCAAGAAATTTGCTTTGCATACGAATGCATATTGCAACTAATTACACTAGGTATATATTAAACAAATATTTAACAAATTGATTGCTGATAGGTTAAATATACTTAACCTAAACTCTAGATTACAAATCAGCCAGATGCTGTATTGAGCTTAGGTTACTCTAGTTAGATTATTTATGCATTGGGGGATTTCATGGGTAATCGTGTTTTATTGATTGAAGATGATCAAAATTTGGCTGCTACAGTAATGCATTATTTGGAACTCAACCAAATTGATTGTGACCACTGTGGTAACGGTATTCACGGCGTTAATCTTGTTAGCCAAAACAGCTATGATGTTGTGGTAACTGATGTAAACATGCCAATGATGTCTGGGTTGCAAATGTGTAATACCTTACGTGAAGATGGTAAAGAAATTCCTATCTTAATGGTATCGGCACTCGACGATATTGACGATAAACTCGCAGGTTTTGATAGCGGCGCTGACGATTATTTAGTTAAACCGTTTGAACTACGTGAATTATTGGCCCGAATAAAAGCTTTGTCCACCCGTAAAAGTGGTATGGTTAAATGCTTGAATATTGAAGAATTAGGCTTGAATTTAGAATTGAAAAATAAAACAGCCAAACGAGATGGCGAGGTGTTGAAGTTAACGCCTTCTGGTTGGTCTATTTTACAGTCATTAGCTAAAGCCTACCCAAATGCAGTAAGCAAACAAGATTTGGAATATGCCATTTGGGGTGAAGATGTGCCGGATAGTAGCGCATTAAAAGTGCATATTCATAGATTACGTCAAAGTTTAGACAAAACTTATGCAGTACCCCTATTACACATAGTTCATGGATTTGGTTTTGAGTTAAAGAAAAAACTGCATGACTAAATGATAAAAAATACCGCTCTACAAATTCGCAGCACATTGGTTGGAACCGCTTTTATAGCGGTTTTTGTGCTGTTTTATGTGATCTATGTTGCGGCTCAATTTCATATTGAGCATGCTACTCAGCAAAGTCATTTTCTTGTTGATTACACCGAGCGGGCAATTTCTCGAATCAAAACCAATCCGGATAAATATTTAACCGCACCACATTACCCAATTGGTAGTGATGAGCTTCAACTAGTCACTTCGTATGAAAGTCTGAAAAACAGTATTCCTAATGTTGCTAATCAAGATGAGCTTAAAGTAAACAAGATAAATATC
This sequence comes from Catenovulum agarivorans YM01, assembly GCF_000281085.1. Classification (GTDB taxonomy): domain Bacteria; phylum Pseudomonadota; class Gammaproteobacteria; order Enterobacterales; family Alteromonadaceae; genus Catenovulum; species Catenovulum agarivorans. The sequence goes on from NZ_JH767527.1 coordinate 185,446, forward strand.
GCAGTTTCGAGCTTTCGAGGGGTCTTTTCGGTTGCAGAGTTGATTTTGGTGTACCCAATTCAGTTTAAACAGCACACTTTGTATACTTATTATCGTGTTACCACACAAAATCAATCTCAGTTAGATGCAAGGTTAGCGGGCAGAATGCAACCCGCGGTGTTTATCGCTGTTGTGATTATTGCCATTATCTTTATTGTTCAGCTGTATTACATTAATCATGTCAATTTAACTGTTAGGCAATTGGCCCATTGGGCAGACAACTTATCTGCTTCTAAAAAAGTAGATCCCCCTCCTAAGCTGAAAGTAGATGGTTTAACTTCTCTAGCTTATACAGTTAATAACAGCATCAATAAATTCACTGAATTGTTAGAAAAAGAACATTCTTTTGCTCGATTTACCAGTCATGAGCTGCGGACACAAGTCGCAGTGTTATCAACTAATATGGAAATACTCGAAGCCATGATGCGAGATTTATCACCCGACGAAAGGCGAGTATTACAACGCATGGAAATTGCTGTCGCTGATATGAAATATCAAATCGAAGCCTTGTTATGGATAAGTCGAGAAGGGCAAAACGACACAGGTTTTACTATGTGCGATCCGGCAAAAATGTTAGATAAGTCGATAGAAGACAACCAAAGCATCATCAAAGGTAAAAACGTTAGAGTGATAGTCAGTGGTGATGCACTCAGTGTTTATACCCATCCAACATTGTTACAAATTGTGTTAAACAACCTAGTGCGAAATGCATTTCAAAACACTTTGCAAGGTTTAGTACACATAGCGGTTATGCGTAACGGCATTACTATTTTGAACCAAAATACGGTTGAAAATAAATTCGTCCAACAGAATAAAGAACCTGGCTTTGGTATAGGTTTAGTGTTAATTGAAAAAATAGTTAATAAAATCAATCTTAGCTACAAGGTTGAAACCCTCGAAAATGGCCGTTCGGTCACACTTACATTTGCAGAACAAGATATAAAACAAGTGAACGAAAAATCAAATGTAGTAGAGCTACGTGATCAGCACAAAGGCTAGTTTACGCCGACTCGCTTTTGTTAACGCATAACTGTCTGACAATTGTTTTTTTTTACACTTTGTATTGAGAAACTCATTTCGTTATTAGCTATTTCAATAAATCCCAAAGCCATGGTTATTTCTTGATCGAATGCCTCTAACCCCCTATAAAATCTCGCTTTAACGCTAATTGCCTTACAATTACTCTATCTTTAAATGCAAATTAATTAACCTATGTTTTACAAATTTATTGATCATTACACATTTGTATGTAAGTATTGTATTACACCTGTTGTTTTGGTGTTAAACAAAATCATACATGTGGTCTAACCAACATAAGATATGTAACAAGGGGTTATACAAATGCAATTTAAATTATCAAAAGTTGCTTGTTCAGTTATTTCCGCAGGTGCATTAAGCATGGTTGCTAATGCATACGCAGCACAAGAAACTGAAGATACAGAAGTCATTCAAGTTCAAGGTATTCGAGCGTCATTAACCAGTGCGTTAAATCAAAAGCGTGATTCAAACGCTTTAATTGAAGTTATTCAATCAGAAGACATTGGTAAATTGCCCGATCAAAATCTAGCAGAAGTATTAGAAAATATAACAGGGATTCAAATTACTCGTACAGCAGGTGTTGGTACGGGTGTACAAATTCGTGGTAATACCCACAATGTGGTGCAAGTTAATGGTATGCAGACAGTTGGTACAGGTGATGGCCGTACCGGTATGAAGTTTGAAGATTTGGCAGCTGGCATTATTGCAGGCGTTGAAGTCGTTAAAGCACCTACAGCTAAGCACACTGAGGGATCTCTAGGCGGCACAGTAAACCTTAAGACAATTCGTCCGTTACAATTGTCTGATACTTTAGCAACTGTACGTGTTCAAGGTGAAGACAGTAGTTTAACCACTGACGGTATCATGCCGCGTATTTCTGGTGCTTTTGGTAACAATTGGGAAAGTAGTCAGGGTCGTTTCGGTTTTGTTGTTAGTGCAAGCTACTCAAAACAAGAAGCAACTTCGTTCCGCCCACGCGTTGACCGTGACGGTGGCTTAGTCGCAAATAAGAACGCTCAAGTTGCAAACGAATGGGAAACTGTAACTGATGCAAATGGTAATGAGAGTAAAGTTGCGACAGGCTGGCAAGACCCAGCAACTGATAGACCAGCAGCTCAAGACTTTGATTTTGTCGGTATACAGTTTTTAAATCAAGAAACTGAAAACTTTGAATACGACACCAAAAACGTTGCCGCTTCTTTTGAGTTCGCACCAAACGATGACCTTAAATTTTTCTTCGATACTGTATTAACTCGGCAAGAAGTTCGTCAAGAAAGCACCCGAGTACAAGCTTCGGGCGTAAGTGTTTTACTTAACCAAAGCGTACCATCGGCTTTTGAAACAGTTAATTTTGGTAAGCTTGGTGGAACTGAACTTGGCAGTATTCAAGTTGCGACTAAAGGGGTAATTGAACCTGATTTAGCAAAAGACGACGATGATCCTAACTTGCGTTTTAACAGTGATACTGGCGCACGTGTAACAGATACAGATCTATTCAGATTAGGTGGCCAGTGGCAGCTTACGAGTAATTTTAAAGTTACAGCTGAAATTTCAAGTGCTAGCTCAAAAACTACAACACCTAAATTAGATACACAATTGAATTTTATAAACCCTAATCCTAACACACCAGTTGATAAATTAGACGCTAATGGGAACTATACTAAGGATAGTAGTAATGATAATGCAGTACCATTTGCATACGATCTGACTGGCGATAAATTAAGTTGGGGTATTAACTTTGATTCAGCTTTTGCACCGACAGTAGAACAACTACTAGACCCTGCAAATGTCGTTCTAGACCAAGTTGATTATAGTTTGGGATATACAAAAAATTCAGACGATGCATTCCGTGTTGATACAACCTACTATTTAGACAGTGGTTTTGTCAGCTCTATTGAAGCAGGTTTGCGTTATAACATTGCTAAACATGAATCAGTTGGCTTATCAGATCGTGTCGGCGGATTTAGCAAGATGATGGATAGTCCAAGTGGCAATTTATTCAGTGATATCTTGGTTGCTGGACCTGATAACTTTGGTGATGCAGATGGACGTGAGCTAGCAGTTCGCAATTATTTAATTGTCGATCCAGAGTTAGCGTTTAATAATCCTGGTGAAGTAATGGATAAGCTTTATAGCGCCATGGAAACGCATCGCGAAGACATGGAAGCTCTGGGTATAACATTCTCAAATGATCTTGACTATTTAAATGATGATTTTGAAAGCGTCACAGGCTTCTCTGTTGAAGAAAAAACGACTGCTTTATATGCGCAAGCAAACTTCTCATATGAGATGTTAAGAGGTAATTTTGGTGTTCGTCATATTAAAAGTGATATAACTTCAACTGGTTATACTGAAATTGATGGTGAAACCGTTGCGTTAGTATTTAGCGACGACTATAGCTTTACTTTACCAAGACTTAACTTAATTGCAGAAGTGACCGACGACCTAATAGTGCGTGCTGCATGGGGCAAAGATATTGCTCGTCCAGATTTTGGTAACATGAACACATCTACATCATTTGGTACCAACGAAAACGCATCTGTTGCTATAGGTAATCCAGGCTTGTTGCCGCAAGAAGCTACGACGAAAGATATCTCTGTGGAGTGGTATTTTGCTGAAGCTGCTGTAGTAAGTTTAGGGTACTTTACAAAGGACATTAGTAATTTATGGGTAACTGGAACTGAAAGTGCACCAACCTTCCCAAATGGTAATGGCCAAGACTGGCGTGAAAATGATCCAAACTGTCCAAGTGGTGGTGTATACAATCCACTAGTACAACCTAATATTTTAGGTGACCCAAACACGGTTGGTTTGTGTGTAGACATAGAGACTTCATTAAATGACCCAGCAACTGTTACACAAACTGGTTTTGAAATGGCGTTCCAATATGATTTATCTGCCTTTGAAAGTGAGTTAGGTTGGGCATCAGGTTTTGGTATTCAAGCTAACTATACAATTCAAGAGTATAAAGGAGGCTCTGTTGAAAATGAATCTGCTACTCGCGGTACTGACATATTCAATGCAATTAACGGAGTATATGATCAAGAACAATTTACTAAAGTTACAGCTGTTCAAGGCCTGTTAGATTTCTCGGAAAATGCTTATAACCTTACCGCATATTATGAGAAACATGGTTTGTCTGCTCGTGTCCGTTATACATGGCGTGAAGCTTTCCGTACCGATGATACTGCAGCAGGTGCATCGCGTAATTCAACTTTAGGTTTCCCTGTATACACGCATGATCGTGGTCAGGTTAACGCGAGTGTGTCTTACGACGTGAATGAAAATCTAAACCTAGGTATCGAAGCTGTAAACTTAACTAAATCTGAAATTCAACAATCTTGTGTTAATGAAGGCGCATTATTGTGTTTCCAAGGTTTAGCTGATCGTCGTATTACAGCGGGTGTAAGTTATAAGTTCTAAAACTTAACACTTGTTATTTGTATATCAGAAGCGGGTTACTTAGGTAATCCGCTTTTTTTGATAACTTAAATGTTACCTGTCACAAATAAAAAAGCCTTAGGTTTTAAACCCAAGGCTTTATATTCTAATAAACCAATCTGTTTTTATTACTTATGACGTTCTTTAAGTTTATTAATTACGTCATTCATTTCTAAATCCATCGACTGAAGTAACACGGTTAAGTGATATAACAAATCCGCCGATTCACAAATTAATTCTTCTTTATCACCAGCAGTTGCTGCTAAAGCACATTCAACACCTTCTTCACCAACTTTCTGCGCAATGCGTTTTACGCCTTTTGCATACAAGCGGGCAGTGTAACTTGAATCAGGCTCAGCACCTTTACGGCTAGCAATCACTTGCTCTAAATCTGCTAAAAATGCGATTTGTGGTTGGGCTTTGTCATCCCAGCAAGTTTCTGTACCTGTGTGGCAAGTTGGTCCATTTGGCTTAGCTAAGGCAATTAAACTGTCGTTGTCGCAATCAACTGACAACTCAACTAAGTTTAACGTGTGGCCAGAAACTTCACCTTTGGTCCATAAACGCTGCTTGCTACGACTATATAAAGTGACAAAGCCTGTCTCAAACGTTTTATTTAATGCATCTTGATTTACAAAACCTTGCATTAAAATTTTGCCAGAGTAAGCATTTTGTACAATTAACGGCAATAAACCGCTTTCGGCTTTGTCCCAAGCGAGTTGTTGAATATTGTCTGCCGTTACTAACAAGGTCTTATCTCCACTTTTTCATTGATTAGGGTTTGTTTTAATTCGTCCATTGCGATAACTGCTTTGTGGAATACACTTGCAGCTAATGCACCATCTACGTCGGCCAATTTAAACACATCAGTAAAGTGTTCAATTGCGCCTGCACCACCAGATGCAATTAAAGGTACATTGCATACTTCACGTGCAAGTTTTAATTGTTCAATATCATAACCTTGGCGAACGCCGTCTTGGTTCATACAATTTAAAACAATTTCGCCAGCGCCCATTTCTTGCACTTTTTTAATCCAGTCGAATGTTGTCCAGCTGGTTTTTTGAGTACGTTTTTCATCACCGGTAAATTGATAAACTTCGTATTGGTTATGCTCTTTGTTGTAATAAGAGTCGATACCAACCACGACACATTGTTGACCAAATCTTTCATTTAATTCAGTGATCAATTGTGGGTTTGCTAGAGCAGGGGAGTTAATTGAAATTTTGTCTGCACCCATTTCTAAAATAATGCGTGCATCTTCAACCGTTTTAATGCCACCCGCGACACAAAATGGAATATCAATTTGTTCCGCGATGCGCGAAACCCAAGCTTTATCAACTACGCGGCTATCGCTAGAGGCTGTAATATCGTAAAACACTAATTCATCAGCGCCCATTTCAGCGTATTTTTCCGCTAATGGGACTATGTCGCCAATAATTTCGTGGTTACGGAATTTAACCCCTTTAACCACTTTGCCATCACGAACATCCAAACAAGGGATTATGCGCCTTGCCAGCATTGGATTGCCTCCTCGATGGTGAATTTACCTTCTAATAAAGAACGACCTAAAATAACACCGCTTACTTTAGTTGGTTTTAATGCTTTAATGTCGTCTAACTGACCAATGCCGCCAGATGCTTGCCAATGAATATGCGGGAACTGTTTTACAACTTCTGCATATAGGTCAACGTTTGAACCAGCTAATGTGCCGTCTTTACTGATGTCAGTACACAATACGTGTTTAACACCAACAGATTTGTAATCAGCTAATAAATCTTCAAGTTTTACGCCTGAGTTTTCTTGCCAGCCATGAGTTGCGATACATTTGTTGCCATCTTCGTCAATGTTGATGTCTAAAGCTAATACTATGGCGTTAGGGCCATAAGTGTCGATCCAGCTTTTAACTAGCTCTGGTTGTTTAACCGCAAGCGAACCGATAACGACACGCTCTACGCCAGCTTCTAATAATTGTTCAACATCGCGTTTACGACGAATGCCGCCACCAGCTTGGAAACGCATTAAACCTGTATCAACCATAGCTTTAATTAATTCAATTTGGCGTTTATCTGTATCTTTTGCGCCAGTTAAATCAACTATGTGTAACCATTTTGCGCCACCTTTAGCGTAAGTGGTTAATACTTCAATTGGGTCTAATTTATATTCAGTTTTTTGATTGTAATCGCCTTGATATAAGCGAACGACTTTACCGTCGATTAAGTCTATTGCAGGGATGATCATGCTTTCATCTCCAAAAAGTTTTGTATTACGCGAGCGCCTGATTTGCCTGAGCGTTCAGGGTGAAATTGCACGCCGTAAAAATTCTTGTGGTGAATGCTGGCTGAAAAGGTTTGACCATAATCACAGGTCGCCAGCGTGTATTCTGAAGGTGCCACACATAAACTATGCACAAAATAAAAGTAATCTTGCTGACTAATGCCTTCAAATAATGGGGAATCTTTTATTTCCGTTAGGGTGTTCCAACCCATGTGAGGTAAGCGTAGACCATCGGCTTTGATCGGTCTAACATTTCCTGGGATTAATCCTAAGCAATCCACGTTGCCTTCGGCTGAATGTTCAGTCATTAATTGCATACCTAAACAAATACCTAAAACAGGTTGTTGTAAACCTTGTACTATTTCAGGTATGCCTTTTTCTTTAATAATTCGCATTGCAGCGCCAGCTGCTCCAACACCAGGTAAAAATACTTTATCAGCGTTTTTAATTTGTTCTGCGTTGTCGGTTACTGCAACTTTATAACCTAATCTTTCAACACCAAATTTAAGAGATGAAAGGTTTGCACATGAAGTATCTATGATTACTACATTCATTACAACACACCTTTACTGCTTGGTAATTCTGTACCTTCAATACGAATAGCTTGGCGAAGCGCGCGGCCAAATACTTTAAATAGGCTTTCCACTTTGTGGTGATCGTTATCGCCATCAGTTGATAAGTGTAAAGTGATGCCCATACTATCGGCTAATGAACGAAAGAAGTGCGGCACCATTTCTGTACCTAGCTCGCCAACTTTGGCGTGAGTGAATTCTGCATCAAACTTACAGAAAGGACGGCCAGAAATATCTAATACACATTGAGCTAAACATTCATCCATTGGTAGGCTAAAACCAAAGCGACCGATACCACGTTTTGTACCTAATGCTTCTTTTAACGCTAAACCAAGTGCAAGCGCTGTGTCTTCAACCGAGTGATGGTCATCTATATGTAAATCACCATTCACAGCAATATTCATGTAAAAACCACCATGTGTTGAGATTTGATCTAACATGTGGTCAAAAAAGCCAACACCAGTTTGAATGTCTGCTTTTTGTTGTTTGTCTAAATTAACACTAACTTTAATTTGAGTTTCACTGGTGTTGCGCTCAATCGTTGCAGTGCGGGCTTTAACCGTCAGGGTTTCAACTATGTGATCCCAATCAATGCCAGGTTGACCGTATTGGAAACCACGAATACCCATGTTTGCTGCTAATTGCATATCTGTTTCGCGATCACCAATTACATACGAATCAGTGAAATCAACTTTACCTTGCTGTAGGTAATCAGCAACCAAACCTAATTTTGGTTTGCGGCAGCTACAGTCATCACCCGGGAAGTGAGGACAAATTAAAACGTCGTCAAATTTAATACCTTGTGAGGTAAACACTTGCATCATTTTTTCATGTGGCGCATCAAAGTCAGCTTGCGGGAAGCTGTCAGTGCCTAAACCATCTTGATTAGTCACCATAACTAAACGGTAACCATGTGCTTGTAAGGTTAATAAGGCTGGTACTACATTTTTTTCAAAAACGAGTTTTTCCAATGAGTCTAATTGATAATCTACTGGTGGCTCAGTGACTAAAGTACCGTCACGGTCGATAAATAAAATACGTTGTTTGCTCATTGTTTAACCTTTAAATTCATCCATAACTGCTAATAGTGCGTCGGTTTCTTCTTTAGAACCAACAGAAATACGTAAGCTGTTATCTAATAAAATTTGACTTGAATAATCGCGAATTAAAATACCTGCTTGTACTAGGGTATCAAATAATGCTTTTTTATGCTCAGTACGGAACATAATAAAATTAGAGTGGCTCTCTATTTGCTCGTACACATACTCATAGCTTGCCAATGCCTCTATAATTCGCTGCTTTTGTACCAGCACATCTGCTTTTTGTTGCTGCATACGCGCAAGGCCAGCTTCAGATAATGCTTGTGTGGCAATTTGTGCAACTGGCCAGCTCACTGGGTAAGGCGCAATTACTTTACTCATAGCTTGAATGATATTTTCATTGGCTAGAGTATAACCACAGCGCAAACCTGCTAAACCAAATGCTTTAGACATGGTGCGTAATATGGCTAGGTTGTCGTATTTTTCAATCCAAGATACAACTGACGTTTCCATCGCATATTCAATATAAGCTTCGTCAACTGCAACTATGGCTTGGTCTTTAAATATTTCTAATACTTGTTCAATTTGCTGATGCGAAACTAATGTGCCCGTTGGATTATTTGGTGAACAAATAAACACTACTTTTACATTATCTTTCGCGGCTTTTATAGCTTCTATATCTAGCGAAAAGTCCGCTTTAGTAGGCACTTTTTTGCAATCAATATTGCAAGTTTGTGCGCTAATTGAATACATGCCATAAGTTGGAGGGCAAATTAAGATTTGTTCATTATCTTCACAAAAAGTACGAATTAACAACTCTATGCCTTCATCAGCGCCGCGGCTAGCTAATACTTGTGTCGGTTTTACCCCAGCATAGCTTGCATAAGCGTTAATTAAACTTTTTGGTTGAAAATCTGGGTATCTATTTAATACCGAACAGTCTATTTCATACTCGTTTGCATATGGAGATTCGTTGGCATTTAACCAAATATTACCACCTGACATACTGCGACGTGCTGATGCATAAGGCACCAACTTTTGAATATTTTGTCTTGTAAGTTTTTCCGCTAAGCTCATTTATTTATTCACTTATCAATTAATTTTGTCTTGTTTGGCTTATTGTTTTAATGCTTCTAGTCGAACCGCCACTGCGTTTTTATGCGCATCAAGGCTTTCCGCTTCGGCGAGTGCCATAATGGCTGGACCTATTGCTTGAATACCTTGTGCTGTTAATTCTTGCACTGTGTAGCGTTTACTAAAATCAGCCAAACTTAAACTGCTGTATGTTTTTGTATAACCATAAGTTGGTAATACATGGTTGGTGCCACTAGCATAATCGCCTGCAGATTCAGGTGAAAACGCACCTAAGAAAATTGAACCAGCATTCTCTAATTGAACCAAAATTCCTCTTGGATCTTTTGTTTGCACAATTAAATGCTCTGGCGCGTATTCATTGCTTACTTGAATAGATTGCTCAAGTGAATCTGTCACTATAGTGCGGCTGTGTGATAACGCTGCAGCTGCAATTTCTTCACGCGGTAAAACAGCTAGCTGCTTAAATACAGCTTTTTCACAAGCTTTGGCCATGTTTTCACAGTTAGTCACTAAAATAACTTGAGAGTCTTTACCATGCTCTGCTTGCGATAATAAATCAGCAGCGACAAATTCTGGGTTGGCGCTGCCATCGGCAATAACTAAAACTTCACTAGGGCCAGCCGGCATATCAATTGCTGCGCCTAAGTGATCTTGGCTAACTTGCTGTTTTGCTTCAGTCACAAAACTATTGCCAGGGCCAAATATTTTGTTCACTTTTTTGATGCTTTCTGTGCCATAGGCAAGAGCTGCAATTGCTTGTGCGCCACCCGCTAAATATAACTCATCAACTCCACAGATTTTTGCTGCATAACGAATTTCAGCTTTAACAGTGCCGTCTTTACCCGGTGGGGTTGCTAATACCAAACGTTTACAACCAGCAATACGTGCAGGTGTTGCCAACATTAAAACGGTAGAAGGTAAGGGCGCTGTGCCACCAGGAATATATAAACCAACCGCTTCAATAGGTTGTGTATGTAGTTCACATACAACACCTGGAGTGGTTTCAACTTTGATAACTTCAGCTTTTTGCGCAACGTGAAATTTGTGTATTTGTTGATGAGCCAATTCAATAGCAGTTTTTACTTCTGCTGATAATTCATTTTCAGATGCATCAATATCCGTTTGCGACACACGTAATGAAGTTAGCTTTAAACCATCAAATTTTTCGGTTAAATCAAATAGAGCTTGATCACCATGTTCACGAACCTGAGCAATAATATCATGTACAAGTGTTTTTAATTTTGCACTGTCACCCAATGCAGGGCGTGCTAACACTTGTTGTTGCTCTTGTGGGCTTAATTCGTTCCAAACTAAGGTTTTCATGCTCTAACTCCGAAAATATAACCGCGTCTTATACGCGGCCATTTAATACTTGATTGTAAACTTCTTGCAATTCAGCCAGTGAATTTTCTACAAATCTAAATGCATCATCACGCTTATAGCTGTCTGACGGTGTCCAATATCGAGTTTTTAAACTGTATGGACGTAAACCGCGTAATGCATCTTGTTGGCTACAGAAAATATCTAAAATATCTGGTTTGTTTATCCAGTTATCACCCAAATTTTCTTGCAGTGCGTGATACCAATAAGCAAATTGTAATAAACGTTCCTGCTCAAAGTAGCCAACCGGATTTAATTCATCGAGAAGTTGAATTAAACCTTCATCACTTTTTTTGTTGTATTTGTAGTAGTCAACCACATACAAACTTTCCGACAAAAACAGTGGCGCACCTAATAAAACTAAATTTTTTCTACGCAGGGTTGAGCCTGTTTGTACTATTTCTAAACCTACATCACCTGTGTTGCTGTCGTTTACTGCATCTTCAACGTCATGTACAGGTTCAATATTTAATTTTGGATAAGACTTATGTACTTTTTCAGCGTAACGACCTTTTACAAACACGCGGTTTTTGTGATGTTCTAAGTGCTGTAAATAGTCTTTTGGATATCCTGTGCCAAGGTCGTCTTTTGGTCTTTGTTTGGCAATTAAGAAAAAGCCAACCATATCTTGCACGTCGCGCGAAACAACATCGTTATAACGGGTCAGCATCGCCGAACCTGCTATACGCACTTTATGTTCTTTCTTAAGGTTGTAATTATACATTCCCCACTTAGTGGCCGATGCGTTAAGTGAATTGTGTGTAACTGCCAACAACTCATCTAAACCCGCTACCGCAATATCAGCTTCACCTAAACCAACAAGAGAAGAACAGTTGTGTGGTTCATCACCTTCAATTCGTACATTTAGACCACTCATTTGAATGTCTGCGCCTAAAAAACCAACACGGTAAGGTCTTTCTTCACGTTTACGGTCAATAAACAAACCTAAGTGATTGGCTATTTGTTGACCTTGTAACTCGTCTAAATATGTTTTTGCTTGCGCGTAGTTCGGATCTTTGCGCTTTTTGCCGCCTTTAACCGCACTAATCAATTCGTTTGGGGCGACTAAACCGGTCGCTTGAGTACCGATTTTTTTTATAAAATTTTCAAAAGTACGACCACTTCTTGGTATAGCCATAACAGCGTCGTAAATTGACATCTGCGCGTATCCTTTTGGGTAAATTTATTAAACTTGCAATTGCTCTTAATTTTAAGCGCTCATTTTGGGGCGGCTAATTATAAGGTATTTCTACGGGCTTATAAAAGCAAAAACCCCCGAAAGTGTCCTTCCGGGGGTAATATTTCCGTTCCGAAAGGCAAATTCGCGCCTTCGGTTACACCAAAGGCTAAGTTAAATGATGATGTCCATGTAATGAATGGTTAAAAAATAACATGTTAGCCTTAAAAAAGTGCAATTGATAATAGCGATTAAAGTAACTGATTAACTCGGTTAAATCAAGTTGAAGAATTGTTCTTTAATTCAGTGGGTATGCGTATATACATTTCAAATCCACATCCTTTGTCTGAATTGGCGACAATTTCTCCGGCTAATTTGTCGCATATTATACTTTTGCAAATAGACATACCAAGGCCAGTGTTGCCATTGTCTCTATTTGTTGTGTAATAGGGGGTAAATATCTTGTCTAAGTCTTGTTGTTCAACCCCAGAACCATTGTCGGCATAAACAATTAAGACGTGCTTGTCTGTTACCCTATAGTCAAACACGCTAATTTTAATGTTACCGTCAGTTTTCGCCTTAAACCCATGAGTAAGACTGTTATTTATCAAGTTGATAAAGACCTGGCTTAATGGACCTGGGTAGGAAAACATTTCAACTTGTTCTGGAATATCAACCTCTATAGAGTGTTGGGTTTTCTTTAGTTTTGGGTGCAGCGTATTCAGTGTATCTTTAACAAGGGTCGCTAACTTAAAAGACCTAAGTTGTTCACTTGTTTGATCTGTTGTAATTTGTTTAAAGCTTTGAATTAAATCAGCTGCTCGCTCAATATTGCTGGCGATTAATGACAAGGTATTATCCATTTCACTTTGATATTTTTCTAAAGCTTGTTTTGATAGTTTGTTGTTGGCAATTTTATCATTGAGTGTTGCAATCGCTTCTTTTAAATGACTTGTTGCAGTGACACAAATACCTATTGGTGTATTTATCTCGTGGGCAAATTCAGGCACGCGCTCGGCGATATCGGACATTTGTCTGTGTTGCAACAGTTCTTCTTGGTAGTGAGCCATTTCGGTTAACGCATCGTAGGTGAGATTAGCCGTTTGGTCCAATTCACATTGAGTTTTGGCTAATTCATGTTGACTGTTTTTAAGTTGGGTTTCCGTGTCTACTAATTTTTCGATATTTTGCAGTAGCCCATACATGTATATATCGTCAGCGTCTTCTGTAAGGCACTGGCCTCTTAACTGTACCCAACGGAACTTTCCTTGACCTATCATTAAACGAAATTCAGCGCAAAAACCGAGTGATTTGTCATCGAGGAAGTGTTTAAACTTTTGTTTTACTTCCTGTATATCATCAATATGCAACCACATTCGAAGATGTTTGTCGTTGTCCCAATCGAGCTGGCTGACCTTCTTCAGTTTTAACGTATTGTGGTCATAATAATACAACCACTGGTTTTGCAGATTTAGCAACCAAATTTGTTCATGGTTTTGTTTGAGGGTGTTAAGTAGGCCTTTGGTCAGGTTTCGAAACTGTTTGTACGGTTTTATACGCACAAGCCAATACAGCCAATTAATTAGCAGAAAAAATACAATGATCAACGAATAAATCAGTACCGTTGATGAAGGCATAGAGGCTGTCTTAATAAGTTAACATAATGTTACAGTGTAGACAGTGTCTATGCGATCTCGCAAGTTTCTGTAAGCTAAATTTGTGCTTTGAGTGCTTTTATTACATTTATACGTTTGTCGTATATCTGTTGTTTAATCCCTAACCCGCTAAAACCTTGCTCAATAAACTCTTTTGCTGTTACTTGTAAGCAAGCATCGGCAACTTTTTGGACAAATTCAAACTGCGGATATTGCCTAGTTTCAAAGTCTTTGCGTCCTTTAAAATCGGCCAAGCAGCATAATAAAAACTGTTTGAATCGCTCGGGTTTTCGCCACAAGTCTGTTCGGTCAAACATTTTTAAATAAGTCACTGGTTTTAACTCAAACGCTTTATGCGTATGGCAATGAAACTCGCTAGTAATGCTTGCTAGATCGCGATAGTGGTTGGGGATACGTAGTCTTTTACACATATCTTCGACCAGTTTGACCCCTGCTTTTTCATGGCCGTGATGCCGAGGCCATAACTCTTGTGGAGTTAATCCTTTGCCTAAATCATGGCATAGCGCGGCAAATCTGACTTCTGCTAAGTCACTCAATTTAGCCGCTTGCTGCAAAACCATCATGCAATGTACACCTGTATCTATTTCTGGGTGCCATTTTTCTGGATTAGGGACGCCCCATAAACAATCTAACTCTGGAAATAATACTTCGAGTGCACCTATATCACGTAATGTTTGAAAATAAACTTGTGGCGCTTTTGTTGTTAACGCTTTTTCTGTCTCTAACCAAACACGCTCTGCTTGTAAGTGATTAATTTCGCCGTTTTCGACCATAGATTGCATAAGCGTTAAAGTTTCAGCTGCAATCGAAAAACCTAAGTTATGGTAACGTGTAGCAAAACGGGCTACACGTAAAACTCGTAAAGGATCTTCACTAAAAGCAGCAGAGACATGCCGCAAGGTTTTGTTGTTAAGGTCTTGTTGACCGCCATAAGGATCTATGATTTGGCCGTTTACATCTTCAGCTAACGCATTTATGGTTAAATCACGGCGAATAAGATCTTGTTCTAACGTAATGCTTGAATCAAACTTACATTCAAAGCCTGTATGACCGGCAGAGGTTTTTCGTTCGGTGCGTGCTAATGCATATTCTTGTTTTGTTTTAGGGTGGAGAAATACCGGAAAATCTTTACCAACTTGTTGGTAACCTAATTCAAGCATTTGCTCTGGCGTTGCACCAACCACTACCCAGTCTTTATCTTTGACTGGAATAGACAATAGTTTGTCTCTGACTGCACCACCAACTAAATAGACTTGCATTAACACCTCTTGGAATTTTTCCATTCAACCACTACTATAACGCGTCTTGCGTTAAAACTAATTGGGATATTATGTATAAAGCTTTTTTTGGGCTCAAGGAAATTCCGTTTTCAATTGCACCTAATCCAGAATACTTGTACATGAGTGAACGGCATAAAGAGGCGTTAGCTCATTTATTATTTGGATTAAATGAAACAGGCGGGTTTGTATTATTAACTGGTGAAGTAGGAACTGGCAAAACTACAGTTTCCCGCTGTTTGTTAGCACAAATCCCGGATAATACCCAAATTGCTTTTATCCTAAACCCAACATTAACAGAGTGGGAGTTATTGGCCACTGTTTGTGATGAATTTAAGATAGGTTATGATGCAGACAAAGCCAGCATCAAAACACTAACAGATGCAATCAAGCTGTTTTTACAACAGCAACATGAATTAAATAACAAGTGTTTGTTAATTATTGATGAAGCGCAACACTTAAGAGCTGAAGTATTAGAGCAGTTAAGGTTATTAACCAACTTAGAAACAAATACCAAAAAATTGCTGCAAGTGATCTTAATTGGCCAACCTGAATTACAAGCTTTATTAAAACGCCAAGAACTGCGTCAATTAGCCCAACGTATTACCGCTAGATATCATTTATTACCATTAACCGAATCACAAATTGCCTATTACATAAATCATAGAATGAAAGTTGCTGGTTGTGACAGTGCGGTGTTTACCAAAGCGGCCGTCGCGGCTATTTACCAAGTAAGTAAAGGCATTCCGCGTGTCATAAATTTATTGTGTGATAGGGCGTTGATGGGTGCGTATGCTGCAAATAAGTTAAAGGTCGATAAACCAATAGTCTTATCTGCAGCTAAAGAGGTTGTAGATTTTGAGCAAGTTAAAACCGCTACTGGATTAACTTGGTTAAAACGAGATTATGCGTATATTGCTGCGATTGTTGTTTTAGTCACCGCATTTTTCACTTTTCAACAATTAAGCAATGATGGGGTAGCTGCACAGCCAAATGAGCAATCGACTAGTCAAATGATTGAACAAGTTAAACCAACTGCAGTCGACAAACTAGCCAGTTTGCAAGGCACTTTACCAGAGCAATTTAGCTACCTGGCAAACTTATGGCAATTGCCAACAGATGCGCTAGTTACAGGTAAAAACCAAGGCGCCGCGCAAATATCCAATGCCTGTCAAAGCTTTGCTAAATTTGAACTCGCTTGTCAAAACTGGCAAGGCTCGTTTGCGCAATTATTAAGCTTGAATATTCCTGCTGTTATTGAACTTTATTTACCAAACCAGAGTATCCGTTACGCTGTGTTGTCAGCTGCAAATAAAAACGCAGGTGATTGGCAAGCTAGTCAGCTAACTTTGACAATTGACAATCAGAGTATTGAACTGAGCTTTGCGGAGTTAAAGAATATGTGGCGTGGTCAAGCTTTGTATATATGGCAGCCACCCTTTATTGACCAAGTTGATGTAATTAGCGCTGATAGTGAACTGAAACAAATTCAGTGGTTGGACAGCCAACTCAATGCACTGCTAAATAAACCTAGACGTTTAACTGAATCTTTCGATGAGGTTTTAGTCAACAACCTAAAAGCGATGCAAATCAATAGTGGTTTAGCCATTAAAAGCAAAGCGGATATTAGCTTGCAAACTTTAATTCAACAAAACACGCTCAACCGAGTCGCTCGAATTTATTAGGAACTAAGATGTCGATACTATTAGCAGCACAGAAGCGACAACAAGCTCAAGGACAAGACGATACACAAGTTTACGCGGATGAAGATAGCTCTGAAATGGCGATGCAAAATCGCACTAAACTTGGTTATGCGTCAGTATTGGTTGCAGCTTCAGTCGCTTTTGCACTTGTAACTTGGGGATTATCTACAAACAAACAACCAGAAAACCCCCAACAAGTTAGCGCTCAACCAATTGCACAGAAAAAATTACCAGTAAAAGATGTTGAACATACAGTTTTATTGGGTGACATAAATTTAGCCAACAGCCAGAAACAAACAGAAAAAGTTGCTGAGGAAACGAGCCGAGTCGAACAAGTTGAGCAGACCGAGCAAGTGCAACAAGTCATTTCAGCCGCGCCTTCACAAGAAATTGATAAACGCATTAGGCCGATTGAAAATGCGCAAGCACAAGCGTTAGATATAGACCCCAAGTTACTTGCTAAATTTAATGCAGCAGTTGCACAAACCATGAGTGAAGAACAAAACACTGATGGAGAGTTAGTAATACCGCAAGCTACAGCTGAAACTAAACCTTTGGTGAATTACCCAGAATCATTTCAAGCAAGTATTCCCGAGCTAGATTTTCAAACACATATTTATTCGTCTGAAGCGAAACAGCGCTGGGTTAAGGTCAATGGTAAAATTGTTAAGGAAGAACAAGAGGTGGCCACTGGGTTAGTGGTTAAAGAGATAAAACCGCAGCAAGTTATTTTAGCCTACAAGGGCAAAAATTTTAGTTTGCCAGCTCTTACGAGCTGGCGTTTCTAATTGGATAAATCAATCAGTAGTTTTTAACCAATTCGGCGCGAATTTGCTCCAAACGTGCTTGCACTTTCATCTGATTTTTAGGTCCCATACGAATCAACAGCTTTTGAATATCTGATAAAGCTTCTAATTCAGGATCTGCATATTTATACATAGCTGAAGGTGCAACTAACTTAATTTCTTTTTCAATAACTGGTGTTGCTAGCGCAACATCAATTGCGTCAATAAGTTTGTCGACAAATGCTTGATCGTTGTAACCAATCTCTTGGTAGGCGTCGTCCATCAAAGGTTGATATTTTTTCAAATTATCGACCAAGGTATCTGTACTAACCATACTTAACAGCGATACATAGGGGTCGTAACGTTTAAACGAAC
Organism: Catenovulum agarivorans YM01; assembly: GCF_000281085.1. GTDB lineage: Bacteria > Pseudomonadota > Gammaproteobacteria > Enterobacterales > Alteromonadaceae > Catenovulum > Catenovulum agarivorans. The sequence goes on from NZ_JH767527.1 coordinate 203,318, forward strand.
TTGCATCTAGCGTATAGGTATTGTCTGCACTAGCAACAACTTTCATCGGCTCTGAAGGCGCGGTGACTGGAGCATGTTTTTGCATCAAGTCGCCTTTAGCAGCGTTATCAACAAACACAACAAATTTGCGGATTAAATCTTGATTAACAAACAAAGGCGACGCGGAAGTACCTGAATACACCGAAGATAAATCAGCTTTAACCACAGTGTCACTTTGATTTAAGCTCGGCAATTCTGGTTTAGGTGGCTTAGCTGGTTCAGGTTCAGGTATGTCCATTGATTCTGGAGCTTTGACAGCTGGCTTTTGTACTATTGGTTCAATATTTTTGGGCGTTTCAATCTGTGGTGGAGGCGTATAAGTTGGTTTAGGCGCTTCAACAGCTATAGGCTCAGGCTTCACAGGCTCTGCGTCATCACCTGAAAACAACAGGTAACCGACGCCAACAGCTAGCACTGCAACCCCGACACCAATTAAAATAAATGGTTTTGACGAATTCGTATTGGCTTCTTCAGACATAACTGCCTCCTTAAAATGCAGATTCCAATTAATTAAGAACAATACAGACCAGTATAAGTTCAAATTTAATTATAAATAAAGCGGCGCCATGCGGCGCCAGTAATACCCTCGATGCGCTCGTTCTTCCCACACATACAACTTATGCTCAATATTTTGATTGCGCAAGATGTCACTTAAATCTCGGTTGTTTTGATAAAACGGGTCTTCTTCACCTATTACCAGTGTAATATCCATCGACCTAAGTTGCTTGAGAATTTTGTTACATTGTAAATTCGGTAGAAAGTGAGTGGGGGTGTTGAAATAAACCTCTTCACTATAATAACCGTCGAACAAATCTTTAAAATATTCAACATTTAACGTTAAATCGAAGCGACCGCTGAACGCAACTAATTTTTTAAACTTATTTGGATGCCTAAATGCAATATTTGCAGCGTGAAAAGCACCAAGGCTGCAACCATGTGAGATAGTTACCGGATTTTTATTTTTCTTTTTCATAAAAGGCAATACTTCTTTTAGAATGTATTGCTCATATGCAAGGTAACGTTGTATGCGCCCTGATGGATGTGCCCAAAAACAATAAAAAGATTCTCCGTCAATACCGTCGACACAATACAACTGTAACTCACCTGCATTAATTCTGTCTTCGATTTGTGCGGGCATGCGCAAATCTTCATATTCAAAAAAACGTCCACCTCGGGTCGGGAATACCAATACCTTTTCGCCGGAGTGACCAAACACGAGCAACTCCATTTCTCGCTCAAGGTTTTTACTCCACCATTTATGGTACTCTCGATTCATTTCCCTTACCTTTAAAGCCTAGATGTCGGCAAAAAATTCACTTAACTCGTTTAATAGCAGCCTAGATTCTTGCTGTTGTTCTGGATACTCATAGTGGCCCGCAGTCAAAACATATAGCTGTTTTTCACAATTTAGTGCGTTGTAAACCGCAAACTGCCCAGGCGGCGCAACCATAGGATCAAAACGAGCGGCGGCAATATGTACAGGCACATTTATGTATCTCGCCGCTATTGCAGCATCGTAATATGACAAAGTCGTTAAAACTGCTTCTGGATGTTTGCGGCAATATAGTTGCACTGCTGCACCACTACCTGTTGTTTTGAGTGCCAGTCTGAGTAAGTGATTACCAAAACTCGGTACGTTAAAATGCGCTTTTTTGATGCGTGAATCCCACGCCAATGCCATCGCACCAATTCCACCGGAAAAACTAATACCTAATAAACCTATATGGCCAGAAAGATGAGGAAACAATCTAAGTAAACAACTTACTGAGGTCCAAATATCTTCAACACAACCTCGAAATATATATTGTTTGGGTTTATCTATATCATGCAAGACGTGCCAATGTGGTTGGGAAGAAACGCCGGGATAATGACTTAAACTTAAGCCTCTATGACATATAAACAGCAACGCACTGTCATGATTAAAGGGCAGATGAAAATCTGGCTCGCTGCGTCCGCCATAACCATGGCCAATAACAAAACCGCGTTTAATTTCCCCTGACGCTGGTAAGCATAACCAACCTTTTACAGTTGCATTGTCGGTTGAACGAAAAGCAATTTTAAAAACTCTTAAATTGTCTCTTGTGATGCCAGTGTCAATTAACTCAGGGTGAGGCGCGACACTTAATGATTCACTCAGTTTGTGCCGCCAGAATGATTCGTAATCATCCGGTGTTTCTGGTGATTTAACCCTAAGCAGTTGGTCAAGTGTGTAACCATATGAAGGGTCAAAATCGAAATGTGGCATTAAACTTTCCCGCAACGCAACTATTCAATAAAACTAACACACTATGAGGGGATAAAAAACACCAATTGCACTTTAAACCTAGGAGCAATAATGATTTTGCCTAGTTTTTATACGCTTAAACAAAAAGTTGTAAAAATTTAGTTGCTTAATTGCCGTTTGTGTCCAACACTATTTGTATAAATTTCCATTTTTCATCAGTTAAATAAGAAACAAAAGTATGGCTATACCGGTTTTAATTTGCGATGACTCAAGTTTTGCTCGAAAGCAGATGGCACGAGCCTTGCCTGAAGGCTGGGAAGTAGAAGTCAGCTTTGCATGTAATGGTGAAGAGGCAATCCAAGCAATAAAAGAAGGCAAAGGTGAAATAGTTTTTTTAGACTTAACCATGCCTGTACTTGATGGCTTTGGCACGCTGGCACAAATAAAGCAGCAAGACTTAAATGCTATGGTGATTGTTGTATCTGGTGATATTCAACCAGAAGCGCATACCGAAGTTATGGGATTAGGAGCAATGGAGTTTATAAAAAAGCCTGCTTCCAAAGAAAAAGTATTAGAAGTACTGAAACGATTCGGTGTGATTTAACCCCAAAATAGAGAAAGTATTTGTGACTCAAACCGCGAATGTATCCATAACAGAAGACCAAAGAGATTGTTACCAAGAAATTAGCAATGTTGCCATGGGGCAAGCTGCTGATTTATTGGCTCGGCTTTTAGGTGTCAAAGTTATTTTACCTATACCTGTGGTTAACCTGATTGAGGTTAACGAACTGCGTATGGCATTAAGTGGTATCGAGAATTCAGAAACGGTTTCAGGTGTTTGTCAGGGATTTATAGGTAATGGAATATCGGGCGAAGCCTTATTAATATTTAACGATACCAGCTTTAATGATATTTCTGACCTACTAAAATATGGGGGCGTTGCGGATAAATCGCTGGAATTAGAGTTATTGATGGATGTAGCCAACATTTTAATCGGCGCTTGTTTGCGCGGCGTTGGTGAACAACTCGATGTTGGATTTAGCCAAGGACACCCGGTTGTGTTGGGGCAGCATGTAAACTTAAATGATTTAGTTGCTGCTAATAATTACCGATGGACTAAAACATTGGCGATTGAAATCAACTATAAAATTGAAGGTTACAACATTAATTGTGATTTGTTGCTTTTGTTTGCCGAAGACGCAATAGAAGTATTGAATAGAAAAGTTAACTACTTACTGGAAGATTGATGGCTGATAATTCGTCTGACAATTTCAAAGAATTCCATTCTTACATGGCGATGCTACAAAACTTAGACGTAGGGCTAGTTGTACTCGATCGTGAATATCGCATTCAATTGTGGAATAACTTTATGGAAAGCCATAGTGGCTTACATCCATATGAAGTTCGTGACAAACAATTGTTTGAAACTTTTCCAGAAATTAATGAAGAGTGGTTTAGACACAAAGCCGAATGTGTATTTCAACTGAATACTCGAGCCTTTACCACTTGGGAACAACGTCCTTTTTTATTTAAATTCAAAAATTATCGACCCATTACGGGGTCGGCTGAATTTATGTATCAAAACATTACGATAATCCCACTCGATTCATCTGTCGGTATTGTCGAACGCATTGGTATTATCGTTTATGACGTAACCGATGTTGCAGTTAATCGCATTGAATTAAAAGCAGTAAATGACGAGTTAAAACGATTATCTCGTACTGATAGGTTAACAGGTTTGTACAACCGTGGTTATTGGCAAGAATGCGCTGAGCGCGAATTTAAACGAGGACAACGTACAGGTCGAGTAACCTCGTTACTTATGTTTGATATTGATCACTTTAAACATGTCAACGATACATATGGTCACCCTGCAGGTGATGCTGCCATTAAAAACACCGCTGACCAACTTGTTATGAATATGCGGGAAACCGATGTAGCAGGGCGTTATGGTGGTGAAGAATATGCTATGTTGCTAGTAGACACCACGGCGGAAAACGCCAAAATATTTGCCGATAGATTACGAGAGCATATAGCTGCTTCAACAGTGCATTACCAAGATGTGAGTTTTCAATATACCGTTAGTATGGGCATTGCTGAATTAAATGATGATATTAAAAGTGTCGATGAATGGATTGATGCTGCAGACCATGCTTTATATGAATCTAAAGAAGGTGGCCGCAATACTGTAACTATTTACAAAAAATCTTAGCGCCCACTAAACCACGAATATAACCCAGTTAGCTGGGTTATATTCAAGTCGCTTTGGTATATGTCTGAATATCCGCGTTATTTTTCTACATAATCCCTTGATATTAGCCTTGTGAGTTCATATCTTGTTTGAGTTTAATAAACTCTAAACATAATGGAGAGCAAGCGCTTATGATCCAAATTAAAAATCTAATAAAACGTTTTGGTGACTTTGTAGCTGTGGACGGCTTACAGCTGGAAGTCAAACCGGGCGACATAGTCGGGTTTCTCGGGCCCAATGGTGCGGGTAAATCAACTACTATGAAAATGCTCACTGGCTTTTTGCCACCAACCAGCGGTGAAATCGTTATTGACGGCGACACGTTAAGTAAAGCACCATTGAAAATTAAAAGGAAAATCGGCTATTTACCTGAAGGTGCGCCAGCTTATGCCGATATGACAGTACTGCAGTTTTTACACTTTATTGCCCAAGTTCGCGGTTTTAAAGGTAAGGATAAAAAACAACGCATTAAAGACGTGGTTGACAAAGTAGAACTGCAAGATGTACTCAATCGCCCAATTGAAAACTTATCAAAAGGTTTTAAACGCCGAGTTGGCTTAGCCCAAGCTATTATTCATGATCCACTTATTTTGATTTTAGACGAACCAACCGATGGTTTAGATCCAAATCAAAAACATCAAGTTCGCAAACTTATTCAAAACTTATCTAAAGATAAAATTGTTATCATCTCAACGCATATCCTAGAAGAGGTGACTGCTGTTTGTAATAGAGCTGTGATTATCGCAAGTGGCAAAAAAGTATTTGATGGTACGCCAAAAGAATTACAAGAAAACTCTAAATTCCACAATGCAGTGACTATAGAGTTTGAAGGTGATAAACCAGATATTTCACAACTTAAACTAGCACCTGGTGTGACAGATATAGTTGAACGTGACCAACATACAATTTCAGTTATTGGTCATGAATCATATGAAAGTTTATTCCCACAAATAATGGATTTGGTTCATCTACAAGGTTGGCACATTAAAGCTATGTATAACGAAGTTGGCCAATTAGATGATGTATTTAGAAGCTTAACTACAGAGGAGGCTGCATAACTATGGTTGGTGTTATTTTTAAACGCGAGTTTTCAAGCTTTTTTGCAACACCAGTTGCATACGTATTTATTTTTATGTTTTTAATGCTCAGCGGTGTGTTTACCTTCTTTTTTGGTAACTTATTTGAACGCGGCCAAGCCGACTTACAGCCATTTTTTAATTTTTTACCTTGGTTGTATTTGTTTTTAGTACCGGCTATGGCGATGAAAAGTTGGGCGGAAGAACGTAAATCCGGCTCAATTGAATTGCTGATGACTCTGCCAATTACCACAGGCCAAGCTGTTGTCGGTAAATTTTTAGCTTCATGGTTAGTCTTAGGTTTAGCTCTGTTGTTAACCTTTCCACTATGGCTAACAGTTAATTATTTAGGCCAACCGGACAATGGGACGATATTAGCCGCATATCTGGGTGGCTGGTTATTAGCAGGTGCATTTTTGGCTGTTGGTCACTGTATGTCGGCACTGAGTAAAAACCAAATTATCGCCTTTATCTTAACCGTAGTGGTTTGTTTCGCATTTGTACTAAGCGGCACACCTATTGTACTTAACGCTCTCAAAGGTTTTGTACCTAGTTTGGTGTTGGATACTGTGGCGTCTTTTAGCTTTATGTTGCACTTTGAAGCTATCAGCAAAGGTGTATTGAGCTTAACTGATATCGTTTATTTTGTTGTTAGCATGTTTGCTTGGCTAACGGCGTGTTTTTTAATTGTTGAATATAAAAAAGCGGACTAATAAAGGATAAATACCAATGAAAAAAATGAGTTTATCTGTTGGTTTAACCGCTATCTTAGTTTTATTTGTGGCGGTTACCTATTTAAACAACACCTTTTTAAACCCTTATCGGTTAGATTTAACCGAAAATAAGGTTTATAGCTTATCGCAAGGTTCAAAAAATATCTTAGATAAAATTGACGAACCCGTGCATTTATATTTCTTTTTCTCAGACAAAACCTCCGAAGGATTAACCCAAATTCGCAGTTATGCAGAGCGGGTGAAAAATCTGTTAGAAGAATATCAACTCTATAGTAAAGGCAAACTTAAGCTACATATCATCGATCCAGAGCCATTTTCAGAAGATGAAGATAAAGCCGCTGAGTTTGGTTTAACCGCAGCGCCTGTCGGTGGATTAGGCGAGAGTTTATATTTTGGCTTAGGTGGCCGAAATTCATTAGATGCACAAGAAATTATTGCCTTTTTTGATCCAAATAAAGAAGAGTTTTTAGAGTACGACATCAGTAAGTTACTGCAAAATTTAATTGAACCTAACTCAATTAAAATCAGCATAGTCACTGATTTGCCAATTGCTGGCGAACCACAAATGCCAATGAACCCTATGATGATGCAGCAACAACAGCCGCAGCCTTGGGTATTCTATGAGCAGTTGCAACAAATGTATCAAGTTGAAATGGTCAATGCAGATGCAACCAGTTTGCCTACAGATACTGACGTATTAATGTTAATTAACCCTGCAGAGCTTTCTGACAAACTTGCTTACGCCATTGACCAATATGTCGTAAACGATGGTAGTGTACTTGCTTTTGTTGACCCACATGCAGAACAACCAGCAAACCCAATGGCCGCAGCTTCTGGTGTAGCTTTAACTGAGTTTTTAACGGCTTGGGGTATCGAATTTAATGTGCAAGACGTTGTGTTAGATGCAATGTCAGCACTTGAAATTAGAATGCCATCAGGTGGCGTTGGTAAACATTTAGCTTATTTAGGTTTATCCAGCCAAACAATAGATAAAACCGATGCGGTAACCAACCAGTTAGAAAGCATTAATGGTGCATCTTTTGGTGTGTTAAAAGTTAACCAACAAGCAACTGCTGACGTTCAAACATTAATGTCGTCAACCAGCGAAGCAGGCTTAACAACAGCTGCTATTTACGCGAGTTTGCAAGATCCCAAAGCGCTATTTAAAAATTACCAAGCAAGTGGTGAAGAATACAATTTAGCCCTGCGCTTAACCGGTGAAGTTAATTCGCGTTTTAAAGATGATGAGAGCAAACAACAAAATGGCTATAAGTCGCGCAGTAGCAAAGCAAACATAATTGTAATTGCTGATACTGATTTATTAGCAGATAGATTTTGGGTGCAAAAAAGTAATTTCTTCGGCCAAACAATTGCTTCAGCTTTTGCCAATAATGGTGATTTAGTTGCCAATGCGGTCGAAAACTTAGGCGGAAGTCACGATTTAATCAGCATTCGAGCTCGTGGTAAATTCACCCGTCCGTTTATCAAAGTTAAAGAAATCGAAGTAGCCGCAGAAGCTAAGTTCAGATCAAAAGAACAGCAGTTGCAAGCGCGTTTGCAAGAAACTGAAGCTCAGTTAACTCAATTGCAAAGCCAACAAGGCGAGGGCGGCGCTTTAGTGATCACTGCAGAGCAAGAGCAAGCGATTAATAATTTTATCAAAGAGAAGTTATCTATTCGCAAAGCCTTACGCGATGTACAGCACCAGCTTAATCAAGATATTGAATTGCTTGGTTCACAAATCAAGTTTGTAAATATCATAGCTGCGCCTTTGGTTTTGACCTTTTTATTATGGTTATTCAGTTTGCTGTTTAAGCGCAGAAAACTCGCTTAAACAATTATTGGAGGTAAACAATGACAAATAGAATCATTACCTTTTTAGCTTTAACCGCAGCCATAGTTATGGCTGG
>NZ_JH767527.1:211616-268427 GCF_000281085.1 Catenovulum agarivorans YM01
CTGAAATCAAGCATTGGTTAACTGACGTGCAACAAAACAAAGCTAAGCTTACAGAAGTTAAAATATATTCGCCTGACAACCAACTTATTGTTGATGCGCAATTGGTGCAAGATAACTGGTTAATGCAAAATGCCGCAGGCTATCAAATAAACACCGAAAATTTAGCCAAATGGTATAACCAACTGTTAGCAGCAACTAACATTGAAGCCAAAACAGCTAAAGCAGAAAATTTTGCTCGTTTAGGTTTAGTTAACCCAGCTGAGATGACCAATAATGCTAACAACAGTGAAGGTACAGGCCATTTAGTTGTATTAACAATTGCAGGTACTGAGCATAAACTTATTTTAGGTGATGCTACTAGTTCTGGGCAATTTGCACGTCTTGCGACGCAACAACAAACCTGGTTATTAGATCAGTACGTAAGTGTACCCGCACAGGCATCAGACTGGTTGAACAGCGAAATCTTTGATTTTGATTCAGCTCAAATTGAAAAGTTACAGTCAAGCTCAACTACACAAACCGAGCTAAATTGGACAATTAGCAAGGCTGCATCTGAAGATAATGATGGTGAGTTTATCCTTGAAAACAAACCGGCAGAGCGTGAACTAACATACTCAGGCGCTGTAAACTCGCATGTTAATTCTATTGCCAACTTAAATTTTTCAGATGTGCAAGCGTACAACGCAGACTTATGGCAAAACAAAGCAGAGTTAGCCCAACTTAGTATCACGCTACAGCAAGGGCAGAATGTTACTGTTTATCTACTTGAGCAAGAACAACAAACAAGCTTGTTAGTAGATAACGGCACTGAGCCTAAATGGCAATATGTGTTAGCAGGCTACCAAAGCTCGCTGGTATTAAAACCATTAGAGTCGTTTTTGCAGGCGACTACAGAGCCAGCTCCAGCAGAATAAAATCAATTCAACAACTGAGTTGCCAGCCACTTCGGCTGGTTACTCAATTATTAATCTCAATAATTCAATAATTAAACTCACTGTCATTCTGTACTACACTTAAATTATTCAATTTAAACCTAAGTGCGCGAATGAAAACTTTGTTAATGTCGCTAGTCATTTGTATGTTTAGCGTGGCCGCAGTGAGTGCTGAAAATATTCGTATCGTATCGCCACAGTCTTCTTTTGATACCAGCTACAGCTATTTTTTAGGTTTATTAGAATTAACCGTAGAACGCACCCAAGCTGAGTTTGGCCCAGCGAATATTATTATCGCTGGTGATGTGCCTCAAGGTCGAGCTTTACGTGAATTGGGTAAACTAGTCGATGTATATTGGGCGGGCACCTCGCATCAACGGGATACTGACTTGTTACCTGTAACAATCCCATTGGTCAAAGGCCTGTTAGGCTACAGAATGCCGATTATTCAAAAAGATTCTATTGCCACCTTTGATAAAATATCAAATCTATCTCAGCTAAAGGAGCTAACAGCTTGCCAAGGTTTATCTTGGCCGGATACAGATATTCTCGAACATGCAGGTATTAGGGTTCATAAAAATGCTGTCTACGAACGTATGTTTAAACAAGTCGCAATTGGCCGGTGTGATTATTTTCCGCGTGGAATTTACGAAGGCATAAGTGAGGTAAAAGCTAGAGAAATGTTATATCCGAACTTGATCTTTTACACTGATTTGATCATCTATTACCCATTCCCCATGTATTATTTTGTCTCAAAACAAAATCCAATGTTACACAAGCGCCTTACTCAGGGACTAGAATTATTAATCGCCGAAGGTAAGTTTGAGCAGTATTTTAAAAATCACCCAATTACTTCAAAAGTTTTCCCAATAGAGCAGTGGCAAAAATCTCGTATCGTTCGCTTGGAAAATCCCATCTTGCCAAAAGGCACACCAGTAGATGATAAAAAATATTGGTTGCCACTTTAAAAAAATACGTTTCGCTTACATTTGATTAACAAATAAATCAACGTGCTTGTAAATTTTAATAAAAGAAAACCCTGCATCTTATATCTATGATTTTTACTCCAACAACACACACAAATAGAGTAAAAATATGAAATTAATCAAATTAAGTAAAAAGTTAGTCTCGGCTACTTTCTTGATATTTAGTGCATTTAGCTTAACAGCTAACGCCAATATTCCTGAAGGACGCTATATTTTAATTAACAAACTGAGTAACAAGTCTTTAGATGTGACTGGTTATAGCCAAGCCAATTCTGCCAACATAATTCAATGGAATTTAGGCTCAGGTTTGAATCAAAGATGGGATTTACAACAGGTTAATGACGATATCTACATTATTTCCGCAGCGCACAGTGGCAAGTCGTTAGATATTGCTGCGAATAATCAAGCGAGCGGTGCAAACGTTACTCAGTACACAACACACGGTAATATTAACCAGCAATGGCAATTACAAAACCAAGGTAATGGTTTTTATAAGTTAGTTTCAATGTTAAGTGGTAAAGCGTTAGCCGTTGAAAACTCGTCAACTGACAATGGTGCCAATATTCAGGTAGTTGACTTAGCTAAGTCAGACGGTCAATTATGGAATCTTCAAGTAGTAGCTCATTCAGGCGAAATACGCACAGGTATGGCGGTTACTCAACAAATGGGCGCCGGCTGGAACTTGGGCAATACCTTGGATGCGATTGGTGGAGAAACTAATTGGGGAAATCCGTTAACTCAAGAATATATGATCCAAGCTATCGCGGATAAAGGTTTCAAAACCATCCGTATTCCTGTGACTTGGCAATCGAAAATAGCGGAAGACAACAGTATAGATGAAGCTTGGATGAACCGTGTAGAACAAGTCGTCAATTATGCAATTGATAGTGGTTTATACGTGATCATTAATTTACATCACGAAGAGTGGGTAGAGCCAGTTAGCAGTACAAAAGAAGCAACCAAAGTTAAACTACAAGCTGTATGGCAACAAATCGCTGAACGCTTTAAACACTACAATCAATATTTAATTTTTGAAACATTAAACGAACCGCGTGCACACAAAGGGACTAACTTGGAATGGTCTGGTGAATTGGAAAACTATCAAATTATCAATGAGTTTAATCAAGTTATTCTATCTACCGTACGCGCATCGGGTTACAACAATAGCACGCGTTTAGTCATGTTACCTGGCTATGCAGCAAGCCCGTGGAACGATCAAACTCAACACATAGAAATTCCAAATGACAGTTTTATAGCAATATCAACTCATGGTTATTTCCCATATTATTTTACCGAGCAAGAAGTCACAGACGGTGGTGATGCTGTATTTAATCAAGACGAGATAGACTTAATTGACTATGTTTTCGAGCAGCTTAACCAAAGATTCATCGCTAATGGTATTCCAGTGGTTATGGGCGAGTGGGGCACAGTCGATAAAAGTAATACAGCTGATAGAGTTGCATACGCACAATACTATGTACAAAAAGCGACTAGCTACGGAATCCCAACCGTCGTTTGGGATAACAACGCGTTAGGCGGCTCAGCACATAACTATCGTTTGTACAACAGAGCAAACAATTATTGGCCATTCAATCAAATAGCCGATGCAATTGTAAACGGGTCTAATTAACGTAAGCTGCATGTAATCAAAATTGCACAAAAGTAAATTTCATAAGCTGTTATCAATTTGTATAACAGCTTATTCGAAAACGTTATCTTAAACTTAGTTCCTATACCTCAAACTAGCTCGATTTCACCTATTCAAGCGCTGTTTTTCTATAAAAATTAATAATTTTTTACTTTTTTTATTTTTGCATTTGTAAAAATTCTTAAAAACTTATTAACAAGTTGCATTAAATATTTACCAGAATACTATTAAATTGTGCTTTTTAGTGACTTTGTAAGACGCTAACTAAATATGTAAATGTTTTCTTGAGGGTGATATGGTAAGTTTTCGTAAGCTAAGTTTTAATAAATTTCAGATTTTAACCGCGTCTGTTGGTTTATTATTAGCAACTGCAACTTTTCAATCAACTGCTCAACCAACTCATAGCTACTATTTCGATCGAGCAGCGCAAGACTGGGAAAGCCAATCTTTGCCAATTGGCAATGGTGCAATTGGCGCATCGATAATGGGTGGCGTTAATCAAGACAGAATTATCATTAGCGAAAAAACACTTTGGACGGGCGGGCCTGGCTCAGTACAAGGATATGATTATGGTCTGCCAGCAAATGCCAGCGAATATCAAACCAAGTTAGCAAAGCTGCAAAACACTTTAGCAGCTAAAGGGCGCATGACTCCAAAAGCAGTTGCAGATGAAATAGCGCGTGGTTATACAGGCTATGGCAGCTTTCAAAAGTTTGCTGATTTAGTTATCAGCCAACAAAACAACTTAGATGAAGACGCGCTTAGCCAATACCAACGTAGCTTAAATCTACAACAAGCCGCAGCTCAAGTTAATTTTAATGCACAAGGTACACACTTTAAGCGCAGCTACTTTGTTTCATACCCAGATCAAGCTTTAGTCGTTCATTATCAAAGCGATAAAAAACACCAGTTAAACCTAGTTATTGATGTAGAAGTTGACGAAAATCGTTCTTTTAATAAAAAGTTAATCACTAACTCGACGCAAAATTCATTAACCTTCACCGGCGCGTTAAACGACAACGCATTAGAATACGCAGGTAATGTAAACCTTTATTCTACTGATGGTGAAATTAGTAAAAATCAAAATAATCAGCTATTGGTCAGCAACGCAAGTGAAGTTTGGCTGACTTTTTATGCCGCTACTAATTACGCGCCAGTTTATCCAAACTATCGTGGGGAGTCCGCGACTACAAAATTACAGCAACAGGTTAAACATTACCACGCGCAAGACTACAGCAAAGTTTGGCAAAAGCATTTAACTGATTATCAAGGCTTATTTAACCGCGTTGAATTAGATTTAACCGGCGAGCCGATTAATTTTCCGATAAATCAAATATTAACTAAATTGCGTAATAATCAATTAAACCAAGCGCAAATCCGCTCACTGACTGAACTGTATTATCAACTGGGTCGTTATTTATTAATTACCTCTTCACGCTCAGGCTCATTGCCAGCTAATTTACAAGGTGCTTGGAATAACCACATGCATGCACCGTGGAATTCTGATTATCACTTTAATATCAATGTGCAAATGAATTATTGGTTAGCCAACCAAACCAATTTAGACGAGCTAAATAAACCTTTATTCGATTTTGTGCAAAATCTACAACAACCGGGCGAACAAACTGCAAAAACCTTATTTGGTTCAGATGGTTGGACTTTATTACTCAATACCAACATTTGGGGGTTCACCGGCTTAATTGAATGGCCAACTGCATTTTGGCAACCAGAAGCTGCAGCTTGGATTTGCCAACACTTGTACGAACATTACCAGTTCACTTTAGATAATGATTTTTTACAAAATACCGCATACCCAATTATGAAATCTGCTAGTCAGTTTTGGATGGACAACTTATATAAAGACACAAGCACAAATTCGTTAGTGGTAAACCCGAGCTATTCACCTGAGCATGGCGACTTTACGTTGGGTGCCGCCATGTCGCAGCAAATTATCTATGAACTATTATCCAACACTAAATTAGCTGCACGCGAATTAGCCGACCAGGAATTTATTAGCCAGCTAGACCAAGCGCTTAATAAACTTGAGCCGGGATTAAAAATTGGCAAACACGGACAATTAATGGAATGGCGCAGCGATCTTGACGACATGCAATCAAAACATCGCCATGTATCACATTTATATGCACTGCATCCAAGCAATCAAATTTCACCAATCACCACACCTGCATTAGCCAAAGCTGCTGAAGTTAGCTTAAACGCGCGTGGAGACGGTGGTACAGGTTGGAGCAAAGCTTGGAAAATTAACTTTTGGGCGCGTTTATTCAATGGTGATCGCGCAGAAAAATTAATTGGCGAACAGTTAAAACACAGCACATTAGATAATTTGTGGGATAACCACCCACCATTTCAAATAGACGGAAATTTTGGCGCAACAGCAGGTATTACAGAGATGTTATTGCAAAGCCAAGTAAACCAAATTCACTTATTGCCAGCACTCCCAAAAAACTGGCAACAAGGCCAAGTATCCGGCCTAAAAGCTAGGGGCAATGTAGTAGTGGATATCAGTTGGAACAAGGGTCAGTTAGCTAGCGCTAAACTTACCCCTAAATACACAGGAGTTGTAATAGTACGCAGCAAACTCTCTAAACATAATTTAGCTGTGATGGGTGGCAACTCAACAGCAAAAATTACCCAAGATCAGTTTGGAACACTAATAAAGGTATCGGCACAAGCCGGCCAAGCAATAACCATCAACAACACAAACATGGTTCAAATTAACCAACTATAACTAGATAAGGTAATAACATGAACGATACATCAAAACTTAACCGTGAAAGAAAACGTTTTCCGTTATCTAAAGCCACGGTCATGGTCATGGGCGCATTGGGTATGTTTTCACATGGCCAATCATTTGCCGCAGAAGAATCAGCAGACGCAAGTGAAGAAACTGAAGTTATTTCAGTAACTGGTATGCGCTCAAGTATTATTTCTGCGCAAGAAGTAAAAATGAACTCGAATAAAATCATGGATGCTATTAGCTCTGATGATATTGGTGCATTACCTGATCGAAGTGTGACTGAAACACTTCAACGTATTCCGGGTATCCAAATTGACAGATATATGTCTCAAGGCGACCCTGAGCATTTCTCAGTTGAAGGTAATGGTGTAGCCGTTCGTGGTTTAACTCAAGTAGCTAGTTTGTTGAATGGTCGAAATAGTTTTAGTGCTGATGGTGGTCGTACTTTAAGTTTTGGTGATGTTCCACCAGAATTGTTAGATGCGGTGCATGTATTTAAGAGCCCTACAGCAGACCAGATTGAAGGTGGCTTATCTGGTTCAGTTGATCTAATTACCAAATTACCTTTCCATAAAGATGGACAACAAGTTGCTTTTAGTATTGCTGCCAACTATGGCGATACAATGAAAGAAGTTGATCCTGAGTATTCATTTATGTATTCAAATACATGGAACACAGACTTTGGTAAATTCGGTCTCTTGGCAGATATTGCAAATTCAGAATTATCAACTCGTAATGACTCTATGTATGTGCGTCCATTTTTCTCAAAAAATAATATGCCGGGTAAAGAAGGTACAAGCGTATATGTACCTCGTGGAGCAGACTGGCGTACTATGCATTTCAACCGTGAGCGTTCAGGTAAATATTTAGCATTGCAATGGGCGCCAACCGACAATCAAGAACTTGCAATTACTTATTTCTCGAGTGATTACGACATGCGCTGGGATGAAGATGCTATTTTCGTAAGTAATGATATTACTGAGGTAGTTGCATCAGCTGACTCTGTTTATACAGATGCGAATGTATTTGCAAAAGGTCGTTTATCTGCGGTAGCAGCGGATGGAACGCCAAGCTCAATTCAAATGGGCTCAGATGTACGTATTTCTACCCAAAATGCAAAAACAGAAGATATATCTTTGGAATATAAATGGCACAATGACAATACAGAAGTTAGTTTTGCTGTACAACGTTTAGATGCTACGTCTAAAGGTATAGATTCGACCGTAGCGGTTGCCGTTTGGTTGCCTTGGATCGATGTCGATTTAACTGGTGCACTACCGACTGTTACATCAGATCCTGTCACGATGGGCGATCCAAATAGCTATGTTTGGGATTTCCTTATGGACAATCAATATGATAATTCAGCAGATATGACTTCATTTCAAGCTGACGTCAAATATTATTTAACTGATGCTGGCCCCATCAAATCAATTAAAACTGGGGTCCGCTTTAGTAAATCTGAATCAAGTAATTTTGATTCAGGTTATAACTGGGGGGCTGTAGGTAACTGGCTATATAACTCAGGTTTGATTGAAAGTGGTGCAAATCCTACTGCAGACGATATGCACTTGAATAAATTTGAGAACTTCTTTGGTGGTGATGTACCTCAACCAGCAGCATTATACGCTCCAAAAGCATATTTCGCTGAAGGGTTCCCTGAAAGCTACCAGGAAGTAAAAGACAAGGTTACATATGTTGATAATGGTTGGTTTGATCCTGTGGCCAACACATGGCAACCACGAAACTTAATGGATGACCAGTGGTATAACTCACAAGAAGAAAAAACCTCGGCTGCTTATGTACAGTTAGATTTTGAGTTCGACTCAGCTATGCCGGTTAGTGGTAATTTAGGTGGTCGCTATGTTAAGACTGAAAATACAGCATTTGGCTACCTAACTTTCCCAACTAGAGACGAGTTCAATAACGGCGCTATCGAAATGCCTGCAGAGCATGACTATAGTAACTTTTTGCCAAGTTTAAACGTTAAAGTCGATTTAACCGATGATTTAGTACTTCGCTTTGCAGCCGCGAGAGCTATGGCTCGTCCTAATTTCAGTGACTTAAAATCTCGCATGCAATTAAATGTTGCTATTAAACAGTCTTCTCAAAATAAATTTAATGACGACGGTACATTAAAAGATGGTGAAACCTTCTCGTTAAACGATTTTGACTTTACCGCTGAATCTTCCACCAATCCATACATGGATCCAATGACTTCAGATCAATTAGATTTATCATTGGAGTGGTATTATGGTGAAGGTGATTCAATGTCATTTGCACTATTCACTAAAGACATTGAAGGGTATCAAGTTACTAGCTTCTTGACAGAAACATACGACGGTGTGGACTATAGAGTACAACGACCTGTAAGTGAAGGTGAAGCTAAGTTAAACGGCGCAGAGATATCAGTAAATCATTGGTTTAAAGATTTACCAGCACCTTTGGATGGCTTTGGCATCTCTGCTAACTATACATATATAGATAGCGAAACAGATGTGAATGATGACGCGGCTCCTGTTGATACTGACGGTTCAACTTATGACGCTATGCCATACCGAAACATTTCAAAAAATGCGTATAACATTACAGCTATGTATGAAAAAGGTCCTTTATCAATTCGTTTAGCATACAACTGGCGTGGGAAATATTTAACATCAGTCGGTGCTAATGGCTTTAATGGCTCAATCGACCTTGACGAAAATGGTAACGTAGTTCCTTGGAATGATAATGCTGATGTTCAGTGGCGCCTACCTGTATACAACGCTGCTACCGGTTATTTAGATGGGTCAATTAGCTACAAAATTAATGATAATCTAACGGTGGCTTTAGAAGCTAACAACCTAAATGACGCTGTAACTCGTAATATCATTCAGCACAATGGCGCAGGTAATCAACACTCTGCTTACCATGTAAATGATATTCGTTATGCGTTATCCCTACGCGGGAATTTCTAACCGTTAAAATGTTATGTGGTTAAGACAGTGTTATGCTGTCTTAACCACAATTCACTATAGGGTTATTCCGTGAAAGACACACAAGAACTAACAAAAATAATTATTGTGGGTGGTGGCACTGCAGGCTGGATGACTGCTGCAGCTTTTATCAACCGACTTCCAAAAAACTTCTGCCAAATAACACTTATCGAATCTTCACAAATTGGTAGTGTTGGTGTAGGTGAATCAACCATTCCGCATATTCGTCAATTTAATCAAAATTTAGGAATAGACGAAAAAACTTTTATTCAACAAACTGACGCCAGTTTTAAATTAGGTATTCGCTTTCGCAATTGGCGACAAATTGGTGATGATTATATTCATCCGTTTGGTGAAGTCGGGGCTATCACTAATGGTATCGAGTTTCATCATTATTGGGCTAGAGCGCAACAATTAGGGCTGGAGAGTGACTTTGAAGACTTCTCTCTGCTTGCAAAAGCTTCACGCCAAGGTTTATTTTCAGATCCTGCTATTGTAAACCAAAGTCAATTTTGCAATTACGCATATTCTTACCATTTAGATGCAACTAAATTCGCGCATTATTTAAAAAACTATGCAATTGAGCGTGGTGTTAGTCACATAGATGCTAAAGTCATTAGCGTCGAACAAAACGATGTCGGTGACATTACTAGTATAGAGTTGGATAACGACACTCAGCTCTCTGCCGATATATTTATCGACTGTAGTGGTTTTTCCAGCATTTTATTGGGTAAAACACTCAATAGTGATTTTGAAGACTGGTCACATTGGTTACCAACCAACAAAGCCATAGTTGCACAATCTGAGCTAGTTGAGCACAGCTTGCCTTTAACAACAGCAACCGCGCTTCCAGCAGGTTGGCAATGGCAAATTCCGATAAAACAACGTATGGGCAATGGCCATGTGTATTGTGATAGTTATATGTCGGACGATGAAGCTGCCAACTTGTTTAGGCAAAATATAAAAAGTAAATTGATTACAGAGCCTAGGCTATTGTCTTTTAAAGCTGGTGTACGCCCTCAATCATGGAAAAATAATTGTATCGGTATTGGCTTATCAGCGGGCTTTTTAGAGCCATTAGAATCAACCAGTATTTATTTAATTCAGCATTCTATCTTTAAGTTTTTAGAGTACTTTCCGAACAAACAGAATATGCAGGCTGAGCGCCAACAATTTAATGACGAAATAAACAAAACCTACCAGACCATTCGTGACTTTATTATTTTGCATTACAACTTAAATAACCGAGATGATAATGGTTTCTGGGTGCATCAGCGCCAAATGGAACTACCAGAATCGCTTACATTTAAAAAAGGTTTGTTTGCAGAATCTGGTCGGGTTAAACCAGGTCAGTTTGGAGTATGGCCGTCAGTTTGTATTGGACAAGGCTTAACCCCGCAATACCCAGATGCTAGAATTAATTACCTAAGCAAACAACAGCTCGAAGAATTTTTGCGCCAAGAAAAACAAAAAATTGCGCAAACATTAAAACAATTACCACCTGCGCATGAATACCTAACAAAGATTTACCAGGAGGTGAGTTGTGACTAATGCCGAGCAAATTAGCAATATAGTAGTAATTGGTGGCAGTTACAAAGCTTGGTTTAGCGCTATGGTGTTGGCTAGAGCATGCGCACCACTGAGTAAAGTAACTGTGATTAATTTACCTACTGAGCGCAACTTAGTTGATCTATCTTTTGTTACCGATAGTCAGTTTATTGATTTACATAAAAACTTGGGCATCAACCTCACACACTTATTAAAAACGGGGGCAGCCCAGACTTACTCGGCAGTTCAATACCAAAATTATTTTGATACTGAAAATACCACTATAGGTTTAGATTTAGAATTACCCACTTTCAGAACTATAGAGCTTCACCACGTGCTTGCTAGTTCTGACTCCACTGAGTTAGCTAATTATTCTTATGCAGCACAAGCGGCTTTAAATAACAAACTCATTCTACCAAGTGGCAAACAGGGACATATAAGCAACAGCTTTCAGATTGGTTTACAAATGGATGGCGCGTCTTATGTTCAATTTGCGACCGGCGCTTGCCAACAAATGGGGGCGCAGTGTTTTAGTCAAGAAATTGCAGCTATTGTAAAGGACGATAACACAGGGTTAATTAAACAAATTAGCCTAGTCGATGGTACCAATCTAAATGCAGATCTTATTATAGATTGCAGTTGGAATAGTCGTTTTAGTCAAAAGTATTTCAGCAGTAAGTGGCAAACGTTAGCTGGTGAGGATGTAAGTCACACAAAGATGCAAACTTGCGTGCAGACTAAACAAGCGATAGAACAGCACCAACAGCCGATTAACAAGCACTTGGTTGTGCAGAAACAAACAGCAAATACTAGCAACAAAAATACACTTGGTTTGCAGCAACAATTTAGCTGCAACGGTTTTGTTGTAACCAATGAATATATAGCAGAATCAAGGACAAACTTATCGCAGAATGCAAAAGTTATTGAATACCAAATAGGGCGAATAGATAAGGTGTTTAGCGGCAATCTATGTTCATTAGGCGCGATTGCTCAATTTGATAAACCTATTTTTGCCAACAGTTTGTTAATGGTTAGAGCGTTAACCTATTTATTAGAAAACTTTCCAAACAAACAACATAGTCCGTTTAATCGTGAATATCTAAACGAGTTAATTGAAAAGGATATTAGCGAGCTTTATCAATTTTACTCAGTGCATGATCCAGAATTATCAAATTCAGCAGAGCTGCTGGTTGCGTTTTTCTGTGCAAGTGGCCGAGTAGAGCGTCAATTAAACCCGATAATTCCATATCAAAGGTGGATAAACCATTTAGCCGCCTTATATCCAGCTTATCAAGTTGAGCCTATGGTCAAAACATTCAGTCGGGCGGAAATAGAAGATTTTTTAGTCAGCGTAAAAGAGCGAATTAAACAATTATAATAAAAATTCGTAATCCTTTTACTAAATTTACCATTCTGTTTGTGTAAACGTAAACAGGCTGATAACTTTATTATTACATATCACATGGGAGCAAAATCAGTGTTGGTTTCAAAATTATCAAATAAAGTAAAAGCAACCGTCGCTTGTTTAGCTGGTGCAGCCATTTTATTGGGCTGTAGTGCTACGCAAAATACAGTTGTAAGTAAAAAACATAATTCTACTGAGTTACCAAAATTAATAACTAAAAATGGTAAACACATGTTAGAGGTGGATGGCGAACCGTTTTTAATGTTGGCGGCGCAAACCAATAACTCGGCAAATTACCCTTCACAATTCAAGCATATTTGGCCTGTAGTAAAACAAATGCATGCAAATACTTTAGGTATTCCAGTAGCTTGGGAGCAAATTGAGCCAAATGAAGGGGAGTTTGATTTTAGTTATTTAGACGCTTTAATTTCGCAAGCAAATGAAAACGATATCAAGGTTGTTTTGTTATGGTTTGCAACATGGAAGAACAATGCACCGCATTATGCGCCAGCTTGGGTTAAAACAAATAACCAACGTTTTCCACGAGTTATGACTAAAGATGGCAAAACACTTAACTCGTTATCACCTTTGGGTAAAAACACTTTAGAAGCCGACAAAAAGGCATTTAAACGTTTAATGACTTATTTACGTGATAACGATCCAACCAATACAGTTATTTTAGTGCAAGTACAAAACGAAGTCGGAACTTACGGCTCAAAACGCGACTTTTCGCCTCTTGCGCAAAAAGCATTTGAGCAAGCAGTACCAGCAAATCTAGTTAAAAAATTAGGCGTTAAACCAGGTACTTGGGCGGAAACATTCGGTAAAGACGCAGATGAATTTTTCCACGCTTGGCATATCGGCCGCTATGTAGATGAAATAGCCGCAGCGGGTAAACAAATTAAAAACTTGCCAATGAATGTAAACGTTGCCCTAAGAAATCCGTTCCATCCAGGTGATTGGTATTCAATGGGTGGTGCAACTGACAATGTGCTCGATTTATGGAAAGAAGCTGCGCCAAATATCGATATGATTTCGCCGGATATTTATTTCCGCGACTACAAAACCGTCACCAAAGTTTTAGAGTTATATGCTAGAGCAGATAACCCATTATTTGTCGCTGAAATTGGTAACGACCAACCATACGCTAGATATTTCTTTGAAACTTTAGGCCATCAAGGCATTGGTTTTGCGCCATTCGGTATGGACTACACAGACTATGTCAACTACCCACTTGGCGCTGAGGTGTTTAACGACGAGATTATTAATACCTTTGCTGAAAACTACGTGATGATGAAACCATTTGCTAAACAATGGGCGCGTTTGAGCTTTGAAGGCAATGTTTGGGGTGTCGCTGAGCCGCACGATACTTTTGGCAAAAAACAAGAAGTGTGGAATGCAAAATCAACCGATAGCGAGCCAACTAACGAAGAGCGCAAAGAAAACGCACATAAATACACGCAGAATTTAGATTTAGGCCGTTGGAATGCAGAAGTAACTTACGGGCGTGAAATGTTTTGGGTTGCACCACCAAAAGGTAATAACCCAGCATCGGGCGGCGCGCTTATCGCACAGTTATCTGATGATGAATACTTAATTACAGGTTATCGCTCACGTGTAACTTTGTCGGCGTCGGACGAAATTTCAGATAACCCATACATGATTGATAGAGTTGAAGAAGGTTATTTTAATCAAGAAGGCGAGTGGGTAATGGAGCGCGTATGGAACGGCGACCAAACCGACTGGGGCTTTAACTTCACCTCAACGCCACATTTACTCAAAGTAAAAATGGCCTCGTACAAATTATAAAAAAGACGACATGCTTTTGGAGCAAAAACAATGAAATTAAACCGTATAACACAAGCCGTGGTTGCTGCTGGTTTACCACTAATGATGCTAGCGGGCTGTGGTTCTGACAGCTCAACAGCAAGCAGCCAGCAATCGCAACAAACAAAGCAGCTAGGTAGCTACCAACAAACCGACACGGGTTTAGTGGTTACCTTGGCTGACAGCGCAGCTAAAAAAGTACAACTAACGGTTATTAATGACAAAATAATCCGTGTTACTGCAACACCACATAAAGATTTATCTTATGTACCTGAAAGTTTAATGGTTAAAGCTCAGCCAGCAGGCAAGTTTAGCGTTAAACAACAAGGTGATACAGTTGAATTGGCCACCGCTAAAGTAACAGCGATAGTGTCGTTAGCAGACGGCCAAGTGAGTTTTAAAAACGACAAAGGTGAAGTTGTCTTAAACGGCAGTAACGGCGGTGAATTTGCACCAGTTACCAAAAATCCATGGAAAGCGGACGAAAAATCTTATGCAGTTCGCCAACAATGGAACAAAGGCTCTGAAGAAGGTTTATTTGGTTTAGGCCAACACCAAAACGGTCAAGTAAACTATTCAGGTGAAAACGTTGAGTTATCGACTGGTAACTTAGTGATCACCATTCCATTTGTAGTATCTACGCGCAATTACGGTGTGCTTTGGGACAATGCGTCAATCACTAACTTTGGTGATCCAGAAAGCGCAACACCACTTCATCAAGATCTAGATTTATACGATGCCAACGGCAACAAAGGTGGTTTAACCGCTAAGTATTACGACGGCGACAAACTGTTATTTACCCGTGTCGAGTCAGATCCTGATTACCAATACCTTGCCAATAACAATATTCGTGAATATCCATTCCCACGTGAACTTGGTGATGTAAAACAACCAAGAGTTGAGTGGCAGGGTTACATTAAAGCGAAAAAATCTGGCATGCATAAGTTTAGAATGTATAACTCAGGTTATGCCAAGTTAACTATCGACGGCCAAGAGTTATTAGATAGATGGCGTATGAACTGGAACCCTTGGTACCACGATACGCAAATTGAATTGGAAGAAGAGAAGAAAACACCAATCAATATTTCTTGGAATTCGCAAGGTGGTTACTTCCGCTTATTACACAATGAACCACGTGCATTCGACGAGCAATATTCTCTTTCATTCGCGTCTGAATCAGGTAAAGCAATAGATTACTATTTTGTTGCTGGTGAAAATACCGACGAAGTTATCTCCGGTTACCGTCACTTAACGGGCAAATCAGTTATGTTGCCAAAATGGGTGTATGGTTTCTGGCAAAGTCGTGAGCGTTATAAAAACCAACAAGAGTTAGTTGATGTAGTTAAAGAATACCGAGAGCGCGAAATTCCAATCGATAATATCGTTTTGGATTGGTCTTATTGGCCACAGGACGCTTGGGGTAGCCATGATTTTGACAAAGAGCACTTCCCAAATCCGAAGAAGATGATTGATGAAGTTCATGATCTGAACACCAACATTATGATCTCGGTTTGGCCTAAGTTTTATTCAACAACAGATAACTATAAAGAGTTTGATGAAAAAGGTTATATGTTGAATAAAAACGTCGATATTGAAGGCAACCGTGACTGGATAGGCCCAGGTTATTTAAATGGTTTCTACGACCCGTATCCAGAAGAGTCACAAGAAATTTTCTGGCGTCAATTAAATAAAAAACTCAATGTATTGGGGATAGATGCATGGTGGTTAGACGCCTCTGAGCCAGATATTCATTCAAACTTATCACCGCGTAAGCGCAAAGAAATAATGAGCCCACAATCTATTGGATCTGGTACTGAATATTTCAATTCATATGCACTCGCTCATGCTGAAGGTGTATACAAAGGTGAACGAGTAACTGATGCGCATAAACGCTCGTTTATTTTAACCCGCTCTGGTTTTGGTGGTATTCAACGCACAGGCTCAGCAATTTGGAGTGGTGATACGGTTCCACGTTGGTCAAACTTAAAAGAACAAATTTCTGCTGGTATCAGTGTTGGTTTAGCGGGTATGCCAAACTGGACCTTTGATATTGGTGGTTTCACCCCTGAAGACCATTTGCGTTGGACATCAAAAGGTGCGGTTGGTCATTTCTCTGGTTTAGATGAAAAAGACATTCCAAACTGGCAAGAATTGAATGTGCGTTGGTTCCAATTTGGCGCGTTTTCTCCAATGTTCCGTTCACATGGTCAAAACCCTTATCGCGAAATATTTAATATCGCGGACGAAGGTAGCGAAGCATACGAAAGCATGGTGTATTACACCAAACTACGTTATCGCTTAATGCCTTATATCTATAGTGAAGCAGGCCACATGTATCATTTAGACGATACTTTAATGCGTGGTTTAGTGATGGACTTCCCACACGATAAAACTGCGATTAACTTAACAGAACAATATATGTTTGGTCCGTCTTTCTTAGTTGCGCCAGTAACTGACTTTAAAGCGCGTGATTGGGACGTTTATTTACCAAGCCAAACCAATTGGTATGACTTCTATACTGGTAAAGCATACCAAGGTGGCCAAAGCGTTAAGGTGGATGCACCACTTGGCATAATGCCTTTGTTTGTTAAAGCTGGCTCTATTGTACCTACTGGCCCTGAAATTCAGCACGTATTTGACAAAACCAACGGTGAAATTACCTTAAATGTTTATACAGGTGCAGACGGTACATACGCCTACTATGAAGATGATGGTAAGAGTTATAACTACGAAAAAGGTGAATATCTATTTATCGATATGAGTTATGACGATGCTAAAGGCGAATTAACCATAGGTGAGCAAAAAGGCCAATACCAAGGTATGCCGAGCACACGCAAAATTAACGTGCGTTGGATCAGCGGTGAGTCTGACAATGCTGCAAACTTTGATAAAAGTGTTGTAACTAGCATTGAATACACAGGCAAAGCTGTAACTGTAAAACGTAGTTAAAAAGAAAGGCTGATAGGCAGGCCCAACCTGTCTATCAGTTATTTGGCTTTTAAAGGTTAAATATGAAATTTAAGACTTTGCTGGCAGCAGTTGCTATAACCCAAACTCTAGTTGGCTGTGGGTTAACTGCAAATAATACAGTTCAGCCGCTGCAACCCATTGTTATCGATAATAGCGCTGCGTATCAACTACTAGTGCGCAACCATGAAAAATCCGTGAATTGGACAGGTGCTGTGCATCAACTGACCAAACAAATTGATGGCGATAAAATTCAATTTACTAAAGCAAGTTTTCAGCAATCAACTCAAAGTTATTCACTTGATTTTGCGCATAGCTGGCACAGTGCAATTGCGTTTGAAAGTCCGCAGGGTGTTGATTTAACACCGTACTTGGCGAATGGTGTTTTATCGTTAGACATGCAAGTAAACAATACGCAAAAAGCTGCACTTAATTTAGTTATGCATTGTGGTGAAAACTGCGTTGGCAAATTGCGTTTACGCGAATGGGCGCAGCAATATGACGGTTTAGGTTGGCAGCAACTGAATATACCGCTGAGTTGTTTTATTCAAGCTGATAATGATGTAAGCAAGATTCAACAAGTCTTCACAGTTGAAGGTGATGGTGTCGGCGAAGTTGAGTTTAAAAATATTCATATTAACACTGACAAAACGGCAAATTTCTCTTGTCCTGATGCAGCAAGTCTTTCAACAACACCAGGTATTTTAAATGAATACTGGGCGGTTGATTGGTGGATGGACAGGCATCAAGAAAAACTTCAAGCTAATAAGAACGGCGTAGAATTAGTATTGATTGGCGATTCAATTACCCATGGTTGGGAGAAAGAAGGGGCAGAGGTTTGGCACCAAAATTTTGCTGATATCAATACACTCAATTTAGGTTTTTCAGGTGACAGAACCGAAAATGTATTGTGGCGCTTGAATCAAGGTGAGTTAGATGGGGCAAAACCTAAACTTATCCAAATTATGTTAGGCACTAATAATACTGGCCATCGCATGGAAAAACCTGAGTATGTCGCTAAGGGTATTCGAGCTGTATTAGATAAACTCAAACAAATAACCCCAGATAGTCAGGTTTTGATATTAGCCATATTCCCGCGCGGTAAAGACCAAACAGATATGGCACGGCAAAACAATCAAGCGATTAACTTGTTACTCAAACAACTCGCAGATGAATACCAAGCTGAATTTGCCAATATCAATTCAGTGTTTTTAACCGAAAACGGCCAATTAACCGAACAAATAATGCCAGATTTACTCCATCCTAATGCGCGAGGATATGCGCTTTGGGCCGAGCAACTACAACCTTATGTTGAACGTTACATTCGTAACCTTCGCTAAAATGGTTTAACGCTAAGTGAGTTTTATTTTATGACAACACACCAACAACATTGTAAACGTATTCAAAATGCGTTTATGCAATTTATAACAACAAGCATTTTATTATTATCTGTCGCCGCTTGTGGTGGCGGTGGTGGTTCAAGCCCTGACACCAATACAGGTAATGGTAATAACGGTGGTAACAACAATGGCAATGGTGGTGACGACACACCAGTTGTTAAACAAGTTACGCTTTCAACGAATCAAGTGACATTAGCCAGCAATGGCATTATGAGTAAATTTACTGTAACCAGTGAAAAAGATTGGCAAATCAGCCAATTGCCTACTTGGTTAAAAGCATCTGTTGAACAAGCTGATGGTGCTACAAATGGTGTCACTGTTGAACTAACAGCCGAAGTAAACCATTTATCTTCATCTCGTAGCTCGGATATTAAAATTGCCAACGCAGATGATGAAAAAACGCTGACCGTTACCCAAGCCGCATTCGTTTATCAGTTACCAGTTAATACAGATGGTATGCGAGATATCACAGCTACCGAAATAACCGAGCTAATGGGCACAGGTTTTAATATTGGTAACAGTATGGAAGCTGTAGGCGGTGAAACAGCCTGGGGCAATCCACAAATTAGTACTGATTTAATTGATGCGATAAAAGCGGCAGGATTTAAGTCTATTCGTTTGCCGGTTTCTTGGAGTCAATTTAGCGACGAGAGTAACTACACAATCAAAACCGACTGGTTAGATAGAGTTGAACAAGTGGTTGCTTATGCGTTAAGCCAAGATCTCTACGTTATGCTAAATATGCATTGGGATGGTGGCTGGTTGCAACCAACCTATGCTACACAAAATTATGCAAACCACAGACTTGCATTGATGTGGACACAAATCGCCAATCGTTTTGAAAAGTACGATGACAAATTGTTATTTGCTGGCACAAATGAAGTTATGGTTACTGGCGACTACGGCACACCGACACTTGAATACTACACAGTACAAAATAGTTTTAACCAGACCTTCGTCACCACAGTGCGTGAAACGGGTGGGCGCAATGCGGTTCGCCATTTAATCTTCCAAGGTTTTAACACCAATATCGATCACACAATTAATTTTGTCACCATTCCTGAAGATCTAGTTAGCAACAAAATGTTGTTAGAAGTGCACTTTTATGACCCGTATGAATTTGCCTTGCAAGAAGTTAGCAACGCTACGCAATGGGGTAAAAATGCAACTGATGCAACTGATGCAACTAAAACCGCAGGTTGGGGTGACGAGTCACATATAGATACGCAATTTAGCCGCATGTACAACAATTTTTACCAACAAGGTTTAGGTTTGATCTTGGGTGAGTTTGGTGCATTTGCCCGTAGAAACCTTGCAGAGCACGAAGCATACCGCCATGACTGGCACAGGCATGTTACCCAAACCGCGTTGGCACAAAAACTCGTGCCATTTTATTGGGATAACGGTGACGTTAACGATTTAGGTTTTGCCTTATTTAACCGACACACAGCAGCTCAAATAGAGCCAACTTTAATCAAAATTGTCACAGACACTGAATAGTTAACAGCAAAAGTTTTTTAAAGGTTTTTTAATCAATGAACAAAGTTTTTTCACTCAAACAGGTATTGGTCGCAATGGTTGTTGGAATTAGTACACAAGCTTGTACATCAAAGTCGCAAATTGACGGTACTGATGACGCTTCGGTTTGGCCGGTAGCTAAAAGCCCAGTCGTCGTTAGCGACAGCAAAAATCAGCAGGTTAATCAGTTATTAGCCAAAATGACTGTAGAAGAAAAAGTTGGGCAAATTTTGCAAGCAGAAATTCAGGCAATAACCCCTGAGCAAGCAAAAGAATACAACATTGGTTCTATTTTAAATGGTGGTGGCTCAACGCCAAACCGCAAAGAAAAAGCGCAACCACAAGACTGGTTAGCAGCGGCTGATGCTTATTATGCAGCATCTACAGATACCAGCGACGGTGGTGTTGGCATTCCAATTATTTGGGGGACAGATGCAGTTCACGGCCATAACAACTTAACTGGTGCGACTATTTTTCCGCACAATATTGGTTTAGGTGCAACACGCAACCCAGAGTTAATTGAAAAAATTGGTCAAATTACCGCAGCAGAAGTTCGCGCAAGTGGCATTGAATGGGTATTTTCACCAACGGTAGCGGTTGCTCGCAACGACAGATGGGGCAGAACTTACGAAAGTTATTCGGAAGATCCTCAATTAGTTGCTGACTACGCTTTTGCCATGGTTGAAGGTTTGCAAGGCAAAGCCAATACAGATGAGTTTTTATCAAGCTCGCGTGTATTAGCAACAGCTAAACACTTTTTAGCGGATGGCGGCACTGAAGAAGGTGACGACCAAGGCAATGCAGTGATGAGCGAAGCCGAATTAGTTAAAGTACATGCGCCAGGTTATTACACCTCAATTGAGGCGGGCGTACAGTCGATTATGGCGAGTTTTTCTTCGTGGAATAGCGAAAAAATGCACGGCAACGAATATTTATTAAACCAAGTATTAAAGCAAAAAATGGGCTTTAACGGTTTAGTGGTAGGCGACTGGAATGGCCATGGCCAAGTACCGGGTTGTACTAATGACTCTTGCCCTCAGTCGATTAACGCGGGTGTTGATTTAGTCATGGTGCCGTACGACTGGAAAAACATGTATTACAACACGCTTGAGCAAGTTAGAAGTGGCGAAATTTCAACGCAACGCTTAGACCAAGCGGTTAAAGCCATTTTAATTGTAAAAGCACATTTAGGTTTATTAGATACAGTAAAACCGTCTGAGCGTGCAAAAGCGATTAATGTAACACCAGGTTCAGCAGAGCACAGAGCCATAGCTCGTCAATCAGTGCGTGAAAGCTTAGTGTTATTGAAAAATAACAATCAAGCATTGCCACTGTCGCCAAAACAATCATTTGTTATAGCTGGTCCAGCTGCTGACGATATAGGTTTTCAATCTGGTGGTTGGAGTGTTTCATGGCAAGGCTTAACTGGCGCAAATGATAAATTCCCAGGTGCAACTTCTATCTACCAAGGTTTAGCAAAACAAATTAAAGCTGCTGGTGGTAAAGCTACTTTGTCGCAGGACGGTAGCTACACAAGCAAGCCGGA
Source organism: Catenovulum agarivorans YM01 (assembly GCF_000281085.1). Taxonomy (GTDB): domain Bacteria; phylum Pseudomonadota; class Gammaproteobacteria; order Enterobacterales; family Alteromonadaceae; genus Catenovulum; species Catenovulum agarivorans. The sequence continues at coordinate 233,124 of NZ_JH767527.1, forward strand.
TGTAGCAATTGTTGTATTTGGTGAGCCACCTTATGCCGAAGGTCAAGGCGACATAAATACCCTTGAATTTGAAGCTGGCGAAAAACAAAGCTTAGCTTTATTAAACAAATTCAAACAACAAGGTATTAAAACTATTGCGGTATTTATTTCTGGCCGCCCTATGTGGGTTAACCCTGAATTAAATGCAGCTGATGCATTTGTCGCAGCTTGGCTGCCGGGCAGTGAAGGTGAGGGTATTGCCGATGTTATTTTAGCGGACAAACAAGGTAAAACTCAGTACGACTTTAGCGGCAAATTGTCATTTTCTTGGCCAGCGACTCCTCTGCAAGATGAACTTAACCTTGCGGACGCTGACTACCAACCATTGTTCCCATTCGGCTTTGGCTTAACTTATAAAGATGCCAATAACTTAGCTGAATTACCAGAAGATGTTGAAGGGGTTGACGACGGCACAGCAAGTCAAATTGATGTGTATGTAGGTCGACCATTACAACCTTGGCATGTGTTTATTAACCAAAACAACTACAAACAAATTTTAAGTGGTGCATTTGCAGAATTACCAAATGGCGAAGTACAAGTAACTACCATAGACAAAGACATTCAAGAAGACGCTTTGTTATGGAAGTGGCAAGGTAAACCTTCAAGCATTTTAATTGAAGGTGGTAAACCACTTGATTTAACCGATTATGCTGCAGGCGGTATCTTGTCTTTCGATATTAAAGTAGACGAAATTCCGCAAGGTAAAGTTGAGTTGGTCTTAAACTGCGGTAACAACTGCCGTCGCACACTTGATTTAACCAGTCATCTGCGCACCTTAGTGGTTCACGGCTGGATGAACGTTAGCGTTAAATTAAGCTGTTTTGCCAAACCAGAAGAATTAGCTGCGGTAAACATTCCGTTTAGCATTGAAGCAAATGGCCAAGGCCAGTTAAGTTTTGCCAATATCCAAATTTTACAGGCGGGTAACGCAAACTTAAGCTGTAACTGATTATTAACATAATTGGTCTTATGATATAGAATCGTGAAAACGTTTTTAGTGACATGGACGTTTATTATAAAACTCGGAGCGTTAACCTAGGTGTGAGTTATGACAGAAGATAAATTCAGTATTACTTTACTTTTTAATGCTAACAAAGTGTTCGACCGTAAGGTGTTAGAAGGCATTGGCATGTATTTACAAACTACTGGCGTTAACTGGGATTTATATTTAGAAGAAGACTTTAGAGGTCGGCTTGAACAAATATACGCATGGCAAGGGGATGGCATCATCGCCGATTTTGATGATCCAGAAATTCGCCGTGCGTTAGAAAATTCAAGCCGTCCTGTTGTTGGTGTAGGTGGTTCGCATTCAAACCAAGCCGATTATCCAAAAGTGCCTTATGTCGCAACGGATAATTTTGAGTTAGTCAACGCGGCCTACACACATTTGCGCCAAAAAGGTTTTTCGCAATTTGCCTTTTATGGAGTGCCCGATCCGCTCGGTGTTATTTGGCCAAAAGAGCGCGAACTGGCAATGAAAGAGTTGGTTAATCGAGAAGGCTATAAATGCGACTTCTACAATGGCCGCATAACCCAACCTGCAAGTTGGCAATCGGCTATGGATGAGCTAGGTCGTTGGTTGTTACGTTTGCCTAAACCAGTCGGAATTGTGGCGGTAACAGATGCAAGAGCACGCCATTTACTGCAAGCTTGTGAGTTGGTTGGGTTAATGGTGCCAGATCAAGTTTCAATTGTTGGTATTGATGACGACGAAGTGGTACGTAATCTACACAAAATTTCCCTGACTTCAGTCAAGCAAGGCTGTGTTGATATAGGTTACAAAGCTGCAAGCATACTGCATAAAATGCTCAATAAAGGCAAAAGATACGAAGAAATTCATCTGATAAAACCCTTAGGTGTGGTTGAACGCGCATCAACAGACTACAAAGCGGTCGACGATCCATACGTGATTCAAGCGTTACATTTTGTCCGGCAGAATGCCTGTAAAGGAATAAAAGTAGAGCAGGTTGCAGATTTTGTTGGGGTGTCACGGTCCAATCTTGAAAAGCGTTTTACCTTTGAACGCGGCCATTCATTGCACAACGAAATACATCAAGTAAAACTCAACCGAGCTTGTGAGCTACTAAAAACAACTAGCTTAGAGTTAAATGATGTTGCTATGCAAAGTGGTTATCCATCACTGCAATATTTATATGCTATTTTCAAAAAACACTTTAGTGAAACACCTAAGCAATATCGGAGTAATTATTCGTAATTGTAGGAGAGGAATAAAGGTTCATACTATTTGCTACTACCAAGTCTGAATCGTTCTACAACTGAGTATTAAAGTATCATACTGTTGTAACTCATTTCTGGACGAAAATGAGTTAGAGCCAACCGGCGGCTCTGCTCCAAAAGCGGAAGCTTATCGCTAGGATAGTTAAGTCGGCTAAAATCAGTTAGCCGACTTAACTTAAATACTGAAACGCCTTACTAAGCGGTTAAAAACAGTGGGCTATTATTTGCGAGGAACGAGCTCAGCCAACTGTTTTGTGTCCGCTCTTGAACGCCTTGTTATGTTTAAATACGACTAGCTAGAGATGCAATTGCCTTCTTTGCTTCAGCTAACTTTTGTTCTCTTCTCATCTTTTCAAGTTTATCATCAAGAATAATTTCTATTCCTAACTTAACGACTGGGAATGCTGCCAGACATTCATTCTCATTTAGTTCATGAATACCTTTACTTAAAATTGAATACATGGACTTATTCTCAACTAAAAAATCTGGCAATTGAGCTTTAAGTAACTCTATTTTTTCAGCCATTCTTGCTGTTTGGTAGTTTGATTCATCCCAACCTTCATCGTTTATCAAATTTCTATGTGCCTCTTCGATAAGAAATTCAAATATCCTTCTTAGGTAAACAAAGGATCCAACCCCTACACCATGTGAAGCTAGCCCAATAGATTTTGTTAATTCTTGAAAGTATCTCTTCTCGAGTACTTTTGAGTATTTTTTAACATCAAATAGATTTAGCGATGCTATTGAAGGTAATTGTCCAATTTTTTGAATCGTCTGACCATCAGCATGGAATAAGAAGAACAAAGTGTGCTTTCTATTCCTACTGCAACCTAATGATATTGAAAATCGGCCTCTATCAACCCATATGCTAGCATCGGTTGTAGTTACGTGATTACCTATGCGCGAAAAAATACTATGTTGATTGCATTCAGGGCAATATGTATCGAGAGTTTCATTAAAGCAGAACAGTTCCCTCCCTTCTTTTAAGTCTTCATTTTGAAAAGTAACTTTTTCATACAGAGGCAAATCAATTAGAAACTCTTTAGGAGTTGGATACTTTGGAACAGTGCTCAAGTTAGACTCCTTAAACATTACAGCTTAATCATCAGAAGTGCGTATAGAACTGTTCAATATTGAGTCTAACAACGCCATTCCAATTCGTTTTAAATTAATAATTTCATAAACTTAAGCCTAGACCAACTAAAATGCAACAATAATTTTAGGGCAGAAATCAAGCCAATCGTCACAGTGAGCCTAATCAAGGGTCGTTATGCAAACTCATTATTATAAAAAACAAATAAAATCATGCTGTTACTTTCTATTGCCACCATAAAACCAATACCTTGTTAAAAACAAAGCGAGAAATAGTTTGAGTTTTGGGTTCATTTTTATTTATAACTGTATAAATAAACATAAAGTTAAATTTGAGACATAATTACTCTCCCACAGTCATTAAACTTTTGTTACCCCATTTAAATGTCACAAAATTGACCTAAACTTATGCTGCAATCTTTCGCTAGGCTAGATAAAAGGGATCTAAGTGAATTTGAAGTTTGTAGACAGTGCGTTGCCCGAATTACGACAACTCGAACATTTATTAGAGCTAGCCTCACCCCATTTAAACAGCCAAGTGCTGGCTAACGTTAGTTATCAAGATCACTTATTGCCCATTCATGCAATTAGTTTAGGTAGTAAAGATACCAGTAAACCAGTAATGACTTTTGTTGGTGGTGTGCACGGGTTAGAGCGCATCGGCAGCCAAGTATTATTGGCTTTTTTAGAAGGTATTATCGGCCGTTTAGCTTGGGATGTATCGCTACATCATTTATTAGAGCAGGTTCGGCTTAATTTTATTCCGTTATTAAACCCTGTTGGCATGGCAACACATAGGCGCTCAAATGGTAACAGTGTTGATTTAATGCGCAATGCCCCGGTTGATAGCCATGAACAAACTGCGTTTTTAGTCGGCGGCCAGCGTATTAGCCCGGTTATTCCTTGGTACAGAGGTAAAGCGGGTGAGCCAATGCAAGTAGAAGCGCAAGCTTTGGTCGATTTCATGCAAAAAGAAACCTTCAACTCGCCATTTTCTTTGGCGCTCGATTGCCATTCTGGCTTTGGCTTGCATGACAGAATTTGGTTTCCGTACGCTCGTAGCCGCTTTCAACCTATTCAACACTTGGGTGAAGTATTTCATTTACGCGATTTGTTGTTTCAAGCTTATCCTTATCATTCGTACAAATTTGAGCCACAAGCAAAACACTATTTGTGCCATGGTGATTTATGGGATTATCTGTACGACCAATCACTTGCGCAACCAACCACATTTCTACCTTTAACGCTTGAAATGGGCTCGTGGCGCTGGGTACGTAAAAATCCCGCGCAGTTGTTAAAAGCAGTCGGCTTGTTTCATCCGATAAAGCCACATAGGGTTAAACGCGTGTTACGCTCACACTTAGTTTTGATGGAGTTTTTTATTCGCGCTTGTGCCTCTTATCAAAACTGGCTGTACGATGGTAAAAGTCTCAATATGGATCAAAAGGCAACTCAGCTATGGTACGACAATTAAATGTATTGTTATTGCTGCGTGGTTTAATTAGAGAGCAGCGCCATTGGGGCGATTTTATCGCTAAGCTGCAACAAGCTTTTCCAGAGCATCAAATTGTATGTATCGACTTACCGGGCAACGGCCAAAACAACCAGTTGAAATCGTTGCCAAGTATTAAAGCCAACGCAGAGTTTGTTAATGCCGAATTAAGCCGATTAAATTTAACTAACGCAAACGTTCACGTGGTCGCAATTAGCTTAGGGGCTATGGTCGCAATTGAGTTGGCGTTAATCACAAAGATCAAATCAATGACACTGATAAACACCAGTGTTGCTGGCTTAATTCCTTTTTACCAAAGGCTGCGCAGCGACAACTACACCAGTATCATTAAAGCGGCTATCAATGAGCCATGTGAACGTGAAAAGCTGATTTTAAAAATGACCAGCGAGCGATATAACGAACCGACCATTATTCAACAAAGACAATATATTGCGTTAGATGCACCAGTTACGATTAAAAACTTTTTACTGCAACTTAAAGCCGCTGCTAAATTTAAGTTAACCGCCAAACCCAATTGTTCAATTCAGCTATTGGCATCTACAACAGATAAATTGGTAAGTTATCAATGTTCAACTGCACTTGCGGAAAAATGGCAATTGCCGATTTATTTAACAGAGCAGGGTGGGCATGATTTAACTTTAGATAGGGCAGATTGGGTACTGGAGAAACTAAAGGGCTGGGTAGCCCCTTAGTTTAACAATACTTATTGAAAGAACTTATTCCGCAGATAGCTCTTCAATAAATGCGATACGAGCGGGATTTAACTCGGTCGTTAAACGGTTAGTCACTAGCGAGTTATCACTTGTATCTACAATATCGATACCAGGATTGTCTGAAGAAGAAACGCTAATCCAAAGTTGGTTTTTGCCATCAACAGCCATATAACCAATACCTTCGCCATTTAACGCAGTAGAGGTTACGTCAGCATTAACAATTTGGCCGTTTTTCGGATTAAATTCGTAAATTGAAGAAACTTCTGGCCAACCCGCAGATACGTAAAAGTAACCTTTGGTTGCTGAAACTATCACAGCTTGTTTGATTGGCGCTTGATTGTTGACGATTTTGTCGGCAGCTATCACTTCGCTAACTTGATAGTTTTTGACATGTACTTTTTCAATTTTACTTTCGCTTAAATCGGTTGAGCTGTATGAAGAGCGCTCGGCAACGTACACATAATCACCAAAAACATCCAATGAACCACCTAATGGATTTACCCCAGATAATGGTATGCCTTTAAACGCATCAGTTGTATCAGCATTGGTTTCTATTTCCATATCTGTTTCTGTGTCGATAACAGCTATATATGCAGTATTAGGTGTCCAAGTCCAACCCTCAATATGCATACGCTGCATTACCACAAATAGTTTTCCGTCGGCAATTACTGCATCAGCGGCATTTGGTGAAGCTTGCTCTGAACCTTCTACAGTGTATGCAGACAGGTCAATCGTGTTTAATACAAAGTCGTTTGCTGAAGTAGGCGTTGGGTCTACAACTAATATTTTGTCAGCACCATAACGAATGACATAACCTTTATCTTTATTTAAAGCGATAAATGTATAAGGATTGCCCGAACTTTGTTCAACCGCCAAATTTGTACTGACACCTAACAAGTTTGTTGTTAAATCATCTTTGTTGTAGAAATCAACAGTATCTATGCTATTTCTACCTATGTGAAAAATGCTATCCAAATGACTAGCAACTGTGTAGTCAGATTTATCTTTAACCATATAACCGTCGGTTAATTCATAGCTGTCTAAATCTTTGTCATAATCAATTTGTGCTACTTGTGAGCTGGAATAATCTGCAGCGACAGTTTGTACCACTGCACCTAGCGTGATAGGTTTTGCTTCTGGTTCGTTTGAACTGCCTGAATCTAAACATGCAGTTAAAGAGAGCGCAGCGGCTGCAATAGCGATATTCAATAGTGATTTTTTTAACACTTATATGTCCTCGATAGTGAATTTAATTTGAAAACTACGCCCTTGAGCAGGACGATTAGCTAAATCTAGATATTGTTTATCGAATAGATTTAAAACCGACAAACTGGCTGAATAGTTACCTTTATTCCATTGGATACTTAGATCTGTGACTTTTTGACTAGCAGGTTCCCCTTTAGGGTTTAACGGCCTGTTGGGCTCAATGAAATTTGTGCGGTTATAGTACAAATCGGAATTGTGTACCGTATCTAAACGCGCCTTAAATTGCTCGCTGATTTGATAACTAAGCCCTAGTTGCAATTGGTTGTGGTAAATAGCTGGAACCTTCTTGTGGTTGTATGCGTCAGTGTCTGATTCAGTTAGGCTATCCATCAAATGTAGGCTCGTCATGGCTGTTAACTTAGTCGATATTTGCCAATCGAATTGACCTTCAAAACCGATGATGGTCGCGTCACTGACATTAGTGTACCTGCCAATTCCACTTGAGTTGTAAGTTACAACAATGGCGTTTTCAAGTTGGCGACGATAAAAATTCGATTGCCAATTAAACTGGCTAAACCTTTGTGCCAAGCTTAATGACGCACTAATCGCTTGCTCTGGTAACAAATCGTCATTACCGGTCAATAAACCTCTGTCACCAAACTGTTCGAACAAGGTCGGCATGCGCGTACCTTGACTAAAATTGCCGGATACAACCAAATTTTGCTTAAATACAGTTAAACTTGAATTCACTAGTCCAACTTCAAAGGTAAAGTTTGCATGGTTTAATTTTTTATCACTAAAATGATCTGTATTATCACTAACCGGTTGTTTTATTTCGTTACTATTAGTTTGTTGTTGATGATTAAATAATAAATGCCACGCAGTTGTTGCTGAATCATTCTTCCATTCAAATCTACTTCCTAGCTCAAACGTGTTTTGGTTAGCAATCACATCACAAGCGCTAATGCCATTACATAGTCTTTGCTCGTCAGTTAAATAGGAGTGTGACTCAAACTCTTGTTTGTTTAGTTTTAAGTATGGGGTGGCGTTTAAGTTAGCTAACAGTGCAGATAAGTTAAGCTGAGCAGTAAAATTAACCGCGTAGTTATCGTCGTAGTAATAATATTTACGATCAATATCAGGCTGAGTTGGGTCAGCATGTTTTCGTTTGTCGTGAAAAACTTCATCCTTAGTTTGGTAATAACTTTCAATTTCCAAACTATCAAACCAATTGCCGCTGATAAGCCAATCGTCTGTTACTGCTAGACGTTTAGTAACAGAGCTTAAGCTAGTTTGATTTGTAGCTAGATTAAACTGATAATTGGGGATGCTTTTATCTTGTTCACCATATTGCAACGAGGCTTTAATCTTGTGACTGCCGACAACAAAACTATCGTTTAAATATAAACTGACTTTTTTAAATTGATTATTACGAGATTTCTCTATTGCTGGTGTAGAAGGTGCTAAAGGGTCTGCGTTCTCAACATATGGTGATTTAACCAAATACTCATAATTATTATCAGAATAAGTGTAACTGACATTAGCACTGACTTGATGGCCAGCAACATTGTGACTAACCAAACCGCTGAATTGCTCATAACCAAATGAGCCAGTACCAGCAGTTAACCTGAGTTGATTCTTAGTTGGATCAAAAGTATTGATGCGAATAACACCACCAATTGGTGTGCTACCTGTACCCAAGGCTTGGCTTTTTGAAACTTCAATACTTTCTATTTGTTCCACTGGAAGTTGGTTTAAATCAAAACCACCAAACTGACTATCATTAATCAACTGGCCATCTATATACACTTGTACTTGTTTATTAGTAGAGCCGCGCACCGAAACTTCGGTTTGATTACCTAAACCAGCAACAGAGCGAATTTGAATACCGTTTATTTTTTTTAAAACATCGGCCGCTGTTTGGCCTATTTCTAAAATGGCTTGGCGATCAATTTTTTGGTAATTACCTGTAGCGTGAAGTTTTTGTTGCTCAACTTCAATGACTTCAATCGGGTTTTCTGTCGCTTGAATTACAAAGCTAACGTGAAAAGACGCAGCCAACAAACAAGTTGTTGTCCTATTATAGATAGTGCCGATTTTATTGGCGTTGCGAAAAAACATGAAAACCTCTGCAGCTGAACAATTGCAGAGAAAGGTGAGGGCATTGCAGTATTATCCTTACTGCATAAATAGTAGAAATATTCCGTTTCCCTAGACAGCCCACCGCTCTCTGGTTATAGCAAAAATAGGCCGGTATCCGGGCTGACAATGCGATAGAAATACATCTACCTGTAATTAATCCCTTCCCATACTGCGTTTTGCAGATACAGTGGATTGATTAATTACTCATTGCTCACCGTTGCGGGGGCAGCGTTGGACTCATCTAAAAGATTCACCAAACTTCCCGTTTAACTTAAGGTTATATTGGAAAAACCAACAAACCTCGAGCACCTAAATTTGTCGCGCACTCTAATCATTTTGTTGTAATAGGTCAAATTTATTTGCTTAAAGCGAACGCATGATGTGCATATATATTCACAATATATAAATATATACCCATTAAATTGCCATTTTTTTGCATGAAAAGTATTAACTTCTAAAATAGTCGTGTATCATATTGGCACTTTTATTTTTTAACTTTTTCATCAACTAGGAAGCGATCTACATGTTTCAACATATGACTGCGTTACCACCAGATCCGTTATTAGGTATTGCTGTAGCATTTCGTGCGGATTCTAACCCTAAAAAGGTAGACTTAGGTGTAGGTGTTTACAAAACTGAAGATGGTAAAACACCAATTTTAACTTCAGTGCAAAAAGCGTTACAAACCTTATTAAATACTGAAGATTCTAAGTCGTACATTCAAGCTCGTGGTAATCAAGCTTTCTTAGATGGTATGGAAAAGCTTGTTTTTGGTGCTGACAATGCATTATTAACATCTGGTCGTGTAGAAAGCTTACAAGCGCCAGGTGGTACTGGTTCTTTACGTATTGGTTTTGAATTAATCAAACGTGGTAACCCAAATGCAAAAATTTGGGTAAGTTCACCAACTTGGGCAAACCATGTCGCTTTAATTAAAGCAACTGGTTTAGAAGTAGCTGAATATCCTTATTACGACAAAACAAACAATCAGTTAAAAGCTGATGAAATGTTAGAAACTTTGGCGCAATTAGGCCCTAACGACGTTGTGTTATTGCACGGCTGTTGTCATAACCCAACAGGTGAAGACTTAACACCTGAGTTATGGACTAAGATCTCTGATTTAGCAGTAGAAAAAGGTTTTGTACCTTTTGTTGATATTGCATACCAAGGTTTTGGTGTTGATTTAGAAACAGACGTTGCTGGCGTTCGTGAATTATTAAGCAAAGTTCCAGAAGCATTAATTGCGACTTCTTGTTCTAAGAACTTCGGTTTATACCGTGAGCGTACTGGTATTTTAACAAGCGTGAGCGAAAGCCCTGTATTAGCGGGTGCTGCTTTGTCTCACATGTTAAACATCGCACGTGAAATTTACTCTATGCCTCCTTCATACGGCGGTGCTGCAGTTGGTATTTTATTAGCTGACGAAGCATTAACTGCTGAATGGAAAACTGAATTAGCTGAGATGTGTTCTCGCATGATCGACTTACGTGCATTATTAGTAAATAAAATCCATGAGCGTGGTGTTGAAGAAGACTTCAGCTTTATCAATCGTCAAAAAGGTATGTTTACTTTCTTAGGTATTACCCCAGAGCAAGTGCAATCAATTCGTGACGAATACGCAATTTACATGGCAGGTAGCAGCCGTATCAATATTGCGGGTGTTTCATCTAGCAATGTAGATTATTTAGCGGATGCAATTGCAGCTACTTTGAAAAAGTAAGCGGCTCAATTTGTAGCTTAACCTACAAACTGCACCTTAGAAAAACCAGATAGTTTTTAATTATCTGGTTTTTTTGTATCTAAAATTCGGGCACACTTAGCTCATTAATTTTAGCGAACAAAAACAATAAGGACTTTCTGTGCTAAAGATAAAAATTATATTTGTCCTCAGCTTACTCATTTCGGTTACAGCTTGCAGTACGCGTGAGGCGGGCAAACAATTTGCCGGGTCAACCGAACAAAGATTAGTCACATATAGTATTAATCAAATTGCCGAAGATTTTGCCAAAGAGCCATTAGAAGAAATCACCAATCAAACGATCCGCTTGCAAAGTCACTTTGTTATTCAAAACCAAGTTGTGGATTATGCTAACGCGCGGATTCAAAACCAATTAACCGAAACTTTTGGAACTAAGTTTGTAGCAAACGATCAGCTATTTGAAACTCCAACCAAATATACGCTAAAACTGTTTTATACATCACTCGGCACAGACAGAGACAGCGCGGGTTTTTCGCTACCAATTATAGATTTAGCCGAACCAGAGCGCAGCACCTCTATTAGCATACTTGCGGTGGATATGTACCATGGTATATCTGAATGCAACTATGTGTTAATCGACACAGAAACCAATCAAGTATTAAAGAAAGGGGCTGTAAAAGCCCGGGTTAGAACTGATAATTTTACTACACCTATTTTTAGCTTCCCTTTGTCAGATATAGATTAGCCATCAACTAAACAAGGTGTTTCGAACCGTTTAACTTCAGTATTATATGAAGTTTTAATGAAACACCTTAACTTTCAAGCAACTGTAATATAAACGTATTTTTTCTCGTCCAGCATTAGCGTCGATTTTAAACACTAGCTACGGGAAAACTATGTATAACAAAACTAAACTTACTAGTGCTATTTTAGCTGCACTATTCGCCTCTGCATTTATCTCAGGTTGTTCGATTGAAGCAGATACTGATAACGATGAAGTTGTAGAAGGCCCACAAGGTCCTAAAGGTGATGCTGGACAAGACGGTGCTGATGGTCAAAACGGCGCCGACGGTCAAAATGGTACGGATGGCCAAGACGGAACTGATGGACTAGCAGGTCCGGGCAGCTCAACTATCGGTTTAACACGTTTTGCAACTGTTCCATTAGGTGCTGAGGTAACAGGTGCTTTTGTCACAACTGATGGCGATTTCTTCTTCAATGCCCAGCATCCAAGCGGCACAAATACCACAGAAGATAAAAACAAAGATGTTATCAACCGCGGTACTGTTGGTGCAGTTTACGGTATCAATATCAACAAATTACCAAAATCGTTTCCTTCATTACCAGTTGCACAAACTCAAGCTGAAATGGAAACTGTGCGCGTTGCTGCGGGTGAATATCATGTTTTAGGCCAAAACGGTGACACTTTTGATGGCAAATTGCCAAATGGTCTAGGTGTAATCATGAATCTGCAAAATCAACAAGAAGTTGCAGAAACCGACAATCCAGATTTTAACGGTTTTATTCCAACAGGCACTGGAGAAGGTTATTTATATACTAACTGGGAATATATTCCTGGTGGTATGAGCCGTATGCATCTTAAGAAAAATGATATGCATCAATGGGATATTTTAGATGTAGAGATGATTGATTTCTCATCCGTTTATGGAACTGCAGCAAACTGTTTTGGTTCGGTTACACCTTGGAATACACCGTTAACGTCTGAAGAATGGACAATTGATGATGACAGTAGCCGAACGTCAGCTGGCTGGAACACCCGAGCTGACAGTGGCTTACAAACCGGTTTAAACACCTATATTAACGGTGACCAAGTATTTCCAAATCCTTACCGCTACGGATATATAGTAGAGATCCAAGACGCAGTTTCAGCAACACCAAAACCGGTTAAACATTTTACTCTGGGTCGGGTTGAGCACGAAAACTCAGTGGTTATGCCAGATCAACGCACTGTATACACGACTCAAGATGACACAGGTGGTGTTCTATTAAAATTTGTTGCTGACCAAGCGGGCGATCTATCGTCTGGTACTTTGTATGCAGCTAAATTAACTCAAGATGCGTCAAATGAGCCACTAGTTACAGGTTTTGATGTGAGTTGGGTTGAATTAGGTCACGGTAATAATGCACAAATTGAAGCTTGGATTGCTGAATTTGACAACATTGCACCTGAAACTAAAGCGGATGATGGCTCTTACACTGAACGTTATTTAACTTTAACCGACGTCAGCGCTTGGGTAAACGGTGATGCAAATTACCCAGCACTTGCAAACGGCGGTAATGCAACAACTGAAGGCAAAGCAATGGATGACAGAATTGCCTTTATTGAAACTCGTCAAGCAGCCAAAGCAAAAGGTGCAACGGTTGAATTCCGTAAACTTGAAGGTATAAACGTTAACCACAACCGAGCAATTGAAGCGGTTGAAGGTACAGATATGATTGCGGATGAAGTTGTTTCAACAGCATATGTATATTTTGCGATTTCTGATTTAGACAACACTATGACAGATGGTCAAGGCGATATTCAATTGAATACACGTGTTAAAGACTGTGGTGGTGTTTATCGTATGCCTTTAGAAGCTAATTACAATGTGTCACGTATTGAACCTGTGTTAATGGGGGCAACTATGACCTCAGGTGTCAGTGGTTCAATGAAATGTAACGTCAATGAAATTGCTCAACCAGACAATGTATTAGTATTGGATGACGGCCGCATCATGATAGGTGAAGACGGCAACCAAACTAACAATACTTTATGGTTATATAACCCTAAAGCCGCTCAATAATGATTGGGTTTTAGGAGCAAAGCCTCAGCTTTTCAGCTGGGGCTTTTTGTGTTTTAAAAGAAATTATTTAGTAGACCTTCCATGCGACAAAAAAATAAAATTATCGTTTTAATTTCAATCTTAATGTCTATATGTACATTAACTGCTTGTTCAGATAACAAACACACTCAAAGCGATTCCGCTGAACAACAAACTGAAATACCAGCACAAGCTTACCTTGACGCCAATGAAATTTACAATCCTGAATCAGTTATTCCTCCACAATGTTACACAGATACACTAGGGCAAAATAATCCTTGTTATGTTTGCCATCAAAGTTATAGCGACGGACGGGCTAATGCTATGAATGACGGTGCATTACAGGGCACCTATGCGTTTTCAGAAGTGGGTGAAAGCAACAGCTGGAGTAATTTGTTTAAAGATAGGCAAAAACAAATTGGCCAAATTAACGACGCATTTATTGCAGACTATGTTAATCAAGACAACTACACACCTTTTATCCAACAGTTAAAACAACAAAACTGGCCGGGTATTATTCCTGAAATTTCAAATTTACACTTGGCAGAGCAAGCTTTTGATAATAATGGCTTAGCTAAAGATGGCAGCCATTGGGTTGCTTATAACTATAAACCTTTCCCTAGTACATTTTGGCCAACAAATGGCTCAACTGGTGATGGCATGATTCGTTTGCCTCAAGCATTTAGGCAACTAGGTGGTGAGTATAATCAAGATATCTATTTTGCAAATTTGGCGCTAGTTGAATTAACAATTAAAGAACTAAATCAAATTAGCATTCAACCAATAGATGAAACGAAATTGGCTGTAGACCTAGATGGTGATGGTCAATTGAGCGTCGCAACAAATATTGTCAAGCGAACTCATTATTTAGGTGATGCTAAAGATATTCAATTAACTAACATGTTGTATCCGCAAGATACCGAGTTTTTGCATACAGTCCGATATATAGGTGAAAATGATGATGGCAAGTTGGGTCTGGCAAAACGCATGAAAGAAGTTCGGTATATGCGTAAATATTATTTTAGAGACAAGAACTCACTCAAAAGTGCTTACTACAACGAAGTTAAAGAAAAGCATTTTGAAAATTTACCACAAACAGTTAACGCTGGTCATAAAGGTATAGGCAATGGTTTTGGTTGGGCGTTGCAAGCTTTTATTGAAGATAAAAATGGTGAGTTACGTCGCCAAACACATGAAGAGCTAAGTTTTTGTAATGGCTGTCATAAAACGGTTGGCACCACTATAGACCAAGTTTTTTCTTTTGCCCGTAAAGTTGAAGGCAAACAGGGTTGGGGTTATATAGATTTAACAAGTATCACTGATGTGCCTAATCAACTCCATGGGGTAGGTGAAAAGAAAGCGCAAGGTGAATACCTGACTTATATGCAAAGAGTCGGAGGTGGCGATGAATTTAGGCAAAACAGTGAAATGCTATCTTTGTGGTTTGATGACAAAGGTAAAGTTAAGGCACAAGAAATTGACAAGCTTAATAATATTTACCAGTTAATTATGCCAAGTAAACGCCGAGCATTAGACTTAAACAAAGCGTATTACACCATAGTGCAAGAACAAAGTTATATTTACGGCCGCGATGCAACAATCAAACCCGCAAATAATGTAATTAAACAAGTTGACCCAAGCAAAGCGCCTTTGGCACCTGAGTTCAGGTATCAATGGGATATTCGTTTAAACTGGGCTAATTAGCTTATTTGCCAACACAGCCTCAAAACCACACAAATTTGAGGCTGTATATCTATTTAAAATACGTATAATCTTAAGCATTTAACGCACAATCAGCACGGTGCTTTCATGGATGCTAATCAATTTCAACAAGCCTGCTTTTCGCAACTAATTGAACTATTTAAGCAAAGTAAACTCAATAAGTCTTCTCAACGGGACAAGGGCAGAGTAGAAGGTTTTATTTTTGCTGGCCGATCTCTTGGGCTAATAACCGAGCAGCAAGCACAAGAATTAATGCAAAAAGCGCATATCCAAGTTTTCGGCCAAACGATTGAAGAAAAACAGGCGGCAGATAAAAAGCGCCAGTTAGCAATTGAGAATGATGACTTTAGCTACTTTGATGTACCAACAATTGAACGAATTAAACCTTAAGAGAAGAGAATGGCTTTAGAAAACGTAAAGGTTTACCGAAAAAAACTCTGCCCGTATGGGCAGCATGCAGTTGATTTATTGCGCAAACAAAACATTCAATTTGAAGATCATCTATTTGCCAATACCAACGAAGAGCAAGCTTTTAAAATTAACCACCAAGTGCAAACAACACCGCAGATATTTATAGATGGTGAACGCATTGGTGGTTACACAGATTTAGCGCAAAAATTACAGGTTGCGCCGAAAGCGACTAGTAACAAATCGACTAGTTATTGGCCGGTTATAACGGTTTTTTCTGTATGTTTGTTAATGGCAATTGCGACACAAACAGAGCTAAGAGGCTTTATGGGCTTTAGCTTGTGTGTGTTAGCTTGTTTAAAAATAATGGATTTGCCAGCCTTTATTAAAGGTTTTGTCCAATACGATTTATTGGCAAAAAAACAGCCGGTTTATGCAAAAGTTTATCCGCTTGCCGAGCTACTTGTTGGTTTATCTTTATTAGCTAAACAATTACCTATTGTATTTGGAACTATTGCACTGGTAGTTGGTTTTATCGGCGCTATATCTATAGTGAAATCAGTTTATATAGATAAGTTAAATTTGAATTGCGCATGTGTTGGCGGCAACAGCAAAGTGCCGTTGGGTTTTGTCAGCTTAACCGAGAATCTAGCTATGATTTTTATGGGGGCAATCATGTTGCTGTAGCCTAATAGTGCGCGCATTCTAGACTATGTGTTATAACTATATTTAGGTGTAAGTATGGTAAAAAAATGATGGACACATTTAAACCTGCACAAACTTATAAACACAAAACAGCACAATCTGCTGACACAACTTTAAACGCCCTTACCGATATTATTCTGGAAGGTACTTGGGACTGGAATGCCAACACTGGCATAGTCACTCGGAATCCAAGTTGGTATCGAATGCTCGGCTATGATGTTGGCATATTTAGGCCAGACGTATTTACTTGGGAAAATATTATTCACCCAGATGATTTAACCCGCGTATTAACTCATTTTGAACAATATACCCAAGGTCAAATTAACACCTATCAGATAGAATATCGCTGTAAAAAAGCCGATGGCAGTTACATTTGGATACGCGACCAAGGTAAAGTTATCGAGCGAGATGAAAACGGTGAAGCCACTCGTATGATTGGTGCACATTTAAATATAGACGAAATTATATGCTTGCAGTCTAAACTGGCAGAAGCCCAAGCCACTTTACAATTAAGAAAACAAAATAAATTAGATGTGCTGTACCAGAAAAAATCAGACGAACTGGCCTGTCAAAATAGGTTGTTAGAAGAAAAAGTAAAAGAATTCGAACACATATCTTTAACAGATCCACTAACTGATGTCGGTAATCGTAAATTTTTTGAGTACACGCTAAAAAAAGAATTAGCCCGAGCTGAGCGTTACCATTTTGATATATCGCTGGTATTATTTGATGTCGACTTCTTCAAACAAGTAAATGATACATATGGACATAGCGAAGGCGATAAAATACTGCAAGTAATAGCTAAAACCGTGTCTGCTAATATTCGCGAAGTAGATACGCTTGCCCGATGGGGCGGTGAAGAATTTGTGGTTATTTTACCAGAATTAAATGAGCAACAAGCTTATCAAGTGGCAGAAAAGCTTAGGCAGTTATTAAGCGAAATTGAACATTCTTGCCAGAAATGCGTAACTTGTAGTTTTGGTTTAGTGGTTTATCAAAAAGGGCAAAGTTCTGAGCAGCTATTTGTCTGCGCTGATAAAGCACTTTATTTGGCTAAACAATCTGGTCGAAATAGGGTAGAGATGTACCAAAGATAGGTAAGTTCAGTAGTGCAGTTTCTATAAACTGCACAACCCTATTAGAAGCTATTTAACAGCTTTTACCCCTTCACTTGTTTGAATAACCTTTTTAATTGTACCGTCGTCGTTATAGTACAAATAATCTATAGCCATAGAGCGACGGAAGCTACCACCTGTATTAGGGTGTTGCATCATACCTGTGTGATAAAAGAAATAAGTTTTACCTTTGTAGTCGATAATGCCTTGGTGAATGGTATTTGAATTTTGCGCGCCTTCAGCAATCAACCCTTGATATTTCCAGGGTCCAGTAATGCTTTTAGACGTTGAATAAGCGGTTTTTTCAGGAAAGCCAGTTGCGTACGATAAATAATATGTATCACCACGTTTGTGGATCCATGGTGCTTCAGTAAAGCCTTTAACTTGCTCATCTGGCACAACATGAATTGGTCCATCAAACTCAATCATATTGTCTTTTAATTTTGCGTAATAGGCTTTTTGGTTGCCCCAATACAACCAGGCTTGACCGTCGTCATCAATAAATGCTGCTGGGTCAATATCATCCCAGCTAATGTCGGTTGCTTTGGTCATATCATTGGTGACTAAAGCACTGCCACGTGCATCTTTAAATGGCCCTGTTGGGCTATCACTTACTGCAACACCTATGGCTTTGCCTTTCACAGTTTTATGGCTGCTGGTGGTGTACCAATAAAACTTGCCGTCTTTTTCAATTACATGGCCAGCCCAAGCTGAACCTGATGACCATGAAAAATCTGTTGGTTTAAAAGGTGAACCGTGTGATTTCCAATTGACCATATCGGTAGATGAATATACAAGCCACTCGTGCATTGTATAACCTTCATCTGGTTTTGCTTCATCGCGACCTACATAAACATATACAGTGTCGTTATGTACGATAGGGGCGGGATCAGCGGTGAATTTGTCGGTAATTGCAGGATTAGCAGCAACAGCCGAAAAAGATAAACTTGTTAGCGCTATAGAGGTTAATAATTTCTTCATTCTTATATCCATTTGATATTACTGTACGCTTGTATGTTAAGGTGAAGAGTTAACTAAGTAAACTTTTTGTAAATTAAATTTCGTAAAAATTATTCCTATCTATAATCAAAAAATCACAACAGGTTGGATATTTTTATGCCGCGTTTGCATTCAAAATACATTGCGTACAACAGGTTCGGTTATGGGATAAACCCCACCGAAACAAGCTCAATAACTGATGCACAAAGCTGGTTAACCGCCCAGCTTAAGCCAGTAAAGCTAGATGAAACTATTTGGAATACCGAACTAGCTTATCAATATTACAAAAACTACCGATTGCAAAAACAAGCCGAAAAAGAAGCGCGTGCGAATAAAAAGCGCAATGTCGAACAAACTCAAACAATGCAAATGCAAGACGATGGGAATGCGTTAAAAAAACGATTTAATCGCCAAGCAAAATTAGCCACCTACTTGTCGGCTAAATATGCAATTGAAACAAACAATGGTTTACAAGCGCAATTGCTCGATTTTTTCTCAAATCATTTTAGTGTCACCAGCAATGGTTTTGCCATGCGTGCGCTAGCACCGCTTTTAGAAATTGAAGCTATTGGCCCAAACTTAACCGGCAAATTTGCTGATTTGTTATTGGCGGTTGAATCACACCCAGCCATGTTGATTTATTTAAATAACGAACAATCTATCGGCCCTGATTCTGCTTTTGCAAAAAAGCGTAAAAATAAAGGCCTTAACGAAAACCTAGCGCGCGAAATTTTAGAATTACATACGCTAGGCGTTGATGGTGGTTACAGCCAACAAGATGTCATAGAGCTGGCTAAAGCGATAACGGGTTGGAGTGTCGCAAATCCATTAAAAGAAGATGAACAAGGTTTTGTCTATCGTGATAAAGCCCATCAACCCGGTAATCGCACTGTACTTGGTAAAACATATAAACAAAAAGGCATGGAGCAGGGTAAAGCAATATTGCAAGATTTAGCTAATCATCCATCTTGCATTCATTTTGTATGTACAAAATTAGTTCGCCACTTTATCGCTGATGAAGCTGATTTGACAATTGTTGAAGAGATGAAAAAAGCTTGGCAGAAAAGCCAAGGTGATATCAAAACTGTGATGACAGCTCTAATTAATCATCCAAACAGTTGGCAGCCAAAACAACAGAAGTTTAAAACTCCACGCGAATTTTTAATTTCAAGTTATCGACTTGGTAATGTGCCGTTTGAAGGTAAATACCAAAAAGCCTTTATCAATATGCTAGAAATGATGGGCCAGCAGCCGTTTTCAGCAGGTTCTCCCGCTGGTTATAAAACTGAGCGCAATGCTTGGGATGGGCCAGATGCAATTTTAAATAGGATTGATTGGGCAAATGAATATGCCAAACAAGTTAAACAAGATCCACTAGCGCTTGCTAAAGCTGCTATAGGCGAGAGTTTATCCGATAAAACCTATTTGTTTTTAAGCCGCGCAGAAAGTCGTCAACAAGCTTTGGCTATGTTGCTAATGAGCCCTGAGTTTCAATTTAAATAGAGGCACTGTTTATGAAAAGAAGAGAGTTTTTGCAAGCAACTGGTGCTGGAATCGTTTTGTTGACAACATCAACACCAGCCTTATCAAATGACAATAACAACAAAAGCAACAAGAAAATTGTTTGGTTGATGTTACGAGGCGCGCTTGATTCATTGCACACAGTCGTACCAACGTTTGATCCTAATTTGATAGAACATAGGGCAAATTTAGTTAATCCGATTAAAGATAAATTACTGCCACTTGAACAAGGTTTTGCATTACATCCTGCACTTAGCAATATGCATAACTGGTATCAACAAAAACAAATGTTTGCAGTAGTTGCGGTTGCATCCCCATATAGAGAGCGCTCGCATTTTTCCGCGCAAGATTTGTTAGAAAGCGGTTTGGAGACAATAGATCATGAAAGTGGTTGGTTAGCGCGGGCAATTAAACAAAAAGACGCCAATGGTTTAGCAATAGCACATACAGTGCCATTAAGCTTACGTGGTGACCAAACAAATGTCAGCACTTGGTATCCATCTTATCTACCTGATGCTGAAAGCGATTTATATCAGCGCCTAATGCAATTGCACGAGGGTGATGAAAAGTTCGTATCTAGCCTAGAACAAGGCTTAGCCTTGCGTAATCAAACAAATGACATGCAACAAGACAAAAAAAGCAAAGCAAAATTTATTCAATTAGCTAAACATTGTGGTGAACTATTGGTCAATACCCAAGCAGATTGCGCCATGTTAGAAATGGGCGGTTGGGATACGCATAATAATCAAGTAGGGCGATTAGATAGGCAATTAAAAGAGTTGGATGACGGACTAGCCGCATTAAAAACAGCATTAGCAGCAGAATGGCAAAATACAGTGGTAATAATTGCAACTGAATTTGGCCGCACAGTTAAAGTTAATGGCACCAATGGCACAGACCATGGAACCGCTAGTGCTTTATTGGTCACTGGTGGGGCGGTAAATGGCGGTAAAGTATTAGGCACTTGGCCTGGGTTGGCACCAGAAAACTTGTATCAAAATAGGGATCTCGCGCCAACATCAGATTCTCGCAGTTGGTTTGCTGCTTTACTGCACCAACATTGGGGATTAAACGCAGCACAACTTAAACAAGTTTTCCCTGATGTTGTACCTGTTAGCCAAAGATTAGTGTAAAAGTTAGCAAAATTGTACTTTCATTTGTTAATTAATTTGTTACAGTTCCCATACAATATTATTAAAACAATATAAGTTAATTCTATTTTGGGGGGGAGTAACAAATAAAATGGGTAAACGTTTAATCCAACTAACCGCAGTTATGGCAGGTGTATTTTTAACGGTCGCCAATGTAACGGCAAAATTGCCAGAAAAAACCGAAGTTTTATCTGTAATGGGTAAAGTTGCTGATTGGCAAATTGAACATTTTCATGATGATATGCAGCGCGAAAACCACTGGGAAAATCGTTTCAATGCATGGACTTATGGTGCCTTGTATATAGGTATGGAAAAGTGGGCAAAACTTGCCGATGACGACAAGTATTATCAATTTTTATTAAAAGTATCAGAAGATAACAACTGGGACTTAGGCCCAGGTAAATACCACGCAGACGACCAAACCGTTGGCCAGCTTTATATCGAGCTATATCGAAAATATAAAAAGCCAAACATGCTGGCAAAAACGCTAGAGCGCACTAAATGGATTAAACAAAACCCAAGCCAACAGCCAATGCGCTTAAACAATTACAAATATACAGATAGATGGACTTGGTGTGATGCGTTATTTATGGCACCTCCAGTTTGGGCAAAACTTGCCAATATTACCGGCGATAATTCATACCGAGATTGGATGTTTGCCGAGTACGTTGCAACGGTAAATCATTTATACGATAACGACGAAAAGCTATTTTATCGTGACGAACACTTTATTGATAAGCGTGACAAAGGCCACAAGATATTTTGGTCACGCGGCAATGGTTGGGTATTTGGTGGTTTAACTCTGATTATTCCTGAATTACCAGAAGGGCCACAAAAAGCCTATTTCACCCAGCTCTACAAAGATATGGCGCAAAGCTTAATTAAACTACAAACTCCAGCAGGCCATTGGGCTATGAGTTTGCAAGCAGCAGAATTGTACCCAACACCAGAAACCAGCGGCACAGCATTTTTTACTTATGGTTTAGCCTGGGGGGTAAATAATGGTTTGTTGGATAAACAAACTTATCTGCCAGCAATTGAATTAGCTTGGAACACTTTAGTAAGCCACGTAACAGCAGATGGTTTACTTGGATATGTTCAACCCGTCGGCGCAGCGCCGGGTGAAGCTTGGCCAGACAAAACAGAAGTTTATGGCATTGGTGCATTTTTATCAGCAGGCAGTGAAGTTTATAAGTTGGCTAAATAACAGCGAATAAGGTGAAGGAATATGTTAAGACGCGACTTTATTACCGCTGCTTTGGCCGGGGCAACTGCAAGCTCATTTGCAATGCCCAGCTCAGCCTTGGCCACGAACAGCAAGGATAAATCCGGCACTGTTGATGACCACAACTATTTTTCTAACTTACTACAAAAAATAGTTGAGCCAGTTTTTTATTTAATTGCACATGAAAAACTGCATAAAGAGTTTCCACTTGAAGTTAGCCCAAACGCGGATAATAGAAATAAAAAAGTAGCTTACCTTGAATGTTTTGCCCGAGCTATTTCTGGCGCTGCACCTTGGTTAGCATTACAAGCCGAAGGCTCAGATAAACAGGTTAGGGAGCGTATTTTAAATTATGCACTGCAAGCTTATGAACATTCGGTAAACCCCAAAAGTGCGGATTACCTAAACTGGGAAATAGCTGAAGGGCAGTTGTTAGTAGATTCTGCATACTACACCCAAGCTATGTTGCGCGCGCCTGTATTGTGGCAACAACAATCGAAACAAACTCAGCAGCGCATAATTGAAAAAATAAAAGCGCTGAGAACTGTAACACCACCATATACCAACTGGCTTTTATTCGCGGCAATGAACGAAGCGTTTTTGCTGCAAGTTGGCGAGCAACACGATCCAATAAGATTAGACTTAGCCATAAGAAAATTCTCAGAATGGTATGTGGGTGATGGTTGGTATGGCGACGGTGATCATTTTGCTTTTGATTATTATAACTCGTACGTTATCCACCCAATGTTATTGGATATTTTGAAAATAATGGCCGAGCATAAAGTTTATTTTTGGCGAGATAAAATAGACAAACTGCACGCAACCGAGCTAAAACGCAGTCAAAGATTTTGTGAACATCTTGAGCGATTAATTTCGCCAACTGGGACTTATCCGCCAATAGGCCGTTCATTAACATATCGCACAACTGCTTTTCAGCCTTTATCGCAACTCGCGTTACAAAAACAGCTACCCGATAGTTTGCAACAAGGCACTGTACGTTCAGCTTTACGCGCCGTTCACCAAGCTATATTTGATAACCCAACAAATTTTAAAGATGGATTTTTGCAAATAGGTTTTGCCGGTGCAAATCCTGCGTTAGGCGACTGGTATTCAAACAACGGCAGCATGTATATAACCACCAACAGCTTTTTGCACTTAGGCTTACCACAAAACGATCCGTTTTGGACAGAACCGGCAAAACCTTGGGCACAAAAACTTGCCTTTAGTGGCCAAGCGTTTAAAAAAGATTATCCAGTTGATTATTGATTGCTTTAGTAAAGACGAATCTGTGTATGCCGAGTTAGCGGAATTTGCAAATACTTGTTATGCAACAACCAAAGAGATCATTGACGAAGTATACCAAGCGCAATCCAGGAGGTAATACTTGCCTTTAGTTAATTTAACATAATATACATTATCGGCCATTTGATTTATGGTATGTACAAAAGCTATTTTTGGTTACTGTTACTGGTATACTCAACTAATCATACTGATGATTAATAAAAACAATAATGAATTTAAGGACTTCTATGGGCTCTCAACTCAAGCGCTGTTTAGCAAAACAAAATACTATTCTTAACTTTGTTATTCGCTGCACATGTCTGTGTACTATGCTTTTTAGCCAACTAACTAACGCACAACCAACAAAACAAGCTGACATTTATTTGCAAGACGAGCTTGTTGATGTTCAGCAAGTAAACTTAGGTTTATCGCAACTTGATGCGGTTGAACATTTTACTGTGTTCAACGCTAAAGCAAACTCAGCGCAATATAATCACGGTGCTGTGTTGTTTGTATTTAACGAGCGTTTATACGCTCAATGGCAAAGCTCAATTAAAGATGAAGATGCGCCAGAAACTAAAGTTTTATATAGCTCATCTTTAGATGGCAAAACTTGGACTGAGCCGCAAGTTTTAGCTGAATCAACTAAAGATATGCTCATAACTAACGCTGGTTGGTGGTTAGATAATAATGAGCTGATCGCATTTTTAAATTATTGGCCTTACCAACTAAAACCTAAAGGTGGATTCACGTATTTTGTTCGTTCAAGAAATGGCGTTGATTGGTCAGCTCCAAAAGCCGTTACAGATCATCAAGGCAAACCTTTAGCTGGTATTTTTGAGCAAGATTTACGTCATGTATCCAACAAGCGTATTTTAACCGTGCTACACAAACAACCAGGTTTATTGACTACGCCTATCTATACAGATGATCCATCAGCGACTTCTGGTTGGCATTATGGTGAATTGAATATGCCAAATGTTAAACCGCATATTAGCCAAGGTATTGAACCAAGTTGGTTTACAGCAAATAAAGGCAAAAATGTCACTATGGTATTTCGCGACCAAGCCAGTAGTTTTCGAATTCTGACATCAAGCAGCCTCGACCTTGGCCAAACTTGGTCGGATGTTAAAACCAGTAATTTTATTGATTCTAGAGCAAAACTAAGCGCTGGTAATTTACCGGATGGACGTGCTTTTATTATCAATAATGCATCAGGCTCTAAACAAAGATTTCCATTAAACATTGCCATCAGTCAAGACGGTTATCTATTTGATAAAATGTACATTATCCGTGGTCAAGATGCGTTACCAGTACAAAAATACTCTGGTAAGTATAAACGTGCTGGTTTTAGTTACCCAAAAAGCATTGTTTGGAACAATGCAATTTGGGTCAGTTACGCGGTGAATAAAGAAGATATTGCGGTTACGAAAATCCCTATTCAAGCTTTGTGACTGTATCACCTTTAACCTTATCAGCAGATTATTTTGCTAAAAACTGATTGAGCGTTTGAGTAAATACTTTAACGTCAATCGGTTTTGAGATGTGGGCATCCATCCCCGACTGAATTGCTTCTTCGACATCCTTGGGCATGGCCGCGGCAGTCATGGCAATAATTGGAATATCCTTACCATTTTTTATTTTTCGAATGCGGTTGGTGGCTTCAAACCCATCCATTTCCGGCATTTGTAAATCCATTAAAATGAGATCAAATTGCTCACCTTGCTGCTCGAATAATTCGACGCCCTCGCGGCCATTATTCGCAACACTTGAACTTATACCAAATTTATTCAATAGCTCTATCGCAACCAGTTGATTAATTTCGTTATCTTCTACCAGTAACACCTGTTTATTGGTAAATTGCGGAATATTATTCAAGGCATAGCGTTCACTCTCAGCATCCGGAACCAGTGCATTAATGTCGCTTTGTAAATCGACCAATACATCATGTAAGTGCGAGGCAAAAATTGGCTTTTCAATTACTGCATCTATCGCTACATTTTTTGCATGCGCTTGTACATGTTCTTTGCCATGCGCGGTAACCATAATAACGATGCACTGACGACGTAAGGCAATTTCATCTACTTTGGCTCTGATATTACTCGTAAGCTCAATGCCATCCATTTCAGGCATTTTCCAATCGATAATTAATAGATCATATGGCGTGTTGTTTTGCGCTGCATCTACTATTATATCTAGTGCCTCTAATGGAGATGCGGTTAACTCAACATCAAATTTCCACGAGGTCAAAATGCCCTCAATAATGGCTAAGGTTTCTAAATTGTCATCTACCACTAAGGTTTTTAAGTGCTTAGATAAGCTATGTTTTACGCTTTTGTTCGTTTGTGCTCTTTTAACTGGGATGCTAAAAGTAAATGTACTACCTTTATTTGGCTCACTAACAACCCCTATTTCACCGCCCATCAGATCAATCAACCTTTTGCTTATGGTTAATCCTAGCCCTGTTCCACCAAACCTGCGTGTGATTGATTGGTCTGCCTGCGAAAATGGTTGAAATAACCTTGCCGTTTGTTCTGGGGTCATACCTATGCCGGTATCTTTAACCGCAAAAGTTAACCATACTGAGTCTTGGTAATGTTTTTGGGTTACTTGTACCGACACTAATCCATTGTCTGTGAATTTAATCGCATTGCCCACTAGATTGTTTAAAATTTGGTTTAATCTTAAAGCATCCCCTCGATAAAATTGGGTTATGCCCGGCTCTATTTCAAAATTAAGCTCATTGTTTTTGTCTTCAGCCCGCACACTGAGAATGCCCGCAGTACTACTTAATAAACGCTCAAGGTCGAAATCTTCTTCAACAACATTAAGCTTGCCAGCTTCAATTTTGGAATAATCTAGAATGTCATTGATAATATTAAGTAACGCCTTAGATGAATCTTCTACTTTTTGTAGATGCTCACGTACTTTGTTTTCAATCGGCATAGATAAAACAAGCTGGGTTAAGCCGATAATGCCATTCATTGGTGTACGTATTTCGTGACTCATATTGGCTAAAAAATCACTTTTGGCTTGATTTGCCGCATCGGCTTTTTCTCTTAACACAATTAAATTGTGCTCCATTTCTTTTTGTGCGGTCACATCTAAATTAGTCCCTGTGACATGTACAGCTCTACCATTCATGTCTCTTTCAATTACGCCATTGGCAGAAATATACTTAATAGTTCCGTTGGCAAGCTTTAGTCTAAACTCTATCTCCCAATTGGTGGCCGTAGATTTTATTGCTTGTTTTAAACTGTGTTCGGTTTGCTCGACATCATCAGGATGTAATGATTTTCGCCATATATCATACATGTCTTCCTTGTATAAAGATTCCTTCGATACAGCATAAATCTGACAGAGCTGCTCATCCCATATTTGGGTGTTATCTGTTAGATTCCATTCCCAAACCCCTAATTTTACAATTCGCGCCGCTAACTCGAGTTTACTTACTGACTGCGACAATAGACTTTTTTGTAATTCTAATTTTTTTGCTCTTTCTATCGCAATTTGCCACATGCGAATGGCAGCAACTATGGAGAAACTTAATACGATACCAAACAATAAAACGATTTCTGCTAAACCTGTTTTTAATTTATTAATTAGAGATTTATGCGGTGTAACCTCAATTTGCCAATTTATTTCATTAAGCTTGGTTGATTGGCGCCATTGTTTAATAAATACTGGGTTAACAATGTTACTTTGTGCATAAACCGCTTTCTGCTGGTCTTTAACATCTAAGTGGTATCCCAAACTTTGTTGTTGCTGTTTGCTGGTTAAAAATTGTTTTGTCGGTTCAATAGTGACAACTAAATACTCCATTGCAATTAACTTTGACTGAATTGGCGTTATATAGTGTAGCAGCGGGCTTAAGTCACTTGTTTTATTTAATGAAAAATACCGAGCAGATACTTCATTTTGAGGTCGTTTTTGCAAATTTAGCTGGTGTTCAACAACGTTCTTTAACTCATTGTATTTATTGTCTCGTGAATAAAAATGACTAATTTTATTGTTTTTGACTAAAGAAATTGCCGCAAAACTTGTGTGATCGTTTAAATAATTCGTTATATCTACATTTAACAGCTGGTTATTTGTTTGTTCCATTAATGCTATGCGTTCAGCCAATCTATCAATTGCTTGTCGGTTTAACAGCAATTGAGTATCAATGCGCTCAGCTAGATTTAATAGATTGTATTCAATTGCAGCTTGTATATTTTTAGACTCGCGCGCGACCAAAGTTTGCCACAATATCAGTACAACTGTGACTAGCCCAACAGTTGCAATCGCCGAAATCCAATCCTTAATGGTAACTTGCTCTTTGTATTTACGATAAATCTGCAGGGTTAAACTTGTGCCAACAAATATAAAACCAATAGATGTGTGCACGGCCATTCGCGTGTAATGGCCCCAACCATAAGTCGTTTCTAATGCGGTAAAATAACCAAATAAAGCGATAAAACCTAACGCTATCACTAAGGTGCTCAATATAAAACTGGTTAATATACCAAGTACACCTAACCGTTCTTTTTTAGAGTGTATTAATAGGGTTAATCCAGTCATTAAAAAACAAATAGCTGTGTTAGGTGCCATTCTGCCAGGGTGCGATGTTTTAGTGGTAACGTAATGCTCCATCAAGAGTTGGTCTATGCTCAAATTCACCGTAAATAAATATTGTACAAGTGTTAACCCACCCAAAAATGTAATAGCCACCGCGAGTGGATAAACAAGCTTCTTCGAATGAACCCAAGTCAGTGCAATACCTGTAATAAAAAATCCAAGCGCAGTATTGTATTGCATTGGAACAAAATGAGGTAAGACTTGAATCAACTGCTGATTATGTGTGTACCAACCTACAAGTACAGTAAATCCAAGTAAAAGTGAAATGCTTCCAAGTGTTCTTGCAAATTGAATCAAGTTAAAACTTAACATACTACCTAGTATTCCGTGGTGCTCTAGAAGGAAAATATCAGCTAGCCTAACTGATAAAGGAATAACTAAACAATAGCTTATATTTAAAATTTGTCGTTGTTTTTGCAGGTTTTTGTATCACCGCCATTGATTTAATGACGGTGGACAGATTGTTAGTAGCGGCTGACTCTAATATAGTCAATATCTACATATTGATCTGAACTGGCGCTGCCATTGGTTGTTACTGCAAATACGCCAACTTTAGCACCAACCCAACGGCCTTCATGTGCTTGGAAATGTTCGCCAATAATACGGTATCTTGGCATATCCGGTGTTTTATAGCTGAATATTGCGTGAGCACCTGGTTGCACCATAATTCTTAAATTTATATTTTTACCACTAAGAGATTCAACTAACTTTTCTTGTTGTTTTTCATCACAACCTTTACGCGCTCCATGACATTGCATTATCACGATATCATGGCCTTCTTGCTCATTTGGTGATAAACCAATCCATGCGTAATCTTCGCCAAACACGGTTAAACCCGTTTGGACGTTTTGCATATTGTCGGAAACGGTAAACTTAGCAATAGCTTGGAAAGCCTCGGCCGGTAGTTTTTGTACTAATAAATTAGGTGTCATCCATAAGTTATCACCTGTAGTTGGTACTTTTGGCTGGGCGTACAAACGCAAATGTTCTGGTTTGGCACTTAAGCTATACCAAGATTCATGTGGGTTGGCATTCCACTGCCACTGCAATGCTAAAGTATCTTGGTTAAATTCATCCGAAATATTTAGCTTTTTTTCGCCTGTATAATTTGCCGTTTTTGGCCGTATATAACGGCTAACAGGATTGCCAATACCATCGCCATCATCGTCTATGCCAATTACCGGCCAGCCGTTTTCCCATTGCATTGGTTGTAAATGCACAATTCGGCCATAAGCTTTTTTCACTTGAAAATGAATAAACCAATCTTCACCTAAATCTGTGTGGATCCACGAACCTTGATGCGGCCCATTTGTTAGGCTATCGCCCTGCTCCATCACCACTTTGCCTTGGTAAGGTCCTTGAATGTCTTGTGCTCTAAATACAGTTTGCCAACCTAAATCAACCCCGCCAGCTGGGGCAAATATGTAATAAAAGCCATTGCGTTTATAAAATTTAGGCCCTTCAATTGTGCGGTAATGTTTAAAGTTTGTACCCTCTACTATGTTGGTATATTCGTCTGAAACTTGCATTGCATCAGCCGACATTTCCCTCAGGCTCAAAACATTATTAAAGCCAGCTCGACTTTTGGCCCATGCATGTAGCAAGTAAGCTTTGCCGTCGTCATCCCATAAAGGTGTCGGATCAATAATGCCTTTGCCGGCCAATATGAGTTTGGGTTCAGTCCAAGCTTTTGCCGGATCAGCCGTTGTGGTTACATAAATACCAAAATCAGGATCTGGGTAAAAAATCCAAAATTTTCCGTCGTGATAACGAATATTCGGTGCCCAAACACCTTCACCATGGCGCGGGGTCGCAAAATGATTTTGTGGTACTTGTTTAGGCAAGGCGTAGTTTATCAACTGCCAGTTGACTAAATCAGTTGAATGCAAAATAGGTAAACCCGGTGCGGCATTAAAACTCGAAGCAGTCATGTAATAATTGCCGTTAACAGCTACTACGTCAGGATCTGAATAATCAACGTGAATAATTGGATTTTGGTAATATTGATTTGCAGTAGTGAACGCTTGCTCTGTTGCTGGCGTTGTTACTTGTTGTTTTTCTTGTTCAGAACATGCGCTTATCGCAGTTAACGTAACCGCAGCTAAAGATATTTTTATAATGTCAGTTAGTTTCATATGCTTGACTGCCCTATTAGTCTTTTAATATTTGTTGTCTTTCTTCAATTAATAAACTGGCAAGAATAAACGGTCCTACAGCTTTTGGATCGTCCGCCCTAACAGGCTCGCTGATATAATATTCATAACTGCCATCTCGATATGGATTACCACCTAACCCAGCCACAGCACACACTTGATTGATACTGATATGATTAAATTCATTAGTAGAAATAAGCTGGTCTATTACTCCCTGATAAGCTTTTAATCCTATAGGTAATAAGTCTTTAGTTAAATCATGCATTTTGTGCGCTTTTAATATGGCATAAGTCAGCATAATGCTGCCAGAGGCTTCCAAATAATTGTCTTTGGCATTGGGTAACTCTACAACTTGATACCAGAGTCCAGTTGGGTGCTGAAACTTTGCCATTTGCGCGACCAAGTTATTAAAGCGACTTGCGAGCCATTTTCTTTGTGAAGATTGCTGTGGCAAAAACTCTAATACATCAACCATGGCCATAGCATACCAACCCACAGCACGCGACCAATGATGTTTAGATTGCCCTGTTTTTTTATCTGCCCAGCGCTGTGTTTTAGACTCGTCCCAGCCGTGTACTGGCAAACCAGTATCTTTGCGATATAAGTGTTTTTCTATTTGTTCAAACTGTAAAATTACATCGTCGTATACTTTGGGCTGCTCATACAAATGTATGTATTGCGCATAAAATGGTGCGCCCATATACAAACCATCTAGCCACATTTGTGAGGTGTACCGCTGCTTGTGCCAAAAGCCACCTTCAGTTGTTCTTGGATGATCACGCAATTGTTGACGTAAGGTATCTGCAGCTATTTTGTATTTGGCTTGACCAGTTTGTTGATACATAAAAAATAACAACTTACCTGGATTTATCATATCAATGTTGTATTTATGAATGTCGTAAGTAGCAATATCACCTTGCTCATTTATCAAAGTATCGACATAGTTTTGAATGTATTCGAAGTATTCAGCTTTAGCGGTTTTTTCATATAGTTTGGCCATAGATAGCAGCACCAAACCATGGGTATATGTCCATCTTGGGTAGTCGCGCCAATCAATCGACCAAGCTTTTGGATTGCGTTGCATTTCCGATTGAGCCATACGCTCAGACATAGGCAGTAAATTATCTAAAACCTGTTTGTTACTCGCATAGCTCTGCGTTGAAAACATAAAAACAATAGACAATACACAAGCTTGCTTAAGTTTACTGAACGACATTGCTCACTCCTATTGACGGCCAAACATTTTACACTAACTGCCACCGGTAGCATTCATTTAACTAATTTATATGAGCAACAAAGCATTAACAATACGATATTTGATAAATGGATTATGAAAATTTGTTTTTTGATAATATCCGTTGTCAATGAAATTCTCTTGATTGTGTTTTAGTTCAGACAGCAAGGGTGTTAAGTCTTCAAGTTTGCCGGCAATTACGTGTACAACATTGTCGGCTTTTTCGACAAAAGCGTAGGGATATGAAACTAAAATTTTACAAAAACTTGAATCTAAAGGGACAGGAAATCAACGATAAGGCAGCTAAACGGTAAACAAGTTGGAAAAACCAACTTCAAAACAACTGGTGCATGGCGACTAACAAGTTAACGGAACAAGCAAATAAATGCCAGCACCGCGCAAATAAACACCAATAGTTTAACTACTTTTAACTAACGAAACTTCTAGCTAACGCCCACATAAATTGCGCAATGAAGCTTGGCTATAATAGGAACGAAGTGACGTAGCCAAGCTTTTTGCGTCCCATCATAATTGCATTGTTATGCGTACTAACAACTTGAGTATGTTAGTTCTTCAGTAACAATAATATATTGCTTTGAATTAACTTTAATAAACTTAAACGGATTAGTTATGGCTTGATCGGTGCTGCAACTATCACCAGGGAACACATAAGTTATATTGGCGTTTATATAATCACCTTTGTCTATTAATTCTGTACTCATACTATAACCGCCGCTATTTTGCGTACCCATATCAATAAGAAGAACAGTTTCAGTTTCAAAATTAATAGTTTTAGATGCTTCTGATGTCCGTTTGAGTAATTCATTTTGATATTCATATTGGGAACTTAAAACAATGGTACTTTTATTCGTCGTATCTGCGTATTCATTGTAATCAGATTCATGGATCACCTCATATTCCATAGACGGTATTGGTGATTCAGCCTTAGCTGAATTACAACCCTGCAAATGAAAAATCATAGGCATTAGAATTACTAGATATTTACTCATAAAAACTCCTTGTACGCATAACGCCCGCATAAGTGGCGCAATAAAGCTTGGCTATAATTAGTGAGGAACGAGCGCAAGCCAAGCTTTTTGCGTCCACCCTTAATTGCATTGTTGGCTAGAAGCTTACCTAAAAGCTGAAGATTAGTACAATACAAATACCGTAAATAAACTTAGAAAAATGAACTTGAGAAACGCAAAAGCGTGGCGACACAAAAGTCCATTTTTATAAATGAACTTGAAGCGACAAGCAAACAACACAATCGCCGCTCAACGGTAAAACAAGTTGAAAAAACCAACTTCAAAACAACTGGTGCGTGGCGACTCGAAAGTTAAATGATCAACGTAAACAACTTTCAGCAACACGAAAACCAACGACACCAATTTTAATATTTTTAAACTATTAGCTTTTAAAACTTCTAGCTAACGCCCGCATAAGTGGCGTAATAAAGCTTGGCTATACTAAGCGAAGAATGAGCGCAGCCAAGCTTTTTGCGTCCACCCTTAATGCGATTGTTAGGTGTTTTTTCTGCACCCGCCTTTAATTACGGGTAATTATACCCATATCCAAGCATATCTTAACTTGGAGATTATACGTGACCGACAACGAAAACCATAATACAGAAACTTACGAAACAAAAAACAGTACGAATGACCCGATGGAAGGCTCGGAAGAACTATGGGAATTACTAACAAAAATTTCGCATATAGCGCTATTCGTTGCTGTTGTTGGAATTGGATTTTGGGCATATTCTTCATTCACTGTCGGTAAAGCTACAAGCATAGCTTTTCTAGCGCTAGCTACTGCTTGGGCTGCTTTTGACGTAAGAGGTGAGCGTGATTGGAAGAAGCGAATTAAAACTGTAGCGATAATGCTAATTTCATATGCCGTTGGCTACTTTAGTGGTTAACTGACACCTAACGCCGCAATATGGGGCGCACAAAAGCTTGGCTAAAATAGGAACGAAGTGACGCAGCCAAGCTTTTTGCGTCCCATCATAATTGCTTTGTTATAAAACAATTATCACCACAGGCTCAATTACAAAATATACCACCCCAATCACCGCCAAGATAAAAGACCACTGTGCCAAATTATTAAAACGTACTAACAACCAATACTTGGCGAATTTTTCAGAAAAATCAGGTTCACCGTCGAGACCATAGTAAAGCATTGCAAAAAAGGCGTTTAATGCCAATGCTATTGCAAAGAGCAACGTCGAAAAGGCTAACGAGTAACTAGAAACAATAAGTTCAGCTTTATCGATTACTGCCAGAAAGTAGGCAAAACTTGCGCCAGCAAAAGCAGTATGAATCCACTTACCATATTCAGATTTTTCCATTATTGCCCTATTGTTTTATAACGCCGCAATATGGGGCGCGAAAAAGCTTGGCTATAATAGGAACGAAGTGACGCAGCCAAGCTTTTTGCGTCCCTTCATAATTGCATTGTTATGTTGCCTGCAGCACGAAATATAGAGCAGCTGCAAACACAAAACTCAAGCACGTGGTGATACTTAATATGCCTATTTTAAGTATAGATTTATTGTTAAGTCGAAGAGATCTCATTGAAAGAGACCAAACACCTAAAACGATACCTATTACAATTAAATTTAATATAGTTGGAAGATCTGTAAAAAATAATATAGGCAACCCGGTAAATGCAGGAAACAGCGCTATAACTCTCGCAAAATTTGAAGATGGAGATGTAAGTTCAACTGATTTTTGGTTTACTTTGACTCTAGGAACTGAATCCAAGAAATCATCTTGAATTTCAATTTTTATTAAGTCACCAGTGTTCAAATGAACGTCATATACACCACTATCATTAGACACCTCTTTAATCCAATTGTTGTTGTGGTATACAGAAGCCTTAGAAAATAGGCCATCTACACGAATTTCTAGCAGTTCATCTCCCAAACTGGGTAATTCAATCTGATGTATCATTTATTTTTATTCCTTTCGACTCATATTTTGAATTGCAACATAACGCCGCGGTAAAGGGTGGAATAAAGTTGGCTAACATTTTTGCTCAGCAAAAATTTGGCCAAGCTTTTTGCATCCCTTTGACTGCATTGTTAGAAATGCCCGACAACGCAAGAGCTGCATAAAAATGCCCTTTACCAATAATTAAAAACGAATGCTTAAACTTACCGTAAAAAGCAGCGGTAACCAACAATTAAGCAAACAATAAATTGGCTTGCATTGAGCAGGTTAACAACACCGCCCTAACCTACAAAACCAAACTAAAATGCCAATTAAACATGGCACGCCAAGCTAAATTAGAAAAAGTAGCAAAGCACACAAATGCTTCATTTGAAGCTGTTTACTTTTAAGATTTTGCTATTTCTAACGCCGTAGTAAAGGGTGGAATAAAGTTGGCTAACATTTTTGCTCCGCAAAAATTTGGCCAAGCTTTTTGCATCCCTTTAACTGCATTGTTAGAAATGCCCGACAACTCAAAGGCTGCATAAAAATGCCCTTTACCAATAATTAAAAACAATTGCCTAAACTTAACCTAAAAACCTGCGGTTACCAACATTTAAGCAAACGATAAATTGGTTTAAATTTAGCGCGTTAACAACACAGCTCTAACCTAATAAAACCAAACTAAAATGCCAATTAACTTTGCACGCCAACCAGCAATTTAAAAATAGCAAAGCACACAAATGCCTCATTTGAAGCCGTTTACTTTTAAGATTTTG
>NZ_JH767528.1:0-216200 GCF_000281085.1 Catenovulum agarivorans YM01
GTATTTAAAGAGGAGTGGGTCCATTCCATTATCCATGTTTTGTGAAGTTTTGCTCGCAACACATCCATTCACCTGCCTTGGCATTTTATTGCTGTCTGAATTCGTTTCACGATATATGTGTAAGATATAAGTCTGTTGGAAGCAACTACTCTTAGCGATAATGAGTTTGTGCTGCTATTGGATGGCGGCAGAGAAATCAGCTGGCAAATGGAGTATTGCTCGCAAAAGCGCTTCAAGGTCGTCCATGACTCGCTCGCACAAAACGTCCATGTTTTGTGAAGTTTTGCTCGCAACACATCCTTTCACCTGCCTCGGAAATTTTATTGCGGTCTGAATTCGTTTCGCGATATATATGCTGTGTTCTGATTCTTAAAGCACAGCTTATGCTAGTTGAGGTACTTGGGAACTGGGGGCAATGAACCAACCTCCGATTACATGGATGTAATCGGCGAGCGACCAAGGACGGCTTGAAGCGTTTGGTGAATTGACCGCAGTTTCAAAGTGCCGTTTCCATTGAGTTAACAGCGGCTTTGCAGCGTTTTGAGAGAATTATGCTTCCAACGGGCTAAATGACACAGACTTACAGCGCTGCGGAAGTGTGGCAGAGACGTTAGCAGGAAGAAAATGGTGATTTCAAAGTGCCTGTTACATTGGACTTACAGCAGTATTCAGCGTTTGGCGATAAACTCTATTACTCAGCCGTTGCAACAATCTCCACTAACAAAGCGGAATATGGCGATAACTTAATTTGTTGACCTTTTTGCAAATACAATCCCAAAGCAAAACAGTTTTTTTCAACTAATGCATAATTTTTGGCAAGTTTGTAATCAACAGGCTTATCCGACAAATTTAAAATGCATAATATGCAAACCAGCTCGTCATAGCGGATAAAACTTAACAATTCGCCTTCCACTTGCAAATCTTTCATCTCACCTAATCGCATAACTTCAGAATTTTTTCGCCAGCTAAGTAAATGCTTGCAAAAACTCAGCATAGAATCACCGTCTTGCAGTTGATGGCTCACCGCCAAAGCCGAATGGCCTTTTGCTACGGGCAACCAAGGTTTAGCTTGGCTAAAACCACAGTTCAATTGCTCATTCCACGGCATAGGCGTACGGCAGCCATCACGGCCTTTAAATCTAGGCCAAAAACGAATGCCATAAGGGTCACACAAATCCACATATTCAATATCAGCCTGCGGCAACGCAAGTTCATCACCTTGGTACAAACAAGCTGAGCCTTTTAAACTCAACAACAAAGTGTGATACAGCTTAGTTTGCGCCAGCGAGCCTTTGTCGCCCCCCCAGCGGTTGCGCACCCGCACAACATCATGATTACCAATTGCCCAACACGGCCAGCCACCAGTGATTTTTTGATTAACTTGATTGATCACTTGGTGCAGATAACTGGCGTTACACTCATCCGTCAATAATTCAAAATTGTATGCAAGATGCAGCCGGTTATTGCTGTGGGTGTATTCCGCCATAGTTTCAATCGAATCTTCAGCGGCAATTTCACCTAGAGAAATTGCCCCTGGGTACTGATTAAGCAATTCACGTAAATCTTCAATAAAAGCGATATTTTCCGGGCGGGTATTGTCGTAATAGTGATATTGATATGCATAAGGGTTGTCGGTAGAAAAGCCCCGGCCACGGCGTTTGTCTTTGCATTTAGCTGGGTTGTTGGTTAACAAACTGTCGTGAAAACAAAAGTTTATTGCATCAAATCTAAAACCATCAATGCCCATTTGTAGCCAAAATTCAGTTTCATCCAACATTTGCTGGCGCACCGCAGAATTGTGAAAATTTAAACTCGGTTGGCTGCTTAAAAAATGATGTAAATAATACTGCTCGCGGTGTGAATCCCACTCCCAAGCACTACCACCAAAAATAGATAACCAATTATTTGGCGGTGTACCATCGTCATTGGGATCAACCCAAATATACCAATCTGCTTTGTCATTGCATTTACTGCTGCGGCTCTGTTTAAACCAAGTGTGTTGATCTGAGGTGTGACACAACACCATATCCATCAGTACTTTTAGGCCCAAACTATGTGCTTTGGCGACAATTTTTTTCACATCTTCTACATCACCAAACACAGGATCGACCTGGCGATAATTACTAATGTCGTAACCATAATCTTTCATGGGCGATTTAAAAAAGGGCGATAACCACACAGCATCTACCCCAAGGTTGGCAATATAATCCAGCTGAGCGTATACGCCTGGCAAGTCTCCAATACCATCGTTATTGCTGTCATAAAAACTACGAGGGTAAATTTGATAAATAACTGCGCCTCGCCACCAACCACACTGAATCATTGTCAATAAACCTGTAACAAACTGCTTTCGAATCCAACGAAAGATTAACTTTTATGCAGCATAGTTGACATCCACTCAGCTCAGCAATGTTCCTGCATACGTATGCATAATCTGCAAAAAATTAACAGAAATGACGAATTTAAAGTTTTTTGTTTATGCGGTTTTTTTATTTAAGTTGTTGAAAATAAATTTATTTATCTTGATCTGGTTAGTGTTCGTGTGTGTGCAAAAAATGCCCAAATGGTGTGAATTAGTTGTAAATGCATAATTATGAATACGTATGCAGTTTGTTGTTGTTGATGAATTATTGCGACTAATATTCATGCAATGCACTGTGACAGGTGTGCAGTTTAGTCACGGGTTTTACCCAAGTGGTTATCAAACACAACAAGTTGCCAATAGAAGGCAAGGGGATATACACATGAAACAATTTAAACCAAGTTTGTTAACTTTAGCGTTAGCGACAACCGGACTTGTATCTGGTTATTCGTATGCAGCTGAAGAAGGCGCGGATACAGAAGTTGAAGAGGTCATTAAGGTTACTGGTATTCGTGGTAGTTTAATGCGTGCGCAAGCCGTAAAAATGGACAATACATCGGTTGTTGAAGTTATTTCAGCTGAAGATATAGGTAAATTACCAGATTCTTCAATTGCCGAGTCGTTATCGCGTTTACCGGGTATGGCGGGTGAACGTCGTGACGGTCGTACTAGTGGTATCTCAGTTCGTGGTTTCCGCGAAGATTATTCTGGTTCAACCATGAATGGCCGAGAATTATTAGGTATGGGTGACAACCGTGGTGTTGAATTCGACTTATACCCTTCTGAGATCATGAGTGGTGTAACTGTTTATAAAACACCAGAAGCTAAATTAACTACTCAAGGTGTTGCGGGTACAATTGATTTACAAACAGTTCGTCCATTAGCGGCTGACGAGTATGTCGCAATTAACTTTAACCTTGAACAGAATGGTAAAAAATCAGCTAACCCTGACTTTGATGATCAAGGTCATAGATTAGCTGTTAGCTTCTCGCAGAAATTTGCTAACGATAAGGTCGGTGTTGCTGTAGCCTATGCTACCACCTCATCGCCAAGCCAAGAAGAGCAGTTCCGTGGCTGGGGTTATGCAGGCATTAGTACTTATGACTACGATGAAGAAGGTAACATCACTAAAGACCATGTATATGACGCGGTAAATAATCAAGAAGGAACCTTGGTTTTAGAAAATGGTATTACCCGTGAACAAGCAGAAGCTTCAGTCATTTTAGGTGGTCATGATTCTTATGTTCGTTCAGCTGAATTAAAGCGTGATACTTTGGCCGCGGTAGTTCAATTTGCGCCAACAGATGATTTAGAAATTACTTTAGATGCTTTATATATCGATTTTTCTGATACTCAAGTAAAGCGTGGTTTCGAAGAAGGTGGAGCAGAATGGGGTATTGGTAAACACTATACTATTTCTGAAATCCAAAATGATTTGGTTACTAAAGGTAAAGTGGGTGATGCGGACAACTCATTTAAAACTGTGGTACGTAACGATGCTTACGACAAAACTGCGGAATTGACATCATACGCGGCTAATATCAAATACAATATCAGCCCAGACTGGAAAGTAGAGCTAGACTTATCTACCAGTAAAGTGGATAAAGTGATTGCTGATATTGAGAGTTATTCAGGGGTTGGACGTTCGCGCCATAAAGATCAAGGTGACGGCATGATTTACGCTTTCGAAATGACACCAACAGGGGTTATGTATACACCTGACTCTGGTAATGTTGACTTGTCTAACCCTGAAAATGTCAAGTTAGCAGGCCCTCAATCTTGGGGGGGCGGTATGAGTGGCTTTGCATCTACTTTTCCTGAAAATACTACTTTTGCTGCTAACGTAAATTCACCAATTGGTTATGCTGAAGCACAAGACGGTTTTATTAACAAACCTGTTTTTGAAGAAGAAATGGATGCAGTAAAACTAAGTACTACAGGTTTAGTTGAACTTGGTCCTATTACCAAAGTGCATGCTGGTGTGCGTTATAGCGATCGAACCAAAAGCAAAGTTAACTTTGGCTCGTTTATTACCGCACAAACTTGGCCAGACCACGATGCTATTCCTGAAGATTATGTCGTTGGGTTAGCCGACCTAGGCTTCCTTGGTTTAGGTAATATGGTTGCATACGATAGCTTAGGTTTATATCGCTCTGGTTATTACGATGAATATGATGCAGGTCAATTTGAAACTGACCGCTTGGGTGACACCTATGAAGTAAGTGAAACCTTAACACAAGCTTATGTGCAAGCTGATTTAGAAGCTGAGTTGGGTTCGATTTTTGTACGTGGTAACTTTGGTGTGCAAGTTATTGATACAACTCAGGAGTCGAGTGGTTTCTTAGCGGAAATTGGCCCAGATAAATTGGTTGATGCTTCTCCTTTACATGCAAAAGAAAGTTACACTGACGTTTTACCTAGCTTGTCATTAAACTTTGAATTGGCAGATGATCACCTAGTACGTGTTGGTTTAGCAAAAACACAAACACGTCCACGTATCGACGATATGCGTGTTAGTCAACGTTCTAGTTTTGCTTTTAACTTAGCACAAGTGCGAGAGACTTCGAATGTCGAGAACAGTCCTTGGAGTGCAAGTTCAGGTAATCCTTTCTTAAAACCAATTGAATCAAACCAATTTGATTTGGCGTATGATTGGTATTTTGCTGAAGATGGTTTCTTGTCGGTAGCTTTCTTCTATAAAGATATTACCAACTGGCATTATGATTCAGGTACTGTCATCGACTTTTCTGACCGTTATATTAAAGATTACCACTTCGTAACAGACGAGGATGCTCAGGGAAATCCTGTAGTTGTTGAGCCGACCTTCTTCGAAGGTGTTCAGTCGTTTAAATTTGATGGTTTAGAAGGTTTTGTTCGTGGTTATGAGTTCCAAGCGACTTTACCATTTAATTTAGTTGCCGATGCACTTGATGGTTTAGGTTTAATTTTGGCCTATGCAAATACAGATGGTGAATTAAATAAATTTGAAGGTGTAGAAGTTGATCCTTTACGTATTCCAGGTTTATCTAACGAAACTTACTCATTAATTACTTTTTATGAGCGTGGAGGTTTCCAATTCCGTCTCGCTGGTACCAAACGTGATGATTTCCAAACTGAAACTCGTGGTTTAAGTTTATCATTGGTACAGGCTGTTGATACAGGTAGTACAATTTGGGATGCTCAAATTGGCTTTGACTTTGGTAAAGCTGGTATTGAAGCGCTTGAAGGTTTAACTGTTTCTCTACAAGCACAGAATATTACTGATGAAGACCAAGTTCAATTTACTAACAATGATGCTCGTCAAGTTACTAAATATCAAACTTATGGTGCAAACTATTTGTTAGGTGTTAACTATAAATTCTAATTTTTCTAATTAGTAATTTTCTAAAACCCTGCTAGCCTTGCTAGTAGGGTTTTGTTGTTTTTAGGGTAAGTCTATGACAAATAAAGTTAAAAAAGTTGTGATATTAGGTGGTGGTACTTCGGGGTGGATGTCAGCTGCACTACTAAAAAAAGTTTTGGGTGATGTAGTCGAAGTTGAGCTAGTTGAATCAGAAAGTATTGGTATCGTTGGTGTTGGCGAAGCGACTATTCCACCCATTCAACATGTTAACGAAACTTTAGGCATAGACGAAGCTGAGTTTATTCGTGAAACCAAAGCAACGATTAAGTTAGCGATTAAATTTGAAAACTGGCGGGTTAAAGGCGAAAGTTATTATCACACCTTTTCAGCCCCTGGACGTAGTTTACCATTTTGTCATTTTCATCATTTATGGACACGGGCAAATCAACTTGGCTTAGACGAAAATTTGTGGGCGCATGATCTAAACTACTATGCCGCTGAAGCAGGCCGCTTTGCCAAATTGCAAACACAAGACCCCTTGTTCGATTTTAATTATGCTTATCATTTTGATTCCGGTTTGTATGGCCAGTACTTACGTAAACTAAGTGAAAAAATGGGCGTGAAACGCACCGAAGGTTTAGTTGAAAAAGTAAATCTTAATGTACAAACAGGTGATGTTGAATCACTCATTTTGCAAGACAATAGTGTAATTGAAGGTGACTTATTTATTGATTGTTCTGGTTTTAGAGGTTTATTGATCAATCAAAAATTGGGCACTGGTTTTGAAGATTGGAGCCATTGGCTGCCGTGTGACCGAGCTGTGGCTATGCCATCTGAACGTCATCAGCACACTGCGCCTTATACTCGTTCAATCGCGCATGAAGCAGGTTGGCAATGGCGTATTCCATTACAGCACAGAAACGGCAATGGTTTAGTGTATAGCAGCCGCTTC
Source organism: Catenovulum agarivorans YM01 (assembly GCF_000281085.1). Classification (GTDB taxonomy): domain Bacteria; phylum Pseudomonadota; class Gammaproteobacteria; order Enterobacterales; family Alteromonadaceae; genus Catenovulum; species Catenovulum agarivorans. Next base: position 6,658 of record NZ_JH767528.1, read on the forward strand.
TACTCTGACGAGCAAGCCGTTGACTTATTGGCGAGCAACTTGGATACACCTGCGCTGGGCGATGCAAAAATCATTAAATTTCGTACTGGACGTACCCGCAAACAATGGAACCGCAATGTTGTAGCTGTTGGGCTAGCGAGTGGGTTTTTAGAGCCGCTAGAGTCGACTAGTATTTATTTAGTCCAATCGGCCGTGGTGCGTTTAATTAAACTTTTCCCGCATATGGGGATTGAAGATGCGCAAAGGGATGAATACAACCGCCAGTCAAAACTTGAATATGATTTGATTCGAGATTTTATTATCCTGCATTATCATGTAACAGATAGAAGCGACAGCCAATTTTGGCGTGATATGCAAGGGTTGGATGTACCGGAACGTTTAATGAATAAAATCTCTCAATTCCAACAGAGTGGCACGCTTGTTCATGACGACTTGGATATTTTTTGGGAAGCCTCTTGGCTGCAAGTTATGATGGGGCAAGGAATCAAACCTCAAGACTACCACCCTCTCGCCAACCAGTTTTCACAAGAAAAATTAGCTGAAATGATGGCAAATATGAAAAAAGCTAAACAAGCGCCGTCTTTACAAATGCCAACCCATGATGAATTTTTAAAAATGTTTGCTGGGGTATAAATAGTTTGAAACCGCATAAAATTGTTATTTTAGGTGGTGGTACAGCTGGATGGATGGCCGCCAATTTAATGAAACATTATTGGCATAATTTGCCCGTGGACATTGTTTTACTGGAATCGCCAGAGGTCGGCATTGTTGGGGTTGGCGAAGGCTCAACACCAACGCTCAAACGCTTTTTTCAAATACTAGGCATAGCTGAATCTGACTGGATGGCTAAATGCAATGCCACCTACAAGTTAGATATTCGTTTTGACGGATGGAGCCCTCAAAGCGGGGTCAAGAGTTATAGTCATCCTTTTGTTGGCCAGTTAGACACTTTTACCCAGCGAGCGTTTGAAGTGAATTGTCGCACGCGGCGTATGGGTTTAGCGGTTAATACAAGGCCAACAGATTTCTTTTTAAATGGAGTGTTGGCGCAGCAGCATAAAGGTCCTTTGGTCGGAGAGCACTTCCCGTTTAGAGTTGAATATGGTTATCATTTTGACTCGATTTTATTAGGAAAATATTTAGCTGAATTTGCTCAAAGTAAGGGGGTTAAACATCAGAGTTGCAAGGTTGTTGATAGCCGATTAGACCCGCAAGGCAATATTAGCTGCTTAATTGATGAAAATGGCGACGAGATTACTGGCGACTTTTTTATCGATTGTAGTGGTTTTGCTGCCGTGCTAGCGCAAAAAACTTTAGCGGGTGAGTTTGAATCTTTTGATGCAAATTTGTTCAACGACAGAGCTGTGGTTATTGCAACGGATAAACAACAAGATCCACAGCCATATACGCGTTCAACTGCGTTATCTTGCGGTTGGGCTTGGCAAATTCCGCTGCAAAATCGTACTGGCAATGGTTATGTGTATAGCTCTAAGTATTTAGCGGATGAAGATGCTGCAAAAGAGTTATTGGCACACCTAGATTTGCCGCTGTCGAAACTATCTGAGTGTCGAACGCTGAAGATGCGTGTTGGTCAATTAAAACAGCATTGGCTGAAAAACTGTTTAGCATTAGGATTAGCCCAAGGATTTATAGAGCCGTTGGAAGCAACCGCGCTGCATTTAGTGCAAATCTCTATTGAGATGTTTGTCAGTTTGTATGAAAAAGGTCAGTTTTCCAATCAGTATCAAGCAGAATATAATCAAAAGATCTATCAGCGCTTTGAACGTGTTAGAGATTATATTGTCGCCCATTATAAGTTAAATACGCGTAATGATAGTCAATATTGGTGTGACAATCGGGAAAACATGCAACTGTCGGATTCTTTGCGTCATTTGTTAGATGTTTGGTATCGCGAGCAAGACTTGTCTGGCGAAATTCGCAGGCAAAAAATTGAAAATCATTTTAGCTCAGCATCATGGCATTGTTTATTTGCCGGTTATGGAGTATTCCCACCTTTGGCGGCAAATCAACCGAATAAAGGCGATTTGTACAAAGAGCAAAATATTGAACAGTTTTTAGCTGGCTGCGCTGTCAACTTTTGTTCTCATACGGACAACTTGGCTGGTAAGAAAAGAGACCTGGATTAGGTCTCTTTTCGAGTTGTAGTTTTACAAAAATCTTTGTAAAAACTTTTCCATCTCGGTAAACGCAGTTAATCTGTGCTCTGCATTGGATAAGTGGTGATCCCCTTTATCTAGCTCTACAAGCTTAACGTCTTTTTTAGCGTCTTTTAGTTCATCATACATATCTTCACTTTGATCAAAGCGCACAACTCTATCTTTGCTACCATGAATTAATAGCACAGGAATGTTGATTTTTTTCGCGTGTTTAAGTGGTGAGTTTTCCCAAAGTTGGTCGTAATCATCGCCTACTTGTTTTTTCACTACATCAAAATTGGTAAAGTTGCGGCTGCCTTTTACCAAAGCTTCAACATCGGTAACACCGGCGAAACTAATTGCACATTTGTATAGGTCAGGGGTCTTAATTGCGCCCATTAGTGCAGCGTAACCACCATAACTAGCACCAACAATACATACTTTGTCTGGGTCGGCTATGCCTTGTTTAATTGCCCAGCGGGTGGCGTCTTCAACATCGTCTTGCATAGCTTGTCCCCAAGCTTGTATGCCTTGTTTTAGGAAGTCGAAACCATAACCGTATGAGCCTCTAAAGTTCATTTGTAAAACGGCATAACCTCGGTTGGCAAAAAATTGGGTCCAATAATCAAAACCGTCATCGTCGAAGGTAATTGGCCCACCGTGTGGGTGGATGATGATAGGTAATTTTTGCCCTTCTTTGGCATTTTTAGGTTTAGTTAAATAACCTTCAATAGTTAGGCCGTCTCTAGCTTTATAACTGATTGGCTTTTTCTCGGCCAGTACTTCAGGGGTGAGTGCGTTATAGCGATACGCCAGTACTTCCATTACTTTCTTTTGTCTATCGCCCATCAAGTATATACCAGGTTCAGTATCAGAGGTGGCTAAAACAACATAGTTGTTTTCATCTTCACTCATACTGACGATATAGTTGTCTAAATCTGGTAGAGCTTTGTCAATTGCATCTCGGAAAGCTTTAATATCCTCATCCCAAATCCAATCTCCAATACCTATTACTTTTTTTAGATTGCGCGAATAACGCAAGCCGCCAGTTACGTCGTAACCTTCTTTGGCTTTAATGAGTTCTAATTGACGCTCTTTGCTGGCTAAGTTTACTTTAAATACGGCATCGTAGCCTTGGTGGACAGCTTTGACATAAAGCTCATTTGGGTCTTGCCCAAAGCCGATTGGCCATACGGCTTCTTCGCTAAAAGCAGCAAAAGTCCAAAGTTTTTCGAAGTCATCTTTGTCTTCTTCACCAACAGGCACGTGATAAATGGTAAATACAGCGTCTTTTTCTTGGATGGCGATACGCACATTGCCTTGGCGATCGGTTTGCCAATTGAAGATATCTGTTTGTGCTGGTTGGATATAATGGGTGTTTCCACCACGCTCTAACGCAATTTTCGCAACGCTGGGTTCACCACTATATTCGTGGCCGGCGATTTGTAACAAATAGTGATTGGGATCGTCAGGTAAAATATCAATTACGTTACTGCGCACATTTGGAATATAACGTAAGCGCTCCATAAAGGAGTTTGGTATAGCGGGTTTTAGCTTTTTGTCGCGTAAATCAAACTTCATCAAATGCCATTCGGTAATTGGGGTGCCTTGACGGCTAGACGCGAATTTGGCTTCGACTAACAAAATATTATTATTCGCCCAGTAAATATCACTGATAACAAATTTTTTATCTTCAACAAATACCGGAAACGAACGTTCTTGGGTTTCGAAGTTATATAAATTAATCGCAGTGCCTAGCTTGTCTGCTGTATCTACTCGAACCAAAGAAACTATGTGTTTTCCATCAGGGGAAACATGAATGTTAGAAACATCTGGTTTTGAAGCAAAGGCTTTAGTTGGCAAAGTGATTACTTCACCTGCTTGTGGGTTATTTGCGAAAGCAAGGTTTGGTAACAAAAGTAAAGTATATAATATTGATTGAATGCGTCTCTTCCGAAGCATGTCCTTGTCCTTTTTTGTATTAGTATTATTTTTTGTGCAGTCATTTTAGCCAATTGTACAAATTTTTAGTAGTGTTAAATTTGAATACGTATGCAGTAAATTGATGTTAATGCAATGTTGCTATTAGGATCTATCCTTTAAGATAGCGATAATGCTTTTGAGGTTAGTATGCGTAAAAATGGTTCTTTTGGACTAGGCTTAATTAAATATTTTGTCATTGCAGTGGCATTAGCCGGCTGCATTCAAACAAGTCCAAAAATGGAAAATTCTGCTACTGGCCATCAAGCTCAAACTATTTATATTCGAGGTGGATTTAACGGTTGGAGCACAGCTACCGCGTTTGAGCGCACTAAACAGCCGGGTATTTATATCGCCAAGAGTAAAATTACTATGGGTAACCATGGTTTTAAATTGGCACCGTCTGATTGGTCGTTTGCTTGGGTGATTGCTGCGCATAAAAACCAAGTAGTCGAGCTAGGGCGTGAATATGTCTTGGATACGGCGGGTGGTCAAGAAGATAGCCTGTTTATTGAAAGTCGCGGTTTGTATCAATTCACTTTAGATTTAACTCAAGCGGACAAGCCTAAATTGACAATTCAAATGATAGCTACAGACGCTGATAGTGTTAAACCGCCACATCAAGGTGAAATGACCAAGTTACAATTTAATCGTTTTAATGGCGACGCGGTCGAAGCTGTGTTTTCGGCAAAAGCGCATGACAATGGTTTACGTGAATATGTGCATTCAACCACTCAAGCGCTGCGTGATCCTGTACCGTCATTTAGCCTGTACCAAGAAGATGTGAATTTACCGAGAGTGCGCAGTGGCAACACTGCTTTTGATGCTTTGTTTGCACTGGCGGTTGATGAAATGAAACTCAACAGTGTTGAGCAAATTAAAGACGGCAACTACAACCATGGCAAAGCTATAGATTGCAGTTGTTTCGAAACCGGTGAAAAATGGAATTACGTGTGGACACGTGATTTATCTTACGCTGCGCACTTAAGTTTGGCGCAGTTTGATCCTAAACGTGTGCAAAACTCCTTATTGTTTAAAGTATCTGCTTTGCGTGATTCCGCGCCAGTCAGTCCATTTTTAGCTGGTACTGCGCCTTTTAGCCAAATTATTCAGGATACTGGTAGCGGTGGCAGCTGGCCTGTCAGTACCGATCGCATGACTTGGGCTTTCGGCGCAGGTGCGTTATTGGCTAATTTACCTGAATCACAACGCATGCCGTTTGCTCAACAAGCGTATACAGCTTTAGTCAATACAATTGAAAACGACCGAATTGCCGCTTTTGATACTAACTTAGGTTTGTACATGGGAGAGCAGTCGTTTTTAGATTGGCGTGAACAAAGTTATGCGAGTTGGATAGTGAACGACTTAAGTTCAATGTCTACCGCCATCTCCTTATCCACTAATGCCGGACATTACCAAGCTTTGCTGTTGGCTGCAGATCTCGCTAAACAATTGGCAGATGTAGCGGCAGCAAATAAATACCAAGGGTGGGCAGCGTCACTAAAAGCTTCAATTAACCAGCACTTATGGTTAGAAGAAAAGGGATTATATTCAAGTTTAACCAGTGGTCATTATCACAAGGTTGCATTAGAAAAATTTGATTGGTTGGGTCAATCACTGGCGATAATTACTGGTATAGCGTCAGACAAACAAACACAAGCTATTTTAGCTGCTTATCCACATGGTGCTATGGGCGCGCCGGTTATCTTTCCGCAACAACCGAATATTCCTGTTTACCACAATCGAGCTATTTGGCCATTTGTCACTGCTTATGGGTTGAATGCCGCGGTTAAAGGACAAAATGTCGCGGTAACCCAAGCTGGGCTGGATACATTAACTCGAGCCGCAGCGTTAAATTTATCTAATATGGAAAACTTAGAGTGGTTAAGTGCCGAGCCTATCCTGTTGGATAAAAACAATCCGCAACTATCTGGCCCTGTAATTAATTCTAAGCGTCAATTGTGGTCAGTTGCGGCATATCTAAATTTAGTCACCAATACTGTATTTGGGATTAATACCAGTCAGCAAGGAATTGAATTTAAGCCATTTATTCCAAAAGAGTTTAAAGAGCATTGGTTTAAACACAGCCAGGTAATTAACTTAATTAATTATCAATGGCGCGACAAACAGTTTGATATTCAAGTCAAATTTGCACCATCGAATAAAAAGTTTGGCGCTTATGTGGTGAAACGGATAAAAGTGAATGGTTTAGCGAACAAAGGTCTGCTCAGCGAAAATAATTTAAAACAACACAATTTAATTGAAATTGAATTGGCACTTGATGACAAGTTAGATAACCGTATCAATTTAGTCGACTCGACCCCATTAGCATATGACCCTTTGGTTTATGCACCTTTAGAGCCAATGATCAGTGCAGACGCGCAAGCCGATGATGTTAGGCTGAGCATAACGGATAGAGGCAATGCCCAATTAACAGCTGCGGAAATTGAATATCAGGTTTATCGCAATGGTCAATTATTGCAGAGCATATCTGCCCAAGCTGATACAACTAGTTGGCTAGATAAAAATGCTGCTGGCCAAGCGCATTGTTATGCTGTGGCTGCGCGTTTTGTTAAAAGCCAAAATCAGTCGCACCTATCTGAAGTAGTATGTACCGGCGCACAACAGCAAATTTTAGTTGCTGATAAACAGCTAGTTAGCAATAAAACTAAGCAGCAGCTGAATGAGCAAAGTGTTTTGGTAGAGTGGGGTGAAGCTGACGATAAACTGACAATTGATTTTTCAATTGAAACTGCAGGCAAATATGCCATTCAGTTTAATTACCACAACCCTGCTAATGCGATTAACTTAGGCATCAGTAATGGAGTTAAAGTTTTACAGCTATTTGATAAAACCAACGAACAGCCAATAACGGATGCTGTGGTGCAATTTCCACATACCCGTGTGGATAAAACTCGCTTTGGTGACAACTTATCTACCCCAGTTGAAGTTGAACTAAAAGTAGGCAGTTACCAGTTGAATTTACACGACTTTTACAACATGAGCTACCTAAAAAGTAATACTAATTACACTGCGGCAGGTGGGATCAGCGGAATTTCCAATAAGTTTGATATTTATGCTGTAACATTTGTGTTACTTCCATTAAAGTAACGCCCGTGTAACTTCGCGTACACACACATGGGCAAACCGAGTATGGAATACATCGGTATATAGGGGCGATTTAATTTGGCGGATAATCAAATATAAATCGTCTCTAAATTAATAACTATATTACTTTATTGAAGAACACAAAATATGCAATTAACAGATCTAGATATAACTATATTTATAGTTTATGCAATCGGGCTGTTGATTTTGGCGCTCTGGGTTTCTAGAGAAGATAAATCACATCAAAAAAATACTGAAGATTACTTCTTAGCGAGTAAATCTCTTCCTTGGTGGGCAATTGGTGCCTCGTTAATCGCAGCAAATATTTCTGCTGAACAGATTATCGGTATGTCAGGCTCAGGTTTTGCCATTGGTTTAGCTATAGCTTCATACGAGTGGATGGCAGCCATTACCCTACTTATTGTTGGTAAATACTTCTTACCTATCTTCCTTGAGCGTGGCATTTACACTATGCCGCAGTTCCTTGAGCAAAGATATGACAGCCGTGTACGTACAGTGATGGCGACTTTTTGGTTAGGCGTATATGTACTTGTTAACTTAACCAGTATTTTGTGGTTAGGTGGTCTAGCGGTTGAAACAGTATCAGGTATGCCTGCGTTATTTGGCATGATCTTTATCGCTATTTTCTCTATCGCTTATTCTTTATACGGTGGTTTGAAAGCGGTTGCCTTTACTGACATTATTCAAGTTGTATTGTTAGTTGGTGGTGGTTTTATTCTAACCTACATTTGTTTAGATACCATTGCTGATGGTCAAGGTGCAATGCTTGGTTTTAATATGTTATTAGAACAAGCACCAGAAAAATTCGACATGATTTTGGCAAGTGATCACCCTAACTATATTGACTTACCAGGTTTATCTGTATTGTTAGGTGGTATGTGGATCATGAACTTATCATATTGGGGTTTTAACCAATATATTATCCAGCGTGCACTAGCTGCTAAAGATATTAACGAAGCGCATAAAGGTATTGCTTTTGCTGCTTATTTAAAAATCTTGATGCCAATTATCGTGGTATTACCAGGTATTTGTGCAGTGTTAATCGCACCTGATTTAGAACGCCCAGACAAAGCTTACCCTGAAATGATGACGCTAATGCCAGAAGGCTTAAAAGGTTTAATTTTCGCTGCTTTAATTGCCGCGATTGTTTCTTCTGTAGCTTCTATGACTAATAGTATCTCAACTATTTTCACTATGGATTTATACAAACATGTGAAAAAAGATGCGAGTCAAACTCACTATGTAAATGTTGGTCGTATGGTTAGTTTATTGTCACTAGCGATTGCAGTTATTGTTGCTAAACCTTTGTTAGCTGGCTTTGAACAAGCGTTCCAATACATTCAAGAATTCACAGGTTTCTTCACCCCAGGTATCTGTGTGATCTTTATTTTAGGTTTGTTCTATAAGAAAACCACAGCGAATGCTGCACTAGTCGCAGCAGTTGGCTCGGCAATCTTATCTTTAGCCTTTAAGTTTATCTTCCCAGACTTACCATTTATGGATCGTGTTGGTTTAGTGTTTGTACTTTGTATTGCATTAGCAATCGGTATTTCACACTTAGAAGGTGGTAAAGGAGAAAAAGGTGTTGATTTAGCTGGTATTTCTTTTGATACCAAATCTACCTTCAACCTAGCTTCAGTTGGCTGTGTATTGATTCTAGCTGGTTTATACGCCGCTTGGTGGTAGCTAATTACTTTTAAGCTATTGAGCTGATATTAAAGCCCATTTAGATTATGTCTAAATGGGCTTTTTTGTACCTGATAGCACAAAAAACAATCTAATCGTATTTTCCTATTAGAGCGATTCAATCAGTTTGATTTTAAATTAAATGCGAATTGTTATTATTAACACATGCCCAAGCGGTTTGGGTCAATCTTTAGGAGACAGGTTATGATTAAAACAATTACTTTTGCTGTTATGCACTTTTCTGTTGCCTTTGCGGTAGCTTGGTTATTAACGGGTGATATTGTAATAGGTGGCGCAGTCGCTATGGTTGAGCCAGCGGTAAACACAGTTGCTTACTACTTCCATGAAAAAATTTGGAACCGAATTAAAAACAAAGTATTTGTATCTGAACAACAGGTGCAAGTTGCCAACTAACCTCAGCTGAGGCTCCCTAGGAGAGATTATGCAATTAAATAATTATCAGAACATGGACGTTAATTTATTATTGTCTATCGTTAATATGAAGCTGCGTAACAGTCAAATTAGTTTGGAAGAGCTATGCAGTGAATATGACATGAACAAAGATATTTTAGTTGCGCGTTTGGCTAAGTTGAATCTTAGTTATGACCCAACAAGTAACCAGTTTAAAGCCAGCTAACTGCATACGTATTCACTGGTTAATATTTTTACAAATTCACTTCTTTATATTAATTTTATTTTAACTTAAACGATTTAGGTGGTTAAGATAGGATTAATTATGTTCCCTTTCAGATATTTCTGTCAGCGTATTGTAACGCTTATTGCTGCGTGCGTATTGACAGCAGCATGTTCAACTACAAGCAATGATACTTCGGCTTATCAAGCTAAACCTTATGTTCAGGTCAAACACCCTGAATGGACTAAAAATGCGGTTATTTACCAAATTAATACGCGTCAATTTACCCAAGAAGGTACTTTTAATGCAGCGGCCAAACAACTGCCAAGGTTAAAAGATTTAGGTGTTGATATTTTATGGTTAATGCCAATTCACCCCATAGGTGAAGAAAACCGCAAAGGTACTTTAGGTAGCCCATATTCAGTCAAAGATTACCGCAAAGTTAACCCTGAGTTTGGTACATTAGATGATTTAAAAAGTTTTATTAAGCAAGCGCATGAAATGGGCATGTATGTGATATTAGATTGGGTAGCCAATCATAGCGCTTGGGACAATCATTTGCGTTTTGATCATCCAGACTGGTATGAGCGTGACTACAAAGGCGATTTTAGACCAACACCTTGGTGGGATTGGTCAGATATTATTGATCTAGATTTCAGTCAGCCGGAATTGCGCAAATACATGACAGATGCGATGAAATACTGGGTGGAAGAAGTAGGCGTTGATGGTTATAGATGTGACGTAGCGGGTTTTGTGCCAATTGATTTTTGGAACCAGCTGCGTAAAGAGTTAGATGAAATAAAACCTGTATTTATGTTAGCTGAATGGGAATCACGCGATTTGCATGCGCAAGCATTTGATGCAACTTATGCATGGAGCTGGTGGGAGCATATGCACAATATCGCCCATGGCAAAACTAACGTGAATAGTTTATTTATCTATTATTCGTGGAACGAAAGTGCTTTTCCCAAAGAAGCCATGCGTATGACTATGGTGAGTAACCATGATAAAAATGCGTGGGAAGCTACTCAGTTTGAAGCTTTTGGTGAAGCGCTTGAAGCGAGCATAGTACTGTCTGTGGTCGGTGAAGGTATGCCAATGATTTACAATGGCCAAGAAGCTGGTAATCCAAGACGCTTAGCATTTTTTGAGAAAGATCCGATAGACTGGCAGCCGCATCCAATTGGTGATTTATACAAAAAGTTATTCAAGCTGAAAAAACAAAACACAGCGTTATGGAATGCACAATGGGGTGCAACCATGGTGCATGTACCAAATAATCATCCGACTGAGGTCTTGAGTTTTGTTCGACAAAATCAACAAGACAAAGTGTTTGCTGTATTTAACTTTTCTGGCTCTGCAAAGACAGTTAAGTTTAGTGAAAAACTCTACCACGGCCAGTATATCGATTTTACAACGGCCAAACAGGCGGTACTAACTGATACAACTGAGTTAGAAATTCCTGCTTGGGGTTTTAAAGTTTTTAGTAAATAAGGTTTTTATTATTCCATACGTATGCAAATTGCGCTTTTGCCTACTATGGCTCATGCTTAGTTAAATTAATTTAGATGAATTGTTACTAGCATGAATAAAAATACCAAATTGACAGTTTCATTGATAAGCGCGGCCATCTTGATGTGGCCGCTAACTGGCTGTGAACAACAGCAACCACAAAGTGTATCGGCTGATACCCAGCAGCTTGAACTAAATGCTGCGGCGCATTGGCTAACAACAACACAAATAAAAGTTAAACAAGCGCAAAACAGCGCAAATTTATATCTGGTTAAAATTGATGATTATTCGTTAGCACCCGAGCAAGCCGTGGTTAAAGCTATGCCATCGGCAATTCCTTTAATTGCTGCACAAGATAACCTGCAAGGTTTGTATCCTCACCTGAAAGACTTTACTAATTATTCAGTGCAAATAACCCCTGCCGAAGCTAAACATTGGTTGCGTGATAAAGTTGTGGTTGTTCAGCTTGATAAAAATGAAAATCTTTTAGCAATTAATACAGTGCAAAGCGGTTTTGTATTAGACGATTTGTATACGCGCGGCGCAAATGACGCGGATGAAGTGGCAGATTTAGGCGCGGTCGTTAATCAACAAAATGTCTCTTTTAAGCTTTGGGCGCCCTTGGCGAAACAAGTTAGCTTGTTGCTGTTTAATGCCGATAAAACACCATTTAGCGCTGTGCCGGTTACTTTGGCATTCGATAACAATTCGGGTATTTGGTCGACTGAAATTGATAAGTCGCTAGTCGGCAAATATTACAAATACCAAATAACCCAATATCAACCGTCTGCAGAGGAAGTGCTGGTAACAGAAGCGACCGACCCATACTCCTTGAGTTTATCGACCGATAGTTTATACAGCCAAGTGGTTGATTTAACCGCTCAACAAACTATGCCTGAAGGTTGGGCAACTCATACTGTTCCTGTGGTTGCTGCGCCGGAAGATTTGATTATTTATGAATCACATATTCGTGACTTTAGTGCTTCTGACAATACGTTATCTGATCCCGCATATAAAGGTAAATATAAAGCCTTTTTAGAAACCAATTCTGTATCTATAAATCATTTAAAAGCTTTGCGTAAAGCGGGTTTAAATGTCATGCACTTATTACCTACTTATGATCTGGGTTCTATTAACGAAACCGCAGAGCAAGTGATCGAATTGGACGAAACTATTGGTGAATTATGCCGTATGTTCCCTGAAGTGCATATTTGTAGTCGCGGCGAAATTCAGCATAAAACTGTGCGTGAAGTATTTGCCAGCATGGATCCTTTATCGACTGATGTACAAGCCGTTGTTGAACAAATTCGCGCTGCTGATCCATATAACTGGGGTTACGATCCTTACCATTACACTGTGCCAGAAGGCAGTTATGCGATAAACCCTGAAGGCACATCACGTATTGTTGAGTTTAGAGAGATGGTGCAAGCCTTACATGGGTTAGGTTTTCGCGTGATTATGGATGTTGTGTATAACCATACTTTTCAAGCTGGGTTAAACCCAAAATCTGTATTAGATAGAATTGTGCCAAATTATTATCACAGACTGAATCCAATTACTGGTGCGATTGAACAATCAACTTGCTGTGACAATACTGCAAGTGAACGAGTGATGATGGGCAAACTTATGGTAGATTCGCTGGTGGTTTGGGCGCGTGATTATAAAATTGATGGCTTTCGTTTTGACTTAATGGGTCATCAACCAAAAGAGCTTATGTTAGTTGCACGTGAAGCTGTACGCACGGTTGACCCTGACACTTATTTTTATGGTGAAGGTTGGAATTTTGGCGAAGTCGCCAACAATGCACAATTTGTCCAAGCGATTCAAACTGAGTTATCTGGCACTGAAATCGGTACATTTACTGACCGTATGCGTGACGCTGTACGAGGAGGGGCACCTTTTGATGGTGGAGAGTGGATCCGCCGTGGCCAAGGTTTATCGAATGGTTTGTATGTCATTCCAAATGAGTTGCAGCCAGAAGATAAACAAAAAGACGAATATTTGTTATCAATGAACCAAGCGCGTATTGGTTTAGCCGGTAATTTAGCTAACTTTAAAGTTAAAAATGAACAAGGCCTGTGGGTCACTGGCGCTGAGGTTGATTATGGTGGCGCGCCAACTGGTTACGCGTTAGATCCGGCTGACACTGTTAATTATGTGTCGAAACACGATAATCAAACTTTGTGGGATAATAATCAGTACCGTATTGCCTATCATGTTGCAACTGAAGATAGAGTGCGTATGCAGTTGTTAGCTCTAGCTTACCCTTTGATGGGGCAGGGTATTCCGTTTATTCATATGGGGTCTGATTTATTGCGTTCTAAGTCGTTTCTGCGTGATAGTTATGATTATGGTGATTGGTTTAATGCGGTCGACTTTGCTAAACAATCGAACAATTATCATGTCGGTTTACCGCCTGAGGTCAAAGACAAAGATAACTGGGATGTTATTCGCACTCTACTAAAAGAAAACCAAGGGCGTGATTTAGTTAAAGCTGCGGATATTGAGTTTAGCGCTATGGTTTTCCAAGAGTTTTTACGCATTCGCAGCGAAAATAAGTTGTTCCGTTTAACTACGGAAAAACAGGTTATGGATAAAGTGACTTTTCATAATACTGGTCCAAATGCTGTTGATGGTGTAATTGCGATGAAAGTTTCTGACTTTTATGGTGAGCCAGTGCTGGATAAACGCCAGTCGTTGATGGTTATTTTTAATCATGGGACTGAGCAAATTGATTTGCGATATCCATCAGCCAAGTTGTATCGTTTGCATCCTGTGCAGAAAAATGGTGTGGATAAACGTGTGCAGCAGGCAAAAGCATTGGATGGCCGTTTTATTGTACCAGGGTTAACGGTTGCTGTATTTATGACTTCTCATAAGGATTAGTGTCACTTAATTGTTATTATCCGAGCGCCAATTTATGTATTTGCTCGTCTATATCTGCCAGCAGTTTTTCTGATTCTGCTGGTTCAAGTACACCTTGTTCGGCAAGGTCTGTTATTTTATGTCGGCGTTTATTGAGTAGTACGCGGGTGGCGAGCAGGGTTTGAATTTGTTTTACTCGTTCAGGTTCAAACTGATTAATTGCATGTAAATAATGCTGCATTTGTTCAATGTTTTGCTCAAGCTCCTGGGCGATTAACTGATAAATATGTTTTGGTGCTTCTAAGTCACTCAAATGTCTCCAGTTACTTTTTTGTGCTTGGATAAAACTGTGCGCGATATAAAATGTCAGTTCAAAATTACTGTCGTCTATAGGTTCTAGATAAATTTCTTTGCGTGGGTAAATGCTAGGCTCACCATCTAATGCATGTTCAACTGCTTCGTTGAGTATTTGCACAGCTTTGATACTCAACATGCCTTGGTCGAATTGTTGCCAATAAAAGCGCTTTTCAGCTTCTAAAATACGTCGTTTATAAGCGACAGTCAGCTCATGCTCGTCTTTGGTTAAATGATCAATTTCTTCTTCGGTTATCAGTTTGTTGATATGCTCATGTTGCAAAATAATCGACCAATCGGCAGCTTCAAAATTTTCATCTTTACGCAGTTTTTCTATCTCTCTTTGCAAACTGAGTTGAATATGTAATTCTGCTTTGTCGACGGTTTTTTGTTTGGCTTCAGGTAGCTTATTAAGGCCAAGTTTTTCTAACAATAAACGAATGGTGCCACCGTTAATGACTATGGTTAACACCACTATGCCTGCGGTTAAAAACAGAATTTGTTCACCTATGGTTTGTGCGATATGGTCGCTTTGTACGACAGATAAAGCCAATGCTAATGCAACTGCACCACGTAATCCCCCCCAAATTAGCACTAACGACTTATCTTTAGTAATGCCTATACCTATGTGTTTTAGAATCGGTGAGAGAGATACGATAGAAACCCCACGAATTACTAAAACGGCAAGATACAAAATGGTCAGCATTAACCAAGCTTGAGGGTCATTTAAACGTATTTTTACTGCAACAATAATGCCAACCAACACAAAAATAAGCGTGTTGGCTAGGTAGGCCATGAGCTCCCAAAACTGATGCAAAAAGTGTTTTACTTCGGCGGAAATGCGCGTGCGCCCTTGAGCTGCTAACAGCACACCTAAAGTGACGACGGCAACTACCCCCGAAACATGAAAGACCCCTTCGGCGATATAAAAGACTAGATAGGCGGTGGCGATAGATGAGGTTATTTCAATTAACGGATCATTAAAAATTTTGCCTAACCACAATATCATAAGCCAGCCGCCTGCTAAGCCAATTAAAAAGCCAAAACTAACAACCCAAGTAAAGTCGCCAATAACCTCTAACGCAGTAATGTCGGCGGCATGGTTTGCACTTAACATGCTATAAAACAAGGTAAATAATACGATGGCTGTACCGTCGTTTAATAATGACTCACCTTCAATTAAGGTTTCTAAGCGTTTGCGTGAACTGAGTTCTTTAAGTAGCGCGACCACGGCAACAGGATCGGTTGCACTGATCAGTGCACCAAACATAAAACAGACTGGCCAGCTCCAATCCCATGGGAATACATATTTAACAAATACAGCGGTAATACTGGTACAAAGGATCAAACCTGGTACGGCCAGCAGGGCGATTTGGCTAAAGGTACGTTTAAACAAATGGGTTTGAATAGCGTAAGCAGATTCAAAAATTAGTGTGGGGAGAAACAAAAATAAAATTAAATGGGGGTCAATGTTAGCAACAAGTTGCACAGTTTGATTGTACAAAGCCGGCATATTGCTATGGTCAAAACGGTAAACTAAACCAAATAAAATACCGACTATCAGCAAGGCGACTGTGTAAGGTATAGCAACCCGTTTAAGCATGTGGCGCAAAGTTACCCCAACTAACAAAGTAACGCTAACAAACAACAGTATTTGCACACCAACATGCTCAAGCATAATCAACCTCCACGGTAGGCTACTGGCTAAGTGTAGCCTACTTTGAGGTTTTATTAGCTTAAAGTTTAATTAACACTGCATCGGCAATTTTGCTGCGTTGGTTTGTTTGTGCTTTTAAACTAAAACTCCATTCGGCGGCTTGGTCACTTATATGTCGATATTCGCCTTTTTCATCTTTATCCCAGGTAGTTACATAAATGCGACTAGCTTGCCATTGTTCAACATCCAAAAACTCGCCGCGATAGGTTAGCGTAATGGTTTTTGCTTGTTTATCTACTTGAATGTCTGGCGCGTAACTAAACTTTTCACCATCTTGCTCTGCTGATGCTCCTGTATTGGTAAAAATATAATTGCCCCAACCAAATAAGCTATTGGCTAAATCCCAATTTAATCCGGCTGGCATAGTCGCATTTAATTTAGGCAGCGAGGTAGCGCCTGTTTTATTAGCTAAATCGATAAACACAGTTAAGGCCAAGTGATCCATACCATTGGGTGGCGCCCAATCAGTCGAGATATCACACATGGTGAGTGTTAGTTGTAAGTTTTTACCTGCGTATTTAGCGCTGGCCGATTGAATATCCAGATAACAGGCATTTTGTTGATAACCGGCTAATTGGTATTGATTGGCTAACCCTTTGTCATCCCCAGTTGGATCTTGTTGGGTGATTTGTTTGCCTTGTTGATAACTAACCTTATATAACTGCTTTTCGCTGCTGATATTCAATTCTGGTGAATATATTTCAATAGAATGTGGGTAACTGCCTAAATCATTCACTGGTAGGTCAACTTGCCAAGCTCCATTTTTATCTGCGGTAAATGCTTTGGCATTGCTTAAACGGCCGTCTATTACTCGCAACAATTTTGCATTCGCTTGGCTCACTTGACCACTGATGCTAGCTTGGTTTTGATTTATAAACTCTTTGGCAATTTTGTTGCTTGTTATCCAATTTTTCTGCTTGTTTTGTTTAATCTGTTTATTCGCGCTCGCGCCTTTTTCTGCGTAAAAAACAGCGACCGAGCGCGCTGGTAATACTCCGGTAAAACCTTGTGTATTAGTTAAAGCTTCGGCTTTGGTTAAATTTAAACTAAACAGCAGTTTTGCCTGTTTTTGTGGGTTTAACGAGGTATTGATTTGGCTGAGTAATACTGGCTCATTGGCGGTATTCATTAATACATAAGCCGATTGACCTTGATAACTTTGTTGGTAAGCAAATACACCTGCACCAAATTCACTATCAGCTAATATGTTCAACTTGCCATGGGTAAATACTTTCGACTGTTTACGTAATTTTGCCAAAGTTTGAATGTGTTTATACATTTCTGAGTTGGGATTAAACTGGCTGACTTCTGAGCCATAGCCACCAGCAAACATAGTTTGGCGTGCCAATATATGCGCTTGTTCATCACCTTGATAAATAACTGGAATACCCGGTGTGGTAAACAATAAAACATAGGCCTGTTTAAAGCCGTCGATATTGCCTGCTTGTAAAAAACGTACCACGTCATGGTTGTCGATAAAATTAACTAACTTACCCGTGTCGGCATAAACTTTTTGCGCGAGCTCTAAACGGTAACTGAGTTGTGCGGTTGGTTTACCGCCAGCAAAAATATTTTCAATTTCTTTGTAGAGTGGAAAATTGATTGGCGCGTCGATCCGTTTTGTTGTGTCGTCGCTGAGGTATTTTTTGATTGTTTGTTCACCATCATCTTGGTACGGCAATGATGTGTTAAATATTTCACCAAAGGTAAAAAAATCATCGCGCCCTGTGGTTTTGGCAATGGCTCTTACCCCGTCATCAGCGTGAATAAAATCGTTGTAAAAATCGGCTTCAACGTATTTGGCTGTGTCTATTCTAAAAGCATCAACACCTGCTTTAGTTATCCAGTCACCATAACTTTGTTTTAGTGCGTGACGCACATGTGGGTTCTGGGTATTTAAGTCATCTAAATCGGCAGACTGATAATGTTTAACTTGGTAAGGGTCGTTTACTGAGCTAATAGCCGGTGTCCAATGGTAAATGTTTTGCTTAAATTCACTACCGAGTAATGCATTATTCAAATTAAACGGGAACTGTTCAGGTTTAGCCGTAGGAATAGATTGGTGATTAAGCACAAAGTTTTGTTGTGGGTTATTTGGGTTGTATTCACCTTGATAAGTAAAGAAATTGCCTGTGTGATTAACCACAATATCTTGAATTAAGTACATGCCACGTTTGTGCAAACTGCGTGACAAATTTTGGTAATCGGTCAAAGTACCATAATGTTCGTCTACTTTATCAAAGTCTCGCGCCCAATAACCGTGATAACCCCAATATTGCGCAATTGGGTCGTACCATTGGTTGGCAACATGTGGGGTTGTCCACACGGCGGTTATGCCTAAGTTTTGTAAATAATCGAGTTGCTGAGTAATACCTTGAATATCACCACCGTTGTATTTACTTGCAGCCCCCGGTTGATAAACACCAACGCCTTGATCATTGTTTGTTGGGTTACCGTCGTTAAATCTGTCAATCATCAAAAAATAGATCACTTGTTCACGCCAGTCAGGTGAGGGCACATGCAATGGCCCAAGTTGTTCGTTGGCAAAACTGCTGCAAGTTAGAGTTAACAAACTTGTTATGCTTAAGGTTGTTAGTCTGTTTTTATTGATTAAGGGCATGGGTTAAATCCTAAAAAGTGTAACTCACTTTAAAAAATGCAGCTTTTTGCTGGGTGGTGAAACCTTGTAATACAGAGTCATCCAGCATATTGATTGAAAAACCAAAGTGCGCTGCGGTAAATGCATCAAATCGCCAGCTATGAATAAATTTAGCTGACACTGATTGATTGTGCTGTAGATAATTGAGCTCTTGTTGCTGAATATTTTGTTTGAGGTTGTTGTAAACCACCGACAGTTTGCTTTTATGGCTGTGGTTATATTGGTAGCTCACGCGTAAATCCGACAGGTTAACTAGGTATAAGTCGTTACTGCCAGAGTCCATATTTTCGTATGTGTGAGTGAGTTGAATGTTGAGGTGTTTGTTTACATTCCACTTCACAATGGGGTGAATTTGAAACTTGTCACCTTGGCTATTATTAAAATAGTCGACTGCATTGGCACGCAGCAAAAGTACGCTACTAAATACGCTAGGTGTTAGGTTCATTTCGCCATAAAAGAAAGCAAAATTGGTATTAAACATACCTTGGTCTAAATATCGACCAACTTTGTGTTGAATGCCTGCACCTGTGCTAATGCGCGATTGTTTAGGGCCTTTAAAGTTAAATTGAATTTCAACATTGTCTTCAATTGCTTGGTTATCGAGTGTGCTTTTCTTTTCGCCGCCCGCCCAAAATTCAAACTGGCTCCAAGCTGAATTTGCAAAATACTCAACGTAACCCGCACGTACTTTTTGGTATTTGCGATTAACACTGTTTACCTGGCCTAAGTCGGCACGAAAATCTTCTGCGACTTGTTGGTATTCTGCATTAAACCAAAAGTTGCGTTGATTATGGTTAAGCTTGATTTGCCAAGCTTCGCCAGTGCCGGGTGAGGTTTGCTCAAAAGCATCTGGATACTGAGTGTCAGACCAAACAAATTGCCCTTCAATTGTGGTGCTGTCGGTTAAGCTATATTTGCTGTCTAGCGCTACTACATGGTTATGGTAATCATCGCTTTGTCGTGAGGTTGCAAATGCACCTATACTAAAATCTTCGCTGCTATCAAAGCGATAACGAGCCGCGGCGTTAGTGCTTTTTTGTTGGTATTCAACAATGCTTGAACCTAAAGTGCCGGGTAGCTGAACCAAAGTTGATTCGTCGTTCGTTAACAGTGTGGCAAAACTATGTTGTTGGCTGCGGCTGACAAACTTAACCCCAGCTTCTGGTTTAGCAATATTACGTGTATGCAATAGGTTAAATAAGCTGCCGAATTGGTCGCTATTTTCAACAAAAAAGCGGCGTTTTTCATCAAAATACAAGGCGTATGTACTATTGATATCTAGCTGCGCACTGTCAGCTTCCACTTGTGAAAAATCTGGATTAATCGTCGCGGTTAACCGGCTGTTCGAGCTAATTTGCCAGTTTAAATCTGCGCCTATTTCTACTTGATTGTCCGATTGCCATTGCTCTGGGTCGAAGCGTTGGCGCTGTTTTTGGCTAATCGCTGAAAGAGTTGGGGTAAATAAAAATTGGCTGGCAGTGGTTGCTTGTTCAAAACCTCTGATACTTTGCATTTGGCACAATACACACTCTTGGTTTTTGTCTTTTTTAACATTGGATATTTGATAGTGAACGTTGCGCGGATATTTACGAATAAACTCTATTTGCCAGTTTTTCAGTTGCTTGCTGTCGGCAAAACTAAGCTGATCAAATGGGATTTTAAATTCAGCGCTATATCCTGATTCGGTTAGCTGGGTTTTTGCTTGCCAAATAGCATTCCAATCGTCAGCGGTTGATTTATCAAACTCGTTTTCTAATGAATCAATTTGCACTGAATCTGGGTTAACAAAAAACTGATAAGCAAATTTGGCATTGTTATAAGTGTCGAGTTTAAAACCAATTAAATCGTCATCCCAAACTAGATCTCTGTCTTTTAAATGCGAGCGAATTTGTGCTGGGTTAGGGTCATTGGCTTTAAAACCCACATATAAATAATGTGCATCATGAAATACATATGCTGTGGTTGTTACTGGCGCTTGCGTATTGTCGTACGGAAAAGTTACGTAATTTAGTTGAAACTCGGCGGCTTGTTGCCAAACACTCTCGTTTAATTGACCGTCTAATACTATTTGCTCAGACAAGTTTGGAATGCTGATTGTATTGGCAATAGCTGATGTACTAAACAGGCCTGCAGTTAAGATTAAAGTGATTGTTTTTATTAGTTTTTGATACATGAAAAATTAGTCTCTTACCGCTAAGGTTAATGCCATATCAAGGTTGTCTAGTGGCTGCTGATTTTTGTCTAAAGTGGTGAATTGGCCGAGCTCATTGAAGCCTGATTTTTGGTAAAAACGCACGGCTTGAGCGTTAGTTTTTTGTGTTCCGCCCATTAAAATTATCTGATCTGCACCTAACAATTGAGCTTGCTGAATAAGTGCAGGCATAACCGCACTGGCGATGTTTTTGCTTTGATAATCGTCCGCAATGCAAGGGGCAAATACTTTGCTGTTGGCGCTTAAGGTGAGTTGGTAATTTTGGTAGCGAGATGCATCTTGTGGATAAGACTCGGCTGAATAATTATCCAAAATCAGATAACCAATAATTTTATTTTGTTTGGCTGTGCAGATTACATATCGAGTTGCAATCAAAGTGCCGTCAGAGCATAAAGTATGTGCATACGCCGCAGTCATTGGATGCGGTGCATAACGGCTGCGCGTAACATCCGACAAGCTGGCAAAAAAATGCGCCAGCTCAACAGTATCCTGTTGGTTTAGTTGGCGTAAGACAAAACGTTCGCCTTGTTGATTGCTAATTATGGTTGCGTGCATAAGGTGTTTTCCAGTTTGGACATACAATTCTACTTTTATATGTTGCAACTATGTTATTGAATACGAATGCAGCCGCCCATCTTGTTAGTTATCTAATGCCTTTGAATTGGTATCATTCTTTCTACACAACAAAGTGGGAATGGTTAGATGCAAAATGGCGATATTATTCAGCTTGGTCAGCGCTGCGTAGAACATTATTTAGCGGACGATGAATTTGCAGCGTTAAAAAGCTGGCAAATTTATATGGGCGGTTTGTCAGTATTGGAAGGCGACTACCATGTAGCGCGCACTTTGCCACAACAGCATTTGGTTGTATTTACTGTGAAAGGCCGTGGGATATGGCATGCAGATTATCCCGAATTTGACTATATAAACACAGGTGACGCTTTGTTTATCCCAGCAGGTAGCCCGTTCAATTTTAAAGCTTGTTTGCATCAAGGCTGGCAAACAGTCTGGTTTATTTTACCCGCAGGTGGTTTTTGGCAATCATTCCCTCTGCAAATTAAGTTAATTCGCTCATCAACTGCAATTTACGACGATGTAGGCCTGCAATGCGTGAAAATTTTGCAAGGCATGTTGCAGGAGCGTTTTGCCGACGATGTGCTGTCGCAACAAATGCATCAAACTTATGCTCAGCAAATTTATATTTTATTAAAGCGTCAACTGCAGCAATTAGAAGAAGTGGTCGATTTAAACGTAAAACGTGTACAAGCTTTGTTTCGTCAGGTGGCGTTGCAACCTGAACAAAAGTGGACTGTAGAGCGCATGTGCCAGCAGTGTAACTATTCGCGCGCGCATTTATTTAGATTATGCCAGCAAACTTTTGCTTGTTCACCACTACAAAAAATTACCCAAATACGCATGCAAAAAGCTGGGTTGTTATTAAAAACCACCCAGCTATCAATTCAACAAATTGCTGATTTAGTTGGTTACGACAACCCGTTTAACTTTTCCACTCGCTTTAAACAATGGATGAAAGTATCACCGAGCCAGTATAGGGAATTGGTGGAGGGATAAATAAAAGGGGCAAAGCCCCTTCAATCGGTAATCAATGCTTAACCTTATCTCCAACAGCCAACCTAATGTTATTCAACTTACATTGGGTTATTTCATAAGCTTGTTGAGCTACTTGGTAGGCGTCTGGGTATTCGTTTGGTTCATCCACACCTGGTATCCAATATTTGCGCCGAGTTAGGCGCAGGCCATTATCAAAAGCGCCAACTGCGTTAAATATTTCTACCGCAAATGGGCCGTCGAATCTCTCTAATATTGGCGTGAATATGCCTTCCCAAGGTAACCAGCTATTTACTAGTTCACCTCTATCCGGTGGTGAGGCTTGGGCATAATGCAAACGGCCTTGGTCGGCTATATGTTTAATTTGCTGTTTATATAGTTCAGGGCCGTCACCGTCTAAGGTTTCTTGCGCACTGTCTAAAATAACACCAACAGTAGGGTCTTCAATTCCATTTAAAAATGATATGAGTTGTGCAAGTTTGTTTGGCCCTGGTGTTTCCCAATGGCTTATGGGTTCAATTGCTAGTTTCACCCCTTTGGTTTGCGCGTATTTTCCTAGTTCAACAAAACAAGCTTGGGCATTAGCGTATCTCAGCTCTAGCTCGTCTTGCAGTTTGTCACTCCAAACTGGCTGACCATTGGGAGCGCTAAATACATACCCGCCGTACGGAATTACCATAGGCCCCATCATTATTTCACCACCTAAAGCGGCGGTGATATCTATGCGGGATTTTAGGTATTCAATACCAGCTGCGCGTATTGCTGGGTTAGATGAGCTTGGATCACAATCAGGTGTTGCACCTACATTGGTTGCAACCTTGATGTTGGCAAAACCTGCATCATCCATGCGTTGTCGAAAGGCGATATAAGCGTTTAGTTCATCTGCATATGTTGGAAAAGCATATGCTGTGGTGTCTTCTCGCCCTGGATGAAACTCAAAACCTGTATAACCCATATCAACTAGCTTTTGAATGTGCACCATGGCTTGGTCTAAAAAGTTTTGGTCTTCAATCGAGAAGTTAGAGCCAAACATAAAAAAACTAAAATAGAGTTCAGTATGCTGTTGCATCTGTTGTTACTCCTATCCGTTGGAATTTATAAGCCAGTTATCTCTTTAAGGTATTTGCGTGCCATTTGCGCATACAATAAAGG
Organism: Catenovulum agarivorans YM01; assembly: GCF_000281085.1. Taxonomy (GTDB): domain Bacteria; phylum Pseudomonadota; class Gammaproteobacteria; order Enterobacterales; family Alteromonadaceae; genus Catenovulum; species Catenovulum agarivorans. Next base: position 30,283 of record NZ_JH767528.1, read on the forward strand.
CGTGGCTTTCGCTGGGTCTTGTTCGGCTTCTACCACTAACCAACCGGCATAATTTTTGTTGGCTAATGCTTCAAGAATTTCTTTAAAGTCTAAACAACCGTCTGGATCGCCCGGTACAGTAAACACCCCTTGTAAAATAGACTCTTTAAACGAAAGGTTGTTGGCTAAGCTGTAGTCCATTACATCTTGGCGAATATTTTTTAAATGCACATGTTTGATTCGGTCGCTATACGATTCGATAAAGTCTAAACAGTTGCCGCCAGCAAAATGTAGGTGGCCTGTGTCTAAACACATACATACGCAGTCTGGATCTGTCATTTCTGCCAATCGCGCAATTTCGTCTGTGGTCATAACACCTGTGCCCATATGGTGGTGGTAACACATTTTAATGCCTTGGCAGTTGGCTTTATGGCCGAGTTCATTTAGTCCATTGGCTAAACGCTTCCATTGGTCGTCATTAAATTTCGGTGCGTTTGGTACTAGTGCAATAGGTTGTTGGTGCGACGAACCACCCAATTCGGCAAGTACTAAGTCACCACTTTGCATTTCTTGTAAAAACTTAATCTCTTTTTCAAAGTTAGCTAGGGTTTCTTCGTACATATCGTTAATGGTGAAGTAGGTGCTTACCCAAGGCTCAGACATTTTTAAATCGCGCATGTCGAGTTCGCGTTTTAGTACTGCTGTGTCGGTTGGGTATTTATGTCCGCGGCTACAGCCAGCAAATCCTGCAAGTGCCATTTCACTGACAATTTGCCCAAATGGAATACCAATATCGATATCGGGAAAGTCATCATTTACCCAGCCTGTCGGCGTGATACCAAATTGAATTGTGCCGGTTGGAAACATAGTTTGTTTGTTCATGAGAAACTTCCTGTTTGTTGGGGGTTATTGATAATTTGCTTTAAACTGCCAAGCGTTATCGAAATTGATGTTCGGTGGTTGGCTCCAAGAGCCATAACCTGGGCCTTTGGCACCGGAAGGGTTGGCATCAATTGCGTGCCAGAGTAAACCTTCCATGTAGGAAGCTGAGCTGACAAAAAAGGTGATGTCGTTGTCACTTTTGCCATAAGCTTGGCGCCATGTGTTGGGTAATTGATACCAAGTACCTGTGTACCAGAGTTTGATGATGTTGCGTGCAACTGGCCCGAGTTTTAAATCGCCTAATATTTGTTTTCTCAAACCATCTAAAAACATTTGTTCGTTGATTGATATTTCATAAACCGAGCAATAAGTTGACAGCAAATTATCCACTAGTTGCTGGCCAACAATATCCACCAAAGTTTGGTAATAAGCGGCGACTTGACCAGTGCCATTGAGGGCAAATTCGTTAAAGTCGGTAAGCGCGCCGGATAATTCAATAAAGTGTTTAATATTTTGGGTTTGCTGTTCCATCAGACGGCCTCCGCTTCAGTTGTTTTGTGTTCTGTTTGTGGTTGTAGCGCGTAAAACATTTCAAACGTCGGCCCACCATTTTGGCTGGGGTCATTCGGAATGGGGTTACGAATGAGCTGGGTTGCATGTTCTTTTAATCTAAACATGTCACAGACAGCGCCAAGTAGAAGATCTTGCTGACCACGAAAAGCTTGGTTAACTAAAGCTAAAAATCCAAAGTAGCTGTAGTTAAATTTTTGTGCTGCTTGATATAACAATGATTCTTGGGGGAAATCTTTCATTTTAGGATTTTGTTTAACCGGATAAACCGCTTTGTAATCTACGGCAAACTTTTCGCCAGTTGGTTTACCGGGTTCATCTCCTAGTTGATAAAACTGGCCAAGTTTCAATTGTTCAAAACGGTAGTAATGGGCAATCTCTCCTTGTGGATCGAAGATTTGCTGGCAATGGCCCTCACCTTGGTCTTTGATTAAATCTAACGCTTGTATTGCCGAATCTTTATCTGTTACCACAATTACATTGCCGCCACCCGAATAATAATATTTGTTGGAAACTTGGAACTTAACATCACCAATAAATATGGTTTTACCTTGTTGCTGCGCTTGCTCTTCTAAATACTCTATGCCTTCGATAATGGCATCGTAAAAATCACCAATGCTATAAAAACTATAAGTGGCGGATTTAAGGGGCTTAACTGCTTTTAATTGAAATTTTTGGTGATTACTCCGAACAATACAGCCTTTTAATTCGGTGCAGCCACAATCGGGTGGTTGTTTCGAAGGACGTTCGATATTTAAAAATGTATCTAAGGTATCAGGCGAAAATTTATCAATTGAAACTTGAAAGTCTTTTTCGCCATCGGGCAAATAAGTTGGGAAGTCAGGCACAAAACCTTCAGCGGTTAAGTCTGGGTGTTTGCCTAAAGCATTCAGTACATTGGCTGATAAGGTCATGTGTAACATCTCTTCAACCAGTACTGCGCGAATAACCTGAGTTGCTTCAATATTGGTTTCTGGATGAATGCTATACAAGGCGGTTAAGTATGGTGGAATGGTTGCATGTTCTAATTGAATGGCCGCATCCAGCATTTGATACAAGTCGTCTATGTTATTGATGATACGATTATTCATGGCAGGCTTCCTTGGCAGTGTTGGTATTGCTTTCATTACCTAAATCAATTCGATAATGGCTCAACTTATTTATAATATCTTCAGTGGTTTTGAACACTAGCGCCGCCAGCGTTAGTGTGGTGTTAGAAGTGCCTATAGTTGGCATACTGCCAGAACCTATTAGATACAAATTGGCGTGATCCCAAGACTGCTGATTTTCATTAACTACAGAGTTTTCTGCGCTAGTGCCCATGATGTGAGTACCAGAAAAGTGGTTGCCACCTCTGAAGTAATAATCTTCACCTTGGTAATTAAAATAGCCATAATCGAGCGGTGAATAGTTTGAATGGTCTTCAGCCCCTAAGCGTTGATAAAAAACTTTCGAGGCTTGGCTACTAAAGGCAATTCCAGCTTTAGAATAGTCTGATACATTGTAATTAACGATTGGTCGCATATTGCCGAGTGCATCTTTGTACTGAGGGTCGACAGTTACTCGGTTGCTTTCGTCGGCTACCTGTTCAACCATAAAAGCGAACAACAATTGATTCGACACTCGGTTGATTACGCCTTGGCGTAAATCTCGGCCAAATTTGTTTTGTCCATCCACTAAATATTCAATATCTGAAAATGGTGAACCAGTCGCCCAGCCCCAACCGTCGTTATGAATATCCACACCAAAAGCCGCTTGTTTGCTGCGACTTTTACCGTGCCTAAAATCGGCAATGCCTGAAGTACATTTAGTGCCGCGCATAGTTCCGGCTGCTTCTGGTAATAAACCCCATGTAAGCAGGTAGGTATGATCCATTAAATTTTTACCGACTAAACCGCTGGAACTTGGTAACCCAGAAGCAAGCATTAAACGCGCGTTTTCAATCGCATTAGTAGCGAGAATAAATAATTTGCCACTAACTTTGCCTTCAGTGTATTCGGGGCTTTGAGTGGTTTTGTAATGTTTAAATTGTATATGTTCTATGCTGTTATCGGCTGGGTTAACCACAACTTTGCTGGCAACTGCTTGAGGGAGAAAGTCCATGCGGCCGGTTTGTGCAGCGTCAACCAAAGTTTTACGCGCATCGTATTTAGCTTGTACCGGGCAAATTGGGACACAATTGTTATTGCCTTGGCAACGACCGCCTTGTTCAACTTGATGGGCGCTCACGGCACCAACAGGTTTAAAACCATTGCCGTCGTTGTAATTTGGGTTTGGAATGCCATTACGACCTTGCGGAAAGGGGCGAACTTTAACTGTAAGGGTTTCACCAGACAGCTCAAATTCAGCACCATCAATACCTTTGGCTACAACTTGGTCTAGGTAAGATGGCGGCAAACCATACATAGGGTAAACATAATCTTGTTCGTACTTAATTCCATAAAAACCTTGCTCTTCGACGTTAGCTGAAACGCCTATTTCGCGCTCGGCCATTCGATAATAAGGCATCAAGTCGTCGTAACTAATCGGCCAATCTAAACCCACGCCATAGGTGCTTTTTATCGAAAAATCTTCCGGCAACATGCGCAAAATTTTTGCTTCCCAATGCATGGTGGTGCCGCCAGTTACACGTGTGTAAGTACTGTCTAATGCTAGTGGACCATTTTGTACCATGTAACCTTTAGCGTCAGTTTGGCCAGGTATTAATTTACTAATTGTGGTTGATCTTGGCATTGGGGCATTGGGGTTTTCTGGGTAAGGTGCGTTATTGTCTTTGGAGGCGTTGCTGTAATAATTACTCAGGTATTGTTTAAAGCCGCTATAAGTTAAATCTTTCGCTGGTGCTGCCTCTAACACCAATACGTTTAGCCCTTTGGCTGTGAGTTGTTTAGCTGCAATTGCGCCACTGATCCCCGAACCTATAATCACAGCGTGGTATTCACCATTAGCGGATTTTTCTATAGCTTGGTCTGGGGTGATTTGTTTAATCGTTCTGGTTGAATGCGTCATGAGAAAGCCTTTTAGTTATATGCCCAAGCAACTCAGGCATAGATTCCATTAACAAGCTTGTGAACGTTTTTTGTTCACCCTCAGTGTAGCAGCAAATTTTAAAAGCAAAGGTGAAATTGATGAATTTTACGAACAAAATTTTATTTTAATTTTTAAAGCTATCTAAATCAGGGGCTTAACATGAAATATTTTATTCAGTGGCAATGTGCGCCAGCAAAAGTCAAATCTGTGTATATACTTTCAATTGCGTTTCGGCGCACTTACAACGGATTGTTACTGCGAGGCACACGGCAGATTAACCGATAATTCTTGTCTGCCTGCTTACACCATGACATTCCGAGAACTTAATCTTAACTTGATGATTTATTCATCTCTCTTGGAAATATTATGTCTATACAAACCAACACTATGCTTAAGATGGAAACCGAGTATGCAAGCCCAATTGTGGCTCAATCTTTAGATCAATGGACTGTATCAGCCAGACAATTTGTTTTAGAAAAAATGATCGCCAATATTTCACCGGCCGACGGTGAGCGTGGGGCCGTTTTGGCTTCACCTTCGAGAAATAATCCAAATTATTATTACCATTGGGTGCGTGATGCCGCTCGGACTATGAGTGAAATCGCTAAGCTAAATGGCTTAGATAAAACTAATTTCAAAGACCAATATTACCAACTCATGGTCGATTACGTTGAGTTTTCAAAGATTAATCAGACTACACCAACGGTCAGTAATAGTTTGGGTGAACCTAAATTTTATGTAACAGGCCAAGCTTTTAGTGGCCCTTGGGGTCGTCCACAAAACGATAGCCCCGCACAAAGAGCGTTAACACTAACCCGTTGGGCAAACATACTTTTAGCCAATGGTGAGCAGCAATATGTGACTGGCATTCTATACGATGGTCAGGAACCTTCATTTAGTTTGATTAAAGCGGATTTAGATTTTGTCGCAAACCACTGGCAAGATAGCTGCTTTGATTTATGGGAAGAAGTTGACGGTAGCCATTTTTATACGCGGATGTTGCAGCGCACGGCTTTACGTGAAGGTGCTGATTTAGCGAGTTTGCTTAACGACCAAGGTGCAGCTGACTTTTATAATCAGCAAGCGGAATTAATTGAAAATGCTATGAGTGATTTTTGGAGTGAAAACAAAGGTTACTTTATGGCAACGCTGAACCGCGTGGGTGGTTTAGATTATAAATATTCAGATTTAGACGTAGCTGTAATGCTTGGTACTTTCCAAGCTATGTCAAAATCACATCCGTTTTTAAGTCCGAATGACGATAAAATTTTAGCGACGGCTTATGCGTTGCATCAAGCATTCGATCCTTTATATCCAATCAATGCAATTGAACAAACTGCAAGTGGTGAGCCGGTTGCTCCGGGTATCGGCCGATATCCAGAAGACAAATACACAGGCAGCGGGCCGTTAAGCCAAGGCAATCCATGGTTTTTATGTACGGCTTGTTTAAGTGGAACAAGTTATAAGGCGGCAGCTTTATTTGCTGCACAGAAATCTATTCAAATTACTCAATACAATGTTAATCAGCTTAACTTAGCGGTTGCGCTGATTGATACAAAATTAGTGTTGAATGTTGGGGATAGTTTTAGCAACAAAACCAAAGCGTTTAAAACAATTATTCAAGGGTTAAAAGCTTTAGGTGATGCTTATTTACGCCGAGTGCAAATTCATGCTGGTGAAGATGTATCGCTTTCAGAGCAATTTAGCCGTTACGACGGTTATATGACTAGCGCGGTTGATTTAACTTGGAGTTATGTGTCGGTTGCTATCAGCATTGATTTACGTAACGAACTCAATTTTTAGCTAATTGAATAAGGCATCTACCGATGCCTTTTTCTTATCTACAGCTATAGGTTTTCTAATCAAGCCACTCATTTATGGACGGAGAGTACCAATATGACGATTCCAATTACCAACCCATTTAAAATAGTTGTTAAACGCCAAGGTGACGTATGTATTCATACCTTTATTTCATCGTATGAAGGCAACAATATTGCCAATGCAACACATATTATTGAAAGTGCAAATACCTTAGTTGTAATCGACGGGCAGTTTTTACGTCCTTACGCGAAGAAGTTTCGTGAATATGCCGACAGTTTGAAAAAGCCAATTGATCGAGTTTATTTGTCACATCGTCATCCGGATCACTGGTTTGGTTTAGGTGATGCTTTTAGTGATGTTGATATTTATGCGCCAATCGAAACCATAGAATTTCTTAAACAACATGGCGAAGCATCGCGCGAAGATCATATTGCGAAAATAGGCGCTGATTTGGCCCCAACCCAAGTCGTTATTCCCGAGCATGTTGCTAAAGCGGGCATTGATGTAATAGACGGGGTTAAATATGTAGTTGAACGAGTGGTCGATACAGAAATTGACTATGCAATTACCCTGAAGCTGCCGGATTATGGTGTGTATATAGTGCAAGATTTAATTTATAGCGGCACGCACTTGTATGTAACTAAATATATTGATCATTGGGTTGCGATACTCGAAGACATGCTGAGCTCAGATTATGAGATTTTTTTACCTGGGCATGGTTTTCCAGCCGACAAAAAAGAAGTTACCGCCAATGTTAAGTATCTTACCGCGGCTAAGTTGGCAATAGATGATGGTTTAAGAGACGACGCCTATAAACAATTTATGTTGCAGCGTTTTCCTGAACGTGAATGCCCAGCGATTTTTGATATCTACATTCCGCGTTTGTTTGACGGCGCACCAGAATATTAATAGTGAGGGATTAAATTATGAATGCTCAATACACAGTAGGACAATATTTAGCAGATAGATTAGAGCAGTTGGGTTTAGGCCATTTATTTTCTATCGCGGGTGACTACACAATCAATTGGATTAACAATTATATTGAGCCTAGCTCAATTGAGTTAATTGAAGAAGTTAACGAATTAAACGCAGGTTATGCCGCTGATGCATACGCAAGATATAAAGGCATAGCTGCTATGTGTTTTACCTATTCCGCCGGTACTTTAAGTGCGGTAAATGCGGTTGCTGGGGCTTATGTCGAACGCGCGCCTGTGGTGCTGATAAACGGTTCACCTAACATTAAGCAACGACTAACCTTTCAAAAAACAGGTTTTGTTTCGCACCATATGATTAATGGTGAAACAGACTTGAACATTTATAAAAATATTACAGCCGCCGCAATTAAAATTGATAATCCCGATTTAGCGCCTAATTTAATCGATTATGCGCTCACTCAATGTATTACCGAAAAGCGTCCAATTTATATTGAATTGCTGGATGACATGGTTGATCAAACTTGTAGTGCGCCAGTCGGTAAATTACAGCCAGCTAGAGTGATGTCAGATCCTGCTGGTTTGTTAGCATCAGTGCAAACCATCAAACAAAAACTTGAAAGCGCACAAAAGCCAATTATTTGGATAGGTGCTGAAGTAGACCGTATGGGTTTGCATGTGCAAGTTGAACAGCTGATTAAAAAGTTAAAATTGCCTTATGTCACCGAATTAATTAGCAAAGCGCTGTTGTCTGAAAACGATGCGTTATTTGCAGGTGTATACGATGGCCAAGCATCATCAGCCGCAACGCAAAAATTAGTCGCAGAATCTGATTTTATTTTAGCTTTGGGCGTGTGGTTATCTGATATTAATTCATTAGGTGGCAGCATAGACTACGACAAAATGGCGCTAGTGGCTGGTGATATAGTTAAATACGGCAGTTATTTTGTACCTCAAGTTTCGTTGGGACAGTTTATTGATGAAGTGAATAATCAAGCAATAAGCTGTGCGACGCCAGACTGTTTGCCAACGGATGAAGCTCCAGCTGCCTTAAACCCAACGGATGCGATAAGTTATCAAGGTTTGTATGAATTTATTCAAAATAAACAATACATTACCGATTCAACTTTAGTAGGCAGTGATGCAAGCTTAAATTATTTTGGCAGCATTTTGCTTAAAGTGGGTGCTCCTAGAGGTTTTTTGGCACAACCAACTTATTCGGCAATTGGTTATATAGGCCCAGCCGCAACCGGCATGAGCTTAGCTAAACAAGACCACCAAAGAGTGATGGTATTTTCCGGTGACGGTGGTTTTCAAATGAGTCCACAATGTTTATCAACCCAAACTCGTTTTGGTTTAAATCCGATTATTTTTGTAGTGGATAATGGTGTTTATGGTGTTGAACAGTGGCTGTACGATGCTGAAGTATTTTCGAGTGAACGAGAATTTTTCGATTCTTGTGTATTACATAGATGGGATTACGCCAAATTAGCAGAAGTGTTTGGTTGTAAAGCTTGGGTAGCCAATACCTACGCCGAGTTAGAAACTGCAGTGTTAGGCGCGTTAGAAAATTCCAACAGTCCATCACTTATTCAAGTTAAAGTTCCGCAAAAATCATTGCCGGATAATGCTAGGTGGAAAGAAAAATAATTTTCCACTTGTGTTTAAGTTAAGAGTTAGCACAATGGTTAACTCTTAACTTTTCTGCATGAGCAGTGTTATGCATATTATTAAATTTGCTTTCGGCGAATGTTTTTTAGGCCAAGTTTTAGTGGCAAGTACAGATAAAGGCATTTGTGCAATTGCTATTGGTGATGAATCAGCACAACTATTAGCCGACTTGTCTGCAAATTTCCCGAAGGCTCAATTGAAGGCTGATGAGTCAGTATCTGCTGTTGCAGAAAAAGTTGTAGCCTTTATCAATAATCCGCAAATTAACTTCTCCTTGGCGCTAGATATTCGCGGCACTCAATTTCAAACTCAGGTTTGGCAATTTTTACAACAAATACCAGTCGGTCAAACAATGAGTTATGCTGAAATTGCTAAGCAGATTTCCTCGCCAACTGCAGCAAGGGCTGTCGCTCGTGCTTGTGCAACCAATAAACTCGCCGTAGTTATTCCATGTCATAGAGTTATTCGCGGAGATGGGAGTTTGTCTGGATACCGCTGGGGTTTAACACGAAAAAGTCAGCTGTTGGCAAAAGAAAAGTTATTGGCAAAGTAAGCTTTTATCACTTTATCACTAGACACCAACAAGCACGACTTTTGTTAATCAATAAAAACCTATCGAGTGAAGTCAGCTTCAAGCTCTAAATAGGTATTGTCGGTTTGTGGCCAACCGGCTTTGTCTGGACTTTGATAGAAGTGGTGAATATATTTTTGTCTAAATTCGTTAAATATTTCACCTGTTACATGCGCTGAAAATGCTGCGGCGTTAGCATATCTTTCGTAAAAAATTACTTCTGTTTGCAACTGGTTTGGGATGTTTTTCGCCGGTGGATTTAATGGCTGGTTGTCACTATCCAATGGCGGTTTTGCCGTTATATGAACATTGTAAGAAAGTGTCTCTGGTTCTTTCTGTTCAACTTGAATGGTTAATTCTTTTAACGCTTGAACGAGTTCGTCGGTACAGCCATTTTTTAGTTTCCATCGAGAGATGAGTGCAATCATATCTAGCTCCATTAGTTTGGTTATGCATTGGGATTTTTCCGTGCTGTTTCAGTATATAAGCTAAATTCGGGATAACAAGCTAGACCATCTAAAGCTTTATAGCTGCAATGTCTTTGCTTGTTCGATTAACTCTGGATTGCTCAATTGACTATCCAATAAATACACTTGCACACTATGCGGTGTTAATTCAAATTGCCAGTTTGCTTGTTTGGATAAATCAACTTGTTTGCCAGTAAACGCATTTTGCCAAGAGGCTAAGTTTTGCAACTTATCTAATTTCACTTGTTTGGCCTCGTCACTTTTATTCAGCAATACTAACGCAGTTTGGTTTTTACCTTGGTGTTGGTAAATGCGGTAAAACGCAGCTGTATCTTGATTAAATTGTAAGTTCAGCTGCAAGCCTCGCTGCAACGCAATTGAGTTTTTACGCACATGCGCAATGGTTTTTAGCTGTTGTGCGATAGGGTGAGTTTTGGCTTTTTCTATATTTTGTTGGCCGAGATAATTACGGTTGCCTTGGTGTTCGGCTTTACCTGTCATAAAGTTAATTTCAGAGCCGTAATAAATAACCGGAATACCGCGGCTGGTGAATAACCAGTTGTTTGCATCAATAAAACCATTGTCATCTGCATTCATTCGCGCCATGTCATGGTTGTCGTAAAAGGTCATTAGTTCGTATGGGTTTTGGTAAATGCCGTCAGTTAAATGTAAGTAACTTAAAATGTCGGCGTAACTTGCATCTTTATTCTCAAAAACTTGAGTGATAGCGGCGCGACCAGGGAAATCTAATACGCTTACCCCGCCATTTTCAGGGCGAGTATGTTGAGCGATAAAGTTAGCGTCATAGTTATAACTTTCGCCAAACATAAACATATCTGGGTAATGTTGGCGAATTTTTTTACTCACTTGATACCAAAAATGATGTGGCATTTCGCGAATGGTGTCTATGCGAATTGCATCAACACCTTGTTCAATCCAATACAGATACGCATCGGTTAAATATTCAAACGCAGCTTGGTTATTTTCGTCAATATCCGATAACTGAGCGAGCCCTGTGTGAGTGTTGTAGAACTGATGTAGTGGATTGGTTTTATCTAATTTGCTTGGGTGGATGTTTTGATGATCGGCCAATAACTTGCCATTTCTATCGTAAATTTTGCCAAACTGCGGCATTTCTTCAACCATTGAGTATGCAGGTGAACCATGGTTACCCACTATATCTAAGACAAACTTTAAGTTGTGCTGTTTAAGCCCTGCTGAAAACTGTTTGAAAGATAAATCGTTTGAAACTAAATGTTCATCGGCTTGATAAAAATTATGCGCCCAATAGCCGTGATAACCGGTTTTGCCGCCATCTTTATAACCACCATCAAAAGTAATGGTTTCGCCACCGTTAAATGCGTAATCCGGGTTATCCCAAATAGGCGTTAACCACACTGAAGTGAAACCTAAATCAGCAATATATGCGGCGTTGTTTAATACACCTTTAAAATCGCCACCTAAATAACCAACGTTAGCACTTTGGCCATTTGGCCCAGGCAATTCGCGGTTAAATGTGCCCCAACTGCCGTCACCCCAATCTTTACCTTGTTGAGGAAAGTTATTCGTTTTATCACCATCTACAAAACGGTCGGTTAATGCAAAATATACTGCTTCTTGAGCAAAAGGTTCGAGCGTGCCATATAAGCTGGTGGAGGTATTTTCTGCGGTGTTTGTTTGCGTGCTTGAACAAGCATTAACTAATGCAAGTGCGCATGCACTTGCAAGTAAAGTGAGTTTTAATTTCATCTGTGTGCCTAATGATTATTGGTTTTATTCAATACAGAGCAAAGTATTGAATTAATGTTTACCAATAACCATTAACTAAACTCGCAGACGGCTTTTAAAAAGTCTCATTTATAAATTGCTATTAATACTATCTAACAATAGCTGTGCTTTGTTTGAGTGTTCAGATTGTTGCTGCGATAGAATAAAACCTAATTCATCTTTCGCTTCGCTGACTAAACCTAAGTCGGCTAAACATTTTGCTATGTGGTAGCGTAAATCTAGGTCATTCGGCATTTTCACAAAAGCTTTACGTAAGTAGCCGAGTGCTTCAGTGCTTTGCCCTTTCTGCGCTAACAATACACCATAGGTTTTTTGGATATGCTGATCTTGCTTATCCAACTCTATCGCTTGGCGTATATAGAGCTGACTTTTATCTATATCAAGCTGCATATAAATATTGGCTAGGCGATTTAACAAAGCTGCTCTATTTGGGTTAGATGGATGCTGCAATAATTTTTCATACTGCTGCGCCGCTAACGACCAATGTTGATTGTAGTAATAATATTGCGCTAATAAGTTAATAGGGAAATAACGCTGTGGGTGTTGCTCAATTAGTTGCTGGACTTGTTGGGTAAATATTTTTTCATCTAAACCGAAACGAGTTAAATTGTATAACTTAGCTAGAGCGAGCTCTAATGTATCGTCTAATGATAAGGCTCTTTTGTAGCTGAAAGCCGCATTCACAATTTCGCCTTTTTGTTCATACATTCTGCCAGCTAAAATATATAAACTGGCCGAGTTTGCATTTAGCTTTAATTGTTTGTTGATCTCAGTTTCTGCTTTGGCGGTTTGATTGCCATTGAGCAAGAGTTCAATCAGTTGACTAGTCACTTTTGCATGATTCGGTTGCAGTTCGAGTATTCTGCGTAAGCTGTTTTCAGCTGCGACTATATCTTGTTGTGATAAATACAACTGGCTTAGTGCTAACAATAAAATAGGGTCGTCATTCGCGCTAGTAGCTAGCATTTTGCTATCCAAAGCGCTACTTTTTTCATTGCCGACGGCTAAATATAGGTAAGCTCGCTGTAATAAATATTTAGGCTCTGCGGCGGTAATAGAAACCAGTTTATCGAGTGTTTTTATAGCGTCATTCAGTTGTTTCTGTGCCAGATAAATTCCGAACATACCGTCAAGTGCGCTAATGTTTTCTGGCTCTAGCGTTAACACGGCCAAATAACGTTCAATAGCTTGTTGGTAATTACCTGCTTTTACATCAATTTCTGCGAGTAGAGTTAAAGTTGGTTGATGCAAAGGTTGTTGTTGGTGAATACGCTCTAGTTCTTTTAATGCCTGCTCAAATTTATTTTGCTGATAATAAATACTCGCCAGATTAAAGCGTGCGCTAATTGATTCAGCGTTCAAAGTTAAAGTTTGTTGGGTTATTTGAGTTGCTTCAACTAGCGCTCTTTGTTGTATCAGTATTGCTGCTTTAGTTGTTAAATAATCTTCATTATTGCTCGCGTGTACCAATAATTGGTTGATGCTTTTAAGTGCTACGTCCAAACGTTTTGCTTGTAAATTTAATACACTGTGAATAAACAACAAATGACTATTGGTGTGTTTCTCGACTAATGTATCTAACATAGATAACGCCAACTCGGTTTGTTGGCGAGCGAGTAATATTTTAATTTCCAGCAGTTGCACATCTATCTGCTCTGGGTGATGTTGTTGTAAATCTTCCAGCAGAACTAATGCTTTAAAGGTTTTGCCTGAATTTAGATATTGTTCACCAAGCAATACAATAAAACTTGGATACTGTAACAAGGATTTTTGATGCAGCTCCATTAAGTCGACTGCATCTTTATTTTGTTTCAATGCAAGTTGTGTGCGAGCTAGCAGCATAACCGCTTGCATATCTTGTGGTTTTTGCTCTGTCAGTACTCTGAAATCCCGTAAGGCTTGCTGATACTTATTTTGGGTAAAAGACAATAAACCGCGTAACAATAATAAGGTTGGCTCTTCATCTATTATTTCATCCGGCAATACATACACATGCTCTGCCAATTGTTGTAATTGCTCCAACGCTTGCTGTGATTTTTCAGCAGACGCATGTGTTAGTTGGCTATTAACTAAAATAGCGAAAGGATCTTGCGGTGAGAGTTGTAAAATTTGCTCAATAACTAAACTAGCATTGTTGGTATCATTTTTTGCTAAATAAACATCAGCTAAAGTTTTTAACAAGCTTAGTTGCTTTGGGGCGATAGATTTTGCCGCTAGTAGTTGCTCAAGCGCTTTTTCGTGTAAACCCGCTTGTTTATTGAGCAAAGCCATCAAATGCAGTGTTGCTACATTGTTCGGCGCTTTTTCGAGTGCTTGCGTTAGATATTCACCTGCTTTGGCATAGTCTTGTTGCAAATAGGCGATATTGGCTAAGCCGTTAAGCTGTTCTACTGGGTTGTTTGTTAGCTTAGTTAACTGCAAATAACTCTGTTTGGCACAATCATAGTCCGGCAGTTTTAAACACGCATTTACGCGCACATACTGCCAATCCACTTGTTGTTTATGGCTTAGCGAAGATGGTGGTTTAAACTCAACAATTTGTTGGTATTGCTTGAGCCTAGTTAATACTTGTGCCCAGCTATCAATATACAAACTGAAGTCGACGCCACTGTTAATTATTTGCTCAAAGTAGCTATTGGCCGTTTGGTATTCGCCTATTTGGGTTAACACTTGCGCCATTAGTGTTTGTGCGGGCAAATTGGTTGAGTCTTGCTGTAGAACATTTTTAATATGGATTATTGATTCATCGTAATTTTTTTGTTGGTAGGCTGAGCGCGCTTTTTCGTAGCTGAGTTGAATGCTTGTTTGGGCAAAAGTGCAATAAGGCAAAATAAGGGCAACAAGTGCAAGGGATTTCAGCCACATATATGAATTTCCTGAATTTCTTTTTTGTGAGCGCATAAAATAAAAAGGCGGTAAAAACCGCCTTAATATATTATAAATTTTTGCTTAAATTCAAATGATTGAATGGTTTAAGCCTTTTGTAGGCGTTTGCGTGCCATCAACAAACCAAAAGCAATGAGTAACAGAGTTATCATTGGAGGCTCTGGTACTTCTTGAGCCGGTTCTGGTGGTGTATAAGCGAAAAGTTTGTTGTGTATTTCTACTGAACCAGAATAAGACAATGCAGCTACACCGCCGTCAATAGAACCAGTTGAACCAGAGATATCTGCGTAAGGCGCAAGAATAGAACCATTCCAACCGTCGCCACTAAAAGTTAATTCTGTCGCTTCGTAAAAGTTCCATAAAACCATAGAAGCGAGTTCTTTGGTGAAATTACCTTGAGCTTTAGAGGAAATATTGAGCGAGCCTGTACCCGCAACGTTGATCACAACCGGGATTGTAGGGGTTGAGCTAAAATCAAATCCACCAGATAAAATATCGCTGCTGCTGATGTTATACACTGACAACTCGTCTGTCGCGCTAGCGCCTGAGACAAATTTCTTTTGGTTAAAATCTGAGGTGTCAAAGGTACTATTTGCAGCTAACGATTGGTAATACTGACTTTGTGCAATGACTTTATCGTACAAGGCATCAAATTCAGATTGTAAAGCGGCTTGGTCTTGCTGTGTTGATGTTCCGCCAGAACCGTTATTGATTAAATTGGTGCTGCCAATATTGCCGCCATAAACTATGTTGTGACCGTTTTCTGCTTTGACGTCATTGGCGCTAATGTCACCAACAACAGTTACAGCATCTACTTTTGGATCTGTCGCAAGTTTGCTACCAACGTCTAAAGAGCGGCCGGACATATTAATGTCACCACCAATAAAGATTTTCCCTTCAATATCACTTGAAGTGGATAGATCATTTTTCAGAATCAGGTTGTAAGTATCGACAGTTGAAGCCGAAACTGAATATGTATGCAGCGCAGTTAATAAAACAACAGATATTGCGGTTGTCCATTTCATAACGGTTTTATCCAATTGGAATTATTAAGTTTTTTATTGTTAAGCCTAAAAGCAAGAAGTAAGCCATTGTTTAAGTTGTTGTTCTGGTTGGGGTTTTAATGAGCGCTGGTTATTTGCTGTAAAATAGTCTGACAATGTTTTCATCAGTACAGAAACATGCTTTTAACACTTTGATTACAGTAGGTGTTTGGCGACTTTAAACTGTCATATTAACGTGCTATTAATGCCGCTTCTTCAGCATGTGCAGTGACTATGAAAAACCAGCAAGCCATATTTGAACAAGCTGCCGAGTGGGCGGAAATAGCAGATGAGTTAACTGAGCAACAGCAACAACAGCTGCAGTTGTGGTTAGCGGCTGATCCTGCACATCAGCAAGCTTACGATAAATGTATGGCTATTTGGCAATCAGCTGAATTGGCCGATGCGCTGCAAAGTTTGCCGAATCAAAACACAAAAAAACAAGCGGATAAAGCAAGCTTCACTTTTACAAAAAAGCACTTACTGGGTAGCTGTTGTTTCGCCCTGTTAGCTTTGTGTGCCAGTATCTTTACTTTAAAAAACACTCCTGAAATGGCATCTATTGTCGCTGCCACACCAACTGATGCACACAATCAAACTCAACAAATTAATTTGCCAGATGGCTCTGTCATGACCTTAGCCGGTGAAACGCAACTGACTTTTAATCAGCAGCAACAGGTGCGCAGCGTTACCTTGAATAAAGGAGAATCTTTATTTTCGGTTGAGCATATTGCCGATGACCAACCTTTTTATGTACATGCTGGTGATGTGCAGGTACAGGTAACAGGTACAACTTTTTCGGTGGATAAAAACGACTACTCAACGCAAATTATTGTGGTTGAAGGTAGTGTGGTGGTAAGTGCCAACCAACAGCAACTTGTGTTAACAGCAGGGCAAAGTGTTGAAGTGATTAAAGGCAAGATGGCCGATAAAATTATTTATCCAGCAGCTTTTAACCATCATTTACAAGCTAATTGGTTAGATGCACAACAGATGAGTTTAGGGGCTGTTATCGCCAAGTTAGATAGAAAGTTAACCGAACAAATTAGTTTAGAAGATCCAAATTTAATGGCTATGCCAATTAATGGCCGTTTTGACTTAAATCAGCCCAAACAGACGTTAAAAATGTTGGCTTTGGCTAGCAATTTGCGTCTTGCTGAATATCCGGGTCATATTCTTATCCGTCGTAATTAATTATTATGCGCGCTGTCGTAAGGTTTCATCCACTCTGTTTGTTGCTTTGCTGTGTTCTGTTGTTTTGTGCTGGCATTAACTTTAGTTGGGCGACGAGCAAAGTTACCGCAGACAACTTATTTACAAGCTTAAGGCTAGTATCTCAGCATAGCCAAATACCGATTTTTTTTAGCCCAGATGTCACTAATGTTGCAGGTGAATTTAGCTTTGTAGCTGATGATAACTTAGCACTAAGTTTAACTTCTGTTGTGGCGCAGCTTGCGCAAACTTACCAAGTTAAAGTTGAGCTTATTGAAGGTTCTATTTTAGTTGCAAATATAGCGGAAACTCCATTTTCGTCTGACTCCCCAATAATTGAAAAACCTGCCGTTAAGCCAACCAATAACAAGCCAATTGCCGAAGAAGTGATAGTGAGTGCACCAGCGTTACAAACGCGAATCAACAGGGGTTATCAAAGTTATGACAATGCGGCTTCTAACCAAGGTGTGCGAGTCGAAAGTTTAAATGTTATGAATGCTGCGAGCTATCCGGTTAATAATTTAGCTGAGTCGTTATTAACTGTGCCTGGTATTGCTGCGAGTTTTGATGGGGGAGAAGGACGGCAAATTGCGTTACGTGGTTTAGGCGGCGATTTTGTCCATATTTCACTCAATGGTATGCAAACTTTAGCTGTGCATGGCTCAAGCTTAGATTCGCGTGAACAAAATGAACGCGCGCTTGCGTTCGACTTTAATTTATTGCCAACTGCGTTGTTCGAACAAATAAACATCAGCCGAGATTATGCTGTGACTCAAGATAGCGGCGGTATTGCCGCCAACATCAATTTGTTGTCGAGTATCAGTGATGAAGTTTTGGTTGATGGTTGGCAATTTAATGCTTTTGTTGAAAATAACTACCATCAATTAGCCGACAAAACAGGCACAAGTTTAGCATTTGATTGGCAAGCTAAATTTAGCAATTGGTTTTATGCGTTTTCGGCAAGTTATAAACAAAAACACACTCAAGAGCAGGGTTTTAATACCTACAGGTGGCGAAATATCAATATAGCTGATACAGATATCAGCCAGCTGCCAATCGCGCCTCAGCAGTTATTACAACAGCAACAAGTGTATTTTCCGCGAGGTAACAGATATTCAGTTTGG
The DNA here is from genome assembly GCF_000281085.1 of Catenovulum agarivorans YM01. Classification (GTDB taxonomy): domain Bacteria; phylum Pseudomonadota; class Gammaproteobacteria; order Enterobacterales; family Alteromonadaceae; genus Catenovulum; species Catenovulum agarivorans. The sequence continues at coordinate 48,259 of NZ_JH767528.1, forward strand.
CATAACCAAATTGAACAAGCAGGGCTCACTGCAGCGCTGCATTATTTATCGCCGCAACTGCAGCATAAATTTGATTTGGTGATAAGCCAATTGTCGAATCAAAAATCAGAAGAGCATTTAGCCACTCGGGGTATTGGCAGCACAGCTTTAGCTAGAGTGGATGAGACAAATCAACAAGCTTCTACATTGTTGGACTTGCAGTTAGATGAATTTAACTTTGTTGAATACGCTAGGGTTGCACATGCGCAGCTTGCTAGTGAGAGTCGTCAGCTGAAAAAAGACAGCCGTTTTAATCAGCTGACTTGGGCCGGTGAGTGGCAGCCCAAGCGACAATTAACCTTTCACTGGTTGGCGGGGACTGCACAAAATACCCTTAACATACCGCACGATGAGAAAGTTTATTTAAAAACTTATGCCGATTTAGTCAGCGACTATCGCTATAACACAGATTATCCACGTAATACTTATTTTGCTGATTTAACTCAACCGCAGTTGTGGCAGTTAGATGAAATTGATCTTCAATCAAGTTGGTATAAATTGACCCAACAGCAAGTTAAGCTCGCGCTAGATTATCAACAACAAGAGCATAAATGGACGTTTGCCACCCAGCTTAAAAATTTTGTCGACGACAGGCATATTTATCAGCAAGACGACTTATTTAAAAGCGAATTTGCACTGGGGTTGATAGATAACCAGTTAACCGAGGCATATTACCGAATTGCCAATCAGCACAAACAGCTTGCATGGGCAGGGGTAAATAACACTGAAATTAAAGCCGATTTATTAGCTGAGCATAATTGGACGGATAAGGATTTAAACCGAACGCAAAGCTACAAGTTAAAGCGCGAACAAGTCGCAAGCTGGTTAGCATATCAGCATCAGCAAGATGATCTGACGGTAAATATAGCCGCGCGCTACGAACAGTTAACCACTCAAATTACTGATGTTGACAATAAGGCGAATACACCTGCGCAGCACAACTTAGTATTGCTGTCGGCAAATGCCTTGTACCAAATGCAAGAAAATTGGCAACTGCGTTTAATTGCTAGTCAAAACTATACGCCAGTGCAGACCAAATATTATGCACCGACAGCTTCGTTTATAGGTGGGATTGATGGTTATTTAATTGGTAATAGCCAATTAACTCCGTATAAATCTAACCAAGTTGCGCTGCAATCTAATGTTACTGTGGATAATGCTTATTTATCAGCTGCTATATATAACAAACGCTTGGATAACTTAATCAATTATCGACAAATTGGCGTTTATGCGGACAAAGCGCTATATCAAAGTGTTAATGCTGAACATGCTTGGTTAACCGGTGTGGATATTAGTTGGCGGCAGCTGTGGTCAGCTCAATTAAGCAGTCAAATTTCTTATAGTTTTGCCGATGCGCAGCGCACACATAAATTTGCTGAGATTACCGAGTATGCCGCGCCATTAGAGGGTTTATCCAAGCATATCCTTAGCTTCACGTTAGACTACCAACAGAAAAGTTGGGGAGTGCGCTTAGCGGCCAATTATCGCAGTGGTTATGTTGATCAAATAAAATTTGAACGCACAGCGCAAGACCAAATTGAATCCGGCTATTTAGCTTATGCACGAATTAATGCTGCGGCTTTTTACAAGGTTAGCCGTGAGTTAGAGATAAATTTTGGTGTGCAAAACTTGAGTAATCAATACTACCGCGAATACGCCGGTAAACATCAACACTTATACAATACAACCGAAACAGGTCGGCAGTTTTATCTGCGTTGGGTGTTGATGTTGAATTAATTAGCTAATGCTATTGCTAACAATTGTTGGCGAACTGTGTCGGCTTTAGCTGTCGGATGGTCGCCGCCTAAGTACATTTTAAGCTGGGCCCATAATCCCATATCGTACTGATTTGTTAAGGTGATAATGGTGATGTTTTCATTTGGTTTAATCAGTATGTCGCTTGAAAAACCGGGTAGGGCACCATTGTGCCAATAGCTAGGTGGTGTTGGATTACTGTCGATTACCCAGCCATAACCAAATTCACTTTCACTCTTGTTTGTTAGTTTATAGCGGCGAAAAATGACCTTCCAGCTGTGGTTGCTGAGCAGCTTATTGGTGTTAATCGCTTGTGCCCATTTGGCTAAGTCTTCAACTGTTGAAACCATAGCGCCAGCAGAAAACGCCACAGCGCCATTGAGATTTGCAGGGCTGCCAATTGACCCTTTAGTACCAAACACATCACCTAAGCTATTGTCCGTGCATTGGCAGATAAAACTATGCTTCATTTCAAGCGGTTGGAAGATATGCTGCTGCATAAAATTAGCGTAACTGGTGTTAGACACTTGTTCGATAATAGCGCCGAGCAAGATAAAACCTGAGTTACTGTAAGATGTTTGACCGCCGGGTTCGAACTGCAAAGGCTCTTGCGAAAAATAGCCAATTAAATCATCAAGACTCGTATTTTCATTATTCCATTGTGAGCTGTGGACAAGCCGAAGAATTTCAGCAATACCTGAGCTATGGGTTAATAAATGTTCAATACTGACATCTTGCCACAGTGGGTTTTGATACTTGCCTAAGTGTTGATTAATAGGATCTTTAACTGACAACTTACCTTGCTCTTGCAACAGCATAATTGCGGCTGCCGTAAATTGTTTGGTTAACGAGCCAATACGAAATTGCGCGTCAGTGTTCATCTGTATTTGTTTATCAACATTGGCCATGCCATAAGCTTGTTTAAAAACAGGCTGACCGTTTTTATACACAGCAGCAACGACGCCTGCTCCAGTTTTAGAAAAATTTTTTGTTAATACTTGTTCATAATTGCTGTTTATCTCGGCATGGCTGGCACAGCTGGATAATAGACAAAAACTGATAACAACAGAAAAGTATTTCAACACGATAAATTCCTTTTTAACAAAACGCAGGTCGGTGGATATAGTAACAAGTAAGCAGCGCTTTGTTTATCACAATAACTAAATCTAACCTATACTTGAGTTCATGGTGTGCTCGATATAGTTAGGTAATGTCGCATTTTATATTAAAGTTTAGCTCTTTTTTTAAGTTAACTATGTTAGCGCCAATGCTACTGACCGCAAGCATTGCCGCTGAAGTTGATTCTGTATTGATGCTAAAAAACACCAGTGGGAATACACTTTCGCACAACTACAATTCGGAGCTGTTAAAACTTGCATTGGACACCACAATTGAGCAATTTGGCGCTTATAAGCTAGATGGTACGCTACTGCCTATGACGAGAGATCGCCAGTTTGCAGAGTTAAAAAAAGGTAAGTTTATAAATGTGTTGGCTTCGCCATACAAAGAGAAATACAACAAGTTTGGTATTAGAGTACCGGTTCCATTAAAAATGGGCCTTCCTAGCTCAAGGATTTTCTTAGTAACAGAAGAAAACAAAGACATACTGAAAAATATCACAACAATTGAACAACTAAAAAAAGTTAGAACCGGCGCTCACCGGCAATGGACTACAACCAAAGTATTATATGACCAAGGTTTTAATGTGATTTTTGAAAATCAATACGAATCACTATTTAAAATGTTATCTCTGGGGCATTTCGATACCTTTAACCGTGGTATTCACGAGGTACGCTCGGAACTAGCAGAGTTTAAACCAAGCTACCCCAACCTGACTTATGATAAGCATCTTGTATTATTCTTTTATTTACCTGACTACTATTACGTATCCGAAAAAACACCAAAACTCGCAAAACGAATTGAAGCCGGACTGCGTGAATTACATAGCAGAGGCGAATTACTTAAGTTAATGCAGCGCTTTTTTGCCAGTGAATTAGACGAATTTGAACTAAATAAACGCCGTGTATTTAAAATTAAAAACACTAATTTAGCTCCAGGTTTGTATGAACACGACAAAGTTTTTTTGTTGAATTCTGAGTTGTTATAGATGTCGCGTTTCCATAGTTCGTTTGTGAGTTAACCAACTCGCGATAATCACACCTACTAAGCTGGCGATTAAATCAAGCCAATCAAATGTACGGTTATCGATAAAGAGTTGGCTGAACTCTTCTAAAATCACAAATACTGCTACCAAGATACTTGGGGCTGATATTTGCATTCTGCTTAAGTTCCAGCGTCTACTCTTGAGTAGCAATTCAGCACATATTGTGATGAGCAGAAATATCACAAAGTGACCCAGTTTATCGCCATAGGGTAAACCTGCTACTAACTGAAACGAGATTAAGTTTGCTCCACTGTTTGCGGCGGCGATCACCCAAACAATGAAGCAAATAAATGCGATGCAGAAGCCTTTAGTCCACATTGTTGAACTCAGTATTTTCTGCTGGCTTATTACTTGTACTCGTTAAGTTGTCGCTGACTTGATACCAATCAATATTACGCGTCGCAACCATTATGATGGCCAGCACAATAAATACTAATGACGCCCCCATAACCAAAGCAAAATCTTCTGCGCTAATAATCACATACAACACCGCATATAAACTGGCGATGGCTGTTGAAAAGGCACTCGCACGAACAAAACTTTTAAGGACAAAAGACAAATAAAACATCAGCAAACTGACACAAGCCATACTTGCGATTGTATAGGCTCTGATAAAGGCGATATGTTCGGATAAAGATAAAAGCAGCAGGTAAAAAATTGAAATACTCAGGCCAACTAAGGTGTATTGAATTGGATGTATTCTTAGTTGTTTAATTACTTCAAACACAAAAAAAGCGATAAAAGTTAAGCCAATAAACAGAATTCCATATTTGGTTGAGCGCTCAGACTGCAAATATACATCTACAGCCTCTATATGTTTGATCCCTAAAGCGCTGTCTAACAGCTCATCACATTTGCCGTTTTCGCAGGCATCCAGCTTGTTTTGAATATTACTGGCAAACGAGGTAACTTGCCATTGTGCTTGATATCCCGCATCTGAAATATTTAGCTTTGTTGGTAAAAACTGCCCGGTAAATTGTGGGTGTGGCCAGTTTGATTGTGCTGTGATAGCAACATTATTCCCTATAGGTACAAATGACAGTTGCTGCATGCCGCGTAGCGAAATTTCTAAGTTAAATGTTAAGTTGTTTAAATCTATTTTACTTAACTCACCAATTGGCGCGTGTAAGCCATTGTTATGCTGATTAATTCGGCTGCCTGGAACAAAATCGAAACTTTTATTGGCTAAATTGAGTTTGGGCACTGTATTAATACCACGTGGATCTGAAATCATCATAGATATGTATGCTGGAAAAAAGGTGATCTCATGTTTTTCTGAAAGATTTTTGGCTGCTAATTTTTCTTCAATCAGTTGCTGTGGAAGTTTACCCTTAATTTGAATTTTTGATGTGTAAACTGGAATTGCATAAATACCTTTGTGCCTAACATCGTCGAGCGTTTCTACGCTAATTTGTGTATCAGTCGGTTTAATAAAATATTTATCTGTGTAGCGGTAAGGCTTTTCAACGGTTTTTTCTGCGGAAGTGTCGTAGACCAGTTTAGTGCCAACAACTTCGTAAGGCATAACTAAAATTGGCCCTGTCACTTTTTGTTGACCAGTCCAGCTGTGCGCTACAGCTTGGCTTGCTTCAGCTAAATATCTTTGTCTGTCTTTAATTTGTTCATCTATCATAGTTAGCGGAATAAGCAGCACTAAACTAATAAATACGATAAAAGCTATTTTGCTCGTAAGAGTTTTAGGTATTGGTTTCATAATTCGCTCCATCAATTGTTATTGTCGATAGACTAGTGAACTTAAATGGGCGAATTATGTGTTTTGTGTGTGCTTTATGTGTTTGTCGTTAATTTTGTTGTGTCGGCAGTATTAGCTGTGCAATAGCGCCTTGGTTTTGTGTGTTGTTAATAAAAAATTGCCCTTGGTGAAGCTCAGCTATTTGCTGGACAAAACACAAACCTAGTCCAGAGCTTTTTTGTCCTGTGCTGGGTCGAGGTAAGGAATAAAATCGGTTAAATATCTTATCCAATGCATAGTGCGGAATGCCTGACCCTTGGTCTTCTACTTGAATTGATATTTGTTTGTCGTTTATGTGTGAAAGTTGCAGCTTAATCCTTGATTGTTGAGGGCTAAAATCTATCGCGTTTTGCAGTAAATTATCGACAGCTTGGCTGATTAACAGTTTATCTGCTTGAATGACAGTTGGCTGTGAATAGGTGGTTTGGATTGAGATAGATTTGCTTTCCAGTGCATATTGTTTGCTCTCAACTACTTTATCTAGCAACTGATTTAAGTTGATTTTCGACAGCTGGGTCAAGCTCTGTTGTTTTTCCAGCGAAGCCAATTCCAACAACTTATTGACTAGATTATTGATGCGGTTGGTTTCGCTTTGAATATTTTGGATAAAGCGGGTTAAATCCGCACTTTTCATATCCGCCGAGATAATTTCGCTAGCACCTTTAATTGCCGATATTGGGCTTTTTAACTCGTGGGTTAGGGTATGTATGTACTGCTCTACATACTCTTTACCCTCGAGTTGTTGGCGCATATTTTCCATTGCGTCCGCCAATTTCGACAGTTCTTTCTCCGCAAGTTTAGGTGGTGATAAACGTTTGCCTTGCGCTACATTGTTTGCATAGTTGACTAGTTTTCGAATTGAATGGGTTAACCCATATGCGAGGGCTAAAGCTAACACAAACGACATCACGATTAACCAAATACCTTGGTTTTTCAGTTTGGCTCTTACTTTATCGATAAAAGGTTGCACTGCTATATTTGGTTTCGCAACTGTGACGACACCAATGATTTGTTGTTGATGATAAATGGGCGCTGCTACGTGCATAACTGAGCTTAAATCATCGTTCGGGTCAGCTTTGGTGCTACGTGCGCCGTATTGGCCGCGCAAGGTTAGGTAAACATCATTCCACTGTGAATAGTCTGCGCCAATATCTTTGCCGGATGAATCGTATCTGACAATACCTTGTTTGTCGGTTATATAAATTCGCAATTTACTGTAACTTTTTTGTGTATTAAATATATCGGCTTGGTAGGCGCGTTGGCCTAAACGACTAATTGAATCTTGGATATTCGGGCTAATACTGTGCTGATTATTACCGATAAAATCTTCGGTAATTAACTCGGCAACCAAGTTTGCCATATCGACTAAAGCTTCTTCTGTTGACTGGCGGTAACCGGGTTTTATTTCCGACATAAAAGCGTTAAACAGCAAATAAATGGCGAGTGCCAGCACCACAAAATATGCTGAGAATATGCGAAAGTTAAGACTCAATTGTATGTCCTTTTACATTGAGGCTATAGCCAATTCCACGATGGGTGACCAGTGAATTGTCGTGAGGGTTAACAGTTCTAATTTTAGCGCGAATGGTTTTTATATGGGTATCAACAGCTCTATCGTAACTGTCTTCTGGGGTATTCCAAACCGCCTGCATTAGCTGTTCACGACTAAACACACGTTCTGGATGTTCAATTAATAAGGCTAAAATGCCGTATTCGTAAAAGGTTAAATCGAGTAAATTGTTTTGATATTTTATTTGCCGTTTGTCATTGTTTAGCTGAAATAGGCAGCCCGGTTGCACTGGCTCTGGAGTGTTGTCAGCGGGTGTTTGTTCCAGGCGATTTCTGCGCACAATTACTTTAATCCGCGCTGTGACTTCTCGAGGGCTAAAAGGTTTAACCACATAATCATCGCCGCCTATTTCTAAACCGACAACTCTGTCTATTTCATCTCCTCGGGCGGTTAAAAATAAAATTGGTACATCAGAGAATTTGCGAATTTGTTTGCACACTTCAAAGCCACTGATATCAGGTAAACCAACATCTAATACGATAAGATCTAACTGTTGTTGCGCCGCTAAATCTATTGCCTGCTGGCCTAAACTTAGCCATTCAACCGCAAAACTTTCGTTTTTTAAAACGTAAATTAAGTTATCTGCGATGCTAGGTTCGTCTTCGACTATCAGAATTTTTGCTGGCATAAGTTTGCAATAATAAAGTGATTTTTTAGCAATATAACAAGCTTGTGGATTAAAAACAGCAATCAAAGCGACCAAAACTCGATTTGGTCGCCGCTAAAATTAAAAGCTCGGATAGCCAAACGGTAAACCCGCGTTGAGTTTGTTAATAAAGTTACCATCGTTAAATGGTGTGTTGGCTTTGTCGTAGCTGGTGGTGTTAAACAGATATTGAAGATCTGAATTGGTTACACCTGAGTTTCCGACCATAGCACTCCACGAAACTAAAGTTGGTTTGTGCCAATAGCCTGTGTCATTTTCGGCGACTTCACCTGGGTCTGCTGCGCGAAATACATGGGTAGACGCGCCATCTTTATGGTAAACAATACGCACGTGTTTTTGCGCTGCATCGTTATATACATATGTATTTGCGGCACGTGTTACTACATCTCTGTGTTCAGAATAACTTACGTGAGTCATTTGGTTATTGGTTAACCACACAATCACAAATTCCCAGTCGTGTCTGTGGCTAAATGCATCGTCAAACCAAGCGCCGTCGATAGCTTGGTCTTTTTCAAAATAGAGTGCGTACATATGTGCGCAATAGTTATTGCCGTTTACAGTTTGGCAAATACCTCTATGATTGGTATTGGAGTTGTGTAAATCCGACACATCGTGGCAACCCCCTGAAATGTCGCCTGTTGGTTTTAAACCGCCGTTTACATTACCATCACGACCAATGCCAACAGATGGATAACATCCATCGCTGTCGTAATCAAAACGAGGTGACCATTCATGGGCTGCGTTGGTTGCATATTCCAAAATTTTTGGTGGTGGCGCAGCATTGGCGAATTGGCTAATAAATAACGCGCTGAGCGCTATGAGTTTGCTAATAAGATAGATAGTTTTCATTTAATTTTCCTTTGTTGGGTTTTGAGAGAACTCATTAGCAATGAGTGTTTGGTGCAACAAAAGGAGACAGAAAAATTTATGAAGGTTTGATTGCAGTGTAACCGAATTTGTTTGGGGGCTAATCCACATGCATAGCAATTTGCGCTAATGCGCGGCTGATATGCTTTTTAACAGCTTCTTCGCTTAGGTCTAAATCTTGCGCTATTTGTTCGCGTGATTGGTTGTGCAAACGGCGGCGAATAAATACTTGTTGGCGCATTGGTGGCATGGCGTTGAGTACTTGCTGAATTTTTTCAATTTGTTCATTTTGTAACAAACTGTCTTCGGCGCTGTGGCTTTCGCGTAAATCGCTGCTTTCGTCGTACACTTCAAAACTGCGGTTGCCAAGTTTCCAAGCAAAATGACGTGCGACTGTTATTGCGTAAGCAATTGGGTTTTTAATTGGTGATTGTTGGTGTTGTTCAATCACTGTGGTGAGGGTTTCTTGATAAACATCGGCTTGATCATGCTGCTCGGCAACCCATTTACGGATCACACCTTTCAGTTTTGATTCTTCTTTTAATAATTCTGATGTTATTGAATAGTCGCTATTGTTGTTATTCACAGCCAGCTGCCGTTATTTGTTTACCAAAACGCTGAACATGCTGGCAGAACATTGTGACAACTAAATTACTGTTTAGTTAAGTATTACTTTTGGGGCTTTATATACCAGTTATTAAAAAATCCAACGCGTTGATTATTTCATCTCGAAACGCACTTAAGTCGGCAATTTCTTCCTGCAAAATTTGCATTGGTACGCTGGTTATTTGTTGAGTCAGTATCACAAAATCACCTTGGTTTATTTGTATGACAGGGCATAAGCGTGTCGGTGCTTTTGCCTCAAGTAGTTCTATTGGTGTTAATGGTAACACTATTCGACTATCAAGATTATTGAGGAGGTCAGACTGGACGTTAACAAAGTAGGGATAAGCTTTGGCGGAGTTTTTGTCTTGATTTTTATAGAGTAAAAATTGCGACATTAAAATTTCCTGTATGAATCAGAGAACAAGCCAAACTCTTCAGTGAGCTTGTTGCAGGCTTCAACTGCATCTTTGTTTTGCTCTGCCCATTCTTCGCGTAATCTTGCATTCACCTCTTGCTGCAATGCTTTTTCCATCGTCGCTGATAAATTGATATGTAGCCGCTTAGCTTCAGCCAGCAGTTCACTGTTTAGGCTCAAGTTCGTTGCTTTTTTAGCTGTTTGAGTTGAATGGTTATTTCGCATTTGAATGTCACCTATGCGCATGGGTCATACGCATAATGTAGTGGACTGGGCTACATAATACAAGTTAGTCGCCAAAACCCTTCACAAAAACGTCATAAAATTTTTTGTCCCCGTTTTGACCTGACAAATCTCATTTATCTACGAACGCGCTATTCACCGCGATTTTTAGGAAATGAGACAAATGAATTTACGTATTGCCATCTATCTAACTTTATTCACTGTTGCTTCAGTGCAGGCTTTGCCGCTGAATCAGTTACAGGTTATTGGCAGTCACAACAGTTATAAAAAAGCCTTAGACTCAGATGTCGCAAACCAGTTGGATAAGATACAAGCTGGTTTTGCTGACAAAATTTCCTATGCGCATCCAAGTTTAACTCGCCAGCTTAATATGGGGCTGCGCCAATTAGAAATTGATGTATTGGCCGACAGCCAAGGTGGTTTGTATCAACAACCGTTGGCACAACAATGGACAAAAAAAGCTTTATTTTCAGCAACTGAAAAGCAGCAACTCGCCAAGCCGGGTTTTAAAGTTTTGCACATTCCAGATGTGGATCTTGCTAGCCATTGTATTCAATTCTCTGATTGCTTAGCTGAGCTAAAAACTTGGTCGTTAAACAACCCAAATCACTTGCCTGTGTATGTAATGTTTAACGTAAAAGAAAGTCACTGGAGCAAAATTAACGGGGTCAAACCTGAGCAATTCACGGCAAAACATTACCAACAATTAAACCAAGTGATTGTTAAGAAATTGGGTTTAGACAAGCTTTTAACGCCAAGCTTAGTGCAGCAACAAAACTTGTCGTTGGCGCAGTCGGTTAAACAATTTGGCTGGCCGGATGTTGAGCAAGTACGCGGCAAATTCATTTTTATTTTTGACGGTAATCCGCAGCAACTAGATCTGTTTGAACAAGCAGGTGACACAGTTATTTTTGGCGCATTTGCTATTGAGCATCACCAAGCAGCAATTTTGCTTTACAACAATCCACAGCAACAAGCAGAGCAAATTACACATGCTGTTGCACAAGGTTTTATCGTGCGGACCCGTGCCGATGAATTTAATGCCAAACAATCACCCAATCAGCGCGCACTGGCGGCAATTAACAGCGGTGCACAAATTATTTCGAGCGATTTTTATCTAGGTGCGATGCAACAGCCGATCAAAGCGCCCGCAGTCAGTTTTCATTTGTTAATACCAGAATTTCAACCACAGCAAACACAGGCGCAAACAACTTTGCCCTTTGTTCGCTGTTTGTCTGAAGTCGGTGTTAATCAATGCAACTTTTAAAAAATATAAATGTTATTCAACTTGGAGATAGTATGAAAATGCAAGGTTCAAAACAGCTTATTCGTGTCGCGGTACTCGCAGCGCTAGCCGGTTATTCACACAACAGTTTTGCTGAACAAACAGCTGAACAACAAGCGCAAATGGAAGAAATTACCGTTAAAGGTTTTCGCCAAAGTTTATTAAAAAATCGCGACGTAAAACGCGATGCATTAATAGCGCAAGACAGCATAGTGGCTGAAGATATCGCCGATTTTCCTGATTTAAACTTGGCTGAATCCCTGCAACGTGTACCGGGTGTAACTATTACCCGCGAAGGTGGTGAAGGTCGCCAAATTTCTTTACGTGGTTTAGGGCCTGATTTTACTCGGGTTGAATTAAATGGTTTAGACGTATTAGCAACAAGTGGCTCTAGTATGGATAGCCGCGGCCAAAGTAATCGTTCGCGCGGGTTTGACTTTAACGTATTTGCCTCTGAATTATTTAGCCAAATTGATGTTAAAAAAGCCTTTTCTGCCAGCATGGAAGAGGGTGGTATTGGTGGTACGGTTGCATTGCGTCCTGCTAAACCTTTTGACTATGAAGGTTTTCAAGCTGCAGTGTCAGCACAAGCTGGCTCTAATTCTATGAGCGATAGCACTAGCCCAAGATTTGCTGCGCTTGTTTCCAACCGTTGGGATAACTTCGGCGCTTTATTCTCAGTTGCTTACAGTCAACGTGATACTGTTGAGCAAGGTACGAATACTTATAGGTGGCGTCCGTTAGATGCATCTGGCTCAGACATCAGTAAGTTAGACCAAGCTACTCAAGATAAAATTAATAACAAAGAGCTTAGATTCGCCCGCGGTAACCGTTATTCAGTATGGGAAAACAATCAAGAGCGTTTAGGTTTAACTGCCGCATTTCAATATAACGCCACAGACAGTTTGTCGTTTGATTTAGATATTTTGTATGCAGAGCTTAACAATGAAAAAGACGAACACCATATTGCCACGCGTGGTGCTGGTTCAACTGCGCTAGGTGGAACACAAGAGGCTGGCGGCCAAACTCTAGGTGGCGCAATTATTAATGAACTGCAATACAACCAAAACGGTGAAGCTGTGTACACCAATATTGGCAATGCAACTTTGGCAACAGAAAGTCGTAAACAACAAATGGATACGTCATTTAGCCAAATTTCATTGTTAACTGAGTGGCAAATAACAGATTCTACCGTGGCTAAATTATTGCTTGGGCATTCAGAAAACGAATTTGTGATCCCTGTGAGTGACAAAGTTTATTACGAAGCTTTTGGTGGCATCACGTCTGATTACACTAAAGACAGATTCTACGCAGAGCACAGTTATGACTTTGACATTGCATCTATTAACAGCTGGAAAATGCATGAATTCGATTTAGATGAGAGTGTGCAAAACACTAAATTCGATTCAATTAAATTGTCGTTTAACACTTTTGTCAGTGATTCTGCAGAGTTGAATTATGGTGTTTTACACAAGAAATTCGTGTCGGATGGTTACAACTATCAAGTTAAAGATGCGCTAAAAGGCGAGTTTCAATCAGGTGGTCTTGATAACAGCTTAGATGAGAGTTATTTCGAGGTATTTTCTGCGCACGATAAAGCCGATTGGGCAGCTGGTGATGTGGCTAAAACATTAGCATTTTATAATCTTGATGCTGACTTAACCTCAGATGATTTAGATATTAATAGTGTGTACGATTTATCTGAAACCACTAATGCAGCTTGGATGGAATACCAATGGCGCAACGACGTGCTGTCGGGTAATTTGGGTGTTCGTTACGTAGAAACTCAAGTTGAATCTGCTGGTTATATTCGAAAAGAAGGGGATGATGACCCGTCGTTAACGCAAGTTCCTCAAGAGTATTCTGACGTTTTACCTGCATTAAACTTGGTATGGCATGTTAGTGACGATATGCAGTTGCGCGCGAGTGTTAGCAAAAACTTAACTCGCCCTGCGTTGGCTGATTTGGGTATTGCGGGCAGTGTTAGTACCGACCGTCAAGAGTTAAGCTCAGGCAACCCAAGTTTATCGCCATTTAAATCAACCAACTATGAAACTGCGTTAGAGTGGTATTTAGCGGAAAGTGGATTTATCTCGGCTGGTCTTTTTTACAAAGAGATTAAAAACTTTGTTATCAGCAAAGCAATTGAAATACAGTATGGTCAAACTGGTTTCTCAACCGATTTATTAGCCGCCGGACAAAACGCCGACACTATGTTTACCTATTACACCAAAGTGAATGGTGAAGACACTAGTATTCAAGGTTTGGAGTTAGGCGGTCAGCTTGATTTCACCTTTTTGCCTGCGCCATTTGATAACTTAGGGGTAATTGCTAACTACACATTTGCAGATGGTGACATGGGTTATTACGACGCGGGTGAGTTGTTTGCCACTAAAGCTTTCCCTGGTTTATCTGAGCATTCAGCCAATGCTACGCTTTATTACGAAACCGACACTTGGGGTGCACGTATTTCAACGGCTTATCGCAGTGAATACATTACCCATATAGAAACCCCGGGCAACCATGAGCAAGATGAAACTGGCTTCCACGGTACAACTTATGTCGATTTCTCGGCTTTCTATCAGTTGAATGACACAACCAAATTTACCTTTGAAGCGATTAACTTAACTAACCAAAGAGAAGAGCAGTATAGTGACTCGGATGATCGTTTATACAACACCACTGAGTTCGGTTCTACTTTCTACTTAGGGGTTAATTTTAAATTCTAGTGTTTAAAAACTAAACTCGGCAAGCTGCAGCAAGCTTGCCGAGTTTTATAACAAAGCAGTGCTCATTAAAATGTGCCTTTCGGTGCTAGGTTTCTGTACTAGCACCGCTTTTTGCTGGTTAGTTATTTAACTTTGCTTTTGCTTCTTCTACTTTTGAAAAATCTAATCCTAGTTCTTCAACTGCTTCTTTAATTAAGTTTGGTTGGCTCATAACTAACATAATTAATGGCTGTAGTTTTTCTTGCGGAATGCCAAGTGTTTGTATGGTTGCCATTGCTGCCAATGGGTTTTGCGTGAGTTCTTGGAATAACTCGCCGATTTTTTCATCTGAGATGTTTTGTTCTTTGAGTAATTGGATAATTGGGTTCATGGTTTCTTCCTGTCGATCTTTTGCGGCAAATTTAGCTTATGTGGGTGGTTTTATCAAATTAACTTCGCGCCTAAAGTTTACCGCAACAAGAGTGCACTATAGTCGGCTAGAGTTTACATTTCCCAAGCGAAAACGCTGTAAACACATCCTTGTGCGCTCCGGCTTTTCTTCCCTGAAAAGTAGGTTTCGCTTCGGAAAATATAAACCCTATCCTCGGTACCGAGTTGCATCCATGCAATTCAAGGTTGGTTCATTTGCTCGCAATTCCCATCTTCCATCAACATCTCAGGCGCTGCTTCTATCAAGCAGCACTGGGAGTTGGGTGCACTATGGTCGGCTAGAGTTTACATTTCCCAAGCGAAAACGCTGTAAACACATCCTTGTGCGCTCCGACTTTTCATCCCTGAAAAGTAGGTTTCGCTTCGGAAAATATAAACCCTATCCTCGGTACTGAGTTGCTTGTGGTGTACTGTCGCAATACAAAAGTTAGATAGAAGCAGATTGGAATGCTAATTTTCTAAAACTTCACTAGGTAGGGATACCTTGTGGGAGCGGCCAGGGACTGGCGAACAGCGCTTTTAGAAAATTATGCTTCCAATCTGCTTCACTGCTCCAAAGCTAGCCGCGCCACAAAAAATCTGCATAAATTTTGATTGAAATCAAACAATGTTTGTTTTAAAGTTTCAGTAATTTCTGAAACTTTGGTAATAAACCATGAATTCAAAACTAGAAGCCTTTGTAATGCACTGTGGTGAAATGGGTAGCCGTTGGGGTTTTAACCGTACTATCGGGCAAATGTGTGGGTTAATTTTAATCTCAAAAAATCCACTCACAGCTAATGAAATCTCCGACGCTCTAAATATATCCCGCGGTAATGTCAGCATGGGTATCAAAGAATTGCAGGCGTGGCGTTTAATTCAAGTGCAGCATATTCCGGGTGATCGCAAAGAATATTACGCACCAGCAGGGGATATCTGGACATTGGCGTTACGTGTATTTGAAGAAAGACGCAAACGCGAAGTAGATCCAACTTTATCTTTATTGCGCGACAACCTGTTAACTGAACCTGGCAATGATGCTGAAGAATACGCATTGCAGCAAATGCAGCAAATTCACGACTTGCTGGAAACCATCACCCATTGGGCGGCTGAGTTACCAAAAATGGGGCCTGAAAAACTCAATACCTTGATGCGTTTAGGTGCGGGTGTTGGCAAGGTGCTGGATATGAAAGACAAATTTTTAAACTCAGGGACAGAGAAATAAACAATCTTCTAGATAAATAGCCAATTTACCTAAGCTCTGGACAACAGCTTAGTTATCACAGAGTTCAGGTAAATTTACAATTCTCTCAGGAGGCTGGTTATGGAGCTATTTTTAAGGCTCGATACGCTTGTGTTGTCTCGCATACAATTTGCACTCAACATCAGTTTTCATATTTTATTTCCAACCATCACAATCGCTTTGGCTTGGTATCTTTTTTACTTCAAAATAAAACTGCATTTCACAAAGGATGAAGTGTGGATGCGTGCTTATCGCTTTTGGGTAAAAATATTCGCGCTAACTTTTGCATTAGGTGTGGTGAGCGGCATTACCATGTCGTTTCAATTTGGTACTAACTGGCCGGGGTTTATGCAAACTGTCGGTAATATTGCTGGGCCTTTATTAGGTTACGAAGTACTCACCGCATTCTTTTTAGAAGCAACTTTCCTCGGCATTATGCTGTTTGGCATGAATAGGGTAAAACCTTGGGTGCATACGCTCGCAAGTTTTATCGTAGCTTTTGGTACTAGCATGTCAGCATTTTGGATATTGTCGCTCAACTCTTGGATGCAAACGCCAACTGGCTTTGAAATGATTGATGGCGTTGCGCATGTAACCGACTGGTTTGAGGTTATTTTTAACCCATCTTTCCCATACCGTCTTAGCCATATGCTGCTGGCGTCTGGTTTAACAGCATCGTTTCTTATTATCGGTTTAAGTGCTTATCGAATATACCGAGGAGATGAAAAACGAGCGCCAAAACAAACATTAAAAACCGCGTTAACCATAGCTGCGTTGTTAGCCCCAACTCAAATATTTTTAGGGGATATGCATGGGTTGAATACACTGGAACATCAACCGCAAAAAGTTGCAGCAATAGAAGGGATTTGGCATACAGAGCAAGGTGCGCCTTTGGTGCTGTTTGCTGTGCCAGATGAAAAAACACAGCAGAATTTATGGGCGATTGAGATACCTAATCTAGCCAGTTTTATTTTAACTCACGACTGGCAAGGTGAATTAAAAGGTTTAAATGAATTCGATAAACATCCTCCGGTTGCTCCTGTGTTTTATGCGTTCAGAATTATGGTTGCGCTGGGTATGTTAATGTTACTGGTGGCTTGGGTAGCACGCTGGCAAATATTTAAGAAACAACAAACTTCTCCTTTGCTTAGCAAGGTTTTAATCGCTATGACTTTCTCTGGTTGGGTAGCAACACTTGCAGGTTGGTATGTTACCGAAATTGGCCGTCAGCCCTATTTAGTTTCAGGCATTTTAACAGTCGAACAAGCTGTTACGCCAATAGCCCCTGAGAATGTTGGTTTTAGTTTGCTCTTGTATATATTGGTGTATAGCGGTTTGTTAGTGGCTTATATCCATACTGTGTTTTTAATGGCACGCCGCGCTGTGGATATTGAAGAAATTAACACAACAGCAGTGGATAACTCTTTGGAGGTGCAACATGCATAACTATTTATCTGCCGATAGTTTAGCCATTATCTTTGCCGGATTAACTGGCTTAGCGGTTTTGTTGTACGCCATTTTAGATGGTTACGATTTAGGTGTGGGCATACTTATGCCAACCAATGATAACCAAACCGCTTCAACTATGATTGCATCAATCGGCCCATTTTGGGATGCCAACGAAACTTGGTTGGTATTGGCGGTTGGTTTGATACTCATTGCGTTTCCGGCGGCACATAATGTCATTTTAGAAGCCTTGTATATACCTGTGGTGATTTTACTTATCGCTTTGATATTACGTGGCGTTGCTTTCGACTTTAGAGTAAAAGCAGCGATGAGTCACAGACCTAAATGGGATCTGTTATTCAAACTGGGCTCTGTATTAGCTGCACTCAGCCAAGGTTATATGCTTGGCATGTATGTGATGGGCTTCGAGTCTAGCTTAACTGCTTATTTATTTGCAGGTTTAAGTGCCTTGGGTGTATTGGCTGCATACGCTTATATAGGTGCTTGTTGGTTGGTAATGAAAACGCAAAACCAGTTACAAAAACAAGCAACCATATGGGCACGCAAAGCAGGGCGTTTGACCTTTTTAGGTGTGGTGGCTGTATCTATAGTAAACCCACTGATTAACCCTGCGGTATTTGAGCGCTGGTTTAGTTTACCCAATGCGATATTACTGCTGCCGCTGCCATTATTTTGTTTTGTTTTGTTTTTAGTGGTGGATAGATTATTAAAACGCATGCCGTTTAAAGATGATGTCAGTTGTTGGATACCCTTTGTTGCAGCTGTGATGATCTTTTTTATCTGTTTTAATGCGTTCGCTTTTAGCTTTTTCCCTGAGATAGTGCCGGGTAAACTGGATATTTTCAGTGCTGCTTCTGCACCTGAAAGCCTTGGATTTATGTTATGGGGCGCGCTTGTTGTGGTGCCAACCATACTCTGTTACACCTTTTATTCGTACCGAGTATTTTGGGGCAAAGTGCAAGAATTGAGTTATTACTAACACAATCTTTCGCTTTACCTTACCTCACACTCAGTTCATCGAAATCCTATTGCTGGGTAACAGTATCGTTCTTAAAGTGTTAACAAATGGTAATTCATTATCATTTTGTTAACCACTAAGAGGTACGATACGAGATGCATAAATTAACACAACTTTCGTTAGCAATATCTTTGGCAATCAGTATGCCTGTTATTGCTGAAGAATCGACTAATGCTAATGAAAGCGGTATCACGGACGATTCTGCTATCGAAGTTATATCGGTTACTGCAACCAAAAGAAAAACAAAATTAATGGAAACACCGGTCGCTATATCAGCTTTTAGCCAAGCTAAGTTAGACCAAAATGGTGTAAAAAATGTTAAAGATATCGCTAACCTAGTTCCTGGGTTGGATATCTCAGTTTCAGCTGAACAATCAGCTCCTGTTATTTCCATGCGTGGTGTTAGATCAACTAACATTACTGAGTTAGGCGACCCGGCTGTAGGTGTGCATTTAGATGGTATTTATTCACCACGAATGCAAGGTGCATTAGCGTTAATGTACGACGTAGAGCGAGTTGAAGCATTGCGTGGTCCACAAGGTACATTGTTTGGCCGTAATTCAACTGTTGGTAGTATCAACGTTATTTCAGCAAAACCAAAATTTGATAAAACTTCAGCCAACTTTGATCTAGAGCTTGGACGTTTTAATGCTCAAAGTGCTGGTGGCCATATCAACATCCCTATCAATGACGAGTTTGCTGTACGTGTTTCGGGTAAATATTTAAAAAGAGATTCGCATATTGAAGGTTATTGGGACCCTAACCAATACGATACGCGCAGATTACCTGACGGCGTGTTAGATGCTCCGGTTATTTCGGAAGATTCTTACCAAGGTGTTGGGGTTACTAAAACTCAACGTGAAAACTGGTGGATTGATGGTGCAGGAACCGACCCAGAAGCACAAAAAGTGCGTGCGCTCACACCTGCAGATAAAGAAGACTTTTATGGCAATGCCAACGAATACTCATTTCGCATTAGCACCTTATGGGAATCACTCGATCTAGGTTTGTCTAACCACACTGTATTTCAAAAATATAAAAATAACAGTGCCGGTGGTCTTGATATGGTTAACTGCGAAAAATTACGCGGACGGCCAGATCAATACGGTGGTGATTGTGCCGACTTTTTACCGAGTGACAATACCTATCAAGCAGTAGTAAACGTACCGGGCAAATTAGCGCTGGATATTACCTATTTTCGCAACACGTTAAATTATGAGTTAACTGACGATATTAGTTTAGTCTGGTTACTCGGTTACGAGAACATGCAGCGCGAGTCGGCACAAGATTCTGAAGTCGGTTTAGATGTGTGGGATGGTGCTATGTACTTTTTAGATGGAACTGGCGCTAAATCTTATTCAACTGAGATACAACTACAATCGAGTGAGCATAGTGATTTTGTTTGGATTGCGGGTTTAAATGCTTTCCACGAAAAAACCACCACTTTGGGTTATTACGACAACCCTATGGATGATAAAGCATTTTGGGATCAACCAGACCGTTCAACCGATGCTTTGGCATTGTTCGCACAAGGTACCTATAACTTAACTGATAAACTACATGCGACTTTTGGTTATCGTTATAGTAATGAAACTAAAGAAGACAAAGGTGGTAGAACTTATCGCTGCTCAAATGCAGACGGTTGTGCGCCGGGTTGGTTTGGCCGTACTATTTTATCTGAACTAGCGGTAGATCATTTTGAAGACCCAAGCATCTATCAGTCTTATTTTGCTAACGATAATAAAGGCAGTTGGAGCCATCACGATTTTCGCCTTGGTTTAGATTACGACTTATCCGCTGATACTATGATTTACACCTATGTTGCTTCTGGTTTTAAAGCCGGTGGTATTGGTGATGTATTTGAAGTTGTTAATGACCGGACTGGTGATGTGCAGCGTTTCGAAACTCAGTTTGATCCAGAAGAGGTATTAACTTGGGAAATTGGCGCCAAATCTAGCTTCTTTGACAATGCATTAAATTTGCAAAGTACCTTCTTTTATACCGACTACACGAACATGCAATATGCTTCGGTCGGCTCAATTGGTAACGTTGAGCGTTTAGGTGAAGTTGAAGATGAAGATGGTCGACCAATTTTAGATGGCGACGGTAATCCGATTTTAGATTTCCAAAATCAACCTGTTATTGCTTATTACACGCAAAACGTCCCAGGGGCGACCATCAAAGGTATTGAACTAGAATTTGACTGGAAACCTTATTCGGGTGGACGAGTTACAGGTTATGCCACTTGGACAGATGCAACCATTACCCAAGATTGGATCACCAAATGGGATTACGATGCGGAATACTTATTTAACTTAAGTTATGAAGAGTCGATAGACCCACAAAATTCAGCACTAACAACCAATCTTAAAGGCAATGAAATGGCGATGACGCCAAAATTCACCGCCAATATTGGTTATGGTCACAGCTTTAATTTAAGTGAATATGGTTATATTCACACTTGGTTTAATCTCACCTGGAAAGATGATTCTTACCTAACCATTTGGAATGTTGATAAACATTTAGATGACATGGATTTTTCAGTTGATGATGAAGCTATTCAATATATGGATGATAGTCGCGATTCCTTCACTGTTTACTCTGCCTCCGCCAAATATGTGCCAAAAAATGAGTCTTGGTATTTAGAGTTTTTTGTTAACAACGCCAGCGATGAACAAGTCCAACATTGGAATAGTACCAGCAAAGGTTACCCCAAAGGCAGTTATGGTTTACCCAGATATTATGGGGTAAGAACCGGCATTAACTTCTAATACACTTACACATAAGGTGACATATGAAAAACTTAATTAAAGCAGGCGCTGTGGCGCTGTCGATGGCGACTCTCGCTTGTAGTTCAACTGCGACAGCTAATTATTTTAAAGACGACTTTTCGTGGGGATTTGATTCATCAATCTGGGATGCTCGCAGTGGCAGTAATGGTTCGCCATTTGGCTGTACGTTCGACCCAGCTATGATCAACCCAAGCTCACACGGCATCACTTTGTCGGTAGCCAATGGCAGTTGTTCCGAGCTACAAAGTAAAAATTTTTATGGTTATGGGCAAATTCAAGGTTCGTTAAAAACGGGTAATACAGTTGGCACAGTGTCGTCAATTTTTACCTACACTTCTTGGTGGGATGTTCCGGGTCGAGCTTGGCAAGAAATTGATATCGAGTTTTTACCTTCGCTGGGTAACGTTGTGCATACCAATGTTATTTACCAGCCGCAGAACGGTACTTACCAGAGTTGGGAGTTAGATATAGATTTAACTCAATTTGGTTTAAACATTCAGCAAGATCTTGTGACTATAGGTTTTGATTGGGGTGCTAATCAAATTCAATGGTACGTCTGGGATCCAGCAGGGACTAAGCGCATTTTACGCACTGTTTATAAAGACAATGGTGATGGCCATATTGCTAACAACGAAATTCCAGCATATGCATGGCCAGTCGATACCACCAAGATCATGATTAATCATTGGCACGGCGACAATTCTCAAAGTGGTTTGTATTTCCCTGGCCAATATTCTCAACAATCCGCGTGGGCTTATTACGACTATATTGAATACGCCCCACATTAATCTCTCTTCTGTGCTGGCGTTATGTTGGTAACGCCAGCTTTTTCATTAAGGCAAGTAGTACAAATGAAACAGCTTTCGAAAATATGTGCATCTTTGGCAATTTTTTTATCTTCTAGCGAGATGGTTGTTGCGACAGAGGCAACCCAGTGGCCAAGCGCAAACCCAGCCAAACTCAATCCTGTCGTTGAACAAAAAGTGCAAAAGATATTGCAAGGCATGACGTTAGAACAGAAAGTCGCGCAAATGATCCAACCGGAAATCGGTTATTTGACCATAGAACAAATGCGCAAGTATGGTTTTGGTTCTTATTTAAATGGCGGTAATACAGCGCCTTATGGCAACAAACAAGCAGATGTAGCAACTTGGCTAAAATACGCGGATGAAATGTATCAAGCATCTGTCGATGATTCTATTGATGGTAGCTCGATTCCGGCAATTTGGGGAACAGATGCTATGCACGGACATAGCAATGTTTATGGTGCAACTTTGTTTCCGCACAACATAGGTTTAGGTGCGGCAAATGATGCTGAATTAATTAAAAAAATAGGCCAAGCGACCGCCAAAGAAGTTGCGGCAACAGGCATTGAATGGAGTTTTGCTCCAACTGTGGCGGTTGTGCGCGACGACAGGTGGGGGCGAACTTACGAAAGCTACTCGGAAGATCCGGTTATTGTAAAAGCTTATGCAGGAAAAATGGTTGAAGGTATTCAAGGTGAATTAACCGACGATTATTTAACGGGTTATCACAGAATTGCCACAGCAAAACATTTTGTCGGTGATGGCGGTACACAAAATGGTCTTGACCGTGGCGACACAGTTGTCAGTGAAGCTGTGTTAAGAGACGTGCATGCGGCAGGATATTATTCAGCTATTGAAGCTGGTGTACAGTCAGTCATGGCTTCGTTTAATAGCTGGCGCGGCCAACGATTACATGGCGACAAGTACTTATTAACTGACGTGCTTAAAGGTCAAATGGGTTTTAGTGGGTTTGTCGTCAGCGATTGGAATGCACATAAATTTGTTGATGGTTGTGATTTGGAGCAATGCGCCACGGCGATAAACGCAGGTGTCGATGTATTGATGGTACCTGAACATTTTGAAGCTTTTTACCACAATACCTTAGCGCAAGTTAAACAAGGACTGATTGCAGAAAGCCGAATAAACGATGCCGTTACTCGTTTGTTACGAGCAAAAGTACAGTGGGGGTTGTTTGACAAAAACAAACCATCGACACGAGTCAATGCAGAGATTTTAGCGAGTTTTAATAGTTTTGAGCATAAACAGCTTGCTCGTGAAGCTGTACGCAAATCACTGGTGTTATTAAAAAATAATCACAATACTCTGCCACTTATACCTAATGCAAATGTATTGGTTGCCGGAAACGCTGCCAATAATATTGCTAAACAAGCGGGTGGCTGGAGTGTTTCTTGGCAAGGCACAGATAACACTAATGCTGATTTTCCCAACGCGACTTCTATCTATCAAGGTATCAAAAATACAGTTGAAAGCGCAGGTGGCAAAGTTGAATTGGCAGAAAACGGCCAGTATAGCCGTAAGCCAGATGTTGCTATAGTGGTGATAGGCGAAGAACCTTATGCCGAATGGTTTGGTGATATTCAGCGCTTGGAATACCAAGTTGATAAAAAACAAGATTTAGCTTTATTGAAAAAACTCAAACAACAAAACATTCCAGTGGTGACAGTATTTATCAGTGGCCGCCCTTTGTGGGTAAATAAAGAACTTAATCAATCGGATGCTTTTGTCGCGGCTTGGTTACCTGGCTCGGAAGGACAAGGCGTTGCAGATGTATTATTTAGTAAAACCGATGGCAGCATTAATTATGACTTTAGCGGTAAATTAAGTTTTTCTTGGCCTAAATTGGATAATCAATTTGAATTGAATGTCGGTGATAAAAACTATCAACCTCTCTTTGCCTACGGTTATGGTTTAACTTACCAAGACAAGCAAAATTTAGCTCAGTTAGATGAAACCACCACACAGGTTAGTGCAAATGTCTCAGGCGACTATTTAGCTTTGTTTGAGCGTAATCTCAGCGTTGAATTAGCTTGGACTTTAACTAATCAAGCAACTGAAAATACCAATGCTCAAGTGCTGGTGACAACGCCGTATGGCACTAGCCCTGACAAAACAAGTTTAACTATGCAATCGGTCAATTTAGCTTACCAAGAAGATGCGCGGAAATTTGTTTGGCGTGGGCAAAATGCAGCGAGTTTTGCGTTAAGTTATAAAACTGCTGCTGATCTAACCGATAAAATTAGTTCGAGCAGTGTATTAACTATGGATATCAAACTCGATGATTATGCTGGGCAGGCTGTTGGTGTTGAGATGCTGTGTGAACAAAATCTTTGTGCGCAACAAGCTAATATCGGCAAGCAGTTGGCGAAATTGTCAGTCGGCAAATGGTATTCGTTAGATTTTCCATTAGGCTGCGGTGCAGAGCAGATCGATTTGACTAAAATTAAAGACATTTTTAGCATGCAAGCTCAAGGCAATTTATCTTTAGTTGTGGCTAATATTAAAATTGCCGACAAACAAAACTGTCAGTAATTAAACTGTGATGCAGCAGTCTGCGAACGATTGCTGCATCACAACGAACAGATAACTATATCTTTATTTAGGTTGATAACGTGTTGAGATTTACTTCACAAGCTCAGTTGTTTTGGTTGTGCCAGTACGCAGGTTGGTTTGTTTATGCCATTTTAACCGAGATAATGATTAAGTTGCCGGGTGATGAACCTTGGCATATACATTTACCCCATTTAGTTATGGATACGGCATTTGGATTTTCACTGACGCTGTTATTGCGTCGAGTTTTTCAATACTTGCAAAAAATGCCAACTAAAATCAGTGTTTTGTTGCACGTTAGCTGCATTGTATTGGCTTGTTTGTTATGGACTGAATTTAAATGGTTCACCTTGATGTGGTTATACAATAACCCAACAGAGCAGATGACTTGGTTTGATTTTGGTACATGGAATTTAGCCTCGCTCACTATGTTGTCAACTTGGTCAGGTTTTTATTATGCGGCTAAAGCTTATTTAAAAGGGGTTGAAGAACAGCAGCGAGCTGCAGAGGCTATTACTTTGGCGAAAAAAGCTCAGTTAAAAATGCTGCGTTATCAACTGAATCCGCATTTTATGTTTAACAGCATTAACGCCATTTGCACGCTTATCCTCAAACAAGACAATATGCATGCAGTGACCATGTTAGAAAAACTCTGTGAGTTATTGCGTTATAGTTTGTATACAGATCCGCTAACTAAAGTATCTGTGGGTGAAGAAATCGCTATTTTGCAAACCTATTGTGATATCGAAAAATGCCGTTTTAAAGACAGGTTGCAGGTAGAAATTATTCACGACAGCCAAGCACTACAGTGTTTATTGCCTTCACTAATACTGCAACCTTTGGTCGAAAACTCAGTGAAACATGGTATGGGTTTAGAACAATCCAACTATCAAATTAAGGTTGTGTTTGCCTTGCTCGCCGATAAGTTAAAAATTACTGTCAGCGACAGTGGCCGTGGTTTTGATAAAGAGTTGGTGGAAACAGATTGGGGAATAGGCTTAAAAAATTGTGAAGATCGGCTAAAGTTAATTTATCCAAACGAATATGAATTTAAGTTAGACAATGACCCTGAAGGTGGGGCTGTTATTACAATTTGCCTACCTCAACAAAGAGCAAATTCAATTTAACTACACTAGGTTATTAAGCCAATGACAAAAATTAAAACCTTGATAGTGGATGATGAGCCGGGCGCAATTGAAGGTTTACAACTGAGGCTTGCTGCATTTACTGAGATTGAAATTGTTGCGACAGCAGGTAGTGTGAAGCAGGCAATCAGTGCGATAAACCAAACCCAACCTGACCTAATATTTTTAGATATTGAAATGCCAAAGCAGTCTGGTTTTGATTTAATTGCGCAGCTGCAGGCAGAGCAATTACCCGCCATTGTTTTTGTTACGGCTTATCACCAACATGCAGTTAAAGCATTTGAAGTGCGCGCGGTTGATTATTTACTTAAGCCGGTAAATCAACAACGTTTAGCTGAATCAATCGACAGAGTTAAACAAGGCCAAGGGTACAAAAATAAAGAACAGCTTATTTCAATTTACTCCGAGCTTGAGGCTAAACCCTCGGCTGAAAATACGCTTGCTTCTAATGATGACAAACAAAAGTTAGTTATTCAAGATGGCCATAACCCAATTCAACTCGTGCCTTATGTGGATATTCAATGGATTGATGCTGCTGGCGATTATATGTGCGTCCATACGGCTGAAGAAACTTATGTGATGCGTGCTCGGCTAAAAAGTTTAACCGACCAATTGCCGGATATATTTATGCGCATTCATAAATCAACCATAGTTAATTTAACTCAAATCAGCCAACTCAAACCTTTAATCAATTCAGAATATTCTGCGGTATTACAAAACGGTAAATGTTTAAAAGTAAGCCGTACTTACAGCAAAGCCATCAAACAAAAATTAATTAATCATTGATTCGCCGCCTCTTCCTTTAACATCCGTTGATTTAGCGCTAAACTCGCTGGCAGATTTATTCAGATAATAACGAGGAACAAACATGCTTTCGACTAACCAAGCTGCAACTATGTTGGCACTACAAGACAAAATGAATGCGAAAGTAAACCCAGACTGGATTGCGGTTAAATCACCATTTTTACGCGCAGTGGTCATTGAAGCTGCTGAAGCAATTGAGCACCATGGTTGGAAGTGGTGGAAAAAACAAGAGTGCGATTTAGAACAGTTACAAATGGAGTTGGTGGATATTTGGCACTTTGTTTTGTCAGCAATCTTAATTAAACATGAAGGTGCACAACAACCAGCGTTAGATGACGTGTTTGCTGAGTTAGATAGCACAAGCGTAACTTTTGACGGCCAACAAATTAGTTATGCGTCATTAAATTTGTTAGAAAAATTAGAACTAACTATAGGTTTAGCTGCGGCAAAACGTTATAGCTTAGGTTTATTCTCGGCACTATTAGCAGACTGCCAAATGAGTTGGGACGACTTGTACGCGCAATATGTTAGTAAAAACGTGTTAAATTTCTTCCGCCAAGACAATGGTTACAAAGAAGGCTCTTACGTAAAAATTTGGAGCGGCCGCGAAGACAACGAACACTTAGTTGAAATTATGGCAAAACTAGATGTTAAATCTGACAGCTACCAAACTGATTTATACAACGAGCTGCAAGCGCGTTATAACTTGTTAGATATGGCTTAATCTTAGTATCTTATTTCAATTGAAAACAAGCGGCTGAATGCCGCTTGTTTTTAATTTACGGGTTGTTAATCCACACCTAACTGACTTTTTAATTCGGCCAGTTCGGCTGTTAGCTGCGCAACCTGAGCTTTTAACTCGGCAAATTCTTCGGCTGAAACGCCCGTATTATCGATCGCTGAAGTACTAGCAAGATGGTTAGTCGCTGGGCTTTCGGTAATCTCGCCACTAAATAAATGGCCAAATCTGTGTTCGCGTTTGCCTGGCTCTCTTGCGAGTTTTACTACAAATGGGCCATCTTCGGCATTGGCTAAATCATTTAAGCAGTTTTCAACCTGGGTTACATCGTTAAACGGGTGCAATCTTTGGCTGCGGGTTCTGAGTTCGCCTGGTGTTTGTGGCCCGCGCACAAATAACAAACACAAAATAGCCGCTTGTGCTGAGTTAAAGTTAAACGCGGAAAATTCGCTGCCGTAGAATCTATGCCTGTATTTATTTACCCGTCCACTAGGGCCTGCATCGGCTAACAATCTTTGTTGGATAAGTTCATCAACAATATTTTGCACTTCAACTTCTGAATATTCGACCACAGGTTCTCTATTACTTTTTTGATTACAAGCTGTGGTTATGCCGTTTATTGACATTGGATATTGGTCAGGTGTGGTGACTTGCTTTTCTAACATAACACCTAATACTCGAACTTGCTCTGCGGATAATTCTAACTTCATGGCAATTTCCTTTTTTCTTTACGCGAAGGGCAGTATATACACACATAAGAAAAATGGCATGGCGAATTGAATTATTCAAGGTTTGAAATTGGCTAGTTCATTAATGAACTTAAATTGCATATTTCTCTGCTGTATGTTGATTGTTTCGTTAATAAATAAAATGCATGTGGTTATTTACTAAAACAACAAGTAATATGTCGAAAATTTGACCAAACTTATTGACCCTTACTCAATACTACTGGCGGAGTGTAATATGACTAGATTGCTTTCTATTGGCGAATGTATGATGGAATTAAATGCCATCAACCCACTAAATTTTAAACGCGCATTTGCGGGCGATACTTATAATACTGCGGTTTACGCACAGCGTTGGGCGCCAGAGTTGTCGGTTTATTACATGTCAGCTATCGGTACAGATAGTTTAAGCGAAGAGATGTTGGCGCAATTTAAAGGTGAAGAGTTAAAAACCGATTATGTTTTCCGCCAACCAGAAGGACAAATTGGTTTATATTCAATTACCCGTGATGCACAAGGCCAGCGCTGCGTAAATTATTGGCGTAAAGAATCAGCCGCTACTCAGTTGATGAAATTATTTGCGGAAAAAGGTGGCGTAGAACAACTTCGTCATTTTGATGTTGTGTATTTTACTGGCATTAGTTTGGGCATTTTAGCTGACGAAGATAAACAGAAATTGCTTGATTTAATTGCGCAATTACGTGAGCGAGGCAGTTCAATTGCATTTGACCCTAACTACCGAGCTAAAGTTTGGAAGTCACCAGAACAAGCACAAAAATGGTATGAAAAAGCTTATCAAGTAACGGATATTGCTTTGCCTGGTTTAACTGATCATCAAAATGTTTATGGCCACAGAACACACCAAGAAGTTAAAAACTACGTATTTAACTTAGGCTGCAAAGAAGTGGTTGTGAAAAGCTCAACAGGCATTTACGCATTTGCGCCACAAACTGACTACTTTTCACCTGTGTTAGAAGGTGCACCTTGTATTGATACAACTGCAGCAGGCGACTCTTTTGCTGGTACCTATTTAGCTGCACGTATGCAAAAAACTTCGATTGATGATGCAATTGCGGCGGCTGCCAACGTTGCGCAAAGTGTTATTCGCCATGTAGGTGCGATTACTCACTAATAGTTTGCGCGGCAATTTCTGTCGATAAAACTTTGTTGGCTCGGCAGTTTAGCTGCCGCGCTGTCCATTGCTAATTTTAGCTTTTCTAACCACTCCACATGATTTACTTGCCGATATTGCATCAGTGGATCTGTTTGTTGTGGCAAGTTTCCTTGACCTATATGTACGGCTAACCAACTAGCGTGGGCAAATAAATCCATTTCTCCTTTAATAATGCGTCCGTAGTTTTTAAAGTGGTCAATTTTATATTGCAAACTTTGCGGTATTTGCATGTTTTTACAGTAGCGCCATAATTCGCTGTCGTCGCGCTCGGTTAACTTGTAGTGCAGTATTAAAAAATCACGAATGTTTTCTATTTCTGCAATCGCAATTCGGTTGTATTCATCTATAACAGGCTGAGCAAAATCTTTGTCTGGAAAGAGCGCAAGTAGCTTAGCAATGCCGGCTTGAATTAAATGTATGCTGGTGGATTCGAGCGGTTCTAAAAAGCCACTGGATAAACCTATAGCAATAACATTTTTGTTCCAAAATAAGTTTCTTCTGCCTGTAGTAAATTTTAATAACCTAGGCTCAGCTAGTGTTTGGCCTGGCAGGTTATCCATTAGAATATCTTGTGCTTGTTGCTCTGCCATATATTGGCTGCAAAATACATGGCCATTACCGGTTCTGTGTTGCAGTGGTATACGCCATTGCCAGCCGGCTGTGTGGGCGGTCGATTTAGTATAAGGGGTTAACTCTGCTGACTCTGATGGCACGGCCCAAGCGCTGTCACATGGCAGCCAATGTTGCCAATTTTGGTAGCCAGTTTTTAATGTTTGTTCAATTAAAATTCCACGAAAGCCTGAACAGTCGATAAATAGCTCGGCGTTGTAACTTTGGCCATTGGTTAAAGTAACGGCTTGAATATGTTCATTAGCTGGGTTTTGTTTAACAGACTCTACTTTGCCCTCTATACGCTTTACACCGCGCTGCTGTGCGTATTGGCGTAAAAACTGCGCGTACAAACCTGCGTCAAAATGATAGGCATATTCGTAGGTAGATAAAACATTGCGCGCATCGTTGATAGGTGGTGCAAACTTATTGTTTTTCGCTGCGGCCCAAGCCATGCAATAGTCGTCTAACCGGCTTGCTTTACCTTGTTTAAAAGCATCTAACCAATAGTGGTGTAAATTAACTGTGTCGAACGCGCGCCCGTAGCTGCCAAATGGATGAAAATAGCAGTGTTGCTGTTTGCCCCAGTTAATAAATTCAATACCTAGCTTAAAGGTACCTTGGGTTGCTTTGACAAATTCAGCTTCATTAATGCCAAGCGATTGGTTAAAAGTTCTGATCGGCGGAATAGTTGCTTCACCGACACCAACAGTGCCAATTTGTTCTGATTCTATTAAGGTAATTTGGCAGTTTTTCTGCAATGCATTCGCTAGCGCAGCGGCTGTCATCCAGCCTGCGGTGCCGCCGCCTAATATTAAAATTTGTTTAATGGCCTTTTCTTGCATAGGTTTGCCTTGTTGTTAGTAGGGGGCTTTTACATCAAAAGCTAAGGTTAATCGCTCACCGTCGTCAAAAGGTACAGTGCCGTGCCACATGGTAGACGGAAATAACACTAGGCGGGCTACTTTGGGTTCTATAGTTTGTTCTGCGGCAAGGGGTAAGTTCAACTCGCTTGGTGGTTGGCCAAACTGCAGCCAACCATTGGGCGCTGGGCCGAGCGCTTGGGTATCCGGTAAACTTAAATACAAAGCGGAACTTATCCAACCTTCTGGGTGAGTATGGTTGACGTTGTATCCTTGAGCAGACAAACGAGTCGACCAGCTGCCACTATAAATAACTTTTTCTTGTGCGAATTCTTGCTTGTTTACTTTTAACAGTGGATGTTTTGGGTCCGCTTCGGGTAACTGTGCAACATATTTCTGCACTGCCTGATCTATTTTTTGTTTGAGTTGTTGAATAGCTGGTTCGTACCTTAACAAAAGGTGCTGGTCTGTTTGTGTGCCGCCTCTAACCGATTGCTCCGCATACGGTGCTTTGGCTTGATGCAACGAACGAATCAATGGCACTAATTGCGATAATTCTCGCTCGTTTAAATCTAAATGCTGACATTGTAAATAAAGTGGCTGGCCGTCTAACCAGTGACACTTGGGGTTGTCAGTTAACCGCCAAATCAGTGATAAATACGGCCAAAATAATTTTTCTGCCGCTGTGCCTAACCAAGTATTTGCAATCTTTTCTGCTGCGGCATAGTCACCTTGTTTTAAGCTAAAGCGCAGCCAAGCCATATCTTTATTTACATCTGTTATTGTTTGGATTTGCTGATAGAGGCTGTGTGCAGATTGCGCTTGATTGTTTTCACACGCAATTACCAGCTCGGCTATTTTCAACTCAGCTTGATTGGGGAAATACTCTGTGGCTTGCTGAATTATATGTAGTGCTTTGGGCCAATTTTTTTGTTGGATGTGAATTTTGTACCAATCTAACCATAGGGCTAAGTTGTTGGGTTGTTTAGCTAGCGCTTGCTGGTAGTTTTGATCGTAATTTTTGTCATTGCCTTGAATAATACGCAAACTGGTGAGTTGTTTGTGGCCAGCTAACCAAGCTGGGTGCTTGTTAACAAAGTTGCTTAACAAAGATTCTGCTTGGGCTATTTGTCCCTGTGCTTCTATAGCTTTGATGTAACCTCTTAATACATGCAAATTGTTTGGTGCGAGTTGTAATGCATGTTGAAACGCATCAATTGCGTTCATTCCGGCTAATAAGTAACTATTGGCGCGAGCTATCACTGTGTCTTGATCATTGCCATCAAGTGCTAACGCCTGAGTGAATGCTTCAATTGCATTGGGTAAGTCCTGCTGCATTTGCTGGCTGTAACCCAATAGTTGCCAAGCAGTTTGATCGTGTTTGTTGCTGGTTAAGTATTGTTGCAAAGTAACAACGGCAGCAGCTGCTTTACCATTGTTTAATTGTTGTTGGGCTAGCTGAAGCGGGCTAAGTGAACTCATATATTTGCCTTAAATACTAATCTATTTAAGTGTAGCAGAGCTTATTAAATCGGCCGCTTGTAAACAAGCGGCCTGGCACATCAGGGGGAGTGTGTGCCTTAAAATTTAACACTCACAGATGCTTTCATAGTACGGCCAATCGCTGGCGCACCCGAAATTACTGTTTGTGAGCTAGAGCTTTGAACTAAGCCACCATTACCACGTAAATCAAACTCATCGGTTAAGTTGTAACCTTGGATGGTAAACTCTAAGTTTTCGGTTGGGCTATAAGCAATGTGACCACCGAAAGTCATAGATGCTGGGTATTCATTACCTGCGCCATCAATTGAATCTGATTGACCAGTCACGTTTAAACCCACTCTAACTTGTTCAGTTACGTCATAGCTTGAAGAAACTGTATAAATTAAATCTGGGATACCATCTGCTCTAACCCAGTCGGTTGAACCTGCTGCTTGTTTTTGTGCATCAGTAAAGGTTGCGTTACCAACTAAACTGAAGTCACCCACTCGCAATGAACCTAATACTTCAGCACCAGTTGATTCGTATTTAGCATCAATTACACAACCGCCTGCACCACCTGGGCAACGAGTGGCTGATAATTCAAAGGTACTTTGTTTGAAATCACCTTGTAGTAAGGTCAGCTCAAAGGTGTAATAACCACCTAATACATCACCTCTGTGTTTAATACCAATTTCAGACTGATTAACAAAGTCGACTGCGGCCGTTTGGCCTACTTGGTTTAACGAACCATCCGCTTCAATTTTGCCACTAACGGTTTGTCTATCACCATTAAAACGGCCACCTCGTGATGTACGTGCAAACAAGCTATTGTTTTCATTTAACTTGTATAAACCACCAACAGTCCATGACTCGTAACTAACTGAGTAGTTTAATTTTTCACTGCTGCCGTTGCCAATCATAGTCGGGATACTAATACCGTCAATATCCGTCATAAAACTAGCGCCGCCTGCGTAAGTCCAACCTGACGCATCAACAGTTTCGCGACGTATACTTGCATCCAACGTCATTAATTCTGTGTCGTAATCTAATGATACGTATGGCGCTGTATTGGTATAAGAAAGGTCATAATCACGTGCACAACACGAACCCCAGTTATCGTTAAAACCTGCGATACCATTGGCGGTTAATTGGTTACCAGCATCGTCAAACAAATCTAACATTGCTGGATCGTCACCACTTAACTCTGAGAATGTGCGGTTAGTGTGCCAGTCCATTGCTATGTCTTGATTCATAAAGAAATAACCTGCGCGGACAGTGAAAATGTCACCGGCAAAGTCGAATTCTTTTGACAAAGTTAAGTCATTTACAAAGCTACCAATATCACGAATGTTAGTTCTTACATTGGTGTTGTTATTTAAAAATTCTTTGTTATAAACGTCGCCTGCTTGTGGGCCATTGGCGTAACGAATTTCCGCAACTGTTGCGCCATTCACTTCAGAGCCAATCACGCCTGAAGTTGGTGTTGCATTTAAAAATGGGGCTGTGAAACCGCCACTCATATCCGTCCAACGGAGTTTATTGTCTAAAACTATGCCGTCGGCAAATTCAAAGTGTAATTCATTACCAAGCGATAAAGCTTGAGTGGTAATGCCTGACATTTTGACTCTTTCTAAATCACCTTGGCGATTAACAATTAAAAACTCTTGGTTGTGAATTGAGTAGTTTGATTGAGTACGGCCATCAAAACCAGGGAATGGTTTTACATTGTCAATTTTGTTACCACTATAGCTAGCTAGCGCTGGCGCACCAGTATAGTTTGGCTCTTGAGTATCAGCTACTTTAAATAAGAAACGGATATAGCTGACGTCGTCGGCTAAAAATTTAGTTAAGTTACCTTTTAGCTGGAAACTTTCACTAACATTGTAACCAGCATCTAGTGGGCCTTTACCACTTTTCATATATCCACCAAGGTGGAAATTGACAGTATTGCCAGCTGGGCCGCCGTAGCGAAAGTCAACGCGGTTTTCGTCGTAACCAAGACCTGTAGTTAATTTAACAAAACCACCTTCAATTTCACCATAGTTGCTGATGTAATTGATAATAGCGCCTGGTGCTTGTGAAGTAAAAGTACCGGCTGTACCACCACGTACACCTTCAACTCTGTCGACCGAAGCATCAAAACGAGTCCAATAGTCATTGTTACCGAATTGAATATCACCAAATAATACGGTTGGTAAACCATCTTCTTGAATTTGAACGAAAGGTGAACCACCGGTTGCAACTGGTAAACCACGCACTGCTATATTTGAGTTACCGCCTGGACCTGATGTACCAGCTACTTGGATACCTGGGATCATACGGAACACTTCAGCTTCAGAGCTCGGCTGGAAATCTTTAATCATTTCAGCGTCAACACTGGTTACTGCAACCGCTGATTCAATTTGAGTACGACCACCGGGTGAACCTGTCACTACGATAGTTTCAAAAGAATCGTTCTTTTTATTATTTTCTTCTGCTTGGTCTTGAGCGATAGCTGGCATGCTCAAGCCCAAGGTTGCAGCAATTGCTAGGCTTATTTTACTTTTGTTTAAGTTTGAATGGGACATCAGTATTGTGCTCCTCAATTAGCATTTCAATATTCGTTTCAACTTAAATCGCAACCTCTAGAGTCTAGTAGATTGGTTTAATTTTGCTTCCTGACTATTGTTGTTTGTATCAGGGTAAACGTTACAAAAATACCTCTGTTTAAAATCTTCTGTAACGATTAAGAGTAAATAATAGGCAGATTTATTTTATTGTCAATGAAAAATGTTTAATTAATGTTAACCATGTTGTGTTTTAACACTGGTATTTTTAAATTAACTGCATGATTAACAAGAAAATTAGTCGGAAAAGTGCGGGGTGAAAATATTTAATTTAAAATAAAGTCTTTATATATCAGGTGGTTATTTTTTGTAGTGAGGCGGTGTGAAAGGTCAGCGCTGCTTCTTGGCATAGGTTAAAAAAGTGACAGTTTAAATAATTGATTTTTATGGATAAAAATTAAATGTTGTAAAATATTTATAAAAGGTTTCTTGTTTGTTTAAAAAAGATCCATTATCTTAGGTTAAACGTTTAAGCTACTGTTTGAACATTTATCGACAAACGAGGATGTATTCATGAAATTCATGCAACTTAAAAAAGCCTGCTTACATGGGCTGGTCATATCAGCAACGGCAGTCAGTGCGCTAGCGCCTGCATGGGCAAATACGCTCACGCTAAATTCGCCGGACAATAAAATTGAGGTTAAGTTAGAGCACGCGCAAACATTAAAATATTCTGTCAATGTGGCCGGTAAATCAGTCATTTTACCTTCAATGATTGATTTAAAATTGGCGGGTTATAAAAACTTATCTGAGCAAGTTCGCATAACTGACAGCCAGCGCGATACAGTTAACCAGTGGCTGACCCCTGAAGTAAAAGTAAAATCAGCTAAGATCCATGATCACTACAATCAGCTGACGGTCACTTTTAGCAATGGCTACAAGGTACAGTTTAGAGCGTTTGACAATGGTGTGGCTTACCGCTTTATCACAGATTTAGACAACAAGGTTACTGTGTTAAATGAAATTGCACAGTTCAACTTTGCTAAACAAGCCGACGTGTATTTACCGGAAGAAGAAGGTTTTTATTCGCACAACGAAAGAAGTTACATCTATCAAAAAGTAGCAGATGTTGCAGCGACGACTTTAGCCAGCACACCAGCGTTAGTTGAATCGAACCAAATTAAAGTATTGGTGACAGAAACTGACTTACACGACTATGCGGGTATGTGGCTAAAAGGCACAGGTTCGAATGGTTTAGTTGCAACTTTTCCGGCTTATCCACTTGAGAAACAAGCGTTAAAACCTTGGGTTGACCGCAATGAGCCTATTACCAAACGCGCTGATTATTTAGCCCGTACTCAGGGTAAACGTAACTACCCGTGGCGTGTATTAGCGATAGCGCAAAACGACGGTGAGCTGATCACCAATCAATTGACTTATCAGTTGGCGGCTGAAAACAAAGTACAAGACATTTCATGGATTAAACCAGGTAAAGTCGCTTGGGATTGGTTTAACGCCAACAACTTATACGGCGTTGATTTTAAAGCGGGCGTTAACACTCAAACCTATAAATATTACATAGATTTTGCTGCGGAATACGGTATTGAATACGTAATTTTAGATGAAGGTTGGTATCCACTAGGTGACTTGATGGGGACTGTACCGGAAATGGATGTACCTGCAATTATTGCCCATGCAAATGAAAAAGGTGTTGGGATTATTTTATGGACCTCTTGGTTAACTTTGCGCGACCAATTTGATCAAGCTATGGACAGATTTGCCGAGTTGGGCGCAGTGGGTATCAAGCCTGATTTCTTCCAGCGTGATGATCAACAAATGGTTAATTTTTATTGGAAAATAGCCGATGAAGCAGCAAAAAGAAAACTGTTAGTTGATTACCATGGTTCATACAAACCAGCTGGTTTGCGCCGCACTTACCCAAATGTAATTTCACGAGAAGGTGTGAAAGGTTTGGAGTGGAACAAGTGGAGTGAAGATAGCACACCAGAACACAATACAATTTTACCATTTATCCGTATGGTTGCCGGTCCTATGGACTATACACCTGGTGCTATGTCAAATGCCCAAGGCCCAGCTGCTTACAAAGGTGTTGATGCTGACCATAAAGATTTTACCGTTCGTTTTGAGCGACCAATGAGCCAAACAACACGTGTGCATCAAATGGCGATGTTAACTGTATTTGAAAGCCCGCTGCAAATGATGGCAGACACGCCAACAAATTATCGCAGAGAGCATGAATGTGCGGCATTTATGGCGAAAGTACCAACTGTTTGGGACCAAACAAAAGTATTACATGGCAAAATTGGTGACTATATATCTTTGGCTCGACAACATGGTGATACTTGGTTTGTCGGCACGTTAAATGATGAGCATGCACGTGAATTAGCGTTAGATTTGTCTTTCTTAGACAAAGGGCAAAAATACCAGATTGAGATATTCCAAGATGGCATTAACGCCGCACGCTGGGCAGAAGATTACAAGAAAATTGTTAAAACTGTCACAGCTAACGACAAGCTTGTGATGAAGTTAGCGCCTTCTGGCGGTTACACTGCACGCATTAGCAAGCTTTAGTTTTTATTCCAAATCCCCCTGTCTTTGGAGTTGTCGGTTCGCGGGCAACTCCTTTTTTGTTTTCAAAT
Source organism: Catenovulum agarivorans YM01 (assembly GCF_000281085.1). GTDB lineage: Bacteria > Pseudomonadota > Gammaproteobacteria > Enterobacterales > Alteromonadaceae > Catenovulum > Catenovulum agarivorans. The sequence goes on from NZ_JH767528.1 coordinate 85,401, forward strand.
ATCATTAAATTTAAATTTTTTTAACAAAATACTTTCAAATAATTTAATAATACTTTAGTATTTTTAATGTTCATTTGCATTGGGACACAAACCAATCGATGAATCTTGCCACTGCACAACCGTTTTTAGTTTTTAGCCGTTACTAAAATGCCACCGGTGGCCAAGTGGCTTTTATACACTTTACACACAAAATTAGGAAAAAATATGAGTCGATTAATTATCGCATTGGCCTTAATGGTCTTTTCTGCGACCAGTATCGCTGCACTATCGTCTGGTCGATATGTTATTGTTTCAAAACTAAATGGTAACGCGTTAGATGTTGATAGTTTTAGTACCGCTGGTGGTGCTAACGTTATGACTTGGTTCACCCTGGGTTATAGTAATCAGCAATTTGATGTGACTGATTTAGGTGATGGCAGTTATTCAATTCGCCCTGTTCACAGTGGCAAATCGCTAGACGTTTGGGGTTGGAACGCTGGCGACGGTGCCGAAGTTCGTCAATGGGATTACACAGGTGCCGAAAATCAAAGATGGTACATTGATGATCGCGGTAGCAGCTACTATTCAATTATTTCAAAATTCAGCAACAAAGCCATTGATGTTTGGGGTGTAAGCATGTTTGCTGGGGCAGACGCGCGTTTATACTCTTATTGGGGTGGCGCTGGCCAGTTGTGGACTTTCCAAAAAGTTGGATCATCAAGCGAATGTTATGCAGGTGCAACTCTAACCAATAGATTTGTTGACTGTGGTGGCAAAACAATCGGCTTAAGCTGTGTTGGTGATGATGAAAGCCAAGGCGCTGTATTAACCTTAAAAAATTCTTCTATTCGCAACGTTAAATTGTCCTCATCTGGTGGTGCTGATGGTATTCACTGTTCTAGCGGTAACTGTACTTTAGCTGACGTTACTTGGAACGATATTTGTGAAGATGCGGCAACCAATAAATCAGAAGGCGGCACTATGACGATTGTTGGTGGCTCTGCTTATAACTCAACTTCTGGTTACGGCGGCACACCAGATAAAATTTTCCAACACAACTCTAAAAACAGTACAACTATAGTTGCTGGTGGATTTACCGCTTATGGTACCCATGGCAAATTATGGCGTTCATGTGGTAACTGTACCGACAATGGTGGTCCGCGTAATTTGATTGTTTACGATGTAAATATTGATGCGAGCATTGGCTCAATTGCCGGTGTAAACCGCAACTATGGTGATAAAGCAACTATCCGCAACTTGCGTATTAAAAACTATGGCTCTGGTAATCCACCAGTTTGTGAAGAGTATCAAGGTGTACAAAAAGGCAGCTCTTCAACTAAATATGGTGAAGCGTGGAATACCGCAGCCTGTGATGTATCAACCTCAGACGTATCAGGTCTGTAGGCGTAACCATGCTAGAACTAGAGCATAATTTTCACAAAAACGCTGCAAGTACATCCTTGTAAGCTTCGCTTTTTCATCCATGAAAAAGAGATTTTGCTCTAAATTATTGCTCTAGCTCTTAGCTGAGTTACTTATCCCCTTGTGTATGTGCAAAACGGCTGGCTAATGGATTAGTCAGCCGTTTTTTTGTGTCGAATGTCGCATTAAATTTATTATATTTATCCTGTTCGAGATTTAGTTCTCATCTGCAGTTTCAGCCAATCACTTTACCTACAAAAAACGCCGATAATATCTACATCAGAGTTTTAAATTGAAGCACTTTAAGCTGGTTTAGTTCAGGTTAGTTAGCTTTAGTTAGGTCTAAAAACTTTCTATGTTGTCGCAGTGTTTGTCTGTGTGAAAGTCTTCATCAATACGGGAGATTAACAATGCATATTTCACAAAAAGTAAAAGACGCTGTCTACGATGTTATGGTTTGGGTACTGTTTTTAGTGATATTGCCGGTAGTGGCGATCTAATCTATTGTTCTGGTCGCCAAGACTGAGCTTGACGACCAAATGACTATGCAGCGCCGAGAGGGCGCGTATGCAAGGTACGCAAAAAACTCACATCACTTTGTCGTACTTTTCCATCCGAACTACTTCCTTTTCTATCAAGCCTATTCGTTTATATCTAGTTTAGTTGTGCTTGGCGTGAGGATTTGATTTTAATATTTCAATCAAATATCGTGTCACCCGAAAGTACCATTCAGGAATTATATAAAGTGAAATTAGAAACTTTAGCGCTGCACCATGGTTATGAATCTGAGGCGACAACTAAAGCGGCTGCTGTGCCTATTTATCAAACCACATCTTATACGTTTGATGATACTCAGCATGGAGCCGACTTAAACAACATGAAAGTTAAAGGCAATATTTATACTCGGATCATGAATCCAACCACTGAAGTGTTGGAGAAACGTGTTGCGCAAATGGAAGGTGGTGTTGCTGGGCTTGCTTTGGCATCTGGCATGGCGGCGATAACCTACGCGATTCAATCATTAACAGAGTTGGGCGACAACATTGTTAGTACCAGCCAGTTATATGGTGGCAGTTATACCTTATTTACCCAAGTTTTACCGCGTATGGGCGTGGATGTAAAAATGGTCTCCGCCGACGATTTTGCTGGGTTTGAAGCGGCGATTGACGATAAAACCAAAGCGATTTTTTGTGAGTCTATTGGTAACCCTGCGGGTAATGTTGTTGATATTGCAAAGCTAGCAGATATTGCACACCGCCATGGTGTACCGCTTATTGTCGACAACACAGTAGCAACGCCGTATTTATGTAAACCTTTTGAATTTGGCGCTGACATTGTTGTTCATTCGCTAACTAAATACATTGGCGGTCATGGCACTGCTGTGGGTGGCATGATAGTCGACTCAGGCCGCTTTGATTGGGCGGCCAATAAAGAGCGTTTTAGAGTGTTAAACGACCCTGAGCCTGCTTATCATAATTTAAATTTTGCCGAAGCTTTGGGCGAATTAGCCTACATTACCCGTTGCCGCGTGGTTTCGCTCAGAGTTACAGGCGCGGCTATTGCGCCAATGAATGCCTTTCAAATATTACAAGGACTAGAAACGCTTGGGCTAAGAATTGAACGCCATTGTCACAATGCAGAAAAGCTTGCGGCGTTTTTATTATCACACCCCAAAGTAAACAAAGTGAATTACGCCGCTTTACCCGATAGCCCTTATTATCATACCTGTCAGAAAATAGTCGGCGGCAAAGCATCTGGTATTTTAAGTTTTGATATTAAAGGTGGCGCCGAAGCTGGCGCACAATTTATTGATGCACTGAAAATGATTTTAAGATTAGTCAATATTGGTGATGCTAAATCGTTAGCCTGTCATCCAGCTTCAACCACACATAGGCAGTTAACGCCGTCGCAATTGCAAAGTGCTGGCGTTAGCCAATCACTGGTACGTATTTCTGTCGGCATTGAGCATATTGACGATATTATCGCCGATGTTAGCCAAGCATTAGATGCAGTGGTGGTTTAGGTTGATTAGCCAATAACCTTTGGGTTATCGGCTAAAATTGTTGATGGCTTACTAGATTAAGCTGCGGCTAAAGTTACTTTTGGGGTTGCAACTAGCTTTTTTCGGTTAATCACTAAATAACCGGCCAGCAATAAGAAAAAGGCAATTGTTTGTGGCTCTGATACTACAGGTGTGCCACCAATTGTTGGTTCGTCATATAAACCTTGCCACAAGTTCATTTGGGCGTTGCTGGTCATACTTTTCGCAATTAACTGACCACTTAAATCACCACCTAGATAGCTGAAATCAGCTTTTGGAGCAAGGATATGGCCCATAAATCCACCGCTGAATTCAATGCTTTCTGCTTCATAGAAGTTATACAAAATACTACTAGGTGACTTTTTGTCAGTGCGTGAGGTGTCATATGGACCAGCATACGACTGCGCTAAGTTGTCGTAATAATTTACTGAATCAAAACTCACATTTTTCCCACTGACATTAATAATAATTGGTGTATTAGCGTCTAAATTAACTGATTTAAAATCAGCTGCGTTTTTGAGTGTTTCGCCATCTATGGTTGCGATAAACGCACCTGCTTCATCGACTAACGCTTGATCAGGTGTGAAGATAAAACCAGATGTGCTGGTCCAATGTTCATTGCCTTCAGCAACTAAATTACCTGTGTTGGCCATATTAGCTAAATCTTCCGACAGCTTGTTTAACGCGGCAAAAGCAGTATCAAAGTTTATTGGATTATGCTCATAACTAAATACTTCGCCATTTACTGGGTTTTCCCATGATGGTAAAGCATCTATGTCGTTGACAAGGCTTCCTTGTTTATATAGGTCGCCGCCCAAAACCAAGTTACCTTTAATTTGATTGGAGTTTCGGTTGGTGCTTAGATCGCCTTGTACTACAAGTACGTCAGCATAACCTGTCTCACCTTGCCAAAATTGCACACCATCTCGGCCTTCCGTGGAGCTAAAATTCACAGCGACATCGTAATTGTCGAGTGAAGCATTGCCACCAACGGCGATTTTTCCTTGCGAGTCTGCCCAGCCTGTATGGGTAAAATCATTTTGCACAAAAATGTTGTAGTCAGCAGCAACACCAAGGTCGACTTCATAACTTAAAGCAGAGGCTGAGAATAATACAGAAACTAGCGCAAGAGATTTAAACTTCATCAACAATAACCAAAACAACAACAACTAAACACTGGTCGGGCAAGTTTAGGCTAAATTTTGTGCAAACACAATGGCAGTGGGAAAAAATCATAAGCTTTTATATAAATTAGCGACCTTAAGCTTTATTTCTTCTGGAAGTGGCTGTTTTATTAAGTTTTGTAAAATCTCAAGCGCTTCATTGGTGCGTTTCAACGCGACTAATGTTGCTGATAAATGGTAAAGTACATAGGGGTTTTTGGCATCAGATGATTCTGAAATTCTTAAATATTCCAAAGCTTTATCATATTGTTTGTCTTGGAATAATAGCCAGCCATATGTGTCTGTATACGCAGGGTTTGTCGGGGCGAGTTCAACTGCTCGTTTTGCGTACTGCAGTGCTTGTGAAAATGATGTATTTGTCAGTAAATGGGCAAGTTTATGTAAAATGACAGCGTTTTCCATTTTATTATTGGCTAATGTTAATAAATCTAATAACTTATCTGTTTTATTGAGCTGTTGTAATACCTGTGATTGTAAATTTATCGCCGTCACATCACTAGGGTGAACACTCAACCAATCATCTAATAATTGTTCAGCCAAGATAAATTGCTGTTGTTGTAAAACCACGCCAATATAAGCTTTAAAATGCTGGGCACTACGAGTTTTGGTAAAAAGATTACTGATAATGTTTTGAGCCAGCGGCCAATTTTGTGTCTGGTAAGCTAAGTTGTATTCTAGTTCTTCAATGGCCATGGCATAGTTGGCTTGTTGGTCGGCCAGTTTAAGTTGTTGAATTAACTGGTGTGCTGCTTTTACATCTGCTTGATTAATTGCCTGCTGGACTCGGACGTAAAGCAGGCGAGCAGGGTCGTGATCTAGTTGAGCAATTCGACGTATGAGCTTTTGTTGAATTTCGTTATTACCAGCACGAGCAGCCAAACTGTACAACTCAAATAGTTTGTTGGCATCATCGTAATACAAACCAAATAGGGTATTGAAGGTTTTGGCGCTTACAGCTTGATGAATTAGCAATTGGTATTTTATGTGTAAATGCAGCAGCTCGGCATCTAAATTGCTTTGTTCGAGTGCTTGGCTCAGTAACTGATATGCGTCATTGTATTGCTGCATACGTAAATGCAGTTCAATTATCGCTTTAGTAGTTGATAACTCAGTTTCTATCTTTTGTGAAGCCTGTAGGTAATTGAGTGCTTTTGCATAGTCATTTTGCTGCATGGCTAATGAGGCACTTAGTTGATACCAAGTGGTATTTTTGTGGTCAATTTTTTGCAGATAACTGTGTGCCAGTGATAATTCATTTTGTTTGACAGCTAAGCTCGCAAGTAATAACAAAGCTGGGGCATAATCGGCGCGGATTTGTAAAGCTTGCTGAAGAAATTGTTGTGCACGTTCCGTTTGGCCAACTTTTATGTAGAGCTCTGCTGCTGTTTGATGACTCAGTGGATTCAAAGGTTGCTGGGTTAATAGTGCGGAAATTATTTCACCTGCAAGTGTGTATTCTTCTATTTCAACTAACAACTGGCTCAGTTGTAAGTCCAGTTGAAAAATATTGCTTTGTGTCGCCGTTTTTAACAATGCATGAGCTTTTTCTTTATGCCCCTGCGCAATAAAAACTGCTGCTTGATGATTACGAAACGACACATTTTCTGGAAATTGTGTGCGCGCTTTAGCTAACTGTTTAGCGTATTCTTCTAACGGCCATTGTGTCTTAGCGAGCGACAACATTTTCGCCAAGGCTAGCTCGTTTTCAGGGTGGCGTTGTAAATATTCTTGGTAATAAAATAATGCTTGCGACAGGTTGTTCAATTTGATTTCAGTTTCGGCAAGCATTTTATAAATCACCGAATCGTCAGGATTATTCAGTTTGTAATTTAGAAAATCACGTTTAGCGGACTGGTAATTTTTGCTTAAATAATTGACATAACCTGACATTAATTTTATCTGGCTGCTCGGTACTTTCTCCTGATCAATCACAGATAACTGAGCATTGATATCATTTAAAATCTCTTTTACTTCACGTTCATCTGTTTGATTTGAACCTGCAACAACTGCATGAAGTAACTTAGCAAAAGGGTTATTCGGTAGTTTGTCGCGCAGGCGCAAACTTAAAGCTAACGATTCTTCTCCACGCTGCAGTTTTTGCAATAATGAGGTTTTACCAAACAAAGCGAGTGTGTGTTCAGGTTGCAAAGATAATATACGATCGTATGCCGCGAGCGCTTGGGGTAAATCTTCTTGCTGTTGTTTGCTTTGAGCTAACAACAACAGCGCTTTAATATTATCGGGAGATGTACTTAGAATTTGCTCAATTTGTTTAATGGCTAAATCAAGTGCGTTTTGTTTGAGCAATAGCTCAGCTTGCAGCAACTGAGCTTGGGTATGTGTCGGTATATTTTGTAGAACTTGTGCTACAGCGTCTTCAGCTGTTGTATAGGACTCTTTAAGCATAGCCAATCGAGCTCGGTAAATAACAATGTCAGCATCCCGTTCAAATGGGTATGACTCAACCAATTCAATTGCTTGGTCAATTTCTGATAGCTGAATTTTACTTTGCACTAACAAAGGTAAAATTTTGCGCCAGTCGCCATTGTCAGTCAGTGCAATCGTTAGCTCTTTGTTGGCGGAAATATAATCTTCTTGCTCAACATATATTTGCCCCAACAAAATACGGGCAGGGGTGTAACTAGGTGATTGTTGTAAACTATTTTTAAGATTGATAACCGCGGCTGCTAATGAGCCTTGACGGTAGTCAGCTAAAGCGACTTCATAATACTGATTGCGTTGTGATTCCGCATATAGCTGATTTGGTGCCGCAGTGCCAATAATACATAAACAAAGATAAATTAGTGCTTTCATGTTTATCTAAAGCGATTAAAGAATCGACTTTCCTCGTATAAGGTAACAGGTTCGCCGTCTTGAGGTCGCATAGTGATGACAAAATAAAAATCGATTTTTTTCTCATGTAAATATTCCGGTGCCACCACTAAACTTACTGGGATGCTGGCAACGTCTCCTGCATGCACTAATACTTTTTGTTCACCAATCCATTGGTATTCATCAGCCAAATCGTCAACTGCTAATTGGTAAACCCTATCTTGTTGCGATTTATTTAGTATTTTCAGTGTGAAGGTATTTTCAATATGACCATCAAAATTTTCACGATACAGTTGGTTTCTATCACGGATAATATCTAAATCGAAAGGTTTACGCGTGAGCAAAGCATTGGCGAAAAGGGATATCATCACAATTAACACTATCCCATAACCAACTAATTTGCTGCGAAAGATATGTGATTTTCCGCCTTCTAAAATACGCTCTGTGGTGTAACTAATTAGGCCTTTTTGGTAGCCCATTTTGTCCATAACGCCATCACAGGCATCAATACATGCACCGCAGTTGATACATTCGTACTGTAAACCGTTACGAATATCTATGCCGGTTGGGCAAACTTGCACACACAAATTACAATCAATGCAGTCGCCTAATCCGAGTATAGCAGGGTCAGCTTTGCGTGATCTAGGCCCACGGTTTTCACCACGGCTTGCATCGTATGACACGGTAAAGGTGTCTTTATCAAACATGGCGGCTTGAAAGCGTGCGTACGGACAAATATGTGTGCACATAATTTCGCGCATCCAACCAGCATTAGCGTAGGTGCAAGCGGTAAAAAATAGCACCCAGAAACTTAGCCAAAACCCAGCATTAAAAGTGAAAAAATCTATGTATAAATTGGCGATATCAGAAAAATAGCCAATAAAAGTCAAACTAGTGTGCAAGCTGAACAAAACCCAGCAAGTGTGTTTGAGCGCCTTTTTAAAGAATTTTTGATTAGACATGGGTTGCTCGTCTAATTTCATTCTTTGGTGGCGAGTGCCTTCAATTTTTTCTTCAAACCAAATAAAGATAAAAGTCCAAACCGTTTGTGGGCACATGTAGCCGCACCAAACCCGGCCGATAAAAGTGGTGACAAAAAACAGCGCAAAGGCAGCAATAATAAATATCCAAGCCAGTAGCATTAAATCTTGTGGCCATAGAGTTAGTGAGAAAATATTAAATTCTTGATTTTGTAGATCAAATAAAATGGCTTGTTTACCATTGAATTGCAGCCAAGGTAGCAGCATAAACGCTGCCATAAACAAAAATCCGATACGGCGTCTTACCGTTTGGAATAAACCTTGAACGGCTCTAACGTATATTCTGTTACGGGCTGACTTATGCGAGTTACTAGAGCTTTTAGCTGGTTGAATTTTAACCGGGTTTGTATCTGATTTTATATCAATTTTGTCCGTCATAGCTTAGGATAGGCTCTATTGATGTCTCTTAGGCTTGTTAACAACTAAGTATAGCGGTTTACTTAGTTAAAACTAAGCCATTATTCGACGTTTTTCGCCTTTTTATGTTTTGGATCAATTATGTTAAAGAAGTTGTTGATTTGGGTTGTTTTAATTGCTGCAGCCATGCACATATGGCAAACACCTGAATTTCAGCGATTTAAAAATCGTATCGTCGGTGACGTGTGGCAATCGGCAGGCTCAGTGACTAAATCGAACAGTATGATTAAACCGTCTGATTTGCATGAGCACTTTACCCACAGGTTTGATCAATTTGCGCCATCTGAGCAACAACATTTAAAACAAATTAGCAGAAGCGAACAATCTATTGCTCGTTTTGTTGAAAACTACTGTTATCAACAAGATGAGCCTTATCATCCTATTTTTAGTGATAAAAACTTAGCAGACGTCTGTCGCCAAGCCGTTAAAACACAAGCTGCGTTGAGCAAAAATAACTAATTTGTTGATTTTTTGTTCGTAAAATGTGATAAAACAGTCTGGTGTATTTAGTGGCGATATAAAGGCAAAAGGAGTCGTATGTCTTTTTTAGATGATATTCCGTTTGATGGTGATGTTACCACCCCGATTGAAGATCTTAAACTTAAGAAGAAAGCCCATGTGCGCTTAAGTTATAAAGAGCGCAATGCTATATCACCCCGTTTGTTATCCGCACAACAAACTTTTTACCACTATTTAGCCCAAGGAAATTTGCAAGCTCGGCTAGAAGAGGAGCAAAAAGCTTATCAATCTGAATTAAATCGCCAATTGCTTGATGTGGAAATTGAAGCACTTAAGAAACGCCAGTCAGATAAAAATAGTCTGCAACAAAAGATCAACTCGGTTCATCGCAGTATTGATCTAATGTTAGAGAAACAATTGGAAGGTGTATTAAATAATTATCCGCTGAAGTATTTTGCCGACACTCGAGATTTAGGTCACTTTAAACGGATCTTTTCTGTGTTAGGGGATGAAAGACTGTCGGTAAATGGACTTGATTCTGTCTTAACCCCTTGCAACTGGTTAGCCGAGCATATTACGTTTTTTACTAATAGCACTGAATGTAAATCCTATTTTAAAAACCAAGATTCTACTGACTTAAAAAAAGCAATTAACTTTTTGAATGTTAAAGGCACGACTGCACTAATACCTGTGTTGTTTGTTGAGCGTATTGTTGCGCAACAAAAGGAGTTGTTAAAACAGCCTTGGACTAGGTTTCGCTGTTTTGCTTATTGGACCGCTTTGTCTGCACTGTTTATTGCGCGCCAACAACAGCGCAAAGACTTGCATATAGTATTTGTCCTTGCATATATGAGTGTATTTGCTGAGCTAATGTTATTTAATTTATTGTCGGCATTAGCCAAAGAAGTTCAGCAAGACAGTATTAAAACTGCCTCACAGCATAGGAGTGACTTTCGTGTTAAGGCGATTGAAAGTTATCTGCCGAGTGGTGAAATAACTGCCAATTTAATGCAGTTAGCTGAACCTGCGTTACATAAAATTATTGATGCGTTAAATTGTAATTATATTCCAGCCATTCCTGTGTTCGATCAAGACAGCGGTGAGCAGCTTGAGCTACAGCAGTTGATTGCCAAAGCAAAAGCTTTTACCCAATACAAAATGCTAGCTAGCACTAACATGGATGAAAAAGACGATATTATTGAACTGCTACGTGCTGTAAATATGGATAATCAAACTATGCAGTTGTTACGTGAGCAAAACTATCATGCTATACCTCTATATACTGCTTTGGGATGGGTGCGTAAATAGTGGTTTACAACATCACTACTTTTGATAAGCCTCGGCTAATTTACGCATCACATCACGCCAAGTGACTATGCCTTGTACTTTATTATTCTGATCAACAATTGGAATGCAGGATATTTTGTGTTGGTTAAATGTCTGTACCGCGTCTTTAATACTTGCGGTGGTTAATAGGGTTATCGGATGGCGCGACATAATTTGATGGGCTTTTTTGTTTAAACAAGCTAAATCTTTTGCGGTCACAGCAGCGCTATTTATATTTGGACTGAGCGCTTTTAGTAAGTCTCGATCTGATATTACGCCAACAAGTTTGTTGTTGGCGATAACCACAAGGTGATGAAAATGAGCATTATCAAAAATGCGTTTCACTTCGGCTAATGAGTCGTCCATTTCTACAGATACGACTGTGGCACTCATTATTTTAGCAATACTCAACTAACTAACCTCATATCTCTAACAGCAGTGATTGTCCTGTTAACTATAGGCAAAGAAAGCTAACTAAACCACAAAGCGACGTCTTCAATAATTTTATTGCCAGTAAACTGCGGATGATCACGCAGTGATTTTTCTAAACCAAAATAAGCTTTGTCACCTGTAGGTAAAGCTTCGTATCCACCTATTACTTGGTAAATCCAAGTTTCGTGATCAAACTCCAGTTTATGTTCGACATGGTAATCAAGCGCAGATAAACGTGCACCTGTATCAATAATATGGCAGAAATAATCCTCGACTGATTGGCGGATTTTGTTTTCTGCTAACGCAACTGCTTCACTTTGTTCCACTTTAACTGTTTGTGCCGCGGCTTGTGGTGTTTGGCTACGTAAATGGAATATAGCTTTAATGCGGCCAACAATCTGAGCTAATTCAGCTTCGTGGTTGGCATTGCGCACATCCACAGCAGCAGGCTCAATAATCGCTTGTGCTTGGTTAAATACATTTGGCACTTGGCTGTGTTTAGCATAATTTTGTGGGCTGTAGTCTGGTTGTTGCTCTAAATGCAGCACAAAACCTTTGAGTAAACGGGTACGCCCTTGGAATTCGCGGAAGCGACCGAGCAATTCATTTAATCTTGCTTGCACTAAACTTAATTCTTGGGTTACCGCGGCAAAGTTAGATTGCAAAGTAACCACTAACAAACGGCGTAAATCACGGTTGCTGCCAGCTTCTTGTGCCAGTTTGTCAAAATGGAACATTTCTAGCTGGCTTAAAATATCCGTTACTTGTTGCTGCGCTAGTTGGTTTTCACGAATTTTCGCATCAATTGAAGCAACATAACCAAATTCTTTATGAATACGACTCCATAAGCCACGTACACCTTGTTTAAGTGAATCTATCATGGCGTAGGTTAACTCAGTTAAATCCGCCATATGTGATTCAGCTTCAGCGAATCTATGTTTATTACAGGCTTCTTTGTAATGTGCAACCAAGGTTGTAACTTTAGCCAGCGCTGAACCTATATTGGCATCTACTTGGCGGTTGCGCTCATCACTTAAACCTTCTTCTAACAAAGCGCGGACGATACGGCGTAAACGTAAGTCAGATTCAATATCTGGTCGCCACAAAATACCTAAACTTTGTAAGTTATCTAAAACTTGTGGGCTATGCTGGCCTTCGTCAACTGCACCTTTAACATAGGCTTGCATAATAATATCGCTATGCCGCGCCATAGCGCGTAGCAGTTTTTGCCCAGCTTGAGTAATATTATCCTTCACAGTAATACACCTTGCTGCATGGCTGCTTCGGCTTGTTCAGTTAGTGATAAAGCTTCGGTTTCGTCAATAAAGCGGATCACTTCATACAAATATTCAAGTTTGCCGGTGGCGATATAAATTTGTTTTTCGCTATTTGGTTTTACTAAATAACCAAGCTCACCTAAACGTTTAAATATTTGTTTAAGCTGGCCATCTGCGGTTTTACTGGTTGAACCAAATAAAGTAAACGCAGATATTTTACCCAGTTGTTCAAGCAATGCTGGTGTGTCTTCAATTGTGCTTTGTAACTCGTTTAAACGAATGGCGCTGCCTTGCGCTAATGGCATATCTTGACCTGTGCTTTCTTGCACTAATAATAACCATTCAACCAGCGGCAATAAGTTGGCAGTAATTTCTTTAAACTGACGTTCAAGCACAGCACGCTCTTTATCAGCTAGCGACAAATAACTAGCAAAAAATACTTCGCCATCAGCCGCTTTGGTTAAAGTGCGGTTTAAAATATTTAACTGAGTTTCGATTTGCTGCGCTGTTTGTGGCTGCTGCAAAAAGTTAAACATATCTTCATTGCTAATACGGCAAACAAATCCACCAGACAATAAGGTTTCTAACACTTGGCCTTGTTGAGTCATCATGCGCTGGTTTCCTCTGTGGTTTTAACTGCCTGTTTAGCTTGTTGAATACGCTGTGATATTGGGCTAATGCGCGGTTGCACTATTTGTAATTTACGCGTTTGTTTATCAATTAAATAGCGGTTGTCGAACAGCGATAAAATTTCTGATTCTGGATTCGGGAAAGCACCAACAATAGATATATTGTTTTGCTCACAAGCTTTAAATATTTTTTGGATATTATTTAAGTGTAAGGTGCCAAGTTCATCGATTGGCCAATGGATGACCGTAGATGATTGACCACGCAATAAACGGGTAAAGGCCAATAAGAACTTACATAAAATCAAATACGCCATACCATGGCTGGATGATTCGTTTAACTGCCTGTCGGTACGAATAACCAAGACGCTATTGCCTTCTTTGATGCGCAGTTCTATATCTAATAATTTGCTGATACCACCGGTTAACGCAGCTCGGCCTAAAATATCCAGTACACGGCGCATGCTGCCTGCATAATCGCTCGACGGCAATTGATGTGTGCCTTGCTCTAACCATTCTAAATACAATTGGTGGAATTGTTGTAGCTCAGGCCAAAATTCAAGTTCGCTGATTTTTGAACGAATAGTTACTGCTGAATCTGAAATGCCATCTAAATACAATTCGGCATCAACTTCTTTACTCAAACGTTTGCTTTGGCTGGCGATGCGTTTGTCGATATCAGCCAATACTTGGTAATAACTGGTTAAGCCAGTACCGAATATTTTGCCTTGTTCACATAAACCTTGGTGTTTTTGTGGGACAAATACATTAATTAGCTCAGAGAGTTTTTCAACTAACTTAATATGATCAACTTGACGCAAACCTTTGCTGTCGGTGAACGTGCATTCTTCGCGTGATCTATCCCACAATTCGGCTAAACCTGTGCCTGCTTGTGCCGCAATTAAACTGTCGAATTGACCCAATTTGTGTTTAACGTTTTGGTTAAGCTCTTCACGTTCGGCTAACTGTTCACGGCTTTCATTTATGCGTTGTGCCAGATTAGCTTTTTCTTGTACTGGATCGCTCGGTGCAAGTTTTAGTTTAGTTAACTCACGTAAAACTTGTTGTAGTTCTTGCTCTAGTTGTTTGGCGTCACGCAAGGCTTGCTCAGAGTCGGTTTTAACCTCATTGAGTTTTTGTCTTTGTTGCTGATAGTTTTGTGTCGCTTGGTTTAAGCTGCGCTCAGTGCCAAGTTGCAACTGTTTGGCTTCAGCCAGCGCTTGTTGCCATTTAATTTTATGGCCGTTAAACACTGTTTGATACCAATATTGATATTTATTAACTAGCTCTCTATTTTGCTCAACGTAACGAATATCTTTTTGCAGTTGTTGAATATCTTTTTTAACTTGGCCGATTTCATCAACATCAACCCCACGTTGCGACAATTCGTTTTGCAGCCACAAATCACATTTTTGTTTATCTTGTTTAAAGTTGTTCTGCGCTTGCATTATACGCTGTTCAACTTGGCTGATACGGCTGGTTAAATCAGCTAATAATTGTTGCCAATGCGCTTTGTGTTCGAGCTCAGCTTCGGCGCGCTGTTCTTCAATTTCGTCGATACAAGCTTGTTTTTCATTGTGCAGTTTTAGCTGTGCTTGTTTGTTTTGTTCAAGCTGAGCTGTATAACGAGATTTACGCTCGTTTAAACTGTGTTGATATTGTTGATGTAAATTGTCTTTATCCAGCTGGAAACGACGGCGCTGTTGGCTTTTATGCTCAACATCACTTTTTAGTTGGCTTAATTGACTCTCTAGCTGTTGCAGCTCGTTGCTGCACTCAGCTAAAGCTTGTTCTGCTTGTTCAACTTGAGCTTTGGCTTGTTTTACCGCATCGCTTGCTTGTGCTTGTTTGGCTTTTAATGCTTGTTCACTTTCAGCATATTCGGGAGTGTCTAAACTGAGTAAATCAAGCAACACACCAAATGCGTGTTCAGCGTTGTCACTATCATTTAAGCTGGCTAACTGAGGTTTTAAGTCGGTGCGGTTAAGTAATTCTGGGTGAATAATTTTGCCTAGGTTTTCTTCCCAACCAGCTTGTTCGCGGCGTAAAAACTCCAGCAGGGTGTTTTGTCCAGGGTAAAGTAGTTTTTCGATGGCTTCGGCCGCTTGTTGTTTTTGTTGCAAGCTTTTGTGCGCTGCATTGAGTGTTTCCACCGCTTTTTGGCGTTTTTGCTGCACAGAATTGCGTTTTTGCTCAACTTGTACCAGTTGGCTGCGGCTGTGATCTTCTTCGTTTACCGCTTCTTTAATTTGTGCGTCTAATAAATCTAACTCACTTTGTTCATGTGCGGTAAATGCAACATGCTGCATTATGCTGTTAATTTCGGTGCGCTGATTGATTAGCTCATGCAAGTTGTCTTTAAATTCGCTTTCAATACGCGCCAGCTGATTTTGGTAATTTTGTTTAAGCTGTTGGAGCTGTTGCTGCTCTTGGCTTTTTTGCTCAGCAAGCTGTTCTTTTACTTCATCTTTCTCAGCTCGATAAGCTTCAATTTCTTCGCCGTGCTGCTCAGTTATTTCAGCTAATCTTTTGTTGTAGGCCGATTCAATATCTGAGTGTTTGTCGGTTAATAGTTGATAACGCGAATTAAGTGTTTCGAGCTGGCTTTGCCACTGCGGTAACAAGGTTACTTTTTGTTGCAAGCTGTCGATATCTTTGTCTTGCCAGTCTAAATAATCACTTTCAACTTGTTCTAAATCCGTTTCGTATTGAGTAACATCTGCACGTGCACTCGACAAGGTTTGGTTGAGTTTGTCTTGTTGATACGACCATTCACTATTGAGTTTTTTTAGCTCGATTTGGCTTTGGTTGAATTGATCTTCTAGCTCTATCAACTCTTTGCTTAGTTTGGATTGATCTAAACTAAAATGGCTTTTTAACTGGGCTAAACGTTTTTCAGTCAGTTGCAGTTGTTTGTGTTGTTGCTCTAGCTGCTCAAACTCAGGTTTTATTTGATTAAAACCTTGGATTAATTGGCATTCTCTTATCCAATCATCCACTTTAGTTATGTTGAGGCTGCTTTTTGGTGGGGTAACACCATCTTCTTCTAAAATTGCTGAAACCATAGCTTTAATGGTTTCCATTTTGCCTTCTTTTGAATGCACAGCTTTGGCGAGTTTTTCAATATGGCGTAAATTGGCATCTGGCTCACACAAACAAAATTGACGCGCATAAGCTAACAATTCTCGGCCATTACTACTTTGGTTTAGTTGACCGCGGTCGTTTTGAATTATCGCGCGGTATTGGCTGGTGTTTAATAGGCTAGTGGCATTAATGCCTTCACGTTTTAAGTTACGGCCTAATTCAACCATAGTCACAGGTTTGTAGTCGCCAGTTAATTGCGGCTGGAGGTAATCTTCTAAAACAAAAGCTTTGTCGACTAACCTGTAGTTCACACCATTGCCTGATGAGGCTAAGACTGTTTGGCAAAACTGCCCATCACCACGGCTGTATTCGTAAATAATAAAACTCGATTCACGCGGCAAATACCATTTTTCAAAGCTGTCACGTGTTGCTGGAACTACGCGGCTTGGAAACTCGCCATAAAATACTGGAATAAGTCGTTGTAATGTTGTTTTACCCGATGCGTTGGTACCACATATATTGGTGTGGCCGTCTAGTTTTAGTTCTACCACGCCTGGTAAGTGGGTATCTATTAATACAATGCGCTGTAAACTTGGCATACAAACCCTTTGCAATTCTAAGTCTTTAATTTTTATCAGCCGAACATTATGCGTATTGTTGGCTTAAAGGCAATTGCCAAAAGTAGAATTATTCGGGTAGCATAGGCTCAATTGATCTAGCGTCATGTAATAGTTAATAAAATAAATTCGGTTAGTTGTTGAAAAGGTGGTTGTTGTGATATTTATTGGTGCTGCATTTGCAGTTTTGTTGTTGGCGATTTTTTATTTTGCTACAAAAACAGAAGGTGTTCGCAAAGACTTAGTTGCATGCCAAACAAAACTCAACAATATCTCGAATGATAATAAAAGCCAAAGTGAAGTGATTGTTTTATTGGCTGAAGAATTTCAAAAAAATCAAGTTGATAAACTAGCACTGGTTAAACAAACCCGTGGCGAATTGCTTGAAGTTAAAGTAGCTGAGGCCATTTTAGGCCATGGTACTTATATAGTGCAGGATATGGTTTACAAAAACTTGCCGGTTAAACAGGCGGTTGAGCGTAATTTAGGCCGCAGCAGTGACTTATCAGCAGAACAAGTGCACAACTTTTTTGTCGACCAATCACATACAATAAAACAAGCTTGGGCTGGCACACATGTTCGCCAATATATGCATTTATGCGCTCTATTACTTGAATTAGTTGATGGCTAACGAATAATTTTATAGCTGCTATACTTTTTTTATCTTAGACAATTCTCCGGTGTATCAAACATGGGTGTTACCGAAACTGATTTACTCTTATACATAATTGGCATTTGTTTTTTCTTGTTGCCAATTGCGCTTGTGGCTGGTGACAAGCGAGCAATTGGTCAATCAAAAAATATGTGGCTGTTGGCTACTTTGTTTTTGTCGTGGTTAGGTTGGTTGGTTTATATTTCGACAGTGCAAGCCGAAGAAGAAAAGAAGAAAGAACAACAGCGCCGTGCTGAAAAAAAAGCTGCCGAAGAAAGCAAACGTCGCGCCGCAAAAATTCAACAACAAGCCGCTGCAGCCGCGCCGACCAAAACGAACAAAAAATAATCATCAAGTTACTAATACTCTAGCCGATAGACTATATATCCAAGTAGTTCGGGTATGCAAGTTGAGGCTGGAGTAGTTTATGAGCGATGTACAACTGTTAAGCGCAATGCTTTATTTGGTTGGATATTTATATCCGATATTTTTTGTTTTAACTAACAACAACACTAAAGGCCAAGAGAAAAATTTGTGGTTGTTGGTGATGTCTATTCTGAGCTGGTTTGGTTTATTTGTATATGTGATGACTGTGCCTGGTGTTCTGAGTAAATATACTCAGCGTTATTTTCCTGCTTATTTGTACCGTAAACCTTAGATAGTTTAGTTGCGCAAGACAATATCAGGATCACTGTCTATATCACCTTCTTCATTCAACGTTATGATGTCGTCATCACGCATCAATACTGCGAGTTTTCCTTTGTCTGTTTGGCGAATAAACTGCAATTGATATCCGTATTGGAACAAAGAGTTAGCTGAAAATTTTTGTGCCATAGATAAATGCTCCCACCACTGATTAGGATCAAGTACCAGTTTCCTTTCGTATTTTTGTGTCATACCACTTACCAAAAACAACAAATTATTAACTCTAGTAATAGTAATCTAATTTTCAGCATATTAAACAGCTTTGATGTTAAAAAATGCTGAGAATCTAACAAAAGTGCTATTGTGCTAAATGGAAAAAGAATTATTCTCAAGCTTGCTGTATAAATTGTGATGGTATAACATACTGCACAAAATGTTATATCGTAACAAATTTATCAGGGTTAGCATGAAAAGCGCAAAATATTCACTAGTAGCAGTAGTTTTGGCTGCGAATTCAGCTGTGGCAGCAGACATCACAGGTAAAATTTTTAATGACAAAGGCGAAGCTGTCGAAAATGCCGATGTTTCCATTATGGGTACAGCATTAAAAACCACTACTAATGAACTAGGTCAATTTACTTTCTCAGATCTTAATCAAGACCATTTTGAGCTACACGTTTCAGCAAAAGGTTATGTGCACAGCAATACCCATGTTGAATTGGAAGGCCAAGACAGATTCGACGTCGCTATTACATTGGCAAAAAGCATTATTGAAGTAATAGATGTAACAGCAAGCCCATTTCATGCATCTATTATTGAATCGTCAATTCCAGTAGAAGTAGTTGCGGGTGAAACTTTACGCCGTCGCCAAGCGGCAACTTTGGGTGACACGTTAGAACATTCTTTAGGGATCCACACTAACTTTTACGCCAATGTAGCAAGTACACCTGTGGTACGTGGTTTATCTGGCCCGCGTGTATTAATTACCCAGAATGGTTTAGACGTGGGAGATGTATCGCGTGTTGGACCTGATCACTCAGTTACCTCTGAAGTCTCTACTGCTGAACAAATAGAAATTTTCCGTGGCCCAGCAACTTTATTTTATGGCAGTGGTGCAATAGGTGGTGTGGTTAACGTAGTTGACAACCGAGTGCCTCGAAATAAAGACACCTCGGGCGAGTTATTAGCTGAGTACAATCAAAACAACAATCAAAAATTATTTGGATTTAATGCCAATACAAGTGTTAGTGATTTTGCATTCCATATCGATGCTTTTGATCGCCAAGCGGACGATTACACAATTGCTCAAGCGGATGAACATGGCCATGACACAGTTGAAAACAGCGCAGAAGAATCAAATGGTTACACACTAGGTAGCAGCTACATATTTGAAGATGGTTTTGTGGGTGTTTCTTATGGTCGTTTAGAGCGTGAATATGGTATTCCGGGTCATGCTCATGGTGACGAAGAAGAGCACGAAGATGAAGAACACTTAGATGAAGCGCCTGAAGACGAGCATCACGAAGATGAACATGATGTACATGCAGAAGAAAGTGTATTTGCATCGTTAAAACAAAACCGCTACCAGCTCATTAGTGAAATTAATTTTGAAAACGATTTGTTGCGCACAGTTAAATTAAAAGCGGCACAAACGGACTATCAACATGCTGAAATTGAAGGTGATGAAGTTGGCACTGTGTTTGAGAGCAAAACCAGTGAAGTGCGTTTAGATTTGTTGCATCAAACATTTGCAGAGTGGCGCGGTGGTGTTAGCTTACATGCAAAACGCTCAGAATTTGCAGCCCAAGGTGATGAAGCTTTTACCCCTGCATCAACCACAGAAGCAGTCGCATTAGCATTAATGGAAGAAACCCATATAGGGGATGTGTTAATTCAGTTAGGTGCACGAGTTGAAAAAGTGAATATCTCAGTAGGTGAATTAAACCACGCTGACATCGAGCTTCATCACCACGATGAAGATGAGCACGAAGAGCATCACGAAGAAGCGCATGAAGAACATCATGACGAAGAAGAACATGGCGAGTTACACGCAGCCCGTGAATTAGACTTTACGCCTGTTAGCTGGTCAGCTGGTTTAGTCTGGGATTTTGCTGACGGTTACAATGTTGGTTTGTCATACTCTCGTGCACAGCGTGCACCATCTGCCGCTGAGTTATTTGCTTTTGGCCCACATATCGCAACTGGCACTTATGAAATTGGTGCGATTTATGAAATGCATGAAGAAGGTGAAGAAATTGTTTTTGAACCTTCAATGCATGATTTAGATGTCGAAACTTCAAAAAATATCGATTTTGCTTTACGTAAATTTAGTGGCGATTTTGGTTTTGTATTTAATGCTTTTTATAACCAAATAGATAATTATTACTACCAAACCCCAACTGAGTATTTTGTCGAAGTCAGTCATGAAGAGCATGGCCATGAAGATGAACATGCTGCCGAAGCAGATCATGAAGGCGAGCATGAAGAAGATGTGCATGCAGACGAGTTACCGCTGTACTACGCGCAGTCCAAACAAGCTAAATTACACGGTTTTGAACTGCAAACTGTTTGGCAGGTAAATAATGTGCTTAAAGCGAGCTTTTTTGCGGATTATGTAAAAGCGCGTTTAAAAGATGGTAGTAACTTACCACTAACACCACCAATGAAATCTGGCATTGAGTTAGACTTCCAACAAGATAACTACAGCCTGCAACTAAATTGGACTCGTTACTTTAAACAAGACGATGTCGCAGAGCATGAAACATCAACCGCTGGTTACAACTGGTTAGATGCAACAGCAAGTTATTACCTACCAGCGGGTGGCATTGACTGGACTTTCTATGTAAAAGGCCGCAACTTAACTGACGCAGATGCACGTGTGCATAGCTCATTCTTAAAAGACCTTGCACCTAAACCAGGCCGCAGCGTGATATTTGGTGTTAGAGGTAATTTCTAAATAGCACTCAGTTTAAAACAAAGTTTTGTTTTATAACTGAAAAGCCATTAGTCTTGCTTTCTTGAATTGAATAAGGGAGTAGCTAATGGCTTTTGATTTTTTAGCAGAAGCTTCTGCAGGAATAGTTCGATTTGTGTTCAGCTGTATTACAGAATGTGTAGTTGAGTTTTTGTGCCGTAAAACTGGCTACCTTATCTGTAGAATTTTCAGCAAAAATGTTAGCTATGAGGGCATTTTTGTTGTGGTTGTTGGACTATTCTTCTGGGTAGGATTAATAATAGCAAGTCTTCTATCATATCAATATATTGCAACTTTGATTGCAGTTGATCAGTGCTTAGATTCTGGCGGTGCATTTGATTACCAGTTAGAGCTGTGTAGAGATTAATTCTCCTCGCCACTCAATATAATTTTGTTCCTGTTCAATAATTAAACTTTCTATTTGTTGGCTGTATTGATCTAGTGGCAGCGGTGAACACTTATCTTCAGCTTCTGTAATCATTAACTGAGTAAACTCTTTTGGTGTTTGTTTGATTAAATAGTGGGTGAGCAGCTTGGCAGAAAAATATAACGCAGCATAATCATCTGGCGTCCAAGTTGGATAAGCAGTAAATAATTCATGCGGTTCAAGCACATAATCTTGTTGTTCAAACTTCTTTAACTCATCAGCTATTTTATATGCTTGGTTTGCGGTACTTTCAAAATACTCAGCTAAACCTTCATTAATTACCCTTGCCGTAAAACCAAAAAAGTATTGGTTAAGCCGGTGAATGCTTTCGTGCACAGCAGTTTCAACGCTTTGTTCTAAAGTGATTAAATTCACAAAAGCCAAATTGGTATAGGGAAAATACACACCGATACTGGCTTGGCCATCAAAAGAAATTTGCTCTAATAAACTAATATATTCTTCGCGCTCAGGCAGCAAAAAAAGCACAATTTCGGTTGGTTTTATCAAACTAAATGACAGCTCTTCAGAATAAGTTTTTAACACCTCCAACAATTGGTTTTTGTACATAGCCCAAAACGCATCATTAAAGCCTATAGGGTAAATAGCCTGCACCGACAAAGTGTCGTTTATTTTCAGTTTGCCGTATAGGTAGTCATGTTGGTTGAAAGTATCTTCAAGCATATACATAACTTGCAGATATAAATCTTCATCTCTTTCGATGGCACAGTTATTAATACTCGTGGTGTCGGCAAATAATTGGCCAACATCAAACACCTGTTGCTCTGGTTTAATAACCTCTAATTGTTTGGCTGGCTTAGAATCGTTACTTTCTACCTGTTTTAACTCAAATTTATCTATGGTTTGAGCGCGAGGAATAGCTGGTGTTTTATTTGCCTGAGTTGGTTGTGGTGCTGTTTGGTTAGCATCGGGATATAAAAACACCAACAGTGCAGCAATAACAGCCAATAAACTGAAAAGAATTGTAAATAAATTATTGGGTTGCTGATTATGCGCCACGGCTTGCTAAGTTTTGATAGTAGGTTTAGCGGTTAAGTTAACTGTAGTTGCTGGCAAAGTAAATGGAATGGTGCGTTAAGTTCAGAGGTTTGGAAGTAAGTTATGCTGGAAAATCATTGGTGAAATTAGATTCTTTACAGAGCAGATGTTAGAAATTTGCAAACACAGAACTATTGACATAATATGTCTTTCGTTCAATTCAAATTAATCACGAGGGAAAGTTATGTCATTGAATGCATTATCATCTAATCAAACTGTTACCAACAAACTTAAATTTGGCTCAGGTATCATCTTTGCTATTGTCGCTATCTCGATTGTTTTTAGTAGTGTGTATACGGTTGAGGAAGGTCACGTAGGCATTGTTAAACGTTTTGGCGAAGCAAAATATCAAGAAAATCCCGGATTACATTTTAAGCTACCTTTTATCGACTCGGTCGAACCCATTGAAGTGCGTACGCGTAAAAATGCTGAAAAAATGGCTTCCAGCACACAGGAGCAGATGCCAGTCACCATTGAGGTCAGCGTTAACTGGACGGTTGATAAAGACGCTGCATTAGATTTATTTAGAAAATACGGTGGTTTAGTTCAGTTTGAACAACGTATTTTAGATCCGCGCTTTCGCTCGGCTACTAAAGACACAATTCCAAGATACGAAGCTGAGCAGTTAATTCAAGACCGCGCGTTAGCCATTCAAGGCATAGAGCAACGCTTAATAGAAGAAATGGCTAGTTTTCCTGTGGTGGTTGATAATATCCAAATTGAAAATATCGAATTACCGGCAAAATATATTCAGTCGATAGAAATTAAACAAACTGAGAAAAACTTGGCCGCGGCAGAAGAGCATAAGCTTGAGCGCCAACGTTTAGAAGCCTTACGTGAGGTAAATACTGCCGATGCTAAAGCGCAAGGTATTATTAAAGTGGCGGAAGCTGAGGCAAAAGCTATTGTGTTAAAAGGCCAAGCTGAAGCCACTGCAATAGAAGCAAAAGCGAAAGCGCTACAAAACAATCCGTTAATTGTCAGTTTGACCGAAGCACAAAATTGGGATGGAAAATTACCGACTACTATTATGGGTGAAGGTAGCCTACCTATTTTGGATATGCGTAAAAAATAATAAGGAAAGGGATAAATGGACAATACCATAAAAGTAATTATTGTCGCTGCATTGTTATCTGGTTGTGCAAGTACTGAAGAACAAGCTGCTTCACAACCAGATATTCAGTTAAATTTACCAGCAACAACAGCAGTTAAAACAAAGAATATTGAGTTAACCGACAATTCACCTTTAGCTGATATTGAATTACCTGAGCAACAAGTACCAGATAAGTTAGTTCGAGCGAGTGTGCCAAAATTATCTGCCGAGCAAGTGACTGCGGGTGAGCTTGAACAATCAGATAGCAAATTGCTTAATAAACATATTTGTAAATGGTCAGATGCGACGTACCGAGTTGCCGACGCTAATGGCTATATGAATTCATTTAAAACCAAAGTGCAGTTGCAGGCAAAAATATTGTCAGTATCACCTAATGAAGAAGTGATTAAATTTAGCATTACTGGTTGGTATAGCGAAGATCAAACCTTTAAAGCTTGGGTACCAAGGTTACGCCAACCTGCATCGGCGGGTGGTTTTATTTTGCAGCAAGGCAAAGAGTATTCTGATCAGTTAGCAAACTGGCAGGTTTGTAAATTAAGTTCTTAGCCTTACACTAAAACAAGGCTCGCATAGTTGTCTCAACTAGCGCAAGCCTTGTTTTTCTTCGGACCCTAAACCAAATACTCGGCATGAAACGCTAAATGTTTATCAATAAAGCTGCTGATAAAAAAGTAGCTGTGGTCGTAATCTTGATGCGCTGTATAGTTTAGTTCAAAACCTTTTTCAGCCGCGACATCCAACAAAGCTTGTGGCGTTAGTTGATTTTGTAAAAACTGATCAGCTAAACCTTGTTCAATCATTATTGGCTGAATTGAACTTGCCTGTTTTAGCAATTCACAACTGTCGTATTCAGCCCAAGTTGTTTTATCTGCACCTAAATAACCACTAAAAGCTTTTTGCCCCCACGGAACTTGTATTGGATTCGTTATTGGTGAAAAAGCAGAAATCGACCGATAACTTTGTCGGTTTTTAAGGCCAATAGTTAATGCACCATGCCCACCCATTGAATGACCACTAATTGATTTTTTATCCGACACTGCAAACTCAGCTTCGATCAATTTTGGTAACTCTTGGGTAATGTAACTATACATTTGGTAGTGCTGGGCAAAAGGTGCTTGGGTGGCATTTAAATAAAAACCTGCACCTAAACCAAAATCGTAAGCACCGTCTTTATCGTCTGCCACCTCTTTACCGCGTGGGCTGGTATCCGGCGCAACTATACAAATGCCAAGCTCAGCTGCTTTTTTAAAAGCCCCTGCTTTTTGCATAAAGTTTTCATCTGTGCAGGTTAAACCCGACAGCCAGTACAATACTGGTACTTTTTGCCCTTGCGCCGCTTGTGGTGGTAAAAAAATTGCGAAAGTCATTTCACAATTATTAACCGCTGATATGTGGCTAAAGCGCTGGTGCCAACCACCAGCTACTTTGTTTTCACTTAACTTAGTTAATGACATTGATTTGCCTATTTATCAAAGTGAATAACTGAGCGAATGCTTTCGCCTTCGTGCATTAAATCAAACGCTTTATTGATGTCTTCAAGTCCCATGGTGTGGGTGATAAAGTCGTCCAATTTAAATTCACCATTTAAATATTGTTCAACTATGCCTGGTAACTCGCTGCGGCCTTTAACGCCACCAAATGCAGTTCCGCGCCATACTCGGCCGGTTACTAATTGAAATGGACGAGTAGAAATTTCTTGGCCTGCACCAGCCACACCAATAATCACAGATTCCCCCCAACCTTTGTGGCAGCACTCTAGTGCTGAGCGCATCACGTTTACGTTGCCAATACATTCAAAAGAGAAATCCACGCCACCGTCGGTTAATTCAACAATCACGTCTTGAATCGGTTTGTCGTAATCTTTTGGATTAATTACGTCAGTTGCGCCGAGCTTTTTGGCTAAATCGAATTTTTTCTCGTTAAGGTCAATCGCAATAATACGGCTGGCTTTGGCCATAGTTGCGCCAATAACGGCAGATAAACCTATGCCACCTAAACCAAATACGGCAACTGTATCACCTTCTTTTACTTTTGCTGTATTTAGCACTGCACCCATGCCAGTGGTGACACCACAACCTAATAAACACACTTCCTCAAGTGGTGCTTCTTTGTTTATTTTAGCAAGTGAGATTTCTGGTAATACAGTATATTCAGCAAAAGTTGAGCAGCCCATATAGTGGTAAATCGGCTGGCCGTCTTTATAAAAACGTGTGGTGCCATCTGGCATTAAACCTTTGCCTTGGGTTGCACGAATTTTTTGGCATAAGTTGGTTTTGCCAGATAAACAAAATTTACATTCGCCACACTCTGGTGTGTACAACGGAATCACATGGTCGCCGACAGCTACACTAGTTACACCTTCGCCGACGGCTTCAACTATACCACCACCTTCATGGCCTAAAATGGCTGGGAAAATGCCTTCAGGATCTTCACCTGACAAAGTAAAAGCGTCGGTATGGCATACGCCAGAGGCGATTACTTTAATTAGCACTTCACCTTTTTGTGGAGGCATTACCTCTACTTCTTCAATTTTTAATGGTTGTTTTGGTCCCCAAGCAACTGCTGCTTTGGCTTTTATATAGGCTTGTGTCATGGCTTGAATATCCTAATGTTTAAATTGTTGAGCCTTGGTTGGAATAGTATCAAGGTAATTATTTATTGAATAAACACACAAAAGTTGTGGTGTTTAAGGACTGTGCCAGAAATAACCTTTAACGTATAGGTTTGTGAGCTAATTCATCTAGTCAAGTAGACAAACTCTGAAAAATTTCCTACAACTATAGATGCTGGTTAAAACTTGACCTCAAATCAATATCTCGCAATAACTATAAATAGGGATCTATTATGAAATTTAAATTCCAACAGAGTGCAATAGCTGTCGCCCTTGCTGCCGCGTTGGCCGCATGTAATGTATCGATTGACGTAAATGATGAAGATGATGACGATCCACAAATGCATCTTAAATATGGTGTGTTTGTTGATAGTCCAGTAGAAGGTGTCTACTACGAAACCGATAGTCAATCAGGCATGACAGACTCAGATGGTGGTTTTTATTATTATGACGGCGAATACATAACTTTTAGCGTCGGCGATGTCGAACTGCCTGAAGTGATGGCAATGTATGAAATCACCCCGATGGATTTGGTTCCGTCTGCGACAGATGTGAATGATGAAACTGTCGTGAACTTATTGCAGTTTTTGCAAAGTTTAGATTCAGACGGTGATCCGGATAATGGAATTTATATAGATTCTGCGGCACATGGCGAGTTTAGCGGTATGGTGTTAGATTTTACCGCCGCTGATTTTGATACTACTTTTGCTGCAAGTTTAGCCAATTTAAATCTTATTTTGGTCGATGCTCAAGATGCGATTGACCACTTTGTTAACGGTGGTTATTACCCACCTATGCACAGCATGGACAAAGGTTTAGATGGTAGCTGGATATTTGTGGAAACGGATGACGCAGGTAATGATGTTGGTCGCCATGTACTCACTTTTATTGAAGGTAATAGATATATTCTATCGCACGAGACGGATGATCAAGAAGGTAATGATCAAGTTGCTGGTTCGGTTGAGTTTGCCAAATATGAAATTGATGAGCATGGTCAATTTCATGTTGTACAAGTCATTGAAGCTTCAGATGGTGATGGTGGTTTAGAAAATGAAGGGCGGCCAAACGAACAGTTTTTCTCATACAACGATATGGGACAACTGGAGTTAAAAATGCGCGAAGCGCCGGAATTACCTGATGGTCAGTGGGATACGGATAAGAACAATTGGGGTGACTATAATGTTTTAACCTTTGAAAATGCCTTTTCTTCTACCAACGCTATGACTGGCTCTTGGATATTACAAGATATGGACGACTCAGGTATGCCAGTGGCTGATTCATATCATGTGATTACTTTATTTGGTGGCGGCGAATATTCAGTTGCACATACTATGAATCAGGAAGCTTATGGGGATGATATGGCAGTTGCAGCTTCTTCTGAGTGGGGATCATATACCATGGACGACAATGGTTTTATGATCAATACGCCTCACGTAGATTTAGATGGCCCTGGTGGTTTGTATGATGCTGATAATATCGATGGCAATATTCAAGATATTAGTCTAACTGCTGATGGCTCATTAGAAATTACCGAAGATGGTGATAGTTTTACTGTGATGCCGGTATTTAGCATGAAAGTGCTGATGGATGCAGATGTAATGGGAAGCATTGTTTTCCATACAAACCCAGGCATGGGCGGAGATTTAGAATTTGTCGATGTATTTACGTTTAATTCGGATGGTACTGGCTCTTTTTATTGGATGGATGATCCCGATGAAGTTGAAAATTTTGATTGGGAAATTAATGGTATGTATCAGTTAGAAATTGAGACTGAATTAGGCTCAATTGGTCAGTACACCTTAGTAGCAGGTAACTTAAATGCGGGTTATTTGATGGGAATGTGGGATGAAGATGGAGATGGTCATTTCGAATATGCCAATGACATAGTTGTAACCTATACCCAAACGCAAAGCTTACTCGGCGACATCTTATTTAGTTATGGTGATAATGAAGGTACAGGTCATTTTTCATTTATGGATGATGGTACAGGCTCAGTAATGTGGGATAGTGATCCAAATGATATTGAAGGCTTTATGTGGATGTTCACCGATAATGGCGAATTGCAGATAGACCTTGCTGATGCGGCCGGTTTACCAGATATCTACACTATTGTCAGTGGCACATTTATGGATGGTGAGTTGTCAGCGCAAATTGATGATGATGAAAATGGTTCGTATGAAGTCATAGATTTGAAGGTGGTTGCAACACCAAGTACCAGTGCTGCTGCGAATTAATTTCGCTGGTTAACAAGGTAAGCTTTAAAAAGGCCGAGTTATTATTACTAGGCCTTTTTGCATTTCAGGCAGCCACCACTAGTTTTAATTGTTGTATTACTTTATCTGCAAATTCTTGTGAACTTGCCGGGATAACATAACTATCGGTGTCAGTTAATATCAATATTTGTGCAGGGGTGGTCAGCATTTTCCATTGGTATTGTGCGGCTTGAAACTCAAAGCTTTCGATTTTGTTGTAAGGCAACCACCATAATGTCGCATTAAGCTGCTTTAGCGCAAATTCATTATCTTCAAATTTAACCGAAATTTCGGGCATTTCATTGCGTAGATGATTGGTAAAAAACGTTAAAACCCCACCTAATATCACCGGGAGAAACCATGTTTGCTGGGAGTTGAACAGCCATCGGTTGATCATGACTGCTATTAATATAAACAAAATCGAAACGGCAATTTTTTTGCTTTTACTATACTTTCTTGGGTTGTATTTAGCTTGTATTGGCGCGCTAATTTCTACGTCCATGTTTATATCCTTATTGATTGGTTAATTTAATTGGTACTTTAATATAACTAGTCCCATTTTGTTCGGCGGGAGGCATTTTTCCTGCACGAATATTAATTTGAATGCTAGGGTAAATCAATTTTGGCATACCAAGTGTCGCATCTCGGCTTTCACGTTTTGCTACAAATTCGGCCAAAGTGGTTGCTGAATTAATATGAATATTCTGTTGTTTATGCTCAGCTATGTTTGCAACATATCTTAAGTCACGGCCATTGGGTTGATAGTCGTGACAAACCCATACTTTAGTTTCATCGGGTAATTGATAAAATTTCTGTACTGTATCGAACAATTTGGCAGCACTGCCGCCCGGAAAATCACAGCGTGCTGTACCAGCATCAGGCATAAACAAGGTATCACCGACAAATAAATTGCCATCTATCAAATAACTAATGCTGTCGTTGGTATGACCTGGGGATGCAATCACTTTAATAGGACAATTGCCTAGCTGTATGTGCTCGTCCGCAGTTAATAACAGATCAAAATCTAATCCTTCAATATCTTGGTAGTCAGCCAAATTTAAAATGTTTTTAAAGGTTGATTGCACTTTGGTGATGCCACCACCAATGGCAATTTTGCCACCTAATTGGGCTTGTAAATATTGTGCAGAGGTTAAGTGCTCGGCGTGTGCATGAGTTTCTAAAATCCATTCGACTTGCAATTGTTCTGTTTGCACAAACTGAATAATGCTTTGGCTAAACTCTGTAGACACAGTGCCAGATGCATAATCAAAGTCATAAGCTGGATCAATAATCGCAGCTTGTTTGCTGTGTACGCAATAAACAACATAGCACAAAGTTGACGACGGCTGATGGAAAAATGGCTTAACGACAATTGACATAATTTAACTGGCCTTAAAATTAATTTGTTTAAAAACGGCTTGCACTTTAACAAAGAAAAAACTAGCATACAACATTAATGTTATATGTAATAACTAAATGTAATAAGTGGGTGTTTTACTATGCAAATCGCGGCCTTAGCGGGCTCTAGTATAGGTTTAAGTTTAGGCATTTTTGGCTCTGGCGGTGCTGTACTTGCTGTGCCTGTACTGATTTGTTTGGCTGGTATGTCCGCTAAAGATGCGGTAGTGAATTCACTTTTTATCGTAGCTTGGATTAGTTTGTTTACCCTGATAGTCAGCAAAAGCTGGCGCAATGTGAATTGGCGCATCGCACTTTTGCTTGCAAGCTCTGGGTTTGTTGGTTCATTTGCAGGCGTTTATTTGGCTGAGTTAAGCCAAGCTTGGTTACAGTTATTGGTATTTGCCGTTTTGTTGTTAGTTGCTAGTGTTTTTATGTGGCGCTCTCCAAAAAATAACCAAAGTCATCCTGCAGCCAGTAGCCTACTAGTGTTTCCTATAGGTTTATTTGTTGGTGGATTAACAGGCTTTTCAGGCGTGGGTGGTGGCTTTTTACTTGTGCCGACTTTAGTCTTGCTTGCCAAATTAGACTTTTTTCAAGCGCGTGCAACTAGCTTAGCTTTAATAGCCTTTAACGCCAGTGTGGGATTTATTCAGTACCAAACCTTGAGTAGTCAAAGTTATCAATTGGATTGGGTAATGATTGGTGTATTAGCTGGGTTAGGTGGGCTTGGTGCTGTTTGGGGACAAAAATGGTCAGCTAAATGGCCTCAAGATAAATTGCGCAAAAGCTTCGCGGTATTTTTACTGTTATTGGGCAGTTTTATTTTAATCAATGGACTTTAATATCAAGAGTCGAGGGCAATATGTCACAACTAAAAACTGCACAAGCTTATTTAGCGCAGGTGTTACCGCAAATTAACGAGATTTCAGCAGATAAATTGGCTGAAAAAATGGCTATTGCTAATAACAATAATCAGTCTTTAGTTATTATCGATGTACGCGAAACCGCTGAATATCAACAAGGCGCAATGCTAGGTGCTAAACATATATCACGTGGCACATTAGAGATGAATATTCATAGTTATTTGGCTGAAATAGGAAAGCTGTCGGCTGAGCAAGAAATTGTTTTGTATTGCCGCTCGGGTGGACGTTCGGCTTTGGCGGCGTTGAGTTTGCAGAATATGGGGTTTACTAACGTTTATTCTTTAGCTGGCGGTTTTGCTCGTCATATTTGAAGCTGCTTCGTTGTTGGCTGCAATTTTTTACCCCAATCCTGTAGGCAAGCTACACTCATGGGGCTAAAAAATTTTGCCGCCTAGAAGCAACTCCAACTATTTAGAGCAAAGGGTTATTAAGAGCAAAAGTTTGCGTCGTCATATTTGAAGCTGCTTCATTGTTGGCTGCTATTTTTGAATTAAAAGAGGTTTAGTTAGGTGGAAAATTTTACGCCGGTGTCGGCATTAATTGGTGGTGGGTTAATTGGTTTTGCGGCTTTGCTGTTGTTGTTATTGTTAGGTCGTATCGCTGGTATCTCCGGCATTGTTAGCCAATTATTTAGCAAGCAGGCGAATTGGTTTAGCCAAAATATTTGGCGAGTTTTATTTGTGATTGGTTTAGTTTTAGGGCCAATTGTCGCAGTGAACTTGTTTGATGTATTAGCGCCACAAGCACCAACTGGCAATAGCGTTACTTTGATAATAGCAGGCTTATTAGTGGGTTTTGGTGCTGTGTATGGCAGTGGTTGCACAAGTGGCCATGGGGTTTGTGGTATTAGCCGTTTATCCAAGCGCTCTATTGTTGCTACCTGTGTATTTATGGCAACAGCTATGCTCACTGTTTGGTTAACTCGCTAAGGAAAAAAATAATGAATTCTTCAACAATTAAAAGCGGTGTAGTGGGTTTAACAACAGGCCTATTGTTTGGAATTGGATTAACCATTGCGCAAATGACCAATCCGAAAAAAGTATTAGATTTTTTAGATATCACGGGTAGCTGGGATGCAAGTTTAGTGCTTGTAATGGGGGGCGCTTTAATGGTCAGCGCTTTAGGCTACTTTGTTAAAAACAAGATGAGCCAACCCGTTTGTGCCGATGCTTTTACTGTACCAAACAATCAATTTTTAGATAAACCGCTGATTATTGGTAGTGCAACTTTTGGCATAGGTTGGGGACTAGCGGGTTTATGCCCAGGACCTGCAATTGCATCTTTAAGTTATGCAAGTGTCGATTTAGTGGTGTTTGTTGTTGCTATGTTGGCCGGTATGCTGGTGGCTAAGGTACTAAAAAAGGCTTAAAACAAAAAAGGGCGGTGATCCCGCCCTAGATTGACTAATTTTAAACTAGCGCCAATATTATTGACGAACTAATTCAAATATTTGGTTGTTGGCGCCAGCGCTACATGACCATTGAATTAAGTTAGCACCATCTGTTGCTGAGTTACCAGAAACGTCTAAACATAATTCGCTATTGCGGTTAACAATACGCCATTTACCACTACCAGCACTTTGGAAACGGAACTGTTGGTTAGCACCACCCCAGTAATCCCACAACATGATATTTGCGCCATTGCTGGTTGATAGTGAATCAACATCTAAACCTTTAGATGGCGCGTTAACTGGAGAAATGCGATGCCAAATACCATCAACTGTGCTGATTACGAATTTTTGACAATCGTTGTTTAACCAAGACCATTGTTGCATGTTGGCTGCATTCGCATTGCTACAACCTGCTACGTCTAATGCCATACCACTGTGTAATGGGGTAATGCGATATGTACCATTTACTGTGCCGTTGGTTTGTGATAAACCACCACTGCTGCTACCGCCACTGCTTGCTGGTGCGCCATAATAGACTTCAAATTCAGCAATTTGTGGTGTAGAGCTAGATGAATGAATAACAAAACTTAACTTGTTAACAGTTACATCATTAAAGCTAATAACCTCAGGTAATGCGTTGCCATTAGCTAAAGTTGTACCTGTGTCGTAATTAACTAATGACCAAGAAGTCACACGACCTTGGCTACCAGCCAATTCAACAATTTTTACTGCATTAACTGTCGCATCAATATTTTTTACATTGATAGTGCCAGTTGAAGAAGATGGTGACCAATAGCTGCTGTAATCACCATCAATTACATTGCCATAACTTGTACCACTTGCTTTTGAGCTACCGTCTGCACCCGCACCCAAGGCTAGGTTATCACCAGAAGGTGTTGGGGTCGGAGTTGGCGTTGGTGTAGGGGTTGGAGTTGGTGTAGGCGTCGGTGATGGAGTAGAAGTACCACAGCTACCATCTGAAACAGCTAAACCTTTGTTTGCACCGGCAGTGGCTGCAACTATGCTAGGTACACAACTCGCGTTGTCTAGTGTGTACGAGTAAGGGATGCTAATTGAAGTTGTAGATGTTGGGTTTGGACCTGCTGGGTGCATTTTGTCACCGTCGTTGCTCCAATCAATGTTATCCCAAATATTGCCATTTACTTGCCAATAACCCATATCGTTGGTGTAAAAAGTACCCAATGGATCTTTTGAATCTTCAAAATAGTTGTGCTCAGCTTTCATTTCACCACCAATACGAGGGTTCATACCAGATGAACCTAAGTTTTGGTAATGGTTGTTATAAGCATGCGCAGTTGCATGGCGCAATAATGGCGTACGTGATTCAATGTTTTGATACAAGTTATGGTGGAAAGTAACTGGGCCATTTTGGTCGTCACTATCACTAGAACCTACTAAGCCACCACGGCCTGAGTTACGTAAAATACTGTAAGACAAAGTAACGTATTTGGTATTTGCTTTCATATCAAATAAAGCATCATACCCTTCGCTTTCACCGCCGCTCGCTTCTAAAGTTACGTGGTCAACCCAGACGTTTGACACGTCGCTTTCCATGCCAATAGCGTCACCACCATTAGATAGGGGTGAGCCAGATTTTTTAACATTACGCACGTGGACGTTTTGGATAATAATGTTTGAAGCCGCACGGATATGAATACCCAATTGATCAAACAAAGCACCGCTACCTACACCTATCAAAGAAATATTGCTCACTTCTTTTATTTCTATTTTATCTTCGGCAGTGTTACAGCTATCACCCGATACTTTTGAGGTATTGCCGTGATTAATTGTGCCTTCTACATGAATTATGATAGGTGTGTCGCTCGATGCTCGGTTACACAAAGCTTCGTGAATTTGTGTACCTGTTGAAGCGTAAACAACTTGACCACCTTGACCACCCGTTGTTCCACCATTTTGTGCCGCATAACCGCCGATAGCTGCTGTTGCAGCCATAGGGATTGAACATAATGCGAGAGTTACACCAGATGCGATTTTACGTTTAACAGTATTAAACATATGAGTTTCCTATTTAATTGATAGTTCGCGCCCTTTTGTGGGCATTTGTGCTGAAACTAACTAGATGGGTACCAGCCATCCAATTTATTCGGGTATTACTAGGGAGTGGATAATCGCGTTTGTGTGTCGCCTACCAAGCCCTAACACCTAAATAGATGTGTGATGTTAATTTCAGCTGTCTGTTGTGTTGAGTGTTGATACTTTTAGATAATGTTTTCTGCTACCGGTGGCACCAACAAGTAAAATAATAATACTAAAAGTTAAAAATGCAAATAAAAGATCAAAAAACAATCATTTGTGTTTCAATTATATTTAAAAAATATTGCAAGATGTTGAGGAGGGTTAAAACACTAGGGGTCAAGATAATTAGAAAAGGCTCCACAAGCAGGAGCCTTTGTTATTAGTATGCACTAGCTGAGCGCTAGTGCATTGCCAAATTTATGTTTATTGACAGCTTGCAGGTGCAGCTGCTACTAGCGCGCTAACACCTTCTGAGTATGCTGATACCCAAGGCGCTTTAGCGCCTTTACCAGCTGTTGCCATTACATAGTTACGTAATTGTGCATCAGCTGCCATGCGGTTAGCGTTAATAGTATCTTGTGAAATACCATTGTAGTCAGCGAACATATTTGGCGCAGAACCGTCTTGCATGTCTAACGATGCTGAAGCACCAGACGTGGTACAAGAAGAACCTGATTCAAATACATAACTATTGCTAATTTCTAAGTTACCGTCACGTACTGCTCCGTCAAACAAGTTAAGTGCCCAATCTGCTAAGTCATCGCCTTTAGCGTTATCAACTGGGTTTATAAACAAGTTGTCTTCAACCAAGGCACTACCACCAACACGAATGCTCATAATGTCTTTTCTGTAACCATAAAATACATTGTTGAACATATGTGTTTGACCACGGCGTAATAAAGGTACACGGCGTAGTGTGTTGTACGAGCTAGATGCAAAGTTATCATCAGTCGTTACAAACAAGTTGTTGTGAATAGTTGTGGTAATTTGTGAGTTAATAGCACGGCTATCACTTGAACCATGTAATGCAGCGCGTTTAACGTTAACTAATTTGTTGAATGATACTGTGATGTTATACGCACCTACTTTTACGTCGAATGCTGAGTCACCTGTGGTATCAAAAGTGTTTTGATGGATCCAGATATCGTGTGATTCACCAGTTGAGCGGATCATATCTGGGTCTAAGTTATGGTCTTCAGTATGACCTACACCAACAAATTTGTTATTAGTGATAATCACGTTTTCAGACATATGAGTAGATGCACCACTGCTGTCCGCACCAATTTTAAAGCCATTGAAAGTAAAGGTAGCTTTAGCGCCACGACCATCAATTGTAGTATTGCTATCAATCAAGTAGTTGCGAATTGGTAAGTTTTTATCGTTTAACTCATCATTGAAGAAAGTTAATAAACAGCTAGAGCTTGAAACACCTTTAGCTGCACACCAAGCGTACGGGTCGCGACAAGTTTCTTCATCAACACCTAACGCAGATTGTAAAGCAGGGTCTGCACAGTATGGACGATACATCATTAACGGGGTTTCGTTAGCGAAGTCGTTTTTATCAAATACAATCCAGTTATGCTCTGGTGAAGAGATAGCTGCTAAGATTTGATCTTCAGGTCTGTCGTTAGTGATAACCACTAATTTGCTACCGCCTGCAGGGTCAAAACCACCTGTTGCGTTTTCACCATAACCAACTGGTTTACCTAATGAAGCCGATAAACACTCAACAATTTCTTGGTCGGTTTGTAGTGAAGATTCACGCCAGTTAATGCTGTCGTTGTTAATTAACTCTGCACAGTTTGCATCAGGATATACAACTTCAGTACCGCCGCCAGAAGTTGGTGGGGTAGTTGGATCTGTCGGCTCTTCAGGCTCAGTTGGCTCTTCAGGTTCAGTTGGTTGTTCTACTGAACCACCATTGTTACCAAGGCTGATGTAGTAAAGGTTCATAGTATCAACTTTTGAAATTGAGTGACTACCTGCTGATAATTGTACAGACAGCACACCATTTGATACTGAATAGCTAGAGCCATCAATACTGATGCGGCCACTTTCACCTTCATTAAAGACTAATACTAACTCACCGTCTGCCGCTGAGTTGAAAGTAATAGAAGTACTAGATTCAATTTTTAACGCTTGGGTTAAAGTTAAACCTTGGTAGTTAACTGTGCCTTTTGAAGACGACAAGTTACCTGAGATATTAAAGAAATCGCTAGAGGTACCAGACTCAGTAATATTTAGCAGTTCGCTGTCTGCTTCTGGTGCTGGTTCAGGATCAGGCGTTGGCTCAGGATCTGGAGTTGGTTCTGGATCAGGCGTTGGTTCAGGCTCTGGAGTCGGCTCTGGTTCAGGTGCTGGAGCGCCATCACCAATTTGGCCATTACAATCACCAGCTGACTGATCTGCGCCTGTGACCATTAATGCGTCAATATTCGCTAAACCAGCTGCATCATTGGCATGTAAACGGATAAAGTTAAGACCAGCGCTTAAAGTAACTGTTGTTTCGCCTGCAGATGCATAGTTAGTCCACGCACCGGTAGACTCCATCGCAAAGCTACCAACTAAGCTGTCGTTAACTATAATAGCGGCAGGACGTGCATTCGCACCATTGGCATAAATTGCATCTAAAGTGAAGCTACCTGCTGCAGGCGCATGCACTGCGTATAGGATACCCGCACCAGCTACATTGTCGGTATTTGCATAACCAACACCTGTATAACCTGAGTGATCGCTTTCTACTGCACCTTCAACGTAACAGAAACCACTCGCATTTTCTTGCAAGGTAATTCCAACTGTTGGTGTGACTGGTTGTTCTGGTTCTGTAGGCTGTTCAGGCTCAGTTGGTTGCTCTGGTTCAACAGGCTGCTCAGGCTCTTCAGCATTGTTACCAAGGCTGATGTAGTACAAATTCATTGTATCTACTTTGCTAATAGAGTGACTACCAGCAGATAATTGTACAGACAATACGCCGTTAGAAACTGAATGTGTGTTGCCATCAATGCTGATGCGACCACTTTCACCTTCGTTGAAGACTAATACCAACTCACCGTCAGCAGTTGACGTGAAGTTGATTGAAGTGCTTGATTCAATTTTTAGCGCTTCAGTTAAAGTTAAGCCGTTGTAATTTACCGTACCTTTAGAAGATGACAAGTTACCCGTGATACTGAAGAAGTCACTAGAGGTACCAGACTCAGTAATGTTTAAAACTTCACTACCTGTTGATGGTGCCGGAGCTGGCTCTTCTGGCTCTGGATCCGTTGGTGTAGGAGTCGGTGTCGGCGTAGGTGTTGGCGTCGGAGTAGGGGTTGGTGTTGGTGACGGAGTAACTGTACAGCTGCCGTCAGACACGGCAACACCTTTGTTTGCACCCGCAATTTCAGCTAGCATATTTGGCAAACACAATGGATCGTCTAAAGTGTAATCATAAGGCACACTAACGCTGGTGGTTGATACTGGATTTGGGCCGGCAGGGTGGTTTTTGTCACCATCAGCAGTCCATACAACTGTGTCGTCCCAGAAATTACCGTTTACTTCCCAATAACCCATGTCATTGGTGTAGAAGGTACCTAGTGGATCTTTGGCATTTTCGAAGTAGTTGTTTTCAACTAACATCTGTGCGCCAATACGCGAATTGATACCAGATTTATTTAGGCCATTGTAGTGATTGTTATAGCTGTGGCCGATACGACCACGCATCAATGGTGCACGTGAATCTATATTTTGATAAAGGTTGTGATGGAAAGTAACTGGGCCATTTTGGTCATCGCTTGAGCTTGAACCAACTAAACCACCGCGGCCAGAGTTACGTAAAATACTATAAGACAAAGTAACGTACTTAGTGTCGGCTTTCATATCAAACAAAGCGTCATAACCGTCACTTTCACCACCTTGAGCTTCTAAAGTTACGTGGTCAACCCATACGTTTGAAACGTTACTTTCCATACCAATTGCGTCACCGCCATTTGAAGTTGGAGAGCCAGACTTTTTAACGTTACGTACATGCACGTTCTGGATGATAATGTTAGAAGCCGCACGAATATGTATACCTAATTCATCAAATAACGCACCACTACCAACACCTATTAGTGACACATTGCTGATTTCTTTCAGTTCGATAACGCCATCTGCTGTGTTACAGCTGTCGCCAGAAACTTTAGATGTATTGCTGTGGTTAATTGTACCTTCAACATGAATGATGATAGGCGTGTCACTTGAAGGGCGGTTACACAGAGCTGCGTGAATCTCTGTACCTGTGGTTGCATAAACTACGCTACCACCTTGACCCCCAGTTGTTCCACCGTTTTCCTCGGCGAAACCACCAATAGCTGCATAACTTTGGCTAGCAGCGGTTGCTGATAGTGCAAAGGCAACTGCTTTACTCAATTGCCTAATAGTATTATTTTTCATATAATCCACCTTGTGATTGATAGTTCATCATCGCCTGGCGGGTGGTCCACAGGTACCAGCTGTGTTCCTTAGTACCTGCCAGTATCAAACCTCAATTCCGTATAACCATCCAAAATTGAATGTTATTTTCAGTTTGATGTGCGAGTCGTGTGTAGTTCCGCCGCGGTTGTTATCTTCAAAGCCAAGCGACTGATTTAACGGTTTTTATCGCTCAAATGGCTTTTTTAACAGTTGTGCTACCGGTAGCAAAACAAATTTATAATAATCAGCTTATTTTTATTTGTAAATCAAATGTTTCAATAATGTTTTAAGCTTAAAGCTTTAAGATGGGATAGACACTGGCTGAAAAAATTTTTAGTTATTTTTAATGAATTTAGTTCAGAAGTTTGACTGGCAGCCAATTGTGGATGCGAGG
The DNA here is from genome assembly GCF_000281085.1 of Catenovulum agarivorans YM01. Taxonomy (GTDB): domain Bacteria; phylum Pseudomonadota; class Gammaproteobacteria; order Enterobacterales; family Alteromonadaceae; genus Catenovulum; species Catenovulum agarivorans. Next base: position 124,465 of record NZ_JH767528.1, read on the forward strand.
GTTAGCTTGTTTCAGCAATAAACTATAACAAAATCAAGGCTGATTGTTGTTCAATAGCTATTGCTGTAGGTAAATGTCTAAATATTTGGCATGTTAAACTCGACAAGCATTATTGCTTTTGTCTAACTTTTGGCTTTTTGCTTGTTGTGAGAAAAACTCATTGTAAATTTTAATCGCCAAAATAGTTGCCGATAATAACAAGGTGATCATGTTTGCAACTATCATTGCTTTATCTTGTTGCGCTAAACCATAAACAAGCCAGCCAGCAACACCTAAAGTAAAAATGCTATACATAGCTAATGAAAGTGAGGCGGTATCACGTGTTTTGATCACTTGGATCGCTTGTGGAAGAAAGGAAAAAGTGGTTAAAAACGCAGATGCAAAACCTAAAATTTCTACATTTGTCATAATGTTTCCTCTGTTTTAAAAAGTTATTTAAGCCAATAAATATAAAGGTTTATTGGAATTTTGTGCCTCAACGTATTCGCGAGTATGCCTATAGTGGATAAATACAGTTTACGTAAGCTTGAAGCCAACGTATTTCTGTTACTTCGATGGAGAAAATTATCGCGCAGCTATTGTATTTTTGTTATGCAATAATCTATCTTGTTTTTATCCAAAACTATCATTGTCTAAAAATGAGGCAGTTAAATGATTGGCTGTGACATTGAAGAAATATTAGAAATTAGCCCAGAATGTGATGAAAGGTTTATTGATCAACAAGCTGTGCCTGAGTTAGCTGAACTCAACATTGGGGTATCGGGTGTATCTACTTTGCAAGACTATTACAAAGTTGGGCGCAAATCGCCTATGCATCACGCCTTATTGTTTAGCGTAGCAGGAGAGATAGAAGTAACAACAGAGCAGGGGGTATACAAAGTTGGTCATGGCCAATTAATTTATTTCCCCGCCGGTAAACCTTTTTTAATGCAGCTTAAAACGACACAATGGCGCAAAGTATGGTTTGAGTTAGATGATATTCCAAAGTGGCGCAAACGTTTGGCTGAGCAACCTTTGGTTGTTGATTGTCGGCAAACTCATCAGCTTTATCATTTACTCAGTTTGTTGTATTACGAAAAATCAGCAGAGCTCAGGCAACCTCTGATTAAACAACTCAATGGTTATATAAAACAGTCGTTAAACGTTAAACAGCATATCAATGTAGAAGAGCAACGGCTCAATCAAGTGATAGATCAAATGGAAGCTAAATTGCATTTTCCGTGGACGGTAGATGATATGGCGAAGCTAGCCAAGTATTCAGCGCCGCATTTACATAGGTTGTTTCAACAGCAGTTTGCAAGATCGCCTTTGCAACAATTGATTGAAATGCGCATGCAAAGAGCCAAATATTTATTGGCAAACACTAACTGGAGTATTGAGCAAATTGCCGAGCAAGTGGGTTATGCCGATGTGTTTAATTTTGCCAAACGCTTTAAAAAGTCCGTGGATTTAGCACCGGGACAGTATCGAAAAAGTAAAAAAAACGAGTGACCTGATAGCGGTCAGAGTCACTCATAAATGGGAGGACACTCCTCATTTTGTCATTTTGCGCAAACATTTGAGGATTGTTATTGTTAGTCGGGCTTTTCACCCAAGTGTTCAGGCGCGCTCCCCGTTTTAGCCCATGTGTGTGGCACGCCTGAATTCGGTTTGTGAAGGTTAATAAAGGTGTTTATAAACCTTCACAGCTTGCCCATTTAAAGGCAAAAGTGTTGTAGCCACTGCCAACGATAAATTGGCGATCTACACCCCACATCAAAGCACATTCACTCGGCACAGACTCTCTGTCGGCCCAGTCGCTGCCACTTAAGAAGTAATATGCGCCTTCAGTACCCTCAGCAATATTAGTGGTAAATGAATAGATGTTGTTACCTTCATCCATCATAGAAACAATTTGCCAGTCGTTGCCATTACCAAGTTGGCCTGTGATATAGGCTGGTGTTGCTGGTGCACCATTCATATCAACGCGGAAAGTTACGTTACCAATATCTGAATGGTCGGTTGGATCTTTAATTTCATCACAACTCGCCCATTGATAGGCAAAAACATTTTCGCCGGTTGTCACTGTGTATTGGCGGTCGTTACCCCACATCAAAGCACATTCACTTGGCACAGTTTCACGGCTTGCCCAGTCATTCGCCGACAAGAAGAAGTAACCGCCTGTTTCACCTGCCGCTATGTTGGTAGTGTAACTATAAATGCCGTTTCCTTCGTCTGTCATTGCCAATATCTGCCAGCTCGAATCACCTGAGAAACTACCGGTAATATAAGGTGTACCTGAGGTGCCGCTGTTATTCATGTCTACTTTAAAAGTAACAGTTTGACCACCGTGACCTGTATCGGGCAATGAACCATCACCATAAGTTTGTTGTAAAAACTCAACACCGCCGTTCGGAATTAAATTGTTATTAAAGTCGAAGAAAGTTGCATTATCCCAGTGTGAACCTGTACCCCATTGAGTTTGACAACCTGTGCTCACCCAAGCTGGCTCCCAATAAAGTGTGCCGTAACCACCGCGGTTATAAACTTCATTGGCTAAATCGACTAAAAAGTCACGTTGGTTGGCGATAGAGGGGGCACCATAACCTGGTGGTAAAATGGTCATCATATTTGGCGCTGTGTCATTGTTGTCGCTGGTCCAAGGTGAGCCTACTTCAACAATCATTACTTCTTTGCCGTAATTGCTTTTTAAGTTGGCAACTATGTCACCAATTTGGCTGACTGTACCAGCATGCCATTCAGGATAAAATGACAAGCCGATAATATCGTAGTCTTGAATACCGCCATCTCGCACACCGCTGTACCACCACTCACCATTGTTCGGATCGGCAATATGTAAAATGGTTTTTGGTTTGATACTCGACTGCTGAGCTGCGTCGTTTACTGCTTGTAAACCTGCATTTAATAACTGAGCTTGGCGATTAAAATCAACTGGGTAAAGGTCGGCACCTTCGTCACTTAAAATATTACCGTTGGTTTCGTTACCTACTTGCACTAATTCTGGCATTAAGCCCATATTGTTTAAGTCGGTTAGGGTTTGATAAGTGTAGTTGTATAGTTCAGCTGCCAGTGCATCAGTGTCATTAATTAAATGATGCCATGCCGCTGGAATAACCTGTTCACCTGGATCTGTCCAGTTATCAGAGTAGTGAAAGTCCAACATAACGCGCATGCCAGCCGCTTTTGTGCGTTGAATAGTAGCTACTACATCTTGGTAACCAGAATAGCTGCTTGGTAATGCTGAACGCGCAGTTGGATCGTGCCATAAGCGCACTCGAACCACGTTTGCTCCTTGGTCGGAAAAAATTTCGAATGGGTCTTTCGCTTGACCATTTTCATAATATGTTGCGCCGCAATCTTCCATTTCATTGACATAAGATAAATCAACACCTTTGTAATAAGCATTGGCACTGCCAGCTGCAACCAAGCTAGCTGCAACAATGGATTGAGTTAACTGCTTAAAGGTTAGTTTCATCATTCACCCCGTTTTGTTGTGTGTGTTTTTGTTAATGCTTGGTTAATATTTTATCTTTTGGGAAATGGTTTTCAATAGTTTGGGTAAAATTACCTATTGTTGGGTGTGGTAAGTATCTGTTTCATTGCATTATTTTTTTCATGTCGTTAACAAAGGTAACAAGGTATTTACCCTGAATGCAGTAATTTAATTGGTTGGTTAGCTATATATTTAGCGAGTTAGCGCAGTGTTTGCCGAAGGATTTACAGTTTATTTGCCTTTTTATTTTTGGTGTACATAAAGCTTACTTTGTTATTTTCAATAAAATCATTGGCTTACATTTTTTCTTGTGCTTTAGGGTAAATAATTACCCTTAAGTGGGTAAAATAATGAAAATTTTAATTGAGTTTTGTTCGTTTAATGGGTATAAATATTAACCAGTTGCACGATGTTTGTAATTTTAATGTTAAAAAATTCAAATGGGGCAACCTTATAAACTTTAATTGTTAGCAACATATTACAAGTAACAGCTCGAAGGAGAGCGATGTAACATGAACACACGAATCAAACACAGCGCAATTGCATTGGCAATTACCCAAGCTCTATTAATCAGCAATAATGTTCAAGCGGAAGAAGCACAAAACTCAGCAGCGGAAGAAGAAATAGAAACAATACAAATCCGTGGTTTTGGCTCTGCTTTAGGCCAAGCTTTACGTGAAAAACGTTTTTCACCAGCCACAGTTGAAATTGTTTCTTCAGACGATTTAGGTACATTACCTGACGTATCTATCACAGATTCACTCGTCCGCTTACCGGGCATAGCAGCGTCACGAGACCGTGGTAATGCAAGCCGTATTTCGATTCGTGGTATGGGTCCTCGTTTAAATGTTGCAACTATGAACAACCGCGAGATTGTATCTGCGGAGCCTAGCCGTGATGTTCGTTTTGAACAATTTCCAGCAGAATTAATTGATTCAGTTGAAGTGTACAAAAGCCCGTTGGCAAGCAAAGCTGAAGGTGGTATCTCAGGCCTTGTTAATATGAACTTTGTTAGCCCATTGTCAAAAGACAAACGTATGGTTAACTTCGGTGCAAGTTATATGTACAACGAGTTGGCGGATGATCTGCCAAACGCTGATGGTCATGGTATGAAAGCTAACTTCAGCATTGTTGACCAAGTTTCGGACAAGTTTGGTTATGCCATTGGCTTGACTTATCAAGACCAGCCGTCATTAGAAAAAGGCATTCAATCTTGGGATTACAATAATGGTCCAAACCGAGGTGACATGAATGACAATGGTAAAATAGAAGATGCTCCATGGGGCGTAATGGCTAAGAGCAAGCGCGGTACTAACGAACGTACTGGTGGTTTGGTAATTTTAGAGTATAAACCAACTGACGCTCTTACCATTAAAAGTGATATTTTTTATTCGCAGTTTGATATTCAGGAGTTAGATGATCAACAAGGCCCTAATAACTTAGGTAACTGGGGGGAACCTGGTGTTGAGCAAGGTTGGGCTTATGATAGTTACCATAATACAGGTGTAGCTCCAATTATTGTTGACAGTGCTGATGGCTCTGAGCAGGTTGTTGCTGGCTTGCAAGAATGGGGTGGCATTCAAATGTCAGTTCCTAAGTGGTTCCAGAAAAATGAAATGTTGAGCACAGGTTTAAATGTTAAGTATGTAGGCGATGAATGGACGACTAAATTAGATGTTGGTTTTTCAGAAGCCAGTATTGAATCTGCATGGATTAATATTCAACCGATAGCGACAGGAGATTACCTAGTCGGTTTCAGCACTATTGGTGGTACGGCTGTGCCATTGCGAGTCGGTTCGGTTAACTCAGCGGAAAATATTGTTCTTGGCACAGACTGGGCGAGCGCGTCTATGACAGGCGATGATCAGCGTGAACTGACCGATGAAATGGCAAATATCAATCTTGATTTCCAGAGAGACTTAGATTTAGGCGTATTGAGCAGCGTTTCGTTTGGTATGCGAGTGACCGACAGAACCAAAGAAAATATCCAGTTAAATGACTGGGAAAAATTTGCAATCGCAGATCATGGTTTGACTGATATCGGTGAAATATACCCTCTAGGCGACGAATACAAATTTGACGCTTCTGTTTTTGCAGGAGATCCAGCTTGGAATGCATTAGTTGAAAAATATCAAATTACAGACGCGGATTTAGCCCCTCATTTATATACCTTTAAAGACTGGGATATGGTTGCTGAAAAAGCATTTGGTGGTATTGAACCAAGTTCTACTGAGATCAATACTCTAGCGTCTTGGGAGCTAAAAGAAAAGAACTCCGCCGCATATGTTCAATTTGATATGGTAGGTGATATCGCAGGTATCCCGTTCTCGGGTAACTTTGGCATTCGCTACGCTAAAACAGAAGTTGAATCTATAGGTCATGAACAAAAGAGTAATGGCTGGGTACAAGATGCAAACGGCGAGTGGTACGAAGAAATAGTTGTTGCACCTGTAACTGTGGAACATGAATATGATGAGATTTTACCTTCATTTAATATGGTATTGAACATTACAGAAGACTCGCAAATCCGTATTGGCGCGGCACGCACAATGGCTCGTCCACCATTACTTGAAATGCGTACAGGCTTTAACTTTAACGACCAAGCAACACCAAGAACAGCAAGTGGTGGTAATCCTAAGTTAGACCCGTATGTAGCTAATCAATTTGATATCGGCTATGAATATTATTGGGGAGCAAGCTCAGCAGCTTCTGTAAACTTGTTCTTTAAAGATTTAGAGTCGCACATAGGTTTGACTGATTCTACGTTAAGTTTTGACGGCCAGGATTATCAGTTTACTGGTACCATCAATGGTGATGGTGGTGTGATCCAAGGTTTAGAGGTTTTATATCAACAGGCGTTTGACATGTTGCCAGAGCCGTTTGATGGTTTAGGTGTTTACGCTAACTACTCTTATACAGATAGTGATGTAAAAGAGTTTAAGCCGTTCAACAATCCTTATAATCTAGGTGGTTTGTCTGAGCACATTGGTAGCTTTACATTGTGGTATGACAAAAACGGTTTTGATGCTCGTGTATCTTTAAATTATCGAAGTGAATACACAGGTATCAACAGCTGGAAACCACAAGATGTAAACCTTAATTCTTCAGAAACAACTGCAGATGCAAGTATTGGTTATTACGTGACTGATAATTTAAAAGTTACATTGCAAGGCCAAAACTTGACGAATGAAAGATCGCAAAACTATTGGGATAACGATTATTCTAAACCTGCATATAATGTTGAGTGGGGTCGTCGTTTCTTAGTTGGTTTCACTTACTCAATGTAATTACCCTTTAGATTGCCCGTTTTTCGGGCAATCGACTATTCTTTACTAGCACATTAATTTTTTGAGGTTTTTTTCATGCGTAAGCTTTTAGTTCCGTGTGCAGTAATGCTTGCTTTAGCTGGCTGTACACAATCTTCAACTCAATCCGACGCGGTTGCAGAACAAATCGTCACAGATAACATCATTGGCGAAATTTCTTTAAATCAAGCTTGGTCTTTCCAACGAACTCAAGGCAAATCAAAAATCGCTGCGCCAGAGTCAGCTGACTGGCAGCAAGTTAATTTACCGCATACACCTAAATTAGAACCTTTAGTGGTTAATGACCAATGGCAAGGTATCGCTTTTTATAAAAAGACTTTAGATTTATCCAATATCAAAGCCGGTAAATCAGTTTATTTGCGTTTTGAAGGGGCAATGAAAGTTGCCGATGTTTGGTTAAATGATGAATATTTGGGTCAGCATGTTGGTGGTTATTTGCCATTTACTTTTGATTTAACCAAATATGCAGGCAAAAAGAATTTAAACTTATTGGTACGCCTTGATAACCAAGATAACTGGTTAACTGGCCCTAAACCTTTACATTTATTAGATTTTAATACGTACGGTGGTTTATACCGCGACGTTAAGTTAATTGTGAAAAACGCGCTGCATATTTCTGACGAAATGCAGGTGAATGAAGTAGCGTCAGGCGGATTGTTTATTACCACACCTGTTGTGAGTGAAGCGCGCGCTGAAGTGCAAGTTAAAACTCACGTAATTAATGCAAACAAAAATCCAGCGGCGTTTAGTGTGAAACAAACCTTGTGGTTTGATGGCCAAGTGGTTGCATCTAAAGTTGACCAAGTTGATTTAGCCGCCGAGCAAGCACAACAATTTAGCCAAAGTATTGCGGTGACAGAGCCTAAATTATGGCATCCACATCATCCGCATTTGTATAAGTTAGTCACTGAAGTTGTACAAAACGACCAAGTGGTTGACAGTCAAACTAACCAAATTGGTATTCGCGAATTTAAGTTTGATGATAAACATCAGCTATTAATTAACGGCAAACCTTTCTTCTTACGCGGTGTTAATCGTCACCAAGAATATCCACATGTTGGTTATGCAACTTCACCAGAAGCTGATTATCGCGATGCGTATTTAATTAAATCAGCAGGTTTTGATTATGTGCGTTTGTCACATTACCCGCATTCAAAAGCCTTTATGCAAGCGGCAGACGAATTAGGTTTACTTTTGATTGATGCGATTTTAGGCTGGCAGTACTACTCGCCATTCCCTGAATTTAAAGAGCAAATTTATCAAACATGTACAGATTTGTTACGTCGAGATCGCAACCACCCAAGTGTTTTAGCATGGGAATGTTCGTTAAATGAGTCGTGGATGCCAGCTGATTTTATCAAAGGCTTAGATGATATTGTTGATGCTGAATACCCAGGTGCTTTATCTGCAGGTTGGCAGAAAGAGTACGATATTTATTTGCAAGCACGTCAGCATAGACTTGAGCATTATGATGAACCGAAACAACCTTATAATGTATCTGAATATGGTGACTGGGAATACTATGCACAAAACGCTGGTTTAAACCAAGATGCATGGGGCGACTTAAAAGCGGAAGAACGTACGAGCCGTCAGTTAATTACTGCAGGTGAAAAACGTTTGTTGCAACAAGCGACCAATATTCAAGAAGCGCATAACGATAACTTATCCACCCCTGCGCACGCTGACGGTTTTTGGGTGATGTTTGATTATAACCGTGGTTATGCAGATGATCTTGAGTCTTCTGGTGTAGCCAGCATTTATCGTATGCCTAAATACAGCTACTACTTCTACCAAAGTCAGCGCTCACCTGAAGTGAAGTCTGATGCGTATGAGTCTGGCCCTATGGTTTACATCGCCAGCGATTGGAATGAACTTTCAGATCCTAACGTGCGTGTATTTACCAATGCTGAGCGTGTTGATATTCACTTAAACGGCAAATTGGTTAAAAGCCAGAAGCCGAAAAAAGAAGCTTTATCGAGCAATTTAAAACATCCACCTATGCATTTTAATTTGAAGAAATTTGTTGCGGGTGAGTTAGTCGCTAAAGCTTATATCGGCAATGAGTTAGTTGCAGAGCATAAGGTGGTTACACCGGGTAAAGCGACTGCAATTGAGATGTCGGTTGCTGAGTTAGGTAAGCCGGTAGCTGCGAATGATGTGATTTTTGTGCGCGCTCAGTTGGTGGATGCTAATGGTAATCCGACTTATGACAATGGTGTAACGGTTAATTTTGTTGTGCCAGATGGTTTAGTTGTGACTAATCCGCATAGCATTTTAACTGAGAAAGGTGTTGCGACCGCTGTTGTTAAAGTGGGTGAGCAATTTGCTGGTAAGGTGATTTCTGCTTCGACTGAATCTGGTTTTAAAGCTCAGGTTAGTTTGTAAGTTATTGGAATTTAGAGGGCTTAGCTCGCTGTTAGTTTAGTGCAAGCAAGCCCGCTCGAAGCATAAATTTCTAAAAACGCGGTAAACCCATCCATGGGCGCTCCGCTTTATCATCCATGATAAAGAGGTTTTAGAAATTTAGCATTCGAGCAAACTTTTGATTAGCAGTGGCAGCGCTGCTCAAATTTGGCAAAGAGCATGATTTGAGTTGAGCAGAATGTTGGCTAGAGTTTTCGGGTTGCTGTGCGCTTGGTGCAAGCAAGCCAGCTCGAAGCTTAAATTTCTAAAAACGCGGTAAACCCGTCCATGGGCGCTCCGCTTTATCATCCCTGATAAAGAGGTTTTAGAAATTTAGCATGCGAGCAGACTTTTAGTTAGTAGTGGCAGCGCTACCGAGTTTGGCAAAGTGCATGGTTTGAGTTGAGCAGAATGTTGACAGGAGGTTGGGGATTGCGTGCAAACGAACCAACCTCGTATTGCATGGATGCAATACGCGAGCGCCTAGGGATAGCTTGCAGCGTTTGGTGAGTTGCACGGAATTCACAGCCGATTTAACACTGTAGCTGCAAAAACACACACAAAATTAGGTTTATAAAAATAACAATAAAGGGAGCCATTATGAGCTCCCTTTTTGATCAAAAACGGGCAAAAAAGATGAAATTAAACAAACTAAGCATCCTAGCCGCACTGATTGGCAGTGCTGCTATATACAACAACGCAAATGCGGCTGATGCATTTGTTAAAGATGGTGTAGTTTACGAGCAAGCAGGTCAAGAACTGGCGCGATTTGGGGTTAACTACAACACCCCATTTGCATTTGGTTACCGCGCGATAAAAACAAAAGGACTTGATCACAAAAAAGCAATTGATATGGACGTAGACCATATCGCAAGGCTAGGGCTTGATGCCTACCGAGTACATATCTGGGATAGAGAAATTTCAGACCAAAACGGTAATTTAGTTGATAACGTTCACTTGGAACTATTCGACTACTTAATGATGCGTCTTGCCGAAAAAGGCATTAAATCAATTATTACGCCGGTTGCATGGTGGGGTAATGGTTACCCAGAGCCGGATCAACCAACCAACGGTTTTGCTAGTCAATACGACAAATCAGGCATGAATAGCAATGCAGAAGCTGTAGCCAAAACCCAAAAGTATCTAAGTCAGTTCTATAACCACACAAATAGATATACAGGCAAAAAAATAGCGACGGATGAAAACATCATCGCCTTTGAGTTATTTAACGAACCAAAACATTTAGATGCAGTGGCAATCACAGCATATGTAAATGCACTGATTAAAACATCACGTGACGCAGGTGTGAAAAAACCATTGTTTTACAACACTGCTGAGCAAGGTGACTGGCAGGAGTTTGCGCAAAACTTGTGTAAGTCGAATATAGATGGCGTTGCTTACCAATGGTACCCAACAGGCTTAGTTAAAGGTACGCGTGTTAATACCAATGTATTGTTTAATGTTGATGAATATCACGACCCATTTGCTGGTATTGAAGAATGCCAAAGTAAAGCAAAAATGATTTATGAGTTTGATGCGGCCGATGTTACCCGCAACGTTATGTACCCAGCTATGGCGCGCAGTTTCCGTGAGCGTGGTTTTCAGTGGGCGACACAGTTTGCTTACGATCCAGGCGTTTTGGCTGATTCAAATGCTGAATACAACACTCACTATATGAACCTGATGTATACACCAAAAAAAGCCATGGGTTTAATGGCCGCAGGATATATATTCCGTTCGTTACCGCGCGGCTACCAAGCTAAAGATTATCCACTAAACAATAACTTTGAAGACTTTAGTATTAACTATCAATCTAACCTGACAGTGGCTAATTTAACCGAGCAGTTTATTTACAGTAACAACACGGATACTAAACCAAAGGCGGCGAAAAAGCTTAAATTGGTTGCCGGTGTTGGTGACTCGCCTGTGGTTAAATATTCAGGTAATGGTGCGTATTTCTTAGAAAAAATTGAAGATGGCACTTGGTTGTTAGAAGTCTATCCTGACGTTGTTAAGTTAGACGACCCGCACAGACCTGGTAGTTTAAAACGCAAAGTAACCCAATTGGTTGTAGCTAAACACAAAATGCAAATTGATTTACCTAACTTAAAATCAACTGTGTATTTAACGCCAATTACCCAAGCGGATGCTGCAGGTAAAGTGCATCGAGCAAGCCAAACGAGCACTAAAGTAAAAGCGGATGAATTAATGGTTCAACCGGGTATTTATTTAGTGAGCAATAAAAAAGTATCGAACAAACAAATTGCCTCGGTAGATGCGAATTATTACTTACCACAAGACGTGGTTGCCAGCACAACTGAGCTGTGGCATCAGCCAACTCGCCAGTTTAATGTTGGTGATAATATTCAATTCAGCGCTGAGTTAAGTAGCCCTGAAAAAGTGTTAAGTGCAGATTTGTATATTCGTTACAAAGAATATCGCAACTTTGAACACTTCCCAATGGAGTTATACGGTGCAACCGCTACGGCTAAATTACCATCAAGCTGGACTAAACCTGGTTTGGTCGAATATGCAATTGCCGTGACCACAGACAAAGGCACTTTAACTTTCCCGGGTAAATCAGTTGGTCATCCAAATGAGTGGGATTTTGTTGCTCAGCAAGATTTTTGGCAGTCTAAATTGTTGCCACAACACAGCATGATTGAGTTGTTTGACGCCAATACTGATTTTGCTGCAAAAATTTATCCAAAAGAAGGTCGTGCGAAGTGGGATCAAGCTCTATCAGATACAGGCCAAACAATTGCTTTGCAGTTGGGAATGGATAATTTATCTAAAAATGATGGTAACTGGTTGGTGCGTTTAGCTTTGCCGGAAGACAATATGTTAGCGGGCAAAAAGCTGAATAAACATCAGCATGTGTTAGTGAAAATTCGCGCGCACAATAAACAAGAGCATGTTCGCTTTGGTTTGTTAAATAAAGACAGCTTAGCCTATGGCACAACTATGACTGTGGGTGAACAGTGGCAGTATAAGTTAATTCCACTGGCGAGTTTGCAGCCTGTAACCACTATGTTGACTAAGTCGTACCCTATGTTTATGCCGGCTGATCGTGAGCATGTATTGCCAAATTCTAAGTGGCAGCAGGATGATATTAATGCAATGCAGGGTATTCAAATTGCGTTTGATGTGGATAAATATTCAAGCGCTGAGTTGAATAAGTGGCACGGTATCGAAATTGAGTTTATTGCTTTATATGCGAAGTAGTGCAATCAGGTCGCTGCGAGTTGGGTGCAATTAAGCCCACTCAAGGCACAATTTTCTAAAAACGCTGTGAATCCGTCCGTGGACGCTCTGCTTTATCATCCATGATAAAGACATTTTAGAAAATCAGCGCTCGAGTATGCTTTTGTTTGACAGACGTGTGGCTGCCTTAAATTTGCATATTGTGCTGTATAGCTTTGTGCATTGTTTAGGCGGGCGGCTAGTTGGGTGCAATTAAGCCCACTCGAGGCATAATTTTCTAAAAACGCTGTGAATCCATCCGTGGACGCTCTGCTTTATCATCCCTGATAAAGAAGTTTTAGAAAATCAGCACTCGAGTATGCTTTTGTTTGGCAGCCGTGTTGCTGCGTAAAATTTGCATAGTGCGCTATTTGAGTTGGGCAGAATGTTGGCGAGAGGTTGGGAATTGCGTGCAAACGAACCAACCTTGAATTGCATGGATGCAATTCCGGAGCGACCATGGAGGGTGTACAGCGTTTGGTGAGTTGCACGCAATTCGCAGCCGACCTTGCACCGAACAGAATTGACACTGTGCAATATAGTCGGCCTAGGATTGCATCATCCAAACAGAAACGCTGTGAATATGTCCCTATACGCTCCGACTTTTCATCCATGAAAAGTAGGTTCTGTTTCGGACAATGCAATCCAAGTCCTTAACATTGGTGTGGCAGCAAATTTTTGAAATGTGCAAAAAAACATTCATTGGGTATAATCGGTTGACTTTGCCAAAAATAAACAAAGCAACTAATAAAACAACAAGTAGGTAAAAGAAAGACATGGTCACAATAAAAGATGTAGCAAAAGTAGCAGGTGTATCTACCGCAACCGTATCCAGAGTGGTAAATGGACAAGGTAAAGTTGGAGAACAATGCCGCGCACGTGTGACCAAAGTAATCCAAGAGTTAGGCTATCGCGCTAACTACACGCCACCACACATCATCAAAGACGCACCAATTGTTGGTTTAGTAACCCCAAAAATATCCATGGCGTTTTTTGGTTCACTCGCAGCAGGTGCGGAAGAAGCTGCACGCGAAAAAGGCCTGCACCTAATGATGTGCAACTCAATGTACGAAAGCCAAACCGAGTTAGAATCGATTAATTCACTGGTACGCCAAGGCTGTAAGTCTATTATCCTACATAGTGAATATTCTGAAAAAGACAAGATTGTCGAGCTAAGTAAACAGATCCCCGGGTTAGTATTGATTAACCGTTTTATTCCTGAAATATCAGAGCGATGTGTCTGGTTTGATAACAATACCAGTGCACAAACGGCGACAAATTACGTGTTAGATAAAGGCCATAAAGATATTGCTGTGATCACCAGTATTTATCAAAATGGCGATCCTATGGCGCGTTTATTAGCGGTTAAACAAGCTATGATGATGCGTGGAATTCAACTAGCAGACGATAGAGTGATAGAATCAACCGCCAATATTAAAGGTGGTGAAGAAGCGACTAAACAACTGCTTGCTAGTGGTCAAAAAGTTACGGCGATTATTGCCTACAACGATTTAATGGCAATAGGCGCTATGCACGCATTATTCGAAGCCGGAATTAAAGTACCGGAAGAAATATCTGTTGTTGGTTTTGATGACTTGCCTATTTCTAAAGCGTGTTTGCCAAAGCTGACCACAATGAATTACCCAATTGAAGAAATGGCTAAATATGCAGTTGAGTTGTCTTTGTCTTTAGCTAAAGAAGAAGCTAAACATTCTAAACAAACCCACCTGTTTATGGCTGATTTAGTTGAACGCCAATCTGTGGCGGATATCACTGAATAGCGGGCTCATCGTTTATTACACAAACAAAAAAGGTTGCCGCAGCAACCTTTTTTACATCAAACAAGGAAAGCTAATAATTAGTCTTTCTTCTCACGTGATGCACGACGACGCTCGTTTTCAGTTAAGAACTTCTTACGAACACGAATGCTCTTAGGTGTTACTTCAACTAATTCGTCATCATCAATAAATTCTAATGCTTGCTCAAGTGTGTACTTGATTGGTGGCGTTAAAGTTAACGCTTCGTCAGTACCAGCTGCACGAACGTTAGTTAACTGCTTACCTTTTAATGGGTTAACAGTTAAGTCGTTGTCACGGCTGTGAATACCAATAACCATACCTTCGTAAACTTCTACACCGTGCTCAACAAATAAACGACCACGTTCTTGTAGCGTAAACAATGCGTATGCAACAGCTTTACCCATGCCGTTTGAAATAAGTACACCATTCAAACGTTGACCAATTTCGCCGCCTTTGTGTGCTGCGTAGTGGTCAAATGAGTGGTACATCAAACCAGTACCAGAAGTTAATGTCATAAATTCGTTTTTGAAACCAATTAAGCCACGGCTAGGAACGATAAAGTCGATACGAATGCGGCCTTTACCATCAGGCACCATGTCAGTCATCTCAGCTTTACGCAAGCCAAGTTTTTCCATGATAGTACCTTGGTTTTCTTCTTCGATATCTACAGTTAAAGTTTCAAATGGTTCTTGTAACTCACCGTCAACTTCACGCAAGATAACTTCAGGACGAGATACAGCTAACTCGTAACCTTCACGACGCATGTTTTCAATTAAAACACCTAAGTGCAATTCACCACGGCCTGATACACGGAATTTATCTGGATCTTCAGTTTCTTTAACTCTTAGTGCAACGTTGTGGACTAATTCGCTTTGTAAACGTTCTAAAATCTGACGAGAAGTAACAAATTTACCTTCTTTACCAGCAAATGGAGAGTTGTTTACTTGGAAAGTCATGGTAACAGTTGGTTCATCAACAACTAGCGCTGGTAAAGCTTCAACTGCGTTTTGATCACAAATAGTATCGGAGATTTTTAACTCGCCTAAACCAGTTACCGCGATAATGTCACCAGCATTTGCATCTTGTTTTTCGTATCTATCTAAACCTAAATAACCTAATACTTGGCCGATTTTACCATTGCGTTTTTTGCCGTCAGCACCAATCACAGTGACTTGTTGGTTTACTCTAGCAGTACCACGTTTAATACGACCAATACCAATTACACCTACATAGTTAGAATAATCTAACTGTGAAATTTGCATTTGTAATGGACCTTCAGGATCAGCTACAGGCGGTTCAACGTGCTCTAAAATCGCATCGAACAAATCGTTCATGTCGTCTTTTTGTACGTCTTCTTCAGTACTTGCCCAACCGTTAATAGCTGATGCATAAATGATAGGGAAGTCTAATTGCTCGTCAGTTGCACCTAAGTTTACGAATAAGTCGAATACTTGGTCTATTACCCAATCAGGGCGAGCTGCTGGTTTGTCAATTTTGTTGATAACAACAATTGGGCGTAAACCGTGTGCGAAAGCTTTTTGCGTTACGAAACGCGTTTGTGGCATTGGACCTTCTTGCGCGTCAACCAATAACAACACTGAGTCAGCCATTGAAAGTACACGTTCTACTTCACCACCAAAATCGGCGTGTCCAGGGGTGTCTAGAATGTTGATACGGAATTCTTTGTAATCGATAGCGGTATTTTTCGCTAAGATAGTAATACCACGCTCTTTCTCTAACGCGTTACTGTCCATTACGCGTTCTTCCGCGTCACCGCGGCTTTCTAACGTACCAGATTGTTGCAATAGTTTATCAACTAGCGTGGTTTTACCATGGTCAACGTGCGCAATAATTGCGATGTTGCGTAAGTTATTCAAGTTCATCAGGTTAACTTCTATATTTACAGGGTTTAACTGAGGTCAAGCCCTATGTTTGAGCAACCTCGTGAAATTTGCGCGCATTATACGCGAATTTTAGTCAATTACCTATATAGAATATTTGTTACTAATTTTTGTGTTGGGATCAGGATTAACATGATTCAAAGTTATGCATCCAATCAATTGCTTGTTTGTAGCAGCTGCATACATCATCGTAACTAAATCTGAGTTTCATCGCTTCTATAGTGGTTAAGTGCCAACTGCCTTGTTCATATAACTTGATCGTAGTTAACGCAATTTTGATTGGCGTTTGGTGATGAGTGGTTAAGGCTTCGACTATTTCTTCGGAAAGTGGCAGATTGTCGAGTATTTGTTCGAGCGGTTGGTCTAGAATGGCATCTAATAATGAAAATAAACCTGCCAAAAATGCATGCTCTTTTAATTGTGGAGTGTGGCGTTTGACCATGAGTTCACAAAAGCGTGCGCGAATGGTGGCTAGCCTAATCAACTCTCGAGGTTTGTCGTAACTTAGTACGCTGGTGGTTAATAATGCTATTAGTCTGCGCATTTCGTTTTCACCCAAATATACAATGGCTTTACGAATAGATTGCATTTTTTGCGTGATTGGTAATAAACCCGAATTAATGAAACGCAGCAGTTTGTACGATAGGTTTAAGTCTTGCTCAAAGTACTGAGTAATTTTGAGAAAATTTAATTCTTCACGCATTAACTCTTTGTATAAAGCAATTAAAATGCGTTTGTTGCTTTCAATTTCGTTGGAGGCGTACATTTCTGGTTTGCAGAAAAAATAACCTTGAAAAAAGTTGAAACCCGCCGCTTCCGCTTGTTCAAACATTAAATGGTCTTCAACTTTCTCCGCCAAAAAACGACAGTTTTTGCTATAGCGGCGTATTTGCTCCATATGCTGTTGAGCTGTGTCAATTCGAGTATTTTGCATATCGAACTTAACTAACTTTACGTACTTAAAAAATGGTTGCCAGTCGGGGTCAAAAACAAAATCATCTAAAGCTATGTGGTAACCCGCGTGATATAGTTTTTTAAACATCTCCAATATTTTACCTGTTGGTTCAACACACTCTAGTACCTCAATTACAACTTTGTTTTTCGGTAATAATAACGGCAGCTCTTTCAGTATACATTTTTCCGAAAAGTTAATTAGCGCAGGTTTATTGTTAGTTATTGCTTCTAAACCTTGTGAAAAATGTGTGCGGACAAGCAAACGTGAAGTTGCTTGAGTAGCGTCTACATTTTCTGGAAAGATGTTTTCAGGCCCATCACGAAATAATAGTTCGTAGGCAACTACATTTTGTTTGCGATTAAATATAGGCTGTCGGGCTGTATAAATTGTATTGGCCATAAATGGATTTGTTTACGATTCTTAACAAATAATCTTAATTGACCCAAAGTTGTTTTGCCAATTATCCGTAGTTATTTTGTAAAGGAGTTAAATATTCTACTAAAACCTCGCTAAATTTTTTCTAAAGCTATTCTATTAATTCTTACAATACTGTATTTTATGGCAGCGAAGTTAGCGCACTTTAGGCACATAAAGGGGTTGCGCTTTTTTGGTGCTTTTTATGCATCTTTTTGGTGCGCGCTGGTTTGGTCACGCATTATTACCAAGCCTGAAGGCTAGTAAAGATGTCTGCCTGCGAGGTGGTACAATTATTGCTAGTTATCGGCAACGCGTTTTTGTGCGCTGTTAAAATTATAATTTTCCGGAGGATTGCAATGTCTGCAGAAATTCTAGATATGTTAAAAGAAGGTGAAATCAAGTTTGTTGACTTACGTTTCACTGACACTAAAGGTAAAGAACAGCACGTTTCTATTCCTGCTCACCAGGTAACTGCTGATTTTTTCGTTGAAGGTAAAATGTTCGACGGTTCTTCAATCGCTGGTTGGAAAGGCATCAACGAATCTGACATGATTTTAATGCCTGACGCATCAACTGCTATTTTAGACCCATTTGCAGAAGAAGCTCAATTAAACATTCGTTGTGACATCATCGAGCCTGCAACTATGCAAGGTTACGATCGCGATCCTCGTTCAATCGCTAAGCGTGCAATGGAATACTTAAAATCTACTGGTATCGGTGACGACGCTTACTTCGGTCCAGAGCCAGAGTTCTTCTTATTTGATGACGTTAAATACGGTCAATCAATGGGTGGCGGTTTCTACAGCGTAGACGCAGAAGAAGCAGCATGGAACTCAGGTAAAGATTACGAAGGTGGCAACACTGGTCATCGTCCAGGTGTTAAAGGTGGTTACTTCCCAGTTCCTCCAGTCGACTCAGCTTCTGACATTCGTGCAGCAATGTGTTTAATCCTTGAAGAAATGGGTCAAACTGTTGAAGCGCATCACCATGAAGTTGCGACTGCTGGCCAAAACGAAATCGCTACTAAATTCAACTCTATGGTTGAAAAAGCGGACGAAGTTCAAGTTAAGAAATACGTTATCCATAACGTTGCTCACGCTTATGGTAAAACTGCTACTTTCATGCCTAAGCCAATCGTTGGTGACAACGGTTCTGGTATGCACGTTCACCAATCTATCTCTAAAGGTGGCAAAAACGTATTCGCTGGTGACAAGTACGCTGGTTTATCTCAAGAAGCTTTATGGTACATTGGTGGTATCATCAAGCATGCTAAAGCAATCAATGCGTTCACAAATGCATCAACTAACTCTTACAAGCGTTTAGTACCACACTTCGAAGCGCCAGTAATGTTAGCTTACTCTGCACGTAACCGTTCAGCGTCTATCCGTATTCCATACGTAACTTCTGATCGTGCACGTCGTATCGAGTGTCGTTTCCCTGATCCAACGCAAAACCCATACTTAGGTTTCACAGCTATGTTAATGGCTGGCCTTGACGGTATCATCAACAAGATCGATCCAGGTTCATCTATGGATAAAGACTTGTACAACTTACCACCAGAAGAAGAAGCTGCAATTCCTAAAGTTGCTTCATCTTTAGAAGAAGCATTAACATGTTTAGATGCTGACCGTGCATTCTTAACAGCTGGTGGCGTAATGAGCGACGAGATGATCGACGCTTACATCGAGTTGAAAACTGAAGAAGCTAACAAAGTACGTATTACTCCAGTTCCGGCTGAGTTCGAATTGTACTACAGCGTATAATTTTCAAATATTTGTTTTGAAAATGTTAAAAAAGTCCGCCTTGGCGGACTTTTTTTATGGATAAATACAACTAGTCAGAGTAGAGTAACGGACTTGTTGTTAGTAAAGGGATTAATTACACAGTGGTTAAATTAGTCGGCGCCTACAGCCGTGTTTGCATTACTTGTTTAACTTTGTTGTTTGCATTGGACGCCATTGCTGCCAAAGTGTATGTGTATCGCAATGAACAAGGTGTGTTAGTTTTTTCGGATACGCCTCACCCTGATGCCGAAGAAATATCCCCAAAAAGTAAAATTGAATCTATACCTAGTGTTACGCCAACTAGGCAAACGAATTCAGCGGACAAACAGCAGCAAGCAGAAACATATCAAGTCCGTTTAGTTCAACCTATTGACCAAGCAACCATACGTGATAACACTGGCTCAGTGTACGTCGCAGTGCAAGTTTCTCCTACTTATCAAGCCGAGCACCAGGTACGAGTTTTACTCAATGGTGAAGCTGTTATCCAGCCGCAAAATCGTTCAGTTTTTATGCTTAAAGATGTCTATCGCGGTGAGCACCAACTAAAAGTTGAATTACTTGATGCAAACGGCAAGGTTATTGCATCGTCTAAGCCCAGAACTTTTTATATGCACCGGGCATCTGTTATTAAGCCAAATTAGTTTAAATTCTAATTGGTAATTAATTGCCTTGGTGTTACATTTTGGTGCACTGTTTCAAATTGGTGCGTTGGGCTGTATGCAACGAGGCAAAAGTGTTTAGCGAGCTAATCCTTAATAATATTAATAGCAGCATTTTAGTAACTGATGCAGAGTTAAAAGTACTCTATGCAAATCCTGCAGCAGAAAGCTTTTTTAAACTAAGTGCGCGTCGATTAAAAGAATTGTCTTTTGATCAACTTTTTCGTTATAGCTCGTTCGATTTAGAACGTGTGCAACAAGCCATCCCAACTAATCAAGGTTTTACTGATACTGAAGTGTCACTAGTCACCATAGATGAAAATCACGCTATGGCTGAAATGACTTTCACCCCAGTAAAGTCACAAAAAGATACACACTTATTAATTGAAGTTCATCCAATTGACCAAATAAAACGGGTCAGCCAAGAAAGTTTTGTCCAATCACAAATGTTAGCATCGCGCGATTTAATCCGTGGTTTAGCCCACGAAATCAAAAATCCACTCGGTGGGATTCGAGGTGCTGCACAATTATTAGACAAAATGTTGGATGACAATGACCTGAAAGAGTGCACGCAAATAATCATGGATCAGTCAGACCGACTGCGAAATTTGGTTGATCGATTGCTTGGGCCAAACCGACTTCCTAAACGTAGCCAAACCAATATTCATAAAATTTTAGAGCAAATTCGTCAGTTGATAGAATTAGAATCTGATGCTGATGTAGTAAAGTTTTATCGTGATTATGATCCAAGTATTCCTGAATTTGTGGTTGATGAAGAGCAAATTCATCAGGCCTTATTAAATATTGTGCGTAATGCGTATCAAGCATTACAAAGTCAAGGCCAAGGCAAAATAACGTTCCAAACTAGAATCGCCAGCAAAGAAACCATTCATGGTCAAAGACATAAGTTGGCGGCGATTATTAAAATTATCGACAATGGCCCAGGTATACCTGAGCATATTCGTGATACGTTATTTTATCCAATGATTACCACTAAATCAGATGGGACAGGTTTAGGTTTATCAATAGCGCAAACTTTGATTAATCAACACCGTGGCCGTATTCATTGCGAAAGCTGGCCGGGCCACACCGAATTTACCGTATATTTACCGATAGAGTTATAGGAAAGAATAGGTTATGAACGCGACTAAAGTCTGGATTGTTGATGATGACAGCTCAATTCGCTGGGTAATGCAAAAAGCCCTAGATGCAGCTGATATCAGTAATACATCGTTTGAATCGCCACTTGAGTTGTTAGACGCGCTGAAAAACGAAAGTCCAGACGTGGTGATTTCTGATATTCGTATGCCTGAAATGGATGGTATGGAATTGTTAGAACAAATTCATCAACAAGATGCGGAAATTCCAGTCATTATTATGACAGCACATTCTGATTTAGATTCTGCTGTTAATGCCTATCAAAGCGGTGCATTTGAATATTTACCAAAACCATTTGATATTGATGATGCAGTCGCTTTGACGCAACGTGCATTAACTCATGTTAAAGAGAACAGCCGTAAAAAACGCACTCGTCCAAAAGAAGAACAGATCTCGACCGATATCATAGGTGAAGCGCCTGCTATGCAGGAAGTTTTCCGCGCAATCGGTCGTCTGTCGCGTTCAAGTATTAGTGTCTTGATTAACGGTCAATCCGGTACGGGTAAAGAGTTGGTTGCGCGTGCATTGCACAAACACAGCCCACGCCGAGATAAAACATTTATTGCGTTAAATATGGCGGCTATTCCAAATGATTTGATCGAGTCTGAATTATTTGGCCATGAAAAAGGTGCGTTTACGGGGGCCAATGCCGTACGTGAAGGTCGTTTTGAACAGGCAAATGGTGGCACACTGTTTTTAGATGAAATTGGTGATATGCCACTGCAAGTGCAAACGCGTTTATTACGTGTGTTGGCGGATGGACAATTTTATCGAGTGGGTGGTCGCCAGCCATTAAGTGCAGACGTGCGTATTATTGCCGCAACCCATCAAAATTTAGAAAAGCTGGTTGCTGAAGGTAAATTCCGTGAAGATTTATTCCACCGTTTAAACGTTATTCGTATTCATTTACCACCGTTACGTGAGCGTAAAGAAGATATTCCTCGTTTAGCTGCACAGTTTTTAAAACAAGCAGCAAAAGAAATGAGTGTCGAAGA
Organism: Catenovulum agarivorans YM01; assembly: GCF_000281085.1. Classification (GTDB taxonomy): domain Bacteria; phylum Pseudomonadota; class Gammaproteobacteria; order Enterobacterales; family Alteromonadaceae; genus Catenovulum; species Catenovulum agarivorans. The sequence continues at coordinate 146,598 of NZ_JH767528.1, forward strand.
AAAGCGTTTATCACCTGAAGCTGCTGAATATATTAGCCATTTAGACTGGCCTGGCAACGTTAGGCAGTTAGAGAATACTTGCCGCTGGTTGACTGTTATGGCGAGTGGCCAAGAGGTATTAATTGCCGATTTACCGCCAGAGTTATTGGATGCGCCAGAGCCTACAACCACAGCGGTAACTGAAGTGGCTGGTGATTGGCAAACACTATTAACTCGTTGGGTTGATGAGCAATTGTCAGCGGGTAAAAATGATATTTTAGACGATGCATTAGCTACATTTGAAACCATAATGCTTAAGCGCGCATTACACCATACTATGGGGCATAAACAAGAAGCCGCTCGCCGTTTAGGCTGGGGGCGAAATACTATCACGCGCAAAATGAAAGAATTAAACATTTAGGCTGAATAATCCTGAATTGACATTCTGTTACGATAAGTTAGCCTTTCATAAATACATTGTATAAACGTTTATGGAAGCTAACTATGTCGATTGGCCTTACCGAGCGAGAAGTTAACTGGCAAGGTTTTATTGCCCAAGAAATCACCCCTTTTTGGCAGCGTTACCATCAAGCGATTGAGTTAACCACTATGGATGGCTTAACTCAATATTGCGCAACTTTTCTTCACCCTGAAGCCAAACGTAATATTATTCTGTTACCCGGCAGAGTTGAGACCTACCTCAAGTATCAAGAAGTTATTTACGACTTGTTTAATACGCAAGCGAATGTTTTTGTTATTGATCACAGAGGGCAAGGCCAATCACAAAGATTGCTCAAAGATAGCGAAAAAGGTTTTGTCGCCCATTTTAATCATTACGCGGAAGATCTGGAAAAAGCGCTTGCTTACACGCGTTTTCTAGACAATAACTTACCTAACTGTGTTGTCGCACATTCTATGGGCAGTGCAATTGCACTCAACTGGCTACACTTATATCAACCTAAAATTAAGAAACTCGTGTTATGTGCACCCATGTTAGGCATTAATGCGGGATTGTTGCCACAAAAAACTGCGTTTTACATAGCCAGTGTAGTCGACTGCCTTAATCGCATATTTAGAAGTGAACCTGGCTACTTTTTTGGTCAAGTACCTTATCATAGGCCTGATTTTGCAGAGAATGTGTTAACCGGTAGTAAAGTGCGCTTTGAATATGGGCAGGATATTCAAGCCCAATACAAGTTGGGTGGTGTGACTACTACTTGGCTCAAAGAGGCTTTGCGTTTGATTAACCGTTTACCGTCGCAAAGCCGTTTTTTAAATTGTGATGTTTTGTTGCTGCAAGCTGAAAAGGATGTAGTGGTAAGTTTGACTGCGCAAGACAAATGGCATGAATACGCTAGTGAATTTGATAAAAATGCAATTAAGCGTTTGGTTAAAAATGCTCGGCATGAGATTTTGATGGAGTCAGATGATATTCGGGCTGAGGTCATTACCCAGATTAGGCATTTTTTGCAGGGGTGATGTATGCGGGTGTAACTGAGGTGCTGGTTGTTGGGTGCAACTAAGCCCGCTTAAAGCATAATTTTCTAAAAACGCTTTTCGCCAGTCCCTGGCCGCTCACAAAAGATATCCCTATCTTTTGAAGTTTTAGAAAATTAGCGTTCAAGCAGGCTTCAATCTGGCGATGTTGTCGCTTCAGTGCTAGTTTGTTCGTGAAAAAGGAGTTTTGCTCCAAGTTATTGTTCTAGTGCTTTCCTGTATTTAACGTGTTTTGCATATCCAACCTCTGATCTATTGTTATCGTGCTCGCATGAAGTATATATTCTAAAAGCCAAAGTGATGTGGAATAAGGTGAATGGAGATGTTTCGAGCAAAACTTCACAAGATAGGATATCTTGTGCGAGCGAGTCAGGGATGACCTTGAAGCGCTTTTGTGAGAAATATTCCATTCAATTTATGAGTAGGTGGCATTGGATCTTTAGCGCGTCGAATACGTGCAATATAGCCTAATGGTGGGTAGATAGAGAAACTACTCCCCACCAACAAAATCAAGCTGTCTCCATGCTTCGTAACTGATAATTGCCACTGAGTTCGACAAATTTAAACTTCTGTTATTATCCGTTTTCACCATAGGAATACGGATTTTATGCTCAGCAGGTATTTGTTGGTGGACATCTTCGGATAATCCATGTGTTTCAGCACCAAATAACAATACATCACCCGCTTGATATTGTATGTCTGTATGGCTGCGAGTACCACGTGTGGTACAGGCAATAATGCGGCTACCTTCAACAGCTTTAACAAAATCAGCGTAGTTTTTATGAATGGTTAAATTGGCAATGTCGTGATAATCCAAACCGGCGCGGCGTACTTGTTTTTCATCTAATGAAAAACCAAGTGGTTCAATTAAATGTAGTTTAAAACCATTGTTAGCAGCAAGGCGGATGATGTTACCCGTGTTTGGGGCGATCTGTGGTTCAAATAAAGCGATATGTAACATAATTAAACCTTAAAGTGCTATGCCCCAGCCGTCTGAATACCCTTTGAGCTTTTCAACACAGTCGGTAAAAGCTTCATCCCATTCATCCAAAGTTTCCGCATTTGGCACTAAGGTTACAGATGCAACCAATTCAACCCCGCCGCCAGCTTCTGGTTTTTGAACTTTAACTTGAGCAAAACTTACATTTTTAACTGCCAATTTTTGTACTTGCGGCAAAGCTTTATCCGCTTGTTCTTTAAATTCAAACGCAGCAAAAAAATCAATTTGCATCGGCTGGGTTAGGTCTATACCTTCAGCGGCCATTTCTGCCAAAATTTGGCTAGTTTCGTCTTCTTCTGGGAGGTCAAACATGGGTAAACTCACAATAAATTTTGTCGCATTATATCTGCTACAGCATCTTTTGCCAAAACTCTGCGGCACCGCCTTCAACAGTTAATTGGTAAGGCCGAAAACCAAAACTTTCATATAGGTTTTTGGCAATGCCATTTTCGCGTAAAACCTCTAAAGTTAGTTTGCAATAATCTTGCTCTCGGCAATGTTTTTCAGCCGCTTGAAGTAATTGCTTACTTAAGCCTTGGCCGCGGTAATTTTTATCAATCGCAATATCATGAATGTTAAGCAAAGGTTTAGCATAAAAAGTCGAAAAGCCTTCAAATGCGTTAAGTAAACCAATCACCTTGTCATCATCAAAAACAAGCCAGCCGAAGTAATCAGAGCGCTGCTTAAGCTTATTAACTAAGTTTTGTTGCACATAATCGGATAGAGGTGCGGCACCACCCATAGGATCAAGCGCATAACTATTTAACGCTGTAATTAATGCTTGCTGGTGATTTGTTTGGGATAGGTCGGTCTGGATTATTTTTATCATAAATATTCAAGTTTAATTAGTGAGTTTACGCGCAACTAAAAAATAATTGGTTGTGCTATTGGGTGATTGCCAAATGTATTCAAGTTCAAAACCGGCATTTAGATGCATTTTTTCTAACTCGGCAAAACTGAACATGTTGACGTTAGGCATTAAATTAAAAAATTGCCCGATTGGCGCAAGAAACTTAAAACAGTTTATCTGACCTTTTAAACAAGTGGTTGAGGTAATAAATAATCCACCGGGCTTGAGCATGCTAGAGGCCAACTGCACCGTCGCTTCTGCATTGGGCAATATGTGCAAAACATTTAACGCTAAAATGGTATCAAATTTTTGCTGCTGGTAGTTTTCTAAACTGCCTTGGGCAAAAGTTAAATGTGGTAAATCCTCACGCTGGGCTAGTTTTTCGTTGGCAATATCTAGCATATTTTGTGCTATATCTATTGCTAAGTAGTTGCCAACAAAGGGGGCATGTTCAAGGGCGGTTGTGCCTGAACCGCAACCTATCTCTAGCACTTGCATGTCCAAAGTAAAATAACTTTGTGTGACTGCGCATTTGTGCTGATAACTTGCAACGTCAGCAATTGGCCGTTTTGCATATCTATTGGCTATTTTGTCCCAAAATTTTGCTTGCGATTGCACTGATTAATTCCTTTTAAAATGCCTGAACTAGGGCTGCTACTTTAAATAAAATTTGCGTAAAAATCAGCACAAAAATATTGTTGGATTAGCAAGAAATAAAAGCTTGAGCTAGAGTTAAACCAATGAAGAGCAAAGCTGCACACACAGGAAAAATTATGGCAAACGTACAAGTTCAACCTTATTTATTTTTTGCTGGCCGATGTGAAGAGGCCATCGAATTCTATATTGAAGCAATAGGCGCAGAGCTACAATTGTTAATGCGTTTTAATGAAAGCCCAGAGCCAATGCCTGAGGCTATGTTGCCTGACGATTTCGACAACAAAATTATGCACGCGAGTATCAAAGTCGGTGACTCAGTTGTAATGATGTCAGACGGTGTTGATGTGCAAAATCAATTTGGTGGTGTATCACTGTCTATCAGCTGTTATAGCCAAGAGCAAGCGCATGAAATGTTTGATGGTTTAGCACAGGGGGGCGAGGTACAAATGCCATTAACTCCGACTTTCTGGTCGCCGTTATTTGGCTCATTAACCGATAAATTCGGCGTGTCTTGGATGGTGGGCTGTGAGCCTGAAAGTGACAATTAATCTAGGCTAATTCTCTTAAAAACTAGTGATAATCATTATTATTTGCTATAAAGCCGACTTTTCCCAAGTTGGCTGTTGTTGTGGTAAATAAAAATTTTTTCCGTCAAATTCATTTAGTCCTTGCCTTAAGTGTTTGCATCTTCTTAGTTATCTTGTCTATAACAGGTGCGTTATTAGTGTATGCCAAAGATATACAGGCTTGGTGGAATCCTCAATATTGGTCGGTTAAACCCGCGCAGACTAGTCAGTTGATTGATTACAATCAGCTATTAGAAAAAGCTCAACAAGCGCATGCCCAACCTGTCAGTTTTTTGAGCATAGAGCAGGATAAACATAAAGTTTGGCAAGGGCGCTATTTAGACGGTAAGTACTTTAACCTTAATCCGTATTCGGGTGAGGTTGTGCTTATTTATGATTACACAGATACCTTGTACGGTTTTACTTTGTATCTACATAGATGGTTGTTATGGCAGCAAGATGATGTTTACCCATTACGCAACTGGGTGTCTACCTCAGTACTTCTGTTTATTCTGCTGTGTTTAGTTGGTTTTTATTTATGGGCTAAACCGGCTAAAAGGTTAAAACGTTTGCGTATTAAAGCGCATAAAAACAAACGCATATTTTATTATCAATTACATTCTGTGGTTGGTGTGTATTTAACTATCCCTCTGGTGTTAATTGCTTTTAGTGGTTTAACCTTTAACTGGTCGAAACAAACCAGTGCCGTGGTTGAATTTGTCACTTGGGGGCAAATAGAAGGGCGTTTTCCTAACCCGCAAGTAACCTCAACTGAATCAAACACTCAGCTAAACTGGCAAGAGATGTTACAGCAGGCAATGCAGGTTATGCCAAATGCCCAGTTACAACGCATCTATTTTGCTAAACCAGACGAGCAAGTAGTGATGTTGCGGGTGAAAAATCCGGGTGAGTTCCATCCGTATAGCTATATTTGGTTTGATCAGTTCACTGGCGAAGTTTTACAAACGCAAGATGCTAGTATCGCTAATACCACAACCCAAGTATGGAATTTCCGTTATCCATTCCATATAGGTAATTTTGCCGGATCACTGGTACAGTTTTTGTGGTTTGTATTAGGCTTGTCGCCATTATTGTTTGTGTTAACAGGTGGTTACATTTATTTAAAAAGAAAGTGGTTTTGAAAATAATAATAATTATCATTTGCTTGTGTTGGTCATTTACCCTAGAATGCGCGCACTTTTTACAGGAGCGCATATATGAAAAATACACCACTTTCACTTGTTAGTTTAGCTGTTGCCGCAGCTGTTAGTTTGCCAAACTTAGCTTGGGCTAATGACGAGCAAGACAGTATGGAAAACATCATAGTGACAGGAAGTCGTGTAATCGAAAGCATTGATGAAGTTCCGGCTTCAATCACAGTAATCAGCTCAGAAAAAATTCAACAACACTTAAAAGTATCACCAGAAATACAGAGTTTATTGTCTATGTATGTGCCAGGTATGGCACCTGATACAGGCAGCTCAAGCAATACTGGCCAAACATTACGTGGACGTAAACCGTTAGTGATGATTGACGGTGTACCACAATCTACCCCACTGCGTAACGGTTCTTTGGGGGTGAAAACACTTGATCCAAGTGCAATTGAACGCATCGAAATTATTAAAGGTGCAACTTCAATATTTGGTAATGGTGCAGCTGGCGGTATCATCAACTACATCACTAAAAAGGCCAGCAAAGAACAAGTTGCCGGACAAGTGAGTTTATCAAGCCGTTTTAGCGCGGTTAAACTAGAAGAAAGTGCAGGTGGCCGTATTGAAGGTGCATTGCACGGTACATTAGATAAATTCAGCTATTTAGTTACAGCAAGCTACGAAGAAAATGGCGTACAGCGTGACGCTGAAGGTGACATTCTTGGCCTTCAATACGGTATGTCAGATTCTGTTACACAAAACTATTTTACCCGTTTAGCTTACCAATTTGACCAAGATAAATCGTTGCAGATGAGCTATAACTTTTATAGTTCACAGCAAAAAACTGATTTAGGTGATGTGGTTGGCGACATAAATCAAGGTGAAAAAACCTACGCTATCCATGTACCAAAAGAGTTGCAAAAACGTGGTAAACCTCAAGGCCCAGAAGGTAATACTAACTTCACTTTAAAATATACCGACAACAACGTTTTTCAAAATACCCAACTAACAGTTGATTTTTACAAACAAAATATTGAAAACGTCTTTTTCTTCTCAACCTCATTAGCCAACCCTGCTGAAGGTTATGATGGTGGTCAATCTGTTATCAAATCAGACAAAACTGGTGCGCGCGCAACTTTCAATTCTATGTTTGATTTAGCTTTTGCTGACGTAACATTAATTTATGGTGTGGATGCATTAAGAGACGTGACTTCACAACCACTTGTTGACGGCCGTATTTGGGTGCCTGAAATGGATATGAAAAACCTAGCTGGCTTTGTTCAATCTAAATGGGTAGTGGACGATGCTATTATCTTTAAACTCGGTGTGCGCCAAGACAACATTGATTTAGCGGTAGATGATTATAAAACCCTAGTGTTATGTCGTAATGCTTGTTCTGAAGAGTTTGAAGTAAAAGGTGATACGCTAAAATATAACGCAACAACCTACAATGCGGGTGTGAAGGTTAAATACACTCCTTATTTCCAACCTTTCTTTAGTTATTCACAAGGTGCAGATATTTCTGATATCGGCCGTTTGTTGCGCAGCGCAACTGTAACTGATATTGCAGATATCCGTACTGAAGCTTCAATTATCGATAACTATGAAGTCGGTTTTACTTCAAACATTAATTCAGCTTTAAGATTTGAAGTTGCGGCTTACCGCAGTACTTCTGAATTGGGTACAACCAATAGTTATGATGAAAAAACGGGTATTTATATGCCGGTACGTGCACCACAACGCATTTGGGGTTACGAAGCTTTGGTTGATGCGCAGCTACATGAAACTTTGCAGTTGGTCGCAACTTATAGTTATGTAGAAGGTAAAAATACCGAAGCGGATGTGTACTTAGGTAGCCAAGCGATTTCACCACCAAAAGGTACTTTGAGCTTAAACTGGCGTCCAACTGATGCCTTATCTGTCACTTTGAACCATTTATATGTGGGTGATAGAGACAGATTTGCTGCAAACGCAGAAGGAAACTACACGGTTGATCAACGCCCGGTAGAAAGCTATCAAGTAACCCATTTATCAACTCAATATCAAGTTAGCAATAACTTATCAGCCTTTATGGGTGTAGAGAATTTGTTTAACAAAGACTACTTCTCAGCACGAGCACAATCGTACACTTATGGTGGCTACAATGTTAAAGGGTTAGGCACAACGGTTAACTTAGGTGTGCAATATAACTTTTAATTAAAGTAAGCTCAGTTAGCTTAAACTACAAAAAGTCGCGTAGGCGACTTTTTGTGTTTTTGGTGATTTTATGAATTAGCCGGTATTGCGTGAGTTGCGCCTTCGCGCTCGTACGCCAACTTAAATTCAGGTAATTGGGCTATTTTTTCCACATGTTTAATCACATTATCGCCTAGCTTTATTGTTAGCTGCGGGAATACATTGCCCCAGCTTGCGTAAATAGCAATTAAATAATCCATGACTGAAAGTTTATCGCCAACTAAATAGGCATTATTGGCAAGCTGTTTATCCACTATTTGCCATAACTCGGAAATACGTTCAGCCATATTTTGATAAAAGTCATTTCTGGCCTGTGAATCTGGCATTTTAGTCATAGTTGCGAACAACTTACTATAAGCTGGATGAAGCGTGGCGTAACAAAACATCAGCCAATAATGGAATTGCTGTTTGTTGCTTATAGTGTCCAAAGCGACGCCGTGTTTTTCTAATAAATACAGAACAATGGCTGCGCCTTCAGTTAAAATTTTATCACCGTCTTGCAGCGCTGGTACTTGTTTGGTGGGGGCTATTTGTTGGTAATTATCCACTTGGTCAAAAGGGATAATTTCAACGGGTTGCTCTAACTGATTGAGCAAAATATGAATAGCGGTCGAGCAAGTGCCGGGCATAGTGTATAAGGTGTACATGTTATTTCTCCAAAAGGTGTTGTTGTCTAAATTGCATAACGGGTAAACCAGCGACGCCCCAGTTGTCTAAGTTAACTTCTTCAATGACAACAAAGGTGGTTTGTGGATCTTTATCTAAAACTTGGCTGAGCATTTCAGTTGAACGTTTAATCAGTTCAGCTTTTTGAGCTTTGCTCACGCCTTCGTCTGTGACTTGAATGGTGACAATTGGCATCATGACTCCTTATCTATTTGGTAGTGGAATACTTTGCTGATTATTTGCCAGCGTCCATCAAGTTTGATTAAGCTGAGTAAATCGACAAAGTGTTTGGGTGGAATGCTGCATTTAACTTTGGCTAATGCTGTGCAGTCGCTGATTAGGTCTATTTGTACAATTTGATCTGTACGTGTTTGCTGTTTACTTGCAGGGGAAATGCGTTGTTCTACCATGGCAAAATAGTCTGGCATGGTTAGATTAACCAATTCGCCTGAGCTAGCTGTAATGTACTTTGCCTGTGGGTGAAACACCTGTTTCAATAAGCTGACATCACTGTGGTACAAAGCATCAAAATATTGCTGCAATACTTGTTTAATCGTCTGTTGAGTTTCATCCATTGTTTAACTCCCGTAGTCATTTGTTTTGCAGTGTACATAGCGGTGCTTTGTTGATAAATTCACAGAAAATGCACAACGGGTTTGCAAATATGCACAGTTGGGATGACTTTAGATACTTTTTACATGTGGTTGAAAGCGGCAGTTTTTCGCAAGCGGCTGCCAAATTAGGTGTTAATCACTCAACTGTATCTAGGCGTATACAAGCTTTGGAAACTGCACATGGGGTCAAGTTATTAGAGCGCACACAAATGGGTTATCAAATGACTGAAGCGGGCGCTTCTGTATTTGAATTAGCCGAAAAAATGCAGCAAGCCAATGTTGCTGCATCGCGTATCTTACTTGGGCAAGATGCACGTTTAGCCGGTGAAATTAACTTAACCATGCCACATGAATTATTTGACCATGTATTGGCAAAACCTTTACGCCAATTCACGCTTAATTACCCGGATATTCGGTTAAATTTGCAAGTGTCAAAAGGCTTGCACAATATGGCAAATCGTGAGGCTGATTTAGCCGTGCGCTTTACCGAAACCCCACCTGAGTATTTAATTGGCACTTGTGTCACGACCATGCAACATGCTTTTTATAAACATAAAGACTTGGATGTGCAAAAGCGCACACCGTTAATTGTTTGGCAGCGTGATAAAGGCATACCACATTGGGCTTCGCAACTAACTGCGCCTGAGGTGGTGATGCAGGTAGATGATTTGCAATCTATGTATACTGCGGTTGAGGCTGGTTTTGGTCTTGCGAGAATGCCGTGTTTTATGCCGGATGTAATGCAAAATAATGATATTGAGCGTTTACCTCATCCATTGCCAAGATCTAACTGGGGCATATGGATTTTAAACCATGTTGATTTACGTCATACCGCGAGAATTCAAGTTTGTCGTAAGTATTTGCAGCAGGTATTACAACAAAATATTGCACTATTTGCCGGTGAGTGGTCGCAGCTTAAATGAGTTGGCCTATACTCATATTGAATTCAAGGGAATAAATAGTATATGCAGAGCATTTTCCTAAAATTTATCTTGCTGTTATTCAGTTGTTTATTCGCAACTATGCCAGTTAAAGCTAATTTGTTAACAGAGAATAAATTGACGCTACAAGACCAATCATTATGGTACTTGTTGCAAGCAGATCAGTTAACTGATGTTCCACAGCTCATTAAACAATTCCCACAAGCATCTGCGACTACAGCATCCTTATTGGGGCAAAAGGGCGCGGTTTTGGCAAAAGTACCAATAGAAGCAAAACACGCGGGTGCTTGGTATGTAATGCCGGTGGCAAATTTTGTAGACCAAGGCCAAGCTTATTGGCAAGACGAGTCGGGTAATATTCAACAGGTAGCAGACTTCTCGCAATTCCAGCAAGCGCAGTCGGTTATCTTGATGCATGGGCAAGCATTTAAACTCACGTTAGAAAAAGCGACCACAGGTACATTGTGGATTTATCTACAGGCTAAACATTATCCAACACCAGTGCATATATCTGTTGTGTCGGAAAAACAATTTATTGCTAACTCGTTTGTTGTTAACTCGCTGTCTATCGTCACCATTACCGTAATGTTGATGCTGGCAATAATGGCGCTGATTTTATTTGTAAAAACGCGTTATCAAGTCGCGGCTTTTTGTTTCGGTTACCTGGGTTTACATGGGTTAGGTTGGGCAGCTGCGGCTGGCCTTGGACAAATTATTTATCCTATATCACCGGTTAATACTAGCTATGCCGGTATGTACTTATTCCCGTTTGCCATTGGTTGCGCTAGTTATTTTGCCTATTACTTATTTAATTTTGATCGCTTTAAACAGCTAAAAAATCGTTTATTAGTGTATTACGCCAATGCCGCATTCTTGTTGGGTGTAGTAATGGTATTGTTACCTTTTACTTGGGTGTTTTATTTATCGCATTTGCTTGCCGGTATATGGGTGTGGGTGAGTTTATTTGTTGGCTATAAAATGCTTAGCTTGCAAGACTTCAGAGCTAAATACTTTTTCACCGGTAACCTAGTGTATAGCCTGTCATTGGTTTACTACATGTTATCGCATTTCAGTGCCTTTGACGGCCCATCACCTGAGCTGGTTGTTATGTTGGCATTGTCGGTCGATTGTGTGTGTATTTTATTGTCCTTATCCGAATGGCTGAGGTTAAAACAGCAAGAGTTTAACCATGTTATGCATGAGTCTAGATTCGACGCGTTAACTGGGGTGGGTAATCGTTTATTATTAAATGAACAGCTAGCTGAGTTACAAAATCAATATTTGGTGGTTTTTATCGATTGCGACAGTATAAAAGAATTAAATGACCAGTTAGGCCATGCGAAGGGGGATAAGTTTTTAATCTATGTGGCTAACTTAATGCAGCAACAACTCGGCAATTTAGGCTTAGTTTTTCGCACCGGAGGTGATGAATTTATTTGGTTATGTGAAGTGACTCCTGAAAATAACCTAGCGAGTTTAACCATAAAGATTGAACAAATACTGGTTGATTTAAATGCTCAAGTAAAAGAGCGCTGGCCGCTATCTGGCGTTAGTTATGGCATAGCGACTAGTGAAGAAGGTAAATCGGCGTCGCATTGTTTATCTATTGCCGATAGCCGTATGTATCAATTGAAATCACAGCATAAAGCACAAGCTAGTGGGGCTGGTCATGGAGTCGAAAAATAAGATGCAACTTGCTAGATACCTTGTTAGTTTCAGTTGGATCTATCATGGACTTTTTCCAAAATTAATCCACATTGCGCCGCTGGAGCAATTGATGACCGCAAGCTTAGGTTTTTCTACTGAGCTGTCTTATTACATTACCAAAGCTGTCGGAGTTTCCGAGCTGCTGTTTGGCATCATTTTATTTATTTTCTACCGTAACCGAACAATTGTGCTTTTGAATATTGTTGCTCTGGTTGGTTTATTATTGTTTGTTGCTGTATTGCAACCACAACTATTAATCGAAGCATTTAATCCGGTAACAACCAATATTCCATTGATAGGACTCAGTTGGATTTTGTTGAATGAGGTGAAGGAGCAAAAGCGGCTAGATGTGAGTTAACCTAGGCTCGTCGCTGATATTCAGCGAGTTTAAAATACCACCTCAACAAAATGTGGGTTATCAACTGTTATGCGTAACTTAGCTATCGAGTCGAGTACAACTAGTGTGTCTTTGCCTGTAATATTTATTTTTATACATTCTTCGCGGGCGTCATTGCGGGTGGTATCTAGTGCTGTGCCTATAATGCTGCCACCATTTTTTAGCGTGAGTTGGATGGGATAGTTAAATAAACAGACTATTTCTATATAGTCGTAGTCGCTGCAACTTATCATGGTTTTTCTCAAAAAAAGATAACCCGCGCTTGGCGGGTTATCTTGGTAAATTGATTGATTTTATTCGTCTTTAGTTAACGGCATTAAGTTATTGTATAACTCGCTGGCTAAATAAGCTTGGTCGTTATCTGGCAATTCACCTTTGCCTAATTTAACTTCGAGTATGCTTTCAATTTCACTTTTGTCTCTATCACCAAAACTCATATTTAAGCCAACGCTAGTGCTTGGTTCGCTGCGCGTGCGACAGCCAAGTAATCCACATTCGCGGTAAACATTGTGGTTGCGACCAACAGATACTCCACTTTGAGGACTCACTCTTTCTTTATCGATTATGGTTTCGCGGTTGGTTACGACAAACCAGTCATAATCGTTTAGTTTAGTTAACTCAGCTGCACGCAATAACGCAAAGTTCATCGCCTGTGCTCTGTCGTCGCTGCGGTGTTTAAAATGCACGCGGTATTTGTCTTCGGTTAGTTTGACTTCTTTATAGCCAAAGCCATTATCTTTTGCCGGACGATATGCCGGTTGGCTGGCACACGCCGAAATTAAAATAACACTGATTAAAGTTAATACTAGTTTGTTTAAGCTGTTCATAATGTGTACCTCTTATCAATATAACCTTTAGCACGGGGTCTGCATTGCATGTGCTAGAGCGATAATTTAGAGCAAAATCTCTTTTTATGGGCGAATCAAGACCGAAGCATCGCTTCGCAGCTTGATGAGGTGGAGCCATGGAAGGCGACAGGGCCTGCCCTTCATGGACGAATTCCAACTCTAAAACTCCCATGTTGTACTGTTTTTGCGAAAATTATGCTCGAGTACATGCGTGACTCCCGATGCGACCAATTTACTTCACTTGCCACTTATTTTGTTTAAGCGATTGCTCCTGCTGCGGCATTAAAAAGTCGCTGCTGATCATCGCATCAATGCTTTGCTGCATTAACTGTTCTGCTCCGACATTGCTTGACGACGCCGTACCAGACGCAGTTTGATATTCATTATTCGCTGTTTCAGGGTAAAAACTCGCAACTTTTTGCCAGTTGTCACCACTCTTACAGGCTATGTGTTTACTAATCTCACCAGCAGAGGATGAAACTTTATATTGGCGGCAAACTTGTTGACTGTAGTTAATAAAAGTTAACTCAGGGGTCAGTGTGCTGCCGTCATCCAAACTAAAAGCATCGCCAGATAGGCTGTTTTCTAAAACCGCCGCTTGTTGTTGCCAATTATCAGTTGCCGTTGGTAATGATGTTTGAGTTTGGCTAAATACGCCTAACATCACACCCGCAACTAACGCGACACTGGCAGCTTGCGCAGCATGTTCAGATAAAAACTGACTCAACTGCTTAACAGGTTTTTTCCAGCTGGCCATTTCAACCACATTCGACTCAGTTTGGGTTGCTGCACTTGGCTGTGCCAATAAGTCATTTAACCCTTGTGGCAATGGCTGATCATCAATCTGGCTATAGGTGGCTCTAATTTGTTCATCCACCATACTCAGTTCGGCTAAACGCATGGCAATTTGTTCGTCGTCGGCTATTTGCTGACGAATTTCCGCCATTTCATTTTCAGCTAGTTCAGCATCTAAAAAGGCTGAAAGTTTTTCATCTGTAATCTTCATGCGTTGGCCTCCTGTGGAGTCACTTTTAAATATTCTGCTAATGCACTGCGGGCGCGGGCTAAACGGCTCATCACTGTGCCAATTGGCAAATCTAATGCCGCTGCGGCTTCTTTATACGATTTGCCTTCAAGCGCAATTAAAGCAATTAAACTGCGCTGATCATCCGGTAGTTTATCCATTGCTTGATTTACTTGATTCAATGCAATTTCGCTTTGAATGGCGTGTTCGCCGTCCACTGTTTGATTGTCAGTTAACTCTGGTTGACTAGTCGCTTGGCTGCGTACTTTGCGCGAACGATATTCGTCAATCCATAAGTTTTTGCATACTCTAAACGCCCATTTAGTTAAATCTTGCTCGTCACCTTCAGGGGCCTGGCGCAATAACTTTTCAATGGTGTTTTGCAACAAATCGTCGGCGTCGGCATGGTTGCCTGTTAGAGCAAAAGCAAATCGCCTAAGTTGTGGCACAATTCTAATAATCTGTTGTTGCATACTGGCTTATGCCTCGTTTTTGTTAAACTGTTACTTAGATAACGTGTCAGCGAAAAATTTATTCCGAAAAAAATTAAATTTTTTTAATTTTATTTTCGTACTGTTTTGTGTTGTCGTATTTTTACTTTATATGGGAATAAATAGTCCCTTTTAAACGTTAGTTTAATAATAGAAGGCTTGTCATCAACGAGAGTGTGAAATGGTTAAATTTTTTCGGTTAAATACTGTAGTACTGCTCATATTGAGTTTGACCGCTCAATCGGGAGCTGCCGATGTGTTGGAGCAAGTGACAGATGTTGTTGAACAAAGCACAGAAACTGCTGAGCAGCGGCTAGAACAGGTGTTACAGCAAGCTGATGAAAAAGCCGACAATTTGATTGAATTGCCTACACAGCTGGAAGATAAAATTCAACCTTTGCTCGAGCCAATTGAACTAGCCGCTGAATCAGAAAATATTCTATTGGCTGGTATTAGCAAGAATCTTCAGCAAACTTTTACTATTGTTGATGCACGAGGTAACAAGGTATTTGACGAAGCTGTATACCCGCCGCAGCAATTGGCAGTGGCAAACGAATGGTTAATTCAGCTTGATACTGAGCAAGTGCAAGTTAAATGGCAACAACAGCTGCAACAAGCGAACAAGCTAACCGCCATAGAGCAGTTTTCGATTGAACATTTAGCTGCGCTCGATATGCAAATTATTCGCTTGCGCACTACGCCAGCGGCAACTCAACAATTGAACAAAGATGCAAGCCTTGCCGAGCAGCAGGCATTTTTAGCACAATTACTTAATATGCCTGTGGATGTTATACAACAGCTGACCCTAGAGCGTAATTTTATTTATCAGTTGCAAGCTGAAGATAATTCATCAACAGCCAAAGCTCAGCACTCAGCAAATAAACTAGTCTGTAAGCAGCCGCTTAAAATGGGTATGTTAGATTCAGCAATCGAGCAGAGTCATCCACAATTACCAGCGAACAAAATAACCCAACAAGATTTTCTTGATACAGGTTTAACGCCAGCAATGGCGCATGGAACTGGTGTGGTGGGTATTTGGTTGAGCCAAGATTATGCTTTTGCTCAGTTGCCAAATGCGCAGGTAGTTAATGCATCGGCGTTTTATCAAAGGCCTAACGGCAGCCAAGGTGCGACCATGTTAAGTTTAATTCGTGGGTTGAATTGGTTGGCTGAGCAAGATGTGCGGGTGATTAATATGAGCTTAACTGGGCCGGATAATGCGTTATTGCAACGGGCGATTAAAAAAGTAGCGGCGAAACCTGTGGTGATAGTTGCTGCGGTTGGTAATGCCGGGCCTGCATCAGCACCTTTATACCCTGCTTCTTACCCAGAGGTTATCGGTGTAACCGCAGTGCAAACAAATCAAAAAATATACCGATGGGCCGTGCGCGGTCAACAAGTTGATTTTGCTGCGCTGGGGGTATATATGCCGGTACTTGCCGATAAACAACAGGTTATCCGCCAAAGTGGTACTTCATTCGCCGCGCCTATTGTGGCTGCACATATAGCCTGTTTAATTAATAACAAACCCACTTTGGGTTTAGAAGCCAAATTAATGTTGCGCAACCAAGCGGTTGACTTAGGTGAGCCAGGAAAGGATACGGTTTTTGGTTATGGCTGGATAAATTGAGAGCGGTTTGGCAACTTTCGCCTATAATCATTTAGGTTCGGCTAATTTCATAGATAATAGCCGCAAAAAATTAGGGATATCACCATGAAACTCAACCGCTTTAAATTGTACGCTCACAACTTGCTTGTGGGTTTATCCGCCTTGATTCTGTCTGCTTGTAACCAAGTTGAGATAGAAATTAGTAATGACAGACCCAATCTAACCATTACCGAAATAAATATCGCAACAGATCAAATTTACACCGCCAGTGACCAACTGCATTTTGATTACACATTAGTGGTAGATGATTTAGAAGATGTTGATGTATTAGTCGACTTTTATCTAGTACATGCTGAATCTGACGGTTCGAACGATGATGCTGTCGAAGTTGAAATTGAAGCGGCACATCATTTAGCTAGCCTGTCACACGATATGTTAAGTGAAGGTCATTTCACTTATTCAATAAACGCACAAATTCCGGCTGATGTAACAGAAAGCGGTAAATACTGGTTAGTCGCCCAAGTTGACCCTTTTAATGAAGTTGAAGAAGACAACGAAGACGATAATCACCCAAATATTGATAATGAAGATCATATAGTCGGCAATTTCCCCGCGTATGAATTAGATATTGAAGTTCACCCAGAGCACGAATTTCTGTTTGAACAAGTTGTAGTGGATGGTGATTTAGTGGTGTTAGATTCGCCAGACCACCATGAAGGTGTCGGTGATCATCATGCAGACATCATAGGTCATATAGACGCCATCTACCATGGTGCAGAAGCTGCATCTGCCAAACTAACGGTTGAAGTTTTAATTAACGGCAGTTACCAAGTTGTGTCGCAGTGGGATAATGCTCAAGCAAGTTATCAAACTTCTACACAAATTGATTTTGCCTACAATGGGGATGAACACTTTTTTGGTTTTGATTTAGCTTTAACCGATGAACAGTTGCAGAACTTATATTCTGTTTTTCAAGCGGATGCAGATAATACCTTATCACTTAGATTTACCTTAGAAGACTTAACCGATTCAAGCCTGCCAGAGCACGATGATAGCAATAATGTGTACCAGCTAGATTTGCCGTTGTTTTTCTTTGAAAACGATACAGTTGCAGCAAAACCAGCGACCGAAGGCACAGCGCGACGTTTTACCAATACAGGTAATCAGCTCATTATCGATGGTTCATATAACAAAGGTTATGGTGATGCGAGCAAATTTAAAGTCGCGGTTGATTTAGCCGGTAGCCTAACTTTAGATTTACTCGGTGTTGGCACTGGCCAAGGTGCTGTTGCCGAAGCTGGTGGCTCGGTAGATATGTGGATTTTTAATGCTCAAAACACCATTTTTGGCATTAGTTTTAATGGCCAAGCTTATACCTCTGGCTTAAATACAGGTTATGAATCAGAAATGATTATCTTCAATACCACAGTGTTTGAAGATGAAAACTATGTAGCGCAGTTCTCTAAAACCTTTGAAAAATCTTGGGAAGAAAGACGCGTCTTAGCTAGTACAACTTTCACTGTAGGGCCAATTCCAATTAAGATTGAAGCGGGTTTAGATGGTTCGGTTGGTTTTGAATTTACCATAGCTTACGCAAGTAAATTAACTGCGGGTGGTGATATTTTTAGCACTAACTTTGGTGGGTTTGCTAATGGTGGTGTCAGCATAGGTTTAGCTTCGGCAGGTGTGACTATTGTAATTACCTTGTTGGATAATGTGTTGAATTTAGACAGTGAAGCGAACTTAGCCTTATTGGACGATGGTCAAGTTAATCCGCGTATTGAATATGCTTTTGCTCTGACAGATGAGATAGATATTATCAGTGGTAAATTTGGTTTATACGCTGATGTTAAAGGCATTAAGTGGTGTAAAAAATGGGGCATACCATACCCTTGTGGCTCAAAAACCACTACCTATTATTTATGGTTATACCAAACACCAAGTGTGTTTAACAAAGCTTGGACTCTGTATAGCAAAGACGGTAGCATCAGTATCTAAGTTTATTGGGGCTGGCTTGTGTCAGCTCCTGCTCTACGCCTCTCTAATGGAATATATCATGTCGTTTTTATCTGCTAGTCGTACTATTCTTGGCTGTTTTTTATTAATTGTTGGCTGTTTTAGCGCTTCAGCAGCTTCGCAGCAATGCAAACAAAGTTACTCGTTAGAGATAAAAACACATACCCAATTTAGCTTTGGACAAAGCAATCGTAGTTATCATATTTTGCGCGCGAATATGGCATTAAAACAATTTGCTGCAAGTGACACAGGTAGTTGGTTCGGCTTGCAGTTAACCGAGGTTGAGCAAAAGTTAGATAATCAAGTTTTACAGCAAGAGCCTATTTTATCTTTGCCGTTTAAGTTTCATCGCACCTATGCGGGACAAATCGATCAATTTCAGTTCTCACAAAATTTAACTAAAGAGCAGCAAGACAGGTTAAAAGGTTTAGCTTTTTATTTGCAGTTCACCGACAAAAAATCGCAACAACAGCTCAGTGTGCAAGAAGTGGATACTATAGGTGAGTTGACGGCTGAGTATAGTTGGCAAGCGCCAGTTTTGATTAAGCGCAAACAGGCCTATATCAACTTAGCTAATGCCAGCACTGTCAGTCAGCCAATTGAAAAATTTGAGGTGATTAAGTCTAAACATCAAATTACCCCAGATGATTGTTTAGTTGAGCGCATTTTGGGCAGCGAAACTTTGTTAGCAACCGGCAAAAATAAACAGTTGTCGATGCAAACTCAACAAACATATCGTTTGTTTAAATTAGAAAAACTAACCAACGCAGATTTATTCTTTTTAACCGCAGATATTAATACATGGCCAAAGTTAGTTGAGCCAGAAAAACACCTGACTACGGATGAATTAGCTAAATTGCGTAAACAAATGTTGAGTCAGTTAGCGTATTTAGATCTCGCGCAAATAGATACTGCTGACTTAGCCAACTGGTTGTTACAGTTTGATCCTGTATTAGACAGTTTGCACCAATTGATAATGGAGCAAAAATTTTCCGACGCGGCGAATATGCGTTTGTTCAATGCTTTAGGCTTGTTAGATTCAGTGAATAGCCAGTCGTTATTAATCGGCATAATTGAAACGGATTTATTCTCAGAAAATAATAGATTCCGCGCATTGCGCGCATTATCTCAAGGGCAAAAAGCTTTAACCGCAGACATTACTGAGAGGTTAGTTGTGCTGCTAGGCGAGCAAGATTTTGCTGGCAGTGAAGCTATGCATGGTGCAACTATTATGACGCTCGGCGCTTTAGTTGCTCGCAGGCAAAATAATGAACATAGTCAAACTTTAGAAACTGCATTAACCAATAAGCTTGCTGGCGAAACCAATAGCCGTAAACAAGCGGCACTGGTGGCTAGTTTAGGTAACACAGCTAATGAAAAACACACAGACACATTAGCCAAATACACTCAAGTACAAAGTGATCATGTACGCGCTAATGCAGCGTTTTCGTTAGGGCAAATTGGTGGTGAAAAAGCACATAATTTGCTTTCTGGCATGTTACAAGCCGAAAGCTCAGATAGAGTGCACAAAGCGCTGTTTTCGGCGCTCGGCAACTTCTCAATGAATAGTGCAGAAATTGATAAAGTTAGTGAGTTGGCGGTCAATAGTAGCAGTGAACAAACCCGTGCTGCGGCCATTAAAGCACTTGCTAAGCAAACTCAACAAAAACAACAAGTGACAACCCATTTAAAACAAATGATGAAATCAGAAAAATCGCGTAAAAACTTTGCATTGGCGGCTAAATCTCTAGTTGCTTTGGATAAATAATGGATACTTTAGCTGGGGTTAGAACTGTAGTTGCTGTTGTCGAAAATTCATCTTTTACCATAGCGGCCGACAAACTTGGTATTTCAAAAGGTTTGGTTAGTAAACATGTTAGCCAAATTGAAGCGGCACATAATATACGTTTGTTTAATCGCAACTCGCGCAAAATTTCGTTGACCGATGCGGGCGCGAATTATTACCAGCATGCGCGCAAATTACTTGAGTATTACGAACAAATGCTCGATAGCGTCGTCACTCAACAAAATACCCCAAGTGGCAAGCTGCGCATTAGTTCACCCATTGCATTTGGTGAGCACGTAATGACACGTTTATTACCTAAATTTAGCCAGTTATACCCACAAATAAAATTAGAACTTATTTTGCAAAATCAGCCGGTGGATATGCTAAAAGATGGCATAGATATTCGGATAAAAAGTGGCAAAGTCAGTGATTCAAATATGATCGCAAGGCCTGTGTGTAAATGGCCGCTGATTGTTTGTGCATCCGCTCAATACCTAGCGGATAAAACTTTACCAACGACTCCACAGCAGTTGGCTGAACATCAATGTGTGTTGGACAAGCATTTAGACGACAATACAAACTGGTTATTTGGCTGCAAAGATGGCGGTGATATCACAGTTGCGGTGAATGGGGTATTAGCGTCTAACAACCCACAAGCTGTGGTTAATATGATTAAAGCCGGTGGTGGTATTGGTTTAGCCGCGCGTGAGTCGGTTGCCGCTGAATTGCAGTCAGGTGAATTGATTGAGCTTTTGAGTGATTATCAAAGCAAAGTATTAGAAATTTATTTAATTTACCCACATAGGCAGCATATAGCGCAAAAAACACAGTGTTTTATCGATTTTATCTTGTCGCAAGATTTTCAGTGATGGTTTCTAAAATGGAAACGTTGTGTTTGTGATTTTCCTGTTTACCCATTTGTTGATTGATTTAAGCTATGCCCCTCATATAAAAATTAAACAACAAAAAATATTATGGAAAATCGTCTACACAAATACCGCAAGCAAGTTTTAATCGCTAGTTTATTATTCATTGGTGCCGCGCTTCAGTTTGCCCACGGCCAACAAAAAGTTGCTGAATGGTTGTCAGATTCAATTATTCAGCGTTATCAACCGACTATAGATGTATTAACACACCACGGTTGGGATCACTCCAACAGCATAGTCATGCATGCTATGGCTAAGGTGTATCTACAAACCAACAATCCGCAGTATTTAGCTTATGTGCAAAAATATGCCGATGACTATATCAATGCCGATGGCAGCATTAATGGTTTATTAACTACATTAGATGGCATGCACCCAGCTGTCTTGTGTTTGTTTTTATATCAACAAACCGGCGACAAAAAATACCAAAAAGCTGCAACAACAATGCGCGACCATTTGCTTGGCAAGAATGGACAAAAATCTCAGTTTAATAAAACCCAAGACGGTATTTTTTGGCACAAAAACAATGCTAAATACCAAGATGTCGCGTCTGTTGATGGTTTATATATGAAAGACCCATTCTTAGTGCGTTATGGACTTATGTTTGACCAAGCTGAGTTGGTAGACGCATCGGTTGAGCAGGTATTAAAACTGGCACAGCGCTCTTTTAATATTCGGACTAATCTGGCTTTTCATGCATGGGATGCAACAGGCACACGTGATTGGGCAGATCCTATAACCGGTCAAGCAACGCAGCATTGGTCGCGCGCCTCAGGTTGGTTTGCTATGGCTTTGGTAGATATATTGGAGTACTTGCCTAAATCACATCCTGAATACAACAAGGTAGCGCATATATTTCAGCGCCTCGCGCTGGGGCTGAAAAACGCCCAACATCCAAAAAATGGCTTGTGGTATCAAGTATTAGACCAAGCAGAACAGCCGGATAATTATCCTGAAATTAGTGGCAGCGGTATGATCGTTTATGCCTTAACTAAAGGTGTGCAGCTGCAATTGTTAGCGGACGAATACGCACAAATTGCGCAAAAAGCTTGGGTTTCAATGCAAGATTACATCAAAACTTATAGTGACGGTGGTCCACAAATTACCTCGGTTGCACCTGGTATGAGTAGCAAACTTGATTATGCAGCTTATGTAGCAGTTGAACCAATTGAAGTGCCGCGCCGCCAAACAAAACAATATTCACATGGTTATGTTGGCGTATTAATGGCGGCATCTGTGATTGAATATCAAGGGTTAAATAACAGCGCTTTTGTTACAGCTGGTAGCTAATTGCATGCTCTAACAAGGCGTTTTTTTCTAAGTAAGTTTTTATGCGGCTATGTTGCACTGGCTGCGGGGTAAAATGCGCTAGGCTGGCAGCTTTTAGTTCAGCTACATCAGTTGTTTGATAAATCGCGACGGCTGTATGGGTAAACTCTATACCTTTTGGTAAATCTTCCGGTGGTTGGCCAACTCGAGCCAATCATAAATGCACGCGCATTCTTGGCTGCGGCGTATTTTTCAACGGATTTTGCAAACTAATTTTGATGGCATGCGGCCATGGGAATTACCTCAATTTGCTAAGTTAAGACGCTAGGATTATAGTTGGTTCAATTCAAGCTAAAAGGTAATGGAGTCACGGATGAAAGCTAAGTGTTTATGCGGCCAAATCGAATTTGATTTTACTGCAGATAAAGGTGTGGCAATGAGTTGTTACTGCTCATTGTGTCGGCGCGCGCATGGTGCTGATTATGCGACTCAACTTATTTCCAAAAAAAGCAGTCTTAAATTTATTAAAGGTGAAACTTTATTAACTGAATACGCTTCAAGCGACAATGGTATACGCGCCTTTTGTAGCTGTTGTGGTTCTAGGTTAATGAATTATGCGCGAGCGGGCAGTGATTATATGAGTGTCGCTTTAGCTTGTGTGACCACAGAGCATCATATCGAACCTATCGCCAATGTGCAGGTGGCTTCAAAAGCTGAATGGGTTTCACCTAATGAGCAAGTGGATAGTTTTGATATCTTTCCGCCAGATATTCATAAATATTTTTAGTTTCTATTAGCTCAATCTGAGCAGATACATTTAGCTGAATATTTGTTATTTACTAAAGCAATAAGATTATACTTGTGCCTAGTATCTAGAGTTGTTTTACTAGTTCTATTGAGATACTTTCAGATAGGATGATCTTATGTCAGATATAGATGTCACCAGCCCACTTTTACTCTTTCCGGCTATTTCTTTGTTGTTGCTCGCTTATACCAATAGATTTATTGTGATAGCTGGGTTAACCCGCTCTTTGTACGAAAAATACAAAGAAACGCATGACGACTCTATGTATGCACAAATTGAGCATCTGCGTTTACGCATTAAGCTGATTCGGCATAAACAACTATGGGGTGTTATCGCTTTTATGCTTTGCTGCATTTCTATGTTGTGTAATATGGCCGATTATCAATTTGTTGGTGGAGTGTTATTTGCTACAAGCATTGTTACCTTAATTATTTCCTTGATTATTTGTTTTATAGAAATTTATATCAGTGGTTATGCATTAAACGTACAGCTTGAAAGCCTGAGTAAGCGTGCTTAAAAATTTTGTCCTAGAGAGATAAGCAGGCCTTAGCCAATATAAACAGATCCAAAAATAAATCGCCAGAGTTAGCGGATTTCTAGATTTTCTCAACTTGAACTTGTTTGTGTTATGTTATAACGTATGTGTAATGTTATATTGTAACTAAATTTAAAGATGAGAAATACCACATATCCTGCAGTTTTATTGGCAGCACTATTCCCGCTATCAGCCATTGCACAAAGCATAAATGGCGTTGTTTTAGACCAACAAGGCAAGCCAGTTTCAGGTGCCAATATTCAAGTAGAAGGCACTGAATTATCCACAAAGTCAGATCAAAACGGTCAATTTGAAATTAAAGATTTAACCTCGGGAGATAACAAATTCCACGTAGTGGCTAAAGGTTTTGCTCATTTACATTCGCATGTAGAAATTCCACAGCAAGGTTTACAAAATCACCAATTTAAACTCAACCGTTCACCAATTGAAGTGGTTGATGTGGTTGCTACGCCAGTGCATATGTCGGTGATGGAATCATCTATGCCTGTTAATGTATTAGCGGGTGAAACCTTACGTCGCCAACAAGCCGCAACATTAGGTGATAGTTTAGAAAAGCTCGCTGGGGTAAATAGTAACTTCCATGGAAATGTGGCTAGCACACCTATTATTCGTGGTTTAAGTGGCCCGCGTGTATTGATTTCTCAAAATGGTTTAGATGTAGGTGATGTGTCGCGTGTTGGGCCTGATCATTCAGTTTCTTCAGAGGCGTCAACTGCAGAACAAATCGAAGTATTACGTGGCCCTGCTACTTTATTTTACGGCAGCGGTGCAATTGGTGGGGTTGTTAATGTGGTAGACAAACGTGTACCACGCGATAACAGCACAGAAGGTGAATGGACATTACAAACAAGTTCAGTGAATGAGCAAAAAATTGCCGCGTTTAATGTCACTACTGGTTTTGATTCTATTGCTTTTTATGCGGATGGTCACTGGCGTGAATCAGACGATTATAAGTTGCCAGACAGCGATGAAAAATTAGCTAGTAGTGCTGAAGAATCATTTGGTGGTACTTTAGGTGTAAGTTATCTATTGGATAATGGTTATGTTGGTCTTTCTGTTGAGCAGTTTAACCGCGAATATGGCATACCAGGCCATACCCATGCTGATGATCATGACGAACATGATCACGATGAACACGAAGGCGAAGATCACGCAGAAGAGCAAGTTTTAGCTGATTTAGAACAAACGCGTGTGCAATTTTTAGCTGAGTTAAAACTAGACAATCAGTTATTTGACAAACTGAACGTTAGGCTTTTATCAAGCGATTATAAACATGCCGAAATTGAAAATAACACAACAGGTACTTTGTTCGAAAATAGTACTACAGAGATGCGCATTGAGCTTATCCATAATGCTTTTGCGCATTGGGTTGGTGGTGTTACTTTGCACTATAAAAAGAGTGAAGTTGCGGCACAAGGCAGTGAAGCTTTTACCCCCCCTTCAACAGCTGAAACTTTTGCCCTAGCATTTGTAGAAGAATTGCATGAAGGTGATTTTTTATGGCAATTTGGCGCACGTGCAGAGCGTGTAACTTTAACCGCAGACAATGCTTTATTGCCAAATATTGAACTACATGCGCATGATGAAGATGGCCATGAGCATGATGAACACGACCACGATGATCATGACGAAGCTTCAGTCACTCGAGTATTTGCAGTTGAGCAAGAATTCACCCCAATAAGCGCATCTGCTGGTGTTGTTTGGGACTTTGCGCCAACTTACAATTTAGGTGTGTCCTTGTCATATGCACAGCGTGCACCTTCAGCATCTGAATTATTATCCTTTGGTCCGCATATAGGGACACGCTCTTTTGAAGTTGGTGCCTTGTTTGCTTTGCATCAAGAGGATGAAGAAAGTCACTTTGAGCTAAACGAGCAAGCACTTGATTTAGAAACTTCACGTAACATTGACCTAACTTTGCGTAAAACTCAAGGTGATATTGGTTTTGTATTTAATGCTTTTTATAACCAAGTAGATAATTATTATTACCAAGACTTTACTGGTTTGTACACAGAAGTAACACATGACCATGCCGAAGAAGAAGGTGGTGTTCACGACCATGACCATGCACACGACCACGCCTTTGAACTACCTGTATATAACTTCTTAATTGATGATGTGACTTTACATGGTTTTGAAGCACAAATTGCTTGGCAAGTGAGTAATGAATTTAAAGCCAGTGTGTTTTCTGATTATGTCAGAGCTAAGCGCAATGATGGCGGTGATTTACCACGCACGCCACCTTTACGTTTTGGTAGCCAATTTAGTTATGAAGATGAGCGCCTGACCGCACACTTAGATATCACCCGATATCAACAACAGGACAAAATTGCCGCATTCGAAACAGCGACTGATGGTTATACCTTAGTGGATGCGCATGTTTCTTATGACTTAAGCCTATTGGATTTAGATACATCTGTATACGCTAAAGTGAATAACTTAACTGACACTGAAGCGCGTGTTCACACTTCATTCTTAAAAGATTTAGCACCAAGACCTGGGCGTAATATCACTCTTGGTATTCGCGGCTACTTCTAATTCAAACTTCTATTTAACAACCCAAGCAAGAGAATTTGCTTGGGTGAAAATTAACAAAATTAAATAATTTAAGGATAGTTCCAATGCAATTTTTTCATTTAAAGCTATTGGCAGTTACCGTCAGTGCAGTGCTTCTGTCAGCATGTGGTGATGCAGAAACAACAATTGTTGAAAAAGATCCAATTATTGAACAGCCGCATGATGAGCATGACCATGGTGATGGTTATACAATTGAAAGTGCAGGGCGTTTAGTTGTGCTTGAGTCAGGGTCAAACAATGCACACTTGTACGATTTAGACGACCAAACTCTGTTGGATTCTTTTGCCCTAACCTATTCTAGCGTCAGTTTGTATGCTTCGGCGAGTTATCGTTACGCGGTTATTAATGCGAGATCCGAAGACTATATTGAGTTTATAGATGGTGGTTTATGGCGAGAAGATCATGTTGCACATTTGCACGATTATAAACAAGCTCCGGCTATGTCTGGCTACACAGTGACAGGCAGTCGTCCAACGCACATAGTTAACCACGATGGTAAATTGGCAATCTTTTTTGATGGGAATGCAGACACTAATGAAGTGGCTGGCGTTAAAGTTTTAACTGACTTAGACATCACTAACAATAAAACTAACCTACCAACACTAGAATACAGCAACAATATGCATGGTGTAGCTGAGCCGCATGGTGATTATTTGTATACAACAGTGCGTCGCGATGATGCCGATAGCACCTCAGGCAACAAAATATTACCCGACCAAGTTGCGGCTTATCATCTACATGATGGTGAATACGAGCAGGAGCATGTTTTTAGTGCAGTGTGCCCTGATTTACACGGTGCTGCACAAAATAAAGAACATCAAGTATTCGGTTGTAGTGATGGTGTAATGGTTACGGGCAAAGAAGAGGCTACTTTCTCGTCTTCTAAAATTACCAACATTGCTGCATTAGATGGTTTACGTGTTGGTACTGTATATGGACATGCGGAGTTGCATTCATTTATTGGAGTGGCGTCAGCTCATGGTGGTGGCCCAGCTGTTTTAGTGCAAATCAACCCTGATGAAGGGAAAATGGAAGAAATTGATTGGCAGCCAATGACCAATGCGCAGCCAGTGGCATACGGATTTTCTTTAGAAGCGGAACATTTCTTAATTTTGGATAACCAAGGTTATTTAACCATTTTGACTCAACATGAACATGACGGCCATATGGAATGGGAATACGCTAATCGCGTAGATATTTCTGAGCAAGATGTCGCAAACATGCCTGATGGTATGAAATTCACTATGACCTTGTCGCAAAATGAGCATTTGGCTTATGTAGCTGATCCAATCACTAAACATATAATCACGGTTGATTTAGATGAAGCGAAAATTGATGGTGAAATGGAGCTAGATTACGCACCAAAAGCTGTTACTTGGTTGGGTATTCAAGCTGAGCATGAACACGACGATGGCCATGATCATGCTCATTAACATCTAACTAAAATTAGAAACTAATACGCACACTCGCTTGCGCTAAGGTTTCTGAGTAATCTGCGCTGGCTAAATTTGACTGATTATCTTTGTATTCAATATTACTGATAATGGTCAAGTAGCCAGCGATAGGTTGCTGCCACTCAAGACCAATCGCTTGGTTGCTATCACTACGTACCGCAATGTTTTGTCCTTGTTCATTGTTAATTGGGTAGTGGTCATAATTTTTATCCAACCATTGATAATGTAACTGCAGCTGTGCAGTTTCACCAAAGCTAGCAAACTTGTAGGTATAACTACTACGGATTTTATTTTGGCTAAAATCAAACGTTTGATTGCTTGCTGTTTCAGTTTCTTGACTTAAACTCAAAGCCAAATGATGGTTTAAATTAATAAAATAAAAACCGTCTAAACCAAATGTGAGTGAATTTGCATTGCGCTCACTCAACTCTGAAAAATCTTTGTTTTTTAATGTACTGGATAATCTTAAGTAGGCTTGTTTACCTAGCATTGAGCCTATGTCTAACGTCAGCATTTGCATATCTAATAATGGGTTTCCTGCTAGTTCTACATCGGCAAAATCGTAGCGTGCGCCTAAGCGAATTTCATCTAATGACCATTTTCCAGCTAGGTTAAATTGTTTGAGTTCAGTGTCATAACTGGAAGTAGATTGGTAATCTTTGCTGCTCCATTGTAAGCCAGCTGCGACTTGGCTACTTTCAGACAAATCAAACTGACCTTTTAATTTAGCTTTTAAACTTAATGCTTGATCACTTTGGTTGGAAGCTGTGCCATCTAACTCGGCAATGGTTAATTGGCTGTCATGGATAACACCCGCTTCGGTGGAAAACTGTACGCGGTTTTCAGCAACTAAATGGTTTGATGTTAATGCAAAAATTGCGCAGGTTACTGGTAAAACGGCTGATTTAATGCGGAATGTGTTCATAACAAAACCTCTACTAAAAAACTATCAACAAAGAAAATGTGGCGTCCTTGCCACTACTCGAGGAGATTAAATTGAGCTTATAGGTCAGCTAAAGTATTTAAGCTGTTTTCAGCGGCTAGCTCTAATGCACTGTCTACTTGTTGGTCTATGTTAGACGCAATTTCGCTTTCAACACTTTGCTCTGCTGATTGCTCGGCAGTCGCTTCTGCGGTAGATTCAACCGAGTTAGTAATTGACTCACTAATTTGTTGGTCGAAGTCGAGTGATTTATCTACACTGCTTTCAATTGCACCTGTGACTAAGCCTGATACAGTCCCATCAATTGTTGAATCAATAGCGCCAGAAACGCTCTCTGACACGCTGCCAACCACATTGGCATTTACCGCAGTATCAATACTTTGTTCTACACTGTTACTAACAGTTGAACCGACAGTTTCAAGTAATTGAGCTTCAACTACAGTGTTTACTGCGCCATCAATACTGGCATTGACACTGTTGTTAACTTCGCCAGCAATATCTGTTGCTTGTTGCACGCTGCCATCAACTGCTAGTGCAATATCAGCCGCTGCTCCTTGGCTATATTCGAAGGTTTTGTTTAAACCTGCGGTTAATTGTTTGCTGATTTGTTCTTGAGCATCGCTTGCAGCTTGCTCTGTTGCTTCAGTATCGTTTTTGGCTGTTACTGAACCTTGGGTATTTGACTGAGTGTTTGACTCAGCTGTTGTATTCGATTCAGCTTGATTGCCAGTGCCGGCTGTTTCATTTGTTTCCGAAGGCGACGTTTCTGTTTCTGAGTTAGCTTCTGAACCACTTACAGCAGCTGTTTCATTTGAACCTTCAACTTGTTGTTCTGTTGAGGTATCAGTTTGGGCGTTTACATTCGCATCTGCTTGAGTTGATTGTTCTGCAGTTGCTTCAGCTTGTGCTGTGTTTTGTGCATCAGCTGAGTTTTGCATATTTGCTGAGTAGCTAGCAGAGGTAGATTGCTTAAACTGCACATCAGCATCAATGTGAGTGTTAGCAACCGCAGTTGCAGAAGTTAAAGCACAGATAGTTAAGATTGCAGATTTTTTTAAGTTAAACATAATCGTTCTCCTAGTGAACTCGTTGTTAAACATTGATGCGGTTTTGCATCAGATTCACTAAGGTAACGATTGGGCTATGTGGTTTATTCCGAAAATATTTTTACGTTAAATTAAATTGAGCACTGGTTCACATTCAAATATTGCTTATAGGTTTAAATCTATTTCATGGATACACTCTATAAGCCTTGATATATCACGCTTGCAGCAGCCTGAGCCATCAGTTGCATAAGTTTTGCGTCTGACTGCTTCTACTGAATCAGCACCATCCGCTATAGTTTCGATAATTTCCATTTTGTTTACCTCGTTGCAGACGCATAAGTTGCTGTCGAGATCTTTTTTTAGGATGTCAGGTAGTTTGTCGAGCGGATTTTTTACAATAAAACTCATGCGAATAAGTGGCTTTGGCTAATTTGAACTTGGCTATTATATCAGTAAATGGGAAATTTGTTTGCGGGGCGTTTGTTGTGTTTTGCGGAATTTCCATGTGACTCTTGTGCATACTTGTAGCAGAGAATTGGTCACCGCTGCTAGTGACGTTGTAGCCAAGCCCATTTGCAGCATGATTTTTAAAAAACGCTGTGAACCCATCCTTGGGCGCTCTGCTTTATCATCCATGATAAAGAAGTTTTTGAAAACCAGCATGCAAACAGACTTTTATCTGGCATTTTTATCACTATTTTTCTCGCGGTGACGCATAAGTCGCTGGAGTATGGGAATTGCGGACAAACGAACCAACCTTGAATTATAGGGATATAATTCCGGAGCGACCAAGGATGGCGTAAAGCGTTTGGTGAGTTGTTCGGAATTTCCATGCGACCTTTGTATATACTAGCAGCCGGGAATTGGTCATTGCTGCTAGTATCGGCGCTATCAAGCCCATTGGAAGCATAATTTTCTAAAAACGCATACATCCCACACCGCAAGAACCGTGAACTAATTCATCCATGAAGTAACGTTCCTGTCGTCATCCATGACTCCACCTCACTGAACTGCGAAGCGTTGCTTCGGTTTCAGTTCGCCCATATCTTTTGAAGTTTTAGAAAATTAGCTTTCCAATAGACTTTTGTCTGGCATTTTTATCGCTGTGTTTTCTAGCCGTGACAAATGATGTCAAGAAGGTGGATGGCGTGTTTCGAACAAAACTTCACAAGAGAGGGATATCTTGTGTGAGCGACACAAGGATGTGCTTGAAGCGTTTTTGTGAGAAATACTCCATTTCCCTTCGATTTCTGCTCCTACAATAGGTTTCAGCGAAAAATGAATCCACATAAACACTGGTTGCCAGCCTTACGGTAAGTTATAATTGCCGCCATTTTTCGCGCGAAATTCGGGCAACTTGCCCCTAACTAACAACAAGATATTCAAACTATATGGCTAAGTACGATATCAAAACCTTCCAGGGTTTAATCCTGGCTTTACAAGATTATTGGGCGCAGCAAGGCTGCGTAATAGTACAACCTTTGGATATGGAAGTGGGTGCTGGTACATTCCACCCAATGACATTCTTACGCTCATTAGGGCCAGAGCCGCATAACTGTGCATACGTGCAACCATGCCGCCGCCCGGCAGATGGCCGTTACGGTGAAAACCCAAATCGCTTGCAGCACTACTACCAGTTCCAAGTAATTTTGAAACCATCTCCAAGCAATATTCAAGAATTGTACTTAGGCTCATTAGAGCTATTAGGTTTTGATACGCAAACCCATGATATTCGTTTTGTTGAAGACAACTGGGAATCACCAACATTAGGTGCATGGGGTCTTGGTTGGGAAGTTTGGTTAAACGGTATGGAAGTCACTCAGTTTACCTATTTCCAACAAGTTGGTGGTTTAGAGTGTAAACCAGTATCTGGTGAAATTACCTATGGTTTAGAACGTCTTGCTATGTACATTCAAGGTGTCGACAGTATTTATGACCTAGTATGGGCAGATGGCCCTATGGGGACAGTGACCTACGGTGATGTGTTCTTACAAAATGAAGTTGAGCAATCAGCTTACAACTTTGAACATGCAGACGTTGATGCATTATTTGCTCAATTCGACCAATGTGAAAAAGAAAGTGCCAAACTCATTGAAAAAGGTTTGCCGTTGCCAGCTTACGAGCAGGTTATGAAAGCATCACACGCATTTAACTTATTAGATGCACGCCATGCAATTTCAGTAACCGAGCGTCAGCGTTACATTTTACGTGTACGTACTTTGGCAAAAGCATGTGCAGAAGCGTATTACGCAGCACGTGAAGAATTAGGCTTCCCATTATTAAAGAAGGTTTAACATGGCAACTGAAAATTTATTAATCGAATTAGGTACAGAAGAGCTGCCACCAAAATCTTTACGCAAGTTGGCAGAAGCTTTTGCAGAAAATGTTCAAGCAGGTTTAGACAGCGCCGATTTAGCTTACCAACAAGTTAAATGGTTAGCATCTCCTCGTCGTTTAGCTGTTAAAGTAACGGCACTTGCGAGCCAACAACAAGACAAAGTTGTTGAAAAGCGTGGCCCTGCAGTACAAGCTGCATTTGATAAAGACGGCAACCCAACTAAAGCGGCTTTAGGTTGGGCACGTGGTAACGGTATTGAAGTTGAGCAAGCTGGCCGTTTAGAAACAGATAAAGGCGCTTGGCTTGTATATAACGCAGAAGTGAAAGGCCAAGCAGTTGCGGAATTAATTCCAGATATTGCAGCTAAAGCATTAGCAAAATTGCCTATCCCTAAACCAATGCGTTGGGGTGATTCAGATGTGCAATTTATTCGCCCAGTACATACGGCAACTATCTTGTTTGGTGGTCAGTCAATTGATGCTGAATTATTAGGCGTTAAAACTGGTTTAGAATTACTAGGTCATAGATTCCACTCTAAAGGCCGTGTACAAATTAGCCATGCTGACGAATACGAAGCTGTATTAGAAAAAGCATTTGTAATTGCTGATTTTGAAGCGCGTAAAACACAAATTAAACAACAAGTGGAAGCGAAAGCTGCAGAATTAGGCGGTGTTGCTGACATCGATGAAGACTTACTAGACGAAGTCACAGGTTTGGTTGAATGGCCTGTGTTGTTAGTTGCATCCTTTGAAGAAAAATTCTTAGCTGTGCCTGATGAAGCTTTGATTTATACAATGAAAGGCGACCAAAAATACTTCCCAGTATTGAATAAAGAAGGTCGTTTAATGAATAACTTTATTTTCATCTCGAACATTGAAAGTAAAGATCCAAGCAAAGTTATCGCTGGTAATGAAAAAGTTGTACGCCCACGTCTAGCAGATGCTGAGTTCTTCTTTAATACCGACAAAAAAGTATCGCTTGAAAGTCGTTTAGACAGCTTAAAAACCGTTCTTTTTCAACAAAAATTAGGTACGCTGTTTGATAAGTCTGAGCGTATATCTAAGCTTGCAGCCTTTATTGGCGAAAAAATTGGTGCCGATGCAAAACTAGCTGAACGCGCGGGTTTATTAGCTAAAACCGATTTAATGACCAATATGGTTATGGAATTCCCTGAAGTTCAGGGTGTTATGGGTATGCACTATGCTAACCATGATGGTGAAGATGCAGCGGTTGCTAATGCATTAAATGAACAATACCAACCACGTTTTGCAGGTGATGAATTACCAAAAGCGCCAGTAAGTTGTGCGGTTGCATTAGCGGATAAATTCGACACTTTAGCCGGTATTTTCGGTATAGGTTTATTACCAAAAGGCGATAAAGACCCATTTGCTTTACGTCGTGCAGCTATTGGTGCATTACGTATTATCGTTGAAAACCAGCTAGACTTAGATATTGCTGAAATTACTGCTCATGCTATTGGCTTGTACGGTGACAAATTAACCAGCGATTCAGCACAAAATGATGTAGTTGAATTTATTTTTGGTCGTTTCCGTGCTTGGTACCAAGACCAAGGTTATGAAGTTGAGATCATTCAAGCTGTGTTGGAGCAAAGACCTACTCAGCCGTTAGATTTTGATTTACGTGTTAAAGCTGTATCTGAGTTTAAACAGCTTGAAGCCGCGGAAGCATTGGCTGCTGCAAATAAACGTGTAAGCAATATCTTAGCGAAAAATCCAGCTGATTTACCTGCACAAATCGACTCAGCATTATTGGTTGAAAGCCAAGAGCAGGAACTTTATAAGCTAGTTGCTGCCAAACAAACAGAACTGGCACCTGTATTTGCCCAGCGTCAATATAGCCAAGCGTTAGCTGCATTGGCAACTTTACGTGAAGCTGTTGATGCATTTTTCGATTCTGTGATGGTTATGGCAGAAGATGAACAAACTAAATTAAATCGTTTGTTATTATTGTCACAACTAAGAGACTTATTTTTACAGGTTGCTGATATCTCTGTGCTGCAAAAATAATTGCAGCACGATAACAGTGGTAAACGGATAGAACTATGAATATTATCGCAAAATGTTTGGCTGTTGCTGGTATCACTTTGTTGGCCAGCTGTAGCATTACCCCATATACTGAACAGGTTAAAGTGGATGACCGCTCCGAATATTTATATTTGCGCGGTAATTTTACTTGGTGGGATATTGAAGAACATGCCAAAGTTGAGCGAGTTGAAGGACAAGTTTACAAAGCTAAAGTTGAATTAATCGCTGATGGCCAACCATACGAATTTAAGTTTGCCGATGAAAATTGGAGCTTAGGTGCAAACTGTGGTTATTACGATAAAGCTGATCAGCAAGTGATTATAGGTAAAAAATCCAGCGCAAACTGCAATGCTAAGTTTGAGCCGTTTAAATTTACCCCAAGTGTCACTGCACACTACAACTTTTTTATCGACTTTAGCGATTTGAACTTACCTAAGGTCTGGATTGAACAAGCACCTGAAGAAAATCTGATTCAGCAATTAGTGCCCAAGTTCTAAGCTACTTTTTTAGAGCTTCTATCGGATCCATTTTGCTCGCTTGATAGGCGGGCAAAATACCAAAACCAACACCAACCAATAACGCAGTCACCATCCCAGTTACAACAATCTGCCAAGATAAAATTGCTTGCCACTGATAATATTCAGCTGCTACTTGGCTTGCCCAAATCCCTAAAATACAACCTATTAGGCCACCAATTAACGACAATAAAATACTTTCAGATAAAAACTGTTTGAGTATGTCATTTTGTGTTGCACCTAAAGCACGGCATAAACCCACTTCCATCTGGCGGTTGGCTACGTTGCTTAACATTATGTTCATGATACCCACGCCGCCCATCAACAAAGTGATAATTGCAACTATAGCTAAAAAGACGTCGAGCAATTCAGTTTGTTGCTGCATTTGCGCAATTAAACGCTCTGGTGTTGAGATATCAAGATCAAGGTTACGGGTATAAATGGCAAAATGGCTTTCAAGCTGCTGTACACAAGCTTCTAACGACACACTTGAGTTGGCTTGTAACAATACGGTCGAAATGAGTGCATTTTTTTCATAATGCTGAACAAATTGATAAGGGCTAAAAATAGCATCGTTCGGTTCTAAGTTAATTGAGGCTATAGGTTCATGTGGCGCGAGTACGCCAACAACCAGAGCTTTTTTATTTTGAATCTTCAGCCATTTGCCAACCCAATATTTTGCTGGTTGCATATGATCTAAACCCATTTCACGGATCATATTTGCACCTAACACAACGTGAGCAGAGCCTTGGTCAAATTGGCTTAAAAAGCGCCCTGCTTGCAGTTCAAACGAACCTAAATTAAAAAAGTTGTGGTTTACCCCAAGCAGTTTAGCTCGATTTCCTTGATTGTTAATCACAGCTGACTCAGACGAAAAAGGCACGGCCAAATCAAGACAATCTAATTGGCTCGCAAGATTGGCTGTCAGTTGGCTGTCGAGCAGTTGTACTTGCCGCGGTGAATTATCGTATAAACCTAAGGTAATCACGTTAGTCCCTAAGGTGACAAATTGTTTGTTTGCTTCTTTGGCAACCATTTGCCCGATAGAAACTAAGCTGATTAACGCAGCAACACCAAATACTATACTCACTACTGCCATTAAGCTGCGCTGTTTTTCGCTCCATAAACTGCTACAGGCTTGTTTCAGTAAATAGATCATAAGCTATGCAAACTCCCATCTCGGAGTATTTTGGTTTGTTTACAATGTTTGGCCAATTCGTGATCATGGGTGATCATAATTATGGTTAGGCCAGCTTCATTTAACTGTTTAAACTGCTGCATTATGCCAGCGGCAACTTTTGGATCTAATGCGCCAGTCGGTTCGTCGGCCAATAAAATACTCGGTTGAGTGACAATGGCGCGGGCAATCGCTATGCGCTGTTTTTGTCCACCAGATAAAGTGCTAGGTGATACATACGCTTTGTCGGCTAAACCAACTTGCTCAAGCGCTGTAGTCGCCGCAGCATAGTTTTGTTTGTTTGGTTGTCGCCTGTAGGTTAGTGGCAAAACTATGTTGTCTAAAACAGACATACGTTCGAGCAAGTTAAATGATTGGAAGATAAAACCTATATGTTGATTGCGTAACTGAGATAATTCTAGGTCCGACTGCTGCTTGAGAATTTGCCCGTTTAATTGATAGTCGCCTAAATAGTTTTGGTCTAATAACCCTAAAATGTTTAACAAGGTAGATTTACCACTGCCAGACTCACCAATAATCGCCAACATATCTTGTTTTTTAATGCTTAAGTTTAGCTGGTTTAATACAGTTAAACTTGATGGGCCAATTTGATAGTGCTTAGTTATGTTTTTAAGCTCAATCATTTGCTGGTCCGGCTATTTTTAACATTAACTAAGAGTTGCTCACCTGCGGATAAACCATCAATGACTTCAAGGCCATCGGCTAACACAGTGCGGCTTTCAATCACTCTTTGTTCTAACTTACCATTGTGGCTAAGCCAAACCACTTTGTCGCCTTTATCCAGTTCTATTGCGCTAAATGGCACTACTATTGCGGTTTCATTGAGATAAGTGAGAATTTCGCTTTCTGCAGTCATGCCCAAACGAATATCTTGTTTGTGCTGTTCACTTAAGTTGTCAACTTCAATGCGAATGGCAAAACTATTGCCCATATCTGATTGTTCGGCGCGTGAACTGATATAACGAATTGTCCCGGTAAAAGATAAATAGTCGGCTGCTGGAATTGTCACTTGGGCAATTTGTCCCAAACTGATTTTTGATAATTCAGTTTCGCTTACTTTGCCTTGCACACTAATGCCGGTCATTTCCGCTATGGTAAAGAGTTGCTGATTTGCTTGTAATATTGCACCTGGATGAAAACTAACATCGGCCTTTTTATCCGCAGGGAAAATATAGCCTTCAGTCGGGCTAACGAGCTGAGATTGATTGAGTTGCTGCTCAAGTTGAGTTTTGCGTTTTGTTGCATTGTCTAAGGTTAGTTTGGCTAAATTAACTTTAATTTCACTGCCTTGTTCGATAATTTTATCTAGCTGGTGGTTGGCTGCATCTAACTGGTCTTGAGCGTTGAGTAAGGCGGTTTGGCCAAATTCGACATCCAACTGTGAAATAATGCCTTTCTCATACAAATTTTGATTATGTAGTGCGTTCCTCTTAGTTTTATCTAAGGTTTGTTGTGCACGTTCAACTTGGCGCTGCGCTTGTTTAACTTCAAAACTGTTTTGCCAATCGGCTAACTGTTCATAGGCTTTAAGCGCTTGATAATAATCTGACGTTGCTTGACGCAAAGCTAAATCAGACAAACCACTTTGCAAACTAATTAATACTTGGCCTTTTTTCACATAGTCGCCAAAACTGAAATGCACTGCGTCAATTTTCGCTTGTGTTGGTGCTGTTATATTTAACCATTGTTTTGGTTCAACTTTGCCCTCTAAATACATAAAGTCGCTAACGGTTGTATACTCTAGGCTAACAAATTGCGCTTTATCTTGTTTTGGCTGGTTAAGTTTAGGCACATGCTGACTGAGCGAAATACTTGCCGATGAATAACTAAAAATGGCCACAATACTGGCTATTACTGTGGCAAGTGAAATAATTGCACCTTTACTCATACGGTTGAGTTTTGACTGTTGTTTTAAGTCGCTATTGTCGTTTTCAACACTGATATAGGCTTGTTGTAACTCTTTATGTTTTTGTGAGAGCTGCTCAGTTAGGTTGAGTTCTTTTTGGCGTAGCAGGGCGTTTTCAATGGCAACAGCGGCAATGCTGGCTAACGCAACTAGCAGTTTTTGGTCGTCTTGATTAAAAGTACCGTTGTTTTTGTTTAAAACCTGAATAACACCTATGCGTTTGTTTTGATGGTTTACTACCGCGGCACATAAAATTGTGTTGGTTTTAAAACCGGTTTTTTTGTCAATCGCTTGATTAAATCTGCTGTCTTGGTAAGCATCTTTTATATTAATTATTTTGCCAGTTTGAAACACTTCACCAGCTATACCTAAATGATCGGCAAAACGAATTTCATCCACTTGTGCTCCCGAAGCAACACCTGACCACAACTCATTTGTTTGTTCATCGGCTAAAAACAAAGTAGCACGCTGCGCATTCATATATTCAGATACTTGCACCATAGTATTGGTGAATAAATCTGCTAGGTGGTTTTGATTGCTATTAATCTGCAATTTTATAATCCCTAATTTGTTTTATATTGGCATTTTGGCTGCGGCTTAAATCTACTTGCCATTTGGTAATGTCTTGGCCGACTAAGTTATCTAATTCGGTTAATAAGTTGAGATAGTTTATTTTCGCGGATAAATAGTCGCGTTGGGCTGAAACTAGCTGATTTTGATAACTGACCAACTGAAAGTTGGATGACAGCCCAGATTGGACTTTCTCTTGTTCTGTTTCTAATTGTAATTGAGTGTAAGTTAAATATTGTTCAGATAGCAGTAGCTCTTGCCAGCTCATTTCTATTTTTTTCTTTTGTTCGGCAACATCTAATTCAATATTTCGCTCTAATTCTTTGAGTTGATTAGCGCTTTGGTAAAGAGATATTTGTGCTTTGTATACACGATTGTCACTGCTCATATCATCAATCGGAATTTCGAGTTTAAGCGCAACTTGGTAATCACCTTGATCTAAACCTGAATAGTGTTCAAAGCGTTCACCACTGACTAGCTTGTTGTAGCTCATATCTAAATCCAGTCGCCAATCTGCTTGGTCTTTCGCTTGATATAAATCTAGTTTGGCCAGCTCTAAATCAATTTTTGCTTGTTGATAGTCTGGCCGGTTAGCAAAAGCTAAATGAAGTAATTCAACTAAATTAAGCTCTGGCTCGACTGTGGTTAAATCAGCATCTAATTCAAGGCGCGCATCCGCTTGTTTATCTAACCTGAGCAATTGCAGAAAGTCGAGTTTGCTGCGCTCATATTGGTATTGGCTGCGTTGAAAGCTGAGTTTTTGATTAGCTTGGTCGGTTAAACTCTCGACTAACACTGAATTTGAAATACGCCCGGCAGCTAATAAAGCGCGATTATTACTGGCTTTTTCGTTCGCTCTAGCCAACGACAACTCGACAATTTTTAAACTCTGTTGCGCTAATAATAAATTGCGGTACGAAAAAATAACTCGACTAATTAAGCTACTTAAATTGCGCCGCATCGACAATTGGTTGAGTACTTCTTGTTGGCGAGCTTGGGTTAAATTGGCCGTTGCAGCTTTTTTACCTGCACCTTTTAATAAAGGTTGTGAATAACTCAAACCGATAGAATTTTGGTATTGGTCAGCTTGTTGCTCTGCTTGGTATTTGTTTTGATTAAGCGACAAACTCATTTGGCCGCCATATTGATTCCGCCAGCTTGCGCCAGTTGATAGGGTATTTTGCACGCTATCATATCTTTGTTCATTGTAACTTGAGTTATACCTGCTCTGAGCACCAGCATTATATTGTACGGCAAACTCATCTTCGGCTAATTGTAAATCGAGTTTGTTGGCAATGCGGCTAAGGTATTGGTTTTTTAGTGTGATGTTATTTTCAAGCGCTAGATCTATCGCTTGAGGTAAACTGAGCTTGAGCGTTTGTGCGCTCAAGCTAGTTGAGAAAAGAAGGACTAGTGAGTAGAGTGAAAAACGCACTTATTGTTTAGCAAGTAAAAACTTCACCAACTCTACGTATTCTTCTTCGGATTTAACACTGCCTAATTCGATTTGGTATTTACCATTCACGATAAAAGTCGGCACGCTGCGTATGTTGAAACTTTTTTGCTCTGACTGCATTTGGTTAGCGCGGCCTGATGCCATAAAACTATTGTAAGCTGAATCGTATTTAGCTGGCTCTACACCTGCTTTTGAAACCACAATATCACGTACTTCAGCCATGCTAGAAAAACGTTTTTTGTCTTTGTGTAAATGGCCAAATATTGCAGCAATACCAGCATCTTCTGCTTTTAATAATTCTAGCGCGGCTAAACTTTTGCCTAAACCTTGGGCAACATCTTTGTTATTGCGTGGCATAAAATCAACATGGCTTTTTTTGAACTCAGCGTCTGCTGGTAAATCTTTTTTAATTTTGTCGACAATTGGTTCAAACGCGTAACAGTGTGGACAGTAGAATGAGAAAAATTCTTTTACTTCTGGCTTGGCAGTCGCCGCTTTGGCTAAAACTGTATAGTGAGTGCCTTCCTTAAACTGCTGTGCACAAGCGGCTAAAGGTAATAGCGCCAAGGCAAATAATAAAGATGTCAGTTTTTTCATTATAAATTCCTAATTTGGTTCGACTTACTTTGTGTAGTGCTTAAATTTAATGTCGCTAAAATTACCGTATCATAGACCAGACATCAAGCGTAAAGGTTCCTCATCAAGCGCTGCAAGCTGCTCTTTGAAGGCCAAAATTTGTTGTTCCCAATATCTTTGTTCGGCAAACCAGCTAAAACTATGCTGAAAAGCTGGATCTAACCAGCGTTTGGCTATCCAACCCATGTAGTGAAGCATGCGCATTGCGCGTAAAGGTTCGATCAGTTTAAGCTGTGCAGGAACAAATTCGCAGAACTCTTCGTAACCTTCTAACATGGTTTCTAGTTGCAACATTTGTTGATTGCGATCGCCCGATAACATCATCCAAATATCTTGCACTGCAGGGCCTGAGCGTGCATCGTCTAAATCAACAAAAAATGGCCCGTCGCGCCATAAAATATTGCCAGCGTGGCAGTCGCCATGTAAGCGGATATTGTGATAGTTTTGCGCTTGATATTCGCTCGCACAGCGCGCAACCAGTTGTTCAACTATGGTTTTAAATGGCAGTTCAATGCTGGTTGGCATTAATTCACTATTGAGTAAAACTTTTTGCGCATCAAATAAATATTCTTGGCAGCTAATTTGTGGTCTGTATTGGAATTTTTGTTGTTGACCAACTTGGTGAATACGGCCGATAAAACGCCCCATCCATTCCAAATGGTCTAAATTGTCATTTTCGAATGAACGACCACCAACACTTGGGTATAGGGTAAAACGATAGCCGCCGAAGTGATGCAAACTTATGCCATCAATCAGCATAGGTGCAACCATAGGCACTTCTGCATCAGCTAGTTGTTGGGCAAACTCATGTTCTTCGATAATTTGTTGTTCAGTCCAGCGTTGTGGGCGGTAAAACTTAACCACATATCTTTTATTGTCGTCTGCAACAAACTGGTAAACGCGATTTTCGTAGCTATTCAGTGCTATTAAGCCTGATTGTGGATAAATCGCCAGCGACTCAATAGCGTCTAAAATTAAGTCTGGGGTTAAGCTGCTAAAAGAAAAATCATCTGACATTTATTTAATTCCGGCCAGCTTAAAACAAACTCGATTGCTGACTTTGGTTGTGCACAATTGTTTGCATTAGTTTATCTGGATAGACATCGTAGCCCAAATGCTTTTTTAACTCGTCTAACCAAAGTTGGGCTAATTGATGCACTTGTGCATTGTCGGCGGTGTGGATAAACAAGTAAGGTGTTTTGCCTTGCTCTAACCAAGTTTTGAAGTGTTTTAACCAAGGCTGAATAAATGGCA
Source organism: Catenovulum agarivorans YM01 (assembly GCF_000281085.1). Lineage (GTDB taxonomy): Bacteria > Pseudomonadota > Gammaproteobacteria > Enterobacterales > Alteromonadaceae > Catenovulum > Catenovulum agarivorans. The sequence goes on from NZ_JH767528.1 coordinate 188,126, forward strand.
AATTGTCTTCAAGTTTAGTGCAGCCGATAAAACGCACCATAGGTTTATCAGCTGTGGCAATTAAATGTACTGGCACTTTAGGCTTTTTCTTTTGTGCGTCAATGATTGCTTCTGTGTTGGGTATTTGGCTGTGCACAGGGCGCGAGTCCATTAACACTCGGTTGGCTTTATGGGCGATTAATAATTGATTAAATTCTTTTTCGCTTTGTTGTTTATTAAAAAAATCAGAGTGGCGCACTTCAACGGCAAATGGCAACTCAGAGTAAGCTGTTAAAAATTGCGCAAGATCATTTAATTGTTGTGCGCTAAAAAACGGCGGTAGCTGCAATAAAATTTGGCCGATTTGATTGTTGTTTATCAGTGGTTCAAAGCGTGTAATAAACTCTGCCATCTCGGCATCAGCATGTTTTAACATCAGCTGGTGACTAATACTTTGTGGCACTTTAAAACAAAACTTAAACTCGTCACTGACTTGTTCACGCCAACGTTCAACCGTTTGTTGATTTGGCAATGCATAAAAACTGGTATTGCCTTCGACAGTTGAATATATCTGGCTATAAAAACCTAGATGTTGTGTTTGTGCGGTTTTACTTGGAAAAAAGTTATGTTGCCATTGTGGATGAGTCCACATAGCGCAACCAAGTTGGATTTGAAATTGTGGCAAAACTAGGTTATTTAAAAGTCAAAGATGCAAAAAATTATAACTTTAATACACCCAGACTTCTACACGACGATTGCGCTCTTGCCCTTGAATACTGTCGTTGCTGGCAATCGGTAATATGCCACCAAATCCTAAGCTATCAACCACGCTGATACCGCGAGACGATAGCGCTTGCGCAACTATTTTTGCTCGTTTTATCGAATTGTTTAGCTTTGTTGTTGCTTCACCTTGGTTGTCCGAAAAGCCCATCAAAACAACCCGTTTGTTTGGGTATCGCTCAAAATAGTTGAGTAAACGCAGCAGATCACGTTTGCCTTTGTTATCCAAATTTTCTTCTGTGTAGTCAAAGCGCAAAGTCACAGATAATCTTTGTGCTTTACCCGCATATTTGTTGTAGTTTGCTGGTGCGCCCGTCACTGCATATGTTTCTTCTAAGCTAATGTTTTGTGAAACTAAACCTGTGTTTTCGACTATGTTTTGGCCTGCGTCGCTAATAGCAAATGCGGCAAAATCTTTAACTATAGTTGGACTTGATGTGGGCGTGTACAGATATAAACGCCGCGTTAATGCATAATCTTCACTACTAATGGTAAATAATGTTGGGTAAAGCGCATTGGTATGCTGGTTTTCGTATATAGCTAGCGCTTTATTATGCGATATATAATTAAGACCAATAAAACCGACCGCGCCTTCATTACGCGCAACTTTTTGTGAAAGCTCCGAGCTAGACTCCAATTGAATCGCATTTGCTGCTAACTCGGCTGCATATTTATCTAATACCAGATGATCAAAAGTGTCTCTAGTGCCTGAATGTGTGTCGCGTGCATATACTTCAATATTTTGGTTGGCACCACCAACTTGATGCCAATTGGTTATTTGTCCTGAAAATATTTTGGCAACTTGCTCTATACTTAAACTGTTTATGTTGTTGTTTTGATTAACGATAATAGCTAAACCATCCAGCGCAATTATATGCTCGTTTCCTACTTTACTTAAATTGCCGTGTGGATTGAGTAAATCGAGCAGCTCTTGTTTTTTTATCCGCCGAGATGACATCACTATCTCAGTGTCATGCTGTTGCAAGGCGTTAAAACCAGTAGTCGAACCGTGCGATTCAATAATAATTTGGTAATGGCTTTGTCTAACTTGAAATTTGAGGATTTGGCTAAGTGTTGCTGGGTTTTTTGCCCAAGCTAAATTATAACCGCCTTGCGATTTGATAAAGTGTTCAACCAAGTTGGGTGCGAGTTTTTCACCTATGGTATTTGAGCCTGCAAGCCGAAACAAAACTTTGGCATTACTGGTGGTTATTGCGTTTGTTGGGCCGTTATGGTTTTGGTGGCTGGCTGAAGGTGCTTTATCCGCTGACAGGGTTTGATTTTCTGACAGTTCAGGGTGAGTGATCTGCTCAACTGTTGGTGTTGAGAAAAACCACATAAGTAAGATAATTGTCACAACAGCAACAACGCCGCCAAACCACAGCAGGCGCTTGTCGTGTTCGATAATATTATTATCTTGCGGTTGACTCATCAATCAAACCTATCTGTTTCGACTTGGCTTAAAGAGAGTCAGTTTAAACTGCAAATATGACTGCAGTATGTCCAAGTGGTCAGTTGGGAATTATTGGTCTTGGTATACGCCAGATTCAACTAAAACACGGGCGAGTTCAACCATTTCAGCTTCGGTATTTTTTTGCTCGTCTTGCCAATCTATACCTATGCGTACACCATCACTACCTAATTCTTCTAACCAAAAATCAAAATATTCAGCCACTGGAATGCTAGTTGGTTTGTAGTCTGCCCATTCATCAGTGCAGGTGGCTTGCGCCGCTTGTTCACTGCTCCACACTAATAATACTTCGGTGTTCTCAAATTCTTGAGAGTCTACAACAACCCAGTCTTCTTCGGCAGCGTCAGCTGTTAAGCCCCATAAAGTTTGAGAGTCTTTAACTTTGTTGGCAAATTCTAATAACGCTTGGTGTGTTTCATTCATTTGTTCTATACCTAATAATTGTACTAAATGCAGGTTAAATAACTATTCTTCATAGCATAGCGGATAAAACAACGCTTTAATATTTTTTCCTTGGCAATTTAATTGTAAACTTGAGGTTTTTTCTTGGGGCTAAAATTATGGCAGATTTAGGAACTTTATATGTGGTCTCTGCACCGAGTGGTGCAGGTAAATCAAGTTTAATTAAAGCTTATTTGGCAAACCACAATCAAAATGCCAGTGTTTCAGTGTCACACACAACACGTGCGCCGCGCCCGGGTGAAGAAAATGCTGTGCATTATCATTTTGTAAATCATACTGAGTTTGAAAAACTGATCGCCGAAGATGCTTTTTTTGAATGGGCAGAAGTGTTTGGTAATTATTATGGTACGTCAAAAGCGGCAATTCAGCAGCAGCTTGAGCAAGGTTTTGACGTGTTTTTAGACATTGATTGGCAAGGTGCACGTCAAGTTAAAAAACTGCAACCGTCTGCCAAAACTATCTTTATTGCCCCTCCTTCACAAGCTGAGTTGTTATCTCGTTTACAAAAACGCGGGCAAGACAGTGACGAAGTAATTGCTAAACGTATGCAAGAAGCACAAAGTGAAATATCTCATTACAATGAATTTGATTTTATTGTCGTGAATGACGATTTTGAGCAGGCATTGGCTGATTTAACCGCTATTTTGCGTGCTCAACGCTGTACTCAGCAAAAACAAGCGAAAAAACATCAGGCTTTATTTAGTGATCTCTTGGCTTAAGCTTGATCATAAAGTAAACTGTTTAGCCTTTTTTTAAATAATTAGCATAGATAGCGGAGTAACTATGGCTCGCGTAACGGTTGAAGATGCGGTTGAACAAGTTGGTAATCGCTTTGATTTAATTTTGGTTGCAGCGCGTCGCGCACGCCAAATTGCCTCAGAAGGCAAAGATCCTTTAGTTGATCCTGACAACGATAAAGCAACAGTAATTGCTTTGCGTGAAATTGAAGAAGGTTTAATTAGCTCAGCGATTATGGACGCTCAAGAACGTCGTGAAACTCAAGAGCAAGAAGCAGCTGAAATTGCAGCTGTAGCAGCGTTTGCTCAAAACAGAGAATAATCTCGCATACCCAAGCCTTTGGGTATAACCATCCCATTTATTGCCACCTTGCAATAAATGGGAATGGCTTCAAAAAAATAACTTGCCATTGACGTGTCCGTCATTCAAATTTGTGGCTAAACTTAAAGTTCGTCTTAATCAGATTTAATGCGTTTTTCTTCAAGTAACTTGGGTATTTTGTAAAGAACTTTTTTGTGGGAAGGTTAGGTGGATTTATATCAAGACTTAGGTGAGTTAGTTCAAAGTTATTTATCACCAGAAGAAGCTGATTTAGTAGCAAAAGCTTTTGTGGTTGCGCGTGATGCCCACGAAGGGCAATTTAGATCAAGCGGCGAGCCTTATATTACCCACCCAGTGGCAGTAACACGCATTCTTGCGCATATGCACTTGGATTATGAAACTTTATGTGCTGCGTTATTGCATGACGTGATTGAAGATACAGAGTTAACCAAAGACGACTTAGCCGAAACTTTTGGCTCTGTGATTGCTGATTTGGTTGAAGGTGTTAGTAAACTCGACAAAATCCATTTTAATAGTAAACAAGAAGCGCAAGCGGAAAACTTCCGTAAAATGATTATGGCCATGGTGCAAGATATTCGTGTTATCTTGATTAAACTAGCCGACCGCACCCACAATATGCGCACACTTGACTCATTGCGCCCAGACAAACGCCGCCGAATTGCCACTGAAACCTTAGAAATTTATGCACCTATTGCGCATAGATTAGGTATTCACGATATTAAAAATGAGCTAGAAAACTTAGGTTTTAAAGCCATGTATCCTATGCGTTATCGTGCTTTAGGTGCAGCGGTTAAATCGGCGCGTGGGCATAGAAAAGACGTTATTGAAAAAATTGGCAACGAAATTCGTAAACGCATTGGCGAAAGTAATATCCAATGTATAGTTAAAGGTCGCGAAAAGCACTTGTATAGCATCTATAAAAAGATGAAAAATAAAGAGCTGATGTTTAACGATGTGATGGATATTTATGCGTTTCGCATCATAGTCGATGATGTGGATACTTGTTATCGCACATTCGGTATTATGCATAACTTGTTTAAGCCAATTGAAGGGCGTTTTAAAGATTATATTGCCATTCCACGTATTAATGGTTATCAATCATTACATACTTCGTTAATTGGCCCGCATGGTATTCCACTCGAAATTCAAATTCGCACCCATGATATGGAGCTAGCTGCTGACAAAGGCATAGCGGCGCATTGGGTGTACAAAGCGCCTGAAGATGACGAAGAAGCGGGCGATAAAGCGGCAAAAGAGCCTGTAAAAGAACAGAAAAAAGTTGTCAAAATTAATCCGAAAGTCAATAAAGACGCGGAAAACACGCCAGTCGACAAAGAAAAAGAAACTTGGTCGTTTAAAGCGGGTGATGGCAGCACAACCGCGCAAGTACGCGCGCAGCGCTGGATGAATAGTTTAGTTGAACTACAACAAAGTGCCGGCAATTCGTTTGAATTTATTGAAAACGTTAAATCAGATTTATTCCCCGAAGAAATTTATTTATTTACGCCTAAAGGGCGCATCATTGAACTGCCGAAAGGGGCAACTCCGGTTGATTTTGCTTTTGCTTTACATACAGATATAGGTTTTACCTGTGTGGGTGCAACGGTTAATAACAAACCTATGCCGCTCAATCAGCCATTAGAAAGTGGCCAAACTGTCTATATAGTGACCTCAAAAGGTGCACGACCAAACGCCAATTGGTTAAATTTTGTTATTACCCCACGGGCTCGTTTGCGCATTCGTAACTATTTGAAAAATCTCAAAGGCGAAGAGTCGGTTGATTTAGGTAAACGTTTATTAAAAGTGGCTTTGGGTGATGTTGAACTCAACGATATTCCGGAAGACAATATTGCTGCGGTCTTAGACGAAACTAAGTTGCAAACAGTCCATCAGTTATTAGCTGAAATTGGTTTGGGCAACTTAATGAGCATAGTAGTTGCGCGTAAATTATTAAAACGAGACGATGCGACGACCAGCCAAGGTGAATCTTATTTAGATAAGAAAATTTCTATCCGTGGTGCTGAAGGTATGTTGGTGACTTTTGCTAAATGTTGTCGACCTATACCGGGTGATAGCATTATTGGTCATGTCAGCCCTGGTAAAGGTATAGTGGTACATATTGATAATTGTCATAATGTGCGCGATGCAGCTACTGAGCCATCTAAATATTTTGATGTTAGTTGGGATAATTCACCTAACGAAGAGTTTGCCTGTGCTTTACGTTTAGAATTGCACAATGTTCATGGGGCACTGGCACGGGTAACAACCGCCATTTCAAAAATGGGCTCGAATATTCAGAGTTTATATTCTGAAGAAAAAGACGATTACATTTATAACGTAGATTTAGTTTTAACAGTAACGGATCGCATTCATTTAGCGCAAGTGATTAAAAAAGTACGTTTAATTGAAGATGTACAAAAAGTCGAACGTTACAAAAGATAACTTACAATTAGACCTTTGAAGAGAAAGAACAATGTCAAAACAAATTATTAGTACAGACAAAGCACCTTCAGCAATTGGCACCTATAGCCAAGCGGTAAAAGTTGGTACAACTGTTTATTTATCTGGTCAAATTCCATTGGTTGCTGAAACCATGGAAATGGTTGATACAGGTTTCGCAGATGAAGCTCATCAGGTATTTAAAAACCTAGCAGCAGTTTGTGAAGCGGCTGGCGGTTGTTTAAACGACATGGTTAAGGTAAACATCTTTTTGTTAGACTTGGCTAACTTTGCCCAAGTAAATGAAATTATGGCGCAATATTTTTCAAAACCATACCCTGCGCGAGCAGCAATTGGTATTGCTCAATTACCAAAGGGTGCACAAATAGAGATAGATGGTGTAATGGAGCTTCCAAGCACTAATTAATCTGTACTTGGGTTTCTAGGGGCTATTTTTCCTTTTTGCAATGTTAAATATCGCACTAAAAAAATTTGTCCCTAGAACAAGTTAACTTGTTATCCAAAATTTAGCTTAACAAAATCTATCTAAGCCTGTAGTTAGTTATGTTACTGGCTAAATTCACCAGTTATAAATCCTACAATCATTATGACCCCAGAAAGATTAGCCCGCATTCAAAGCATGTTCAGCAACCGTCAGCCTGATTTGACAGTTTGCATGGAAAATGTCCACAAAACCCATAATCTATCTGCCATTGTGCGCACAGCTGACGCGGTTGGTATCCATGATGTACACGCAATTATGCATATAGATAACCCGCTAAAAACACGTTTGCGCACAGGTACTGCTAAAGGTACCCAAAATTGGGTTAATGTACATGCACACGATGACTTGGATGAAGCTTTGGCTGTATTTAAGCAGCAGGGCATGCAAATAGTGGCCACTAACTTGTCCGATAGGGCGGTTAGTTACACCGAAATTGACTACACCAAACCGACTGCGCTGATATTGGGGCAAGAAAAATATGGCATTTCTGAGCGTGCATTGGCTGCAGCTGATCATCATGTAGTTGTACCTATGTTAGGCATGGTGCAGTCGCTTAATGTTTCAGTTGCTGGTGCGTTAATTTTGTACCAAGCGCAGCAACAAAGGCTAGCCGCCGGCATGTATGGTGGCGAATGTAAATTACCAAAAGCTGAACAACAAAGATTATTGTTTGAGCGCGGTCATCCTATTTTTGCCGAAGCTTGCCGACGCAAAGGTTTACCTTATCCGTTAATTAATGAGTTAGGCGAAATTGAAGCAGACGAATTGTGGTGGCAACAAATGCAAATGACGGATGACGCTTGGTTACAGAGTCAACAGGCAACCCAATAATTTTGTTAGAGTCTTGAGTATTGGCTTTCTAGTTGACTATAACCTAAACCATTGTGTTTATTGACGCGTATCTGCACTGGAATTCGCTCTTTTAAACTTTCGATATGGCTGATAATGCCAATCATCTTGCCACTGGCATTCAGCCTATCCAAGGCATCTAACGCTATGTCTAAGGTATCAGAATCAAGCGTGCCAAAACCTTCGTCTAAAAACAGCGATTCTATATTGGTTTTGTGACTGACCAAATCAGATAATGCCAGTGCTAGTGCCAAACTGACTAAAAAGCTTTCGCCGCCTGATAGTGTTTGAGTGTCGCGTTCAACTTCATTTTGCCAAGTATCTATTATGGCTAAGTCTAAGCCATCTTGTGATTTGCGTACCAACTGATATCTATCGTGCAAATGTGCCAGTTGTTGGTTGGCCAAATACACCAGTTGTTGCAAGGTTAAGCCTTGAGCAAATTTTCTAAATTTATCCCCTTCGGCTGAGCCAATCAGTTCATTGAGTAATGCCCAGTTTTGATGCTGCTGTTGTGCTTGAGTTATTTGCTCAGTGAGCTTGGCAAAGTCTTGTTTAAGCTTTTGCGCATATAGGTATTGTTGGTTAACTTCACCGAGTTGTTGCAACAGGTTTTGATAAGCGGTTTCTTGCTCGGCTAATGTTTGGCTAAGCAGACTCAATCCATCTTGTTGCGAAAATTGGCTAAGCTCGCTGGCAATATCTTGCTGGGTTAATTGTTGCAATTGGTCAGATAAACTCGCCAGCTGATTTTGATATTTCCGCTCATTTTGTTCAATTTGCTCTAGCTGTTGGCAGAATTCGTTGAGCTCATTTTCTGTTAATAGTGCTTGTTGCCAACTGGCCTCGTCGGTAAAAGCATTCTCAGCGAGTTTTTGCTGGCAGAGTTGTTGTTGCTGTTCCAGCTGCTGCTCAATTTGTGTTTTAGTTTGTTGATAATGCGTCAGCTGACTTTGTTGTTGCGACAGCTTAATTTGCAATTGGTTTAGTTGGTGAGTTTGCTGCTGTAGTTTCTGCTCTGCTTGCTCAAGGTCAGCTGCAATCTGCTGCTGCACTTGCTTAACAGGCGCGCCATTAAACCAATTGGCTCTTTGCTGTTGTAGTTCGTCTAACTTACTGGTTAGTTCAGCTAATTCAGTTTGTTGCTGTTGATATACTTGACTGGTTTCATCAAGCGTTTTTTGCTGGTGGGCTAGGTCACTGGTACATTTTTGTTGTTGCTGTTGTAAGTTGTGCAATTGATTTTGCTGCTGCTGATATTGTTCTATTTGTTTGTTGGCACGAGCAATAATTTGCGTAAACTGCGACAGCTGTTGCTCGTCTAACTCTTGCTGTGAAATCAGTTGGCTATCAACAAGTTGCTGACTTAACTGCACCACTAAATCTTGTTGTTTGAGTTCTGTTTGCTGATAACGAGTGTTTAATTCGGTTGACTGCTCAGCTAGGTTATTTTGTTGGTTATTCAGAGCGTTTATTTCACTTGTTAAACTTAGCTGTTGCTGAGTCGCGAGTTGAGTTTGGTGTTGCAACTGGGCAATTTGATTGTCTAGCTTAACGCTGGTATTGAGCTTATCTAATAAAGTGTTTAACTGCTGTGTCAGCTTGTTTAATTGCGCAGTGGCATCTTGCGGCCAATCAATAAATTGCTGCTGGAGTAAATCAGGTGGTGTTATGGCGCTTGGCATCTCTAATGACTGACAACTGGCGAATAAACTCTCGGCTAATTGCTGATAGTGCTGTTGCTCTGCGGTTAATTGTTGTTGCAACCAAGTTTGTTGATGTTGCTGCTGGTCAACTTGCGATTTTAATTCACTGCCTTGTTTTTCTAGCGCTTCAAGCTCTATGGTTAGCTTTTGCTGGCGTTGTTGCTGTGTAACTAAGCTTTGGTCTACTTCGGGCAAATCGTTGGCATATGGGTGCTCTAACGCGCCACACAAAGGGCAGGGGCTATCATCTTGTAAATTGTGCCTGTGTGCTGCTAACGACATTATGGTTTTGTGCTGTTCAATAATGGTATTAACATCACTTAGCTGCTGTTTAGTGTTTTTGTATTGATTACGCAGTTCGAGCAATTTCGGGTTAACTTGCTCAATTTGTGTTTGTGCGTCTGCTATTTGTTGTTTTAAGGCGTTAATTTTTTGCTGCTTGTCGACAACTTGTTGCTGCACATTGTCAATTTGCGCTAATTGGTTAAGGCTAGCTTGCGCTATTTGAATATCTAGTTGTTTTTGTTCGCTAGTTAACTGATTAAAACTCGGATCTTGTTGAGTGGCCAACTCTTGGATTTGTGCTTCAAACTGTTTTAGCTTGTTTTGCAGCTGTTGTTGTTCTGGATGCTTTTGTCCAAGCGAGCTGGATACAGTTTGTTGCTGCTGAGCGATCTGTTGTTGTTTTTGCTGCAGTTTGTTTAATTCGTCAGCCAACTCGTTAATATGCTCTAACTGGTTTTGCCAATGCTGTAGGCTTGTTTGATTTAACTGTTTTAATCCTTGGTGTTGCTGTAGCCAGTTTTGGCAATTGTCGAATTGGTGTTGTAATTCTTTTGCTTGTTGCTGCAGCTGTTGACAGCTTTTTTCCGCAGTCGTCAGTTTTTGTTGTTGCAGTTCTACCGCTTGTGTTAACTGCAGCTGTTGTTGGCTGGCCTGCGATATCTGTTGATCGAGCGGGCGCACTTGTGTCTCAAGTTGCTCAAGGATGTGTTGCTGATTGTTTTTCGCTTGAGTGAGATTTTTTTGCGCAACTGTTACTTGGTTTTGTTGTTGTTCAACGTCAGTACTTGTCTGTTTAACTTGGCTTTCGCTGCTGCTAATTTGCTGATGTGTCGCAGTTAATTGTTGCTGCAATTCAGCCAGCTTTTCCATACTGGGTTGGCAGTTTTTCGCAGCTTTTGCTTGGTCAATTTTATCTTGTAAATTTTCCGATTGTGTTTTTGCCTGCTGTGCTTTTTCTAACTCACTGCTGGTTTGGTTGATTTGTTGTTGTAAAGCTTGCTGTTGTTGTAACCAATGTTGCTTTTGCCTATATAAATTTAGTTGGTTTTTATCCGCGTCTGCTTGTTGCTGTAGCCGTTTTTGTTGCTCTAATAATGCAGAAACTTCGTCATCAGACAACAAATTAACGCTATTTTGTTGGTCAGTTAAGCGCTGCAGCGCTTGTTGGCTAGTTTTATAGTTGGCAAAGACTTGTTTGGAAATTTGGCTATAAATTTCTGTGCCTGTTAACTCTTCCAACAGCTCTGCCTTTTCATTGCTTTTGGCATTTAAAAACTCAGCGAAGCGCCCTTGTGATAATAAAATAGATTTAGTAAAACGCGCAAAATTCAACCCACTGAGTTGTTCTATTTGTGCTTTGACTTCGGGCAATTTGTCGGCAATCAGTTTTTGTTCGTCTAGGTGGTACAGCTCAGCTTTTGGTGGTTGTAAATTACCTTCCGCATCACCGCGGGCGCGGCGCTGAAACCAAGTTGCTTTGTAGCTGTTATCTTTAATGGCGAACTCAACTTCGGCTAAACATTCAGCAGTATGCCGGGTCATTATTTGATTGTTATTGGCCGAGACATTCAGCCTAGGTGTTTGATGATAAAGCGCCAAACAAATTGCATCTAACAAGGTACTTTTGCCGGCTCCCGTTGCACCTGTGATCACAAATAAACCATTGCTGGCAAATGGCTCTTGGCTGAAATCTATTTTCCAATCGCCTTTCAGCGCATTGAGGTTTTTTAAACGCAGGCTAAGAATTTTCATTTTCTTCGCTCAAACTTTGTTGATGGCTTTGGTTAAATAGCTGGGTTAAGTCTTGAATTTGCTCTGTGGTTAACTCTAAGTTTGCTACGCGCTGGTTAAATACATCTAGTGGTGTGAGTTCATCTAAACTAACACTTTTTTCCGCGAGTTTTTGTTGGATAACCTTCTTGCTGCGGCGCACTCGCAATATTTCTAACTCTGAATCAACAGTTAGGCTCAGCAGTTTTTGTTGTAAGTCGCTGTGATACTCATCACTGCTGATTTCTATATCTAACCAAATGTTTTGTTCAAGTGCTGCCAATTGCGCGAGCTCATCCTCTATTTGTTGGATATCGCCTTTGAGCTGGCGCATAGCTTGACTGCATGGAATATCTAAAGTGCTAATGTGTAAATTTTCCGTTTGTTCCGCATTGGTGTCGACCAATACCACAGATTTTTGCTGGCTAGCTTCGTCAAAACTCATAGCTATTGGTGAGCCTGAATAGCGTATCTGCTCTTTTTTGCCGATAACTTGTGGTTGGTGAATATGTCCCATGGCCAAATAATCAAACTCTGGCAATGCTTCAATAGGCACAGCCTCTAAACTGCCAATATAAATATCGCGCACAGAGTCGGTTATTTTGGCATTAACTATGGTTAGATGAGCTGTGCCGATAATAGGAACTTTGGTGCCAATGTCGTTGGCAATTTGCTGCTGTTTCTCTAGGGCAATTTGGTACAGTTGTTGGTAGTGTTGTTGAATGGCAGGCAATAATTTGTTGTTTGTTTGGTCTGTTTCTGAATCAATAGAGTTGGCTGTGTATAAGTCACGCGGGCGTAAATAGGGAACAGCGACGAGTATTGCGCTTGCTTGTCCATCTTTGTCAGTCATTAACTGCACTTGTTGCTGATAATTTACTGAATCTTGTTTATTGGCCGCTTGGCTAATTAAACTGGTATTCAGCGCTTTATAGAGGTTTTTGTTTTCATTTAGGACCGCTACTGAGTCGTGGTTGCCGCCTAGCAACAACAACTGGCAACCGACTTCATGCAGCTGAATTACCAGCTTATTTAACAAGGAGCGCGCATAACTGGGGGGCGCGGCTGTATCGTAAATATCACCAGCCACAACTAAAAGTTCCACTTGCTTAGCCGCTATTGTCTCTAGTAGCCAATCGAAAAAAGCTTGATGCTCGGCAGCGCGATTTTTGCCATAAAAATTTTGGCCTAAATGCCAGTCTGAGGTGTGAATAAAGCGCAAACCAAGCTCCTTGTCGAATTAACATAAAGCGCGCAATTCTAAACTTAACGTAGTTGTTTATCCACCAAATCACAGTGCATTTGGTAATTCATATCTAGGTTAAGCCATTTGCGTTTATTTAATTGCGCTTTTTTCAATATATCTCCATGGTATTTTTCAAATAACTTATTAAAACTACCGTCAGCTATTGTTTGATTCAAACCCCTTAAAACGGTTTGACCATATTTTTCAAACGCTTGCTCGCTTAATACAAAACGCATCTCGGCTTTATAAACAATCATCCAGTTGGGTTCTATCACAAATGATTCGTTGGTATGGTGCTCTAATTCGATAAAGATTTCAGATACCGAGCGCGGGAAATAATCACCATGCCCTTTACGTAACATATTAAATAATGCTTCGTAGGTAGAAGATGTGGTGATAGGTAAACCATGGTGTAAATAAAAGCGGGTATCTGGCCAATCGTGCCCCATGATGGCTGTATATTTAAAAAAGTCGCATGGATGTTCAATTTTGCTGAATTCTTCTAGTTTGCTTTTGTGTAGCATGATCAAACGATTGCCAAATATACCTTGGTAAAGATCAAACGGAATTGAATATGGATAGGCTTCGCGCGTTTGATCCATCATGGTCCACATAATATCAACTAAACCATTTTCAACCGCCCATAATGCTCTTTGTTGCTGCATTGGTGTATTGGCCGTGACTATATTTACTTTTTGATTGGATAGCTTGAGTGCGAGTTTTAGTAAATCTATCGGATAATCATCACGCATATCTCTGTCGTGGCGCGGTTTGGGATAAATCAATACTTGGTTGGCATGTACTGGGACAAGTGTTGAGTTAAAGACGGTCAATAAACAAATAATTAAACCATGGAGCACAGGTTTGAGCATGTCTGTACCTTAACTGTTTATGTATAACTTAAGTTTAGGTGATGGCTGGAATTATTTACAAATCTGCATTAGAGAATAAACACCACAGCTGAAGGCTGTGATGTTTATTAGAGCTAAATCAAAATGAATAGTGATAATCAGCTCTAGATAACCTGGGTTTTGGCTGGTTAGTCGGCTTTAGCGAACAAGTTGCCGATTTTCCAGAACCGCCCACTCGATTTATTGCCTTTTTGATCTACATATCCATGCCATAACTGCGCCAGTGCATCACGTGCTTCTAAGCCAAACTCCGGCTGCAACAGGGCAAGACGGGATTGTTCAATTGATGTCGCGAGCTTTTCTGGTGGATGGCTAATTTGCCACAAACCTAACAACATAGCATAACTACGCATTAGCAATTGTGCACATGTTTCATGTTCATCTAATTGCAAACGACTAGCGAGATCTTTGGCGGTTAAAGTGAGTGTTTCGAGCAATCGGTTTTTAAAATCGAGCAATATTTTTAGGTCAACATTTTGTTCGATAATTGAGCTACTTAAGCTTGCCAATTGGAAAAATTGTGGTTGAGTTTCTATGTAGTGACAGAGTGCATTGATAATTTCATCTGCATCTGGTTTTTCTGCACCTATGGCACTGCGGATGTCGCTAAACCATGCGACGTAGTGTTGTTCGAGCAAAGCTAAAAAAATCTCTTCTTTGCTTTTGAAATATAAATATACTGTGCCTTTAGCTATGCCTGATTGGTTGGCGATGGCCGCTGCTGTAGGTAAAGCGTCTGGACTGTCATCGAATAATTCAGCGGCGGTTTGTAAAATAAGATCGCGTTTGAGCGATTTGTCTTCAGCTGAGCGGGCACGTTTAGCAGACTTGATCATGGGTAACTCCTTTCCTTGGTAATGACTACTCGTCATCTAGAGAGATTAATTTTAACAAATCAATTGATTTCATTGTAGAACCCTAAATTACACTTGGTCAATTAATAAGCTAAATCAAGATGCTATAGTTAGCATACTTTTGGTTATTAAGAAAATTAGACGTTTGTCGAAATTATGCTTGAGAATACTTATCTCTATCACCTAACCAGCGAGCAATTAATTGCTCGCTAATATCGGACTGGCGCAATAATTTTGTTGCGCACTTGCGTGCTGGGCTAATGAGTTGGCTGTCGCGTAATAGGTCTGCGACTTTAAATGACATTTCACCGGTTTGTTTGGTGCCGAGTAATTCACCAGGCCCGCGTATTTCTAGATCCTTTTGTGCAATGTAAAAACCATCTGTGCTTTCACGCATTACCCCAAGGCGTTTTTGCCCAGTTTGTGATAATGGTGATTTGTACATTAATAGGCAATGGCTGGCAACTGCACCACGACCAACGCGGCCGCGTAATTGGTGTAGTTGGGCTAAACCTAATCGTTCTGGGTTTTCTATTATCATAAGGCTAGCATTAGGTACATCTACGCCAACTTCAATGACTGTTGTGGCAACTAATAAATCCGTTTCACCTTGTTTAAACCCTTGCATCACTTGTTGTTTTTCACCAGCTTTCATCCGCCCGTGGACTAAACCTATGCTTAAATCAGGTAAAGCTTGTTGCAATTGTTCGGCCGTATCTTCTGCTGCTTGGCATTGTAAAACTTCGGATTCTTCAATAAGCGTACATACCCAATAAGCTTGGCGTTTCTCTTGTTTGCAAGCTTGGTAAACTCGTTTTATCACTTCATCACGGCGGCTGTCGGGCAATACCACTGTGGTGACTGGTGTGCGTCCTGGTGGTAGCTCATCAATCACAGAGGTGGTTAAATCGGCGTAAGCTGTCATAGCTAAAGTGCGTGGTATCGGCGTTGCAGTCATGATCAACTGGTGTGGGTACAAGCCACTATTAATCCCTTTGTCGCGTAAACTCATACGCTGATGGACACCAAACCTATGTTGTTCGTCTATGACCACTAATGCGAGCTTGGCAAATTCGACATCTTGCTGAAATAACGCGTGAGTTCCGACGACCATTTGGCTTTCGCCACTGGCTATTCTAACCTGAGCTTCGCGTTTTTGTTTGGCTGTGAGTTTGCCGGCCAGCCAATCAACTTTAAAGCCGATCGGCGTTAACCAGTTAGCAAAATTAATTGCATGTTGTTCAGCCAATATCTCAGTTGGTGCCATTAATGCAACTTGGTAACCTTGCTGTAATGCTGAAAGCGCAGCTAATGCTGCAACTAAAGTTTTTCCCGAGCCAACATCACCTTGCACTAAACGTAGCATAGGGTGGGGTTGATTCATATCTTGCTGTATTTCTGCAACTACACGGTTTTGAGCTTGCGTTGGTTTAAATGGCAAGCTCTCAATGAAGTCTGTTAATAATGGATGTGCGGGTGATATAGCAACAGATGGATGTTGCTGTGTTTGCTGACGGAGTTTTTGCATACTGAGGTTATGTGCAACTAATTCTTCAAAAGCTAAGCGTTGTTGGGCTGGGTGTGTACCTGCCTCTAATTCTTCGAGTGATACATCTGGAGTCGGTCTATGTAACATTTGAATCGCTTGTGTCAGGGTAAATTGGGTTGCTACATCAGCAATGGGGATAAGCTCTGTGACCTCTGTGCTTTTTAATCTGGCTAATGCTTGATCGGTTAAATTACGCAAGGTATTTTGTTTTAAACCTTCAGTTGTTGGGTAAATTGGCGTAAACGCTTCTTCAACATGCTGTAAGCTTTCAAAGTCACCCACTTTATATTCAGGGTGGATCATCTCATAACCGTATTTGCCTCGTTTAACTTCACCAAAAGCTTTGATGTGTTTTCCGACTGAAAATTGATTTTTTTGTGCTGCAGAAAAATTGAAAAACCTCAAAGTTAAACTCTGTTGACCATCGCTAATTTTACACAACAACATACGTTTACGGCCAAATACAATTTGGCTACTTTCAACTTCGCCAATGACAGTTGCGGTAATTTCAGGCAATAGATCGTTAATAGCATAAATACGGGTTCGGTCTTGATAGCGTAGCGGGAAGTGAAAAAGTAAGTCTTCAACTGACTGAATATGCAGTTGTGCTAACTTTTGCGCAACCTTAGCGCCAACGCCTGTAAGTGTAGTGACAGATTGTGAAGCTAAGCGCGATAACGACATGTGAAATAATATACTGGTGAAATTAACAGTATATTAAGCCGGGCGTTTTGTTAATTGCAAGTTTTGTTGCTGCTAGCTGTTATTTTTATGTTGAACAAGCATATTGTGAGTGGATTGGAGCAATTGTGCCTGCGCTGCTACAAAACATCTACTGACGCGAATAATAGCTTCTTTAATTGCCTAACTTTGGGTGATGGATTGCCAATGCGCAAATACTTCAGCGATTATTTGTTTGTTAATCGGTTTAACTATGTAATCGTCCATACCTGCTTCTAAGCATTTTTCTTTATCACCCACCATAGCATTGGCTGTCATTGCGATAATGGGAATGTTTTTGTAGCTGTCGCCGCAGTCGCCTTGGCGAATTTTCAAGGTGGTTTGATAACCATCTAGCTGCGGCATTTGGCAATCCATTAATATTAGATCATATTCTTGGCCAAATTTTTGACTTGCGAATAACATGTCGATGGCTTCTAAACCATGATTAGCTACATCAATTAATTCCGCGTATGGCTCTAACATGGTTTGTGCAACCAGTTGATTTATTTCATTGTCCTCAACTAGTAAAATGCGCTTAAACTTATCGGTAATCGGGTGTTCCGGCACTGCTTTATTGGTGGTTTTTTTCCACTCAGTTTCAGTTAAATTATTTAATACACCTATGAGTTCTTGGCTGGTAATTGGGTATGACAGCAATTTAATGTTACTCGCAATTAATTCTCTTAGCGCTTCATTCGGGTAGTTTACCGGGTGGATAATCAAACAAATAGTGTCTTGGTTTAGTTGCTCTATTTGTTTGAGTAATTGTTCCGTTGTGGTTGCACCCGTGAGTAAATCGGTAAAACAGACGATACTATCCTTTGGTTCCTCGACGCTGTTGAGTTGTGCTGTGTTGGTTAAGTTTTGGGGATGCTCAATAATTTTCAGCAATTGTTTATTGAGTAATTTTTTATATTGAGATTCTTCACCTATTAACAGCACCTTGTATTTGCATGCGTGATGCAGCGTTCGTTGGTTGTGGACTTCGACAAATTCACAATGGATCTCGACTGTAAAAGTACTGCCGTGGTTGTGTTGGCTTTTAACTTGAATATCACCGTCTAACAAGTTGGCTAATTGTTTACTAATAGCTAAACCTAAGCCAGTGCCACCAAATTTTCGTGTTGTGGAGGCATCTACCTGAGTAAAAGCTGAAAATAGTGAGTTGAATTTGTTTTGATCAATACCTATGCCGGTATCGATAATATCAAGCGTTAAACGTACGCTTTTGTTTTCTATCAATTGACTATTCGCTTTGATGCTTACCGAGCCGTGTTCAGTGAACTTAATCGCATTACCAACCAAATTGGTTAAGATTTGTCGATAGCGAGTTGGATCTGTTAATAAGTGGATATGCTGTAAATCGGTTGCATCAACTAATAATTGTAACCCTTTTTCAAACGCTTTAATTGCGTAAGTTTGACCGACATTTTCTATCAGCTCTTGTATATTTGTTGGGACTTTTTCGATATCAATTTTACCCGCTTCTATTTTAGAAAAGTCTAAAATGTCATTAATTAACACCAGTAACGAGTTGGCGCTATGTTGCGCAAGTTTTGTGTAGTGGTGTTGACGCGAGCTCATATCAGTGTTTTGGAGAATATTAAGCATGCCAAGTACACCATTCATTGGTGTGCGGATTTCGTGTGACATGCTGGCTAAAAATGCCGATTTTAGTTTGGCAGATTCTTGTGCTTTTTCGAGGGCTTGCTCTCGTTCTACTATGGCTGTTTTTAGTTGATTTTCGGCGGCCATACGCTCAGTTACATCGTTTTGAATGCCAAGATAGTGGGTTAACTTACCATGGTTATCAAACACAGGTGTTATTGATAGTTGATTATAAAATTTCTTGCCTTGTTTGGTGTAATTAATAATTGTTGTGGTAATCGGCTGTTGCAAACGAATCGCTTGGCTAATTTGCTCAACCGCTTGAGGGTCTGACTCTTCCCCTTGTAAAAATCGGCAGTTTTGTCCTAGCACTTCAGCTTTGTCGTAACCGGTAATGGCTTCAAATGCTGGATTGACATAAACAATTGGTTGAGAATCTAAACTAGCATCCACTATCAGGATACCGCAAGGGGCTGTTTCTATTGCACGATCGCGAATGAGTAGCTCGCGGTCAATATTCTTTTGTAAAGTTACATCTATCCCGACTAACACTATACCGGCGAGGCGTCCATCCGAGGTTAAATATAAAGTTCTATGCCAATGGATAAAAACTTGCTGGTAGGCAGAGTCACCATCTTTAAGGTTATACATGCTCTCAAATTCATATAATTCATTGTCTAGGTTAAATACTGCCGCTCTGTGGCACTCTTCTATTAAATTGATTGATGCGACACCTTCGGTTAACACTTGTGATTTAAAGTGGTCAAACGCATTGTTATGCAATAAACAGCGGCCATTGAGATCAAAAACAGCCAGCGACTCGGAAATTGAGTTGATAACACTTTGAAATTGTTCTTTAGATACATTGGTGGCAAATAATTCATCCAACAAACCATCAAACTGGTGACGCAATTGCGCCATTTCATATAGTTCAATGTTTTCTGAGTGGTTGATGTCTTTTGAAGCATACTCGTCTTGATTTTCAATCGCCTTAACAAACTGATGTAGTGTTTGAGAAGCAAAATTAGCGGCTAAGCTGATACTGTAGGTTGTGACCAGAATTAAACCAATTAACACAACAATTAATACGATAATAAATATAATAACCTGTTGGTAGGCGTATTCAGCGGCTTGCAGCACGTAAATTTTGCTGCCGTCATTTAAGGTTTCAAGATAAAATTTAAACGCCTGTAGCTGCTCGGTTGCAAACTGAAAGCTGTCGGTAGCAAGTTCAGGGGTGGTTTGAAACACAATATTATTGTGTTTATCAAGGTAAATAATATCTGTTTTTAAGAGGTTAAGTGTCAGCAATGGTTGCACTTGTGCACGTGGAATAAATGCGTAAATTGCGCCCTCGGGAGAGGCGCCGTATTTTATCGGAGCAATAAATAGCCAGCCTTTTTCAGAAAGCTGACGATAAACTTTTCCCTGCTGTAACACTGCCGTGAACCAGAGCTTTTTGTCGATAACTGGATGTTTGATTTGATTACTGGTGACAACTTGCCCTTCAAAATCTAATAAACTAATTTGGCTGCTTTTAATCCCGGCAAATACAAACGAATTGAACAACAAATTGATATATTGCTTCCGACCATCTATATCAATTAGGCTATTAATGACGAGATCATTATTGGCCAAACTTTCTACTTGAGACAAAAGTGCAGCTTCGGTTTTATTCAGTGCATGACTGAATTGCTCGGCAATTTCTTGTTGTTGATCTGTTATTTCATGTTCTACTAATCTTTGAATGTAGACGAACAGTAAAAAGCCAACAATTAGCAACATGGTCAGCACTTTTGGTAGTGTTTTGCGGGTGATGTGCTGCTGCAATGTTGGTTGGTTATTTTGGTCCATGCGTTGTGTATGCGCCTTATTGAGTTATTTTGGCTGCGCGAGTGGCGCTTTGAATAATGGATAAATAACCAAACTTATCATATGCGAAAATATGGTAATCTTCTGGCGCTAATGCATCCTGTTTATTGGCGGTAAACGCAGGAGCATAAGTTTTAACTAAACCTCGATAGGTAGGCAAATCTTGTAGGGCACTTTGAATTGCTGAGCGTTCGGTAGATTGAGCTAGATTAATTGCTTGTGCCAGTATGTGGACTAAATCATATGCATGGGCAATACCTACCGCAGAAGGCACTGTTTGTGCTGTATAATCTGTTTGATATTTTTGATTATATGCTTGAAGTACTTTGGTTGCTTTTTGCATATTTTGGGCGGTAAAAAACGAAAATGTTTGTAATACTCGAATATCGGATTGTCTAATAATATCTAAGCCAACTTGTTCAACAAAATTTCCTGAAGTGATCCCCCAATGAGATATGATGGGCTTGTGCAAATTTGTCGGTAATTTATTCATTGCTTTTACAATTTCAGCACCTTCAGGTGCATTCGCGACTAAGATAATAGCCTGTGGCTGAGTAGCTATTACCCGCGTCACTTTATTCGCCATTTCTGAATCTCGCCAATTAAACCATTCGACATGGATGATATTAATCCCAAGTTGCTCTGCTGCTAGTGTTAACGATTGTTTGTTTGAACGTCCCCAGCTTGTATGTTCTAACATCAGCGCCACTTGAGTAAAATTGTTTTGTTTAGCGTGTTTAAGTAAAACGACACCAGCGTCTTGGTCACGCAATGACACTCTAAAAACGTAATTGGGTGTGTAACCATTGTCGACCAATTGTGTACCGGCTGCCCAAGGGCCTAAATAAACTATTTTGTGTTTATGGATTAAAGGTAATTGCGACATGGCAACGGGTGTGTGGATACCCCCTAATACGGCAACCAGGTTTTGCATTTGAGCAAAATTTTCGATATTGCGCTGGCCGCGAGCCGGATTGCCTCTATGGTCTTTACTAACTAATTTTAGTTGTTTACCCAGTAAGCCTCCTGCTTGATTAATTTCATCGATTGCGAGCTGAGCACCACGTTGAATGGCGATACCACCTTCCACTGCAACGGCGGATAAATCTGCATCAAGGCCAATTATCAGTTCATCGGCGTAACTCGGTGCAGCATACAAAATAACTGTAATTAAACTAACTAATAATTTTTGCATTGGTTTAACAGGCGATGTTAGTTTTGTTTTTGATGTTTTGAGTATAGCCAACACTGCAATGATTTACAGGCGTTTAGCTAGAAAATTAGCTGAATTTATTAGGGGGTTATGCTGAGGTGAATGGCTGAAGTTGCATCTTTGCCAACTTCAGCCTATTGGCAGTTTAAATTATGGTAATAACTGTTCACCTTTCCATAAATCGACTAGCTGTTCACGTTCGCGTACAACATAAGGTTTGTCGCCATCAACCATAATTTCAACTGCACGCACACGTGAGTTGTAGTTAGACGCCATAGTAAAGCCGTATGCACCACTAGAACGAACAGCAAGCAAATCGCCTGATTCAATGGCGAGTTCGCGATCTTTACCTAAAAAATCACCCGTTTCACAAATAGGACCAACTACATCGTAAACTGCTTTGTCTCGGCTTAATGCAGCGTTGACTGGCACAATGTTTTGCCATGCTGAATATAAACTTGGACGAATTAAGTCGTTCATTGCTGCATCAACAATCGCAAAGTTTTTCTCTTCACCGTTTTTGATAAATTCAACTTTGGTAATTAAAATACCCGCGTTGGCCATGATTGAACGACCCGGTTCAAAAATAAGTTTCAGATGCGTACGGTCTGCTAACTTTGCTTTTAATGCTGCAACATATTCTTCGGTTGCTGGTGGGGTTTCATCCGCGTAAGTTACGCCTAAACCACCACCTACGTCTAAGTGACTAATTTGGATACCAGCAGCAGCTAATTCGTCAATTAAAGCTAAAACTTTGTCTAGTGCATCGATAAAAGGTTGAATTTCAGTTAGCTGTGAACCTATATGGCAGTCGATACCTTGAATATCTAAGTGTGATAATGACGCTGCGTATTTGTATACTTCCAAAGCACGCTCACGCTCAATTCCAAACTTATTCGCTTTTAAACCAGTTGAAATGTACGGATGGGTTTTTGCATCAACATCTGGGTTTACTCGAATTGAAATGGGTGCTTTTTTATCAAGCTCTGCAGCAACTTTGTTGATGCGATCAAGCTCAGGTTCAGACTCTACATTAAAACAATAAATACCGGCTTCTAACGCATATTCGATTTCTGCTTCGGTTTTACCAACACCAGAAAACACTACTTTTGCTGGATCGCCACCGGCTTCGATAACACGCGCCAGCTCACCACCTGACACTATGTCAAAACCTGAACCTAAACGCGCCATTACATTTAACACACCTAAGTTTGAATTGGCTTTAACTGCATAACAAACTAAATGTGGATGTTCACCGGCTGCTGTGTCAAATGCTTGCCAATGGCGCTCAATTGCCGCGCGCGAATAAATATATGCAGGTGTGTTAAATTCAGCGGCAATTTCTGCCACGCTCACGTTTTCTGCAAATAACTGCTCTTGTTTGTAATTAAAAAAATCCACGCTAATTCAACCTATTGATTTGTTGTTTGTTCTAAAGTGTTTTGCTGCACTGTATTGTTGTGCGCCTGTGTCTGAGTATTTTGCTCTGTTGGTTTTGGCATAGTTAATGGCCCACGTTGACCACAGGCACAAATTAACAAGCTGCAGCTTATCAGCGCAGACAAAGTTTTAAATCTCATGACAATTGTTAAACTCTTTTGTTTTAATGCGGGTATAATCGCATTCATTGTTAGAAAATCAAGTGTAAAGACATGAGCCAATTAACTGAAACCCAATATCACCAACTTGTTGACGACATTTTACTGCAAATTGAGCAAAAGCTCGAAGAAATAGAAGACGATTTAGACATTGATTATGAAAATTTTGGTGGCAAGTTAGATATTGAATTTGCTGACCGCAGCAAAATTATCTTAAACAAACAAGAACCACTATTGCAGTTGTGGGTTGCAACTAAATTTAATGGTTACCATTTTAGCTACCAAGACGGTAAATGGATTGATGAACGTTTTGGTGATGAGTTCTGGCACTTCATTGAAGAAGCCGTTGCTAAACAAGCTGGCACAAAAGTCACTTTTAAAAGCTAAATTGCTGGTTTATTAAACAAAATAATGTTAGAAAATAGCCCAGCCACTTTTTAGGCAAACGAGAAAGACAACGGAGAATTTATGACTGAGCAGCTCTCGTACATTGATGTAAACCCGCAAGGGGAAGTTAAATCATTAGTTGTATGGATGCATGGATTAGGTGATTCGGGTCACGGATTCGCCCCATTAGTGCCTGAGTTAAAACTTCCTGCAGAATTAGGCATACGTTTTGTATTTCCGCACGCTCCCGTTAGACCAATTACTATTAACAATGGTCTGCCTATGCGTGGTTGGTACGACATAGTTTCGTTTGATATGAATAACCGAGCGGATGAAAAAGGTGTATTAGAGTCGGCTGCACAATTGCAGGCACTAATAGACGCCGAGTTAAGCAAAAATGATTTAACCCATGAAAACTTAGTGATTGCTGGTTTTTCGCAGGGTGGTGTCATGGCTTATCAATTAGGTTGTCGCCAGCCTGCTGCGCCTGCTGGCATTTTATCTTTGTCTGCTTATCTATCTCGTGCCGACAAGTTAGCCAGTGAAGCAACTGATGCAGCCAAAGCTGCACCTGTGTTGGCTATGCATGGCTTACAGGATGAAATTATTCCAGTACAACTGGGTAGACAGTCTGCCGATATGGTTAAACAAGCCGGTTTTAATGTTGAATGGCAAGATTACCCAATGCAGCACAATGTCTGTGCTGAACAAATTGGTGCTATTTCAAAATGGTTGCAAGCTGTACTCACGGCTAAATCACCTGCCTAAATTTCTAGCCTAAAGGTCATAGGCCCATCATTTATTAGGCTGACTTTCATGTCAGCCTGAAATTGCCCTGTTTGCACCTTTATCCCTTGAGCCTCAACTTGGCTCGCAAAATATAAATACAACTGATTGGCTAACTCGGGTGTTGCAGCATTGGAAAAACTTGGACGCATGCCTTTTTTGGTATCTGCCGCTAGGGTAAATTGTGATACAACTAAAATTTCGCCGCCGACATCTTTTACACTTAAATTGGTTTTACCATTTTCATCTTCAAATATTCGATAACCAGCAACACGTTCAGCTAAACGTTTAGCTTTGGTTTCGTCATCGCCTTTTTCAACGCCAAGTAATACTAAAATTCCTTGGTTGATATTGGATATTATTCGGTTGTTAACTGTTACGCTAGCTTGGCTAACTCTTTGTAATAATGCGATCATTTTTGCTCACTTTTAGTATTTCCGGAAATACTGAAGCAATAATTTAGAGCAAAATTTCTTTTTCAGGGATGAAAAAGCGAAGCGTACAAGGATGTATTTACAGCGGTTTTGCGAAAATTATGCTTTAGTGTTTTTGGAAATCAGTTTTCTTGTAAAAAACGCGCAATTTTATTTGCAGCGTTTAAAAATGCTTCGGCCATAAAAGGTTCACCTAAAGAGTGACCTGAGTTTGGCACTATATACAGGCGGCTATTTTGCCATTTTTCAGCTAATTGCCAAGCTTGGCTGACATCACAAACCGCATCGTAGCGGCCGTGAATTATGGTCACTGGGATATTTTGTAATTTATCTATATTTTTGAGAATTTGATTCTCTTCAATAAAACTTGCTTGAGTAAAATAATGGCATTCCATCAGCGCCATCGTCATATTGGCGTGAATATCATCGGTATTTTCGCGCGATTCTAAATGATGTAACACAGATATTCTGTTTTCCCAATTGCACCAATGTTTAGCTGCGGCTATTTGGCTAAATTGATTGTTGCTCGTAAGCTGTGCCAAATAACTTGCCGCTAATTGTTGGAGAGTAATTTGTTCATCATCTGCTAAATTGGCTGCGCGAATAAACTCTTGATAATAATCTGGGAATAATCGTGCTGCACCAGTCGGTTCGTATAACCATTGTAAATCTTGTTCGCGTGCTAAAAATATCCCACGCAATAACATAGCGCTGATTTGTTCTGGGTGTTTTTGTGCGTAGAGCAAAGCTAAAGTTGTCCCCCAACTGCCACCTGCTAATACCATCTTTTTGATATTAAGCTGTTGGCATATCAACTCAATGTCGGCTAACAAATGTGCTGTGGTATTGTGTTCTAACGACAAACTAGGGGTCGATTGGCCACATCCGCGTTGGTCAAATAAGATAATGCGGTAAAAGTTAGGGTCGAAAAAGCGCCGAAAAAAAGCACAGCTACTGCCACCAGGCCCACCATGACAATAGAGCAGAGGATAACCTTGTGGATTGCCCGATTCTTCTACATAAATACTATGGCCATCATCTGTGTCTAGTTGATAAGTCTGATTTGGCTGAATATCTGGGTAAAGCATGGGTCAGTTATCCTGTTAATTGATTCAATATTAGGCGCTTCTAAATTCATCTAACACGCAAGTAAATTCAGCACCGAGCAATACAACTAGCCAGTTAAAGTACACCCAAACACAAAATATTGGAATGGCTGCCAATGAGCCATAAATAAATTCATAGGTTGGAAAGGCACTGATATACCAACTGAAGATGTACTTACATATTTCAAATAAAATAGCCGTGATACCAGCTCCTACCATAGCAACTTGGCTACTGGGTGCTTTGGCTGGCACTAAACGGTACAACAATAAAAAATATAAAAATGAGAAAACCAGCGGAATGCCGGCGTTGAGCATATTGCCCGGAAACCAGCTCGCAACTTGTTGGATCCATTCATTGGCTAAAAAGGCGCTGGTGGCGAGTAAACTTATGCCTATTAACACTGGGCCTAAAATAATCACCATTAAATAAATGATTAAATCTTGCCAGAATGGACGTTTTTTATTGGTGACAAATATGCGGTTTAGCTCTTTGTCTATATTTTTCAGTAGCATAACCGCAATAACAAATAGTGCTGCCGTGCTTAAACCCGTCGCATTGCCTAAATTGCTGATAAATTTAACTAGGTGTTTTTGTACCTCGGCACTTGCTTCAGGAACAAAATGATGGAGTAAATAACCTTCAATACTGGTTTGTGCTTGTTCAAAAATACCGAACGTGCTCATAACACTCATGATCACAGTAACAAAAGGCACAAAACTTAGCAGTGTCACAAAAGCTAAATTGCCAGAGATGATGCTCACTTCATCTTGTTGACACTTTTTAAAGTATCTAACTAGAAAGCGACCTAGTGTCTGCATTTATGCTGTTCCTTACATTAAACACATGGTTATGCTATTCACTTGCATGTGCTATAACTAATTCAGATTTATAAAAAAGATAGGCTAAGCCAATGACGCAGTTTCCGCAATTATTTCAGCCACTCAAGCTCAAACATCATTGTTTAAAAAACCGCATTATTATGGGCTCAATGCACACCAATTTGGAAGAGTCGCCACAAGGTTTTGCCGCATTAGCCGAGTTTTATCGGTATAGAGCGGAAAATGATGTTGCACTCATTGTCACTGGCGGTATCTCACCTAACGCTTGTGGTGTGTTAGCTCCAAAACAAGCCATGATGACAACTCAAGCGGATGTTGAGCAACATAAACAAATAACCCAAGTTGTGCATAATGCGGGTGGTAAAATTTGCATGCAATTATTACATGCTGGGCGTTATGGTTTTCATCCTGACGTAGTTGCACCTTCTGCTATTCAAGCACCGATTAGCCCTTTTAAACCTAAAGAACTTTCAGATACAGAAATTAATCAGCAGATAGAAGACTTTATTAACGCGGCTGTGTTAGCTGACCAAGCGGGTTACGACGGTGTGGAAATTATGGGTTCTGAAGGTTATTTAATTAACCAGTTTATTGCCAAACGTACTAACCACAGGTCGGATAATTGGGGTGGCAGCCTCGAAAACCGCTGTCGCTTTGCGCTTGAAATCGTTCAGGGTATTCGTGATAAATTGGGTGATAAATTTTTAATTTTGTTCAGATTGTCTGTGCTTGATTTAGTTGAACAGGGCAGTGATAAAACTGAAGTTTTACAACTGGCTAAATGGTTGGAAGATGCCGGAGTGGATATTATTAACACTGGCATAGGTTGGCATGAAGCGCGAGTGCCAACCATAGCTGCTATGGTGCCAAATGCGGTGTTTAGCCAAGCGAGCCAATTAATTAAACAGCATGTTGATATTCCCGTTGTTGCGGTTAACCGCATTAATATGCCAGATACGGCAGAACAAATACTGCAAGACGGTCATGCTGATTTAATTTCAATGGCGCGACCTTTTTTAGCCGACAGTACTTGGGTGAAAAAAGCGCAAAGTGGCAAAGTGGATGAAATTAATACCTGCATTGCCTGTAACCAAGCTTGTTTAGATAAAGTTTTTTTAGGCCAAACCGCCAGTTGTTTAGTTAACCCTGTTGCTTGCCGCGAAACTGAACTGAAATTTAACCCTGCCGCAGTTGTTAAAAATATTGCTGTGATTGGTGCTGGAGTGGCTGGTATGGCGGCCGCTGTGTATTGCGCCATGCGGGGTCATCAAGTGAGATTATTTGAAAAACGCAGTGAAATTGGTGGTCAGGTTAATTTTGCGAAAAACATTCCCGGTAAAAGTGAGTTCGCACAATTGCTACGATATTTTAAAACCATGTTGGCTAAACATTCAGTGGACATTCGTTTGAATATTGAAGTTGAACCTGATGATTTAACCAACTTTGATGAAGTGATAGTAGCCTCTGGTGTGCAACCTAGATATCCAGATATCCAAGGTTTGGATGATTTTATTGGCACTAAAGTATTTGATTATCAGCAGGTGTTATCCGGCAATGTGAGTTTAATGGGCGCAACTGCAATTGTTGGTGCTGGTGGTATTGGTGTGGATATGGCGGGGGTT
>NZ_JH767528.1:216267-257393 GCF_000281085.1 Catenovulum agarivorans YM01
GAGCTTTATTGCCAGCAATGGGGTATAGATCTTACCCTTGAACATGAAGCAGGTTTAACTCAACCTCAAGTTAGTGCAAATTCGGATATTTATTTATTGCAGCGCAAAGCTGAGCCTATTGGTAAAAACTTGGCGAAAACTACAGGGTGGATACATAAAGCGCATTTGCAGCAGCACAAGGTGCATATGTTGTCGGGTGTCAGTTACCAAGAAATTAATCAGCAGGGCCTAGTAATTGAGCAAGACGGGCAAACTAAATTACTTGAGGTGAATAATATTGTAATTTGCAGTGGGCAGGAGTCGGTTATTCCGTCATGGATTGTGCAGTTAAAACAGAAAGTTCATTTTATTGGTGGTGCGGCTAAAGCGGCTGAGTTAGATGCCGAAAGAGCGATTTATCAAGCAGCGAAAATAGCGAATGTTATTTGAGTTTTTTGGTGCTTGTGAAGGGAGTCGCTGCACGCTTTATGGTAACAAAGCCCGTTTGAAGCATGGTTTTCAAAAAACGCGGTAAACCCATCCGTGGGCGCTCTGCTTTATCATCCCTGATAAAGAAGTTTTTGAAAATCAGCGTTCAAACAGGCTTTGGTTTGACATTGTGGGTGCTGGTAGGTTGTTGCTCGAATGCTTTTTAAATTCTGCGCTGGAGTAAATGGTGCACTATATACAAGCTAGCAAATGGGGAGTTACTCACAAAAACGCTTCGAGCACATCCTTGTGTCGCTCGCATAAGATATCCCTATCTTATGAAGTTTTGCTCGCAACCCGCCCATTCACTAGCTTTCATACCTGAGCCGTTTGGCACTCAAACCATGTCTTGTCGCTTCCAATGTTAGTGGTAAATAGCGAACTTACAGCTATTCCACAAGCGGCGATAACAATGTCAATCAAAAGCAGATTCGAATGCTTATTTTATAAAACTTCAAAAGATAGGGATATCTTTTGGGAGCGGCCATGGATTGGCGAACAGCGTTTTTATAAAATAATGCTTCGAATGGGCTTGAATGCCACCATACGTGCCGCGATAAAAAAGCATAAACTTGGGAACTGTCCGTTTATCCAGTATACTGCGCGCAGTTATAAAAAATGCGAAGGTCGAATGCATGGATATTCATGGTTTAATTGATGGGTTAAATGACAAACAGCGCGAGGCGGTTGCCGCGCCACAACAATCAATGTTGTTACTTGCAGGTGCCGGCAGTGGTAAAACACGTGTACTTGTGCAACGTATCGCTTGGTTGATACAAGCAGAAAACATCTCCCCCCATTCAATTTTAGCGGTAACTTTTACCAACAAAGCCGCGGCAGAAATGCGCCACAGGGTAGAAGATTTACTGCAAACCTCAGTGCAAAGCATGTGGATAGGCACATTCCATGGATTAGCTCACCGTATGTTGCGCCTGCATTATGCCGATGCTGGTTTACCAGAAGGTTTTCAAATACTCGATGCCGACGACCAATTGCGTTTAATAAAACGCGTAGTACGTGCACTCGATTTAGACGAAAAAAAATGGCCGCCAAAACAAGCTATGTGGTACATCAATGGACAAAAAGACGAGGGTTTGCGTCCGCATCACATAGAAACTTGGGGCAATCAACAAGACGAAGTATGGAAACGTATATATCAAGCTTATCAAGAAACCTGTGACCGTTCTGGCCTAGTCGATTTTGCTGAGCTACTACTACGTGCACACGAATTATGGCTAAAACATCCGCATTTATTGCGTCACTACCAACAAAGATTTAAACACGTTTTAGTCGACGAATTTCAAGATACCAACAGCATTCAATATGCCTGGTTACGTTTATTAGCTGATGCCGACAACTTTATCAGCATAGTGGGTGATGACGACCAATCTATCTATGGTTGGCGTGGTGCAAAAGTTGAAAATATCCAACGCTTTTTAGACGATTTTCCTGATGCTCATATGATCCGCCTAGAACAAAACTATCGCTCTAGTGGCACTATTTTGAAAGCAGCCAATGCGGTGATTGCGCATAACTCTGGCCGTTTAGGCAAAAACTTATGGACACAAGCGGGCGATGGTGAGCCAATCAAACTCTATTCGGCATTTAACGAACTCGACGAAGCACGTTTTATTGTTGGCCGCATCAAAGAATGGTTAGAGCAAGGTAATGCGTTAAAAGACAGCGCCATTTTGTATAGAAGCAATGCGCAATCACGTGTGCTTGAAGAAGCATTAATTACAGAACAAATACCCTATCGAATATATGGCGGTTTGCGTTTCTTCGAGCGTCAGGAAATTAAAGATGCATTGGCATATATGCGCTTGTTAAATAATCGCCAAGATGATGCGGCATTTGAACGTATTATCAATACACCAACACGTGGTATAGGTGAAAAATCTCTACAACAAATTCGTCAATATGCGCGTGAACATCAACAAACTATGTGGCAAGCGTCTGAAAATTTGGTGTCGGCAAAATTATTAACAGGTCGCGCGGCCAATTCAGTTAGTAGTTTTGTGAATAAAATAAATGAACTAGAGCATGAAATTGAAGACTTAGTTTTGTATCGTCAGTGTGATGTAGTGATTAAATCCTCTGGTTTACATTTTATGTATCAATCAGAAAAAGGCGAAAAAGCGCAAGCACGTATTGAAAACTTAGAGGAGTTAGTTACGGCTTGCCGCCAGTTTGAAAATACCGAGCCAGAGCTATCAGATTTAAGCGCGTTTTTATCGCACGCCGCGCTAGAATCAGGCGAAAACCAAGCTGAGCGTAATCAAGATGCAGTGCAAATGATGACATTACACAGTGCTAAAGGTTTGGAGTTTCCACTGGTGTTTATTGGTGGTGTCGAAGAAGGCATGTTTCCAAGTTTACAAACCACAGAAGAATCAGGCCGCATGGAAGAAGAACGAAGATTATGTTATGTCGGCATGACAAGGGCAAAACAGCAGCTATATTTAACTTATGCAGAATCACGCCGTATTTATGGTAAAGACCAATATCATGCGCCAAGCCGTTTTATTAGGGAAATACCGGCAGATTGTGTCAGTGAAATTAGGTTAAACAACCAAATAAGTCGTCCAGCGGCAGTTGGACGGTTTAGCGCAAGTGTAGTCGAAGATAGTTTTAATCAAACCGGATTGCAATTAGGTCAAAGAGTTATGCATGCAAAATTCGGAGAAGGGACTATTCTTAATTACGAAGGCAGTGGACAAAACAGTCGGGTGCAAGTGAACTTCGACCAGGTAGGCAGTAAATGGTTGGTAGTGGCTTTTGCGCGCTTAGAAATTATCTGAGGTAAAAGTTGGAACAGTATAAGCTGTTAATCGTTGAGGATAGTCGGCCAATCTCAACATTGGTCGAATATGTCGCCAAAGAAGCTGGATATCAAACCGTTATTGTTGAAACGCTGGCTGAGTGCCAACAAGCGTTAGCGCAAGAAGATAATTTCTATTTAGCTTCGGTGGATTACAGCTTACCAGACGGGCCTGATGGCGAAGCAATAGATGAAGTTATCAAACATGGTATTCCAGCTATTGTAATGACGGGCCATTTAGATAGCGAAATTCGCGATCATATCCTCAGTAAAGCCGTTTCCGATTATATTCCCAAAGAAAGCTCTGAAGCATTTTCTTATTTGTCTAAACAATTAAATCGTTTTAAACATAACCCTAATTTTAAAGTGTTAGTGGTAGATGATTCACAGGCAACTCGTAGTTATATTCGTAGTTTGCTTGAGCGGAATTTATTTCAAGTTATTGAAGCTGCGAATGGAGAGCAAGGGCTTGAACAACTAGCGCAACACCCCGACACTAAATTGATTATCACTGATTACGAAATGCCGATAATGAATGGTGTGCGTTTTGTTAGTGAAGTGCGCAAAAGCAAACCTAAAGAAGCTGTGTGTATTATTGGCTTGTCGGGTGGTGGTGCATCTTCCTTGTCTGCACGATTTATTCAAAATGGCGCAAACGATTTTTTACAAAAACCCTTCTGTTTAGAGGAGTTTTATTGCCGTATTCACCAAAGCATTGAACATTTGGAGCATATGGTAAAACTTAAGCAGTTAGCCGACTTAGATTCTATGACGGGATTATTTAACCGCTATGCTTTTTTCACCCAAGCAAATCAACAGCTAGTTAGCCAAGGTGATAATGAATATGCTGTGGCAATTTTAGATATAGACCACTTCAAACGTGTTAATGATGAGTTAGGTCATGATATGGGTGACCAAGTTATTAAAGATCTGGCGCATACGTTGCGAGAAGAATTTGCGCAAGAAACCCTATGCCGCATGGGAGGAGAAGAGTTTGTTATCTTGTTTAAAGATGGTAATCAGCAAACCCATGGCCATTTATTAAACGCCTTTCGAGAAGAGATCAGTGAACATGCAGTAGCATGTGGGGATGCTGAGACACATTACACTATTAGTATTGGTTACATTTCAGGCCAACATTCGATAGATCAAATGATCCAATTTGCCGATGAAGCCCTCTATCAAAGTAAAGAAGAAGGCCGCAACCGATTAACCATATATTCAGCAGTGCATGCGTAAATAGGACTCAGCATGAAGAATAGAGTTTTAATAGTTGAAGATCATAGAACGACAGCTGATATTCTAACCAAAATTGCGCAAAAGCTTGGTTTTGAAGTAGATGTTATGCACAGTATGGCTGATTTAACTGCAGCTTTAGTTGAATTTAAAGACTACTTTTGTGCCTGTGTTGATTTTCATCTGCCGGATGCGCATGACGGCGAAGCGATTGATCAAACGGTTGCGGCAAAAATTCCAACCTTTGTGTTAACCGGTAAGTTAGACGAACAGGTACGCCAAAAAGTTATGGCGAAAGCTGTGGTTGATTTCATTTTAAAAGAAACTGTACATTCGTTTGATTATGTTGGCAAATTACTCACGCGTTTAAAACGTAATATGCAGGTGAGTATATTAGTGGTCGACGACTCATTATCTGTACGTAAATATCTCCGTACCTTATTAGAGCGACAAAACTTTACTGTAATAGAAGCGGTAGACGGTGAAGATGCGTTAGAGCGGTTAAAAGCACATCCTCAAATTAAAGTAGTGATCACAGATTACGAAATGCCGAAGATGTCGGGCGTGGAACTTACATCAAAAATTAGACGGAAAAACCCACACGAAAAAATCGCTATTTTAGCTATATCCAGCAGTAACAATGCAATGTTAACTGCGCGCTTCTTAAAAAATGGTGCCAACGATGCGTTGAATAAGCCCTTTGATGCAGAAGAGTTTTATACGCGTATTTTTCGAAATTTAGAATACATAGAGCAAGTTGAAGAAATAGAGTTTGCTGCTAATCATGATTTTTTAACCAAGATTAAAAATCGTCGCTGTTTTTTTGAATTATCCAACCAAGCGTTAAAAACAGCGAGTAAACCGAGTGCTTTAGCCTTACTCGATTTAGACCATTTTAAAGCGATTAATGATACTTATGGACATGAAGCCGGTGATATTGTTTTGGTTCAAGCCGCACAACGTATGATGGCACATTTTAAAGATGGCATAGTCGCTCGTTTGGGTGGTGAAGAGTTCTGTGTATTATTGCCGGAAACTTCAATAGATGAAGCGCTCGGGCGCTTGGAATTTTTATGCCATCACTTCGAAAGTTTTGAATTTAAAGTACTACAGAAAGTATTATCAGTGACTACCAGTATTGGCTTAGTTGAAGTGAGCGCACAAGATATTTCAACCGCGTTAAAACAAGCTGACGAAGCTTTATATGCAGCTAAAGGTAATGGACGCAATCAAGTTGTCCAATATCAAAATAGTAATACACTTGTAAGCTAATTTTTAATCCTTATAATACCGCCTCTTTTTTGAGCAGTTACAAGCTGCTTAGTTTGTTGTGGTTATTCTTTTAAGGTGTAGTTAGTTGTTACCTGCTGTTAAAACGTCCCCTAGGTTATTTATTGTTTTAAGTATATTAACCGGTCTAGTTGGTTCATTTGTTAATCCGCTAATGAGCTTGTTTTTAGTACAAGATTTAAATGCTCAGCCTATCTATATTGGTTTGTATACAGTCAGTGTTACTTTGTCGGGTTTAGCAATTAGCCAGTGGTTAGGACAAAAAGCCGATGCTGGTTTAAGTGCGCGTAAAATGTATATTTTTGCAGTATTGGCTATGGCAATTGGTTTAGCTATTTATGCTAATGTGTCTTCTTTTTGGTTGGTTTTACTGGCCGGTATTGCTTTTGTCGCCGTTGGCAATGCAGCTATTCCACAAATGTTAACCATATCGCGCCAGTGGGCAAATCAAACTGACAAAGTGGATGTTGGGCAATTCAACGCGAATTTACGCGCGGCTATTTCGTTTGCTTGGATTGCTGGCCCAGCTATTGGTTTTGCTTTGGCCTCGGCGTTTGGTTTTTTTGCATCATTTTATATGGCGGCTATTTGTGCTGTTGTTGCAGCTATTTTTGCGTACAAATTTATTCCTGATATCTCTAAATCCAATCAAAATAATAAAGCTGAAAAACCACAGGCAGCTGGATTGGCTTTTTGGTTACTCGGTATTTCTGTCACCTTAGGATCGGTTGCAAACATCCTCTATTCATCGTCAATGCCTTTATATGTTATTCGAGAGTTAGGCTTTGCTGAATATACCCCTGGGGTGTTTATGGGGTTAGTTGCTTGTTTAGAAATTCCAGTAATGCTCTATTCAAGTAAGTTGGCTAAATCTATTGGTAAAACCCGGCTGATTGCGATTGCTTATCTAGTTGCAATGAGCTTTTACATCGGTGTTTATTTTGCTGAGCACGTTTGGCAGTTTATAGGTTTGCAATTTATCAATGCTATTTTTTATGGTTTGTTTGCTGGTCTATCGTTAACGTTGTTGCAAGAAGAACTACCACAGCGCATTGGTTTTACCTCAGCGTTTTACTCCAATGCAATAAAAGTTGGCATGATGTTAGGTTCAACTCTAACTGGTTTTATCGGCCAATTTTACACCTTTAGAAATGCCAATTTAGCAGCAGCTGTTGCGATATTGTCTGCTTTATTGTGTTTGTTGGCCTATGTTTGGTTAAAACAAAAAAATGCAATGCAGCCTGATTTGACTTTAACCTCGCAGGCTGGTTAATTTAGCGCAATATTTTGTGTAAGGACTAATTGAATTATGACCCACCCAACTTTTCCGCTGGCACTAAATGAGCAAGGCGCAGCCATTATTATCACCCCATGTCCGGGAACTAAAGGTTTGCCGCTGGCTGAATCTATCGCACAGTTAAAAGCAGAAGGTGCCAGTGCTGTACTAACTTTTATGCAGCAATATGAATTAGAAAAAAATGATGTTACCGCGATTAAAGATTTGTGTGAGCAACATGATATTTTGTGGTTTCACCTACCTATTCATGACGACCAAGCGCCCGAAGAGGCATTTCAAACAGCTTGGCAACAAGCAAGAGATACTGTGCACAAGTTATTAGACGACAACAAAAAAATAGCTGTGCATTGCAAAGGTGGCACAGGCCGAACGGGTTTAGTATCAGCACAAATTCTGTTAGAGCGAGGTTGGTCGCTGGCGGATGCAAGTGTGGCAATTAAAGCACTAAGGCCGAATAGTTTAACCTTACCACCGCATGTAGCGTATTTGACTGAGTTGGAAAAAGTACTTTCTAAAAAAGCCGAGCGTGATTTTTAGTTGAGCGACCAAATATAATAGTGGGCGAAGGGCGTTTTAATTTTGACTCAAGTTATTTAAAAAACCTTGGGAGCCTGATGATTGGTTGGTTTTTGAAGAACTGAATTAATGCTTATGGATAAATTTTAATTATTGGGTCAAAGGAGGCTCTAGATGAGTAGAACTAACTGGTTGGTTATTTTACTTTTGTACTTTTTTGAATTTAGCCCCTCTTATGCGAGTAATGATATTACCTATCGGCTATTTTTTGACGGTGATTATTTTTATCTAGCAGCTGTAAATTTGTCTGATGGCTCTGCTTTTCTTGAGGTAGATATTTGTGAGGATAACGCACATTTTAGTCTTGTAATTCAACGCGAGGATGATGAGTATAATACCTATGTTCGGAACTCAGCTCCAAGTAACTGCCAAATTAAGAAGGGCGCTAAAATAGCTAATGGCAGCTTTACAGGAGCAGTATTTGATAAGGAATGGTTGCGCACAAGGTATTCTTTACTTCATCACAGGAGTTATGTTGCGTATTTAATTTTATGTAGGATAAATGAAGAAGCGAAAAACAGTGGAGAAGATGTAAGTGTCTTCTATGATGAATGTGTTAAAACTAATAAAGTGACATTTCGTGTTGATTAATTACAGTTGCAAATAATCAAACAATTTAATCTGTAATGGCCTAATAAAATGGTTGATATGTACACAAACACAAACGCCTGACAGTGTCAGGCGTTAATAAAGATTCGCTATTAATTGTTGAGCTATTTGCGAATATTACTCAAATTTCTGCTCGCGTCCTAACAAAGCTAATGCACCTTCTTTTGGCACTTTGCCTTGGTATAACACTTGGTAAATTTGATCAACAATCGGCATTTCAACCTGCATACGTTGCGCTAACATATACACTTCTTTGGTGTTGCGATAGCCTTCAACAACTTGACCAATATCTGACATAGCTTGTTCAACCGATTTACCTTGGCCTAATGCCAAACCAAAACGACGGTTGCGAGATTGATTGTCAGTACAAGTTAATACTAAGTCACCTAAACCAGCCATACCCATAAAAGTTTCAGGTTTTGCGCCTAAAGCTGCGCCTAAACGACATAACTCAGTTAAACCTCGGGTAATTAACGCGGTACGTGCGTTTGCACCAAAACCAATACCATCAGCCATACCAGCGCCGATAGCAATTACGTTTTTAACTGCGCCGCCTAGTTGCACACCAATAAAGTCGTTATTTTTATACACACGGAAACGTTTTTCACAGTGCATTAAATCAGACAAGGTTTGAATAAAATCAGCATCGGTAGATGACACTGAAATAGCGGTTGGCATACCGGCTGCCATTTCTTTGGCAAAGGTTGGGCCGCTAACAACAGCTAAGGTACGAGAATCGCCTAACTGTTCACGCGCAACATCTTGCAATAATCGGCCTGTTTCTGGCTCTAAACCTTTAGTCGCCCACGCAATTGAGCTGTCGCTGCGTAAATGCGGTTTTATTTGTGCTAAAGCTTCGCCAAATGCATGGCTTGGCACAACCAATA
This sequence comes from Catenovulum agarivorans YM01, assembly GCF_000281085.1. GTDB lineage: Bacteria > Pseudomonadota > Gammaproteobacteria > Enterobacterales > Alteromonadaceae > Catenovulum > Catenovulum agarivorans. Next base: position 225,452 of record NZ_JH767528.1, read on the forward strand.
AAATATTGCGGCTGTTTTGTACCACATGAGCTAAATCAGCTTGTGGGGTTAAAGCTTGTGGTAATGGCAAACCGGGTAAATATCGGCTGTTTTCCCTGCTTTGTTGCATAGCGCTAATTTGTGCTTCATCACGACCCCACAGGGCAGTTTTGTGGCCATTACGCGCTATACAAATGGCTAATGCAGTGCCGTACGAGCCAGCACCGATTACACCAATATCAAATAAAGGTTCGCTCATATTAAGAATCTAGTTTTTGGTTTGACTCTTGGTTTTCTTGAGCTTGTTGCGCAACTTGCTGCATATAGCTAGCAAATAAAGCATCAAAGTTTACAGGTGCTAAATTAAGTGGAGGGAAAGTACCACGGTTAACTAAGTTAGAAATTGCTTCACGTGCATAAGGGAATAAAATGCCCGGACACATAGAGCCAATAGTATGTGCCATTTGTTGCGGTGGTAAGTTAGCAATAGCGAAAATACCCGCTTGCTCAACTTCTACTAAAAACGCAGTTTTGTCTTCAATTTTAGCTGTTACTGTAATTGATAAAACAACTTCGTATGTGTCACCGTCAAGCTTTTTGCTTTTTGTATCTATGTCCATTTGTACATCTGGTTTCCACTGAATAGTGAAAATTTCAGGTGAGTTTGGCGTTTCAAATGAAATGTTTTTCGCAAAAATACGTTGAATTGCGAATTGAGGTGCGTTTTCACCTGCTGCTTGTTGGTTGTTTTCTGGAGTTTGTTCTGACATGACAATACCTTTGTTTTAAATTATGCGTTGAGCAAATTATCTAGTTCACCGTCGTATTCTGCGTCGAATAAATCGTCGCATCCACCGACATGATGCTCATTTATAAAAATCTGTGGCACAGTTGAGCGTCCGCTCAGTTGGATCATTTCATCGCGTTTTTCAGGTTGTTGATCTATGTCAATTTCATTAAACGCAACACCTTTTTGTGTCAGGAGCATTTTGGCTCTTCTACAAAACGGACACCAACTTTTGCTATATACGGTTACTGTAGCCATTTTAAATTAACCTTTTGCGACAGGTAAGTTCGCATTTAACCAAGCATTCATACCACCTTCAAGTAAGTTTACTTTTGGATAACCTGCTTGGCATAGTTGAGTTGCAACTTTAGCCGCACTCAAACCTGCGGTACAAACAACAATAATGGGTTTATCTTTGTTTTTTTCAAGGGCTGGATTGTTACCACCGTCAATTTTATCACTGGTGATGTTTAATGCGCCGGCGATATGGCCTTTGCTGAATTCAGCTGCCGGACGAATATCCACTATAGCTGCGTCCTCACGGTTTACCAATAAGGTAAGCTGTTGAGTATTAACGCGGGCATAAGGTGCAAATTTAGCTTGAACTAAAGTGTAAACAACCGCGAAAAATAATACGAACCAAGCACCTGTCATAATTGGGTGATTGGCAAAAAATTGAATGTATTCTTGCATTAAAAAGACCTATGAATGTTTTTACTGCGGCAGATTATAGCCTTATCGCTTAACTAAACCAATACAATCGCTTTTTGCAATTAGCGGAATTATCTAATTTGGGTAATCTAAGCCTATGAGACTAGGCTCAAGGCAGTCATTATACTTTGCATTGCGTTATATTTGTTTGCAGCAGCCTAGATATGCGACAATAACAACTAATTATCCGCGATATAAACCAGAACAGTATGATTTAATCGGATTGTCATTGGTTTGTAGAGCAATTCTTAGTAAAATTTGCATAAATTTATATACTAATACGACTACAGGTAAACAGCATGACTACTGCGAAAAAACCATTAGTGTTAATCATTATGGATGGTTGGGGTTACAGCGAAAACCCTAAAGACAACGCGATTATGGCCGCGAATACACCAAACTTAGATAAATTGTGGAAAGAGTATCCAAGCACATTAATTTCTGGCTCAGGCATGGACGTAGGTTTACCAGACGGCCAAATGGGTAACAGTGAAGTAGGTCACGTAAACTTAGGTGCTGGCCGTATTGTTTATCAAGATTTCACCCGTATCACCAAAGATATTGCTGACGGCGAATTCCAAAACAACGCTGCTTTAGTTAAAGCAGTAGACAGCGCGAAAGACGCTGGCAAAGCTGTGCATATTATGGGCTTAGCTTCACCAGGTGGTGTACATAGCCATGTTGATCACATTAAAGCTATGGTAGATATGGCGGTTGCTCGTGGTGCTGAGCAAGTTTATGTTCACGCATTTTTAGACGGTCGTGATACACCACCACGTAGTGCTGAAAACCCATTAGCAGAGCTAGAAGCGCAATTAGCTGCAACTGGCAAAGGCCGCGTAGCCAGCATCATAGGTCGTTATTTTGCGTTAGATCGTGATAAGCGTTGGGATCGTGTACAAGCTTGTTATGAGTTATTAACTGAAGGCAAAGCTGAATACACTGCAACCTCTGCAGTTGAAGGTTTAAAAGCCGCATACGAACGTGACGAAAACGATGAGTTTGTAAAAGCAACTGCAATTGTCGATGCAAATGGCCAAGCCGCGACTGTAAATGATGGCGATGCAATCATATTCATGAACTTCCGTGCTGACCGCGCACGTGAAATTACTCGTGCATTTGTTGATACTGATTTTGACGGTTTTGAGCGTGCAAAAGTACCAGCATACAGCGACTTTGTAATGTTGACTCAATACGCAGCTGACATTCAAGCAAGCTGTGCATATCCACCATCAGACCTTGTTAATGTAATGGGTGAGTGGTTAGAAAAACATGGCAAAACTCAGTTACGTATCTCTGAAACTGAAAAATATGCACATGTTACTTTCTTCTACAGCGGTGGCCGTGAAGACGAATTTCAAGGTGAAAAGCGTATCTTAATCCCATCTCCGCAAGTGGCAACTTACGATCTTCAACCTGAAATGAACTCAGTGTTATTAACTGATAAATTAGTTGAAGCGATTGAAAGCCAAGAATTTGATGCAATTATTTGTAACTATCCAAATGGAGACATGGTTGGTCACACTGGTGTATTTGAAGCGGCAGTTAAAGCGTGTGAAGCAGTTGACACTGCAATTGGCCGCGTAACTGAAGCTTTAGCAAAAGTAGGTGGTGAGTGTTTAATTACTGCTGACCATGGTAACGCAGAGCAAATGGTTGACCCAATTACTGGCCAAGCACATACAGCACATACCAGCGAGCCAGTACCATTTATCTATTTTGGCCGTAATGCTGAATTAGCTAAAGCTAATGGTGTATTAAGTGACGTAGCACCAACTATGTTGCACTTAATGGGTATGGAACAACCTGCAGAAATGACAGGTCAATCTATCTTTAAATTGGTTTAAGTTGAATCTGCTAAGGATTGCTAAACCAAAACAAAATATCAACGGGGCAAACATTAAACTTGTTTGCCTTGTTGTGTTTTTTTTCCTGCAAACAACCTTATCTAGCAAAGCATTCGCTGAATCAGACACTGAACAAACACAACGCAAACTTGAAAAAGTTCAGCAGCAAATTATAGCTAAACAAAATAAGTTAGATAAAAGCCACTCAGAACTAAAACAAACCCAAAATCAATTAGCTCAAACCGATAAACAAATTGGTCAAGCCGCGCGGGTTTTACGCCAAACCAAACAAGAATTAACCGAAACAGAAAAAGAGCTGAAAAAGCTCAGTGCACGCCAACAAGAATTAGAACAACTCAAACAGCAACAGCTGAAAGTATTAGAAAAACAACTCAATAGCGCCTACCACATAGGCCAACACGATTATTTAAAAGTATTGTTAAACCAAGATTCACCAGCCAAATTAGAGCGGGTGATCAGCTATTACCAATATTTAAACAAAGCACGCACGCAAGCGATTGAAGATTTAAAAACTACACTAGCTGAATTAGCACAAACGACTGAAATGCTTAATCAAAAACAACTCAGATTAGTTGAGCTAGTTGAAATAGAAGCACAAAAACAACAAGAGTTAGTTAAATTAAAAGCGCAGCAACAACAACAAATTGATGCACTAGCCCAGTTAATAAAATCTGAATCAGCCGAAATACAGCGTTTACGTGATAACGAAGCTGCTCTTGCTCAAGCATTAGAAGCACTCGCTGAAGCAATAGACGAATTACCTCAACAAGTTGAACTGAATGGTTTGCAAGATATTAAAGGCCGACTCTTGTGGCCAGCTAAAGGCAAAATACAAAATATCTATGGCAAACGTAAATCAGGCCAATTGCGCTGGAAGGGCATTAAAATTGACGCAGATTCCGGCGCAACAGTGCACAATGTCCATGCAGGCCAAGTTATCTTTTCCGACTGGTTAAAAGGTTATGGTTTAGTCATAGTGGTCGAACATGGTAATGGTTATATGACTTTATATGGCCACAACCAAGCGCTACTCAAAGATGTAGGTGAGATTGTACAATCAGGTGAGCCTATCGCTTTGGTTGGCCAATCAGGTGGGCAAACTAAACCAAGCTTGTATTTTGAAGTGCGCTATCAAGGCCAACCGTTAGATCCTATGGATTGGTGTAATTAATCTGTTTAATAAATTAACCCCAAATTGGATCATTTCCCAATTGTTTGGAAAACCTGCTGAGTGAGATTTATCCTTAGCCGTTGGGTATTTTGCAAACAAACTTTCTAATTCGTTTTTAATATTTTCAGATAAACAAAGACTTTTATTTATCAGTTGTAACATAACGAGTATCAAATAAAGTCTATTCATTTTTAATGGCTTATAATCTTGGTGTAGCATATAAATAATTATTTTAGTAGTGGTTAGAAAACTCGTCTTTTGAATTTTGAAAAGATAATGCAAGTTGTGATTGCACACTATAAATTTGATTTCGATACGACCAATAATAGAGTAAATTAAGTCTCTGAGTTCATCATCAAAGCGATATAGTTCAAGACCTTGTTCAAAACTTGCCTTTGGTTGATAGTAACCTGACTCTGGGTTGAGCAACGGATATAAATAGATTTTAAATCTGTAGTAACTAATTGATGAAAGAAGTGCAATCGCTCGCTGTTCATCATTAATCGTTAGGTTTTTAGACTTTAAGTGCGCGACCAATTCCTGTGGTGCTTTGTATTGCTTAGCGTAGAGTTTATAACTCATAATCCAAGCTTTCTTTAGTTAAAACTGTATTTGTTCAATGCCAGCTGGGAATTTATTTCAAGAATATGTTCTCTGCTAGGCCTACAGAACCATCGAATTCAACATGACTGATAATCGTTTTGTTTAGATTTGCATGTGAAAAGTCTACATTGTGGAAAGTACTATTTCTCAATTTTGCTTCAGCTAAATTAGCAGAAGCAAAGGACGCTTGTGAAAAATCACAATTTTCAAATTGGCTGTGAGTTAAATTCGCACTGCGAAACTCTATACGACCATGAGCTTCGCTATCAATAAAATGTGCTCCTGTTAAATTTGCATCTGCAAAATTGACGTTGTGAAAAGTTACGTTTTTAAATACAGCTTCTGAGAATATAAACCCTCTAAACGAGTAATTTTTTATCGCTAGGTTCTCGAGCTGCAGATTGGTTAAATCAATATTGTTCTCATCTGCTAAAAAGTTATTCAAGCCTGTTTTTTCGGCTATTCTTAACAATGCGTAGAAAGCTCGCCTAGTTTCATTATTAGTCGTGTTACTAGAAGGCGCTGTTAAGAAAGAAGAAATGATGCGAATGATAGGAATAGATTCGCTGGGGATATCTGCTGTTAGCCTTTCTAGGTTGTATATCCCAGCTAATCTTGCCGTGGGATGCTCTGATGAAAGTAACTCTACCGATTTTGTGATTCTGTCTATAACACTTACAGAAAATTCGTCTTCTCTTTTGAGTATGGATAATTCAACTAAATGTTTTTGTGATTGGGCTACAAGCAACGCAGATTTTGCGTTTAGACTAGTGTTGTTACTTTCAATATATAGAAAGACAGCGGTAATTAACCCGATTCCGACTATACCTAGGCTATGAATTGCTTGGTGATGTTTTACTAACGTTGTACACGATTGTTTAAGCCACAAAAGAGACATTTTCGATGATCCTTGAGTATTTGTGTAACAGCTCACTGTTACGGTATTTTTCAAAATGAGAAAGGTAGCTGATGTACCCCAATAATTGGCTTCTTGTTGCATAAGGTAATTGGCTTGAGCAGGCCGCTTGATGAAATTTGGCTCTAATTCTTCTAAGCTCGTTTCGTGCTGGAGTCGCTTCTTTATTAACTACTACGCCTGTAACTAATTGCTGTTTGTGGTAAGGCATTAGCCGAGTCTTTTTGTCGTTTATTTTGAAACCAGCTCCGTGAATCATGGCTATTAATCTGGATTTTGCTTTTACAATAGATTGTCTGGAGTTACCACTGAGCGTGATGTCATCCGAATAGCGTGTGTAACACAGATTATTTTTTTCACAGTATCTATGCATTGATTGGTCAATCTTGAATAAAATTGCGTTTGAGATAATTGGGCTGGTCGGAGCGCCTTGGGGTAGCCTGTCGTTAAAGGTGCATAATTCTGACAACAGAGTCGCGGCAGACGCGGTAAAATCATTTATGCTAAAGAGTTCTCGAACTTGGCGTTTATTGATACAGCCAAAATAATTTTCAATATCTAAATTAAATACATACTGCTTTGCTACGTGTATTTGGGCGTTTGTCAAAAATGATTTTCCTTGCCTGTATGAGTGAACAGAATCATGGATAGCTAAACCTGTTAGTAAGTGATGATTGATATATCGCATCAACACCTTTAAATATGTCCTTGGAGCCTCAATCAATCTTTTATTTCCATTTTTCCGGATGATCTCAAAAGATCTGTAGTACTGAGTTTTATTTGCCAATATTCGAGAAATTAGTTGAACTGAAATTCCTAAGTCGGCGGCGAGAATATGCCTAACAGTCATGTGTGGTGATAAGTCGGCATCTATGTGGTCAATAAAGTTGTAGTTAGGATAAGACAATGATTTATGGGTCGGGGATAGTTGTGTGGTGGAAGGAGAAACTGTAAACAACGTACTCTCAAGTAATGAGACCCAAGATGAGATAATTGGCTGGCTTCGCCTGCCTCTTATTTCAACGCGCAGTTGAATTGGTAACCTTTCTTCAAACGATGGCGGAACGCCATCTACTTTAATTTTACAGTTTCTCCTAACAGTCTGAAATTTATCTGCCTTTCCACAATTGAGCAAGAAAAATCTAATTCTGTCTTTATTTAGGCGTTCGTTTATGGAGAGCTTGATGTGTTTTGCTGGGTTTATTGAGAAATAATCAGTCAGACCAATAGATAATTTCAGTAAATATTGTTGTTTACATAGGTAGTTTAAACTATGTGTTATGTCATCTTGGCTAATGTTTTCCCAAATATGATCTTGGATGCTTTTGAGGAAAGTCAAAATAGTTGATTTATCACTCGGTTGAAGTATTGCAGCTATCCAATACACGACAGTTGTTTTGTCTTTATCTAAATTTAATTCTGGCGGGAAATTACAACCGATTTGGATTGTTGCTAAAGACACTAGGGTTGCTTTTATAAATTCTCGTCTGCTAATGAGCATAGTATTCAGGCTCTCAATTTACATTTTAGGTTAAGGTAGATTTATCTAATATGCGAATATAGTGGTTGGGGGACTAAGGTTTTCATGCTAATGGCCGCACTAGGAAACATGTGGCACAAAGGAACCTTAACGGTTATTGGTAAGCGTAAACCTTTTGTTTGCCCTAAAATGCAACCCAGAAAAGTTGCAAAAATACACAAGTGAATTTGAGGCTTTGGTTGATAATACAACAAGGATAAGCCACTAACTTACCCTTGTTGTAACTTGCAGAACGAACTAGCGTGCTGCGGTTTGCATACTTTCTGCTTGTTCAGTTGTTAAGGTTTTTAACTCAGCAAACTGAGTGTCCTTAAAGTTTTCACCTCGGTATTGCACGGCAAACTGTTCATGTTGGCCTTGTAAAATTAACGATTGATACGTCGCCATTAAACTTTGTCTAGTCACTTGTTTTAACGCGGCTACAAGATTATCTCTGCTATCAAATTGCCAATGGTGCTGATACCAATCACCCACAAATGCTTGATATTCTTTGCGAATGTCTGTTGGTTTTTGTTCAATTTGTTGAATAATAGCGCTTATGGTTTGGCTGATGGTTTGTTCAGGCAGCTTGGCTAATTCAGGCTCAAACGCTTGAGTAAAATCAATTATTTTATTGTACAAACTAGCTAGGTCTGTGTTGTTGCTTTGCACAAAAAACATTTGAGTTGGGTAGTCGTGAATTTTTAGCGCTTGGCTGTTTACACCATAACCAAGTTGCTGCTGGGTACGCAAACTATTAAAAAATGCTGGATGCATATATTGGTTTAAAACCGTTAAATTCGCCAGGGTTTGTTCACTTTTGTCTGGTGCGATAAAGCCGAGTAACAATACAACGTCGTTGGCGGAAACTGATTCAGTAACACTCACTTGTTTACCAAGTGTCGGTTTGAAATTGTTGTTATTATTTGGTTTTTCTCCATTCGGTTCACCCATTGTTTGACGTGCTGCTTGGGCTAATTTAACTAATTGGCTTTTTGGCATATTGCTTAACGACAATACATTCAGCTGGCCTTGCAACATTTGTTTATGGAACTTTTGCATATCAGCCAAAGTTAAACTTTCTAGCGCTGTTATAGTTTCAGTTGGTGTGAATAGGTCGGCATATAGTTGATAAGTCAGACGCCATTTAGCAAAGGTTTGTTGAGCAGGAGGGCGTTTCTCCATATCTTTGTAACCTTTGAGGTAACGCGCTTTAATATCATCAAATGTTGTTTGGCTGATCTGCAATTGGTTAAACTCAGTGAATAGCTGGGTTAAATATGTTTGTTGCACTGCCAATGGCCCGTCTAATAATATTTGACTATAGCCATTTGGATTGCCCGATACAGCTATGTGTAAGCTATCCATTAATTTGGCATTTTCTGCTGTAGTTCGAGTTTGTTTTTGTAATAACTCAGTCAGCATGGCATTCATCAGCAAGTTTTTCGCTGATGCGCGGGTGAGCGGTGATTCAATAGACGCTGTGGTAATTGCTTTATCTTCATCGGCAAAATATTGGCTAGTGGCCAAATATACTTCTAAACCTTTTTCACTATGTACGGCTGTTGGTTTTTGATAATTTTTTTGCTGAGTTTGTTGCACCAACTGTTCACTTTGTTGCGGCAATTGCGCTGCTGGTAACTGTAAATTAACTGCTAATTCAGTAACAGCTTTAAACTCAGGCAAAGTTTCTATCGAATATTTATGTTTGGCATAAGGTATTTGTTGGTCGGCAGTAACATTTTTACCAATATTATTGATAAGCATATTTTCAGGCGTCACTTGTGCCAAAATTTGTTCTGCTTGTTTTTTATCAAACCCAAGGTAAAACTGGTTAGGCATTAATACATATTTGGCTTCATGCTCTAACATGGTTTGCGACAGCTTGGTCGCAAAATGTTGTGGGGCTGTATCACTAAAACGCTGACGTTGTTTAGCTAAGATATGCTCGTATTCAGCAATATAATCAGCGGTTAGCGCTTGCTGTTTGATTATGTCGATATAACTAAATAAGGCCGAAACGACCTGGTTTTTATCTGCTGCGCCTTTGTCAGTTAAATTAAAATGACACTGTAATCGACCTTGAGTTTCAAAAGCTTGCTCAGCATAGCTACAGCCAGCGTCATGGGTTAACCCTGCTTTGCGTAATGAGCCTAACAAAGCTGTGTCGTCATGCCTATTTAGTTGACGCATAATAAATTTACCCGCGTGTGTGTAACGTGGATAATTTTGATCATTGATTGGGAACAACACCTGTAAAAAGTCGGTATCTTGTGGAATTTGAATATTCACAGCTTTGCCTGTTTGGGTGTAAGCAAGCTCAGAGGTTTGTGGGCGCTCAATATTGCGATTTTTAATTGGCGAAAAATAACTATTTGCTTTGTCTTCTAACCAATCGAGTGATTGATTACTAACAATCGCCAGCGTCATGATATTTGCTGAATAATATTGGTTATAAAAATCCCACAAAGCTTGGTTTAAACTTTTATTTGGCTGATCTTTTAGTGTGGCTAAATTACCAACGTTAAACTTAGTAAAAGGGTGTTGTGGATTCATCAATTGTTTGCCAGCAATAAAGACATCAAAGCCTGGATTGTTTAAATTACGATCCCATTCTGCTTGCACCGCATTGCGCTCACGCTCACTAAAATTTTCTTCAAATATTGGTTCGGCAATCGCCGAGGCCAAACGGTCTAATGCACCTTCTAATGCTTCTGCATTTATTTGAAATAAGTAAGTGGTATTTCGGTCGGCAGTAAAAGCATTGTGTCCACCCGCGTTAGTCGCAACATATTTGCCAAACTCATTTTCTTCAGGATATTTTTTTGAGCTTTGGATCACCATATGCTCTAAATAGTGGGCCAATCCTAAGAAGTTTTCAGGATTTTGGTTGCTACCAACCCCAACCGACAATGAAGCTGCCGCTGTTTTTACATTTGGGTCGGAAACCAGCATAACTTGCAAACCATTTTCCAAAGTTACATAACGGTAATGGCGTTTATCTTGAATGTTTTTAACTAGTACGCCGTCAGTCACATATTCAGCGGGTAAACTTGCCTTGGGCTGAAAATTAGCTTGTGACACTTGGGAAATGGTTTCATTTTGTTGGCAAGCAGCTAAACACAGAGTTATAGCACTGATTGATGCGAGCTTTGTAAAAGCAGGTGTTTTCATAAACTTCCTTGGTTTGTTAAGTCAGAGGCAGCAAATACGTGTAAGACCATTCATCATCCCTGAAGGTTTAAAAATCATATTATGTAGAGTGTTGATTAAATAAAATTTGATTAGTTCAGTTTTATTTTGATTAAATTTGATTTTATGTTAATGCAGTTAAATTGTTAATACAATGTTTTGTTTAGCAAAAAATTGTGGATTGAGCTTATCCCAGACGTTATCCAATAAATTTAAGTGTGTTGTAATGCGCGCTTTTGGGGATGCGCTTTTTTAAAAAGTGAATATCTAGGTCAAGTCTCTTTGGATAGAATTTTGAGGCCTAAGCAAACCAATAGACCCCCGGTCAATTGGTTGATGTAAGTGAGATGGCTAGGGTTGTTATTGAGTTTGTTGGTTAGCTGTGTTATGTCTTTTTGCATAAGCATTTTTACACCCAAGCAGATTAGATAGCTTGCACCGAGTAGTTTAACGATTAAAAAAATGGTTGTAGATGCTGTTAATACTGCGGATAGACCGACCATAGCTAAAATTGTGTGTATGAATGCCCCTGCAGAAATACCGAGTGAAGACGCAATTCCGACTGCCTTACCTTGTGCTATGCTCCGACCTAAAATATAAAATGAATCAGGACCTGGGAGAATGTTAAGCATTATACTGGCCAGGATAAAGGCTTCAAAGTTGTTAATACCTTGCACTATTTCATTGCCTAATTTCTAATTTGGTGGCAAATAACGTCAGTATCGCAACTAGCAAAGGAACAAAGGATATCCACAAGACTAACTCCCAACCATAAGCTGACAAAATGCCGCCTGAGGCAAACGAGCCTATGGCCATTAATGAAAAAATAATAAAATCATTCAATGATTGCACACGGGTTTTTTCTTCAGGTTTATGGCACTGCAATACTAATGCTGAAGCGCCTAAAAAACCAAAGTTCCAGCCAACACCTAACAGAATTAACATCCACCAAAATAGATAGACTTCAGTACCCGCTAGGCCGATTAATGCAGATAAGCCAGTTAATAAAATACCCATAGCCGCTATAGTGGTTGCGCCAAAACGGCTAATTAGCTTGCCAGTAAAAAAGCTTGGAGCATACATAGCAATTACATGCCATTGAATACCTAAGTTAGCAGCGCTTTGTGAATGACCACACATGTGCATAGCCAATGGTGCGGCTGTCATTAAAAAATTCATAATGGTATAGGAAGCTGCGCCACAAATTACTGCGCTGATAAAACGTGGTTGGCGAATTAGCTCAGCGATTGGTCGGCCTTTATTGATTTTCTCAATAGCTATTTTAGGCAGTTTCACCCCAGCAAGAATAATTGCTGACAACGCAGCAACGCCAGCTTGTAATATAAAGGTTGCAGTAAACATAGGGCCTGATGACAAATGCATAGTATAGGTAATCAGTTGTGGTCCTATTACCCCAGCCAAAACACCACCAGCCATAACTAGAGACAAAGCCTGCGGTTGGCGTTTAGCTGATACACCATCGGTTGCGGCAAAACGAAATGACAGTACCACAGCAGCGTAAGCTCCACCGAAAAAACTCGATATACAAAACAGCCAAAACCAACTGTAGATAACGGCAAACATAGCGAATAGACCCGTTAAAACCCCAGCCCCTGCGCCAATTAAAAAAGCAGTACGTCGACCAAATAATCGCGCGATTTCCCCAAATGGCAATACACAGGCTGCCATGCCGACAACAAAAATAGAGATTGGTAGGGTAGCGAGTAACAAAGAAGGAGCTAGTTGACTACCAATGATTGAGCCGGTGGCAAATATTACAATGGCGTTAGCACCTGCAAGTGCTTGAGCAATAGCTAAACGCCAAATATTGTTTTGTTGCTGTTTATCACTTAACAGAGTTGAATCATCTTCAAAGGCAGCGCAGCTCGAATCAGTCATTTGAGTTACCGATAAATTGGTAGAGCGCTAGTATCTAGCTGACTGCTGTAGAAAGCAACTTAGACTTGTGGATTGCTAATTTTAAGGTGGGTTGGGTTTGCCTTTGCCATCAAGCTATATCTTGATAACAAAGGCTAGTTTTTAGCTAAATTTAACTCAGTTTCCAAACACAGGTTCAATCACAAAGCTGTATTTGTAATGCGCGCTCGGTATTTGATATTGCACATGTGGCAGGGCGCCCCATGAGTTATCACCACCAACACCCATTTGTTTTAGGTCTATATTCACATTTACTAAGTCGCGAATTGGTACTTCTTGGCCGTGCAGATGAATTTCGCGGCGTTCGTGATCTAAGTCGCTGTCTAACATAGGTAAAGCGCTAATACTTAAATATTGTTTACCGGCAATTCGAATGCCTAAACCTTGTTTATTGAGCAAAGTAAACCAGCGTACATCGGTTTTATTGCCGGTTTCTTGTGGGCGCGAATAGTCGTGGTATTGCTCGTCAACGTGCGCTTGGTATAACCCAACCGCAGCGCTTGTATTGCGGTCGACATAGTTTTCGTGTGGGCCACGGCCAAACCAACTAAATTGTTTAAAGTCACCGGCTAGCTGCATTTGCATGCCCACTTTTGGCAGCATAGGCATAGCCCATTTTTGTGGGGCGAATTCTGCAGTCACTTCAATGCGGCCACTGCCATCAACTAAATATTCGGTAAAGAATAACGCGCTGTTATCACCCATTTTATGCAGGGTTTTCACTTGAACTAAATTCGCATTCAGTTGTTGTACATATATGCTTTCTAGCACTTGCTGTTCGCTAGCTTGTTTCCATACGGCTAATTTGTTGTGTAAACGCGCGCCGTGGTCGTTATCTGTGGTAACGCGCCAAGTATTTGCACGCAACCCTTGTTGAATAACTTGTTGGTCGTCAATTGTATAATTACTAATACGCCCGGATGTTTTATCAAAAGCGAGTGTGAAGTGTGCGCTGCTTAAATTAACTTGTTGCTCGGTTTGTTTAAGTTGCACTGCTACAGGTTTTGCTTGGCCGAAATTAAACTGGCTCGGCGTTAAAGCAAATTGCTCCCAAGCAACCACTTGGTCTTTGTTTATAAAAGCAATTTTATTTGCTTTGGCTTTGGCGCGAATGGTTAAGTGGTATTCAGCATCGTCAACAAATGCATGTTTGGCCGCTGGTAACTTAAATACTTGTTTATCACCCGCTGCCGCTTTTATGCCTTTAATTTCAGCTTGTTCAACTAATTCACCATTTTTGAATAGTTGCCAGTCGTAGCTAAAGTTGTCTGCGCCAATAAAGTTGTGTTTATTGTCGATTACAAATAAATTTTGTTTAAGGTCAACCGCAGCAAAATACAAAGGTTGATAAACTTTTTTCAGTTCATGCGCGTGTGGATTTAATGTGCGATCTGACTGAATAACCCCATTGGCTAAAAAGTTGTCAGAATCTGGACGTGGGCTGTCACCAAAATCTCCACCGTAGGCCATAATTTGTTGACCTTGCCCATTGGTTTTAAACAAGGTTTGGTCAACCCAGTCCCAAATAAAGCCGCCTTGCAGCTGTGGATACTGGTAAATCAAGTTCCAATATTCTTGCAAATTACCCATGCTGTTACCCATAGCATGGGCGTATTCCGCTTGGATCATAGGTTGTTGTGGATTGCTGCGCGCCCAGTCTTCCATTTCATATAAAAAGTCGTACATTGGCGTATAAATGTCGACGTATTCAATAGGTGAGTGGCCATCTACTGTGCCCCAACCACCATAGGTGACAGGGCGGCTTGGATTATTTTGTTTAATCCATTGGGTTGCTTGTTCAAACGCAGTACCAAAACCGGCTTCATTGCCTAATGACCACATAATAATAGACGGATGGTTTTTATCGCGCTCTACCATGCGTTGTACACGATCAACATGCGCGGCAAGCCATTCAGGCTGATAACCTAAAAAATGTTGTTGTTGCACTTGGCTGTTGTTGATGCCTTTGCCGTTACCAATTTGCATATACTCGTGTGATTCAATATTGGCTTCGTCTAATACATATAAGCCGTATTTATCGCATAACTCGTACCAGCGTGGGTCGTTCGGGTAATGTGAAGTACGCACTGCATTTACATTAAGGTTTTTCATTATCTCAATGTCTTTAATCATGCCCGCTAAACTTAAGGTTTTACCAGTTACTGGATCATGCTCATGGCGGTTTACACCACGAATTGTCACAGCTTTACCGTTGACTAAAAACTGGCCGTGCTGCATTTTTAGGTTGCGAAAACCAATCGCTTGTTGAATGTGTTGCTGCTGGCCATTGAGGTTGGCGGCAATTTTTAGTTGATATAGTTTAGGTGTTTCAGCAGACCATGGCTGGATATTGTTAATTGTTCCGGCAATATCTAATGTTTGTTGTGCGCTAATTGGCCCTGAGTATTTTTTGCTGAAAACTTCTTTATTGCCGTCAAACACTGACACTTCAATTTGGCTAACCGCGGCTTTACCAGCAAAATCTAATGCTAGGTTAAATACACCGTTTTTATAGCTCGAGTCTAAATCTGCCGTTACTGTATAGTCAGCTATATGATTTTCTGGTGTTGCGTATACAAATACTTCGCGGTCGATACCACTTAAACTCCAGGCATCTTGGTCTTCTAAATAACTGCCGTCAGACCAACGGTAAACCTCAACTGCTATTTTGTTTTCGCCGCTGGTTACATATTGGCTGATATCAAATTCAGCCGGTAATTTTGAGCCTTGGCTATAACCAACTTTTTTGCCATTTACCCAAACATACATAGCTGAGTTAACCGCGCCAAAGTGTAAAACCACTTTTTGTTGTTGCCAGTTTTGCGGCAATTCAAAGGTTTTTATATAGGAGCCAACTGGATTGTAATCGTGTGGAATAAATGGCTGATTAGCCGGAAATACATAATCTATATTTACGTAGTGTGGCGTACCAAAGCCTTGTAGCTCCCAATTGCTTGGTACTTGTATTTGTGCCCATTGACTGTGATCAAAATTGTTTTGCCAAAAGTCGGCAGGGCGGTCAGCTGGTTTTTTGACAAAGTTAAAATACCAATCGCCATTTAATGATAAAAAGTTGTTGGATGCATGGCGTTGGTTTTTGTCGGCTAACTCTGCTGATTCAAAAGCAAAAAAAGTTGCGCGTGCGGGTAATTTATTTTGCGCGAATATTTGTGGGTTTTCCCACTCAACAGCTGTGGTTTGTGCGGATTGGTTCGAGGTTGAACTCACAGTTGGATCTGTTGTACCACAGGCTGTGCAAATAAGTGCAATTGCGCTAACTAAGCTGTTACGTGCAAAAGTTTTAGATGTTTTAAGCTGGTTTTTTTTTGATTGACTCGGCATGTAAATTATCCATTTAGGTAAACGTTTAACTTACTAAAGTTTTGCATATTAAAAGAAAAAAGTATATTTATAATACTAATAGGTGTTGTGGTCACTGCTAGTCTAGTGATGATTGAAATGTTTGTGCGGCTGGTTAATGAGACCGAAGATGTGATTAACTGAAGCACTAGCCCATGCAGTTAAATTCTTGGATACTAAAGTTTACTGCTATTTATCAATGCGATCACTTGTCAAACCTGTTAAGGCATAAAGTTTGCGAGTGCAAAATCTTTGTGAGAGAATACAAGCGAAGTTGATTCAGTGTGAATGAATTGTTTCTAAAAATAAAAGAAAGTGTTGGTTTTGGCGAGGCGGATTATTTGCCGATTCTCCTGCGAGATTTGGTCGTGAACATTTACCAATAAATTTAATAAAGGGATTTAAATGATTACACCACATGTTATATCTACTAGACCCGGAAAAATTATGTTAGAAATTCAAAGACAGCAACTATTGTTAGATATTTTAGACGAAAAGCGGTTTGCTACCGTAGCAGAATTAACACAAATGTTAAACAGTTCTGAAGCAACAATTCGTCGTGACCTCGTTAAATTAGATAAACAAAACAAATTAGTTAGAGTGCACGGTGGAGCGCAAGCCATGGATATTGGCAATAAAGGCTCAACGATGAAACATATTGCCGGAGATGCGTTTTGGGTATCAAAAGAGACTAAAGCTGACGTCAAGAGAGCAATTGCCAAAAAAGCTGTTGAATTATGTGAAGAAGGCGAATCAATTATTATTAATGGTGGTAGTTCCACATTTATGATGGGTGAGTTTTTACAAAGACGAAATTTGAATATTTTAACCAATTCTTTCGTCCTAGCTCAAGAACTTGCTGAGCGCAGTATGAATCAAATCTCTATGCCTGGTGGTGAAGTGTATCGAAAGCAAGGTATTATTTTAAGTGCCTATGAAAATGATACGACACAGCACTATAGCGCTAGAAAGATGTTTATGGGGACGCCCGGTATTAGTGAGTTTGGTTTGACCGAATCAGACGCATTATTGATTCGCTCTGAACAAAAGCTGCGCAGGCAAGCTGAAAAACTAATTGTTCTGGCAGATAGTTCTAAATTAGAGAAGCGTAGTAGTTTTATTTTCTGTCCTTTGTCTGATGTTGATGTATTGATAACAGACAGCGATGCAGAACCTACAATTATAGAGAAATACCAGCAAGCTGGTGTCGAAGTAATTGTAGTTCAGCCGTAACTGCTGCCTACATATCGCGACATAAATTGTGTTTTGTGTAGACAGGTCTTGATTTAGCATCTCTTGTATGACAACATATAGCCTTGAGTCTGTAAATTCGGGTCTTACAGATTTAATAAAATGGGTTCTATACGATATATTTGTGCCGAATGCACTCTGTTGTAAAATACCTAGTTATCATATAGAAAAATATAGTGTGAGAGATAAATTGGATAGCTTGGTTTTTGAGAAAATTCGACGCTCAAGTAATTTAACCACTGAGCTTGCAGATATGCTCCGTCAGCAAATAAAACATGGTAAATATGCTATTGGCAGTAAGTTACCCTCGTCTAAGTATATAGAAGAGCAGGCAGGGGTAAGCCGCAGTGTGGTACGTGAAGCTGTTGCACAACTAAAAGCAGAAGGCATTTTACTTAGTAAACAAGGTGTTGGTGTATTTGTCGCAGAAAAGTCTGCCAGTTCAGGTTTTGCGATTGAAGCTGAAGAGTTTGAATCTGTTCATGAAGCTATACTCATTCTAGAATTGCGTATGGCGGTAGAAGTAGAAATGTGCAGTATGGCTGCGGTTAGGCGCACTGAAGAGCAATTAAGCCGTATTCAAACTTGTTACGACAAGATAGACGAAGCTATTGCCCAGGGGCGGGATGGCATAGTGGAAGATTTTAATTTTCACAAGGCAATTGCAGAAGCGTCAGGTAATCGTTATTTTGTTCGATTTATTGATTATATTGGTGCTGGTGTTATCCCAGCACGGGAAATTATTACCCAGCGAAGTCAGCAACAATCGGCAGATTATTTGGCTGTGATTCAAAAAGAGCATGAGCAAATATTAAGAGCCATCTTGTTAAAAGACAAAGATTACGCAAAAGCTGCGAGTAAAGCGCATTTAGAAAACAGTATTTTGCGTCATCAACAATTAATTGGCGCTGCTTAGTTAAAATATTTTTAGCTTATGTAGCAAAATATGAGCCTTCGGGCTTTTATTTTTAGTTTAACTTGTAATATAACCTGATATCTGGTGGTGGATTATGCAGCAACAAACATTATTTTCAGTCGCGGATAAAGTTGTACTTGTAACGGGTGCTAGCCGTGGTATCGGTCAGGCTTTAGCTGTGGGTTTCGCAGAAGCGGGGGCTAAAGTAATTTGTGCTTCTTCTCGCCAAGGTGGTTGTGCACAAACAATTGAAATTATTCAAAACAAAGGTGGCTCAGCGGTTGAAGTGTTTGCTGATTTATCTGACAGTGCAGCAGTTGAAGCTATGGCAAACAATGCATTAGCTGTTTATGGCCAAGTTGACGTATTAGTGAACAATGGTGGCACCATAGCTCGTTACCCTGCAGCAGAATTTCCGTTGGCTGAATTCCAAAAAGTAATTGATGTAAATTTAAACTCAGCCTTTTTATTAAGCCAAATTGTTGGCCGTAATATGTTAAGTCGCGGCGAAGGTAAAATTATTAATATTGCGTCTATGCTGTCGTATACAGGTGGTATCACAGTACCTGCTTATACTGCGAGTAAACATGCAATTGCCGGTTTAACTAAAGCATTAGCTAACGAATGGGCGATTAATAATATTCAAGTAAATGCAATTGCGCCTGGTTATTTCGCGACAGATAACACCCAAGCGTTACGTGATAATCCAGAGCGGAACAGTGAAATTAAAAAGCGTATTCCATCTGGTGAATGGGGTCAGCCTCAACAATTGGTTGGTGCTGCAGTTTTCTTAGCTAGCCAAGCAAGTGACTATGTAAACGGCCATGTTCTAGCCGTAGATGGTGGCTGGTTGGCTCGATAGCAGTTTTGTGTGTGTAGGAAAGCCTAGATAGCATGTCGTAGCTGGCTTATTACATGGATGTTTTTTTTGATAAATGAAGCTGTAAAGTTGTATTATTTCTTCGATGCGCGATAAATTGTAGTTTTTAACCTTAGCCTCAGCATCAAAGTATGCTTTTGGGTAGGTAAAGCATTTGCTTTACCTTTTTTTCTTTAAATTCTTAAATTAATTAATGGCTAAACTACGATGGAAGCAACAAATCCAAACAATGTTGAACAGATTTTAACTATGGTGAAATAAACTTATATCACCAAACTTGAGGAACTTATTATGAAAATTGCATTGATGAACGAGTTTAGCCAAGCGGCAAAAAACCCTGTTGTATTAGGGCAACTAAACTCAGTTGCAACAGATTTGGGCCATGAAGTTTTTAACGTAGGTATGGACGGCGACAACGACCACAGATTAACTTACATACATTTAGGGATTATCGCTGGTTTATTGATTAACTCTAAATCGGTTGATTTTATCGTGGCTGGCTGTGGTACGGGCCAAGGCGCTTTGATGTCGTTAAATGCACATCCAGGTGTTACTTGTGGTTATTGTATCGACCCATCTGATGCGTATTTATTTGCACAAATTAACAATGGCAACGCTTTGTCTTTACCATTCGCTAAAGGTTTTGGTTGGGGCGCAGAGTTAAATATTCGCTATATCTTCGAAAAAGCATTTACAGGTGTGAAAGGTCAAGGTTATCCACCAGAGCGCAAAGCTTCACAAGTTGAAAATGCAGGTATTTTGAATGATGTTAAAGCCGCTATGTCGAAAGACTTTTTAGCTGGCTTAAAATTGCTTGATCCAGAATTGATCAAACAAGCTGTTGGTGGTCCACGTTTCCAAGAATGTTTCTTTGCTAACTGCCAAGAGCCTGAAATTGCTGAATTTGTTAAGTCGTTTGTTTAATAAACCTTAACACTGAGCAATTAAAACAAGCTTACGATTATTTAAAAAGGGCTATTTCAGCCCTTTTTAATTATCTAAAATATGTGGTTTGTATGCTGGTTAGTTTTCTACTTTGCCTATCTGTTCGCGAATCGACACCATGACTCCATTGTTGTAACTTTCCAACTGATAAGGTGTGACAGAAACTTCAACACGTCGTTCTGGGCCTATAGTGAAGGTTTTAGTTTGAGGTTTACCACGCGAATTAACCTCAGAAATCACTTGGTTTAAATTGGGAAAACTATATTTGAAAGTTAAATCAAATATTTTTCTATCAACGTCAAACTCAATTACGTTTAAGTAATCACGTACAGCATCTGTATAACGGCGAATTTTCAAATCTTTATCCAAGAAGAGTACTGCGAGTTTAGTTGCTTTAAGTAAGTTTTCTAAGTCATTGTTAATGTTGGTTAGTTCAACAATTTTTTGCTGATATTCACTGTTAACCGTATAAAGCTCTTCATTGACCGACTGTAGCTCTTCATTGGTTGATTGTAATTCTTCATTCGCTGCCATCAGTTCTTCATTACTGGATTGCAGTTCTTCACGCGTGGTGTCGAGATCTTCTAGCGTTTCTCGATAGAGTTTCTGACATTCAATCAATGAATGGTCCAGCTCGGCAATGCGATTTTTAACCTGTTGGTCTAGGTTGTATTCACTTTGGGCGGCTCGAGCAACAAACACGTCATCTGCTAAAAACGATAAGGCTAAGTATTGATTATCTTCGTTGTCTTTGTCGCTAAAGGTAAAGCATTTTATTGACCATGACTGCAGCGTATCACTATCCATTTCCATAGGTTCTTTAAACGCATTTTCAAATAATACACTTGTATGATCGCGCAACACTTGATGGGAGGCAGAAATACATTGGCTGACTATATCTGGACGGAGAATACCTGAAATATCGTTAGTGACATGTCCAGGTTGAATTTTTTTGGTAAAAGCTGAAGTATCACCATAACTATATACTAAAGCTAATTTTTTATTAAAAATGAGTGTGGGTGGGGCAAACTGATCTAGCATAGCATCAAAACCGATTTTAAAAGATTTTGATGGTTCAATATGTTTAACGCTTCTCGACAAGTATTGTGGTAGTGATTTAGGGTGATAAGTTTTGCTTTTTAATCCATTACTGCTCATCGCACGGATTGGAATACGAATATCTTTATTCTTTTTATAGACTCTAAATTTTGCTTCAAATGAATCAAAATAATTGCTGAAATTGCCGGTGGTTTCTGCACTGCCTAACAGTAAATAACCACCAAATTTTAACGCAAAATGGAAAAATGCCATGGCTTTCTGTTGCGCTGGGTTTTGTAAATAAATCAGTGCATTACGGCAACTGACTAAGTCCATATTAGAAAAAGGTGGATCTTGAATTAAATTGTGTGTTGCAAATACCACTAAACCTCTGAGTTCTTTACTGACTTGATAATTACCATCGGCAGTTTGAATAAAGTTGTTGGAAAATAGGTTAGCCGGTATTTCTGAAGCAATTGACGGTGGATAGATGCCGTTGGCTGCATAACCTACTGCGGTTTGGTCAATGTCTGAAGCAAACACTTTAATTGAACGCTCTACGTGTAATTCTTTAGCGGCAGCCCGAAATAACATAGCTATGGTATAAGCTTCTTCGCCTGTAGAGCAGCCCGCACACCAAACACGAATAGGGTCGTCTGGGGCTCTATTGAGAACCATAGGTTTAATGATTTTTTCGTATAAGTATTCCCAGACTTCTTGATCACGAAAAAACTGGGTAACACCAATTAATAAATCTTGTTTTATCAGTTCAATTTCTTTTTTATGCGTGGTCAAATAATCGTAATATTCAGGCAAAGACTTTATATTATTGATGCTCATTCTATGCTCAATACGTCGAGCAACTGTTGACTCTTTATATGCCTTAAAATCTAAATCCGTTTTTTCATGGACGAGATTTAAAATGTTATTGAGTATTTCTTCATTTTCAGACAAATGATATTTAAAAGCCTTATCCCGGTTGACCACGAGCGGATGATTAATAAAGTTTTTAATCTGTTCAGGCATATCTTGGGTGTTTAAAATAAAATCGACCGCACCTGTGTTAATCGCATTCAATGGCATGCCATCAAATTTTGCTTCATCAGGATTTTGTGCAATCACCAGTGCACCAACTTCTTTTAGGGCTTGTGCGCCACGACTGCCATCTGAGCCTGTGCCTGATAATAAAATACCAATAGCGTGGTTTTGCTGATCTTCAGCTAAAGAGCGGAAAAATTCATTAATAGGTAAACTTATTCTATTGTCTGGTGGTAATTCAGATAAATAAATTTTGCCTTCTACCACACGCATTAGTTTGCCCGGTGGCATTAAATAGACAGAATTTGCTTGTACTTCTTCACCTTCTTCGGCTTGATGAGTAGGCATACCTGTATGTTTAGCAAGCAATTCGGCCATCATACTCTTAAAGTCGGAGGATAAATGTTGGACTATGACGTACGCAACATCCATATCGTTCGGCATTTTTGCAAAAAGCGCTTGTAAAGCTTCTAGTCCTCCTGCGGATGCACCCACTCCAACAATGTGACTAGGTTTACGTTTATTTTGCGCTTTCATTATGTTTTCCTATAAATTTTATGGTTTGTTCTATTGGCATAGGTTTGGCGTATAGATAGCCTTGATATAGCTGTATGCCGCATTCGTTACAAATTTGGGCATCTTCAGTGGTTTCTATCCCTTCTACCAATAGTTGTAAATTGAGGGCGTTACCTAATTGCACTGAAGCTAATAAAGCTGATTTTTTTTGTTGTAAAGTTAAGCTGTTAGATAAAAAGACTCTATCTATTTTTAATTGATTAAACCCGAGTTTGAGTAATCTTTCAATCGAACTATAGCCTGTACCAAAATCGTCTAAAGCAATTTTAACACCTTGCAGTTTTAAGGTATTTAAATTGTCAAAAACAATATGTTCAATATGTGAGTAGGTTTCACGTTCGGTCAGCTCGATTGTGATCAATGATGGTGACAATTTATATTTAGTCAGTATCGCCAAAAAGCGTTGGCTAAAGTTACCATCATTTAATAGTTGGAGCTCTACATTGATATTGAGCGATAGTTGGCCCTGCAGTTTAGATAACACTTTGATAAAGCTACAGATATTATTATCTATTATTCGCAGCAGTATTTCTTGCGAATATTTATGTTCTTTAATGTGAGCAAATGTATCTGCAACATTACTTAAGATTGGCGAATCGAAGCGACTTAATGCTTCCACCGCGACAATTTGTTGAGTTGCACTCCAAATTGGTTGGAAATAAGTTTGAGAGCTATTTTGTTGATATAATTGCTCAATTGCAGACCTAATGTTGAGTATGCTTTCTAATTCACCAGAAAGCTCCCGGCTGTAGGTGACTATTTCATGTCCTTTGTGCGCTTTTGCTTTGTACATGGCTGAATCAGAGGCGTTTAGCCAGTATTCAACCATGGCATGTGGATCGTCAGTGATAAAGCTATCAATAATTTCACGTCCCATGGTCAGGCCAATACTCAAGTAAATATTGAGCTGCTGCTGTTGAATTTTGGCTGGTTTTTTTAAATTGCTGGCGATTGTTTGGGTTCGCTCCAACGCAATCTGTTCATTGGCTACATTTTTTAACACAACGATAAACTCGTCTCCGCCAATTCGAGCGACTAAGTCACTATCGCGTGTGGTGTGTAATAGTCGTTTCGCCACCACAATAAGCAATTCATCACCTATATGATGGCCAAGTGTATCATTGATATATTTAAACTTGTCTAAATCAATAAACAGTAGGGCGCAGTTAGATTGTTCTGCAGGGGTGCTACAAATCGTTTCTAACTCAGTAATCAGCGAAGAGCGATTGAGCAGTTGGGTTAATGAATCGTGTGTTGCTAGATGTTTAAGGTAATTACTTTCGCCATACTCTTTGGTGATGTCTTGCAGCATGACATGGTATCCCAACAAGTTACCAACTAGGTCAATTTGCTCATGCATCGCGATAGATAATACCCGTTTTTTTCCAAGTGGAGAGACAACTTCTGCTATAACGCGTAATCCTGTAGGCGTGTTGTAAGTACTTGAGAAGAAAGAAAAGATTTTCTCCCTTGAGTCGCTATCTAGCGCATTTATCCAGTTTCGACCGTACAACTCGTCGCTGCTTAAACCAAACAATTCATAACAGTGGGTATTACAAAACTTCAAATGCAGTAAATGATCTGCTTTCATTACCCCTATGGGAAAAGCATTATACAACTCACTAAGTACGTTGTTTTCCGGAATACCAAGCAAGATCAAGAACATGGCTTCTTGGTGATACACTTCATTTAAGGTTACTTGGTAGCCGTTGATTATAGTCGCTTTATGTTGGCTAAGTTCCTCACCGAAGATTTTATGCACGGCGTTAAAATTCAGAATTTCGCGGATGCTAGGCGTTAATTCGTTTGGTAGCCTACTACTGCTTAAAACGGCTGATCCTTGCTCATCAAACAGCACATAAAACCCTCCTTGGCCTTCGATATAATTAATTAGAAAGCTAGTTAGTTCTTCTCTTACCCCGAAATTAGTTGAACTGAATTCAGGCGGTAATATTTGATTCGTCATAATTCCATCTAGCGCTGTTGATCTGTCATTCCTTATTCTAGTCTAGCCTACAACAAGCTTATGCACTATTTTTCGAAATTTTCAGGGTGTGGAAAGCAGTACAGTGTACTGCTTTCCTTCCTTAAAAAAGTCGGTTTAAGCCATTTAATGCTGCTACTCGATAAGCTTCTGCCATAGTTGGGTAGTTAAATGTGGTATTGACGAAATAATCTACTGTATTAGCCCCACCTTGCTGCTGCATAATTGCTTGGCCGATATGAATAATCTCAGATGCTGATACCCCAAAACAGTGTATGCCTAAAATTTCACGTGTATCTGGGTGGAAAAGTATTTTTAATCCACCTGTGGTGGCATTGGCGATTTGTGCACGGGCTAAATGTTTAAACTGAGCCTTGCCTACTTCATAAGGAATTTTCGCGGCAGTAAGTTCTTGTTCTGTTTTACCAACTGAGCTAATTTCTGGAATGGTATAAATACCGGTTGGAATATCCGCAATGAGTTTAGATTGAATACCTGACTTAGTAATAAAGTTTGCCGCTATTCGCCCTTGGTCATAAGCAGCACTGGCTAAACTTGGGTAACCGATAACATCACCAACCGCGTAAATATTGTCTATTTCCGTTTGATAATTCTCATTGACCTTAACTTGACCACGTCCATCGGCTTTGAGGTTTACAGCAGGTAAATTTAGTGTGTCAGTGTTACCTGTGCGACCATTGGCAAATAATAAACAATCGGCTTTAAAGCGTTTGCCTGACTGAGTTTTTAAAATAACACCATCTTCCGTGGCGCTAATTGAGTCGTATTCTTCGCCATTGCGAATTACAGTGCCATTATTACGCAGATGATAGCTAATAGCGTCGGAAACTTCGTTGTCTAAAAAGGCTAGAAGGCGATCACGGGTATTAATTAAATCTACCTTTACCCCTAAGCCTCTAAATATACTGGCGTATTCTGAGCCAATTACCCCTGCACCATAAATAATGATGCTGCGTGGGTCGTGATTCAGCGACAATATGGTATCGCTGTCGTATACACGCGGGTGGTTAAAATCAACATCCGCTGGACGATAAGGACGGGAACCTGTTGCGATTACAATGGTTTTTGCTTTTATCTCTTGGGTCGAACCGTCTTGATGAGTAATACAAACCGTATTTTTGTCGACAAATGACGCTTCACCCGTGATTAAAGAAACTCGATTTCTATCGTAAAAACTTGCACGTAAACGAATTTGCTGACGGATAACACCTTCCGCATGTTTGAGTATTTGTGGGAAAGTAAAGTGTTTATCTCGACCACTCTGACTGAAAAGTGGATTGGTATTAAAATGCATTAATTGTGAAACAGATTGACGGAGCGCTTTTGATGGGATTGTTCCCCAATGTGTGCAACCACCACCAACGGAAGAATGGCGCTCTATCACAGCAACTGATTGACCTGATTTGGCTAACCCCATAGCTGCACCTTCGCCACCCGGGCCCGTGCCAATTACTATTGCATCAAAGTCAAAGTCATAAGATATTTCAGAAGTATTTTGTGTCTGTTGTTTAGCCATGGTGTACTTTGTCCTAAAGATTTATGCTTGTATTTTAGTTCAAAGTTATGACATTTCCGCTTATAAGTACAGATTAAACAAAGTGTTTTGATTATTTTACTCGGTAATACTCAGAGATAAACGCGGGTGGGGAAGGTGAAAACCAGCAAAATGTTTCGCTGGTTTTCGTGTAACGCTATAGGACTATGCTGATTGAGGAATAGATAAATCGAAAAACTTGTTTTTGTGTTCTTCAAATTTAGCTTTTAACTCTTGAACTTGGGCGTATAGATCTGTCTTTTTGTAGTCTTTCGCCATCTTTTTGCGTTTTATTTCTAATAAACGTTTACGCGCAGCATAAAAGTCGTTCATCTTTTGCTGCAATATCTCGTACTCGTGTTCAAGTTTTTTTACCAGCGGGTGGTTATGTGGCAAATGCAATAAACGCTCTTTGAGGGTTTCGAAGTGATTTTCCGCCAACGCTTTTTCAATTCTCTCTTCCGGTGTGGTACGCAATTTACTGGTTAAACCAACATAACTGGCAGCTTTGATAAACCACTTGGTCGGATCAAAATGCCACCAACGAATACCATTTCTATAATCATATTCAAAAGTGTGATGGAAATTATGATAGCCCTCACCATAAGTTAATAGTGCCAATAAGGCGTTGTCTTTAGCTGTATGTTGGTTACTGTATGGTTGTGAGCCCCAAATATGCGCAAGCGAGTTAATAAAGAAGGTAAAGTGGTGGCTTAATACTAAACGCAACACGCCTGCCCATAACAGCATGCTTAAAATATTACCATTTAACCAACCAAGTAAAACCGGTATGCCGAAGTTAGTTACGATAGCAAGTGGCAGATAATATTTGTGTTGCCACATTACAATTTTATCTTTTTGTAAATCTTTAGTGTTATTGTAGTTCTTGTATTCTGGGCCTTGATATTCGCGGATCATCCAGCCAATGTGTGAATGCCAAAATCCACGTTTAGCTGAGTAAGGATCTTTATCATTATTGTCTACGAATCTATGATGGTTTCTGTGATCAGAGCACCAATGCAAGATGCTGTTTTGCAGTGCAAACGCCCCACCGACTGCGTAAACAAAACGAACAAATGCGTGTGCTTGGTAAGTTTTATGCGACCATAATCTGTGGTAACCCGCGGTAATCGACATACCACAATAACCCAAACATAAAACAGTTGCGATAATTTGTGTGCTGTCTAAACCATTAAAATAGATATCAAGTGGAATACCGACTAATGCGATCAATCCGGTAATTAAGAAGATGAGTAGGTTTACCCATACTATTGGTGCTTTATTCATTATTGAGCCTTGTTCAATTACTACGGTCGGTAGCTAGAATATATACCCAAGCTACTTGAAGATGCATGTTTCAGAGCTATCACAGCGTTTTTAGTACAAGGCATGTTGATGAAGGAATGTAGGCACCTTTCAAATTAACATAACGCAGTAATAGAAACGCTGTGAAGCTCCCGAAGGGTAAGGCTAAAAAGCATTTATACTGCGTTATTGATTTTGAAAAGGGATAACCGTTATCTTCAATCAATGCCTTGTCTAAATGCTTTTTATCTCTTGCTGAAATCTCGTATCTTCAAGTAGCTTGGGTATATTAGCGTACACGTGTTAGCTCAATTTTAGTGTATGCGCCGCAAGGATCAAGTTGTTTGTCGCTATGATATTTAGTTTTGCTGTTTAATTGTTGAATCATTTATACTTTTGCCCGAGTAAATTTTCCAAAAAATCAAATGTGGGGTTAGCATGGGTGTTAGGGCTGTACAAAAAGAAAAAACCCGCAGGGCTATTATTCAAGCAGCATTTGAACAACTTTCTGCACAAAAAAACTATACTCAGTTAAGCCTGCGTGAAGTTGCACGTCAAGCTGGCATTGCGCCTACCTCATTTTATCGGCATTTTAAAGATTTGGATGAGCTGGGTTTAACTTTGGTTGATGAGGCTGGCGTATTGTTGCGCCAATTAATGCGTCAAGCACGCAAACGCATAGCCTCGGAAGGTTCGGTCATTGCGACTTCGGTACTGACATTTATCGAATTTTTGGAAACTAATGAAGGTGCTTTTCGAATTTTACTGCAAGCCAACAGTGGCACATCGGAAGAATTTAGAGCGGCGATATCGCGAGAGGTCGATCACTTTATCGCTGAATTAGCTGATTACATTAGCAAATCACAAACTTGTCACTTGGAGTTTGCGCTCACTCAAGCGGACGCCATGGTAAAATTGGTCTTTCATGCCGGCGCGGAAGTTATTGATATGTCATTTAGCCAACGTAGAGCCGTAGCTGAGCGATTGGTTGCTCAGCTGAGGTTGATTGTGAACGGTGCTAGAGTCGAACTAGATAATAGAAAAACTAACGCTTAACTAACCAGACGCCAGTTTCAATATGGTGTGTATATGGAAATTGGTCAAAAAAGCTAATGTCTTTAACTTGATGCGTTTTGCATATGTGTTTGAGGTTTTTTGCTAATGTCTCAGGGTTACACGAAATATATAAAATGTTGTCAAATTTGCTAACCAGTTGCTCTGTGTCTTCATCTAAGCCAGCTCTTGGTGGGTCAACTAAAATAGTCGAAAATTGGTATTCGGCTAAATTAATCTCTTTTAACGATTTAACTGACTTACCTTCAAAGTAGGCAGCTGCAAAATCTTCGGCTGATGATTGGCCGATAACCACATTATCTATGCCATTTAACTCTATGTTGAATTGTGCTGCTTTTACTGAACTGCGCGAAATTTCGGTTGCTAACACTCGGTCAAATGCGTGTGCGAGTCCAAGGCTAAAATTGCCATTACCACAATAAAGTTCGAGCAAATCACCCGTTAAGTTTTGGCTGATGTTGGCTGCCCAATCAAGCATTTTTTGATTAATGTAGCCATTAGGTTGAGTAAAACTATTTTCGATTTGTTTATAACTAAGCTGCTTGTTGTTTACTTCAAAGTTTTCGACGACATAATCTTGGTCAATCAATAGCTTGGTTTTACGAGCACGACCAATTAACTCAATTTTGGCTATAGAATTTAATTGTTGTTTTAACGCTTTTGCGTGTCCTATCCACTCTTCATCTATTGGTTTATGGTATATCAAGCTGACAAGCGCTTCGCCACTCAGCGTGGTTAAAAAGTCAACTTGGAATAATTTAAAACGCAATATTGGATTGGCTAAAAAGGCATCACGAACAGCTTGCATTAGCTGATTGACTAACTCACTTCCAGGTAAATAGTAGTCAACTCGATATTTTTCTTTGGTTTCAGGATCGAACATAATGTAGTAACTATCTTCATCTTGATGCCAAACCCTAAATTCAGCGCGTAATCGATAGTTTTGTGGAATTGACTCAATAACAGACGCATTTGGCAATTCTAATCCCGAGAAGTACTTTAATGTGCTCTCTACTTTGTTAGTGAGCATTTGATTGTATTGGCTAGGATCGATTTGATTAACTCGCATATTGAAATTCACACTGACAAAAAGGATTAGTTTACTGGAAAACAAATCATTTTCAGTAACTGAACTAACTATTTTTCAAAAAGCAGGTATTTTGGCTAAAATATATTCATTATGTGCCGATATAGCATATAAGAATAGCTTTAATTGAAGTGGTGGCGGTATGGAGATATCAAACATTACAACCCGTACAGATAAAACTGTACCAGCTAGTAGCGATAAATCGACTACTGCAAAAGCTGATGTATATGATGCAGCGACAAACGAGCAAACCAAACAAGCGCAGCAGGCTAACAGCAAAACGGTTTTAGATCAGGCGCATATAAGTCAGCAATCAACCAGCAAGTTGGGTTTATCTATTTTGCAGCAAAACTTTAGTCAGCAGCTTGAAGTTTGGCAAAAGTTATCGGCTGAAAAAGTCGATATTAACCAAACTTCGTTTGAGGAAATCAAAGCGCGTAATGAAAAGTTGTTTGATTTTGAAGCTGTCGCTAAAAACGTCTTAAAGTTTGTTGATGGTGTGATTACTTCTGCGCAAGAATCAGGTGCAGAAACTGAACAACTCAACGATATGCTAACTCAGGCTCGCAAAGGTGTAGCAAAAGGGGTTGCAGACGCTAAAAAAATATTAGGTGTATCAGAAGAACAAGATGATGATTTAGCCAATGGCATTAAAAAAGCTCATGGTTTGATCAACAATGGCTTGGATGATATCTACAAACGTATAAATGGTCTAACCCAACCTCAGTCTATTTTTGAGGCCGGATTACAATCTCAAACTACGGAATCGCAATCTACTAAATTAGAATTAACGACCAAAGACGGCGACAAAGTTTTAATTGATTTTGCGCGCTTGAATGAGCAAGTCAATATTTTACAAACAAAGCAAGCTGAGTCGGAGCAAGGCAGTGAGTCCAGTCTGTTTAGGTTGTCGAGTCAATATTCGCAAGAAAGTATGCACTTCTCAGTAGAAGGTGAATTGGATGAAGACGAATTAGCTGCGATCGCAGATTTGGTCAAAAATGTCAGTAGTGTAGCCGATGAATTTTATAATGGTGATGTTGAAGCTGCGTACGAACAAGCCTTAAAACTAGGATTTGACCAATCAGAAATTAGTAATTTTGCATTAGATCTGAATAAAAGAGTGAGTCAGTCGACAGTTGCGTACCAGTCATATAGCGAAAATGGTCAAGCTCAACTACCGAATAGTGTTAAAGAGCCAATCATGGCTTATGTCGAAAAACTTAAAGATATGGTTGCTCAGGGGGCTAATCAATTACAAGACGAACAAGAAGTGGCTCATTTAGTCAGCCAGGTGTTTAGTAATCAATTCCAGCTAACAGGCAATGAGTTATTAGAAGCGGTAAACAGGTTCAACCACTTTAATCAACAACTGCTTAATGGCAGTGATAAAGAGAAAGGCGAATAAACCTGTATTTATCAACAAAGGAAGGATAATAGTTAAGCGTTATTATCTTCCTGTTGTGTTTTGTCTTTTGCTTCACGTACTTTTAATGTGCGTTGTTGAAACTCTTGGTCATTTAAAGCATTGATAGCAGCTTCGGCTGCCGATTCATTAATCTCAACGAAACCAAAACCTTTACGTTTACCAGTGTTACGATCACGCATTAAACGAACTGACCTCACATCACCATGTTGAGAAAATAGTTCACGTACAGACGCTTCATTTGCTCGATACGGCAGATTGCCAACATAAAGCGTTTTTGATGCTTCGCTGTTTACTTGAACATCAGCTGCAGCGGATGGCGATAAGAAAATAACAAGTGCACCACCAACAATTAAACCAACAGCAAGCGCAACATTTACTTCAATATTAATAGATAGAGCGGGAACGACAAAAAAACTAACAAGTGCAAGCACAACTAAAACCAATGCCTGCTTAATTACAACATTTGACATAAAGACCTCAAAAAATTTCAAAATTAAAGATTATTATCATTAGAAATAAGGCGCATAAAAAATATGCACGCTATAAATTAACCTGTTTAACATCACTTTTGTACTGAAAAAATGGAAAAAGGTTAAAAAAAAGTCAATAACTAGCGTTAATTTGTACTGGTTAGTATGAATTATGAGCGAACGAAACTTTATTTAAAAAAACTTATGAAAAAGCGTTGACGCCCATTCTTTTCTCCCTATAATGCGCCACCACAACGCAGCGACGCGGTGAAGTTCAACTCCTCCAAATCCTGCAAGCTTGAATCAAAAACTTGTTTTTAAAACTTTCTCGAAAAGCTTAAAAATAAAGG
>NZ_JH767529.1:0-171289 GCF_000281085.1 Catenovulum agarivorans YM01
AGAAAATTTCTGGCTAAACTATAAAACCGTGGCCAATTTAACTTGACCACTACAAGGGCTGATAGGAAAATTAGTTGCAGAATAATCTTTGTTTGTAGGGGGGCGGTCTTTCAAACCTGGTACTTCTCGTAGCATAAATTCAGGGACGTCTTTAAGCTGGGCAAGAGCTTGTTCTAGCGGGACGTCAACAAGCTCTTTTATCACCATTGCTTTATGGCGCTCTTTCTGTAAAAAAGCTTCAATACTCATCGCATCATCGTCAACGAATGCTTTTTCTTCCGTCGCTGGATCATGCTGCTTATTCGAATGCTGGTTATGGTTAGCATTGTGCTCAGTAGAAGCGTCTGTTGGATGTTTCGATTTCTCTTTTACCGGCGAGGTAGCAAGGGTTGTTTCAGTATTATTGACACTAAAATCTTGAATCAGAACTTCGGCCGAGGTTGACTCATGCAGAGGTTTGTTTATTGGTTCGGCATTAGGATAGAGGGCTACCAATAAACCAGTGATACAAACTAGAACCACACATAATAGTGGTTTAAACACTGTCATTGATATTCCCTCTTAAACATTAATGATATTAAGACGCTACTGAGTATTCCCACCCAGCATAGTCGGTCGGCATACCAAACGGATCGGTACAGTAAGCGGCATATGTATCTACTCCGCCTTCAGAGCTCACAGGCTCATAAACCAATTTCCCAGCGATAAAATAGCTAAGAAGGTAAATGGAAGTGTTGCGAACAAAACTTCAAAAGATAGGGATATCTTTTGCGAGCGACCCAGGGATGGGCTCGAAGCGTTTTTGTGAGTAATACTCCATTTACCTTCTGAGTTTTGCTTCGACTACTTGCAGCAATGCCCCATCACTCGGTTTTATCCAACAAAACTTCTATTTTTTCCAATGCATATAAAATAGCTTGTTGCCGAACTTCCGCCCTATCACCAGCAAATATTTTATGTTCACACAGCGCATCTTGCCCTTTAATTTGCCAAGCAAAATGCACTAAACCAACGGGTTTAGTATCGGTTGCTCCACCCGGCCCAGCAATACCACTTGTGGTCACTGCGATATCAGCCCCAGAGTTTTGCAACACACCGGCAGCCATTTCCGCAACCACTTGCTCACTCACAGCACCATACTTTTCTAAAGTATCAGCAGCTACGCCCAAACAATTTTCTTTAGCTAAATTACTGTAAGTCACCCAACTTTGGGTAAAATAAGCAGAACTTCCGGCGATTTCGGTTAAAGCGTAAGCAATCCCACCGCCAGTACATGATTCAGCGGTTGCAATGGTTAGCCCTTTCCGCGTTAAAATAGCGCCACAGTTTTCAGCGGCTTGAAGAATTTCAGTCCAATACATGCTCGGCAAATCTCAAATCAGGTAAAAATTACAAATGAGTACAGATATTTATTCAGAACAAAGTTTGAGTCAACACACACCTATGATGCACAGGTGTGTTAGCATTGAAAATAATAAATTTTTCTAAATTAACCGACAAAAACTACACCAAAAGCTACACTTTCAAAGTAGCTTCAGCTGGACTATTTAATACATCCTTGGACAAGTCTTGCTTAAAGCCCCACCCAATCGAGAACGATAATCACTAACAATAACATAAGAAAACTAAGATGATGTTAGAGTGGGCGGATGGCAACAGTCGAATGGGGCGTTTATGGCAAACTATTCCCTAGTTTGCTCGGTGAATAGCAGATGCCCGTAGTTGTAAAGTACGTATCAACTAAATAGGCAAGAATTAAACTATCTGACGAGATTTAAGTCGGTATCAAGGTCAACCGACTTAAATCCAAGGTACTAAGCAAGTATTTTATTTTTTAGATACGGCTTTAGTGGCAGCCATCTCCACAAGGCCATTCGTTAGTTTTTTGCTTTCAGTTTCGTACACTGTAGGGATTATATTCACCTGATAGCGTGTGATATCCCTCGCAACGCTACTAGATGTTCCACCTAAAGCACTTAAAAAGCCTAATGTTTTAGTTAAACCTGAGGTTACTTTGTCAGCAGTTGTGGTGGCATCTTCTATACTTTCATAAAAAATGGTGGAACTGGCAACATCTCGTTTACTACCAAACACGGGCTGGTGGCTAGGCTTTACCATACATTTCTCTTTACCCCACTCACTCCAGCATTTTTGTTGTGTAATTGGTTGAAAACGAATATCACCACTAACAGATAATTGAATAGAAGCATCAACTTTAGCTGTATCTTTATTGCTTAACCCAGCAAAAGATTTATCTCCATCAGATTGCAGACTGGCAAAATCAATGAGTAAGTTAATATTAACCCCAGTCATACCTAAATCTTTCATTAAAAAATCTTCAATTTGTTCTGAAGAGTCCCCACCAATGGATTTAAAAACTTGCGAGAAACCACTTGCAGTACTGATATAACGAGGATCAGAAATGGTTTCTCCATTCCGACCTAATACTAAATATCGTGTATCACCTTTACCTTTGAACTCAAATGGACTTGCTTGTCCGCCTGCATGTAATTCCTGATAATATTTGTTAGTTTTAATTTTTGAGTGTGGTACCAGTTCAAAACCTGCGTTTGACAATTCTAATTCAGCATTTTCACATGCTTGATCGGCTAAACGTTGCAATTCTGTTTCTTCTAACCCACTTGCTGTGTATGTAACCGAAATTTTTACATCCGACCGACTAACTGTACCTGTTGCACGCGTAGCTCCTGCTCTGAACCCACCGCTGGTTGAGGCCGAAGCTGAGCTTGTCATACCGAACATGACATTACAGGACATAACCCCTATTTTGTTCACGCCTTTCATATACTCTTCATTTTCAGCGTAAATAAAGCTGTCAGCCTGAGCCGCAGCATTTGTAGCAGGGTTATAGTCAGGCAAACTTTCACTGGTAGACGAACAACCAATAACAAGAGCCAATACTGACAGGCTTGGTATAACCCGAGCAGATAACAAAGTGTTCATTAATAATTCCTCAAAAATATTTGCTGCTAAAATTTAAATCGACTGCTTAACCGCACCTTTTAACTCAAATAACTCGGGCAAAAAGCCACTAATGCTTTTCACTGTCATATCAGGGTTAAAGCGTATTTGTACTTTTCCATTTCCAACTTTGGTTAAATTCTGCGCATCAATCTGCATTATGTAAGAACCATCGTTTTCTTCCGGGTCGATTATTAAAAAGTCATTGAGTCCTTCCCACTCAAATGTTTGAGGAATCGTATTGCCGCATAGCTGCGTTTTTCCATCTAACGTAATTACCCCACCATTGGTAATTGTGGCTGTATTCGTCACTGCTGTCGGTGCGCCAAATGGGCCGTCACAATACACATTAACATTAGCAGTCCAAGTACCCGCTAAAGTATTAAAAATATCAGGAACTCCAGTACCGTAGGCTTCAACACTATTACGGAATTTAACTTCTGCATTGCCACCCGCACTGCCCTCAATCAATCCGGAATTCTGGTAGAAAAAGCTCGTCATGTACTGTGTAATGTCCGTGCCTTTGTTAATAAAAATCTGCCCAGGTTGATAAACGACTAAAACACCAAGATCTTGTTTGTAAAAAGGAGTTAATGCATTGGTAAAAGCATTACTAGAATTAAGGCTTGAAATAACGCTGTTGTCCGCCCCTCTTAATTCCATATTCCAAGAATTGCTAGTACCACTGATAGTTAGTGAGCCTTTCCCGTACCATTCGGGGTTAGAATCCGGCACCTGATAAATTGCAACAGGCCAAGTGTTTGACACTAATGCGATAAATTCCTCACTAGTTGGGCTGGCATTATCCCCAAAAACGGCTTTACCTACAGGCTCTTGCAAAGAGCCAGGTTCAGGATCTTTAGGTGTTGGGTCGCTTGGATCTGTCGGTGCTGGATCTATGGGATCAGGTTCTGTTGGCTCTTGATCTTCCGTATAGAAGTGGCGAAATTTACCTGAAATAGAAATAGTAGCATCCTGCTCAGGTAGCATTGGAGCAACATTACGCGCGACTAATGTAGCGGTATAAGTTCCTTCTATACTACCCGTGCCAATATTCGTAACATCAACAGAACAAGAAGCTCCATCGTTTAATTGCTGCACCCCACCTTGAGTGAATGACGTGCTGTAGGGAATATTAGCATTGGTTCCAAGACTCATACTAAGCTGCTGATCACCCACTATTTCATTACAAACATAACTACCAACACTGAGTGGCAAACCAGAGAAAGTCATACGTAATGGCGCGATATGTTCATCCGTTTTTTTCCACTCGTAGTGAACGATATGACCACTGGTTTCACTTAGATCATCTACTAATAAAAAGCTTTGCCCTTGTATAAAGTGAGTGCTCCCCTCTTCTATTTTCATGCTAAGGCCAGCGACATCAGTAGCTAAATCACCTTCGTTTCCATTATTTTTTGCAACAAACGCTTGTGTAATAAAGTTCCGGATTCGACCACTTATCGTAATTGTTCTTTCTGTAGAATCCATATCGATATCATTGTTAGCTGCTTGCGCAATTAGGGTTGCAGTGTAGCTGCCTTCAAATTTTCGCCCAGAGCTACTATCTATGTTAAAGCTGCATTTCCCTTCAGAGTCTCCGCCATTTTTCGTACTAAAAACGTATGCATTATTAAACCCCATTTTGAGCGTCATATTGACAGAACTGATAGGGTCAACACCACAGGTATAACTTCCAGGCTCACGACTTTCTAAAGCAGAACTACTATCTAGGGAGATACTAATTTGGTGATCAGGATGAGAACCATCTTCCGTTAAATTAGTTGAATATTTATCAGACATTAAAAAGTATCCCGACTTCAGTTCCGCAGTCCCTTTATCTATTGCAACAGACATCCAAACGTCGTCAGCCAAAGAAGTAGGTACTTCTCCTGTTTTTCCTGGATGCACAAAAATACGAAACTGCCCGTCAGTCAATACTGCTTCTGTCTGATCTTTGTCATTAACCAGCTTAGCGCTGACAATACGCCCCTCACTTGCGCCATTGCCAATATGGTAATCAACCTGCAATTCACACTCAGTCGCACTCCAAATTTTTTGCACGGGAACTTCACCGTCGTTATTAACGGTTAATAAAGTAAGTCCAGTGTCTACACTACAATTTTGTTTTCCCCGTAAACCATGAGCTAACGTAACTTGCGCCCAAGCCAATTCATCTCCCTTAAATGAGCTCTCGTCTAAAATAACATCACCGATAAAGTTGTTGGCACGAATATGCCGATTAGTATTTTGATAATTAGACGAGGGGATAAAAGGCTGATTTATAATCCAAGTATGCCCATCAAGCGTAAACGCAATTCCGTTAAGTTGATTGAGTAATTCCTCATTAGGCGTCGGTTCTGTTGGCTCTGTGGGCGTTGTACTGGTGTAAACAGGTAAACGTTCCAGATCATCATTTATCAAAATTTGCCCTAAGGCTTGATAATCATCTATTTGATTAGTTGAATCCGATACAAGGGTGAGGATATTATCAAGTAGTCTATCCCAGCCGGTTCCATCTGCTTCGAACTCGGTTGAGAAAGGGCTACCCACGAGTTCTTCATCAATATAGTTTTTAGATTCGAATACATCCAATACACTTGAAGCTGCTGCTTCAATTTGATTTCTATTGGGCCATATAGCAACATTATCTTTCCAAGTTAGATTGGCATCTGCGCTAGCCTTAAGCAGGGATAAATGCGTCAGTGGTGTAATGTTCACTGTGCCAGCTGAAAATGCCATACTCGACAATTGTATATCGGGTTCACCTCCAGCCAACTCAAGTAAACAAGGTAGTTGTTGGCTATCGACTTCACCACTCCATTTTCCCTTATCGTCGGTAACTACGGGCGAAACTGTAAAACCCGATCCGTTTTGACAAGTTGCGGTTATAGTAGCGTTTACGATTGCTTGCCCTACGGCCGCAGTGCCATTTAAAGAGACTGTTATAGTTGGATCCGGTTCAGGTGATTCAATGTCAACGCGTTTATCTGATGAACAAGCTGATATTAGAACACCAAGTCCTATAGCGGGTATAAGCCGATAAAAGGGTAAAATTGTCATGACAAATCCTATTTTTTCCTATGTCACGACAATAATAATGAAGCTTTAGTTTAACGTATCCCCCATAAACAAGGGGTTACTTTGGGTTAATCAACCCTAAATTAACCGCTTTAACCGTAGCTTCAGCTCGAGAGTTTACTTGCAACTTACGGTACACTTCTTTTAGGTAACCTGCTGCTGTGTAGTAACTAATTCCTAATAAATCTGCTGCGTGTTTAACACTTAGTCCTTTCGCAGCAAGAGTAAGTACATCGGTTTCTCTCTGAGTCAAAACAATATCGGGTTCATCATTTATAGGTCTATATTGCTGTAAAAGGTAACGCGCGATAGATGCGGACAGTGGTGGACGACCACCTATTATGCCTGAAAGTTGTTCAATAAATTCGCTCTCACTGTCATCTTTGAGTAAATACCCATCTGCACCAGCCCTCAATGCCCGTATAAGATGATCTGCATCATCAAAAATTGTCGTTACAACACAAAACGCACTAGGAGCGATAGCTTTATAAGCGCTAATAAATGTACTTCCGTGACCATCGGGTAACCCTAAATCGACCAAAACCAATTCGTACGTATATTGGCTTATCGCTTTGTTTGCAGCGGCAAGGCTTTCGGCATGATCTATTTGTCGATGGGGAAAAAGAGTGTTAATTTGAGCATGCAACCATACTGATACTTCGGGAATATCTTCGATAATCAGTATCTTATCAATATCGTTCATCCGAGCTCCAATATTGTTTACAGTAACAAAAATAAATTGTATTAATATAAAAGTTTAAAATTTAAAACGTACCATACCTCCTAGCAACCAATTAAAGCAACCCCTTAAAATAGGGTGAAACGTAAGCAGGTAACCTTATGCTGTCTCTAAAAACTCGAATAATTGCAGGGCTTTTTTTAGTGTTGTTTTATGGCATCTTCACTGTCATTTTTTCACTAACCTTACCAAGTAGCAATTTTAAGTTTTATGCTTTTAATAATGAGCTAATGGCCAAACAAGAATCTCTGGAAGCTTTTCCTGTAAAGTCATTTATGATTGAAGGCAAAATGCTCGCCGCGACTGAAAGCCTTACACTAGAAGAACCCGATGTATTGCCCGATTATAAGAGCTTGAACAACTTTTTTAGTGCTCATCAACAACTGCATGATGCATTGCAAGCTGGTAGCCTGAAAATCATTGATAATCAAGGGAACATATTTCCAGTTGAACTAAAACCACGTTCAATTTTAGAACTGCCTGGGTTATTTTGGTTACAATTGCTGTGTGGTTTAGCTGGAATGATCATCTGTCTGATGGTGTGGATACCTGCTCAACGAGATATTTCTATCAATTCTTTTACACTCACGGGATTAAGCTATGTTTTATTTTCATCTGCTGCTGCAATCTACAGTACCCGCGAGCTTTTTATTTCAGGAGACCTGTTTATTTGGTTATCTGGGTTAAACCATTTTGGCGCTTTACTTTTTTCCGCATCTCTTAGCGTTTTCATCTGGAACTACCCATGTAAATCTCCATCACCCTGGCTAACAAAAGCATTTTACGCATCATTTATTGTAGCTTTTGTTTTGGATCAATTCCAATTGGTTGCAACCCCAGTGGAAGGCTTTCATTTGTGGGTAATGGGCATATTTTTAATCGGTTTAACTGGTTCGATTTGGCAATGGTTGCAAACAAAAACACAACCAACACAAAGGGCTGCTTCGCTTTGGATAGTGGTTTCGATTATCGCAGGAACTTTCTTTTTTGCAGGTGGTATGATACTTCCAGCGATTTTGCAAATAGCGCATCCAGCCTCTCAAGGCCTATTATTTACAACCTTCCTCCTCATGTATGCAGGTATGGCGATGGGAGTCGTTCGTTATCGTTTGTTTGAGCTAGATCGCTGGTGGTTTGCCCTTTGGGCTTGGCTACTTAGCGGTTTAATGATCATGTTATTTGATGTATTACTTGTATCATTATTGAGTTTATCTGGCCCTGTCACTCTAACACTCTCTGTCGCTTTGGTCGGATGGATTTACTTTCCACTAAGGCAATATCTATGGAAAAAATTAATCGTTAACCATCGTCCAGAACTAGACGAATGGCTCGCTAATGCATTGCCTGCAATGTTAGAAGCACAACAAGTTAAAGGTAAGCTTGGTTTGAAAGAAGCGTTGCAAGCTGTATTTCGCCCTCTCTCCGTTCATAGCTCCCCTTTATCTGATACTAAACCAGAAGTGACAATTCTCGAACAAGGTAAAACACTCAAAGTGGCCGATCCTTTTAATCAAGTTTTTTGGCTGTTGCAACATCCTTATGAAGGCTCAAAGTTATTTACACCTAAAGATAAAAATATTGCCAATTTGGTTTTGTCATTACATACGTTAGTTGAAAATGTTCGTGCTGCCTATGTTGAAGGCGCGAAAGAGGAAAGGTATAGGATTAGCCGTGATATGCACGATGATCTTGGTGCAAAATTATTGCATTTACTGCATAGATCAGAAGCTGGTACTAAACCTTTAGTTAGAGAAGCGATTAAGGATTTACGTAATTTACTTAAAGATATGGAAGGTGAGTCTTTGTCACTTGAAGCAGCTATACTTCAGTGGCGAGATGAAATTCAGCGTAGATGTGAAGCTCAGGGCGTTAACTTAAATTGGCAAG
Source organism: Catenovulum agarivorans YM01 (assembly GCF_000281085.1). Classification (GTDB taxonomy): domain Bacteria; phylum Pseudomonadota; class Gammaproteobacteria; order Enterobacterales; family Alteromonadaceae; genus Catenovulum; species Catenovulum agarivorans. The sequence continues at coordinate 8,690 of NZ_JH767529.1, forward strand.
CTCAGTCTGCCCATATCGTTTTAGGTATTAGGCAATATAGCGAATTGACCAGAATCATTCGCGAAGCAACAACCAACGCATTAAAACACGCTCAAACAACTACTTTATTAGTAAGCGTGGACTGTACAAACAATCAATTAATCATCTTTGTTGAAAATAATGGTTTAACTAATAACGCTCAAATTGGACAAATTAGAGGGCTCAATATCATGCAAAACAGAGCTCAAAAACTAGGCGGTATATGCCAATATCAAGCGGTGCAAGAAAACTGGCAATTATCCCTTTCCGTTCCTCTTTCTAGCTTAACAATAGATTCAGATCCGCCCTATAATTCAGAAAAATCCTCTGTACTAGCATAAATTACGCTAGAAAATGTAATGAATAATTTCACTCGTGTCCCCCTGATTCAGGGGGCGTAATAACGTCGTACCTGAGCTAAGCTTTTTTTAGCCTTCGACTTAAGGCTAATTTGCAAATTACGGCTGTCTATTAATTAGATTGAAAAGGAAACATACGATGAGCACAAAATTATCTTTGAATATTGCAAAAAGTGTTTGCAGTATTATTTTACTCAGTGGTCTAACCGGCTGTTTTGGGGATGACGACGATAAAACACAAGACGTTAGTGTACAAGGTAAAGTGGTTAAAGGGACGTTAGCGAATGCTGATGTCAATTTATACAATGCAGGAAACATGAGCACACCTGTTGGCACTGGCACAACCAATGCCGATGGTGAGTTTGATATAAGCATACCAGGCACGTCGAACGGCAAACCAGTTGTAGTGAAAGTTACAACTAACGCAAACACAACCATGGTTTGTGACGCTGACAAATGTGGTTCAGTCAATCGTGGTGATACTATGACTTCGACTGAGTTGGATGGTTTGGAGCTGACATCGCATTTTGTAGCGGAAAAAGGGGACACCGAAGTTACTGACTTACCAGTAAATTCTTTAACGACAGCTGCAACTAAAGTTATTATGGCTCAATCAACTAGTTTTGAGAATATTGATGCAACCGAACTGAAAACGCTTCAAGAAACAGCAACAAAAGTAGTGTTAGAATCGTTTGGCTTAAATTCAGCCACAGTAGGTAATTTATTTAATATAGATATCCCGGACGCTAGCAAACTAACCACCGAATTAAGTACTGATTCTGACTCTAGCAAAGCATTGAAATCTCAGCTGGCTATGTTGAACGCAAGCTTTGCCACAGAAACAAATATTACCGCTGAAATTGAAAAGTTTTACAACGGCATCAATACTTCAATTGGAAATTCAGGTCTTACTGCAGACTTCACATCTTACCTAAATACGCTAAAAAGCCGTTATGACGACTTATACAGCGCTTTAAATGCAGCGGGTGAACTACCAACGGGTGTATCTATACCAGACCTAGCTCAATTTGCTTGGCCTGACAATATCACGTTTGAAAACGGCGGTGTTGTGATCGATCCTGGAAATAATGGAACTGAAGGCAATTGGACACTAGTTATTACAGGCACTTCAACAGTAACTTCTCCAGTAACTGTCACAGTTGATATACCCCAAGTGACTGTTAAAAATACCACTCCACCAACAAACACAGATGAAATTGCTAATCAATTGAAACAAAACACTGAAGTTGATGGTGTTACCGTCAGTGACTATTCATTTGAAGAAGTAGAACGCACAGCAAACAAAGTTGTAATAAAATACAGCGCAACTATTTCGGTTAGCTCTGGTGGCATTAGCGCAACTCAAACTCAGAACCTAACCTACACTTGGACAAAATAAGCACAACTTTTAAAGTTTGCTCCCAAATAACGCCTTACCTTTGTTAGCGACACATTTTGTCGCTAACCCCCTCTGCACTTTACTCCCTTAAGTATTCGCCACAAGTGCAACAATAATTCATGATTAGTACCATGCAAGAATTGTTGAACGACTCAAATATGGCAGTTGGTTCAAGTTAGAACAAAATAGAATGCCTAATTCCGTTCCTAGCTAATCGACTATAAAGGGATTCTTATCGCGTTTACAGCTCTATTTTGTATAGCAAATTGCCGCCTCTTATAACGTATACATTACCACCATCTATATAATGAGTATCACTAGCAGGCCAAATCAATTTACTGGTTTGAGTGTTTGTTCGCCAAATATATAGCTGATTATTTATACTGTAGGTGACGCCGTCATTCGTTAATTTTTTCAAGACGGCATTGTTTGCAACTGTAAGTTCTTGCGGTGAGGCATCGTTGATATAGACTTTTAAAACCTGGCTATCGCCCTCTATCCACGCCGTTACTTTTCCAGTAGAGAAAACTTGATTAGAACTTGTTAGCGTACTACTTAGTTCCAAAGGCTGCATGGGGTCTGAAAACGCTGCTTTGTACAAATGTCCTTGCTCAGAGCTTAAGCCAAAACTAGTGTAAATAAAGTCTGTAGCTGTAAGACCAATACACAAGTCATGAGCCTGATTGTTCTGCGTTATTTCAATGATTTCACCACTTTCATAATTGAGCAGGTCTAGGTTGTATTCACTATACAAAAAATCATAGTAACCGTTACACATCCATTCATCATTAGTTTGACGCCGCCAACCCGACAACCAAGTTTTTTTGTCTCTACTATAGGAATAGGCCGAATCTGTATTGATATCATATACAGTGACCGATGGACTGAACGTGTGCATTGTACTGTAAACAATTTTGTTGCTTGATGAAACTGGGTAATAACCGCCCTTAACTTCTGAGTTGCTAGTTTTACCATAAGTGTTCACCACTTCATTATTCGCTTTGAGCCAATAAGCATCCAGCTTAAAAGTATAAACGAGTCCAGCATACTGATTATCTTGGCTGTACTTGAAGCGTACATCTTTATTATTGGGATGATTAGCCGTAACTGATGTACCACGAGTAGAGTATAAATTTCGGTCAATGCGAGTAAGGAGAGCAGTATCAACTGACCCCAAAACAATATCATCATCCGTTGGTGTATATAAAATACGGCCATATTGTATATCTATAATACTTTGATTATCTAATGCTCTTATAAACTGCGGGGTAACTGACAGTTCAGAGGAATACAAGACATTGATTTGTTTACGCGTTACCTGACCGGACGCGTCTTTTGCTTCAACAGTGATTAAATATGTGCCACTGGGTAGCCCCGCCATAGAGTGGGTAGCATTAAACTCGTTGGCATAATCAGCGTAAACCAGTATGTCACCAAGTTTAACTGTAATGAGCGGAACACCTTCATCATCGTTTGCAGTACCGTTAATGGTTAAACTGTCACTCACCAACGATTGATTAAGCGGGGAAGTAAGAGTTAAAGTTGGCTTGTTATTCAGTTGATATGCGTGTGTTTTTTCAATCTCTGCGCCACTGTCGTCATAAGCAATTACTTTAATATCGTAAGTATTTGGCGATAATCCAACCGTTGCCCAGTTCCACCGGTATTGGTCATAATTAGTGGTGCCACAACCGTACCTAGAACCACAATGGTTAGGTTCAGTTAAACTAAGCTGGAGTTGTTGATTTAAATAGAATTCAACTCTAGAAATTGCGACTCGAGACGACGCACTTGCAGTAACAGCAACAGTCGAACTAACATCATTTTGCCCTACTGCACTAAAGCTCAATGCTAAATTAGTATTAAATGCATTAACAGTTTCTGATATTAAGATGAAGCTGTCGTTTTCATGCTCAATTTGAGCGTCAATTCTATGTGGGCCATTAACTAGGTTGTTGGTTACTAAGGGATAGCTAAAAGCAGGGCCCGAATTACTACTGCCTATTTTTTTAGTATCAACAAAATAATCAACTTTCACTGCGTCTGATGTAGTGTCAATCGTCAGCTCTACACTTCCAGACAAAGGCTGAGTTGCTAGTTGGCCGGATTGAATAATTTTCAGTTTAAAATCTTCAGCAAGTGGAACTTTAAAATCAAGGTTACCTTTGGTGCTAGTCAATATTGTATCACTACTGCTGCCTACTACACGGAATTGCTGACCTGCTGATGCGGCAGTCTGGTAGAGGTACTCACCTAGCCCAGCGGGCCATTCCACTAATGTTTCCCAATTATCATCTGGTTTATCTGCCAATTTAGCAGCCAAAGTAGATTTTTGCTGAACCAAGTAACTGTCTTTATCAGTAAAATTTTGCTCGCTCCAACTGAGAGTCATTAGGCTAGTAGCGGCATCAAAATTCATTGATAAATTAGTTTTAGCAGTGGCCTGCTCGACAACTAAATTGATACTGGTTGTAAGGCCTTGATATGAAGTGCTTAGAACTGTTTGCCCCTGTGCGAAAGCAGTAACTACACCTGAAGAGTCAACACTTGCTACGCCAGCATCACTACTTTGCCAATTTAAATCAGTGTTTAAAGTTTTAGTCGTATCGTCACTATATTTAACAGCAAGTTTAACTTGCCCCGAGTCACCTACTTGAATTGGAGTGTTGGATAGTTGAGCATGAATACTCACTAGTGTGACTTCTGGCTTAGTGTTATCTGAGCTATCCGGCTTGGAGGTCTCTGTTGCTGCGCTACCTGAACCACCACAACCTGCCAAAAAAGTAAGAAGTAGCAAAACTCCAGTTAGTGAGTTCTTGCACATAATCTCCCCTTATTAAGCCTGCGTTGTCCTTTATTTAACGACTTAAATATGGCAGCTTTTTGACGTTAGAACAAATGAATTTTTAAGGATGTAGTTAGTTTAAATAAACGCCCATATCTAAACACCTAACTTAGTTTCACGGAAATCTAGCATTCAACTATCTGAGCAAGGCACTCTTGCAATAATGGAGGAGACCATATATCAGCCCTAGCAATATGAAATCTTTCTAAGTTGATGCTAAGTTATATAGCATTAACCGCTAATCGAAGTTATGAATGAAATTCACTCAAACATGGATAAGGACCGTATTCGCTCAACTTATAACAAAGCGGTGTTGTTGCCGGAAAGAACCATCATGATGCAAGAGTGGGCAGATTATGTGGATGATTTAAAAAAATAGATACAAGTAAAACTGTTAGTGACAAAACGAACGCTATTTTGTAACTTTGAAATCTTACCAACTGGAAACCACTATGCCCTATAACCCACCCTTTACCATTACGCAGACTATTCTAAGACAAGTAGCCGAGATCAGCGAAAGTATCGGCCGCTTGACCGAGCGAGTTGAGCAAACTCAATCGCTTAGATTGCGTCGTGAAAATCGCATTCGTACGATTCATGGTTCATTAGCAATTGAAGGCAACACACTAAGTGAGGCTCAAATTACAGCTATCTTAGAAGGAAAACGCATAGTCGCACCACCTAAAGATGTATTGGAAGTGCAAAATGCGTTGAAAGCTTATGAGCTAATGCCAGGTTGGCAATGCACGAATGAAGCACATCTGCTAGAGGCCCACAATACGTTAATGACAGGACTAATCAGTGAAGCTGGATGTTACCGCCAAGGTGGGGTTGGCGTAATGTCGGGTGATAAAGTTGTACATATGGCTCCAGGTGCAAACCAAGTCCCTCGCTTAATGAAAGATTTGTTTAGTTGGCTCAAAAGCTGTGATTCACCAGCACTGATTCGTAGCTGTGTATTCCACTATGAATTTGAATTTATTCACCCGTTTGCAGATGGCAATGGCCGTATGGGGCGTTTATGGCAAACTTTGATCTTGAGCCAATGGCAGCCAATTTTTATCGACATACCTGTCGAGAGCTTAATAAACCAACATCAAGCGGAATATTACCAAGCGATTCGAGAGAGCACGGTCAAATCTGACTGCGCGCCATTTATCGAATTTATGCTAGCAGTTATTGCTAAAACCTTGATTGAAGTACAATCTACAACGCGGGTAGAAATGCAGGTAGAAACGCGGGTAAAAACTCCTGAACAAATCTTAGCCTTGCTCAAAAAGAACCCATATTTAACGTTAGCAGAAATAGCGTCACATTTAGAAAGGTCACCGAGTACAATAGAAAGAGCTGTAGCTAAGTTAAAACAACAACAAAAATTAACCTACCATGGACCTAAAAAAGGAGGATATTGGGAAGTGTTAAACAATGATTAATTAAAAATTTTCACCTGTTCGCATTGGTACCCCATATCTAATTCTTGAGCCTGAGCCGTTAATGCACCTAATGCTTTCATCCGCTCATTATCTATTAACTGCTGATAAGCTTGAACATCACTAATTAAAACTCTTCGATGTGCGCCTTTTTTAGTAAAAGGGAGCTCTACACTTTAAAGCAGTTTCACAAAAAATGGCCGCGATATCTTAAGTATTTCTGCTACTTGCAGTGTCGATAATTCCGCATGAATAGGAACTAAAGTAACAGCATTACCGTTGAGCTATTAAAACTAACAACGCACATTACTTATTAAATTTAAGCAACTCTGCCTCAGCGATCATTTTACGCTGATATTCAACTGATTCCTGAATAACTTTATCAAAGAATTTCCGTTTTTCACTAGACGGAGCGTTTCGGAAAAAGTCAGAGAACGGCGTTGTTTTTACCCTAGTTCTTGATTTTGAATTCATAACTCACGCCTTGCGCTGTCATCATTGGCAATAAAGTGACCTGGACGCAATTTAACCCATTCGGCTAGCTCGTCGTTACCGTCTTTAAGTTCTCGTCCGATCATGTTAATACTACCAACTAACCCATTTGCAAATTGCATGTCTAACCACTGCCGAAGCTGCAACTTTGCGTTATATCGGTATAACCCAAGACGAGGTTGATCACGACTTTCTTGAGTTGGAGTTGTAGCTAGGGATAGGAAACAAGAACATACCTACATGTTTGTCCAGTGACCTCGACTTTTGTATTCGAGGTCACCGGTACGTCATCATGACAGCGCTTTGATTCAGCGCTCCTGAACCAACAGAGAGAATTATCTACACCAAGATGAACCTGATATAAATTACTCTATTCCCCATACTGCTTTTAACCTTTTTATTGTGTGTGGCCATTTAGCAGTTCTCGGCCTAGCGACAGAATTTTGATTACCAAATAAACCAACTTCATTGACAGCCGCCGACTCAGGGACTTGGTGTATCCATTTTACCGGTACAAAATATTCAGCATCATCTTCACCACTATCTTTTGCCAACGCGTAACTGCCGACAAGCTGTTTATCCTCTGTTATAAATTCATCGGCGATAATAGCGCGATCTATAACTTCGGCTACTCCGACATAACCGGTACCAGGTATGTTCACCCAGACTCTATTGCCAGGCTCTAACATAAACAAAGTTTTGCTATACCAACGCCCACCACCAGCTGAAATAAATCCATATTTTACAGCATCACTCCAATTTCTACCGCCTGCTCCAAAGCTAGCGTAAAACTCATGGTTCCATTCTCCGTGCTTGGCTGTATTAACTGCATGCTCTTCCGTTTCAATTGGGTCAATCATCCAAGAGCGACTTAAATATTGGTTTGAGCCATCTTGAAACACAGAGAAAAACACCGCATTAACAGCAACGCTGGCTTTATCATTTAAATAATTAATGATGCGCTCTGTACTTGCATCTAACTCCGCTGCCACAATAACCATTTGGTGTGAACTATTAACATCTTCGTCAAGGGGGGAAGTGCCAAATTTAGCTCTAAAAGCGTCATCGAAAACGTTATTGGCTAATTCATATTTCACAGCAAAATCAGTATAAATTTGTGAAATTTTTTCAGTTGGAAGACTCTCGACCCAAGCAGCGTAGTCAATAGTTTGAGCAACAACATCCCTTGGAGTTTTATGCTTTTTAAGTTCAATAATAATAATTGAACCTGAAGCATCGATGGCTAGTAAATCAATGTATTTGCCAAAGTCGGTATATACTTGCCTGCCAATGAGTAGCCAATTTGGATTTAAAATAGATATATCTTTGGTAATTTGCTCTTCAAGTAATATTTCACTATCCAGCCTAATAGCAGGCAAAGCCTCAGGCTTGTCGCCAATTTTCCAAATTCCGTGTTGCACAGCCATTCTGTATCCTCAAAATATAAATGGTAAAAGTTGTTATCAAATTTGAAAATTGTGCCAACTAACTCACTCTATGCTTCTTAAAATTTTCTGCCTGCTCAAAAATTTCTTTGTATACCTCATTGCGATCAATTGGCGGATAACCATGTTTGGCAAGCAGTACAATTAAATCAGCCCTCAATTCAGCTTTAATGTCGATTCGATCAGACCAGTCGGTATATTTGGCCTTGTCATCAACCACAGTTTTAACTTCTTTAGCTAGTGTCAGCAAACTATCTTCTGGATATTCAAATTCGTATTTTTCAGCTAAGGTTTTTAAAATATCGTAAAAGGCTTTTTCTTCGAAATTAATGCCCATGTCTGCAAATGACGACATTTCAGCTTTTAGCTCATCAATCAACTTAAATACTTCAGTTGAAAAATCTTCATGCACATTGCTTTCAAATATCTCGTCTTCTTTGCGCTGGTTATACAAGTCAACCAAAGCTGTAAACCGCTTGGTAAAGTTAATCGCTTTCGCTCTATTTACCTTCTTAAAATCACCAATCGCTTTGGCTAACAGTTTTTGCAGCAACTCAGCTTTCGTATTGGGCAGTTTTACTTTTTCTAGCTTAGCCAAATAGTCACCGTCAAAAATATCTATGCCTTCTTCGCGTTCGCCAAGCTGCATAATTTCTTCAATACCATCGGCTTGTAAAGCGTCCGCAATCATTTCACGCACCTTGGCATTCATTTGTGCAGTATCCGGTGCATCACCTTTTGTTAGCTTGTAAACAATAGAGCGTACAGCCAAATAAAAGTGAATCGTATCTTTTTGCGTTTGAGTTAATTCTTCGCTGCCACAACATACATCGTAAGCGGCTTTTAAACGCTTGACCAACTCCATAAAGCGGCGTTCAAACTTTTTATTCTGCAATACAAATTCACCCGCCCAATTTAGGCAACTTAGCTGGGCTACTGGGTCACCAGAATAATAAGCAGAAGCATCAAATGGGCTAAACATTTGATTGAGTAAATCCAAATAATCTTTAACCACAATCAAAGATTGCTCAATATCCTCAAAGTTTGTTGAGTCACCTTTAGAATATTGTGCCAAAGCTTTGTTCATTTGATCTTTGATGCCAATATAATCGACCACCAAACCTTTGTTTTTACCCTCAAATTTTCGGTTTACCCGTGAGATAGTTTGAATCAGGTTATGCTGCTGAATCGGCTTGTCGATATAAATGGTGTCTAAGAAAGGAACATCAAAACCGGTAAGCCACATATCCACCACAATGGCTATTTTGAAATTAGACGCCGGATTCTTAAACTGTGTGTCTAAATCTTTTCGATAAGCTTTATCACCGAGTAAATCCCATAACGCTTTGCAGTCATCCTGCCCACGAGTCATCACCAGTTTTACTTGCTCAATCGGTTTGGCTAATGTGCCCGCTTTAATCGCATTTTCTCTGTCTTGAGGTTTAAACTGATTAATGTTCTCAGCTTGTTTAACCGTAAACCAGTCGGGGCGAATATTTTTCACCGCATTGTAAAAGTCGTACGCAATTTCACGGCTGCTTGATACAAACATGGCTTTGCCTTTAACGCTTGCACCTTCACTAACCCGGTTTTCATAATGCTGAACAAAGTCGAGCGCTAATAATTTAATTCTGTCTTCATTACCTAAAATAGCGCTCATATTAGCCGAAGCTTTTTTACTTTCTTCGATTTGATGCTCGTTGCTGCCTTGCTCAGCACACTGTTTATAATATTCTTCAATTTTAGCCAGCATGGCATTGTCTAAAATAACTTTTGCCGCACGCCCTTCATACACAATGCGAACGGTTATTTCATCTTTAACTGATTCAGTCATGGTGTAGCTATCAACCATTTCACCAAAAACCTGATAGGTTGCGTCAATTGGTGTGCCGGTAAAGCCTACATAGGTGGCATTCGGCAAAGATTCATGTAAGTGTTTGGCAAAGCCGTAGCTTTTAGTCACAGTACCTTTTTTGAAATCAACTTTAACTTTTTGGTCTAGGTTAACTTGGCTGCGATGTGCTTCATCCGAAATACAAATAATATTGCTGCGCTCAGACAACAACTTAGTGTCTTCAGTAAACTTATGAATGGTGGTTAAAAATATACCACCGCTGTTACGGCCTTTAAGTTTAGCTCTTAAATCATCTCGGCTTTCAACCGTTTCAATTATCTGATCACCAATATAAAGTTTGGCATTGCTAAACTGCTGCGAAAGCTGGTCGTCTAAATCAGTTCTGTCGGTAATCAGCACTATCGTTGGGCTACCAAACTCAACACTTTTCATTAATAGCCGGGTTAAAAACTGCATGGTGTAGCTTTTACCGCAGCCAGTAGCGCCAAAATAGGTACCACCTTTACCGTCGCCTTCGGGTTTGCGGTGTAACTTAATATTGGCGAATAACTTACGTGCGGCGTAATACTGCGGATAACGGCAAACTATTTTGATTTCTTTTTTGCTGGTATCCGGAAAAAATACAAAGTTTCGAACCACATCGCGCAATCTGTTTTTATCGAACAAACCTTGCAGCATAGTATGCAAAGCATTGATCCCGTCTTTTTCGACCGATTCATTGCCAGTGATTTTGCGCCAAGCATAGAAGAATTCATAAGGGGAGAATAATCCGCCCATCTTATTATTTACACCGTCACTTATCACACAAAAAGCGTTGTAGATAAAAAGCTGAGGGATAGCACGCCTGTAACGCACAGTTAGCTGCTCAAAGGCGTTGAATATAGTCGCTTGCTCTTCTCGAATGGCACTTTTAAATTCAAACACTACCAGAGGTAAACCATTAATATACAAAATTAAATCAGGAATACGGGTTTCACCATCGGCGCCTTCGATATTGAGCTGATTTACAATTTTATAAATATTGGTATCAAAAGCGTGTGGACTGCTAGTTGCAACTTTTGCTTGGGTAAAATCTTGTATTGGTTTAAATAACTGTTCAAGCGCGCTGGATAAGTTGTAATAGTCTATCAGGCTGATATGAATATCTTTGAGCTTGCGATCTTCACGCTTTAATACAAAACCATCAGCTAACCAGCTACATAGCTGTTTATTACTTTGGTATAAATCACTCGCGGGTAGCACTTCAAGCTTGCGAACAATGCTTTCAATTTCATTATCAGTAATATTAAACGAAGCATATTTGTGTAACAGATAACTGCGCAAATCATCTTTGATTAACACATCGCTGTTGTTTCGGTTAAGCTCATCACCTCGCACATAACTAAAGCCTTGCTCTTGCAGAAGCCTAATCACTGCTTTTTCAAGCTGTTCCTCAGTAAACTTCATTCAACATCCTGATTATTATAAATTTATGCTGTTTTAGTGTATCAGTCACTCTCAAGCATATTAAGCGTTTTGTATATTTAAAAATAGAAGATTATTTTTTGCTTAGCGATTTAGTATTCTCAATAAAAGCATCAAAGTCGCTCATTTCTTTGGCTTTATCAATTCTGCGCTGGTCGGCAAAACTTTGATATTGAGTTTCAGCCAGCTTTTTAGCCACTTCGTGCGAAACCGAGCCTGCCCCCTGCAAAATATCATGCTCATTAAATTGTAAAAACGCATCTAGCTTATCTGCCCACTCTTGCATAGTAACCGCTCGGCGTTTACTTGCCTGATTTTCAGCATAATCTAAATACATAGTGACAATTCGATTAAGCGCCGTTAGCTCTTCATTGGTTAAATAATTTTTCGCCACCGACACATCTTGCTTGCGAACTTGTTTACCAGACCAATTGGTTAACCCCATATTGGGTTGTGAGCTATCAGCCCGCTTAACAATAAGTTCTGCCGCCGTATTGCCATGAATCGCCCAGTGTAATTTGTTTTGTACTGAGGCAAAAAATTGCTGGCTAATCTGTGCTTGCGAATTGTAGTCAGTTGCAGTGGCATAAATATCGGTAATTTTTTGATAAAAACGTCGCTCAGATGCGCGAATATCGCGAATGCGTTCAAGCAACTCATCAAAATAATCGGCTGATAAATCTTTATCTGGATTTTTAAGCCGCTCATCGTCCATCGCAAAGCCTTTTATCAGATATTCTTTTAATATCTGAGTTGCCCACTTCCTGAACTGAGTACCCCGGTTAGAACGAACCCGATAACCAACAGCTAAAACGGCTTCAAGATTATAATGGTCAAGCAACCTTTCCACGTCTCGCGCGCCCTCGCGGGCAACTATTCGGAATTTCCGAATAGTTGAATCTGGCTCTAATTCACCCTCAGCATAAATATTTTTTAAATGTTCATTAATAGTGGGAGATGACTTTTCATAAAGCTCAGCGATTTGTTTTTGCGTTAACCACAGCGTCGGTTCACCGCTCTGATCTTGCTCTAATTTAAGTTGCAGCCGAATTTTGCCATCTTCACTAGTAAATAGCGCTAAAGGTGATGTCATGCCGGATTCCTTTCAGCTAAGAGGTTTGCCTTAAAATCAGAAAACAAATCTTTAATAACAGGCACACCACCAAAGCGGCCAACTAAATAACCTTTACGGATATCGTTATCAAATCTTGGCTGAAACTCTTCCAGCGAATATAAACTGGTTGCGCCTTGTTTATCTTTTTGGGTAAACCAAACCTCATCACGGCGGATCATATCCAAATTCAATAAATTTGACTCATGAGTGGTTACAATCAATTGGCTTTGCACATCACAAGTTAAAGCTAAAAAAGTATTCAGCAATGAAGTGGTAATCTCGCTGTGCAAGCTACGATCAATTTCATCTATGATGTACACCTTATCTTTAGAGAAAATATCTAATAACCCAGGTGCAATATCTAATAACCTTTGTGTACCGTCTGATTCCTGAAAAATATCAAAAAATACATCTTTGCCATCAGCACCAACATGCTTAGTCATCAGTTTAAATGCTTTTACTTGACCGGTTTGATCTCTTACAAACTGATAACGGGTATTACGTGGTCCGGCGACAAAAATCGCTTCTTTTTCATCAATTTGTTGCAGAATATCTTGTTTAACTGAAGTGGGAATATCAGGTATTTCTTTTGAAAAATCAATTTCCTTAAGTGATAAACCGGCTATGCCTGTGTCAAACTCGTTGAGTATTTTCGCCAGCATATCGGCATTATCATTGCCTACATGCAACTGCATTTCTAAGCCATGATATTTAGAGTTAGGAAATACAATATTAAGCTTTTCATGAAACCAGTAACTCACATCCACAAACGCAGTTAAATAACTTAAGTTAGTTAATACATTGCGCTCGTAACATTCAGCCAGAAACAGGCGATTTGCCGGTGTACCTTTGGCGGTAAACTGCAAAAACTGCTCATCTTCTTTTGAGTTAAATTTTAACGGGCCAAAATCAAACTGGCTTTGGTTATTGTGTAATGAGCGCTCAAATACGGGTGTTTCGCCGCTTTTATTTATTTCGAACAGCCACTCTTCATAAATAGTTTTATGGTCGGCACTAAAACCATAAGCATAATTTTGTTTACCACTTTTAATTTCAAACTCAAAGCGAGTGGGTTGGGTTGCACAGGTTTCATCTAAGCGGAAAGGCTCGTAAGGTAAGTTTTTACCCAGCTTGGAACCTTCAACCACCATAGCCTGCGCGTGGCGCATTGCCTTAATCAGATTAGATTTACCCGAGGCATTGGCACCATAAATAATTGAAGATTTTAATACGCTGATGTCTTTAGCATTTTTTGCACGAATTACATGCGCCGGGTGACTTTTAACCCGGCTTGGCAACATTGAAAACTCAGCCCTTTGTTTAAAAGACTTAAAATTTTCAACGGAAAAACGGAGTAACATAATCAGTTATCCATAAAAAATCGTTTTAATTAAGTTAAAATTAAACAAATAGAGTAAATAAATCAACTTTTAAGTGATTTTTTCACTTTAGGCATTTAAAATTTTTTGAGATTTATGCTCCATTATCGTTATTATTAGCTAAGCCCTAACTTTTCTTTATAAATCTTAAGCCGTTGTTCCGCCCTATCTACAAAATCTTGATAAAACAAAATTTCAGAATATAGCTCCCCATATGACTTGCCAGTCACAGGATCTTCTAGTGAGTCAGTACTAAACCAACCTTTATCGCTTGGAAATTTTTTGTATCCTTTAAGACGCAATGGTTTAACGGTATCGCCAATAAGGTAACCGTAAAACTTTTTAATTCGACCTTTTGATTTCGCTGCCAACAGGTGAGCATATTCCATCAAGTCACCCATATAGTTATCCATCGATACACCAGGCGCTTTAAACTCAATGATAATCGCAGCTCCTTCTTGATTAAAAATCGCAATATCTGGCCTTTTTAGCTGGTTTTCACTCTCGTTTTTTTGAAATACCTCAGCAAGTGCAGCATCAATATCTGGTTCAAATAAGCTTTCTTTGTCGTTCCAAGGAATTGTAGAAAGAGGCTTATCAGAAGCTATATGTTCAAAGTAGTGATACTCTTCATTGAGTATCCAAATATCATGATCTATTTTATCGTTGCTATCTTTTCCTGTAGGGAAAAAGATACTATGAATTATTTTTTCGTTTTCTTTTCTGCCTTCTCCAGATTGAACACACAGTAACTTTTTGACAGCACAATTTAAAATTTCAATCATCGATGAACGTCTAACGACAAGTTGCGAAAGATTTGCCATGTCCATCTTTTGAATGGTAGAAGTGTACTTCCAAGACATTTCGTTAACTTTATCCCTAAAGTCATCTTTTCGAGGGTCTAGCTTTAGTAATTCCTGCTTTAAATCAAAAAGCGCTGAAGTATCATCAACTATTTCTTCTTGGTATTTTTTTAATACTCGTTTAGCAATGTCATCGGCAGAGTCACCGTATTTAACTTTTACCCTTGTATCAGTAAGCATCTTGGCAGAAATACCAAATTTAGTTCCTGTTTCCTTGATCAAAGCATCTCTGTCAAAATCGGTAGGAGCTAATAGATCTAACACATAATCCTCTACAGATTCGATAATATCTTGCATTGATGGGCCTGAAGACATTAATTCGACATTACCGCTGCATGAAACTGGGATATCAAAATTATCCCGTCTAACATTTACATTCTGTTCCAGATAATCGCTCTCAATTAAAACTAAATAAAACTTCCCGTTTATTGAACTCTTACGATCTTTTGGGACTTTTAAGAATGTTTTGGTCAACGATTTTACGATTGACGAATTAGCACAAAGCGCAACATCATGCTCAAACCAGGCAAACTCGCCTTCAGAAAATTCATATGTGCTGATAGAAAGTTTAAGTTCTCCATTTATTCCATCGTTGCCATGACCACACACAATGGGAATGTCAGGTACAGGCAACTTTTGAGGTAAATCATGTGCTGTGATTTGTTGCACAGGCTGCTGTTCCCCAAATAACGTAGTACACAACTCGATGCTGAAATCGCCAATAACTTCTTTAAGCGTTATTAGCCTTTGAAGAAACGTTATAAAAACATGATGTTTAAGGTTTGTAGCAGAAAACTCATCAGGTAAGTTTTTAGACCAAAAATGCTTTTTATTAGCTTGTTCAGACAGCCCGGTCAAAGAGACCAATGTTTTAATTTCATTATTTGACGTGTCTTCTAACTTAAACGATGCCTCTGATATTTCCTTAGTGTTACTTGCTACATCAAGAGTTCGAAGCTTAAAAGTACCACCTGCATCAAAAACGCTTTTAATGTTTAAGTTGTCAAAAAAGTGAAAGTACTGGACACGACCAGAACCAAAACACTTACCAATACCTTTAATTTTAAGGTCATCTTTGAATGTAGAATCTTTGGTTACGAAAGCTTTAACTTGATTTTCACCAAGCCCAGCTCCGTTATCTTCACAAGTCACTTTTAAGCCAATTTGATCGTCTGATACCAAATCAATTGCATACAATTCGATATCGAAGCGTATTTTTAATGCAGGAATATTTTCATCAGCATCTTTTCTGATCAGGTACGAATCTATAGCATTTGAAATGAGCTCTTCAAATACCACAAAGCGATTATCACTGATCCTTGTTGTTTTTTTGCTACCCCGAATATCAAGCGTCATTGTCCTCTCCCTCCTCTTCCTCGGTAGATGAGTATTGGACTAACATTTCACGATAACCTTCTATGTCATGCTGAAATACCATCTGGCTTGCTGTAAATTGAATGATATTTCCGTTTCCTAAAGGCAGGTTGTAACCATCAAATTGCTCATCTAACCAATCGTTAAACTCTGGATAATCATCATATCGCAACCTATAAGCCACCTCAGGTTCTAAAGTTTCTTTATGCTTTTTATAAATACATGAAGCTAAACCATCCACAGAAGAAGCAATGAACTCAGCTTCAGTCATTGTAATTGGATTAGTATGATAACCGTCATCACCATGAGAGGCTGCGCCATATCGATTCCTTAATTGCCCCGTCACATTCACGATTTGTCCAGCTAACAACCCCAAAAGATTGTTAATGTCGCCATTTTCACTCAAAGCTAAGTTGCCTTTAACTAAGCGAAATAGTGGACCAAATTCTATGTTGGTATTTGCGTGAGCTACACGATCATTAATAATTGTTTTAAAAATTGTCTCTAAAAAGGCCTTAGACAAATCCAGAGATAATGGAGCATCATTTTGAAGAAGTGCTGATTCAAGGCGCTCTTTTTGCTCAATTAAATGAACAGCCTCTTCATTACCAACGATTGCTCTGGTGCTCAATGGAAGCCTTAACGCATTTTCATTCATGACAAATACCTTCCAATATAACTTCACCTGTGATTAATTTTGGCAATAAATAATCTCTAGTTTCAGCTAGCGAATTAGTTTGTTTTATATTTTCAGTAATCTTGTCATAATTTGCTTTAGTAACTGATGTAAAAGCATCTATTGCAGGCTTTGAGGGGACAATTAGTTTAATACTTCTAAACGTTTTTTTGCTGATTTCTGCAAATGTAGTACCACCAGAAATACCTTTAATTTCATCCATAATAGAATCCAGAAACTGAACCGTGTACTCTGGCGATAATGTTTTTTCACATAACAAGGCGATATAGCCTTGGTTTATAGCGACTGGAATTTTCGCGAAAGCCAAATAACCAACAGGTGCTCTCGAAGACATTAATACCGTATTTACCGGTAGTAAACCTGAAGTAATTTTTTTTAAACCTGCCTCAGTAATTTTTCTGCTAGTATCCAAAAGGATTTTGCTTTCATTTCCAGATAAGTCTTTAGGTGATGTCCAGCATATATCACCACCATCCCAAAATTCGGGGTTGTTAGTGCTTGGCGTAGATCCACCTTTTACTTCAAATTCATCACCTGTCGTCGATACTTTCCACCCCTTAGGAATCCAGCCTTCAATACCTATAGCCGGATCATCGGTATGTTCAAATTCGTTAGGGAATAGCTTTTGAATATCAGCGGGCAGTGGTTTGTAGTTTGGTAATTTGTGAGAGCGTTGACGCACTGCCACTCTTGCAGCTAGTTCATCCGGTAGCTTATTCCCAGCGGCCAGAGCGTTATCAATCACAGGATCAAAATCAACAAACCAGCTTTTAAATAAAGCTTGTGCCATATGTTCTAGGATTTGATTAGTTTGGCGATTTAGCTTAATTTTATTGTCTAATGATTGCAGTACATTAACAATTTTCGACTGTGATTCTAAAGGTGGTAGGTAAATACGAAAATTTTTCAGGTACTCCAAATTGATTTTAGGAACACCTGTTGACTCAGACTCTCTTTTGATTTTTTCTATCGAATTTGCGGAAGAGACGAAATAATAAACATACTCTGGTATTGCTTTCTCTTCATTAACACGCAATCTCATCTGATTAGACGATAGAAGAAACCTACTATATCTGTGCTTTTGGGGAATTATGCCTGTTTGCCCCAACGTCCCTTTCTTAGTAAATAAGATATCACCAGCAATACATTCACTACGCTTTAGTTTTTTAAATGTAGCTTCTGATATGTAAACAAATTCAGAATCTTTAAATTGCTCTTGGCCGAGAGATAAGTTACTTCCTCGAATTACAGGAATCCCTTCTGAAACATAGGCTGATGCAGGTAAATTAGAACCAAAAGGACCATCAACTGCCTCAAGCGCAATTTGTCCTAATGTAACTTCATGTTTAAACCCCATAACCCAATACCTCCAAGTTCTTGCGAATCGCTTTATCCAGCTCTTCGGCTTGCTCCATTTGGCTATACAAAGTTTGGCTAAGTTCACGCATTTTTTCTTCAAACGGAATGCCATCATCTTCAATTGCCGCAGCGCCAACATAACGGCCAGGGGTAAGTACATAGTCGTTATTTTTAATATCTTCTAATCTTGCTGATTTACAAAAACCGGCTATATCTTGGTAAGTTTCAAGCTGTTTATGTTCATCAACCAGATTGTCGTGCTCTGTACTTAAAGCTTGTTCAATCGTTTCTGGGTTTTGTCGCCACGCATGAAAAGTATTGGCAATTTTGGCAATATCGTCTGTGGTGAGTTCTTTATGTACCCGGCTTATCATGCTGCCCATATCACGCGCATCAATAAACAAGGTTTCACCTTGGCGGTTGCGATAACCACGTTTAATATCTTGTTGTTTATTTTTGCTGATAAACCATAAACACACTGGAATTTGTGTGGTGTAAAACAATTGTCCCGGCAGGGCTATCATGCATTCAACTAAATCGTTTTCGATAATTTTTTGCCGAATATCCCCTTCACCACTGGTATTTGAGCTCATTGAACCATTCGCCAATACAAAACCTGCGGTGCCGTTGGCACTTAGCTTGGAGATCATATGTAAAATCCAGGCATAGTTGGCATTGCCAGTGGGTGGAATGGGGTAACCAGACCATCTTGAGTCGTCTACCAGTTCATTATCGACACGCCATTGTTTTTGGTTAAAGGGTGGGTTTGCCATAATGTAGTCGGCTTTTAAATCTGGGTGTTGGTCTTTAAAAAAGCTGTCGCCCGCCACTTCTCCTAAATTACCCGCTATACCGCGTACCGCTAAGTTCATTTTCGCCAGTTTATATGTTGTGGTGGTGTATTCTTGCCCATAAATGGAGATGTCTTTACGGTTACCTTTGTGGCTATCAATAAACTTTAACGATTGTACAAACATACCGCCCGAACCACAGCAGGGATCGTATATTTTGCCTTTGTAAGGTTCTAGCATTTCACTGATTAAACTAACCACAGCTTTAGGCGTATAAAATTCGCCACCACCTTTGCCTTCGTTAGCAGCAAATTTACCTAAAAAATATTCATACACCCGACCGACTAAATCTTCTTCTGTCATATTACAATCGTTGGCGGCAGTATCTATATTGTTAATGGTGTCAATTAGGGCTGCGAGTTTGCTGGGTTCTAAACCTAAACGTGAAAAGTAATTATCTGGCAGTGCGCCTTTTAGCGCTTTATTATTTTTTTCAACTATATGCAGTGCACTGTCAATTTTAAGAGCAATATCGTCTTGCTTGGCTTGCACCTGAATATAAGACCAACGCGCTTCTTCAGGCAGGTAAAACACATTGTCTTTGGTATAAAACTCGACCATATCTAAAAAGTCGCCCATACCTTCATTAACTAGCTTTTCACGCTGTTTATCAAACTTATCGCTGATAAATTTTAAGAAGATTAAGCTTAAAACTATGTGTTTATATTCTGATGATTCAACACTGCCACGCAGCTTGTTTGCACTATCCCATAGAGTTTCTTCAAAGTTAGTAGTTTTTTTGTTTTTGCTGGTTACTGCTTTGGCTTTAGCCATTGATAAATCATCCTAAAAAAATTGATAGAAAACTTGAAATGCATTTTATTTGCGGAAATTTACCATAGTGACCGCATGGCTTAAATACCAAGTTGAATATCAACCAACCTTTAATGAAATAAAGCCTTGATTCGATATCGCTAGTAAATTTTTATTAAGCGTTAATCATACTCATAGAGGTTTAATCATAGCTTTGTTACCCTATATTGAATAAAACGCCACTCAATAACCTGGACTCGGTTTAACAATCAGAGTATTAGCTAACTTGTTACCCCGAGCCCAAGTTAAATATCATATATTTAAAAGTGTAAAATGAGCAAAAACGCAACAAATTCAAATACCAACGAACAGCAACACACTCCTATGATGCAACAATACTTAAAAATAAAAGCAGAGTATAAAGACATCTTAGTGTTTTATCGTATGGGTGACTTTTACGAACTCTTCTTTGATGATGCAAAAAAAGCATCAGAATTAATAGATATCTCACTCACCCATAGAGGCAAAACTGCAGGCAAACCCATTCCAATGTCGGGTGTGCCTTATCATGCAGTAGACACCTATTTAGCAAAACTAGTCGCTTTGGGTGAATCGGTTGCTATTTGTGAACAAATTGGCGATCCTGCCACCAGCAAAGGCCCTGTTGAACGTCAAGTTGTGCGGGTATTAACCCCAGCTACCATTACTGAAGAATCTTTATTAGATGAACGCCGCGATAATATTTTAATGGCCTTGTGTGAAGTGCAATCACCTAGACAAAAACAATTGATGTTTGGTGTTGCTACTTTAGACATTACTTCAGGCCGTTTTGAAGTTGCTGAATTAGATTCATCTGAAGCTTTACAAGCCTTTTTGCAACAAACGCGCCCAGCCGAATTATTGTACCCAGACAACTTTGCCAACTTAACTTTGTTAGATGAAGTGACCGCGAGTAAACGCCGCCCAGAATGGGACTTTGAAGCAGACACAGCGTTTCGCCAGCTAACTAAACAATTCAATACCAAAGATTTATCCGGTTTTGGCATTAGTGACAAACATGCAGCTGTTGGTGCTGCAGGCGCTATTTTGCAATATGTAAAAGATACACAAAAAGCTGCGGTACCACATTTACGTGGTTTAAAAGTTATTCGTTTATCAGATAACTTATTTTTAGATGCAATTTCAATTCGCAATTTAGAACTCAGCCAAAGTTTGTCTGGTGCGCGTGGGCAAAGTTTATTGTCAGTACTCGATCAAACTGCCACACCTATGGCCAGCCGTTTATTACAACGCTGGATAGTCCATCCAATTCGCGATTTAACTCGCTTAAATCAACGCCAAGATGTGATTGAAAGCATTTTAAATTCTGGGGTTTATACTGAGCTTAGACATCAACTCAAACAAGTCGGTGATATAGAGCGCATTATTTCGCGTATTGCGTTGCGCTCAGCGCGCCCGCGTGATTTTTCACGTTTACGTAATGCATTAACCATAGTGCCTGATATTCAGTTTTTATTAGCCGATTCAGGCGAAGACAGATTGCAAGAATACAGCAAACAAATACAGGCATTTGATGAGTTAGCTGAATTATTAAACCGCGCAATTGTTGAAAATCCACCTGTAGTTGTGCGTGACGGTGGTGTATTAGCCGAAGGTTATAATTCTGAATTAGATGAATTGCGTAGATTAAGTGCAGGTGCACAAAGTATTTTAGAACAAATTGAAATTCGTGAACGTGAGCGCACAGGCTTAAATACATTAAAAGTTGGCTATAACAAGGTTCATGGCTTTTTTATTGAGATTAGCCGCGCACAAGCAGCACAAGCACCGGTTGAATATACCCGCAGACAAACACTTAAAAACGCAGAGCGTTTTATTACCCCTGAGCTTAAAGAGTTAGAAGACAAAGTATTAACCGCACAAAGCAAAGCACTCGCGCTTGAAAAACAATTGTACGAGCAGTTGTTTGATATTTTTGCGCCGCAAGTCAGTGCACTGCAAAACACCTCTGATTTAATTGCGCGGTTAGATGTGTTAAATAACTTAGCTGAACGCGCCGAAACACTCAATTATTGTCGACCACAATTCAGTGACAAAGCGGGTATCCACATAAGTGGTGGCCGCCACCCAGTTGTTGAAGTTTTATCGTCAGAGCCTTTTATCGCTAATCCTGTTGAGTTAAACGAACAACGCCGAATGTTAGTCATTACTGGGCCAAACATGGGTGGTAAATCAACTTATATGCGCCAAACTGCATTAATTGCTTTGATGGCTTACATAGGTAGTTTTGTGCCTGCTGATCAAGTGGTTGTTGGACCTATTGATAGAATATTTACCCGTATTGGTGCTTCTGACGATCTCGCCAGTGGTCGCTCTACTTTTATGGTGGAGATGACAGAAACGGCCAATATCCTCAACAATGCAACAGAATACAGCTTAGTATTAATGGATGAAATAGGCCGTGGTACCAGCACGTACGATGGTTTATCCCTCGCTTGGGCATGTGCCGATAACCTAGCGCGTAAACTAAAAGCTTTTACTTTATTCGCCACCCACTATTTTGAAATGACTCAATTAACCGAGCAACTGCCGACAGTTGCTAATGTGCATTTAGATGCCATTGAACATGGTGACAGCATTACCTTTATGCATGCAGTGCAAGAAGGCGCGGCCAATCGCTCATTTGGATTACAAGTTGCGTCACTTGCAGGTGTGCCAAAAAATGTGATTCATCAAGCAAAAACTAAGTTGCATGAGCTTGAAAACAAACCTGCTTTGCAAGCCGGTGCAGATGCCAATACAGCATCATCAAGCAACAGCCAAGTGGATTGGTTAACCGCCAAACATCCGTTGGCAGAAATGATGGCTGACTGCGACCCAGATAGTATGACACCAAGGCAAGCTTTAGACTTTTTATATTTGTTAAAACAACAAGCTGATTAATCTTAAATTTCATGCGACAATACGCGCAGATAAATAGACAGAGATAGGCAATCAATGACAGCGCAAATAATTGACGGTAAAAGTATCGCTTTAAACATACGAGCAGAAGTAAAAGAAGCAGTGGACGCTCGTATTGCCGCCGGTAAAAGAGCACCGGGTTTAGCAGTTATTTTAGTAGGTGCTGATCCGGCTTCACAAGTATACGTAGCAAACAAACGCAACGCTTGTGAACATGTTGGTTTTGTTAGTAAATCATACGACTTACCTGCAACCACCACTCAAGAAGAATTATTAGCTAAAGTTGACCAATTAAATCAAGATGATGAAATTGACGGCATTTTGGTGCAACTCCCTCTTCCTGCAGGTTTAGATGCCACCCAAGTTATCGAGCGTATTGCACCTGAAAAAGACGTTGATGGTTTCCACCCATACAACATTGGTCGTTTGGCGCAGCGCATCCCTGTTTTACGTCCTTGCACACCATTTGGTATCACCAAATTAATTGAAAGCACTGGCCAAGATGTAACTGGTATGGAGGCTGTAATTGTTGGTGCATCTAATATTGTTGGCCGCCCTATGGCATTAGAGTTATTGCTTGCAGGTTGCACTACTACTGTAACGCATAGATTCACTAAAGATTTAGAAAGCCATGTACGCCGTGCCGATTTATTAGTAGTTGCTGTTGGTAAACCTGAATTTATTCCAGGTGATTGGATTAAACCAGGTGCATTAGTGATAGATGTAGGTATAAACCGTTTAAGCACGGGCAAATTAGTCGGTGACGTTGAGTATTCTGTAGCTGCTGACAAAGCAAGTTTTATTACCCCTGTACCAGGTGGTGTTGGCCCTATGACAGTTGCGACGCTTATTTCTAATACGTTACAAGCCTGTGAGGCACGCGAAGCCGCTGCTGAATAAATTTTATAATTAGCCCAAAGTTGGCTGATTATTGTAGTTTTGATGGCGTTGTTGATTAAAAATCACAACGCCATTTTTATTTTCCAGAGTTTAATTTATTGGTGCCAATTCTGAGCACTTAGCTTTAATTGTTTTAGGATTTTTTATGTCAGATACTTTACCAGCTTGCCCTAAGTGCGGCTCTGAATACACTTACCAAGATCAATCTTTATATATTTGCCCAGAGTGCGCGCATGAATGGTCAGATTCTGATCCTGTTACTGAAGAAGGTTTAGTGGTTAAAGATGTACATGGCAATGTTTTGCAAGATGGCGACCAAGTTACTTTAATTAAGGATTTAAAAGTTAAAGGCTCATCGTCTGTTGCGAAAATTGGCACTAAAGTAAAAATTAATCGCTTGGTGGATGGCGACCATAACATTGATTGTAAAATTGATGGCATTGGGCAGATGATGCTTAAGTCTGAATTTGTTAAAAAAGCTTAGGGCGTCTGGATTAAATGTCGCTCTCGTAAAACGTCCCTGTTTTACGAAGTTTTAGAAAATCAGCATTCGAGTAGCCATTCTCTAGCTTTGCAATGGCTGCTGAAACAATACAGTACGTAAATTGTCTAGAAGGTATATGGGTGTGTTGCGAACAAAACTTCAAAAGATAGGGATATCTTTTGCGAGCGACCCACGGACGGGCTTGAAGCGCTTTTGTGAGTAATTCCCCATATAACTTCCTTTCCATGCCACCGGATTAAATCGCACTTTTGTATCTACTCATAATCCCTATAGTCAGTTAAGCCAAAAAACGAGGTAATTTTATCTAACATGTGTACAGATGCCTGAGTAACCCGCTCATTATGCGACTCCTCATCCAACTGCTCTTTAACCGACTGAGTTTCAACTTCACGCGCCGCCAAAATAGAAGAAATTTCCTCCGCCATAGCTGGCCTGTCATGCAATACTTTTTGAAATGCATCGCGGAACAAGCGATAACACTTAACATCAGAAACAGCCACAACAGTTGCACTGCGCGGCTCACCCGTCATTAAACCCATTTCACCATAAAAGGTTGGAGCCGACATTTCAGTTACTTTGCGTTTGTGCCCACGAACACTCACCCAAACTTCAACCTCACCTTCAGTCATAATATACAACCAATGGGCTTTATCATTTTGCACCATGATGTTTTCCCCTTTAGAGTACAGCACTGGCTGTAAGCTCTTAGCAAGTTGCGCATATTCTTTGGCGGTTAATGCATTTAAAAACTCAACTTGTTTTAACGCATCAATACGATTTTCCATTTCACTGCGCGCTTTGCGCTCGCGCCTTTCGTTGTTGTCTTTTTCAACAAAAATTTGCGCGGCTGGGATCGCCATAGGAATTTTAGCGCGCTGCAATGCTGCATATAGACGTCGGCGTACTAAAGAGTTGGTTGGGTCGTCTTCCAGTAAATCGGTTAACCAATAGCGAATAGCGTATATGGCATAACTGTTATGATGCTCTTTGGCAAAGTCGTAACAAATACAGTTAGGCTTGGGGAAAGGCGACATATTTGGAATAATAGGTGGCGCTTGAATGGCTTTTTCAACCGTCTCGATAACAAACGAAGGGTTAAACCTAAAATCGACAGCAAAATACACCCACATTCTATGCTGACGAGATTCCCCTTCACGTTTACCCAAAATCATAATATTCGCCGCTAACAATGATGAATTAGGCACAATTAGCGTATCCCAATCACGTGTTTCTAATACAGTGTGTCGCCAGCGTATTTCTTGTACTCGCCCCTGTTTGCCATTTTCAAGTTGGATCCAATCACCAATGCGAATTGACCTATCCAATTGCAGTGCCAAACCACCAATTACATTGCCCAAAGTTGCTTGTAAACCTATCGCAAGAATTGCAGTAATTACCGCTGAAGTTGCTGCAATACTTGTAGTATCGACATCAAAATTTTTCAGCGTCACTATCAACAAAATGATGATAGAAATGCCTAAAAATAGTTCTGTCACCAACGAAGGTAAATTATGGCCGAGTTTAGGAAGGACAAGCTTAAAAACTAGAATTGAGAAAATTTCGACTATGGTTAACCAACCAAGTAAAAAGCTTAGATTCTCTGTTGTATCAATAGCAGTAGAAGTTTCAAGTTCAAGGCCAATCGCTAAATGATAACCTGCAACTGCGAATAGATAAGATAAACAGAAAAAAGCAACACGGCGGATTCGACTATTATTGCCAGGAGCAAGGTTTCGCACCGAAGCTGCGCTTACTAGAAATAATAAGGTTAAAACTGTTGCACTAATCCAATTGGTAAAAATCATAAATGCTTAAAATTATTATTCAGTAACTTTAAGCATAGACGATGATTTACATAAAAGTGTCACAAACCACTGCAATTTATATCAGTTAGCTGCTTGGCTTTGTTCCAATTCTTGTTGATATTGTTTGTCACGCTCGTCAACATAATCAACATAAACTTCAACTTGGTTAAAAGCTGGCATTTGTTCAAACCAAGCTTTGGCGGCAAGGTAATCTTGATTAAATATTTTACCAATAAACTCATCTGCAACTTCATTGGGTAAACGCTGAAACTCAGCTAACTCAAGTATATTGGCGGTCGCTGATGCCGAGTTTAATTGATATAAACCTAAAGCTAAATGAAGATCTAACTTTCTAACAAAGTCCGCAGGTAACAATTCACCTAACAACTGCACATAATGTTCAGGGTAAACTTTTACAACCCGATAAAGGATTTTTTGCTGAATTGAGCCGTCAGTAACCGCTTTTTTGCCAGCAAAGGCATATTTAAACAATTGTTGTGGATTAGCATCTAACCATTCGTCCGCATAACGCTCAAATGGTTCATCTTGCTCTGCATCGTTTAAATGCAATAAACGTTGCCATGAATAGAGTTTCGGCATGCCCTCAGACAAACGCTCTTGGATATACATCAGCTTAGGATCAACTTTAACTGAAGGTGAGTTCGAAACTGCTTGCTCTTGCTGTTGTTTATCTTTTTTTTCTTTTTCTTTAGTTTCTTCAAACAACATAGGTTCGATAATTTTGTAGCTAATAGCTAAAAATACAGCGATAAAAATCAAGGTATTGAGTCTTGGCACTGGCTTTCCCTAAAAGATGAAACTTGTGGAATAACAATAGTTGAAAATATCTATTAAATCAAAAGATTAATTAGTCTGTTTCACCTTTTGCCATAAACTTTCCATTTGTTCCAAAGTCAATTCATCTACTGGTTGTTGGAAAAGCTCTTGTGCGAGTATTTCAACTTGGCGGAAACGCTTTTCAAACTTTTGATTGGCTTTGCGCAAAGTTGTTTCAGGGTCAAGTTTTAATTGACGATTAACATTTACCAAAGCAAACATTAAATCACCGAGTTCTTCTGCGGCTTTTTCTTGTTGTTTAGCAGCAATCTCAACTTCTAATTCTGCAATTTCTTCTTTTACTTTGGCGATAGTTTGGGTTATTTCCGGCCAGTCAAAACCGACTGTCGCACAACGTTTTTGCAGTTTATTGGCACGTGATAATGCAGGTAAATTATTCGGTACATCATCTAATACGCTGTTGTGGTTACTTGATGATTTTTCAGCGCGCTCTTTGGCTTTTTCTTTTTCCCAGTTTGCTTTTATTTCAGCATCTGTTGCTAAATTGGCATCAGCAAATACATGCGGATGACGGCGAACTAACTTTTTACAAATACCATCTACCACTTGAGGAAAATCAAACAAAGCTTGCTCTTTGCCAAGCTGACTATAAAAGATCACCTGAAAGAGTAAATCGCCTAGTTCATATTTAAGCTCAGCATAATCTTGCCTTTCTATTGTGTCGGCAACTTCATATGCCTCTTCTAATGTGTGCGACACAATAGATGCAAATGTCTGCTTAAGATCCCAAGGACAACCCGTTTCTGGTGTACGTAGTGCCTGCATAATAGCTTGTAGATCTTCAATATTATAAAAGTCTTTGTGCATTAAGATTTTAACCGTGTTGCTTCGAAGATGCCTGGTAATTGGCTAACCTTTGATAATAACTTGGTTAAGCTGTCTACATGCGGAACCGACATGTCTATATCAATTGCTGCTTCTTGTTTGCTTTCATCCGAATGGCTACGCACCCCCAATACATAAGCTTTTTCGTTGGCCAGAATGGTTGTGATATCACGCAATAGACCCGATCTATCTTCGGCAATAACCCGTACTGTTACACGATAACCCTGTGAATCTGAGCCACCCCATTCAACATCGACCGCTCGCTCAGGGTGTTGCTCTAACATTTGTGCAAGTTGATCACAATCGCTTCTATGTACCGACACACCTTTACCATGAGTAATATAACCAGAAACCACGTCGCCTTTTACTGGTTCACAGCATTTCGCCATATAAGTTAATAAGTTACCTACACCTTGCACTATTATGCCTTGGGCATTTGCTTCACGAGGCCGCGCGGCTTCAAGTTTGCTCAATAAACGTTCATCAATATCGTTTTTGGCTTTTTGCTGTTTACTTTGAATAAAGTTAATAATTTGGCTCGGGTTAACATCACCACCACCAACTGCTGCAAGCAAATCGTCTAAACTGTGCATGTTAAAACGGCTGATTGCAGGTTCGACATCAGTTAGCGTTAAACCTGAACGTTTTAATTCAGCTTCGAGTAATTCTCGACCTTCATGTAAATTCTTTTCTTTATCTTGCTGTTTAAACCAATGATGCGCTTTAGCGCGTGCCCGGCTCGACTTGAGATAACCTAAACTTGGATTTAGCCAATCTCGTTTAGGGTTAGG
This sequence comes from Catenovulum agarivorans YM01, assembly GCF_000281085.1. GTDB lineage: Bacteria > Pseudomonadota > Gammaproteobacteria > Enterobacterales > Alteromonadaceae > Catenovulum > Catenovulum agarivorans. The sequence continues at coordinate 37,032 of NZ_JH767529.1, forward strand.
TTCTTTACCTGTTAGAATTTCAATTTGATCGCCATTTTGTAAAACATAACTAAACGGCACAATACGACCAGATATTTTTGCGCCTATGCAGCAATGGCCAACATTACTGTGAATGTAATAAGCAAAATCTAAAGGTGTACTACCTTGTGGTAAGTCGACTACATCACCTTTAGGTGTGAAGACATACACCCTGTCTTCAAACACTTGGCTACGCAGCTCCTCGAGCATATCACCATTGCCGTTAACATCTTCTTGCCATTGTAGTAATTTACGTAACCAGTTTATTTTTTCTTGGTAACCGTCTTCTTTGCCATTGGCAGTGCCTTCTTTATAGCGCCAATGTGCGGCAACACCCAATTCTGACTCTTCATGCATTTGATGGGTACGAATTTGCACCTCTACTGGCTTGCCTTTTGGACCTATAACAACAGTATGAATAGACTGATAGCCATTGGGTTTTGGTGCAGAAATATAGTCATCAAACTCTTTTGAAAGTGGTCGCCATTTACTATGCACTATACCCATAGCTTGATAACAGTCTAATTTGCTGTCTAATAAAATACGGACAGCACGGATATCAAATAAGCGCTCAAAAGATAAATCTTTATTTTGCATCTTTTTATAGATGCTATAAATATGTTTAGGTCGACCAAACACTTCGCCTTTAATGTTGTGTTCCGCTAACGCTTCACGCACTTCACGGACAAATTGGCGAATATAACTGGCTCTGTCTTTACGTTTTTCGTCCAACATACTGGCAATTTTCATATACATTTCAGGATGTTGATAACGAAAACAATAATCCTCAATTTCCCACTTAATTTGACCTATACCTAACCTATTGGCTAACGGCGCATAAATGGTCGCAGCCTCTTTAGCTGCTAATACACGGGTTTCTTCATCAGCATTTTTGGCTAAGCGCAATTCGATAATACACACGGCTAATTTAATTACCACAGCGCGTACATCTTCCACCATGGCTAACAACATACGGCGAATATTGTCCACTTGTTCGGCTGACAATTCACCGCGTTTTTGGTGATGTAAAATACGGATAGCCGCCATTTGCTCAATACCATGAACTAGGTCATAGACGGTTTTTGAGAAGGTGGAAACAATGGCTTGTTCGCTAATGAGCTTGCGCTGCCAATAAGGATATAACATGGCAGCAACTAGCGTTTCGCCGTCCATGTTTAAAGTAGAGAGTATTTCAACCAGTTCACGTGAAATACTTAACATCAAAGGGCTAGGATCAAGCTCTTCTAATAATGGGTAACAAGTTTCAACCGCGTGTTTGCGCGTTTCTTCAGAAAACTCAATCGAGTCTATCCATTCTGAAAACGCTAAAAATTTATTATCTTTATCGTGCGATTGCCGTACTGAAACCATAATAACTACCGTTAAACTCGTTTAAACAAAGCCATTGTTTCTACATGTGCTGTATGTGGAAACATGTCCACCAGAGCTATTTTGTCGATTTGATAACCAGCATCATATAAAAATTGGCTGTCTCTCACCAGTGAATTTGCATCACAAGCAATATACAAAACTGAATCAGCTTGCCAGTTTTTTGCCTGTTGACATGCTAATACTGCGCCATCTCTGGAAGGATCGAGCAGAATTTTATCATAGTCCCCCCAATTAATCTGTTTAAGCTCTGTTTCGTCAGCTAAATTTTTTGCGATAAACTGGCAATTGTGAATTTGATTAAATTCTGCGTTTTGCTGCGCGCGAGCAACAGCAGATTCACTGCCTTCAAAACCGGAGACAGAATGGGATACTTGGCTAATTGGCAAAGAGAAATTGCCACTGCCACTGAATAAATCGAGCACCTTGTCTTGAGATTGTACTGCTAACCAGTTAATTGCTTGTTCCACCATTTGCTGATTCATTTGATGATTAACTTGAATAAAATCAGCTAACTGAAAGTGCATGATTAGACCCATAATTGGGTAACTAAGTTCCCTTGTTGCACCATCTAAAGGCAAGGCGGGCATAGAACCAGTTTGCAAATAAAATACACAAGCATATTGCTGTGAAAATTGTTTTAATTGGTGTAAATCAGCTTGTGAAAAAGGCTCGGCAATACGCAGTAGAATAATTGATTGCTCGCTATTTTGATGAAGCTCAACATGTTGAATCTGTTTTTTATCAATCAGGCTATCAAGTTGGCCATGTAAAGCTGGTAGAATTTTTTCAAATGGTTGAGCCGCTAATAAACATTTATCAACCGCGACTAGCTTTTTACTGCGTTTTTGCCGCAAGCCGATATGTAATTTATCTTGTTTACCTTCATACCAAGCAGCTAGACGCACTCTATTGCGATAATGCAGGTCGTCTGCTTGTAAGTTGCGTTGCCAAGGCAAGTTGTGCAATTTAACTTTGCTAAATAAACCTTCAACAAATGTTTGTTTAGCCGCTATTTGTGCTTGCGGCTGCATATGTTGCAACTGGCAACCACCACAAGTTTCCGCCCATTGGCACGGAGGGGTTTGCCTAGCTGTTGATTCAGTTAAACATTTAATACCCTGTGCTTGAATAAAGTATTTTTTGTCTTCAAGCACTTTAGCCTTCCATGTTTCGCCTGGCAAAGCACCTTCAACAAAACAGACTTTGCCTTGATGGCGGGCAACACCATGCCCTTGATGGTTAATACCATCAATAGTCACTTCAATAGCTTTGGGTTGTTTAGTGTTTTTTTTATTTGACGCGGAGAAAAGTTTAACCATAAGAAATAAGCAGCAAACTGATATTGTTTTTTAACCGTGGAATTAGCTATCAGTATACACGCAAATGGTTGCATTCAACTTGATTTTTGGTCGTTGGCAAATGTTTAAGTAAAGCATGTGCAATCAAATTCAATTAATGGCATAGTAGCGCCCGCCTGCAATGTATTTAATATTCAATGGATTAGAAAATTATATGAACCACAAGTGTTTTTCCCTAACGATCGTAAGTCTATTAGCCCTAACCTATAGCTTATCCGGCTGCCAAAGTACTATGAATTTGAGTCCAAAAGACAACTCAGCTAAGTCTTTTGTTGTTGGTGCTGACAAGCGCATTACCAATCGCCTTAGTATAAAAGGGGAATACTCAAAACTTTTAGGTAATGATCAACAAGTATTTGGCGGCACACGCCCAGAGGCTATTCAGATTGACGGCGAGCGTTTTGTTGGCGACCCCGACACGCCATTAAATGTCGGGTATGAATTTGATATTAAGACTGCTAATTTAGAAGTAGGAATTGAACTCGTTCAAACACGATTTTATACACTAAAACTATCGCCTGGCTTGTCTTATTTTAAATTTGATTTAGATACGCAAGTAGACAATAAAGTACTTAACATTGTTGATAGTGACTTTGGCCTAGGCACCAAAGTAACCCATCAATTCAATCTCAATGAACATTTCACTGTAAATTTAGGTGTATCGGTTTATAGACACCTAAATTCAGGTGATCTACTAAAGGCTTTTCAAGAAATAGCCTATGTAGTCAATGACAATTGGCAAGTGACTTTAGGTTACAGATTATTGGATTTAGAAGATAGCGGCAGTAGCAACAATGACAGTTGTACACCCAATAATGCAGCAAGAGTTTGCCAAGACTCCGAAATTTCATTCGAAACAACAGGCTTTGCATTAGCTGTACAATACAGCTTTTAACACAAAATTATTCGCTCACCTTCATCATAAACTCAATAACCACACCTTGGTGTGGTTGGTGTTGGTTGTAGGCGCTAATTTGACCATGGTGAAACTGGCTGACTAATCTTGCAATATACAAACCCAAACCTAGGTGGGTTTGTTGGCTATCGCTGTCGCGCACCGATACCATAGAGTTAAATAAGTTAGCCGCCATTTGCTCTGGCAATAATGGCCCTTGGTTAAAAATGCTTAACACTAGCTGTTTTTTATCTCGGACTAATTTTATTTCTATTTCACTATTAGGATTGGCAAAATCTATTGCATTGGCGAGTATTTTTTCGAGCATTTGTACAATTAAATCCGGACTACCTATAACTTGGTAATCACTCGGCATTTCAATTAACTTAAACTGCTGATTTGGGAAAGTTTGCTGATGTGCCATCACACAACCTTGCACCACAGCGGCAAAATCAAATGGTTCTTTTTGCGCTAAATAATGTGAATGCTGAATAGCTTGTTCAAGCCGAGTTGCTTCTGTCATAGCGGCTAACATGCTGTTCAACCTTTGCATACCTTGCTCAGCACGTTGAAAAAATTCATTGTCTTTAAGCTGAGTTTGTTCAACTTTTAACGCCTCTAAACTAGAAGCTATAATGGCAATCGGCGTTTTAAATTCGTGCGACATACGCGACGACATGCTTTCTAAATACCTATTGTATTGGCTAAGCCTTTCGACCAAATCACTAACAGAGCGCGACAAGTCACCTATTTCATCGAACTGCTTTTCCGGTTTAACTTTGGTCAAGATGCGCCCTTGGGCATCTACCGCCAAACCCAGTTGTTTTTTAAGGTTTTGAATACGCCCAGATATACGCAAAGCGAATAATAGAAAAATGCAACTGCCCACCAATAACAACAGCACCATTTGATTAAACAGGTTTTGCAAACTTTGGTTACGCAAAGTGCGTATGCCGTGGGTGGTTTCTTCAATAACGACAGCGCCTAATACTTGGCCATCAATATAAATAGGGTGGGCGGCCGATAAAATCACTGCGGCTTTATCCGGGGTTAACCGCCAAGCTGTATCTGCTTTACCAATGAGTGCGTGTTTAAGTGCTTGGTCGTCAATTTTGACTGCGTCTTTTAGCTGATCAATAAAGTGTTTTGATGGGTGAGTTAACACAGCGTCGTAAACAGGCTGCAACAGAGATTGCATCTGCTGCAAAAATTTAGCCGAGGTATTGCTGGTTTGGTAAGTAGAAGTTGCTTGCTGAATATCGCCACTGCGCGCCAATACTCGACCGTGTTTATCTACCACCCAAATACGTGAATTGTGATAACTTAACCCTTTGATAATCGCATCTATCTCAGGAGATGGCACCAATATAGTACCGAGTTCGTCTGCATTACCGATTGCACCAACCAGCTCGCGCGAGTGCACATCATCAACATCAAATATGGCAAAACCTACTTTGGCGCCAACCCAACTAATAGGTAACCTCAATTCTAAATCATAACCTTGGGTCGTATTGCGCCAATACCCTTGCACTTGTTTTTCCGGCAGCTCAGCACGGTTATTTTCATCGACAGCAAAAGCATTGACCCATTGGCCTGTTTGCAGATTTAGTTGGCTAGTATTGCTCGCAGCAAAAATATATCTTTGTAAACCTGTGTCAGGTTTTAAAATGGATATTTGTAAATAGTCGTTTTTATCGACCGCATAACTGTTGTTTGGCCTGAGCACCACAACATCATCCTTGACTGATATAGCTAGATATAAATGTTGCTGATACTGCCCCACTTTTTGGCTAAAACTGAGTGATGAAATTTGCGTGTCGGAAAATGCGGCTAATCTATGTGCGTGATCATAGTTTTGTTGATATTTATCTAAACTCGCCCATTCGTTCAATTGTCCGTCTAACTTTACCGGAGCTGACAAAGCATAAGCATATAAGTCTCGAGTTGGGATAACTTGTTGTTGGTAGGCGGCTGATTGGTCAAACAATGCAGGACGTTCATGCAAAGCGGTTGCAACCGCTTTAGCTGTACCCAACATAGTTTGCTCTTGCCCTGCACGTAAAAAATTCTCCATTTCCGAGACATATTGATATCCCAGCAATGGCAGCAACAACATGCTGCTAGATAACAGCAGTAGTTTGCTTTTTAACGAAAAGAGTTTTTTTAATAACCTCAACTTTAAAGTTTCCAACGGTAACCCATGCCATAGACGGTTTCTATATGTTGAAATTGAGCATCGAGCTGTTCAAACTTACGCCGTATACGTTTGATATGCGAGGTTATGGTTGTATCGTCTACCACCATGTGCGCATCTTGCATTAGTTGGCTACGATTACGCACATGTCCTGGGTGTTTAACCAAACTATGTAACATCCAGAACTCAGTAACAGTTAGCTCAAGCATAGTGTTCTGCCAGCTGACTTGCATTTTGTCTAAATCAATATTCAAGTCACCTAATTCTATACCTTTATTTTGTTGCTGTTCAAAAGATTGATTAAGCGCCTGCATACGTCTAAACAAAGCGTTAATACGCGCAGTTAAGTGCACTAAACTTATATTTTTATTTAAATAATCATCCGCCCCTATACGCAAACCAGTAATTGTATCTATATCAGAATCACGCGCAGTTAAAAACATAATCGCCACTTGTTGAGAGCGGTTACGCAACCATTGGCACAAGGCAAAACCACCTTCGTATTCGTCTTTTAGACCTATATCAATAATGGCTAACTGTGGCATTTTGTCGGCTAAACCTTTTTCAGCTGCCGGACGGTCAGCATAACAATCCACTAAATAACCATGTTGGCGCAACAAACTGGCGTAGTTGTCTCGCAGCGCTGCTTCATCCTCAATTATCGCAATATGTTTTTTAACTGACATGCTATGCCTATAACTAGCTTTGTTTTTGATGTTTTAACAGCAATATACCCTATGCAATTGCTGAAACAAGCTCGCGTGCACAATTGCCATATTGTTGCCACAATTGTTCAGCAGATTGCCATTTGTGACCGACCAGAAAAACAGATTGTTTGTGTTTAATAGATTCCAGATACAGGAGAGCTTGGTCCCTGTGTTTTAATTTTTAACATCTATGAGTCTGGAGAAACACAATGAAATTTTTTAAACCTTCTATTTTAGCTTTATCTTTAATTACAGTTACTTCGACCGCAGCTGCTAACGACACTTTTGAGCAGTGGCAAAATCAATTTAAACAAAAAGTTGAACATGCACAGGAGAAAATGGCCGAGCCGGAAAACATTGGTTTGTTGTCGGGCGGTAGCTTAGGGTTAATGACAGGCGGGCCACTTGGCGCTGTTGTTGGCGCGGTTATCGGCGGTTTAATTGGTCATAGCCATGAGCAACAAACAGAAATAGAGCAAATTAGTTTAGTCAGCGCAGATCATCAACAAAAAGCAGCGCAATTAAGCCAACATTTGCAGCAACAACAGCGCCAGCAGCAAATTCAATTGCAACAGGTATCACAACAAATTGATATGTTGGCCACACCATTCACCCAAGGACGCAGTTTAAATTTAACCATTTTGTTTAAAACCGGTTCAAGTGAATTAACCGAAGATTATCGTCAACAGTTAGTGGGAATTAGCCGTTTATTAACCGCCATGCCTGATTTACAAATTCAGCTAACTGGTTTTGCCGACCAAAGAGGTGGCGCAAATTATAATCGCCAGTTATCGAATAAACGCGCTGAAACCGTCGCGGTGTTTTTGCAAAAAATGGGCATAGATGAACAACGCATTAGTTTTACCGCACAGGGGGAACAAGCACATTTACAAGACGACTTGGAGAGTAACTTTTTTCAGCGAAAAGTGGATATCACCATCGCTAAAAGCCCAGCCCAAGTTGTTATGGTTCAGTAGTCGGGAGTTTTTTATGTAGTTTAGGGGCAGTGTCTTGTGTTGCAGTTTTGATGATAAGTCGCGGCTAGAATGGTGTAAAGCAAGCGTACTCGAAGCATAACTTTCTAAAAACAATTGTTGGGATTCACTTCGTTCGTCCCAACCTACATCAGACGTTCAATTAACCCAGCAATATCAATGCAAAACAAAAGTAGACGAGAATGCTGATTTTCTAAAACTTCACAAGATAGGGATTTCTTGTGCGAGCGACCACGGACGGTGTACAGCGTTTTTAGAAAATTATGCTTCTCGGCTGCTTGTTAGCACTTACTCAAAGCGCCTAATTGCAACATATAGCAATAAACTTGTTGGAACCAACGCAGTGAATCCCAACAAATCAACATCCCCAATTTTCATTCACCCAACCTAATTTAATATACTTGTGAATACTCGAATAAGGCCAATCGGCTGGTGACGACACATAACCATGCTTTACGGGGTTGTTATGGATATATGCAACATGCTTTTGTAAATCGTCTTCACCGCGAATTAAATGTTCCCAATAACGTCGTTGCCAAACCCCACGTTCACCTTTTTTCATTCGGCTTTGGCTGATTGATTCACCTTTTTCAATATACTGAGAAAAATTAACTTTGAGTTGACGCCACCTTTGAGCAAAGTCACTATCATCCTCAGGTAATTGCCATATCACATGCATATGGTCGGGCAACACTTCAGCTGCGATTGTTTTGACGGGTCTAGTAACAATCATTTTTCGATAGCTAGATCGCAATAATTGAATATTGTCCGTTAACAAGGATTTATCGCGGTCAGCTAAATTTACAGTGAAAAAATAGCACCCGCCTTGGACAAAATGTCGTCGATAATGCATTGTAAAATTCCTTTTTAGTTTATCCATTGCATTGTTGGGATTCACTCCGTTCGTCCCAACCTACACACCTAAAATTCTAATTCTGTTTTTTGCCTAAAATACTGTACATCTAACAATCCCGGATGTGCCGACAAGCCCATTAACATCACAGCCAATGCGCGCATATCCAAAGTATCACTTTGCCAACTAGCATCATCAATATCGTAACGCCACGGCACTTGAATACCACTCACCTGCGTATCCAAAATCGCTAAATTGTTATCTTGCCAAGCCAATACATCCGCTACTAACGACGCATCCGCGCCGACAAAACCAGCGATCACACTCACATCGGCAATATTGTTGATATGACTGTCAATGCTCGAATCTATACCAAAACCCCAAACATACGAAGGCTCAGCAAAGTTCTCATCCCAATAAGCTTTTTCCGCTTGCGCGTGCGATAAAAACAACTGGCGATAATTAGCCGAATTTAAAACATGATTAATTAAATAGAAGTTTAATTGGTGATTTAACGCGGGCACAGATTGACTGTTTTCATCGGCTGGCAACGCATTTCCATCCACATATACAAGTGGGAATTGTTGACCGGTTTGGTAATAACTTTGCCAAACTTGTTCAGCCAAACCATCGTCCATATTCATAGCCATCCAAACCGCGAGCATTTGCACTTGGTAAACACCTTGAGTGGATAAACTAACCCCAGCAGCATCTTGTGTAATATTTAACTCACCTAAACTGGCGTTGCTCACTAAATCGTCCCAAACAATAGTCTGAGCAATTGAATCAACCGCTGTAGTAATTGTGTCGCTAACAAAGTGTTGTTGGGCAAATTTAATCCCAGCCATCAATATCGCAGTATCTATTGCCGAATAATAATTCGATTCAGTCGCAATACTGCCATCATCATTCCAGTATTGCGCAACCCAGCCATTCGCGTTAACTATGGGCGCAACGTTTTCATTTTCTCCATTTAACGTTTGTAGTGTTTGTACAAGTTTAGCGGCGGCCGAGCTATCCCAATCCAGACTATGCGCTATGCTCAGCGCAATTAAACCCAAACCTGTTGCCGCGCCGCTGCGCAAACTATTGTCTGAACCATCGGCGTTTAAAAATGGCCGATATAAACCATTCGCGTCCCGAGCTGAGTCAATTAACTGGTAAATATCTTGCGCTAAAATACTGGTTTGACTGATTTGCTGCAAATCAACCACAGGCGAGTTGTCAGTATCCCAAATCAAACTAACGACATCAAAACTGGCGAGCTCAACTTGGATATATTGCCCTTGCCAATTCACATCAACTTCGACTGTATTTGTGCTGTTATTCACCAACACAACCACCACAGTATTGTCAGGGTTTTTATACGCGAGCGTAGACACATCTTGCGACCCTGAAATACTCGAAATCAATACAGCATCATCTTGTAAAAATTTACTAATATGGCCAAACGCATAATATTCAGCATTAGCCGTCATGCTGCCACTGCTATCAATAGTGACTAAACTGCGGCAATTGCTGCAGCCGTTTTGCACTGGGCCATTATCGTTATCTAAAGCTAAACTGTCGTAAAAAATGGAAGATGCCCCAGCGTCAAATGTTGGGATCAGCATATCCGACAAAGTATCCGTTAAATATTGGCCAAAACTTCGGCCATCATTTTCATTACGACAACTGGTTAAATGTACTGGGCGTGAACGCGTTTGTGCCAATATTTGTGTAATGGCTTGAGTGTAATCTGTCGCACCGTTGGTTGCTTGGTAACACTGCAATGCTATCGCATTAGTACGGCCATAGATAAAATCGTCAGCTAGTGCATTTATCGCGAAATTGGCAATATCAGCATTTTGTTGGCTATCAAAATCAGTCCAATTGCCATCCCACAACCACAATTCAGGGCTAGGTCTGAATTGACCAACAACCGGATACCAGAAGTCTTCAAAAAATAATAAATAGTCGTCGCTTGCCCACAACATAGACGGGAAGTCATCAGCTAAATGCGGCTGGTTTTGTAAACTTATACTGCTAAATTCAATACCGCGATTTTGATATGCCTGCATAAATGCTAACCAATAGTTGGCGTAGCTTTGATAAAACTCAATACGTAGCGAACCACCAGCAAAACTCTCATTATCTTTCATCCAAGCAGGTGCGCTCCAACTAATCGCATGTAAACCTATATCTGTTTGCACATTTTGAATATCTAAAAGCAGCGGGATTAAATAATCTTCGTCATCATCTAGGCTAAATTGCGTAAGGTTAGGATCGGTTAGGCCAGTCGACATATCGTTATAACTGCGCGGCGCCCGCGCGATAAACTCGCCCATACCAGACAAAGGCACACGTAAATGTTGTAAACCTATGCCTGACTCTGTAGAGAATATTTGATTAATAATGTTACTCGATTGTGCCGACTGATAAATTAAACTCGCGGCACTGTCTGTTAAATTTGCACCTAAACCTGCAATTTTTTGTGCCGGTTGGCTATCACTCACGTCAATTTGAATTGAAGAGGTACCAACACCGGCACGCAAAATTTGTCCAGCACGCTCTGACAGCAATAAACTAGCATCACCAGCAGTGCGCCAAACTTCAACTGAGTTGGTTAAACTTGGATTAACTGTATGCGTATATACACTTGAGTCTGTGGTTAAGTCACGGCTGGTAATACGAATAACAAACGAAGTTTGACCAACAGTGTCACAAGCCATGGCAAAGTTGTAATTGTCCCCTTCGGTAAACGAGGCGATAACGCTGGAAGCTTGTTGATTTAGCACTTCAATTTGTCTGGCATCCCCTTGTTCATCATCCGCTAAACTAATTGAATATCCGATTGATGATTCACCAACACTACATTCAGATGATACGGTAGACGCTGTTGCTAATGTGTCCTGATGTATTTCCCCTACATCAAGAATTGCCGTTGTTTCTGCACTAGCATCATTAACAAAACCTTGAATGATTAGGCTCTGTTCACCACGATTACGTGTACTGATACTGGCACATTGTTGGCTATTTAATGAGACTGTTTGAAATGATTCATTGCTAAATTGATAGGCAGCTCTATAAGTTAATGAATCTCCGTCAGCATCAGTGCCGGTTAAACATAAAGTAACTTCTTGACCGTCTCGAACCTGCTCACTAAATTCTTCTGGGTTTTGCAGCGCCAGCGACAAAGTCGGTTTTGCATTAAGCGTATTGCTGATCACATGGCTATATACCAAAGAATATTGCACTTGGTTACGGCTAACTGTGCGGATCATAAAATCAACTGCGTCCACCGCATCACACGACAAACTAAAAGTGCCTGAGGTAATTTGCCCAAGCGATGCCAATACATCTAAGCTGATAGCATCCACTACATCTATGCTATAAGCATCACCTTCAACATCTGCGCCGACTTGCACCGCAAACACACTCGCCGCATCGCCCGCACGGCAACTACCACTAGATGAAAAAGCCGTTTGCACTGAATCTAAATGAATGACACCAGCGTTAATCGTATCGTTACCCGTTGCTGTACCATCACTGACAAAACCTTCTATGGTTAAGTTCTGCCCGCCCCTGTCGGTTAAATCTATGCTGCCACACAAATTCGTTAAAGTTAGACTTTGTTGAGTTTGGTTATCAAAGCGATAAAACACTTGAGTGTTTAAGACTGTGTCTTCGGCATCAGCAACTGTTGCACATACCTCTATACTTTGTTGATCACGCAAATTACCGTTAAACCGCTCGGCATCTGCATTCAGCGTTAAATCTATTGTTGGTGCAGTATTGTTTTCGGCGGCAACCACATGAGAATATTGAGTGGATAAACTAGATAAATCACGGCTGCTAGTGCGGATAACAAACGGAGTCACCCCATTAGCATTACAATTTAACGAAAAACTTGCCGGAGAACTCGACCCCAAATTAGCGATAAGTTGATTAGTAGTAGCGTGATAAACAGCCAATGCATAACTGTCGCCTTCAACATCATCTGCAACTTGCACAACATAAGTTCTATCATCATCACCTTGGCGACAATTTTGGCTAGTTGTGTAAGCAAATTGCACTGTGTCTTGATGAATCACATAAGATTGCTCTGACGTTACCTGTTCAATGCCGTCACTCGCATAAGCAGTAAACACCAGAGTTTGATTGCCCAAAGCGTTAGTTGAAAAAGTTGTACAACCTGAGTTAAGGCTAATATTTTGCGCGGCCGCACCATTTAAACTATAGGTTAAACTTGTGGTTAAGTTGTCACCATCTGCATCATTACCGACTACGCAGACATCAAATTCATGATTATCCCGCAATTTGTCTAAATAAGTTTGCTGATTGTCTAACACTATAGCTACTGTTGGCGCAGTATTAACTGGTGCATTAATCGTATGTCGATACACCCGAGAGTATGTAGTTAGATCACGGCTTTGATTACGAATATAAAAATTAGTCAAACCCGCTGTTTGACAAGACAATGCAAAACTTGCTGTGCTGTTGATAGTGCCCAAATTAGCGATAACTTGATTATTGCTCGCATCAAATACAGTGAGCACAGTTGCATCACTTTCACTATCAGCAGGCAAATTAATGTTATACGTTAATGAACCATCACCTTGAGTACAGCTATTGTCTTGCGACGTTGCAACTTGAATTGTATCCAAATGGATTAGACCAATTGATTCAGCTAAATCAGTAGATACTTCGCCATCACTAGCGTTAGCCTGCACAGTTAAAGTTTGACCACCACGATCAAACAAAGAAATTGCCATGCATGAGTTATTGTCTAAGTTCAGGTTTTGTACGAATTGATTATTAAACGCATAATTGCCAGTTACAGTAACAGCCTGCCCTTCAGGATCACTTGTAGTAAAACATAAAGAGCCAATTTGATTGTCACGAAAACTGCCAGCAAATTCAGTGGCAGTAAAAGTATAGTTTATACTTGGTGCTTGATTTGGTTGTTCTGTGACTGTGTGCTGATAATCAATTGATTGCACAGTTAAACCACGACTTTGTGTGCGCAGATAAAAAGGCGTATTACCAACATCGTCGCAGGCAAGCTCAAATTGTCCTTGAGTAATAGAGCCGAGAGCAAATAAAGATAAACCCGTATTGGCATTTATTACATCAACAGTATAAGCATCCCCTTCTGAATCGCCTTCAATACTCACAGAGTAAGAAACAGCCTCATCCCCTTGTGTACAATTTAAACTTTGTGAGGTAGCAAATTGAATTGTGTCTGCGTGAATTTGCCCTACATCTAAGCTTTGTTGGATTTGGGTCAAGCCGTCATCTACTGTGGCAAATAAAGTAAGTTTTTGCCCACCGCGCCCTTGAGTAGATAAACTGGCACAATTATCAGTTAGGGTTATATTTTGTTGTGTTTGACTCGCCCAAGCATAAGCTAAACTTGTAGTTAAACTGTCATTATCCGTATCTGTTGGTTGTAAACAAACTTGTAAAGTTTGATTATCCCGATACAGCAACCCCACTCTATTACCAGTTACATCAATCGCCACCTGCGGTGCTTGATTCGAAACTTGAGTGACAGAATGGCTATATACCACACTGCTTAATACTTGGCCTCGGCTAGTTGATTGAATTTGATAACGAGTTAAACCAAGTTGATTACAGTCAAAGGTAATGCTGTTTTGTTGACGAATATTGAGCTGTTTTAATAGCTCATTCGAATCAGCATCTATCGCTTGCAAAATAACAGTATCAAACTCTGCATCCGCACTAACATTAATATTAACCGTTTGTGCATTATCTCCAACTAAACAACTCGAATTTTGACTAGTGGCGATTGGAACAGTATCACTGTGAATCAAACCTAAATTTAATTCAGCAGCCGTTGCATTAACCCCATCAGACACCTGTGTAAGCACAGTAATTTGATTGTCACCTAAACCGCTAGTATCTAATTCAGTACACAAATTATTCGCAGTTAAATCAATTAACTGGCTAGTATTCGTAGAAGCATTGCTAATACGCGCTTGAAAACTGGCGGTCAGCACATCACCTTCAGCATCAGAGGTGACTAAACAAATTGGTACTTGCTGATAGTCGCGTAATTGCGACGAAAAATAACGTACCGAATCAGCCAATGCAGCAAAAGCCACTACTGGTGCTTGATTGTTTTGTGGATTGTTCGCAAAAGAAATTTGTAACTGCCCAGGCGCGCTAGCCTTAGCACCTAAACTATCAACACAAGCAGCAGCTAATACATCACCTTGTTTAACCGTGCTGGCCGCTAAATTAATTTTGGCATTGGATGCTTGCTCCAACCAATAGCGACCATTAATGGTTAACTCAACTTTAGTGCTATCACCATCAACATCGTTACAGCTAGGTAAATGAATTTGTTTTTTTTCAGCCGCAGAAAAAAACAAAGTGGTTAACTGAGCAAAATCATTGGCACTGGCAATAGCAACTGAATTTTCCGCAATTGTATATGGGTAGTTTTGGGTTAAAAACTCAGTGCCATTGGCGCTCATTTTGCCGCGAATCAGCAAACTGCCGCTAAAAGCTTGTGGGTCTAAAACAAAATTAAGCTGGTTGTCTGTGGTTAAGTTAGTCCACGAATTGCCATTATCGTCAGAAACTTGACCAACAAAAGCAGCGCTACTGGCCGAACCTTGGGTAAGTTGAATGGAAAAAATAACTTGGCATTGGCTGAAAGGGCGAACACTTTGTGCGCTAAAGGCACATTGGCTTGGCAAATTATTGCCACTAATAACTAGCTGACTTGCCATTTGCGGCAAGGTTACATCAGTGTTTCCACCATCTGGGTTATTATTATCTGGCTCTGCTGGCTCTGAGCCACCACAGCTAACCAGTAGTAATACCCAGCAGAGTACAGCCAATTTGTGCAACAAACTTAACCTCGAAAACGTCAATCTTTTGTTAGTAAGATTAGAGTGCAGTCAAGGTTAATGCCAACTTTTCTATTTTTGAAATTAAAGCGGAATTTTCCGTGTTTCAGCTTGAACAGTTAACACAAATGCATCAGCAACAAAATCTTGCCAACTACCTTGCTCAAGGCTAACAGGGATAGCTGCTTGCGAGATACTTTGTAAATAATCACCTTGAAATACTTTGGCACCATTGACAATTTTGCTGCTGGATATATCCGCATATAGCTCTGCTTGTAGCGAGACACTCGCCTCACAGGCATCAAGCGCAGCGTTATTAATCAACAAGGCTCCAGAGACAAATTTCGCGAAAAAGTTTTTATATACATAAGCTTGTTCAGATACTGCTTCACCAAACCTAAGCTGTTGAGTACCTTCACATAAAACTTCACTGTCTATTAAAGTTTGTTCACCTGCATCTAGCTGAATTTTTAAAAAAGTTTTTTCTACATATTCAATTTTGTCATTTGCAGTTGAAGCACAGCCGGATAACAATCCAGCAGCAGCTACAACAGCCCAACCACATCCAATCCATTTATTCATTTATAATGTCTCCAACAATTGTTCACACTGAGCTTTTTCAGCAAAATCTATACCTAACATCAAAGCCGCTTGCAATTCCATTTTAGCTTCATTCATACGACCCAATTTAACTAATACAGCCCCTAAATGATAACGGATTGACGGATCTGAGCTATTAATTGCGAAAGCCTGGCGAAATAAATTCAATGCGGCTTCATATTGGCCAGTTAGATATAAAGCCCAACCTTTGGTATCTATTGCGGCGGCGAAAGTCGTGTGCTGCGCTAACGCTTTATCCACATACTCTATCGCTGCTTGTGGGTTGTCCGGTAAATATAAGTTGGCAATATTATTTAGAATTTGTGGATTATTAGCGTAATTCGTATCAAGCGTTATCAGTTGGCGGTAAGCCGCCAAGGCTTGATTGTTGCTTTGTTGATTTAGATAGTGATCTGCCAATAAATTGAGTAATAATGCATTATTAGGGTTGTCTCTAACTAGTTTCTGTAAAATCTGTTCAACCTGCTCGACAAAGTATCCCTGTTTAGCCAATTGATACATTCTACTTGCAGCCATAACAAAACTCGTATTGAGCTCTAACGCACCTTGATAATAATTAAATGCACTTTCAAAGTTTTTTTGAGCTGCAACCAAATCACCGTTGAGCACCAGCACATTTGGATCTCGCTTAAATTGCTGAGCAGCTTGCGCCAACATAACTTGAGCTTTATTTATTTGTAACTGGGTTATGTACAACTGGATTAATTCATAATGCAATAAAGCTTGTTCTGGCGCCAAAGCAATCGCTTTTTTCAGCGAGCGTTCAACTTTAGGTACGTCTTTTAATTGTTTTTGTAATTGACTCAACTGCAGTAACTTTCCAGGTTGCTCCGCCCACAAACCAAATAATACATCTGCCTGTTCAGAAGCTTCCGCGGTACGACCTAGCTGAGTTAAAATTTGTGCACGTTGCCATAAGTATCGTTCGTTTAACCTGTCTAGTTCATTTAACCGGTTCACTTCAGAAAGTGCATCCTCTAGCTTTCCTTGGCGCAACAACACTTGGGTATACAATTCAGCTGCAGCTACGTTCTGACGTTCTAATACTGTTATACGACTCAACATATCACTCGCTAGTTGCACATTCCCCAATAAAAACTCAACTTCCGCCAACATAAAAGTAACTTTGCGATTATCTGGTCGTTCAACCGTCAACTCAGCTAACAACTGTTGTGCTTGCTCAAGTCTGCGTGATTTTTTATACACTTGAGCAAGGTTAAAGCGAGCTGCAAAATGCTTTTGCTGCTGCTCAGTAATTTGCAACAAAACAACCTCAGCTTCAGTTAAGCGGTTTAACTTAACTAAACTTGCACCTTTAACAATTAAATAGTCCACTTGAGCAGGTTCAGCTTTTAACAAGTTTTCAGCGCTGGCTAAAGCTTTATCATAAGCACCGGATTGCATAAACAATAAAGCTTGTGATAACTCTAATGCGGCACCTTTTTGTTCGCCGTCAGATAAACCGCTTTTTTCAATCAGCTTAACTGCGCTTTCGTGTTTACCACGGGCAATTAGTGCCTGGGCAGACAATAGAATAACTTTTTCACTTTCAGGAAATCTTGAGCGTAATTCGTTTAACAACACATCGGCACGGTAATACTGTCCGTTTTGCAGATACATATGCGACAACTTAAGCGAAAGGCCCAAATCATTTAAAACATACACTTCGTTAGTTTGTAGTAGATTAAGCGCTTGTTCAAAATCACCTATTTGATTGTACAGTTCTACAAGGAGTTTGATCGCTTGTAAATCGCCAGGTGCTTGCGCTATGTACGAAGATAAGTCACTGCGCGCTTGTTCTTGTTTGCCTTGAGCATAGGCAGTTAAACCGCGAATAAATAACAAAGATACTCGCTGTTTAAACTCCTCTTCTGGGATCAATGACATTTTTTCTAACAAAGACTTTTGTATCTCTGAAGCCTGCTCATTGTCATTCTGCCGAGCAAAAATCCAACTTTGCAATAATAAGGCCTCAGCGTCAGTGCCACTTTGTTCTAGTATTTGTTCTATGTAAGATTGAGCTTGTTCTAGCTGATCTTTTTGCACATGGACACCAGCTAAAGAGCGTAAAATGACCACATCAACATTAGTAGATACTTTTAAAGCCGTTTGATAAGCAGCTAATGCAGTATCAAAGTCTTGAGCTATTTCAGCCAATTTTCCTTTTAAATGCCAAGTTTTTGGGTTGGTACCGTCAACCAACAAAGATTGCTCAACCAAGCGCTCAGCTTCAGTAAAATCTTGGCGCTTAATTTTATTCCAAGCCATGCTATTCAGTATTCTTGGATTATTAGGTTGTAAGGCTCGAGCTTTTTGGTAACTCTGTAGAGCAGTGTCGTATTGTTGTAGGTGCTCAAAAGCCAGTGCTTGGATCATTAACCAATTGAATTGATTTGCAGTCGTCAGCTTTTTACCTTCACCTAAAGCTATCACTTCATAAAATTGTTTATCTAATAATAGGGCTGTCGCCCAATCTTCAATAATTAGATTAATGTCTGCGCCTGCATAATAGGCCTTGTAAAATTCTTCAACAGCTTCTGGGTAATAGCTGTTCTGCAAAAGCAACTTGGCATACAAAATTTTAGCCGGCAAATGATTTTCGTTTTGCTGCAAGGCATTTTTTAGATGGATATACGCAGTATCAAAGTCTTGCTGGTTAAACGACTGCAATGCTGATTCGTAATGATTGTCGTTAGCAAGAGAAGAAAAAGATATGCTGGCAGCAAGCAAGATAGAGGCAGTATATTTCATAATAGTTAGTTGGATTAATTAGTTAGCTATAAAACTATAGCAAAAAAAAAGATGGCCTTAGCCATCTTTTTTTGAAAATTTACAAAGATAAAGAGTTTTTATTGGTTACGTCTTCTTCGCATCATTAAACCAACCAAACCTAATCCAAAAATCGCTAAGCTTGCTGGCTCTGATACTGGCTGAGTAGGTCGACCTGACGGAGAAGTATCAGCCATTGCTTGAATGCCTTCTAATTTAAAGCCGTCATCGGCCTCATCAAAACAATCTCCAAAGATATGGCTATAAGCGCCAACTAACCAGTAAGTAGATTCTGTATTGGTATTTAATTGGTAATAACCATCTGAGTCATTAATAGTTTGATTAAACACATCATAACCTGTGTAATCAGACCAAGTTGAACCAGCTAAAGATGGCGCACTATCACCAAGCGCAACCACTGTTACATCAGCAGTTGATCCCCAGTCCCAACCTAGATTTAAGCCAGATAATTCAACAGACTCACTGAATTCAATCAATACAAAATCATAATCGTACTCAATATCATCACCATCGGTGCAATAATAATGTTTTCTTCCGTGACTCCAATAGGAAGCAATATATCCACCATCGTCACAGCGAGCGTTGTCAAAAGAATGTCCTGGATTGTCACCCGACACTTCATCCTCATTGACTACACCCCAGCCGTTACTCCACCATTTATATAATTCAGCTTGGCGTATAGTATTGTCACCCCAACCGTCACCTTGCACATTGTCTGTATCTGCCCAAGCGGTTACAGTTGCTGTAATGCGGTTCCCGCCTTGCGTGTCCGAGAAATTTAATTCTGTGTAGGCAGTGTCACTGCTGTAGCTACCACCCAACATATCAAACTCATAAGTCTGTGTAGCGGCTTGTGCAGTCGCAATGCTAGATAAAACTAAAACCGAACCTAAAATTAACTTTTTCATTGTAAAATTCCTACTGTCTTACGTCAGGATAAAACGGTGAATTATTCTTGCTCATTCAGATGAGCATACTGGTCAGACTAGAAGCAATTAACCAGCCAACATAAAAAACACATTTAAAATCAAAAGATAAAGATACTTTATTCTTTAAGATTATATTGCAATGTAAAAAATACTGACATACTTATAAGGCATCAATGGCGTTATTGTATCTAAACTGGTAACCCATCGCTTTAATTTTATCCACCTTGACATATTTGGCACTTCCTTCAGCCGTGATCGGTGGCAAGCTAGTTACTGTTGTGTTTTGTTTTGGCTCAAAATTATTCACAGCAGCGTGGTTTAGCGCAGCTTGATAAAATTCAGCTTTGGTAATTTTTGCCGGCGTCGATAAATTCACCACCTTGGCCCTAGCTTGCTGTGAGATTAAATAAGCAAGCCCATGCACAGCATCATCTTGATGCAGCATATTTGCATAACTACGCTTTGATACTGACTGCATATGTTTTACAAATCTAGCTGGGTGGCGATCTGCGCCAAACAAACCACTAAAGCGTGCAATTAAATATTGGTTTGGAAATAGCGTGCGTACAACTTGCTCTGCTGCAAGTATCTTTTCAGCTTTAGCACTCCAAGCGGATGCATCACTCTCACACATATCTTTATCAATTTCAGGGTAAACAGCGGTAGATGAAGTTAATATCACTTGTTTAACCTTAGGTGAAATATGTTCGCAGATTGTTTTGATATGAGCTGGGTAATAATCCCCGTTACCACTACGAAATCCAGGAGGAATGGTAATAACAACAACATCAGCTTGGCCTAACTCGATTAAATTGCCACTATCTGATTCAGCCACTTCGCCTTGCTCAAACCTCACTTTTTTTGCATCAATACCATGCAACAGCAAATCAGCTAACCCTTCTTCAGAAGATTTGCTCACTTGCACTAGATGACCATTGGCCGTTAACAACAGCGTTAACGGTAACCCAACCCAGCCTGCGCCAATAATACTTATATTCATAGGTACACTAATCAATTAATGACAATTTTTAACAACTATACCAATGTCGAACACTTTTGCTTATAACTGATGATTGAGTTTTTTTACTAAACGTTAAATAGTGCTCACTTTCAACATGCTGCTGAAATGCCATCTCATCAACAAACTGTTCGTACAAGAAAAAATGCGTTGGGTTGTCGTGACTTTGGCTCACATCAAATTGCACGCAACCTTCTTCTTTATGTAGCGAGGTTTCGGCATTTTCCAACACAGCATCCATAAAAGTTAACATATGGCCGGGGTCGATAACGTATTCAACAGTGATAATATACATACAATGTCCATTTATAATGACTTCTATTACTAGGTATAGCAGTTTACAGGAAATTTAGATATGCCATCAGCCAAAATTGTTTTTGCCGATGCCGACTCAGTTGGCGCCGTTGACTTTAGTTCATTGCAACAACAAGGAACAACCTTATTAGCCGACAAACTATCTTTCAACGCTCAAGTACAAGATTACATCAAAGATGCTGACGTAATTATTTCAAACAAAGTGCAAATAGGACAAAATTTGCTTGAACAAGCACAAAATTTAAAACTAGTTTGTGTTGCGGCAACGGGTTATAACAATGTTGATTTAGCCGCCTGTCAGGCAAAACAAATAGCTGTATGTAACGTAAAAGATTATTCAACCATGGCAGTTGCACAACATACATTCGCTATGCTGTTAACCTGGTTAAACAAAGTTCAGCAATATCATCAAGCTTCAACCAACGGTAGCTGGGCGCAAAGCAAACATTTTTGTTTGTTAGACTATCCAATTGCCGATTTGGCCGGAAAAACATTCGGCATTATTGGTTATGGTAATATAGGCCGAGCTGTTGCCAATATAGCCAAAGCTTTTTCTATGAATGTACTGATTGCAGAAAGGCCAAACACCTCTGCTAGAGATGGGCGCAGCGCTTTTGAGCAAGTTATCCAACAAGCTGATATTTTATCTTTGCATAGCCCATTGACGGAAGATAATCAAAAGATGATAGATAAAAATTTGCTTGGACAAATGAAATCTTCAGCGATTTTAATCAACACAGCTCGAGGTGGTTTGATAGATGAAGAAGCTTTGCTAAATGCGCTTGAGCAACAACAAATCCAAGCAGCTTTGTTAGACGGTTTAACAATTGAGCCACCCGCAGCAAATCATATTTTATTAAATGCCGATTTACCGAATTTATTAGTTACGCCACATGTGGCTTGGGCAAGCATAGATTCAAGGCAAAAACTAATAGATGAAATAGCCTTGAATATTCAGGCGTTTTTTAATGGTGAATCACGGAATAGATTGGATTGAACTTTGGAAATTGTGCTAACAAGCTAGGTTGAAGCATAATTTTCACAATAGGCCTCGACACTATATCAACAAGGTGGATGGGCATGTTTCGAACAAAACTTCACAAGATAGGGATATCTTGTGCGAGCGACACACGGATGTGCTTGAAGCGATTTTGTGAGAAATATCCCATTTACCTTGTTATACAGTACTACTTCTGCCAATTTTAGTTGGCAATTACCTGTTATAAAACCGCAATGGCAGCTTGGTAGTCCGGCTCGTCTGCTGTTTCAGCAACTTGCTCTGAGTGCAACACAGTACCATCAGCATCCACAACTACAACACAACGAGAATACAAACCAGCTAGCGGACCGTTAGCAAAAGTTAAACCATAATCTTGGCCAAATGTAGAACGGAAACCCGAACCTACTAATACATTTTCAATGCCTTCAGCGCCACAAAAACGCGCCATTGCAAAAGGTAAATCCAAAGATACACACAAAACAACAGTGTCAGAAAAACTTGCAGCTTGTTCGTTAAATTTACGTACAGAAGTTGCACAAGTTGGTGTATCAATTGATGGGAAAATATTTAACACAACTTTTTTACCCGCCAAACTCGCTAAAGTGACTTCAGACAAGTCTGCTTTAACTAAAGAAAATTCTGCTGCTTTGCTGCCAACAGCAGGTAAAGTACCAACAGTTTCAAACGGGTTGCCTTTTAATGTAACAGTTGCCATGTTTTTAATTCCTATAAAAAGTTTAAGTGAAGAATTCAATTGCATCATACAAGTAAATCACGCTTTGGAGAATATGTAATATTTGCATATTTGAACTAAGATTTAGTGAAAATCGACGTTCAAGGATCACTTAATGGAAAAATATATACTGGCGCTAGATCAAGGAACCACCAGCTCTCGAGCTTTGGTTGTAAACAGTTCCGGTCAAGTCATTAGTTCAACCCAACAAGAGTTCCAACAGATTTACCCACAAAATGGCTGGGTAGAACATGTACCAACCGATATATGGCAAACAACCCTAACTTGCTGCCAAAAGGCTTTGGCCCAAGCAACAGTTGAAGTTTCTGCTATATCTATATGTAATCAACGAGAAACTACTGTTGTTTGGGATAAAACAACTGGAGAGCCTGTCTACAATGCAATTGTTTGGCAAGATAGACGAACCGCCAGTTACTGCGATGAACTCAAATGCCAAGGTTATGAAGCACAAATACAACACAAAACAGGTTTATTGCTCGATCCCTATTTTTCAGCAAGTAAAATCAATTGGCTATTAAGCCATGTTCCACAAGCAAAACAATTAGCAGACCAAGGAAAGCTTGCGTTTGGCACTATAGATAGTTATTTAATCTGGCAATTAACTCAAGGGCAAAACCATTGCACAGATGTTACCAATGCCAGCCGCACTTCGCTATTCAACATTCACAGCTTAAACTGGGATCAAGAGTTATTGAGTTTGTTCGACATCCCTGCTTCGATATTGCCAGAGGTCAAACAAAGCGCGGATGATTTTGGCATCTGCAACTTATTTGATTACCCAATACCAATTAATGGTGTCCTCGGAGATCAACAAGCAGCGTTAGTTGGTCAAAATTGTTTTGAATCAGGTGAAGCCAAAAGTACCTATGGTACGGGTTGTTTCTTAATGCTAAACACCGGCAGCAAACCTATCCTATCTAGCGGCAAGCTGTTATCAACCATAGCTTATCAACTCAATGGTCACACGGCTTATGCTTTAGAAGGCAGCTCATTTATTGCTGGTGCCGCTGTGCAGTGGTTAAGAGATGGTATTAAATGTATTTCATCTGCCAAAGAAACCGAAAAAATAGCCCAATCGATAGCATATGATCATGGCGTATTTATTGTGCCTTCATTTACTGGATTAGGTGCACCCTATTGGCAAGCAAATGCGCGCGGTGCAATATTTGGTTTAACCCGTGATTCTACCAATGCAAATTTAATTGCCGCTAGTTTGCAATCAATTGCTTATCAAACCAGAGATTTAGTAGAAGCCATGCAGCAAGATGGCATTCAGCTAGACTCAATAAAAGTCGATGGTGGTATGGCCAACAACCATTGGGCGATGCAGTTTTTGGCTGAAATACTACAAGTGAGTTTAGTCAAACCAACAAATACCGAAACCAGCGCGGTTGGGGCGGCGTTTATGGCGATGTTGCAGCAAAATATCCATAGTGACTTTGCGCAAATTAGCGCTCTGTATCAAAGTTCAGCGCACTTTACGCCAAAGGTTACCAGAGTAGAAGCAAACAAACTTTATCAAAAATGGCAACAAGCGGTGCAAGCTACCCTAGTGTTTTCTGATTGCTGATATAAGTTTGCAAATTATCTTGTTGCTCTTGGGTAAAATATAAACCCAACTTAGTTCGGCGCCACAAAATATCATCAGCTGTACAGGCCCATTCGTGTTGCAGTAAATAATCGACTTCTTTTTGCAATAATCCGTGACCAAAATCCTCGCCTAAATCACTCAAACCTTGTGCATTTTGCAAAAAATTACAAGCCAGCGAGCCATAACTGCGGCTATAGCGAGTGACAATGTCAGTCGGCAAAAACGGGTAAGTCGTCGACAGATGTCCACATAATTGTTGTCGCGAAGATATATCCCCACCGGGCAAAGGCTTTTTATCTGTTTGGCTTGGTGGTAAATTTTCAAATTGGCTGATTAAACAATCAACCGCCTGCTGCGCCAATTTGCGATAAGTTGTGACCTTACCTCCATATATAGTCAACAAAGGAGGTGTATTAACTGCTGAATTAGTATATATCAGATAATCTCGGCTGATATCTTGTGCCCGGCTATTTGACCCCACCTTGTTCATTTCAAACAAGGGCCGAACACCACTATAACTGTGCACTATGTCGACTGATGATAATTGTTGTTTAAAGTGATCATTAACAACATCCAACAGGTAACGAATTTCGTCGGTAGAAATTTTAATATCGTCAAGCTGTGTTTGTTCAACATCGGTTGTACCAATCAAACTAAAGTTATCTTGAAAAGGTAATACAAAAACAATTCGTCTATCTGAGTTTTGTAAAATATACGCTTTGTCCTGCGTATGGATGCGCGGCACCACAATATGACTACCTTTAATATATCTAACTCTATATGGTGAACTAGCAGTAAATACATTGTCCAATACTTGGTTCACCCATGGCCCGGTCGCATTGATCACAGTTTTACCAATTACCTTTGAAGTTCCACCTGGCTGCTGCAAGCTCAATTCCCAACAAGTATTTGAAGTGTTAGCTAGTCGAATTGGTTTGCCGCTTATACAAGGGGTGCGTGTTAAGATAGTTGCCCCACACGCGCGTGCAGCCATTGCATTTATAATCACTAACCGGGCATCATCCACCCAAGCATCGCTATATTCAAAGCCAGTAGCAAAACAGTCCTGCAAAGGTGAAGCATTCGCAAAAACAACTGATTTAGATTTTTCGAAACTACTCTTGGCTAAGTGATCATAAAGATATAAACCTAAGCGAATTAACCAAGGGCTGCGCAAATATTTCTGCTGCGGTAAACAAAAACGCATTGGCCAAACAATGTGTGGAGCGATTGTTTTTAACACCTCTCGCTCCTTTAACGCCTTTCGGACCAACAAAAACTCATATTGCTCTAAATAGCGCAAACCTCCGTGAATTAGTTTGCTACTGGCAGACGAAGTTGCGCCAGCAAGATCGCCGCTTTCACATAATAAAACGCTCAACCCTCGCAGTGCCGCGTCATACGCAATCCCAACACCATTAATGCCTCCGCCGATAATCACAAGATCAAAAATTTTATGATTCACTGCCAATTGCACAACTCCAATCACCGCATATATATTCAGCTTGGTAGATAAAACAGCTATAAGCAAAGTTTAGCCAACAAAAATAGTTGAATTAGTTTAAGTACATTTCCATATAACTTCGTCGCATATAATTAGTCTAAATAACTATACATATAACCCACCAAAAAACATTTCTCTGACTAATATTTAATTAACACAGCGCAAAGTTCCGTCAGCCTTTAGCAAAGGATATGCATCATGTTTAAAAACTTAACCTTTAAACAAAAACTTTTGACCTTAGTCTTCATTCCTGTTGTCGCGTTTTTGTACTTGGATGCCAGCAGTATTCAAACTGACATCGACACAATGACTAATGCCAAACGACTAATTACAACGACCGAGTTAACGAATATCAATTCGAAACTAGTGCATGAATTACAAAAAGAGCGAGGTTTAAGTGCGTCATATTTTGGCGCAAAAGGTGAGCAATTTTCCCACGAGTTACTACAACAAAGAAAATTGACAGATCAGGCAATTAACACTTTTAATCAACACATTGATGATAAAAATCAATTCAGTTCAGCTGCTAATGATGTACTAGCTCAAACCACTCGAGAACTGACTCAATTAACTCGAAAACGTCAAGAAGTAGATGAGCTATCAATTCCATTAAGCAGCGCTTTAAGCTACTACACAGGCATTAATACGCTGTTATTGTCAACGGCAGCGTTGCAGGCTCAATTCAGTGATAACGCCAGCATCACACAAATATCCTCTGCTTATTACAGCTTTTTGCAAGCCAAAGAGCGAGCAGGCATAGAGCGTGCAGTATTAGCGAATACCTTTGCCAACCAACAATTTGCCAATGGCAATTACCAAAAATTTATCAGTTTAGTCGCTGAGCAAGACGCATTTTTTAGCCAGTTTTCTGCATTAGCACCATCACGCCTGTTACAAGCTCTTCAGTTGGCTCAGCGAAATGACGCATTCAAACAAGTTGCAAGCATGCGCAAACAAGCAATGACAGCCGAAGTGGAAATGCTGCAAAGGTTAGATGCTGCAACTTGGTTTGGACAAGCGACAGTTCGTATCAATGAATTGAAAAAAATTGACGATTTAATTGCTGACACTCTTTTACAGCAGAGCCATAGCTCGCTTAACCAAGCGCAAAATCAACTCTACTTAAAAATAATTTGGAGTATTGTAATTGTTGGTTTTGTGAGTTGGTTGACCTGGTCGATCACCCGAATTGTAGGTGCACAAGTAAACGATATAGACCAGACAATGAGCCAAGTCAGAGATAACCAAACCCTGTTTGTACGTACGAAAGTTTTGTCAAACGATGAACTAGGCCATATCGCAGGTTCAATCAATTCAATGCTTGGCACTTTTGCCGATGCTTTGGGAAAAATTAGAACAGCAGCGAGTGAACTGTCTGTATCGGCGAATCAATCTAAAGTGTCAGTAACAGATAGCCATAAAGTCATTCAAAATCAACAGTTATCTACCAATCAAATTGCAGCAGCAATTGAAGAAATGTCGACCGCAGTACAGCAAGTCGCACAAGACATAGTCATTACCGCTAACGAAGCTCAGAACGCTTATCAACTTGGTTTAAGTGGCCAGAAAACCATGAGCCAGTCATATAAGGCTATTTACGCTTTAATTGATGAAGTGGCGACTTTAAATGTGGAAATATCTGCGCTAAATGAAAAAAGCCATGATATAGCCAAAATGGTAGATATTATTAAAAATGTCTCTGAACAAACGAATTTACTAGCACTCAACGCGGCAATTGAAGCCGCTCGAGCCGGCGAGCACGGCCGAGGCTTTTCAGTTGTTGCTGACGAAGTCAGAACATTAGCGATGCGTACCCAAGAATCAACTTCAGAAATTGAAAGCATTATCTTCCAGCTACAAACTGGTACACAAAAATCATTTGATGTGATTAAACAGTGTCAAGAAAAAGCGTCAACAGTGACCTCTAGTGCTAAACAAGTAGATGAATTTTTACATAAGATAAATGCAGCCTTTAACAAAATATCAGAAATGACAGAACAAATAGCCACAGCAGCTGAAGAGCAAGTAGCTGTTGTCAACGATATTACAGTGCATATCAATGAAATAGACGGCCAAAGCCATGACGTAGTTAAACACTCTAACGAGATCACGCAAGGGTCAAATGTACAAGCTAAGCTTGCATACGATTTAAATGAATTGGTAAAAAGATTTAAGCTAGATAGTTAAACAATGGCAGGCAAGTCAATAGTAGACAAGTCTATAAATATAGGTCTTGTCTAATATCTTCTTTTAATTCTTGATAATCATCATCCGACAAACTTAAGGTTTCTAGCACAGCCTCTTTCACATAAACCCAGTCGTAAGCTGCAACATAACGCTTTTCAGTGTGCTGAATATTCTCGGCAATTTTTAAGATGGCGTATGACAATTTATCTTCGTAAAAATTACCAGCAGCTAAGAAATTCAATTCATGTTGACGCAAAATTAAATTGCAAATGTTCTGGGGCAAATGCCAAGCAGTCGCTAAATAATAACCCACGACAACATGGTTGGTTTGATAAACTTTTTCTTCTAACTGAGTTAAACAAACATCATAATTTTTATTGGCTGCAGCGAGCACTTTGACGTAATTATCATATTTGACCGCCATAGCAGGAATACCGCCCCCAGCAAATAAACCCAAAGTATGTAGGTTTTCTACCGGAATCTGCTCTTTGTACCTCTGCCCAATATACAAAGCAATATTAGCAACTTCTGCACTTGTATCCCAAAAGCGTTCTAAGCTAATGCAGCAAGATTTTTGCTCAAATGCTTCTTTTAGTTTTAACCCACGAATTAACGCCAAAACGCCATCTGCACCAATAAACATTACCGCTTGTTTAATATCAGTTACGCTACGCGCTAAACCAAATGCCGGGCTATTAATTATTTTTAATACCGACGCCGCAATACCAATATCTTGCGCGATTGTATTCGCTAATTAGCCAACGTCGGGCTCAGGTTTATTCAACTCTCGCTCTAACTCAAATAAAATAGATGGGTGAGGCGGTATAATGAAACTACTTTTTACATCTTCCAAAATAGCATGATTTATTTCAAACATACGCTGCAACACCACCTTTTTATCTTAGTCATAAACAGTATAGTCAAGTAAATGCTATGACGGAGCACACAATGAAGTTAAGTATAACTATGTAGTAATAAATGTACCCATATGCTTAAACCGTATCCTAATGCAATTACAGGTGTCCACTTTAAGTGGCCCAAAAAAGTATAATAACCACGAGCTTGTCCCATTAATGCGACACCAGCAGCAGAACCAATAGATAACATACTGCCGCCAACTCCTGTTGTTAATGTGACGAGTAACCATTGCATGTGTGACATTTCCGGATTCATAGTTAACACAGCAAACATCACTGGTATGTTGTCAACGAGCGCCGATAAAACACCAACTAAAATGTTCGCTTGTGTCGCGCCTAATTCACCGTACATAAAATTGGATATAGACGCCAAATAGCCAATAAAACCTAAACCACCAACCGACAAAATGACCCCATAAAAGAAGAATAAGGTATCCCACTCTGAACCAGCTATTTTCTTAAATACGTCAAACTGATAGGGATTGGCGTTGCCTGCTGGCGGATTATCTGTGTGTATTTCCCATTTTTTACATTTTTGGCTTAAACAATAAGCATACAACTTCAAATATCCCAATCCTAACATCATGCCAAAAACAGGAGGAATATGTAAAAAGCTGTGAAAACTAACAGCTGTAACAATAGTTAATAAAAACAAAGCGACTATGGTTAAACCACCTGGTTTAAGTACATCTGCTCTAAGTTTAGCGCCTTTTGGTGTGCCCGCAGGTAAGGCAAATTGCATAATTGCCGCAGGAACAACAAAATTCACCACAGCAGGCGCAAATAATGCAAAAAACTCTGAGAATTCGACTATGCCCTTTTGCCAAACCATTAGTGTAGTGATATCACCAAACGGGCTAAACACCCCACCAGCGTTAGCAGCAACTACTATATTTATGCAAGCTAAACCAACAAATTTGGGTCTATCTTTACCGACAGCTAATACAACGGCACACATAATTAATGCTGTGGTTAAATTATCCGCCACAGGTGAAATGCAAAACGCTAACCAACCTGTTAGCCAAAATAGAGCTTTGTAACTTAACCCTGCTGCAACCAGCCTATTGCGTAAATCTTCAAACACACCACGTTCTAACATGGCATTAATGTAGGTCATTGCAACTAATAAGAAGAAGAATAACTCAGCATATTCTAAAAAGTTATGCCGGATAGCTGATTCAACTTCATGTGAAAATCCTTGATTGCCATAAACAATCGCGATCAAAATCCAAATAATGCCAGCAGATAACATCACAGGTTTAGATTTTCTAAGGTGCAGTTTTTCTTCAAGAATGACAAAAAGATAGGCACAAACAAATACCATTATAGCGGTATACCCCAACCAATGATTGATCAAACTGGGTACAACCTCAGAACTTGCAGCGTACGAATTAAACGGCAGAACAGCGAACAACCAACTAATAATCACAAAAAGTTTGCGCATATTTATCCTCTAAAATCCAAATAGTATAGACTAGATATACAAGCTGATATGACATTAAAATTATATTGTGTAACACACGAAAATAATATGAATAGCCGAAGTCTATGAAGCTGAGAAAAATATAACGTAAGTTTTGTTGAATGAGTTTTAAAATAGAAAGAGAATACATGGTGCCTAGGGACGGACTCGAACCGTCACGGGTTTAACCCCGGCGGATTTTGAATCCGCTGCGTCTACCAATTTCGCCACCCAGGCATAGGTGAGAACTCTTAAAGAGTGACGCGCATTATACAAAGCCAACATTTGCAAGCAAGTACTTTTTTATAATTAGTGATTTAAATGCTTAAATATCAAGCAAACACAAACAAAACAACAAATTTATCAGCAGTAACTAGCCATCAAACAAGCTTAATAGGTACAATGCTCACGCAATTTCTTAGCCGATAAATAAATTATGTCAGAACAAACTCCCGCAAACGCCCAATCACAAGTACAACGTGCCGGACTTATTCGCCGTATCGGCGCTTGGGTTTACGACGGGCTCATTATCATTGCCATTATGTTATTAGCATCTTCGCTTGGTTTAGCTGTTTTAAGTGGTTTTGAGTCCGCTGGGATAATTGTTCTTGGCGTTGAGGGTGATATTTCTGAATACGCACGTAACAACCTTATTTATCAAATTTATTTGGCTGTTTGTTTTGTTGGTTTTTACGTTTGGTTTTGGCGCCGTGGCGGTCAAACCGCAGGAATGAAAACTTGGCGTCTGCAGCTACGCAGTTTAAATGGCAAACAGCTTAGCCATGCACAATGTTTAATTCGTTTGGCTTGTTCACTTGGTGGTTTAAGTAATCTTTGGGTTATTTTACCTTGGAGCGGTAAACGTGCACTGCACGATATTGCATCCAAAACCGAAGTTGTTGTGCTTTCCAAAGATCAAAACAAACACGTTAACTGGAAAGGTTATATGTAGCCTTTCCACATTCTGAATAACTCTGTGCATAAAGGGTGCAAAAGGGTTGAATAACTTCTGGATAAAACAGGTATAAAATAAAACTGTGGAAAAGTTTGTGGATAATCAGTTGATTTATTTTGGATAAACTTGAATAAGTGGTGGACGCTACTGGACTTGAACCAGTGACCCTCGCCTTGTAAGGGCGATGCTCTCCCAACTGAGCTAAGCGTCCATCTAAAAAGACAACACACAAGAAGGATGGTGGACGCTACTGGACTTGAACCAGTGACCCTCGCCTTGTAAGGGCGATGCTCTCCCAACTGAGCTAAGCGTCCATCTTTTGCTTCATGGTTAACACCATGTCGCTGTGTGTGGTGCGCATTATAGGGATGCGCGCAAAACTGTCAACACTAAATCTGAAAAAAAATACGCTTTTGTTTCAAACGAACAAAAATTCAGCGAAAAACGCAAAATATCAACAAATAAAGGCTCAACGACCGAAAATCCGATTAGGCAACTGCCTTTAGCATTGCTAAAATGCCCACCTTGATATTTGCTAACTTCAATTTTGTGGAAGACAAAAATGACGATTAAAACACGTTTTG
The DNA here is from genome assembly GCF_000281085.1 of Catenovulum agarivorans YM01. Lineage (GTDB taxonomy): Bacteria > Pseudomonadota > Gammaproteobacteria > Enterobacterales > Alteromonadaceae > Catenovulum > Catenovulum agarivorans. Next base: position 68,931 of record NZ_JH767529.1, read on the forward strand.
CACCTAGCCCGACTGGTTATTTGCATGTTGGTGGTGCTCGTACCGCCCTTTATTCTTGGTTATTTGCCAAAGCTAACCAAGGCGAATTTGTATTACGTATAGAAGATACAGATTTAGAACGTTCAACCCAACAAGCTATTGATGCCATTATGGATGGTATGAACTGGTTAGGCTTAGAGTGGAACGAAGGCCCATATTACCAAACTAAACGTTTTGACCGTTATAAAGCTTTAATTCAACAATTATTGGAAGAAGGCAAAGCATACAAATGTTTCACCACACCAGCGGAATTAGACGAAATGCGTGAAAAACAAATGGCTGCGGGTGAAAAACCTAGATACAACGGTTTGTGGCGTGATAGAACTGATCACCCAACAGATCAACCATATGTTATTCGTTTCAAAAATCCACTTGAAGGTTCTGTGGTATTTGACGATAAAATTCGCGGTAAAATTGAAGTTGCCAATAAAGAATTAGACGACTTAGTTATTTTGCGCTCTGACGGCGCACCTACTTATAACTTCTGTGTTGTGGTAGACGACTGGGATATGGGCATTACCCATGTTGTTCGTGGTGAAGACCATATTAACAACACCCCACGCCAAATTAATATTTTACAAGCTTTAGGTGCACCTGTGCCTACTTATGCTCATGTTTCTATGATTTTGGGTGACGACGGTAAAAAACTATCTAAACGCCATGGTGCAGTTAGTGTTATGCAATACCGTGACGAAGGCTATTTACCTCAAGCTTTATTAAACTATCTAGTGCGTTTAGGTTGGTCTCATGGTGACCAAGAAATTTTCAGCCTAGAAGAAATGATTAATTTGTTCTCATTAGAAGCTATTAATAAAGCCGCTTCTGCTTTTAACACTGAAAAATTGATTTGGTTAAACCAACACTATATTAAAACCTCAGCGGTTGAAGAAGTGATTGAACATTTACAGTGGCATTTACAAGAACAAAAGTTAGATGTGTCGAACGGCCCAGCTTTAGCTGACGTAATTAAAATTCAAGCCGACAGAGTAAAAACCTTAAAAGAGTTTGTCGAAATATCTCGCTACTTCTTTGAAGATTTTGCTGAGTTTGAAGCAAATGCTGCGAAAAAACATTTACGCCCTGTTGCTAAAGAGCCTCTACAATTAGTTAAACAAAAACTAGCAGACTTAGCAGATTGGTCACCTGAATCAATTCAAGCAGCGATTAACCAAACAGCAGAAGACTTATCTGTTGGTATGGGTAAAGTAGGTATGCCACTGCGTGTTGCAGCAACAGGTGGTGGTAACTCACCTTCGTTAGATGTTACTTTAGCGTTAATAGATAGACAAAAAATAATCAATCGAATCGACTTGGCACTCGAGTTTATAAATAATCGAGAAAATGCATAATTTTTTGTTGACATGATAGGTCGGGGTGCATAGAATGCGCCCCGCGTTGAAGGGAAAGCCTTTCTTACAAAGGACTACCTAAGCAAGAGGGGCTATAGCTCAGCTGGGAGAGCGCAACACTGGCAGTGTTGAGGTCAGCGGTTCGATCCCGCTTAGCTCCACCAAGTTTTTGCTTAACTTCAATGTAATGGCCTAACAACTTTTTGTTGTTCTGAAATACTCAGCGTCCCATTCGTCTAGAGGCCTAGGACACCGCCCTTTCACGGCGGTAACAGGGGTTCGAATCCCCTATGGGACGCCAACATTTTTGATTTGTAAGTTCCTAAGTGTCCCATTCGTCTAGAGGCCTAGGACACCGCCCTTTCACGGCGGTAACAGGGGTTCGAATCCCCTATGGGACGCCATTTACAATTTATAAATCACGCAAGTTCCTAAGCGTCCCATTCGTCTAGAGGCCTAGGACACCGCCCTTTCACGGCGGTAACAGGGGTTCGAATCCCCTATGGGACGCCATTTCGCGTTAAAAAATCCCTTTATATATTTCACCAACAGTTTCACACTTCTGTAATTGATAGTCGCTTTTCTGCCAATCTTTGCCATAATAAACAAATTATCATCGGTGCATATAAGCAGGAGTACGGATGTCCTTTTTAACCATACGCCAGTCTATTCAATATGGCTTTACCTTATTAGAGTTAATGATTACTTTGGCTATCGCGGGAGTCGCGTTAACTTTGGGTGTGCCAAGCCTATTAGAAATCATTGTCGAAAATCGCATCAATACTGTCGTTATGAATCTTAACAAAGATATTGTTTCTGCTCGCAGTTATGCGGTTAACTACGAGACAACGATAACCATATGCCATTTAAATTCAAGCAGCGAGTGCGACAACAACTGGCACTTAGGGTACACAGTTTTTGTCGATAACGATGGCAATGGCATATTTAGCGTCAACACGGATAAAAAGCTATTTGTTCGTGAATCCATTAGCTCTGGCGATAGTTTAATTTTTTCCGACGGCAACTCTTTGCAATTTCAATTTGATGGAACGCCAGTCACTAACTTTACCAATAACGAGCAAGGTATTTTTAGATACTGCCCTAGCGTTGACAACCCTCAACTATATTCTCGCGCGGTAATTATTGGTTTAAGTGGTCGACCGCGTGCTTCTGCAGATATAGATGGTGATGGTAAAGACGAAATTAACGACGCGAACGATCATATTAGTTGCAGCTAATTCAACAATTGCATACTATTTAACCTAATGGATTAAACGCAGCCCAAATGACGGAATGAGGACTGTTTATTAGGGATAATATTATGCACACGGACTATCGTGGATTTACTCTGCTCGAATTATTAGTATCAATATCTATCGCTGCAATCGTTTTGTTACTCGGTATACCTAGCCTCAAAGAAACATTAATTACCTCTCGGGTAGATAATCACCTCTATCAACTCAACCAAGATGTACTGCTATCACGTAATCATGCAATTCAATACAATTACCCCGTGGTTTTGTGTCCAACGGATAATCAAGGCAATTGTACCAACCTATGGCACAGCGGCTACCAAATATTTTTAGACAAAAACAATAATGCCCAATACGATGACAACATAGATAAAGCACTGCGTATTCGCGCTGCAATCAATACAGCTGACAGTTTCGTTTTTACCGGCGGTCGTTACTTAAGGTTTGGCGAAAATGGTCATTTGAAAGGGCTAGCTGGTACTTTTAAATACTGTCCGAATATTCCAGATAGTGAGTTTTATTCACGCGCTTTAATTATTAGCTTAGGTGGTCGCCCTCGGATATCACAAGATATAGACGATGATGGTAAAGACGAGTTAAATACGAATTCTAGTCATATCAATTGTAACTAAGCTGAATCTGGGTCATCTAGGAGTCCTTTCGTCTGCTAAATTTGCCTTGCTATCAACAAATGAAGTCTGCATTTTTTGACATTCGACAACCTTTTTTACTTTTAATAGCTGTTTACCGTCTTCTGCATAAAAACCATTATCGAGCAATATTTGACTAGCCTGAGAGGTGGTTTTAGCATTAGCACCATCAACAAAAGCAACTTGGTATGATTGGTTAGTTAACTGCACATAACATTTGTAGTCTTGTGTTGAAGCTACCGCATAGTTAAAACCAACGAACGACAGTACAACCATTAAATATTTAAGTTTCATAATCTCAGTACCAACATGTTGAAGTTGAGTCATTGCCATTTGAATCAAGCGCTGATTTTTCGCCTAAATGATTAATTGTTAAACTGGCACAGGATGGATCATTATTTTTTTGAGTGGTAACTGCGGTCGCTTTTAACTCAAATTCTTGGGTTAAATCCATATTCTCTGTTTCCACCACGTCTATTGTATACATGGAATTTTCCACCACATAAGGGTCAGCTGCATAACCCAAATTGGTCATATTTGTTGTATACGTCATTTGGTCGGAATAATATGCCTCTTGTCGATTTACCGCTTTAACAAGTTCACGCATAACGTCACTACGATAACTTTGAGCATAGTAGTCTACATAAGCTGGATAGGCGACTGCCGCTAAAATACCGACAATAGCAATAGATATCATAAGCTCAATAAGAGTCATGCCCGAATTTTTACACTTGATAATCATCATTTCTCTTCTACTTTTGTATGAAGTTTATAAGTTTTTAAGCCAAAGTCGACATCACAACTATTTGAGTCAGCGCAAGACTGGCCAGGCTCACCAGTAGAGCCTTTTGCTTCAATCACGCCTGTATTGTTTTCACCTTGGCCAACACCGATGAAAGACAATAAACTTTTGCCTGAATCATTTTCACCGGCAAAGGTTACTGGTGTATCTGGAATACGGTTACCTACAACCATTTCCGTACCCCAGTCGTATATTTGAGTGCCATAACTTAAGTCCATTGCATATAAACGCCCAGTACCTGCTTTAATGGTACAACTATTGGCTAAGACGCCAGAATCTGGCGGAGTGTATGAGGTAAAATAAGCTACACCACCTATGACTCGCGCCGCAGACAAAGACTTTTCACCCGTTCTGGGTAAATCTATATACCAGCCTTTTTTGGTCGATAAACCATCGACCAACATTGACTCTAAACTATTGTTAGCAATTGCCTGTTGAATGGGATCGCCCGACATATCGAATAAATCATCTTCAGTAATACCAGACCAAGATGGCGCTGTGGTAAACGAATCAGTAATTATATTTCTATCTTGAATGACATAGAGTTTATCATTAACTGTTGAGGAATTTGGATGCGCTCTGTCTCCACTGCCTATCACTATACCTTCATACGGCACTTCTTTCGAAACAACTACTGTTGATTCTTCGTTCCCTTGGATACTTACGCGTTTTTTAACATTGATAAAAGTGCGTACTATAGTGGGTTCATTGAAGAATTTACGTTTGTCAGCCGCATCTATGCCAGATAAATCCGCTAGTTGATATGCTGTCCATTTCGTCGCATCACTGCCAAATAAATCCATCCGCCAAATATTACCACCTAAGTCGCCCGCATAAATGCGATCTATATATCCATCAAAATCTGAATCTAGCGCTGCAACTTTAGCTGGAATTGCGTCTTGAATGTTGACTTGAGTATTATTAGATAAATTCGCATCAGGGGTAAAACTCCAAATACGTGCTCCAGTGTTTGCATTGACGATATATATACCTCGTCCCTCATTGGAAGCCCCCGTCGAGTCTGAGTCATTGACATAACCAGCACCAAAAATGATCACTGGCGTAGCAACATCAATCAAGGATGACTTTATAAAACCAACTATAGGCTGTGACCAAGTTTGCCCTAACGTTGGGAAGTCGTTACTACCTCCTGTAATAGTCCATTTTAGTGATGGTGAGTCTGGTGAAGTAACATCAAATGCAAAATACTGATTACCACCACGACGCATTCCAGCAAATAACCACACTTTGTCACCATCAGCCGCATTAATAGTCCCATCGGAATCTTTAACATAAGCGACTGGTGAACCGTCCATCCCATATACTTTGGCACCATTCGTGGTGTTGTCACGCAATGGGTCTAAATTAGAGTACAAACTGGTTGGTATAAATGACCAAGACTCGGTTAAGTTGGAATCATTGTCATCAAACATATGCAAGAAACCAGCATTTGTGCCAACCACAACTCTTAAATCTTGGTTTTCGGCGCTGCCACCGTAGTTAATCACTAAAGGTTTAGAGTGCAGAGGGTCACCAAATACATCGACGCGCATTTCTGCGCTATCACCATTATTGTTTTCGTCATGCACATCTTGCCCACGAGCCCAATTGATTAACTCCGCTTCTTCTCCATTATTAACCGCGAGCACGTTGGCTAAATTGCCTACCCCACTTGAGGCATTTGCTGCAGTAAAATATTGTAATGCACCACCCGGCCCAATATTTGAATAAATAGTTCTATCTGCCGGGGATTTACTCGCTAAATACTCCGCAACTCCTCCTCGGTTAACATCATTGCCATCAGCACAAACACTACCACTTTCACAATCACTGGTGGCGCCCCAAAAAGTAAAAGCGGTATTTGCAATATTGCCATTCGAGTCAATAGCTGGTAATCCGTTGGAATCAACAATGACATTGTCCGTCACCACCAGTTTTTTCAAGTTACCAGGCCAACGTGGGCCATCTTCGGGGAAAAACATTGAATAATAGACATTATCTAAACTACGGGTGCGGTCAAAGTTGTTCGAAGCAACCGACGGCGAGGTAAAAGATGCACTTTGCTCTAAAATACTGATTAAAGCGCGCTGTAATGCAGAAGCGAGTTCGTCTGGATCTGTCGCAGCGTAATAATCACCACCACCTTTTTGCGCTGCAGCTTGTAAAATGGGTTCTGCACTGACAGCATCACTACCAAACCCGATAGTGTAACTAACCACATTCTGCACACCATCCAAACTTGTATTCACATCATGGTTATACATCCACTCTGTTAGGACAGGCAAATAGTTCCCATCTACCTTAGAAGTCGTGATCGCCCCTGGTAAACTAGCAACAGTCGAGTTGGCATCGGTGTCGACTGTTGGGTATCCATCTGTAATTAAAACAACATATGCTTCGTTACGGCAATTGTTACCATAAGGAGAAATATAATAGCCTCCACTCTCAGCTGAAGTATCTTTTCCAGGCTCAATGTATACATCTGAATGATCAAGCCAATATGGTCGATAACTGCCATTTTCGTTGCCATACCTAACAGATAGGCTCGCAAAATATCGGTAAACCTCATACATAGTTTCACAAAGCGGAGTGTTTGTCTGTGCTCGAATATTGTTCACTGTATCTAACAAAGCTTGGGTTTCTGCACTGCTGCGAGTGGTAATTTTCGACACAACTCGGCCACCGTCGTTATTACCTTCGTATGGATAGTTAATGTTGAATAAGGTTAAACCAAAATCTACAGTTGAGGTCGCATTAACAACTGAGGTAATAGCTTCTTTGGCAATGTCTAAACGGCTTCTATTAGTTGTACCAACCTCTTCGTCAGTAGCCGTTTTCCAGTTTAAATAGTTGCCTGTATATAGGGTCACAACATTCACATCAGCAAAAGTCGCTTTGGCACTTTGATAAGTTGAATCATTTTCAATGTTGTTGGGATCAGATACAAAATAATGAGTATGAACTACTTTGTTGTTACCATTACCTGTCACCATACCATTGACAGGCAAACCAGCAGAAATAGGTGTGCCATTGCCATTCTGTGCACCAAACTCACCGGGGTTATTTTGATCAATTTCCAAAATATCTTTCAAACAATCCATCACATCTGTTGCATTCATCCCATTATTTTCACGCAAGCTGCGCCAAGTATTTTTATTTTGCCCAGAAGAATAATATTCAGCGACTCGGTCAACATAATAACCCTGACCACCATCAATTAATGTGTAATCCGCGTAATTTAACCCTTGTTGCTCTAACTCATATCCGTTGATTTCAGTTCCATTATGTATGTTTCTCCATAGACCATATAATGGAATTAACGACTGATTACATGCATTGATAGCCTCGTTGAAACGGCGAGTGTCGTCAATCGGATCGGGTAACTCTGCGACACCTGCTGCTCCAACAGTAAAAAAGACTGCTCGGTCGTTTGCGCCGTTCGTGTAGTGGCCAGCGTAAGTTGCTGTTGGGTCATAATTAGAACGCACACTCTCACTATTTCGCATACTGCCGGAGTTATCAAAAATAATCATCACTTGCGGGGCTGTTCCTACCCTATCAGCGATATTACGTACGTATAATTCGATATCTTCAGCATTACAGCTAAAGCTGCTAAATACAGCAATACTAGCGACTAAATACGCGGCACAACGTGAAATATTCATCCTTAACTCTCCCCGGGTATTTGACTTGCGACAGCGGTAACAACTTCAGTATTACCTTGGTTATTTTGCCCAAACTCATGTAGTACTTTAATTTCGAATCGTGTACAGCGAATATATGAATCACTTGCTTCCGAGCGACTAAAATGAGGACAATTTGTAGGAAAATCGGTTAGCGCTTCTGCTTCGCCGGTTAAATCAGTCCCGGTTAAGTTGACACTCGACACATCACTATTGCCTGTCAATGGATTGGTACCAGAAAATAACGCGTCTTGCGTATGTGCTTTTTGGATAAACTCTTCACTGCCCCCCAACGAAGCATTCAATGACGACTTTTTCACTACAGTCGCATGAGTCATTTTGGTATCTAATGAAGTGTTGTACATCAAAGTAACCGACAGTGTGGTCAATACCAACATCAACACAAGTGCTACAGCCAAAGCTGCACCTTGCTGTTTACGATATGATTTAACATAAGTTAATTGCGCCATACTTCTTTCCCTGCATTAACAATACGAATTGTGGTTGTAAACAAAGTGCGGCGATAATTGTCATTTACCTGATAAGTGTAACTTCCAAGATCATAAATATTGGTATTATTCACCGACAGGTCTTGCTCTAACGCTCGCACTAACACATGCATACGCACGGATAATATAGTCGCGCGCTCTTGTTCCCAATCCTCTCGGGTTAACTGCTCTGCTTTTGCATAATAGTTGACCGTACCATCTTCGTCCGTATCTATCCCGTATAGAAAGCCTAACCTTTCAACCCCTTCAACTAAGTTGTAAGTTTTCAGTTGCCCTTGGTTACCAGTACTGTTGGCAGTTTTGTATAAATATTTGCGTTTGAGCACTGGAACTAACAAACCACCACGTGTTTCTTCTGCAATGTAATAGATATGATGGATGTATTCGTTAATGGCTGCACTGTCAATATCAGGAGTCGCATCGGAGCCTGCGTAAATAACGCCTTGATTATCCGTTGATATTAAATAATAACGGGTATCTTTTTCTGTGCCTGCGACACTGGTGCTACCCAACACTCGTTTTATTTGTAGTACGTCTGTGCCAATAATGGCATCGGTAATACAAGCGTTAAAAATCTCGTTAAAAGTACTGTGCGTTCCCCAAATATAGCGAAAGAAAAAGTCACTATTTTCAACAAAAAACGAACCATTATTTTCGCCTTCCCCTAGGCAATCCGAGCCTTGCACTGCAACCTTGTTACCATTAACTTGGTTCAAACGTATGGCCCTAATGTCCGCACCTGCAGCTTCATGTATGTCCATACCGGTAAAATTCCCCCAGTAGCCAGCCATCATTACATCTTTAGATAACAAAGACATAGCTAAACGGCCATTCTCCTGCATTTCACCACGTTGCACTGTGTCAGATACTGTCTCATCAGAAGCGATCAACAAACCAATTACACCACTAAAAACAATTAACCCGACTGCCATAGCGACTAAAAGCTCTGCAAGTGAAAATCCGTTTTGTCGTGATTTTATCTGCGTCATTTTCATTATTCTTCCTTAATAAACATGCGCAGAAAGGGTTACTTGACGGCGCTTGTCACTGACGGTTCCACAATTTTTTTCGAAAGTAGAACCGTTATCAGCCGCATCAGTGGTTGCTTGCCTTCCTAACCAACTGACTACAATAGTCACGTAACCGTTGTTATTCGCAACACACCCTGTAGGTTTGAGTAGACCTCCGACGCGAGAGCCTTCACTGTTAATAACAGTACGCCCAGCTAAGTTTAGGTGCCATTGAAAAGTATCGTATAAAGCCAACTGCGCAGGATTGCAATAATTGTTGGCTGAGCAGTCAACCTGATTACTGACCGAAAAACTACCTGTTCCATAAGCAGTACCTTGGTAAGCGTCTATTTGAGTTTTGTTTAAGCGCATGCGCTCTAACATATCGTGGGCAAAAAATACCGCGAGTGATCTTTGGCTTGCATCCACCCCTGAGCGTTTTGCTGTTGCTTGAGTTGCGACAGCGCCGACTATGCCAATTGCCATTACTGACATGGCGACGATTAATTCAACTAAGGAGAAACCAGATTGGTTTTTAACGTTACGCATAATGTCCCTATCGATAACTGCCTAAAAATGGATTTTTATGGCGCAGAAGAATGCAAGAATTTAACACAAAAGACAAGCTCGCAACATTTAACAAGCTCACACTTTTAGCAGGTATTGCGGCTATGCAGTTGAGTGCACAGGCAAAAACAGTGATCAGGGATGTAACTGGCCTAAGACCAGCTTGCTGGAGCAGCAAAAACCTTGAGTACAACACAATCTCTCATCCTTTTGCTAGAACAAATTTTAATCTATCGGAATAAACTATAGATCAAAAGCGAGAGATTGCGAATAGAAAAATTTTTTATCTAAGCTCAACGGGTAAAGAAAACACTACATTTTCTTCAATGCCTGGCTTTTCGTTAACCGATACACCACCCAATTGGTTAAGCTTTTCAACAACTTGCTTAACTAAAACTTCAGGCGCAGATGCACCAGCTGTCACCCCGACCGAGTTCACATTTTCAAGCATTTGTGGATTTATGTCGTCGGCAGTATCAATTAAAAACGCTTGGCTACCTACTTTTTCAGCCAGTTCACGTAAACGATTTGAGTTAGAACTATTCTTAGCGCCCACTACAAATACCACGTCGTTATCCGTTGCTAACTGGCGTACTGCGTCTTGACGATTTTGTGTTGCATAACAAATATCATCTTTACGTGGGCCACCTATTTCTGGAAATTTAGCGCGTAATGCATCAATCACATCCGCAGTATCATCTACCGACAAAGTGGTTTGTGAGCAGTAATAAAGGTTGGTTGGGTCTTTAACTTCTAATTTGGCGACATCTTCTGCCGACTCTACCAAATAAATACCACCTTCAGGGTTTGAGTATTGCCCCATAGTCCCTTCTACTTCAGGGTGTCCTTGGTGACCAATCAAAATACATTCAATACCTTTACGGCTAGCACGAGTAACTTCCATATGTACTTTAGTCACAAGCGGGCAAGTTGCATCAAAGATTTTTAGTCCACGATCTTTTGCTTGTTGTCTGACTGCTTGTGACACGCCATGTGCACTGAAAATCACTATGCTGTCGTCAGGAATTTCATCTAACTCATCTACAAACACAGCACCACGTTCGCGTAAACCATCAACCACGTATTTGTTGTGCACCACTTCATGGCGTACATAGATAGGTTTTTCAAATAACTCGAGCGCACGTTCAACTATGCTAATAGCTCGGTCTACACCTGCACAAAAGCCTCTAGGGTTTGCTAATTGTATTTGCATAATTCTGTTTACCTGTTGTTAAGCTTCAGGATTAATTACGTCGATAATTTCAACATCAAACTCAACGGTTAAACCAGCCAAAGGGTGATTAAAATCTACCGTAACAGATTGACCTTCTACTTCACGGATAATACCTGGTAGTTCGCTTCCATCCGGCTGAGTAAAGGCGATAATATTGCCTACTTCAGCTGGCGAATCAGCAGAAAATTTATTGCGATCTAAATGATAGATATTATCTGGGTTTGGTTGACCAAATGCATCTTCTGGCGCTAATTTAAATTTGTTTTTATCACCCGCTTTTAAACCCAATAAACATTGTTCAAAACTTGGTGTTAACGAACCATCACCTATAGTTAATTGCGCAGGTTTATTGTGTACTTTAGTACTTTCAGCCGCAGAGCCATCTTCTAATACTATGGCAAAGTGAAAGGTAACTTGGCTATTTTGTTGAATAATTGCTGTCATAATCAATACTACTAAATTTTCTTTTCTTCAGAGCTTGGTTTTTTCTGATTAACAAAAGCGTCAATCAATACACAAGCAGCCCCTATCACTATGCCCATATCGGCTACATTAAATGCTGGCCAGCGACCATACAGAGGAATGGTAAAATCTAAAAAATCAACCACATATCCGTAAGCAACCCTGTCGTATAAGTTACCCGCTGCGCCACCTAAAATCAGGTTAAAACCAATTACTAACCAAATTTGTTGTTTAGGTGTTTTTGCTAACCAAAAACTCAATAAACCAACAGCGACTATCGCAATAATGGTAAAAAACCAACGTTGCCAGCCGCCACTATCAGCCAAAAAGCTAAATGCTGCACCATAGTTACGTACATAAGTCAGGTTAAAAAATTCAGTAATTTTAACGCTATCGTATAGCTGAAAACTTTGTAGTACAGCTATTTTGGTTGCTTGGTCGACGATTAGCACTAAAAGTGCTAACCAAATCCAAGCTAAACCTGTTTGTTTGTATTGAGCAATCATTAGGCAAATTGTCGGCTTTCGCCTGCTCCGTCGATATTAGTTACACAACGGCCACATAAGCTTGGGTGCTCGGCAATTTGACCAACTTCTTCACGGTAATGCCAACAGCGATCGCACTTTTTGCCTTGGCTCGGCTGAATGGCAATTTTTAATCCAGCTATTTCAGTAGCGGCTGCATCACCAGCTTGTTCAAGCGGCTGAATATCTGCTTTTGAAGTAATCAATACAAAACGCTGTTCATCTTCCAATTTAGCTAATAATGCATATAAATTTTCATCAGCAAAAATTGAAACTTCCGCTTGTAAAGAAGCACCTATCACTTCTTCACGACGCGCCACTTCGATTAAACGGTTGACTTCATCTTTCACTGCCATAACTTGTTGCCAGTCAGCATCAGATAATTTGGCACTTTCTGGTAACGGCGCTAATTTGTCGTACCAAGTTTGCGTGAAGATAAATTCATCGCGCTGACCTGGTAAAGCAGCCCAAATTTCTTGTGCGGTAAAACTTAATACAGGCGCCATCCAACGAGTCATAGCTTCGGCGATTAAATACAATGCAGTTTGGCAAGAACGACGCGCATGGCCATCCGCTTTCGCTGTATATTGTCTGTCTTTAATCACATCTAAGTAGAAACTACCCATATCAATTGAACAGAAGTGCATTAATTTTTGCACTACCTGAAGAATTTGATACTCGTCGTAAGCTTTAGTGATCTCTTGTTGTACCTCATAAGCTTTAGCGACAGCCCAACGGTCTAACTCAACCATTTCATCTAACGCAACCATATCAGTTGCTGGCTCAAAACCATTTAAGTTAGATAATAAGAAACGTGCTGTATTACGAATACGACGATAGGCATCGGCTGAGCGTTTAAATATTTCATCAGAAACCGTGATGTCTGCTGTATAGTTGGCAGAAGCTATCCACAAACGCAAAATATCTGCACCAAACTTGCCAATAATTTGTTGTGGGCTCACTGTGTTACCGATTGATTTAGACATCTTGCGACCGTCTTTATCTACGGTAAAACCATGAGTTAATACTTGCTGATACGGTGCTGCATCTTTCAAGGCTATGCCTGTCATTAATGACGACATAAACCAACCACGGTGTTGGTCTGAACCTTCTAAATATAAATCAGCTTGTTTTTTAGTATAAGTATCACGTGCATCTACCACACAAGCGTGAGTTACACCTGAATCGAACCAAACATCTAAGGTATCAGGTACTTTTACATAAACTTTAGCATCTTCAGCTGACAATAAGTCAGTTGGTTCTATATCAAACCAAGCTTGAATGCCTTTTTCTTCAACTTGTTTAGCAACAGTTTCAATTAATGCAGGAGTGTCTGGGTGTAATTCGCCGCTTTCACTATGCACAAATAAAGCAATTGGCACGCCCCAAGTTCGCTGACGAGAAATACACCAATCTGGACGGCCTTCAACCATATTAGAAATACGGCCTTCACCCCAAGCAGGGATCCATTTAGTCTTTTTAATTTCAGCCAATGATTTTTCACGTAAACCCGCTTTATCCATAGAGATAAACCACTGTGGTGTTGCGCGGAAAATAATTGGTGTTTTATGACGCCAACAATGCGGATAACTATGTGGATACGCATGATGATGGACCAAAGCACCATTTTCACTTAACAAATCAACAATTGGTGTATTTGCTTTGCTAACGTGCTGGCCTTCAAACAAAGGTGTGCCCGGTAAATAAACACCATTTGCACCAACAGGGTTAGCAACTTCTAAATTGTATTTTGCACCAACTACGAAGTCGTCTTGACCATGGCCCGGAGCTGTATGCACACAACCTGTACCTGATTCAGTGGTAACGTGTTCGCCTAAAATCACAGGCACAGTAAAATCGTAGAATGGGTGTTGTGCTTGGGCGTTTTCTAACGCAGCACCTTTGCAAAAACCAAGTGCATGATATTTATCAAAACCAAAACGATCCATGGCTGATTTAACTAGATCAGAAGCTAGGATTAAACGCTCAGGATTCTCACCTTCAACTTGCACTAAGGTGTAGTCAAGTTCAGGGTGAATTGCAACAGCACGGTTAGCCGGTAAAGTCCAAGGTGTAGTGGTCCAAATAACCACGGAAATATCACCTTGACCACTATGCCCATCTGGATGATCAAACTTATCGGCAATCGACTCATCAATTAATTTGAAACGTACATCAATTGCGGGTGACTCTTTATCTTTATATTCAACTTCAGCTTCAGCTAACGCAGAACCACAGTCAGTACACCAATGAACAGGTTTAAAACCTTTTTCTAAATGGCCGTTTTCAACAATTTTGCCGAGTGAGCGAATAATATTGGCTTCAAATTGGAAATCCATGGTTAGGTATGGCTTGTCCCACTCACCTAATACACCTAAACGAACAAAGTCTGCTTTTTGCCCTTCAACCTGTTTGGCAGCATAAGCACGGCATTTTTCACGGAATTCTGCAGCTGAAACTTTATGGCCAGGTTTGCCAACTTTCTTCTCAACTTGTAATTCGATTGGTAAACCATGACAGTCCCAACCTGGTACATACGGCGCGTCAAATCCAGATAAAGTTTTAGATTTGATAATAATATCTTTCAGTACCTTATTTACTGCATGGCCTAAGTGAATATCACCATTTGCGTATGGAGGGCCATCGTGTAATACGAATTGCTCACAACCTTGGCGAGCTTGACGAATAGCCTGATATAAACCTTTTTGTTGCCATGCTTTTAACATACCTGGTTCGCGCTTAGCTAAGTCGCCACGCATAGGGAAACCAGTTTCTGGTAGATTTAAGGTACTTTTATATTCACTCATTTTTTTGCCGTATTCCTGATAGTTATTCTGCTCTTTCAAGCGCAAAAAATTGTTTGGCGGTTTGACAGTCTAATACAATTTGCTGCTGCAATGCCGCTAAAGATTCAAATTTCTGTTCAGCACGAATTTTGTGCCTAAATATGACCTGCAAGCGCTGTTGATATAAGTCACCTGCAAAATCAAAAATATGTACTTCTAATTGGTTCTGTTTACCATTTAACGTTGGTCGGTAACCAACATTCGCCACAGCATCGTATAAACGTCCGTCTAATTTAACCTGTACTGCAAATACGCCAGAGACAGGTGAAACTTTGCGATGCATCAGAATGTTAGCGGTTGGAAACCCTATGGTGCGACCATTTTTTGCACCATGTACCACAGTACCCCACACGCTATAAGGCCGACCTAATAACCTTTGTGCGCCAACAAAATCATCATTTGCCACACGCTCGCGAATGGCTGTACTGCTCACACGTTCAGACTGCAATATACAACTTTGGGTATCTTCGACGCTGAAATGGTATTTTTTGGCTAAAACTTGCAACAGCGCAAAATCACCTTGGCGCTTACAACCAAATTTAAAATCATCACCAATAACTAGGTGTTTTACCCCTAACTTGTTGACCAATAAATCACTGACAAATTCCTCAGCTGGTAAATTGGCAAACGCTTGGTTGAAACGCACACACAAAAGTCGGTCAACATGTGGTTGTAATAATTGGTATTTATCGCGCCAGCGAATTAGCCTAGCAGGCGCTGCAGCCGGGTTAAATACTTCAACTGGTTGAGGTTCAAATGTCATCACAACTGAAGGTAAGTGGTGTTTTTCGCTGCTAGCCTTTAACTGCGATAACACAGACATATGGCCCAAATGCACACCATCAAAATTACCTATGGTCAAAACACAGCCTTTATGCTGCGGTTTGATGTTATGTATACCTCGGATTAACTCCATGCCAGCCCACTAACTATAAAATTCGGCGCGATTATAACTTAGCTAACAAAACTATGCAGCTTTCAAATGACAAAGTCTTAAACCAATTGCAAATAATGACAATAAATACACCACACCACCAACTCCAATTAAACCAGCCAACCAGAGTGAACGCATTAAAGTATCCATTTCAAGCCACAATTGACGCTCTGGCATCAGATAATAAATGGCCAGTAACATAAACATGCTTGCAGCAATAACTCGAACCAGTGTCAAAACACTTTGTTTAGTTAGATGATAAACACCTTGTTTGTGTAAAAAATAATATAAACAGCCAGCATTAAACAAGGCTGATAAGCTGGTTGCCATGGCTAAACCAACATGTTTAAACGGATAAATCAGCATCAAGTTGAACACCATATTTAACACCATGGCATAAATACCCACTTTGACTGGCGTTTTAGTATCTTGGCGCGAGAAAAAACCACTGGCTAAAACTTTAATCCACATAAAACAAATCAGTCCGGCGGCATAAGCCATCAAGCTCAAGCGGCTTTGTGCGGCATCAAATGCGCTAAATTCACCGCGCATAAATAACACCATTAACATAGGTTCAGCGAGTAACATCAAACCAAAACTTGAAGGTATACCTAAAATACATACCATACGTATGCCCCAGTCCATAGTATTAGCAAAGTCTTGTTTGCCCGCATTGACATGCTCTTTAGACAGCTGAGGTAGAATCACTGTCGCTATGGCTATACCAAATAAACCAAGTGGAAATTCCAACAAACGGTCTGAATAATATAACCAGCTGATTGAACCAAATTGAAGAAAGCTTGCAAGTACAGTGTCTAATAACAAATTAATTTGACTTACAGATACACCGAACAGCGCAGGTAACATTAATAAACGGATTTTTTTAACCCCAGGGTCGCTCCAACCCCATTGTGGGCGACAAATCAATCCAGCTTTGTGCAAAAAAGGCAGTTGGAAAACAAATTGGATAATACCGCCGAAAAATACCCCCCACGCCAAGGCAAACGCAGGTTGAGCAAAATTGTCAGCAAAAAATATCGCTGCAGTGATCATACTGATATTGAGCAACACTGGGGTAAAAGCTGCCGCGCCAAACTTGCCCCAAGTATTAAGCACAGCGCCAGCCAGCGCAGTTATCGCAATAAACATTAAATACGGAAAAGTAATTTTGAGCATTAAGCTCGCAAGTAAATAGTTTTCTGTGCCCGGCCCACCATTTAAATAATCTAGAAACCAGCCTGTACCAAATAACGCAATGACTACGGGGGAGCCTATTACCCCCAATATGGTGGTGATCATCACTATAGTGCCGAGCGTACCGGCAACTCGCGCAATCAGTAACTTAGTTTCATCTAAACTTTTATTTTCTTTATATTCAGTTAATACAGGGACAAATGCCTGAGCAAAAGCGCCTTCAGCAAATAAACGGCGAAGAAAATTAGGAATTTTATTAGTTAGGATAAATACGTCAGCAGCGGCACCTGCACCGAGTAAATTTGCGATAATAACATCACGAACTAAACCCAACACACGTGATACTAATGTCATCGCGCTAAAAATAATGCCAGATCTTAATAAACCTTTCGCCAAAAGTGTTTTCCAATTTCATATTTTGCTGGCGCTGGAGTATACTAGACGGCGTTTATCATTCCTATGTTTGTTAGTAATTGTTCAAATAAATCGACTGCGATTTATTCAGGCAGGATCACCTAGACATAATGCGATGGAAATGAGATGGACAAAAGTGCATTTTTTGTCCGAAATTAATTGACATTTACCCTTTTTACAGGCATATTTCCGCGCCTTTATTAAGGGTATCCCTGTTTTCGATTTTTAGGAGTTTAGTTTTGGCTAACATCAAGTCTGCTAAAAAACGCGCGGTTCAAGCTGAGAAAAGTCGCCAGCATAATGCAAGCCGTCGTTCTATGATGCGTACATATTTGAAAAAAGTTGTTGCCGCTATTGCAGCTGGTGACAAAGAAGGCGCAACTGCTGCTTTCCAAACTGTTCAACCATTGTTGGATCGTTTCGCATCACGTGGTTTAATCCACAAAAATAAAGCTGCACGTCATAAGAGCCGTTTAGCTGCTCAGATCAAAGCTTTATAATTCGCAATTTTTTAAATTGCAGAAAAACCAGAATCCGGTGAATACCGATTCTGGTTTTTTTATAGCTAATTTTCGCTTACTGCTGTTACTGTCAGTTTTTCAACTAACTGCTTAGCCGTAATTGGCTTGGAAAAATAGTATCCCTGAAAATGGTCACAGCCCATTTTGTCTAACGCTAAATATTGTTCCTGCGTTTCAACCCCTTCAGCAACCACCCACAAGTTTAAATGTTTGGCAATAGATACCATAGACTCTACTAAAGGTGCAGCTTTAATCCCATCAACTTCGTCGATAAAGGCTTTGTCGATTTTTAATTCATCTAGCGGCAACTCACGTAAATAAGACAAAGAAGAATAACCTGTGCCAAAGTCATCTAACGCAATTTTAAAACCCACTTTGCGCAATTCAGCCAGTTTGTTTTTGGCTTCATCAACATTCTGCAATAAACCTGTTTCTGTTAGCTCCAAAGTAATTTTATTCGGATCTATTTGTAACTTATCAACTTGGGCAATTAATTTCTTGGCAAATTTATGATCTGCAAATTGCCATGCCGATACATTAATGGATAAACGTTGAAAACACTCAAATTGATTGAGAACCGACATTTGTAATAACGCAGTCTCTAATACCCAATCACCTATGGCGTGAATTAAACCTGTTTCTTCGGCAAGTGGAATAAACTCGGCGGGTGAAACAAAACCATTTTGATCGCTGATCCAGCGAATTAACACTTCCGCACCATAAATTTGTTGTTCAGCATTGTACTGAGGTTGATACAAAAGCGAAAACTCACGCTGGGCAATGGCTCTTTTCAGATCTTGCTCCAATGAAATGCGTTGCTCGACTTTATGCTGAATAGCGGGGTCAAACACATAAAACTGGCCACGGCCTAATTCTTTCGATTGCATCAAGGCTGTTTCCGCAAAACGTAAAATCTCTAATTTATCGAAACTATGCAGCGGAAATAAACAAATACCAGCACTCGCTGCAATGTTAACTATGCGTTCACCAACTTGAATAGGTTGGCTAATCAACTGAATAATAGAATGGGCTAACCTCTGTGCATACAGAGTTATATTGTCTGCTGATTGAGGCTGACAAATTATCACAAATTCATCACCGCCATAACGTGCGACTAACGCCTCATTAAGCGAAGCAAGTCTGTGACCAACCGTACGTAAAATTTCGTCTGCAACATCATTGCCTAAAGCGTCATTGACAAACTTAAAATTGTCTAAATCAATCAGCAATAGAGCAAAATTTTCTTTGTTTCTCTGCAAGTAGCTAGATAATTTAGCCAACAAGCTCGCTCTGTTGGGCAATTGGGTTAGGTAGTCATAATAGGCTAGATTTCTTATTTCTTGCTCCGCGCGCTCCATTTGCAACTCAGAGCTTGCCCTAGCAGCAAAAATATTCAGGATCTCTTGCCCTTGGTAGCCTATATCCAACTCTTCCACACTTAACAAAGTTAATAACCCTATGGTGTGGCCTTCGGCATCTGTTAATGCAATCCCCAGATAACCTTGAATATCCATCTCTATTAACAGCGTATCTTTAGGGTACTCATCTTGTACACCTTTTGGATACCAGCATACTCCTGTTGCTTTTGCCTGTTCACATGGGGTGTGCTCTAACGCGTAGGTAAAGTTGTCAACTATTTTACCTCTATACGCCACAGCCAAAGTTTTAGCAGTCGTTTGCTGTTGCTCTAACTGAGCGATAAACACATAGTCCACCGGAAAAATTTGGCTTAAGTTCTCGACCATAGAGAGATAAAAATTATCACCTCGGCCAACAACACCTTGGGCAATTTTATTAATTGCCTGCTCGACATACTTTTCTTGTGTAACATCTTTGATACGTATGCAAAAGTGTGTCACTTGGTTATTACGATCATGAAGCGGAAATATGTAAATTTTTAGCCAAGCATTTGCATTAATTTTATTAGCAATAGACCAATGGGTTAAATCAACTTTATTCAATTGAATTTCTGGTAACTTGCTATTATTTTTATGCAAATTTAAGACAAATTGATGGCTTTCAAAACTATGGCGCAAAAATTCAACCAAGTTGAAACGATTTTCCGCTAAGTCACTGTGCCAAAAACGCTTACTAGCAGCATTGGCCTGTTCTACTTCACCTTGCAAGTTTACAACGTGTGTGGCAATTGGGTCTTCAGCTACGAGCTGAATAAGTTTATCCCGCTCTTTTTCTATTTGCCCTCTTTTGTACACTTCTTCACGTAAAGCTTTAGTACGTTGGCGCAATTTAACATCCGATAGTTTAAATTCATAAATAAGCGCGGCACACATCAAGCCGATAAAAATTAAAAAGCCGAACCCAACCAAAGGAACGCTCTGGTACAAACCCCAGTTAGCTAAATAAACGAAAAAGGCAAGGATAGTTTGGATGACAAAATACACCCCTAGTGCAAGAGCTACCGGTTTATGCCCAGCGTGAAATAATCTTTTAGCAATAAATAACGCCAAGGCCATGCCAATAAAAAAATATAAAAACCAAGCATGGCTCCACCAACTCGCTTCCCCAACCATGACATAATAATTGACACCATCAAATTCAACTTGTTGAAGAGCAGGTAAATTTGCAAATCGAGTTGTATAAGGCAATAAATAATTGGCGACAGAAAAAACACAACCTATCAACAAAAAGCCATAAAGTGTCTGCACATCCCATTTAGATTTTTTATAACTGTATAAAAAGCACAACAGTACGGCAGGAAAAAGCATGACATAAAAATTACGCAGCCTGCGCAACTCGACTTGTTGTAGCACATCAGGCTCTACAATCAGTTGCGCCGACAAATACTGGAAAGCCGTCACCATGATACATATGACGCAAAGAGATAACATGCGACCTTTATAACGGCTAACAGTAGCAAGGGCACATAACACCAAGGCAACTAAGGTACTGACTCCCACTGAAAAATAGTAAGCTTGATGTATTAGTTCCATGCCAATAGCCTAGATAAAATTAAACAAAACAGTGCAAAAACCCCAATTATGAATATTTTCAGCTGTCTGCTGATTATTGGCCTTTTTAATGCAGCCTTTTTAATGCGATAATATTGAGCTTAGTTGAATTATAAATAATTAGTATTATTTCAATGCAAAAATTATTGAAATCCAAGATAACTTGGTCCACTTTAATCTTTACTAATGCGTTAGTAAAATTTTGTTTTGCTGCACAGCCAATAGCAACGCTTGAACAAATTAAAAATCAAGCTCTTACTGATGATTACGCATATCATCAAATAGAAGCACTGACCACAGAAATTGGTGCTCGCCCCTTAGGCAGTGACAAAGAGCAAAAAGCACTACTTTGGCTAGAACAACAACTAACCGAACTGTCTGTTAGTCAATTGAGCAAACAGACGTTAAAAGTACGCAATTGGCAAAGACAATCGGCCAGCGCACAGGTTGTTTCCCCTTACACCCATGAATTAGTGATTGAATCTTTAGCTGGTAGTGTTTCAACTGAGATTGATGGCATTACCGCCGAAGTGATAAAAATCAATAATTTTGATCACCTAAAGTCAGTAGAAGCAGACAAATTAGTTGGGAAAATAGTCTATATCTCGCGAAAATTAGATGAACAAACGCCAGTTGAAGATTATTTAAAAACGCAACGCGTTCGTCAACTTGGTGCCACCATAGCTGCTAATAAAGGTGCTAAAGCGATAATTCTTCGCTCGCAAACAACAGATAAAAGCCGAACGGCTCATACAGGTGCGGTACGCTATAGCCCAAATAGTCCGTTTATCCCTGCAGCAGCCATTTCACCAGCAGATGCGGATTTGTTAGATAGATTATTCGCGCGTAATTTACCGGTAGAGTTATCGCTAAATATTCAAAACAGTGAAGATAGTTGGGTAGATACCTACAACTTAATCGCTACCCTAAGTTCTGACCAGAGCAAAATTAATAACAACAAAGTTGTATTTATTGCGCATATCGACTCATCAGATTTAGGCACGGGTGCGTTAGATAATGCCGCTGGTGTTGGTATAGGCTTAGGTATAATTAAACAACTGGCACCACATCAAGCTTTGCTTAAACACGATATTGAA
This sequence comes from Catenovulum agarivorans YM01, assembly GCF_000281085.1. Taxonomy (GTDB): domain Bacteria; phylum Pseudomonadota; class Gammaproteobacteria; order Enterobacterales; family Alteromonadaceae; genus Catenovulum; species Catenovulum agarivorans. The sequence goes on from NZ_JH767529.1 coordinate 90,988, forward strand.
GTTGTATTTGTTACTGCCAGTCAATTTAACCAAAATGGCATAAAAACCTACCTTAACCACCTGCAGCATAAAAACATAATTGTCGCTGCAGAGTCTGATTTGGGTGGAGAATCTATATTCAGACTCGATACAAATATCAGTGAAGATAGCTTAAAACTTGCAGACAAAATACATACTATGGTCGCTGATTTAGGTATAGAAAGAGGCCATAACGCTTCGGCAGGTGCGACCAACACGCAACATTTAGTCGCAAAAGATATCCCCATTTTTAACTGGGTACAAAAAACTGATCAGTATTTTAAATACTTACATTCTGCGAATGATACATTCGACAAAATTAGTTTAGAATCTATTCAGCAAAATGTCGCAATTTATAGTATCTTTTTATTCAGTGTCGCCAATCAAGGCCTGATTTTCAGCAATCAAGTGAACGAGCATGAACAGTCCTCAAAAACAACAGCTACTGAATAACGAAGACTTTCAGAAGCAACTAAAACGCAAGCAACAAAAAGCAGCAATTGACAAACAACAAGCGCTGATTAAACAAAAAATGGCGCAAATTCAGGCTGCTCAAGCAGCCGACTCAGCACCTGTAGTTAAAAAACCAAGCAAAGCTAAATGGTATTTTTTGGCTTTGCTCGCGATTGTTGCTGCACTGGTACCTTACCCTAAAGTTATTACCTACGAAAAACTTGGCATAGTTGCAGAAAGTATTTATGTTCCCAGCCGCTTTGGCAGTAAAGCTATGCTGTTAGATACCAATGCTGACGTGCAATTAGACAGCCAGAACCGCTGGTTGTATCTGTGTAATACATTACAAGGTGAGCGCCATTGCAACAGATATGACATAGTAGAAACCCAAGGTTTCTTTGCTGCTGTAAATAAATACCTAAATCAGTAATCTAATGTTCATTAAATAGTCAACTTTATTTAACTTGTGCTCTGCATATTTGCATCTACACCCAAGCCAATTAGGTTTTGAGCAAAAGGGAAGCATATATGAAACACAAGAAGATGCAGTACCAAGCGATTTGGCTGTCGGATATACATTTAGGTAGCAAAGATTGCAAAGCCCACTTTCTATTAGATTTACTTGATCAAGTTGAAACACAAACCATATACCTTGTCGGTGACATTATCGATATTTGGGCACTAGAAAAAAAAGTGCATTGGCCAGCTAGCCATAACCAAGTAATAGACACGCTTATCGACAAAGCTCATAAAGGTACACGTGTTGTTTACGTACCTGGCAACCACGACGAAAAAGTACGCAATTATATAGGTATGACTTTCGCTGATATCGAAATTCACCGCGATATAATTCATACAACTCAATCAGGTCAGCAATTAATTGTCACCCATGGTGATGAGTTTGACGGCCAAGTTTGTTTAGGTGAATGGCAATCTAAACTAGGTGATGTACTTTACGACTTCTTATTGTTTTTAAATCGCTGCTGTAACGGATTCCGCAAACACATGGGCTGGGGTTATTGGTCACTTGCAGGTTATATCAAAAGTAAAGTTAAAGGTGCAGGTGAAGCAATAGAGCGTTACAAAGATGCGGCAATTGCCCATGCAAAAAGCAAAAATGTCGATGGTATAGTTTGTGGCCACATTCACCAACCAGATATGGAATACAAAAATGGTATTTTGTATTGCAACGATGGTGACTGGATAGAAAACTGTACTATGCTGGCTGAACATTCTGACGGCCGTTTAGAACTGATTTACTGGACTGAAACAGTCCAAAGCTTAACTCAGTTTGATTCAGCACGCTCAGCTAGACCAGCAAACCAGGCTGCGTAACATATTCACCTTAGCAATTTTTGTTGCCGATTTATGCTATCGCTCAAATAATCAGCAATAAAAGTGCAATAAAAATTGCATTCATTGTTCACACTACCTAGATAGAGTTCAGCTGTTTTCTATTAGGAGTTGAACCATGTTTACCGTTGATGAAGTCATAGAAAAAAACCTACCTCAACTACAAAAACACCCAGTGTTAAGTTCGTTAACTAAAAAAGTTTTGAAGAAGTTATTGCACGAACAAGAGTTTCTTGAATTCGCTGAGCGTTACCCGCATTTACGCGGCCTAGATTTTGTTGAGCAATCACTAGAATATTTCGACTTCAGTTATACCATCTCGGCTCGAGATTTAGAGCGTATCCCCAGTCAAGGACGCTGCGTAATAATCGCCAACCATCCTATAGGTTCATTAGATGGACTCGCATTAATAAAGTTGGTTAGTGAAGTTCGTAAAGACTTTAAAGTTGTCGCAAATGAACTATTAATGGCGATCAACCCTTTGCGACCAATGTTATTGCCAGTTAACAATATGGGCGCTGGTACAGCCCGAGAAAATATCCGGGGCATTCAAGCTTATTTAAATAATAATGGCGCTGTGATTATTTTTCCGGCAGGCGAAGTGTCGAGGCTCAAACCAGCGGGTATTCGAGACAATCGTTGGAACGGTGGTTTCCTAAAACTGGCACAAGCGACACAATCACCTATATTGCCTATTCATGTACAAGGTAAAAACTCTAACTCCTTTTATCTGTTGTCTATGTTGTACAAACCTCTTTCAACCTTATTTTTAGTCAATGAGATGTTTAAACAGCAAGATAAAAACATGCCAGTTCGTGTTGGTGAGCTTATTCCTTACGACAGTTTTAAAGGGAGCCAGCTAACCAACAAAGAAAAAATCCGTTTATTCCAACGTCATCTTTACCGAATTGGCAAACAGAAAAAAGGCTGTTTTGTCACTGAATCTGCCATTGCACGTCCGGAAAATCGCCAAGAACTCCACAAAGCAATCCAAGCTTGTGAGTTGCTCGGGCAAACAGCAGACAACAAGGATATCTACCTGTACAAATTTGAAGATAGTTCACCGATTATGCGTGAAATAGGTCGCCTACGCGAACTAGCTTTTAGAGCAGTTGGCGAAGGTTGTGGTAAAAAGAGGGATATTGATAAATATGACGCTTATTACGAACACTTAATTCTTTGGGATAAACAAGAACAAGAAATTGTTGGTGCATACCGCTTAGGCCGCACGCTTGAAATTATCCAAAAGCAAGGGCAAAAAGGTCTGTATACAGACTCGCTGTTTACCTATGATCAACAAATGCAAAAGTATTTTGAATACGGGTTAGAGCTGGGTCGAAGTTTTGTCCAACCTAAATATTGGGGCATGCGCAGTTTAGACTATCTTTGGTATGGCATAGGTGCGTTTCTAAAGAAACACCCAGACATCAAATACCTATTTGGTCCTGTCAGTATGAGTAATACTATGCCTAAAGCGGCAAAAGACTTGATGGTGTATTTTTACAAGCTGTATTTTCACCATCAAGAAGTGATTGCCAGCTCCAAACAACCTTATCAAATTCCAAATGATGTTATTTCTGTGCTCAAAACCGAATTTACTGGCGATAACTATAAACAAGACTTTGCTAAATTAAAGTCCATGTTGGCCAATATGGGCACAAGTGTGCCAACTTTATACAAACAATATAGTGAATTGTGTGAAGACGGTGGCGTAAAATTTCTCGATTTTGGTGTCGATCCAGATTTTGCCGACTGTATTGATGGTTTAGTTTTAGTTGATATCACTAAGTTAAAAGCCAATAAAAAAGCAAGATATCTGGGTTAAAGCAACAGAAAAACGAGAAAAAACAGCACTAGTGCAATTTTTTAGTCTCTAACCCTTGCAGCAAACAATTAAGTGGTGAGAAGATAGATTTTATTTAACGCATAACTGGGACGCATGTTAAATATCAACTTTTCTCACCACAGCAAAACAATCGGAACTTTGTTGTTGGCTAGCGCCTTTTTACCAGCTTGCTCACTAACTTCCAATCAAGCAGCTTTAACTGAAAATAAACAATTTACCGAGCTTAAGAACAGCTTTGAACAAGTTTGTGCACAACAAAACCAAAGCCTCAGCCAACTAACTAAACAACATCAAAAAAACGAACAAACACTCAGTAAAATATATCAGCAGATAAGTAAAACTTCGCAGCAAACAATGCCTCAATGCGAAGAAAAAGCCAATAAGCTTGACGGCAAAATAATCATAGGTGAATTAGAATGGATATACGTACCGTCAGTACAACGTCATATCCAAGCTCGCATTGACTCAGGGGCAACAACTTCGTCAATTAGCGCAAAAAATATTATGCGCTTTGAGCGTGATGGCGAAAACTGGGTAAAATTCACCCTGACTCATACAGAAGCTAAACTTGATTACGAGATGGAAGCTAAGGTCGTGCGTACAGCTCGAATTCGCCAAGCATCGTCCGACAAGCTTGAACGTAGAACCGTTATTAAATTAGTGGTTAAGCTGGGCAGTGACTTACAACAAGAAGCTGAATTTACCTTGGCGGATAGAACCGATATGGAGTTTCCTGTGTTGTTAGGTCGGGAGTTTTTGCAAGATGTCACCTTAATCGAAGTTGGCAAATCTTTTATCCACCCAAAAGTTAAATCATAAAGGAATAACCATGCAGTATGCACGCTGGCCTTTTTATACCCTAATTGGCATTTTGTTTTTAACTGGCTTAATTATGTCAGTTTATCGCCATATTACTTACCAAGTGCCTTTTTTACCCGGTGAAACCCTAACGACTTGGTCTATCGAAGCACGCGTCGAATTTACTGCCGATAATGGGCCGGTCAAAGTAAAACTGACACGTCCTTATAACCAACAAGGTTTTGCTCGTTTGGCTGAGTCGAGCGCCTCTTCCGGTTATGGTGTTGCATATTTAGATGACGACAACGTTTTAGAATGGACTATCCGCCAAGCTCAAGGCGAACAAACGCTGTTTTATCGAGTCGATTTTCTAGATGATCAAATGCAAAATGACTTGGTTACAGAAGCAGCTCACATTCAACCAACAAGTCTTGCTGAACCTTATCTAACGGCAGCAGAACAAATACACCAACAACTATTAGCTATATCAGCCGACTCAATCAGCTATGCTCAGCAGTTGTTTAAACTGCTAACCGCCGAAGAAAATACTCAACAAAATTTAGCCTTACTGCGCGATGCAGAATCCAACCAAGCAAAACTGGCAGTCACTTTGCTCAACCATGCAGGTATTGCTGCAAGCATCATTCACGCGGTAAAACTAGAAGACGGTAGAAGACGCCAAGCGTTAATCCCCTTGATCAAGGTTTGGGATAAACAAAACAGTTCAGCTATTTTTAACCCTAGTAGCGGGAAACGTGGAAAACCACAAGATATGCTGCTTTGGCAACAAAATGATCAACCTATGTTAGAAGTGATGGGCGGCTATGATTCGAATGTTAGTTTTTCTATTATTCGCCATCAAGAAAGTATTGCCTCAGCAATCAAAGCTCAGCAAAACGTGCAACAAAGTTTAGTTAATTTTTCTATTCATAGCTTGCCTTTGGAAGAACAGGCGCTGTTTAAAACCATTCTGTTGCTACCTGTTGGGGCACTAATGGTTTGCATCCTACGAATATTAGTAGGATTGCGCACCTCAGGTACATTTATGCCAGTGTTGATTGCACTCGCATTTATCCAAACCTCCTTGTTAACCGGTCTAGTTGGTTTTACCTTGATAGTCTTTACTGGCTTATTGTTACGCAGTTATCTCTCACATTTAAATTTACTGCTGGTCGCACGAATATCTGCGGTGATAATTAGTGTTATCGCCATCATCACCTTGTTTAGCTTATTAAGTTATCAAATAGGTTTAAGCGAAGGGTTAAAAGTGACTTTCTTCCCTATGATTATTCTATCTTGGACAATAGAGCGCATGTCAGTTTTATGGGAAGAAGAAGGTGCCAAAGAGGTGGTTATTCAAGGTGGTGGTAGCCTATTAACTGCTGTTATTGCTTATTTGGCTATGACTAATGAGTTTATTCGTCATCTCACATTCAACTTTTTAGGTGTGCAGCTTATTCTATTGGCGGCTATTTTAGCTCTAGGCAATTATACGGGTTATCGTTTATTTGAATTGGCTCGCTTTAAATCTTTGGTAGAAAAATATGCTGGTAAATCCATTTAAACTGGCCCAAATGGGCATATTGGGTATGAATGAGCGTAACATTCGTTATATTTCCCGTTACAACCAGCGTAAATTGTTCCCTTTGGTCGACAATAAACTTGAAACCAAAAAGTTATTGGAGAATTCAGATATTCATGTACCTGAATTACTTGCAACAATTGAACACCAATCACAAATCAATAATTTGCATGGTTTAATCCCTAAGTCGGGCGGGTTTGTCATCAAACCAGCGAAAGGCAGTGGTGGCAAAGGCATATTGGTTGTCCAACACAACAATGCGCCGACATTCTTTAAACCCAATGGTACTGAGCTACAAGTTGAACAATTACAACATCATTGCAGCAACATTTTAGCAGGTTTATACAGCCTAGGGGGCAAACTAGATACAGCTATTATTGAGCGGCTTATCAATTTTGATCAGCTATTTAGTGATTATAGTTTTGAAGGTGTGCCGGACATTCGCATCATTATTTTTAAGGGATATCCTGTGATGGCGATGATGCGCTTGTCGACCGAAGCATCTGACGGCAAAGCGAATTTACATCAAGGAGCGGTTGGAGTCGGGCTAGACATAAGCACAGGTCGAGCACTTAACGCAGTGCAATTTGGTAAACCTATTAGCCATCATCCTGACACCCAACAACAACTGGCTGAACTCAAAGTACCAAATTGGCAAGAAATGCTGGTTCTAGCAGCTAAATGTTACGAAAAAACTGGCTTAGGTTACCTTGGTGCTGACATAGTATTAGATGTTGAACGGGGCCCCTTATTGTTAGAACTTAACGCTCGCCCTGGACTCTCCATCCAAATAGCCAATGGCTGTGGACTAAAACCTAGACTTAAGCTAATAGAAAAACAAAGTGAAGTCAGAACAGCAGAACAAAGAGTCTTGTTTAGCCAAGCTGAATTTAGCAATTTTAGTTAAACTCAGCTCAATTGACTCGACCAAATATTTTTGGCATCAGGGTTTTGGCGACCGCCACCTTGCGTTTGCCATCTTGATGGCTCTGCGCTTGAATTAATGGCAATAACTTTACTGGATGAATTGGCCGTTTAAAATAATAACCTTGCCCATAGCGACATCCTAGCTCTCGAATCAAGACATCAGCTTGTTCTTCGGTTTCTATGCCTTCAGCAATGACATTTAAGTTACAGGCTTGCGCCAATGCGACAACAGTTTTCACTATCTGAATGTCTACAACAGAATCAAACATATTACCGACAAAAGATTTATCTATTTTCAAAGTGTCCAATGGCAATTTTGATAGAAGAGATAAACAGGAATAGCCGGTACCAAAATCATCCAGCGCAATTTTGCAACCCAAAGAGTGTAGTCTTTGTAGACCTTTTAACGCAGTTTCGTAATGTTTTATCGCGACAGTTTCAGTAATCTCAAACTCAAATGCCGAAGCCGGATGCCCTGAGTTTCTGACATAGTGTTCCAACTCAGCGATAAAATAACCTGATTCAATACAAGTTGCGGTCAAATTGATATTCACCGAAAAGTGCTGATCATGGACACGCGCTTTATCAAGTAAATCAATCGCATCTTGCAAAACATACAAAGACAAAGACTGGATCATGCCGGTAAACTCAGCCCGCTCGATAAACAGCTCAGGGGATACTAAACCAAGCTCTGGTGACGACCATCGCACCAATGCTTCTGCACCAATAATCCGATTATTTTTTATATCAACTTTTGGCTGATATAACACATACAGCTCATCATTTGCTTGTGCGCCTAAAATCAACCTATCTATTTTGATACGCTTGTTCAAATACGACAGGGTTTGCTCGTCCAAATGAAAATGTGACTTACCATCTTCCAGTTGGTCGACATAACCTAAAAACATCGCAAGTTGATTAATGACAGTGTCTGGATTTTCCGGCTCTTCTAAGATCCCTGGTAAAAAAGCACTTAATAGTTTGGGTTTAACCTCTACCATGCGTCCGTTAGGCAAATATATAGGCATCTCAAAAGCATTTTGCAATCGCTGAATTATCTGATTCAAATCAGCTAATTGTACATGTGGAATATACGCATTGATCTCTTTGAGGCTCCGCCCCAAAATTGCTTGTTCGGGTAAATGCGCTTTAAAAATATCCACCAAGTGCGCCAACAAAAAGCTTACATGCTCTGTGCTAATGACACTTCTGAGTTTACAAACACAATCGTACTCCAGTGCGATAAAGAGTGCTTGTTCGTCATTTTTTCGTCCATGCAAATATGAAGTTTTTAATTCAGAAAAAAAGGCGCTTCGGTTTAAAATGCCGAGTTCGAGATCTATCATCAGCTTTGATGCCCCCAAATTTGCGATTAATGTTTAGTTTTCCAAACATAATAATCAATTAACATGCCGCAATTATGACAAGTTAAAAATAGGCTCTTAGGGGATAAATTACACCAGCATAAATATACGTTACACATACTAAGCAAGCACAATGTTAAAACAAGATTAAAAACTATTAGCAACATTAAAAGAAAAATTCATACATAAGAGATGAATAAACAAACCGAAACCAATCAAATTCAATCACCACAATTTATAATTATTATGTATTTAATGAATTAACTAGGCTAAAGCAGGTATACATTGGATTTAAAAAAATTGCGCCAATTTGGAGCAAGCTGCTATGTTTTGGTTAAATACAGCTTCAATATTTCAACGAGCTTTCCTTCATCGATGGGCTTAGTGAGGTAATCATCCATCCCGACTTTTTTTGCAGTTTCGAAATCTTGCTGTAACGCATTAGCAGATAATCCAACTATAGGTAACTTAGCTAATCCTCGCTGCCTTATCCCTATTGTCGCTTGATAACCATCCATAACGGGCATTTGCACATCCATAAGTACTAATTCGAAGCTGGTGTCATCGTGAATTTTGTCTAATGCTACTTGGCCGTTGTCGGCGAGGTCTACCGAGATTTGGTATTTTTCTAACATAGCTTTAGCAACTAATTGATTAATTTCATTATCTTCAACTAATAACACTTTGGCATTTTCAAAACTCGGAAGTTGAAGACTTTTCTTAACAACAGTCTGCTGCGTTGCTAGGCAATCTTCATCATCAAGTAACTTAGTTATTTTATCTAGCCACTCCCTTGGACTATAAGGCCGGTAGATAATATTCTGCTTGGGTATTGTGACTAATGTTTCTAACCAAGTTCTATGCGAGACGTCTGCAATTAGTAAAAAAGAGTGCTTAGATGCATCTAAAGCTTCGAGGTAATTGTCTGCATAGGGCTGCAAAGTCAAAACAAGTACACAAGGGTCGTTTAGTGGCACAAACTTGCTGGTATTGTCTAGTTTGCGTTTTTGATAGATTGCGTTGCTTGCTCGTAAATATCGTTCAAACGACGCATCTTCGCCAAACAAGATTAACGAAGATTTTGTCGATAAATCACTTTCTATAAGTGCCTTACCGCCGTCATTTTCAAGCATCACATTTAAGTTGAATTCAGCCCCTTCTCCCAACGTTGAACGCGCAGAAACATCTCCGCCCATTAAATTACACAGCTCTTTTACGATAGCTAGCCCTAACCCTGTCCCTCCATATTTCCTTCGCAATGAAGAATCTGCTTGAGTAAAAGAGTCAAAAATACTGTCAATTTGTTGTTCGCCTAGGCCAATACCTGAATCTTTGACTTGAGCATACAGTCTATAATTACTACCAGCTAAGTGTTCACCCCAAAACCTAATATATACTTTGCCGTGCTCTGTGAATTTCAACGCATTATGGGTCAAGTTCATCACTATTTGGGTTAAACGCGTGCAATCTCCAACTAAACAATCCGGTATGTTTGGGTCAGCATCCAATATTACTGGAATTTTTTTCGTCCGCTCTATTGTATGTATATTAACTAATAAACCATCAATAAAGTCATGTGTTGAAAACGGCAAGTGTTCAACATCTAATCGACCCGCTTCGATTTTGGAAAAATCCAAGACATCACTGATAATGTTGAGCAGCAACTTGCTTGAATAATCCGCTTTTTCTAAATAATCTCGCTGCTTTTTATCTAAATCCGTCTCTAAAACCAGCTTAACTAATCCTAATATGCCATTAATAGGTGTCCTAATTTCATGACTCATATTAGCCAAAAAGCGACTTTTAGCCATAGTTGCTTCTTGTGCTTCACGTTTTGATTCGGATAAAGCTAAATTTAAACTTTGCGCCTGTAATAATAACTCTTTCGTTTGAATTATTTTTTGCTGAAAAACGTCTGCTGCACGGGCTAACTCACCCACTTCATCTAATCTTTGTTTGTGGGTAATTGCACCTACAGGTTTGTCCTGTGACAGAGCGCGAAAAACATTTGTTATATCAATGATCGGACGCGAAATACGCTGTACAAAATAGACACCAATAATGACAGAAAACATTAACCCAAAAATAGAAATGACTAACGCCTGTTGGCGCTGCGACTCAATTATTTCAATAATTTGTTGATGTTTTTGTTCCACCTGTTCCCTTTCGATCGCACTTAGCTGTTTAGATAAAAACAGTATTTCATTAGCAGTTCCTGCCATTACAACATTTACAAGAAAACTATAACCTCGAGTAACATTGGCCACATTGAAAAAATGTTCATGTAATTGCTTTAGTGGCAGATCAAAAGGCTTGGCAATATTTGCTGGTATATCTAACAGCAGATCCTGAATGCGATTATGCGCACGACTGAACTCTTGAATATGCGTTGAGTCGGGTTGCTCTATGTATTTGAGCAATGCGATCTCACTATTTTGTAGTTCTATTTTTATATTTTGCAGCTGCGGCATAACCACAATATTTTGTTGGCCAAATTGTACGATCAACTGATGTAATGCATTGTTGGTCTGTGTCAGCTCGCTTTGCACTAAACTGCTACGCAAAGTGCGATTTTCAATCACTGTATTAAAGTTACTTTTGTAGTCACGCAAATGTGTTTGCATGCGCAGGCTATATTCTCTAAATTTGTTGTTGCGACTTTCATCTGACAACTTGGCTAAATTTTGCTGAATATCTTGGTACAGCATATCGAAACGTTTAATCGCAGATTGACTAGCAGTTCTCTTATAAATCAATACATTGCGCTGCAGATCAATAACATCTCTTTCAATAAACCTAACAGCGTTTACTTCTTCAATAGAAAGTTGATTTTGTTTTAAGCTGGTGGAGAGCACATCTTGAGTTCGAAATAAAATAGATGCGACACCGACCAATAATATGGCGAACACCACCCCAACAATGATTATTTGCACTGTTAAAGTTCGAGCATATCGCAACACTGTATTGATGATATCCATTTAAGCCTCAAGCACTGATAAACTCATACCATTTTTGCAAACTATATTCATAAGTTGGCATTACCGTATTCCAGACAACTACGTTACTCATACGTTTAAGGTAGCTACCTCCGGTGCGGGTATCACCTCTATGAACACTAATTTTGCCATCAGGTCCTTGCAACTCGGCATTAGCTGCTTGTCCCATATACCAATAATTCCATTCAGTTTCGGTCAGATAGGGTTTGGAACGTTGAGGGTTAGAAATATAATAACCTTGCCTAGCAATAAAAGCCCCGGGCCAGCCTGACAGCCACCAATTCATATATTCGTAAGCCGTATCTTTGGTAAGCCCTTGGGTCGCAGCCGACAAACACATCACACCATGCCAACCTCTATAACCTTCTTTTGGCGCGGCAAATACCACAGGAATATTGCGCCCATTCAAGGCTGATACAGCCGGTGAAAACATGCTTTCAATAATAACTCGACCATTCGCCATAAATTCAACCGATTCAGGTACTGAGTTCCAGAAGCCATTAAAATGTCCATCAAATTTAAGAGCAAGCAATATATCAAAGAGCTGATCTAACTCGGTTTTAGTCATGCTGCCAATGTCTGCAAAGCGCATTAAACCAGAAGCCTGAGCAGCTAATGCCATATCAAACAGGCCTATCGTTGGGGTATTTACAATCCCGACTTTTCCTCTATATTTTTTATCAAACAACCAGCCCCAACTTTCCGTTACGTAAGGCACGCCCTTAGGTATTTGCTCCGTGTTATAACCAAAAGAATCAACATTGTGGACGTAAGGCAGAAAACTAATCTGGCTCGAATCAGTTTGTGATAAAGCACCATTTTTTTGCGCATACAATAATTTATAGGGCGCATCTCCTGCGCCAATTTTACTCTGGGGAGTTAAACGACCATTTTTGGTCAAACCGTTAATTTCGTCCCAATATTGGATGCGCTTAATATCAATTGGCTGGATTGCTTTGGCGGCCCACAATAAGTTGATGCTATCAGACCACTGCTCGTATAAATCAAAGCTGCTCGGTTGGGTTGAAGCTTTTTGTAGTACAGCCGCACTTCCTTTGGCTTCGAACTCTAGTTCAATGCCAAGGTCTTGCATTGCTTGCTGGCGAATGGCTTCTTGCAAGGTGACATGAGTACCTAAGATGCGCAAAGACAGTTTCTTTTTGCTCCATACATAAGGTGCTGCACTCGCCAAAGACAGTCCCAAAGAGGCAGTCAAGATAGACTTTATATGTTGGCGTCGAGTCTTATCAAAATTTCGCTGCAAAGCGCTCCAAGCTCCCATTTTGTTTTATCTATTACAGTGTAGAACAATTGAGCTTGACCGCGCGAATTTTGTTACATTACATAGCAAAAAATGATTTACATCCTCCACCTGCTGCGTCTTTTGCTTTGCGCCATACGTTAGATAGTGGGCTAGTCACTGCACCACTGGTGGTATTAAACAGCACTTTTTTAACTTCACTAAATTTACCGTCTAATGTTTGCTGAATGGTTGGACAGTCTTTATCATCCAATATTGCAAACCTAAACTTCTCAAATGCCTGTTTGTTTAAATTAACATTACCAATAAAACCCAAATTATTTTCAGCAGTTTTCAATTTTGCTTTATCTAATCTGATTAAGTTGTTTTGCACATGCGCATTTGCTTCAATCGATTTAATCTGGCTTTGACCTTTAAATTGAGCTGCGCCTGCAGTTAGTTCCACAAATTGCATTGCCATCATACCCACGGGACCAGCAACTAAAAATGAACCAACATCCAATAACGAGGTTTCTTGGCTAGCTTTAAAACCATTAATTAGTTTATCCATAGCAATGCCTTCGACCGCAAAAGGACCGGATTTAATCTGCACATTGCCTTGTTGCATCAACCAGTTTTCTTCGGGTTTAAATTGCAAGTCCGCGTCAATGTTGGCATCTAACATTCCTGTGGGTTTGAATGCGGAATCGCCGATAAAAGGTTGTAACGCAGCAAGATCGAATCGGTAGATATCCGTTTGCAAATTTACCAAAGCTGAATTTTCACCAATACGGCGTTTATCAAAAACAGTGCCTTGAGTTTGCACGCGGCCATCTTTGGTACTCAGCCCACTATCGGTTAATACCAACCCCTCTTCTTGTTGTTGAACATTTAAACTCAGCTGGTTAAATTGGCTATCGAGATAGCTTAATTGTCTAGCTGCTAATTTGGCTTTGGCGCCGTTGTTCAGAGTAATAAGATCGACTATTTTATGTTGTTGCACAGCTGCTACGTCTGTTAACTCAAAATTAAATTTATTCAGCGCAAACCATGCTGATTGTTCGCTCTGTAGCGGCGGGGTTTCGGGGTCAATTAACTGCGCATTTAAGTTGGATATATTGATTTGCTCTAGATAAAGGTTTGCTACTTGTTCAATTTGCTGAGTTTGCTCTTCAGACCCGGTTTGTGGCTGAGAATCATCAACAGTATCCGTTGCATTTTCAGTTTGTTCAGCTGGTTTAGCCAAGTAATGCTGTAGATTTAAATTAGTTAAATTAAGCTGTTTTAATCGCAGATCTAACGGTAGAGTTAAGTTTGATTGAGCCTGCAATTGAGTTTGGCCACCAAATGCATTAAAACTTAAGTTTTCTAGTTGCAGCTGTTCTTTTGCCATTTGGCTAACAAGTTCTAGCTTTTCCACGACATAGCTATTGTTACGTGCTTGTTGTGGTAACACCAGCTCAAGGCGTTCAACATCGGTTTTTAACTTCGCCGTGGCAGTTTGCCAGTTAAATAACTCAAGACGCGCTGTGTCATTCAACCACTGTGCAACAAAACCACCACTTATAGCTATGTGCTTAATTGACGATTCAAGATTAGGCTGGTTAAAAGCAATATTTTCAATGCTTAAGTCCGTGTGATTAATCTGCAATTTAGGTGCTAATTCAAGCGCAAAATCTAACTGGTCTAATTTTACATTTTGCTGTTGCTGGTTATCGGCAAAAGCAAAGTTATCCAGCGCTAGATTTAACTCAAAAGATAAATTAACAGGATCAAATTCGAGTAATTGAGTCAATTCTAGCTTACGCAAACTCACATTAGCTTGTTGTAAATTAACTTGTTGATGTTCAGTTGCAAAAGCTACTTCCACTTGAGTTAAAGCAAACGCATCTAGTATAAGTTTATTGGGTAAATATTCACTGATATCGCTTTGTTCGACGTCGTCTTGCTCAGGCTGTTCACTGGCATTTGCCTGCAATTCGTGCTGAAGTTGCCGCAAACCTTGTGTAGATGCGTTAAATCTGACGCCTTCAATTGTTATTTGGTTAATATCAAGAGTATTGTTTAACAAAGCTCGCCAATTAAATTTCAGCTGAAAATTATCTATGGCAACAGAGTCACCAAACTTATCTTGCCAATGCACACCTTGTAATTGTAGTTCGCCAAGTTGAGTTAGCCTATGGTTAACTTTATCGATACGCACCTGCATTGGCATGGCGGCCAATGCATTATTCAGTTGCTGGTTAACTATATTAGTCCGGTCAAATAAATAGTCTGCAGTCACGAATAGACACAGAACTGCAATTGAACCAATAACAATAGCTCGCAACCATTTCATAAACACGTCCTTAAATTATTTGTTGAGGTTATGTGTATCGTCTTTACGCTGCCATTCACCCTCAATTACAGTTCCACCAGCATCATTTTGTTGATAATTTTGATGATGGTTTGTTTGACCACCATACACTTGACTGCGCGCAACTATATGCTGACCAAATTCTTTATTAATTAATTTTGCCAGCGGTTTGCGTGTTAACGGTATGGTTAAACATAAACCTATCGCATCGGTAATAAACCCAGGTGTGACCAACAATACACCGGCAACTAAAATCATCAGACCTTCAGTAATTGACTCTGCAGGCAAAATGCCTTGTTGTGATTTCTGTTGAATTTCTGCCAGCGCAGCCATACCTTGCGCTCTAACTAAATGCGCCCCCGCAACCGCAGTTACAATCACAATAAAAAAAGTTGTCCAGCCACCGATGAGATCACCGACATGCAATAACAAAGCTATCTCAGCTATTGGCATAACAACAAACAAAAACAATAATTTGAAAAACATGATTTAACTCTCTTACATTAAGGTCTTGTGACCCGCTGAACAATTGAAATGGCATCAACCTAATTAAAAACAAGGCATATGCAGACAATGGACAGTTTTATTCTACAATGTTGTGACCTATTAAACAGTTTATACGTTCAAAATAAATGAAATGTTTAACCCCAATACAAATTAGCGTGGCTTGCGCTGACAAAGATGAAGCACAAAAGATAGCCAAGGTGTTGCTGGAACAAAATCTTGCAGCCTGCTGCCAGATTACAGAAAACCTACTTTCGATATATAAATGGCAAGGCAAAGTTGAACAAGCTAATGAATGTATGTTAGTTATAAAAAGTGTTAGGAGTTGTTTTGAGCAAATATCACAACAAGTAAAACGCATTCATAGTTATCAAGTTGCGGAAATTATCGCGCTGGAGATTCAAGAAATTGAGCCAGCATACGAACAATGGCTGCTAGAACAAATTAATTCAAAAACCACGCCAATTTCGCCGAAAAACCGATAACTTGAGAGGTTCGACCATTTTTTTGAAAATTACCGTTTTAAATTGGCTAATAATCTTCTATAGTTAAGCACAATTTATATTTCGCTAACTTTTCACCGAAATTAGTGGCTAAATTACCAACAAAGACCGCATTTATGCCAAAAAAGACTTTTAAAATATTACTATTAAATGGGCCAAACCTAAATATGTTAGGCAAACGCGAGCCTGAAATTTACGGTAGTACCACTTTGGCACAAATTGTTCAGCAGTTAACCGAAGAAGCCGACAAGTTATCTATAGAATTGACACATTTACAGTCAAATGCTGAATTTGAGTTAATTGATAAAATTCATCAAGCTTTTGAGCAAGTTGATTTTATCATTATCAACCCAGCTGCATTCACACATACAAGCGTGGCACTGCGCGATGCTATTTTGGCGGTTAACATTCCTTTTATCGAAGTACATTTATCCAATGTACACAAACGTGAAAAGTTTCGACACCATTCATATTTCTCTGATGTTGCCCATGCAGTTATCTGCGGTTTAGGCAGTCAGGGATATTTTTATGCGCTAGATGCGGCACACCGCATTTTAAATTCAGAATCAACCAAATAAAGAGAGTAACAACCATGGCTATGGATATTCGTAAAGTTAAAAAACTAATTGAATTAGTTGAAGAGTCTGGCATTTCAGAATTAGAAATCACCGAAGGTGAAGAGTCAGTACGTATCAGCCGTGGAGCGCCTGCAGTAAACTATGCAGCTCCTCAACCTATGTATGCTCCAGCACCTCAAGCTGCAGCCCCAGCTCCTGCCGCGCCAGTAGCTGAAGCAGCGCCTGCCGCAGCAGCAAAACCTGCTGGCCACGAAGTTAAATCACCTATGGTAGGTACTTTCTATTCATCTCCTAAACCAGGCGCACCAGTATTTGCTTCAGTCGGCGACACTGTAAACGTTGGTGATACTTTATGTATTATCGAAGCAATGAAGATGATGAATGAAATTACTGCTGATAAAGCAGGTACAATTAAATCTGTATTAGCAGAAAATGGCGACGTAATTGAATTTGATCAACCATTATTCATCATAGGTTAAGGAGTTTCCCACTGTGATTGATAAGGTTCTAATTGCAAACCGGGGCGAAATTGCATTGCGTATTTTACGCGCGTGTAAAGAACTCGGTATAAAAACTGTCGCTGTGCATTCAACTGCCGACCGCGAACTAAAACACGTATTGTTAGCAGACGAAACCATTTGTATTGGTAAAGCACCTGCAACTGAAAGTTATTTGAACGTGCCGCGTATTATCGCAGCAGCAGAAGCTTCAGGCGCAGTAGCAATTCACCCAGGTTACGGCTTCTTGTCTGAAAACGCTGATTTTGCTGAGCGCGTAGAACAAAGTGGTTTTATTTTTATCGGTCCAACTGCTGACTCTATTCGCATTATGGGTGATAAAGTTGCTGCTATCAGTGCTATGAAAAAAGCCGGTGTACCTTGTGTACCAGGTTCTGATGGCCCATTAAGCGACGACGAACAAAAGAATATCCAAATCGCTAAACGCATTGGTTACCCAGTGATCATTAAAGCTGCCGGTGGCGGTGGTGGTCGTGGTATGCGTGTTGTCCGTAGCGAAAAAGAGTTAATTAAATCTATTGAATTAACTAAATCTGAAGCGGGCGCGGCATTTAACAACGACGTTGTTTACATGGAGAAATTCCTTGAAAACCCTCGTCACGTTGAAGTTCAAGTATTATCAGACGGCCAAGGCAATGCGATTCACTTAGGTGAGCGTGACTGTTCTATGCAACGTCGCCACCAAAAAGTAGTAGAAGAAGCACCAGCTCCGGGCATTACTGAAGAAATGCGTAAGTTCATTGGTGATCGTTGTCGTCGCGCTTGTATCGAAATTGGTTATCGCGGTGCAGGTACTTTCGAATTTTTATTCGAAAACGGTGAATTCTACTTTATCGAAATGAATACACGTATTCAGGTAGAACATCCAGTAACTGAGATGATCACAGGTGTTGATTTGATTAAAGAGCAGTTAAAAATTGCTGCTGGTCAACCTTTGTCTATCACGCAAGATGAGATCAAAATTCGCGGCCATGCGGTTGAATGTCGTATCAATGCGGAAGATCCAGATACCTTTATGCCGTGCCCTGGCAAAATTAACCGTTTCCACTCACCAGGTGGTTTAGGTGTTCGTTGGGATTCGCATATTTACGCGGGTTACGCTGTGCCACCTAACTATGATTCTATGATAGGTAAGCTAATTACTTATGGTGAGAATCGTGGTATTGCAATTGCGCGTATGCAAAATGCTTTGAGTGAGCTTGTGGTTGAAGGTATTAAAACCAATGTAAGTTTGCAAAAAACCATTATGGAAGATGAGAATTTCCAAAATGGTGGGACTAATATCCACTATTTAGAAAAGAAACTGGGTATTGCTAAATAGCTAGTACAGGCAATAAAGCATAATTATCGCAAAAACTCTTCAGAGTAATATGCGTATTCAGAGGTGGAATTCCTCCATGAAGGTACGTTCCTGTCGCCTTCCTTGGCTCCACCTCATCAGACTGCGAAGCTGCGCTTCGGTTCTGATTCGCCCATGGCGATTGAAGTTTTGCTCCTAATTATTGCTTTATTACCTCTAATGAACTTATGCCATGTGATTTCTAAATACACTAAGCCGAATTTCGATTCGGCTTTTTTATTTCTGCCAATAGTTAGGTAGAATACCTTCCAATTACTTCGAATAATTTATTGAGACCTTTATGCCTTGGCTCCAGCTTAGATATACCACTGATAAACAAAGTGCCGATTTAATTTCTGATGAAATGATGGAATGCGGTGCATTTTCCGTTACTTTTTTGGATGCACAGGACACACCAATCTACGAACCTAAACCGGGTGACTTTTTATTGTGGGAACAAACCATAGCAATAGGTTTGTACGATGCAGAAGCCGATATGGATGCCATTGTTGAGCATTTACATCAGTTTCCGTTTGGGCAAAAAGGTTCATATAAAATTGAGCAGTTAGAAGATAAAGATTGGATCCGTGAGTGGATGGATAGTTTTAAGCCAATTCAGTTTGGTGACAGATTATGGGTTTGTCCAAGTTGGTGTGATATTCCAGATCCCGCTGCGGTGAATATCATTCTTGATCCGGGTTTAGCTTTTGGTACAGGGACTCATCCAACAACGTCTTTGTGTTTACAATGGTTAGATAAACATATCCAGCCTCAACATACCATAGTCGATTTTGGTTGTGGTTCTGGCATTTTGGCTGTGGCAGGGTTAAAACTCGGTGCGAAAAAAGCCATAGGTATTGATATTGATCCACAAGCGATTGAAGCTTCTACCGCCAATGCAGAACGTAACCATGTATTAGATAAACTAGAACTGTATTTGCCTGATGCGCAGCCACAACTGCAAGCGGATATAGTGGTTGCGAATATCCTAGCAGGGCCATTACGTGAACTTGCACAAGTAATTAGCGACTATGTTAAGCCTGGGGGTAAACTTGCGCTATCTGGTATTTTAGACAGTCAAGCGGAAGAAATTTGCCAAATATATAGCCAATGGTTTGATCTAGAAGCTGTTGCCCAGCAAGAAGATTGGTGTCGTGTAGCTGGTACTAAGAAGCTATAAGCCAGCCGACTGCTATTTTAAAGCAAGTCTTTGACCGCTTCATATAGTTTGATTGCTTCTTGCTCGGTTAACCCAACCGAGCTAGCAGCTTTGCCTAAACTACTCGTTACTC
The DNA here is from genome assembly GCF_000281085.1 of Catenovulum agarivorans YM01. Taxonomy (GTDB): domain Bacteria; phylum Pseudomonadota; class Gammaproteobacteria; order Enterobacterales; family Alteromonadaceae; genus Catenovulum; species Catenovulum agarivorans. The sequence continues at coordinate 110,655 of NZ_JH767529.1, forward strand.
GCACAGAATCATTAGCCGCTTCATTATTTTGTGTAGATTCTGCTTGCTGCTGACGCGCTACCGATAACTCGCCACTTTTTTGAATAAGTTGTGCCTGCGGTGAAATGGTGACACTGGTATTACTGGTTCGGTTGCCAACAGAATTTGCAGCTGTGTTGTTATTATTGGCAGACGGCTGGGTGACCAGTTGCCCCTGCTGATGCAACTGGCTTTGCAGCCCAGAATTAATAAAACCAACGTCTGTCATATTTCACCTTGCGGCGCGTTTTAACCGTTAACCTAAGTATAGAACATCTGTTTATTTTTTAAACAAAACTATTCTTCTGCAGACACGATTGTTTGTTGAAATTTGCTCTGAGTGGCAAATATTTTTTCCAGTTTGACTACTATCTTGGCCAACTCTTGTGGATTAATTTGCTGTTGCTGTGCTTCAGACAGTTGAGTAAAGGGGTAAAAATCAGCAGCAATTTCTTCTACATAGGGCATAAAACGGGTTGCTTTAGTGGTAAAACCTTCGGCAAAAATTGCGCTAAATTTGCCTTGGCCATTTTGCTGTAGTTGCTCAATAAACTGGTCACACTCTTGTGCTTTTTGGTAAGCAACAGCTAAATTTTGACGGATATTCTCAATAATATTCAACATATTAGGGACTTCTCTTGGGTAAATTCTATCGCGATTAAAACAAATTAACTTCGGCTTCAGTTAAATAACGCCACTCACCGGGCTCGAGTGATTCATCTAGTTCTAATGCACCTATCTGGCATCTATGTAGAAAGGTTACTTTATTGCCAATAGCGGCAAACATACGTTTAACCTGATGGTAGCGACCTTCAGTAATAATTAGTTCAGCATAATCATCGGCTAAAAATTTAAGTTTGGCAGGCTCTGTTGGTTTATCTTCACCATTAAGCATTATGCCTTGAGCAAAAGTTTCTATGGCTTGTTGCTGTTGCTCTGGCGACATTTCTTCTGCGAGTTCAGCTAAATAGGTTTTCTCACAAACGTGTTTAGGGCTAGCGATGCGGTGCGACCATTGACCATCATCGGTAATTAAAATTAACCCTGTGGTGTCTGCATCTAACCGACCAGCGATATGCAAGCGATCAACTTTGTCCACTTCCAATAACGATAAAACCGACGGATACAACTCATTATCAGCGTTGCTGCACAAAGTATCTTCTGGTTTGTTCATCATAATGTAGCGAATGCCAATTACCGACAAGGTTTGCTCTTGATATTTCACCACTGAATCGTCGGCTACATGCGTGGCTGCATTTTTACACGGTGCGCCATCTATGCTGACTTCACCGCTTTTGATGATTTTTTTTGCCCAGGCTCGGGTTACATCCATTGCTTCACATAAATATTTATCTAGTCTCATTCATTACTCTAATTTTGATTCAGTGATCTTTCGCTGAGTATTGTACTAAATAACCTGAGCTCTGGGTAACAACTTGCTTTCTTAGGGCTATTTATCCTTTAGCAGTTCCTAAGAAATATATTCTTCATAAGATATTTTAGCCTGTTTTTTGCCATGCCCTTTAGCATAATAAAGATTGTTATCTGCTTGTTTAAAACACTTCTCGTAAGCTAAGCTCGCGCTTTTTGCATTAATGCAAATAGCACCAGCACTAACAGTGGTTCCATGATCTAAAGTATCAGCACAGCAGTCAATTACCTTATCAATTAACTTTTGAATATTTTGCTGGTTGTTATCCGACAAAATCACTACAAACTCTTCACCACCAGCACGCGCAATATAGTCTAACGGTCGTTGGAAGGTCGCTTTAAGTAAATCGGCAAATTGCACCAGTACAATATCCCCCTCATAATGGCCATACCTATCATTGATTTGCTTAAAATCGTCGATATCAAAAATACTGATACACAAATATTGTTGATTACGCCGGGCTGATTTATATAAACGAGCATATTCTTCAGCCAAACCACGTCGATTACGCAACTGAGTTAATGGATCTTTCGTCGCAAGCTCTATTAATTCTTGTTGAACATTTTTTAAACGAGAAATGTCCATACCACTAAAGAGTAAATAATGTTTATCACCCACTTGCGCATAACAGCAATCAAACTCAAACGGTACCGCTTTGCCTTCTGAATTAATCAGTTCGGTTTCGTACTTGTAATGGCCTGCTTTTTTGACCGTTTCAACAAATTCATACCAATCATCCGTACTATCAAACTGCTTGGAAATATGAAAGTATGATTTACTTTTAATATGTTCAGTCGGTAGTTTTAAAAAACGATTTAACGCTAAATTGAAAGTAATGAATAAGCTAGTTTCTGGATCACACACCATATTTAAGTTAGGCGTATTGTCCATAACGGCTCTGAGCAAGGTTAGCTCAGCATTGGCATTGTGATGCTCTTTTTCAATGTGCTTTTTTGCTATGACATTGCTAACGACCGCAGTCAATCGACTTTGACTTACGTCATTTTTTGAAAGGTAGTCGTCGACGCCAGATTTGAATGCAGTTGCTGCAACTTTTTCATCACCAACTCCGGTGATCATCACCACGCCTGTATATGGAGATACCTCATGGATAGTGGCAATATGCTGAATACTTGTTTCGCCAGCTAAATTAAAGTCTAGAATAACACAATCAACCTGAACCATCTTAAGTATGCTGGCTAAGGTACTCGGCTCGGCATAAGAAATTACTTCAAAATTTTGATGCGCTTGGGTTAGATAACGCTCAAAAATCAGCCTGTCCGTTTCAGAATCATCGACTACTAGCACTGTACTACGCATAAAGAGCTACCTCCATCCAAAACTTTGTCGTTGTTAACAAAGTTTCTGCGAACTCATCATATCTTTCATGCTTAACTATGTAAGCATTTGCTCCTGCATTATATGACTTCTCTATATCAGTATTATGAGTAGACGAGGATAATGCAACTAAAATTGTATTTGTATTGGCAAACTTGCGAATACATTCAATTAATTTGTGACCCGACATATTTGGTAAATTAATGTCGATAAAAAATAAACACTTGCCAATATTCTTTGTTGTTGCCACAACTTGCATGTATTCCAAACACTCTTCTGCCGAAGCAAATCTGTGTATTTCATACTTTTGCGTCAGCCCTGCTTTTTGGTAGATACGTTGCACAGACCAAAAGTCGATATCATTGTCTTCTACAAATATTATTTTGTTCACGGTCACACCACTAAGCTTGTGTATTTAACGTAAAATAAACTTGTGTTCCTTGCCCTTCACTTGATTCCATCCAAACTTTACCATCGTGTAATTCAACCAGGCGTTTGACAATATTTAATCCAATCCCCTCGCCTTCACCTACTTTGTTTAAACGTTTAAAAATAATAAAGGCAAGTTCACAACTTTCTTTGGACATACCAATGCCATTGTCTTTTACCCAAAGCGTCCCCTTGTGTTCACCAATTTCCACTTCAATAAATTCTCTTTGGCTGTACTTAAGCGCGTTTGACAATAGGTTTTGTAATATTTCAAACACAGATAAACGATCAGCATACACCTTGGCGCTTGTGAAATTTCGTGTCACTTGGAATTTTTTGTGACTGGACATTTGCTGTAAAAGTTCATCGACAAGCTGGTTCATATCTATATATTCTCGATTAATTTCGCGTCTTCCGGTTCGTGAAAACTTGAGCAGACTCTCTATTAAACCAAACATTCTCTCAGCCGCGGAACGAATATGGACTATATATTTTTGTCCGTTTTCATCTAGCTTAGCCGCATAGTCCTCATATAAAAATTGCGCTATATGCATAATGCCACGACTTGGTTCTTTTAAATCGTGTGAGGCCGCGTAGACGAATTGATCTAATTCTTCATTTTTGCGTCTTAGCTCGGCTAAAGCATTGTGTATAGTTTGTTCTGCATGTTTTCTCGCTGAAATATCCCGAATCAAACACATAATTCCGGTGACATCTCCGGCATTATCTTTAACTGCCCAAGCACATACAGATACCGGGACTTTGTCGCCTTGTTTAGTTAAAAATACTTTTTCATACTCTTGGCAAAACCCTTCAGGAATGATCTGTTCCGCGAGAATTTTTTTGTCGATGCCATGCAAATGAGCTGGAGTTAACTCAAACAAACTTTTTGTCAGTAACTGAGCGCATTCATAACCCAACAAGTTAGCAAAAGTTTGATTGGCCTCTAAAATGGTCAACTCTATGTCGGTATAAACTAACGCATCGACTGCGGAAGCTTGTAACGCACTGAGTTTTTGTCCCACAAGCCAGAGCTCTTCCTCAATTTTTTTACGGTTAGTTATGTCAGTTTCAATACCAACTAAGCGAATAGGTTTACCGTTAACATCCCATTCAACCACACGTCCGCGAGTCAACATCCAACGTTTGCTTCCAACTACGTCTACCGGATACTCAGCATAAAAAAACGCAACTTCTCCATTAAGATGCTGCTGCAATGCTTTTTCTATTTTTGATAAATGTTCAGGTTCAATTCTGTCGGCCCAACTTTGGTACAGCCATTCTTGTTGCTCTGACAAGCCATGCATTTGTTTTAATTTACCACTGACAGTAATCACATCCGTGGTTAAATCCCAATCATATACACCATCATTGATAGCATTGATCGCCAGCTCGTATTTTTTCTGTACTTCTTCTAGCGCGACAGAATCGGTTATATCAACAGCCATACCAACCACAAACGAAAGTTCACCAACTTCGTTGTGCACAGGTTTACCTTGCTCTCTTATATGACATATTTCGCCTGTCGGTTTACGCAATCGATAACGAACATCCCAACCATCTTGTTGCGCTGTTCGTTGTTTTAGAATGCCTCTATCTTCAGGATGAACACGTGACACATATGAAATCGGATTTTCGTATAAACTCTCGCAGCTCGCTTGCCATAGTTTTTCGTAGGCCGGATTTACATACAAAATTTTGTTGAGTTTGGGCGTCGCTAACCACAATACCGCATCAACCGAATTGGCTATGGTTTTAAATTTAAGTTCAGATTGATTGAGTTTGGTTAATAAGTCATTGGTGACAGTGACATCCATAATGGTTGCTAGGCAATAATTTTTGCCACTATGCGTGTACGGCTGTAACTCAATATTGAGTGTTTTGGCCATTTTAGTTGGCGTGCGGTATCTAACCATGCGTCCTTTAGCCATAGCTTTTACATTCGGTGCCTCAAAAAATGACTGCACCCAATTATGATGCTGCGATTTAACCTCACCATCAACAAAGTCCGAAACATTTTTTGTAAGCAGTTCATCTTTCAACTCAAATATTCCTACCGCTTTTTCGTTGTACCGGACAATTTTGCCTGTTTCATCAACTAATAGCAGTCCATATGCGGCAGAGTCCAATATCCGGTTGAGGTTTTCTTCTGCTTCTTCACGGCGGGCAATTTCACTATTTAATTCTTTGGTTCTTTCACTTATTTTTTCTTCTAAATATTCTCTTATCTCAAGTAATTCATAGTCACTAAATTTAAACCCATCCGCTTCAACTCGGCGTTTGAGCGTATGCAACTCCAATAAACTAGGTGCATTGAGCCATTCTGGTAATAACCGCCAAATTAATACCGCGGTGGCAAAAGAAACCAAAGCTGTCACAACTTTAATTAAGCCATGTAAATAGTAGTAGCCATTCCAAATATTAATAACAGCCATGAAGTGGGTGATGCCACAAGCAAAAATAAACATGGAGAACATAATTAAGGTGCTGCGATACGGCATTGGCTTCTGCCGACCATACACCACTAGAGCGGCAGGGATGGCGAAATACGACAAGGTTATGAGCAAATCTGAAGCCACATTCATAATCAGCAAGTCAGGTTGCCAGAGCAAACAGTGACCATGTGGCATATAGTCGCCATTCATTAATTGACGAAAGAACTCCATATTCCCTCACATGCAAAGTTAAAATTGAGCGATCATTTGCTGGGTAGTCACATCTTAGTATAATGTTGCTTTTCTACCCAAGATGCTTGGATATAACTAGAGCCTAGCACAAGTGTGCGATTTCTGCGGTGAGTTCACCGCAAATTATAGCGCTGACAGTTAAGAGGCAATTTTTTAGTATGCTTGAATATTTAAATCAACTCAGTCAATCAAAACTGATTTTATCCGCAGCTGTATTAGTGATGCTGTTAATTGTACGTCGTTCGTTAACAGCTAGCGCACATAGACGTTTCAAAAACGACAGTGAGCGCAAACGCCGCTGGAATAGTGGTATAAAAAATATCTCAAGCTTGTTGATGATTATTGGTTTAGCATCCGTCTGGTTTGATGAAATTCAAAATTTTGCTATTTCGATTGCTGCATTTATTGTTGCTATAGTGTTGGCTACTCGTGAGTATATTCAATGCATTTTGGCTTCGTTATATCAAACAACTGCCCGACAATATCGAGTTGGCGACTGGGTTGAAGTAGATGGCACAGCAGGTGAAGTAGCCAATACAGATTGGATCACAACTTCACTGTACGAGCTGAGTATCAAGTGTGGCAAATATCAGTACACAGGTAGAACCTTAATCATACCGAATAATTTATTTATCACCCGCTCATTTACCAACTTAAATTATATGCGCCGCTATGTGAATCATAGTTTTTACCTGGTCAGTGACAAAGGTGAAAACCCGCTAAAAATGAAAGAACATTTACAACAAAAATTAGATGAAAATTGTGCTGAATTTCGGGAAACAGCTGATAGGTACCGCAGTGTCATTGAACGAAAATTAGAGATAAATATACCCGGAGAAAAAAATAAGGTACAAATATCCACCACGGATTTAGGCCATGTGCAATATAGCTTCAGTGTTTTTTGTCCAACCCATCAAGCTAAAGAGATTGAACAAGCCGTTACCCTAGAATTTTTTGTCCATCGGCAAACACTCTTACCAGTCGAACAAGCGCTGCAACCAAGTTGATTTTGGTTTAACCCAATCTTTAGAGCCGTCGCACGCTTGCGCTGGCGGCAATTGCGAGACAATAGCGGGTAGCAAAATTAAGTCTTGGCAGCCTGGCAAACTATGTAAACCTGTTTGTTTATCAAAATATTTCAGTTCAATGCCGCTGGGCATATTCAAAATTAAATTTTCGCCATTATGTGCTTGTTGATACTGAATAAAAGTTTGCAAAGCGCCAGCAGAGCCAGTTAATGAGATAGCTTGATTATCATCTCTGCCTAACCAGACCAAGGCCAGCTCATTATGATCATAACCGACAAACCAGCTGTCACGCCCATCATTAGTTGTGCCGGTTTTTCCGGCGAATTTACGTTTAGGCAATTTATTTGTTATAGCTATAGCTGTGCCCTCACGAGTGACTTTGTGCAAGGCATAATTAACCAAATAACTATGGCTAGCTTCCACCACTTGTTGGTTAGTTTGAGCTGGCTGCCACACCAATTGATTGTCGTTTGAATAGACAGAACGAATTGCATGTAACTCTATAAAAGCGCCTTTATTGGCCAATACCTGATACATTTGTGCCACTTCAAACGGCGACAAAGTAACTGAGCCGAGCAATAGTGACGGATAAACAGGGATATCACGTTTGATGCCAAAATCCTGCATTCGCTCGACCACTTCGTGTAAGCCTGTTTGCATGCCCAAGTTAACCGCAGGTACATTGCGTGAGCGCACTAATGCGTCTAATAAACGTATATCGCCTTCATATTCATTGTCGTAATTTTTGGGCGACCATTTATTGCCAAGCGAACTGGTTAAAGTAATAGCTTCATCTTTAACCATACTGGCTAAGTTTAAGCTAGGCTCTTGTTCAAACGCACTAATATACACAAAAGGTTTAACCAGAGAGCCAATATTACGCTGTGCATTTAACGCGCGATTAAACCCAGCGTAATGAGGTTTTTTATCACCCACCAGCGCCTTAACACCACCTTGTTGGCTATCAACAACTACCATAGCTCCTTGCAAATTTTCAATCGCTCGGCGCCCTTCAATTGACTCAACACTGGTGGATAAACTGGTTTGAGCTCTGTATTGAGCTAGTGGGTCAAAATGAGTATATATTTTTAAGCCGCTAAATAATTGATCATCGCGCGTCACCACTTTTTTCAGTTCTTCGCGAACTTGGTCAACATAGGCAGGGTATTTTTTACGCGCTATTACCGATAAATCTTGCACAACTAACTTACGGCTCACTTCCACTTGATAGTCGTCTGGAGTCAATAAGCCATGCTCTGTCATCAAACGTAAAATTAAATCACGCCTTTCTTTCGCTCGTTCAGGATGTTTGCGCGGATTGTAATACGAAGCCCCTTTGATCATGCCGACTAACAAGGCAATTTCATTCGCCGATAATTCGTTTAATGGTTTAGCAAAATAAAACTGGCTGGCTAAACCTAAACCATGCACACCTCTTTGGTGATTTTGCCCAACATAAACTTCGTTGATATAGGCCTGCAATATTTCATGTTTGTCGTAACGCGCATCCAACAATAGAGCTAAATAAGCTTCTTTTAATTTGCGCACTAAACTGCGTTCATTGGTCAGAAACATATTTTTGACCAATTGCTGGGTTAGCGTACTGCCGCCTTGTACTGTACGACCAGCTTGAATGTTAACCCACAAGGCACGTAGTATCGCCAACGGAGAAACACCATGGTGCTCATAAAAACTTCGGTCTTCTACCAATAACAAGGTTTGAATAACTATGTCTGGAACATCGGCTAACGACACCAGAATTCTGTCTTCTAAATTATTGGCTTGTAATCGAGCCAATAAATAAGGTTCTAGAGTAAAAGTGGATGCTGTTTTTTGTAAACCTGCGTCCCAGATACTTTTAATTCGTCGTCCTTGAAAGCTAATTTTTAAACGTTTGGCTGGGTAGTGATTTTCTGCCAAGCTATATTCGCGCCGTACTAACTCAACAGAATCTGCATATACTTTGTATTCGCCAGGCAAAGACAAAGTTCGAACTTTGCGGTAATCCAATAAATTAAGATGGCGAATTAAATCATCTTTGTATAAAGCATCAGTTTGAAAATACTCATGCTCCATGCCATATACCAGCGCTGGTAACTGCCATTTGTTGCCACTAAATTTTTGTTTAATTTGCGCATCAAGATAAACACCATAAGCAATAATGACCACCAAGAGCACAAAGACGAGTTTTACACACAATTTAATTGCACGAATAAACCAAGATGGTTTGTTCTCGCTCATAGTTATTACCTAGTTGATTATTTAATCTAGCGAATTGGCGTAAGGGCTATTCTTTTTCCGTTCGAGCATTTCGAGGTAGAGGGCTTCAACTTTATCACGTGCCCATTGAGTTTTACGTAAAAACTTTAAGCTTGATTTAATTGAAGGGTCTTTGGTGAAACAATTAATTTGAATGGTTTCACCTAAGGTTTGCCAGCCATAATATTCAACAAGTTCTGTCACTATGGTTTCAAGTTTTACCCCATGCAGTGGGTTATTTGGTTGATGTTGCATATTGTGGAATTTGAATTAGCGCATTAATGGCTAAAGCATACCGATAAATCCGGCTTATGGCTAGATTTGCGCTTTTCTCGGCGAATAAAGTTAGCTTAATGCGCCACTAATGCGGTAGGTCTGAAATACACTCGCTTTCATTGCATGCGTCCAACCATGCTCCGGCCAACCAGCTTTGTATTTTAACGCTTGTAAAAAATCTTCTGCTTTTGGGTATTGAGCCCACATACAAGGCAAAAATACCGCTGTTGCTTGTCCATATTGAATAATCAAGCCGTCTCTTTGTGGAATAAGTTGCTGTAGCAATTGTTCTTCACTGTCGACTTGCAGTGGCAATGGCATAGACATAATAGATACAACACAAGTTAAATCAGCAAAATCTTTGGCGGGTATAGGATCAAACCTTGGGTCGTGAAATGCAGCCTCGTGTGCATACCAAACAATATTATTATCAAGTCGGCCGTTTGCGACTGTTGTACCAACACAACCACGTAAACCACTATGGTCATTTAAACTAACAAAACAAGCTAAGGATTTGGCTAATACAGGGTGTGGATTAATTAGCTGTTCAGGTAAACGTTGATGATTATGTTGATAGGCATAATCCAACGCATCACGCACAAGCTGAATAATGTGCTGAGCTATTTCAGGTTGTTCGAATTCAGATTGGGCAAAACTTGAAACTGCAAGCATAAACAAACCTCCAAATAGACTTAAATGAACTTGGGTCTATTTGAGTATAGCAAAAAGCTTATTGTTCAAAAGTGAATGTTTAACTTTGAAACAATTAAAGCTTTTTGCCAACCTGTAAAGGACAGTTTAATCGTCGTCAGTGTCGATTGAATCGCCTAAATCATCATTAAGCTCAATATCGTTATCTGAGTCGTCATCATCCGCTACAACTTGCTTCTTGTTGCCATACAGGCTACCAAGCTTTGGACGATTCAGTCTAGATTGATACTTCAACCAAGCCCTTTCGTTTACGTTTTCAGGCTGCGCGTCACCACGCATAACACTCATAATGTGTTGGTCTTCTAAATCGCTTGGCTCAATTTCACCTTTATACAAAGCATTAAATAAATGCCCATATTTAGCGAGTGAATCAGCTTCACCGATAGAAAAGTCACCTGAGCGACGGAAACCATAAGGGTAGTTTTTTGGATCATCGTAGATTCGAGATAACAATTGCTGCTTATTTCTTGCCATGTAGGACCTCTCAAATAAGAAAAGTATTCAGGCATTCAAACAATTGAATGCGGATTGACTTTTAACGGTAAAATGCACTTCTGTCAAAACATTCTTGATGAAATTTTTATTTATCTTTCCACCGAACAAAATGCTTGCAGTATTTGTACATTTTCACTGTAAAAAATGCTGCGTTTTTTTACATTTTGCAGCATAGTCCCGTTAAGCCAATTCCGCTAGTTTGAAAAAGTATTTTTTAGAACTCTTCCCAATCTTCGTTTTCATCAAACGACAAACCAGCAACACCATTTTTTGTTGGTTTTGCCTGAATCCGAGCTTTGGTCGGTTGTCGTGATTCTAACGACGCAGCTGGCATTCGCACTTTATGGGTAACACTCATACCGAGCTGGTCTAAGGTGAAAAAAGACAAAATTTGACTCATGGTTGCAGCTTGTTCTGCCATTGACTCTCCGGCAGCTGATGCTTGCTCAACTAATGCTGCATTTTGTTGCGTCATTTCATCCATTTGTGTGATGGCTTTGTTCACCTGTTCTATGCCTGAACTTTGTTCTTTGGACGCAATAGAGATATCCGCAATCATACGACTTACTTTTTCGACAGCTTCGACAATTTCACTTAATGTTGCACCAGATTGATTGACCAATGCAGAGCCATCTTCCACTTTAGCAACACTATCACGAATTAAGTTTTTAATTTCTTTGGCTGCTTCAGCACTGCGTTGAGCCAAGTTTCTTACTTCACCTGCAACAACAGCGAAACCTCGGCCTTGTTCACCGGCACGTGCCGCTTCTACTGCAGCATTCAATGCCAATAAATTGGTTTGGAAAGCAATTTCGTCAATCACACCAATAATGTCAGCGATTTTCTTACTCGCCTCATTAATCTGCGCCATACTGGTCACAGCGTTTTCAACCACTTGGCCACCTTCAACTGCTTTTTTGCGCGCTTGTTCAGCCAAATCATCCGCTAAGGCTGCGTTATCTGCATTTTGTTTCACAGTACTGGTCATTTCTTCCATACTAGCAGCAGTTTCTTCTAAAGAGGACGCTTGCTCTTCAGTGCGTTGACTTAAATCAGCATTACCCTGAGCTATCTCATCTGCACCTGACGAAACCGTTGAAGCCGATTGATTAACCTTAGTAATAATTTCGGTGAGTTTATCCAGCGTGGTATTGGCATCATCACGCAACTTAGCAAAAGTCCCTTCATAGTTGCCATCTATGCGTTTGGTTAAATTACCATGGGCCATAGCATCCAATACGTCCACAGTGCTAGTAATGACACTGTCACATGAGTCTATTAACGAATTTAACCCCTCAGCTAAACTTTTAAAGAAGCCAGTTTTGCTTGCAACTTCTAAACGTGGAGACAAATTGCCGTGTGACGCTTGTTTAACAAGATCTGCCACTTCTTTCTCCACTTGGACTTCTAAAGTTCTATCTTGCCACTCAACTACAGTACCAATGCGTACTTTGTCATCATTAATAATGGGATTCGCAACCAGTGAAAAAGTACGCCCGCCAACTTTAATCTCGGTTTTATAGGTTGTGGTCAGGCGTGCTAATAGATTTTGTTGATGGGCCGGATTTTTATGAAAGACATCAATATTTTGTCCCATCAAATTGTTGGCATTAAAGTTAGGTAATGCGGTTTTAATATCCGCTTCAGCGTTTGCCATCATGCCGACTATCGCTTCATTCATATAGACAATGACATTATCTTTATCAGCTATCATGGCATTGGTTGAAACACTGTCTAACGCTTGACGAACACGCAAGTTTTCTTCAGCAGCAGCTTTATCTCGCTCTTGTTGTAATACCTCTTCAGTCACATCTTTCCATTCAACCACAGTCCCTAAACGTTCGCCTTTTTCGTTTTTCCATGGAGTCGCTATCAAGTCAAATTTGAGTTCACCTACGGTTAGGCGAGTAAAATAAGGTTCGGTTAAGCGCGCAAGTAAGTCTCGTTGGTGGCTCGGTTGCTTATGAAAAATATCAACACAAGTACCAACTAGTTTATCCGCATCAAAATTAGGTAATATTTGACGAATTTGCGCTTGGCGTTTCCGCAACATACTTAAATTTTCGTCGTTCACATAAACTATGTTTAAGTCGTTGTCCGCCATCATCACATTGGCTTGACAAATTTTTAATGCATTTGCTAATTCAGCTAACTTTTTACTTTTTTTCTCATTTTCTTTAATTTGGGTAATGTCTGAAGCAAACTTAACCACTTTATAAGGTTTACCTGAAGAATCTAAGATGGGGTTATAAGTTGCTTGGATCCAAATTTCGCGCCCGCCTTTACCAAAACGTAAAAATTGGTCTGAAAAGTATTCGCCGTTCGCCAAGCGTTGCCAAAACCTTTGGTATTCGCTGCCATTAGCATAATCAGGTTCAACAAACATGGAGTGATGACGACCAACAATCTCATTTCTTGCATATCCCATAGCAGCCAAAAAATTATCATTTGCGTCAAGTATCGTGCCATCTGGACTAAATTCAATTACAGCTTGCGACCGTTCCAAAGCAGATAATTTTCCTTGGTATTCCGCTAACTGTTGTTTTACTTCTGCTAATTCTTGTTTACTGCCTTGTCCAAAAAGTGTCGATAACATGTTTGTCTCCTAGCTAAATTTAGTTAGCTTAAATTGCTAATAGCGTATCTGGGTCAAGTAAAATTAACGCACCACTTTTGCTGCTACCCAAGCCTTTGACAAAATTGGCATTTACGTTGGAGCTAAGCTCTGGTGCTTGCTGTATATCTTCAGGTGATATGCTATGTACGTCTGCAACAGCATCTACTACTACACCACTAATTTTTTCTATTCCGTCTTGAGTAATAAATTTAAGCACTATCACGACTGTCAGTGAATTGTATGCTTGTTCGGCTAACCCTAACCTCAGACGTAAGTCCATTACAGGAACTATAGTGCCACGTAAGTTCATTACCCCTTTCACGCTGATCGGTGAATTGGGTATAACCGTCGCGCCTTCCCAACATCTAATTTCCTGAACACGTAAAATATCTACCGCATATTCTTCATCATCTAGAAAGAAAGATAAAAACTGTTCTACATTGGCGTTTTCAACCCCATCTAGTAGCCCTAGTTTCTGGTTGATTTTTTCAACATCGGTTATTTCTTCGGTCATGCGGTTCCACCTTGTGCATGCGTCTCAGTGGCGACTAGATTGTGACTAGAAATATTTTTAACCCCAGCCATACGTACCAAACTAACAATATCAATAATCAATGAAACCGTGCCATCACCTAAGATGGTCGCACCGGAAATACCTTCAACCTTGTTGTAATTCGCTTCCAAGCTTTTAATGACCACCTGCTGCTGGGCTAAAAGGTCGTCAACAAAAATCCCAACTTTGCCGCCATCAACCTCAACAACCACAAGCAGACCATCGGTCAAAGTTTGTGCATCGGATTTGTGCAAAAATACATCTGCTAAGCAGATTATCGGTACATATTCTCCACGTAAGTGCAACACATCGTATTCACCACCAATACGGCTAACATCGTTTTGGTTTATTTGCAGCGACTCTATAATGTTTACCAATGGAATAATGTAAACATGCTGGCCAATGCGAATTAGTTGACCATCTAATATGGCGAGCGTTAGTGGTAATCGAATTCTAAAAGTCGCTCCTTTGCCAACCACAGACTCAACGTCTACCGAGCCGTTTAACGCTTGAATGTTGCTTTTAACGACATCCATGCCAACACCTCGACCAGACAGATCAGATACTGCTTCTGCGGTTGAGAAACCCGCTTCAAATATGAGCAGATTTATTTGTTCCTCTGATAATTCATCATTTTCGCCAATTAAACCATTCGATATGGCTTTATTTTTGATTTTTATAGGGTCAAGTCCTTTGCCATCATCAATTATTTCAATGACAACATTGCCACCTTGATGGTAGGCATTCAGCGTTAGTTTACCTATTTCAGGTTTACCGGCGGCAAGGCGTTGTTCTGGAGATTCCAACCCATGATCCATTGCGTTTCTAACGAGATGCACAAGGGGATCTGAAATTTTTTCCATGACGGTTTTATCAAGTTCAGTGCTTTCACCTTGCAAAATTAACTCAATTTTTTTACCCAGTTTTTGTCCTGTGTCTCTAACCAGGCGCGGAAAACGACTAAAGACAAAACTAATTGGCAACATACGGATACGCATTACACTCTCTTGTAGGTCACGAGTATTATGCTCAAGTTGGGCTAAGCCCTCCTTCATCCGCGTTAACGATTGGGCAGTCATTTCACCTTCAAACAATTGACTCAGCATGGCTTGGGTTATCACCAACTCACCAACCATATTGATTAAAGAGTCAACTTTATCTATGCCGACTCGAATGGAATTCGCATCGGCTTGTTTAGCTTTTGTGGCTGGTTTAGCCGTTGCGGCTTTTGTATCTGCGTTTTTAGTTACAGCTGGTGCCGATGATTTCACTTCATTGGCTGCGGCTTCTGAACTTGCTGTATCTTGTTGGTTTAGAGCAGGAACCGCAGCAACTTTCGTTGACTCTGTAGCCGCAAGTTCTTCAATTTTAATTTCACTCTCGTCGGCAACCCACTCAAAAACTTCGTTTATTTGTTGTTCGGTACAATCGCAATATAACTTTACTATCCAACGCAAATAACAAAATTCGGGTTTTAACTCAGACCATGATGGAATTTTTTCAGTAACAAGCTCAACCTCATGATCACCCAATTCAGTTAGCTCCTGAATTAGGTATAAAGGCTCGTTGCCCGTCATTAATATGTCTTCACTAGGGATAAAAGTGACTTTCCACCCAGATGTATTTTCATGCGCTTCGGAGGCTATTGCAGCAGCTTGTGTAGCACTATCAGTAGTTATTTGCTCAGCTTCCAAAGCACTCTGTTCACCTTCATCGGCAACTTCATCATTTAAAATTGCTTCAAAAGCCGCTTTCAATTGAGCGGTTGATTCAGGCACACTGTCATCACCTGAACTCAAAGCATTTATCATCTCGCGCAAACAATCGATTGATTGTAAAAATAAATCTATATGCTGACTGGTGATATCTCTTTGGCCATCACGAATTTGATCAAGTAGCGTTTCTAAAACATGCGTGAATCCTGCAATACTGTCAAAACCAAATGTGCCACTGCCTCCTTTTATCGAGTGCGCAGCTCGAAAGATAGTGTTGATTGATTCATCATCTTGGGTGCCTTCGCTGTACCGCAGAAGTTCAGCTTCCATTGCATCCAAACCTTCCAAGCTTTCATCAAAAAAAACTTGATAGAATTGACTAAGATCCACTGTCATAAATTTATCTCAATACTTTTCCTAAAGTAGCAATTAATTGGTCTGGATTAAACGGCTTGACTATCCACCCAGTTGCGCCGGCTTGTTTACCTTCTGTTTTTTTCTCTAAACCTGACTCTGTAGTCAACATCAACAGAGGTACAAATTTATATTCGGGCAAAGTCCTGAGCTCGCGAATAAGTGAAATACCATCCATATTAGGCATATTGACATCAGATAAAACTAAATCAAAAGTTTCAGACCGAGCAATTCCTAAAGCCTCTACACCATCTTTGGCTTCAGTAACTTTATAACCTGCTCTTTGAAGGGTGAAACTAACCATTTGGCGCATGGATGCTGAATCGTCAACTGCGAGAATCTTCTTCATCTTGAATTACCTTTAACTGCTTCCGTTATTGTTGTGACTGAATTAACTTTGAGGATCAAACGAATAACCTAAAATTCGACACGCGTTATTAAACATCTCACTACGTTTACCGTATCGAAATTGAGTACCCGATTTTTGAAGGTTTTGTTCTAAGGCTATCAATAACTGAATAAATGCCGTGTCTATGCGTTCTACTTTACTCGCATCAATTTCAACATTTTGCTGTTGGGTAACAATGGCAGCTAATTCTTGATAATAAGGTTCAACCTCAACTACGGTACATAACTCGGGTAATTGAAAAACCTTGTGCATAAAAAGCCCTTTAACATTTCCTATGTACTTTTTATATTAGAAGGGCTTTTAGAAAAAACAAATTTGCGGAGAGTTTTTTTTAATTTTTTATTAAAGTATCAATCACTTTGATAATTTTCGGAAAGTCGATTTGGGCTGGTTTTGCACTAAAGTCTGGTTTGATAATCGCCTGTAATTCACCATTTGGATTAACCAACGACAAAGAAGCTGAATGATTCACTAGATAATCTTGTTCAGTCGAGTCGGACACAGCGTAAACCAAATTGAGTGCACGCGTAAATGGGAACAGCTGTGCATGTTCGGCTCGAACCGCTTTGAAATCAGCATTAAAAAATTCTATATATTGTTTAAGGCGTTCACTGCTATCACGCGCAGGGTCCGCACTAACCAACACCACTTGCACAGGCTGACTGAGTTGCTGTAATTGCGGATATATCCGATTTAAATCCATCAAGGTAGTAGGACAAATATCAGGGCAATATGTGTAACCAATAAAAAATATCGTCCACTTGCCCTGCAGTTGGCTGTTGCCGAATTCATCGCCAAATTGATCGGTCAATTTAAACTCTGGTAACAGCTTTGTTTTTGGATATATCAATACATTGTCAAATTCTTGTACCGATTGTTGCTGTGGTGAGCAAGCCAAAACAGCAAAACACACCATTATTAATGCTAAATAACGCACTTATATTCCAACTCTTCTGTATCTGTTAATGCAGGCAATATACCGACATAACAAGTAAACTAAAAGATAAAGTGATCAACCAACATGGCCACAAACAACCATAATAAGTGCCATATCGAGAATTTGAACATGGCGAACGCAGTATCAGCAGTTGCATGGTATTTAAGTTTATATGCGTATTGAATAAACCTAATATTGAGTCCTGTAACAACAGCCAGATAGAAGTAACTAAAAGTACCAGCCAGCCAAGGCAATATACATACTGCTGTTAACAACAGGGTATATAACAACACCATAGTTTTGGTGAATTCTACGCCATGAGTTACTGGTAACATTGGAATCTTGGCTTTGGCGTAGTCGTTCTTTCTATGAATGGCCAGAGCCCAAAAATGGGGTGGCGTCCATGTGAATATAATAAGTACCAACAATAAAGCATCTGGTGCAATATTATTGGTTACAGAAGTCCAGCCTAGTAGCGGCGGCATAGCGCCAGCTAGTCCACCAATCACAATATTTTGTGGTGTAGCACGCTTTAAAAACAGTGTGTAAACAACTGCATACCCAACTAAACTCGCAAGCGTAAGATAGGCGGTTAACGGGTTTATACCCGCGTAGAGAACTACAAAACCAATCACACCAATTAGCGCGGCAAAGGCCAAGGCTTGTATATGACTAACACGCCCTCTAACGATTGGGCGGCAGTGAGTGCGTGCCATCATGGCATCGACTTTAGCATCAACTACATGATTAATGGCCGCAGCAGAGCCAGACAATAAACCAATGCCGATTAAAGATAACAATAATACAGACACACTTGGCAGTTGTTCACTGGCAACTAGCATACCAACTACCGTGGTTAATAAAATCAGTGCGACCACTTTAGGTTTGGTTAATTCAAAAAAATCGCGCCAGTGGTGGATGCAGAATTTAGCTTGAATTCGCGCTTGGTCAAAACCACCAATTACTTTGTCACTCATGATAACTCCTTAACCGGCAATAATATTTGTGGAGACTGCTTTTGTTGTACTTGTACCTTGCTGATCAAACTGACTTTGTGCCAAGTAATAATTAAACTCGACAACAACAAGAGCGCAACAGCATTGTGTGCTACCGCCACAGCCAGCGGCAAACTCATCACCACATTACTGATGCCTAAACTAATTTGCATAAATAACAGCAAATTAATACTGATAAGCTGCTTAGTAAATATTTTTGCCCGCCACAACAACAGGCAGTACAAGAATAAACCTAAGGTCACGATAATAGCGCCCACTCTGTGGGTTACATGAATGGTCATACGTGCAGCATAATCTAAAACACCATATTGGTAGGTTTCAGCATGCGGTGTCGGTGAAAAGGCCTGGGCAAAGTCGAGTTTATTTTGCCAATCACCTTCACAAATAGGTAATTGAGTACAGGTTAATGCAGCATAGTTGGCTGCTGTCCAACCGCCCAAAGCAATTTGAATAATTAGCAAGCCAGTTGCGGCGGCAGTTGCTAGCATCAACTTGTTAGCCTGTACCCCACAGCTATGCTCGCCACTATCGGCTTTTTGTTTAACCAATCGTCTTTCTAATAAAACCAATAAAACAAATATGCTAAAACCGCCCAATAAATGCCCCATAACTATTATCGGCTTTAAGTCCATAGTAACGGTTAACATGCCTAAAATAGCTTGAAATATCACCAGCAATAACAACGCAGATGTATGGGTTGAAATAGCCGCTAGGCTGAATATTTTTTCTTCGCGCTGTTGTGATGTGCGAACCCCACCTATTGCCAATGCAAGAATGACTAAACCTAAAGTGCCGGCAAAATATCTGTGGATCATTTCGTTCCATGCTTTGTGATGTTCCACGGGTTGCTCAGGAAATCGCGCATGTGCAGTGTCGATTTGTTCTGCCGTTGGTACAGTTAAAAAACCATAACAGCCCGGCCAATCAGGACACCCCAACCCAGCTTCAGTTAAACGCGTGAAAGCGCCTAAAACTACCACCACAAAAGCCAATACAATTGCAAAACGGCTTAACCAGAGCATAAGCACTCCTTATCCGATTTTAGAAAGTTTTAGTAATTTTCGAAGGTCTGCCAGTATGGCTTTGCCAAGAATTTTATCTTGCTCAAGTTCTGTCGTTACTGACGAAGGCGTTTGCTCTAAACTATATTGCAAAATAATCTGCCCGAGTGGGTCGATAATATAAAAATGCCCGACTACTAACTGGGCGAGCCCAGTTGAATTAAGTTTTATCTGCGTAAGCTCAGTCTGCTTAGACAATGACTCAGTGCTAATCAAAGCAATTTCGCTGCGAGCTTGTTCTTTACCCAATGCAGCTCTAACTTGATTAAGCAAATACACAGCGTTGTCGCATTGGCGACAATTCTCATCAACAAAATAACTAATTATCCATTTGTTTTGCAGTTGCTCTGGCAGTTGTTGGTTATTAAGCGAAATCGCTGGCTGTAATAACACACCTTGATTGGTGACCGCTAAATTAAACCAATTAGCTTTAAGTGCCCACCAAGCAAATATCGCTGGCGCGATAAATACCACCACTAGTAACCATTTACTGATTGAGTTGTTCGCTTGATTTAACTGAAGATCGGCTGTTTTTTCCATGAGACTGCCTTTATTAATATTATTAGGTTTAGCGCGATTGCAAGTAAAAACCACTGTGCTGCATAAGCTGTATGTTTTTCTGGCGGCATATTGATTAGCGGCCGCTCAACCAACAGCGCATACGGTGATTTTTCATCCAATATACCCAGTATAGGCAATACTTGAGTTTTTGCCTGTTTTTCAATTAACTGAGATGAAATTTGTCCAACAAACTGCCAACCATCGCGCTGTTCAACTAGGATTGATGTAAATACATTATGCTGTAACGGTGTGATAAAGACCGTCAGTTCAACTTGCTGTGCTTGGCTCTGAACTTGAGCAAATTTAGCTTGCCAACTCTGCCAATCTTGCTGATTAGGTAGGCGCTGAGCGTTATAGCTAATCCAGCCAAAATCAATAAATAGCTTTGTTGTAAAATCTTGCGCTTCCATAACAAATGGCATAATTAAATTGCCACCTAATATATGATTATTAACTTGGTTATCGAGCACCCATAAATTTTGCGGCTCAAAACGACCACGCAGTTTAACTTGATGCGGATAAAAAGATTGTGTCGTGAGATTATTAAGATAGTTTGAATCGACCAGCTCAAGGCTAGGTTGACTGTTGAGGTTTTGTAAAATAAGCTCCTTTTCATTGGCGCGCGACAATTGCCATAAACCTAGGCTGACTAAAATGCCTGTTGAGACTAACCAAATTAACAGCGCAGTTGGGCGAATATGAAGATGTAAATTTGCCGCTATCTTCATTAAAACCTCGTTAGGGACAAAGTATGCTTAAAGTGATTATTGTTGTTTTATTATTCATTTCTATTTTTAGTTTATTCCGCGCGTTAATGGCTATGAGTAGAGACGATAAAAACCAACAGATGACTCGTAATCTAGGCCGCCGTGTAATGTTTTCAGCCCTCACCTTAGTTTTAATTGTTTTAGCACTGTCAATGGGCTGGATTGAACCAAATCAGCGCCCTTATTAACTTATGCATTGCTTACAGGCAACTCGCTAAGTATCAAACAACGCAAATCTTGAAGCATAATTTTCGCAAAACCGCTGTAAATATATCCCTATACGCTTCGCTTTTTCATCCATGAAAAAGAAATTTTGCTCTAAATTATCGCTTCAACACTTGCTCTGAGCTAACTTCAAACACGTTCAACTATGCTAAGCGTGCTGGAACAATGATTAGGAGCAAAACTTCAATCGCCATGGGCGAATCTAAACCCTACAGCACATATACAAAAACAAACAAACACAACCAAACTACATCAACAAAATGCCAATACCAACTTGCCGCTTGAAAAGCAAAATGGTTGTCTGGAGTAAAGTGCCCTTTCAACACCCGAAAATACATCACAATTAAAAACAGTGTGCCCAAGGTTACATGCATACCGTGAAAGCCGGTTAATAAGAAAAAGGTATTACCATACACGCCAGAGTCGAGCTTTAGCCCTAAATCTCGATACGCATGAATGTATTCCTCAACTTGCAGGAATAAAAATATGCAACCTAGCACTATAGTGAGCAGCAACATATTAGATAACTGTTTGCGCTTATTTTGCTCTAAACCCACATGGGCAAAATGCACTGTTACCGACGATACAACCAGTATGATAGTGTTGATTAGAGGTAAACCCATTGGCCCCATAGCTTGGGTCGTTGTGCCATCTGGTGTTGTTGTTAATGGCCACATAGCTTGAAAGTTAGGCCATAACACCACATTAGTCATTTCGTTGTTGCCTGCACCACCAAGCCATGGAACTGAAATCATACGCGCGTAAAACAAAGCACCGAAAAACGCGGCAAAAAACATCACTTCAGAGAAAATAAACCAGCTCATGCCTTGGCGGTAAGAAACGCCAAGCTGCTGGCTATGTAGACCCGTTCGCGATTCGATCACTTGGTCTCTAAACCAGCCTATCATCATGAATAACACAGCAATTATGCCAACAATTAGCACCCATTTACCCCAGCCTGCTTCACCCGTTTTGCCCAACTGCGCAACTAAAGTACCTGCGCCAACAGCAATTAAAAACAACGCAATTGCCCCTAATATTGGCCAAGGGCTTTGTGCTGGTACGTAATATTCCGTGTGTTCAGTTTGTGACATGGTTAAGCCTCCTAATACAAGGTATAAGCTAAAGTCATTTGCAATACATCTTTGGGCATATCTGTGTCCAAATAAAATTGCATAACAAATTCGCTTTGTTGATTCGCTGCAATAAGCTGTTGTTCAAAACAAAAACACGCAGTTTTATGTAAATACAAACCAGCTTGCCCGGGTGATATCGAAGGAATAGCTTGTACATATTTAGCTTGTTTCGACACATTAGTTATACGAAACCTAGCTTCAGCCATTTGCCCCGGATGCACCCGCAAAACTTTATCAATAGGTTCAAATAAAATGGCACCACCAGCTTGGCTGATGGTCATCATTTCTAATTTTATTGAGCGGGATAAATCTATGTTGTTTTGCTCTGCCTGTGTTAATGGTGCCACCAAATTTTGCCCTTCAATACCTTGAGCTTTTTCTGGGCTTTTTTGATATATGCGGCCATTAATTCCTGTGATATCACAAAAGACGTCGTACAGAGGCACCAAAGCAAAACCAAAACCAAACATTAATACAGTCGCCAGCAACAAGCGTTTAACCAAACGGCTATTTGCTTGTTGCACTTGCTGCTCTGTTGATGACATTGGCTCTGACATTTAATCCACCTGCTTAATCTTGAATCTTCGGTGGTGTGCTAAAGGTGTGGTAAGGCGCTGGTGATGCAACCGTCCACTCCAAACCTTCCGCACCATCCCATACTTGATTGTCCACTGGCTCACCTTGTTTTTTACTGGCTTTTATCAATACAGCTAAGAAAATAAGTTGTGATAAACCAAAGGCAAAGCCACCCAAACTAATAATTTGGTTCCAATCAGCAAATTGAATTGAATAGTCCGGAATACGTCTTGGCATACCGGCCAAACCAACAAAATGCATTGGGAAAAACAGCACATTAACGGAAATAAGTGAACACCAAAAAATGTAATTTGGCTAAACCAACGTCATACATAACGCCTGTCCACTTAGGCAACCAATAATAAGCAGCAGCAATTAACGAGAAAATTGCACCTGTGACCAACACATAATGGAAATGAGCGACAACAAAATAAGTGTCGTGATATTGGAAATCAACCGGGGTAATCGCCAACATCAAGCCAGAGAAGCCACCAAAAGTGAATAACACAATAAAGGCCAGAGAAAACAGCATGGGCACTTCGTAAGAAATTGCGCCGCGCCACATAGTCGCGACCCAGTTAAATACCTTAACGCCGGTCGGCACGGATATCAGCATGGTGCAATACATAAAAAACAGTTCAGCGTAAACCGGCATGCCTGTAGTAAACATATGGTGTGCCCACACGACAAAACTTAAACCCGCTATAGATACTGTGGCATACACCATAGAGGTATAACCAAAAAGTTTTTTACGGCTGAAGGTCGGCACTATGGTGGAGATAATACCAAATGCCGGCAAAATCATAATATAGACTTCAGGGTGACCAAAAAACCAAAAGATGTGCTGGAACATTACAGGGTCACCACCACCTGCAGCGTCAAAAAACGAGGTACCAAAAAACTTATCGGTTAACACCATAGTCACAGCGCCGGCTAACACAGGCATAACCGCAATTAATAAAAATGCAGTGATCAGCCAAGTCCAGACGAACAATGGCATTTTTAACCAAGTCATGCCCGGAGCACGCATATTCCAAATGGTAACAATTACGTTAATTGCGCCCATAATCGACGAAATACCCATAATATGCACAGAAAACACAAACAAAGCTGTACTATCGCCACTATAAGTAGTGGATAAAGGCGCATAAAAAGTCCAACCAAATGCAGGACCACCACCTTCAACGAATAAACTCGCGAGTAGAATTAAAAAAGCAAAAGGCAAAATCCAAAAACTTAAGTTATTCATCCGAGGTAAAGCCATATCTGGTGCACCTATCATCATAGGTATCATCCAGTTAGCTAAACCAGTAAACGCAGGCATAACTGCACCAAACACCATAATCAAACCATGCACTGTGGTCATTTGATTAAAAAAGTGTGGTTCAACAATTTGTAATCCAGGTTGGAACAATTCGGCACGAATGACCATAGCCATAGCGCCACCGGTTAAAAACATAATAAAGGCAAACCATAAATATAAGGTGCCAATATCTTTGTGATTAGTTGTATATAACCAACGTTTTATCCCTTTAGCAGGACCGTGGTGTGCATGGTGCGAATCATGTCCGTGGTCAGATTCGTGCGCAGCAGTGTCTTGAGTGCTAGTCACTGAATTCATACATTAATCTCCCTTATTCGCCCTGATTGATAAATTGATGGACATCTTTTGGTTGAACTAAATCGCCGGAGTTTATACCCCAAGCGTTGCGCTCGTAGGTAACCACTGCAGCAATTTGTTTTAAACTCATCTGTTTAGCAAAAGCTTGCATGGCCGTACCTTTTTTACCATTAACCACAATATCAATATGGCCGTTTACATCACCCAAGGTTATTGGGCTGTTAATTAATGATGGAAATACCCCTGGCAATCCAGCGCCATTGGCTTGATGACAAGCCGCACAGTACCCCATGTATGCCGCTTCACCTTCTTTCATCAACTCTTCAAAGCTCATGTTCATTGCCAATAATCTAGCTTCTTCTGCGGCAGCAGCAGCTTTAAGCGCTTTTTGCTGCGCCATCCACTCATCAAACTCTTCTGGTGGCAAAGCTTTGACCACTACAGGCATAAAACCATGATCTTTACCGCATAATTCAGCACATTGACCACGGTAAATGCCGGGTTCGTTTACGCGAGTCCAAGCTTCATTAATAAAACCAGGGTTTGCATCTTTTTTCACAGCAAAATCAGGCACCCACCAACTATGAATTACATCATCTGAAGTCATTAAAAAACGGACTTTGCGGTTGGTTGGAATGACTAGCGGTTTATCCACCTCGAGTAAATAGGTGTCCCCTTTTACCCATTTATTTTGGATTTGCTCCATTGGCGTCGACATCAAACTATAAAACTCAATGTCATCATCTAGGTATTTGTAATGCCATTTCCACTGTGAGCCAGTCACCACTATGCTAATGTCAGATTCGGAAGCATCTTCCATTTCAAACAAGGTTTTAGTGGCGGGGACTGCCATACCAATCAAAATGAAAAACGGCACTATAGTCCATGCCACCTCGACTTTGAGGCTTTCATGAAAATTAGCCGCTTTTACCCCACGTGACTTTCGGTGAAACACCATAGCCCATAGCATTACACCAAATACAGCAACACCAATGGCGATACAGATATAAAATATCGTCATATGCAGGTCATAAACTTTTTGGCTTATGTCAGTCACGCCAACCGGCAAGTTTAAATCACTCCGCTCGCTTGAGGCTAAACTCACAAAAGATAAACTGGACGCCATAACAGCGAAGATAGATGCAACAACTCTTTTGACCACAGCTAAAACTCCTTGTTTTTTTGCTGATCAATTGGCGTGAATAAACTAGATTGTTAGCGCAACAATTCCCACATCAATTAATACAGCATTAGTTTTATTTTATGACTGCGTATGCAAACATGTGTTTACATAGGTTATGAATAAAAAATAGACAAGGTTTTGCATTAGATCCAATAACAAACAAAAATATTTTTATTTTTTAACAATTAAGCGAGGGGATTTATTGAATATTTGTTGAAAGGGAAAAGTAGAAATAGGCAAGAATATAGCAATAAAGCGGAGTGCGAGGTAAATAACCACTAAACACTCGACTTTATTACACAAAAAAGACTAGGGGAAAATTTTAACTAAAAACCACCTGTACTTCTCACAACACCAACAGCTAAACCTTCAATGGCAAAAGGTGTTGTAGTTAAATCAACTTCAATTGGCGCAAAGTCAGGATTTTCTGCGATCAAGGTCACTTTATGGCCTTTTTGCTGGTAACGCTTAACAGTTACATCATCTTCAACACGAGCAACCACCACTTGACCATTTTGAGCTGTTTGCGTTTTATGCACAGCCAACAAGTCGCCGTCTAGAATACCGACATCTACCATACTGTCGCCGTGTACACGCAGTAAAAAGTCAGCGTTTGGTCTAAACAATGCAGGATCAACTTTATAGTGTTGTTCAACAT
The DNA here is from genome assembly GCF_000281085.1 of Catenovulum agarivorans YM01. Taxonomy (GTDB): domain Bacteria; phylum Pseudomonadota; class Gammaproteobacteria; order Enterobacterales; family Alteromonadaceae; genus Catenovulum; species Catenovulum agarivorans. Next base: position 136,777 of record NZ_JH767529.1, read on the forward strand.
GTTCAGTAGCCAAAATTGGGCTACCAGCCGCAACACGGCCAATGAGCGGTAAACCTTCTTCTTCAACTAAGTCACCATCTTGGGCGACTAAACGAATACCACGTGAAGTACCTGCCATAATCTCAATCACACCTTTTTTCGCTAACGCTTTTAAGTGTTCTTCTGCGGCATTGGGTGATTTAAAACCTAAAATTTTCGCTATTTCAGCACGCGTTGGTGGCATGCCAGTTTCTTGAATATTGTCTTTTATCAGCTGTAATATTTCGCTTTGTCTTGGCGTGAGTGGGCGCATAACAATGTTTATCCATACAGTACAAAGTACTGTCAGTATATACAGGCCAGATAAAAACACAAGCTAACTTTTAGCATTAAATAACATGTAAGAGTCAAATAAGGGATGTGCTACACTCATGTTGTGACTACAAATAAATAACTAGCAGAATTCATGGAAGAAGAAATTACACAACTACAAAAAGAATTAGCCCAACTTAAAAGCCAATTTAACCAAAAAATTGCTGATGTTGAACTTAGGTTGAATGCTCTTGTCGTCAAACAATCTAACCACTCCCCCACAAATATTGAAGTCAGCCATAGTGCTAAAGTAGACGAGGCTCCCGAGGCAATTTTCGATGCGAGTGTTGATAACACCCAAACAAAAACCAAACGCCCAACAAAGCTAAGTGTATTTATCACTTCACTCTTGCATATTATCTTTGAATGGTTTGCACCTGTTTACAATATTTACCTTTCTTATAAACAGCGCGGCATATTGGCAACTTTGCTCTTGACGGTAACAGGTATTGGATTAACGCTCGCTGGCTTTGCCTATTTAATGCAGTTGGTTATTGATCAGCTCGGTGCTGACAGTAAAGCCTTGTTGATGTGCATAGCTGCTTTATTCGTAATGGCAGTCGGAATTGGCTTAAAACTGAAAACGCGTTTTGATGAATTTGCTTCAGCAATCGTCGCTTTAGGCTTACTTCTAAGTTATACCACAGTATATTTTTCAGGCAGCGTATATAACTTGTTGCCTGAGCTTTGGGTGTTCCTGTTATATTTAATGATAGCCTCATTATGTCATACGCTCGCCTTGTGGTTGAATACAAAAGTAGTCAGTGCTTTAGGTATAATAGGTATTGCGATCATGCCAATCTTGTCTAATACCTTAAGCTTAGACCCTTTATACTATTTGTTATCACTAACATTTATTACAACTAGCAGTTTGTTGTTAGCCTATAAATACTTAGGTCAATGGTTGGCAAACCTGACGCTGGCCTTTTCTATCGCGTCAATCGAGTGGCTAATAAATATCGATAATATGCTGATCCCGCAATGGACTGTTGAACTCCTTTATTTAGTCTATTTTGCCTACATAGTTGCATCACTATACAGTAGACAAAAACCTGCTAAAGCCGCGCTTATTTTCCTCGCCACCGGCTTAGGCGCTTTTATATTGTTAAGTTGGCAAATCCCGACCCATTCACAATTAGTATTAAATGTCAGCTTAGGTTTCAATGCTTGTTTAGCCGCAGCAACAACCTGGATTTTTTATCGGTTTAATCGCCAGGTAGCAGCTATATTTTTGCTGATGTCTGCTGTCTGGATAGCAATGCTAATAATAAGTATGTTCAGCAATTCTTATTGGGGGATTGCCGGCGTGGTAGAAGGACTCATGTTACTGTTTATCGGACGACAGTATTCGATGCGCTCCAGCATAAATCAGGGACAAATACTGACAGTTGTCGCTATCATTTATTCGCTGGCGGCACTCAGCCAATATTTCCCATTACCTGCTTTGGCTACACTAGATGGTTGGATCATATCTTTGTTTATTTTGTTGAGTATGGCAATTTGGTGTCGCTTAATTACTAACAGGCGTGTCTTTAACAATTTCAGCAAAAACACCATCAAACCTAACTTACAGCTAATTGAAATTATTTGGCTAACAATTTTGCTTATTTGTGCTGGCGCTATTTATTTGGGTGATTACACTGGTGCTTTAGTACTTGTGCTGCAAGGTTTAATCTTATTGAGAGCAAAACATTGCAAACAAGTTGCTATCGAAATTTTTGCTGCCGCTCTGATCATTGTGCCGCTCGCTTATATAGTCAAAGGAAAGTTACAAGTAGATAGTTTCCATTTTATGCAATTGCCTATTTACGCCAAACTAGCAACAATTTCAGCATTCTTACAACTGTGGTTATGGTCTGAATTTTATCGTCGCTATCACCCGACAAGTGCAATAAGTCACTACGCGGAACACGCCAGAATTCTATTTTATCTGTTAATCCCTGTTTGTTGGTTAGCGTCAGCTTATAGACGTTGGGAGCTAGATATATTAACCCTACTTTGGCTATCACCTGCACTTGCATTTTGGCTAGCACAAAAAGTTAAACACCAATATCTTCACCAACAAACAAAAGTATTAACCATATTAAGTTGTTTAATATTAATAGTCGCAACTCTGCAGCTAAACGCGCTAAACAGCATGGTTGCGATATCGGGTTACACAGCCTTCTTCACCACAGCTTATTTTCTGAATAAACGAGCCCAACATCCGACACAAGAATTAATTTGTAGTTGGGGATTAATAACCTTAGGTTTTGTCCTACCACAACTCGTTGTAAATTTTACCAATGAGGCTTTTTATGGTTTTGTCACTGCTGCAGTTTATTGGGCTATGCTGTTAAATATACTCACTATATCCAGATATGCGCATAACAATGCTTCGCTGATAGCTGTAACTAACTTAATCATTATTTGCATCAGTTGGCTGCTTATTTTCTTTGAAGCTCGTTACGCCGCCATACCTGCAATCTTTGTTGCAATAGCATTATATAAAAAGTCTAGTCGATTTATGCAGTCTCCTTTTGGTAGTCGGCTAAAAGCAAAAACAGAGTTATTGTTACACTCTATCTTGGCGACCACATATGTTCTGCTATTGTCACAATTAAATAACTACAAACTCGACTTGTTAATTGCGCCTTTATTGGCAATTCATGGCGCAGCAATCCTCTTTACTCAAGATAAACAAGTTAGCACGGTTCGATTTAGTTTTGCGTTAATTGCTTTAGGCATTGCTAAACTGGCAATAGTTGATGCGGCTAATGCTTTATTATGGCAAAAAGTCATTTTGTTTATGGGAATCGGCATATTTATTTTGCTCGCTACATTTTGGTATCAAAAATTAATCAGCGGTAAAGTAAACCAACACCAAGTTGAGCAGCCCGAACAAATATCCGTAGAAAGATAAGTATGTGTAGAGTGAAGTTGCCGTGCTACAATAACGGCAAATTTTTTTCTACTTGTTCTTAGATGACTGACTACAAAAAGCTATTCAGCTATTTAATTGAATACCCCACACGCTTGTTTACAAAGTCAAAATTGGTATTAGGCCAATTTGATAAACTCGCACAAGACTGTGGTACACAGCCAATTTTTTATGTATTAAAACACGACTCGATAACCGATTTATTGGTGTTAAAACGAGCCTGTAGCAAAGCTGGTTTACCTAGCCCATTTAAACCGGTAAAAATTGGTGAACAGCTGTTTCGCCGCTACGTGTGTTTAGATAAATTACAACCTGTATTACAAAAATCGTCCGGTGAAACCGACGCAAAAGCCCAAATACAAACCGTATTGGATTTGCACACAACCAATACTGATTTAGATGCTAAACTTGTGCCTTGTTTTGTCGCATGGGGACGCTCACCAGGTGTTGAAACCAACAACATAAAAACCTTGTTCAACGACCAAAGAAAACCTAGTTGGTTGAAAAAATTCTTTATCGTATTATTTTCCGGTCGAGACAACTTCATTTCAATAAATGAACCACTATCCATTCGTCATGTTGTTGAAAACTATGGTTCAGATGCTGAAATCAGCCATAAATTGTTACGTGTTGCGCGTTTTCATTTCCAACGTCAACGTCTTGCTATGGCAGGACCCCGTTTATGGCAACGCGATAATTTAATAACTTCGTTGTTAGCTTCTCCTGTGATTAAAAAAGCAATTGAAGACGAAGCGAAAAGTAAAAATATTTCAATCGAAAAAGCCCGGCAAACAGCAAAAGTGTATTTAGACGAAATGTCCGCCGACTATCGTGAAAGCCACATTAGACTACTTGATCGTATTATGACTTGGGTTTGGAACAAACTCTATTCTGGTCTTGAAGTTAAAAATGGCGATGCTGTACGTAAACTCGCACAAGAAGGCCACGAACTTATCTATGTACCTTGTCATCGCAGCCATATGGATTACCTACTGCTCACTTATGTAATTTATTATCAAGGTTTAGTGCCCCCTCATATCGCAGCTGGGGTTAATTTAAACTTTTGGCCTATGGGTCCAATATTCCGTCGTGCCGGTGCGTTTTTTATCCGCCGCTCATTCCGCGGCAATAAACTTTATTCAGAGACATTTCGTGAATATTTAGCACAGCTCATTAGTAAAGGTTATGCCATCAAGTTTTATCCTGAATCAGGCCGTTCGCGCACAGGGCGTTTATTAAAACCTAAAACCGGCATGTTGGCTATGACAGTGCAAACCATGCTAAGAAATCTTGAACGACCAGTCACCTTAGTACCTGTATATATAGGTTACGAGCACGTCATGGAAGTAAAAACTTATTTGCGTGAATTAAAAGGTGAAAAGAAGAAAAAAGAGTCATGGTTACATTTATTTTCTATCTTAAAAAATTTACGTCACTTCGGTAGAGGTTATGTAAATTTCGGTCAGCCAATTCAACTGAATAAAGATATGACTGAATATCAAGCTGATTGGAAAAAAGATTGTGATCCCTATTACCCACCTAAACCAGCTTGGTTAAATGGTTACATCACTGACTTAAGTGAAAAAATAATGCGCAATATCAACCATGCGGCGGCTTTAAATGGCGTGACCTTAACCGCAATGACATTGGCTCTTGCCAACAAACAAACGCTTTTCAGAGACGATTTAGAGTCGCAATTAGCTTTACTGATAGATTTACACAAAAATGACTCTCCATTTAACAATATGACATTGCCGCCAGAAGATAATGTTGTTGATCTGGTCAACAACGCATTAAAAATGGAAAAGTTTGTTGAAGAAAAAGGTGAACAAATTACGGTTGGCATAGCGACAGAACAAGTTGTAGAAATGAGTTATTATCGCAATAACATTATTCACTTGTACGTTATTCCTTCTATCATTGCGGCTATCTTGCTGGAAAACGCTAGCGTTGACAAACAACAAATCTACCAAGTTGTTCAGCAGATAGCACCTATACTCGGCAACGAGTACTTCTTTAGTGTTGATGAAACAGCATTAAACAAGCACATAGACCATTGTTTGCAAACAATGCAAAATTACCAAGTGATCGACCTGCAAGGCGAGAAAGTGTCTGCTGTAGACCATGCTCAACCACCATATTTACAGCTACATTTGCTTAGTTTGATTGCACAAGAAACCCTACAAAGATACGCTATTGTGCTGCAAACCTTAGAAGCTCACCCGAATGGATTAAGCCGCTCTGAGCTTGAGCGCACAGCGCAAGAAGCAGCTAAATATTTAGCAAAAATGCATGATATTAAAGGGCCAGAATTTACTGACAAATCTATCTTGACTCAATTTGTTGGAGAGTTAAAAGACAGAGAGCTGATTGTCATTAAAGAAGAAGGACGTTTTATTGCATCGCCTGCATTGGCTCAACTAGCGGAAGTGATCTTCGATTTAATTGATGGTGATGTGTTTAATACCATACGCCATGCTTCTGCCGATAAAGGTGAATAAGCCCCTTTGTCGCGAATCATAACTGAGGACAGCAAACAGCTGTCCTCATTTTTCCAGTTACATCCCCTTTGCTAGCGCAATAACCAATCTGTAGGGGTGATTTTTTTACCTTTGCGTTTCATTAAATCTTCAATTAGCGGGGTAATAATCAACTCCATAGCCAAGCCCATTTTGCCACCGGGCACAACCATAGTATTCACTCTCGACATAAAAGCGCCATCAATCATATTTAAATAATATGGGAAGTCGACACCTTTGGTACCTCGAAAACGGATCACAACAAAACTTTCATCTAAGCTTGGAATATCTTTCGCCGAGAATGGGTTAGAGGTATCAACTGTAGGTACACGCTGAAAGTTAATATGGGTACGGCTAAATTGCGGGGTAATATAATTTATATAGTCGTCCATACTGCGTACAATAGACGCCATCACAGCTTCATGGCTATGACCTCTGTCAGTTGTGTCGCGAATAATTTTTTGAATCCATTCCAAGTTAACAATAGGCACCATGCCTATCAGCAAATCAACTTGCTCAGCGACATTTACCTCATCATTAACCACACCACCGTGTAAACCTTCATAGAACAGCAAGTCAGATTCAGGTAGTTCCTGCCAAGGAGTAAAGGTACCCGGCATTTGATTATACGGCACTGCTTCATCAAACGAGTGTAGATAACGGCGTAAACGGCCACTACCACTATCGCCGTAAGTTTTAAACAGCTCTTCTAGCAAAGCAAAATCATTTGCTTCAGGGCCAAAATAGCTAATATGACGACCTTGCTCTTCAGCTTTACGGATTTCAACTTCCATTTCAGCACGGGTAAATCGATGGAAGCTGTCACCTTCCACCTCTGCGGCTTTAATATCGAAACTACGAAATATATGGCGAAACGCCTTAGTTGTAGTTGACGTGCCTGCGCCCGACGAGCCAGTAATCGCAATAATAGGATGCTTTGCTGACATACACTGGTTACTCAAGACATAAATTAAGATGCCTAATTTAACCACAGTCGGCATAGAAAAAGCGACACTAAATCGAAATTTCCACGTTAACTACAACAATTAAATAGAGCTAAATTATAGCTGGGCCAATATTGCTCGCTGCTCACTGTCACTCAGTTCAGAAAATTGACTAATCAGGGCGCGAATGAGCTTAGACTTATTGGTCTGATGTGTTTCAGCTAATAAGTTTAGCTCTGCAATGCAATCAATATTCAACGAAAATGTCGCATTTTTACGCGCAGATAGTTCACTCATCCCTTTGTCATTTTTACCATCTACCACAGTTAATTGTGGTGGAAAGATAAAACTTTGCCGTCCGTGGGTATAGTTATCTACATCATCAATAAAATCATCTACGTCAAATTCAGCTAACTTATACGGCTTTGAGCAAGTTTTCTTCAGATCGGCCATGCCCATAATCATCTACCTCAATTGGCAAGTTCATCACTTCTTGAATAATCGAACGAATTTCTTCAGCGGCTTTTCCTTGCGGATCTTGTTCAATCACTGAAGAGCCTTGTTCTTCGCTATCGTCATAAACATTGCGGCTAAAAGTCACTGAATTGAGTACATTTAAACCATAACTTTTACAGACGTCTTTAGCTTCAAGAATTCGATTGGCTTGATTAGGCAATGACGGACATTGCGTCATAACCACAGCTTCGCGCATGTTGGGGTTGATCATTTTACAAGTATTAATCAGCTCTTCGACATGCGGGACAGTTTTTAAATCACGACGTTTTGGACGCATTGGGATTAATACGTGAGTTGCTACCGAAAGTGCTGAACGCAAAGTTGCACTGTCTCGGCCACCACAGTCAATAATGACACAATCGTAATTACGTTCAAATCCTTGCAGTTCATAACGAACTTTACCAAACAATTGCACACAACTGATCCATTCAAGTTCAGGGCTGCTATGGCGGGTTTGGATCCAATCTGATGTGGTTTTTTGCGGGTCACAATCTACTAACATTACGTTAGCGCCTTTTTCTTTGGCTAAATATACTGCGATGTTTTGTGCTAAGCAGCTTTTACCACTGCCGCCTTTTTCTCCACCAACTAACAAAATCATAACTACTATCCTCTTGGTACAAGCAACGAAGACCACTTCGCTACCAATGAATATATGAACAACAAACCATTTGTTGCTTATACAGTGTAGCCAGAGTTGATTTCTTTTGTTAGATCATTTTGGAACTAAAACAGTTTATTTTATAACCAGCTCACAAAATAAAAATTAAATTCTGCTAATCAATAAAATAGCCTAACTGCAAACTTACATTACGCTGTCAATTAGGCTGTTATATTCACGCGAGCAAACTTTATTTCAAAAAGTACAGCTTAGCCAGTTTGCTGTGCACATGTGCAAGCTCTATTTGAATATCATCCATAAATTTGTGTAGCTCTCCATTTTTCAGTTTACGTACATTTGCATGCGTCAGCTGTTTTTTTGCTTGCTCAAATATACTGTTTAATTGCTCTGAGTTAGGTACAGGGTTAATCAGCTGTTCAAGCTCATTTAAACAATATAAAACCGAACGTGGGAATACTTCACTGTGCAACATAAACTCAAGGACATCTTCGCGCCTGACGCGTATGCCCATTTGTTGGCGATACATTTGGTAGGCGCTGAAAGAGCGTAATACGCTGATCCATTGAATATTCTCAAATGGGCGATTAACATCTGACTCAATTAGACTGGCTGAACGCACATCTAAAATACGCGTGGTCATATCTGCACGTTCTAAAATTGAACCAAAGCGGATAAAACGATAACCAATATCATGGTTTATCGTTGCATCTAGCGCCCCAAATATTAGGTGCGCTTGTTCGATAACATGTTTTAAATAACTAAAACGACCACGTTTACCTAAACCTTCGTTTTGATTTTCTTTTACATACAAATATAACGAGTTAATACCTTCCCACACAGCACGTGGAATAACATCGCGCACTGTGCGAGCATTTTCGCGTGCTAACCACATTGAATTAAGAATCGACGAAGGATTTTGCCCACCAACCAATAAGAACTTAATTGCGCTTCTATCACTACACTCTTTATGGTTTTGATAAAAAGCTTCTTTTGCGCCAATAATGTCGATAATGGGTTCCCAGCCGGTTGATATACCTTTAGGTAAATCCATCAACAATAGGTTATTTACATTGACCAAACGCGCAACGTTTTCTGCCCGTTCAACATAACGTGCAGTCCAATATAGGGTTTCAACCACTCTTGATAACATGTTATTGACCCTCCGTATCGACTATCCAAGTATCTTTACTGCCACCACCTTGTGATGAATTAACCACTAGCGAACCTTTAACCAAAGCCACACGGGTTAAGCCACCTGTCGTTACTTGGATATCATCGCCGCTAGACAATATAAATGGGCGTAAATCAACATGGCGACCTTCTACATGGTCATCTACTAAAGTTGGCACTGTCGATAAACTCAAAGTTGGCTGCGCGATATAATTGCGCGGATCAGCTTTAATGCGTTTAATACACTCTTGATGCTCTTTTTTAGTCGCTTTTGGCCCTATCATCAAACCATAACCACCAGACTCATTGGCAGGTTTGACCACCAGCTCATCAATATGCTCAATCACATAAGCCAGTTCATCTTTATTCATGCACTTGTAAGTTGGCACGTTCGGCAACTTAATTTCTTCATCCAAATAATATTTGATGATTTCTGGTACAAACGAATACACTACTTTGTCGTCAGCAACCCCAGCACCTGGCGCATTCACCAAAGCGACGTTGCCTTTTTTCCATGCGCGCAATAAACCAGCAACACCTAACATTGAATCAGGGTTAAAAGCTTCTGGGTCTAAGAATAAATCGTCAATGCGGCGGTAAATAACATCGACACGCTTCAAGCCATAAATGGTGCGCATATATACGCAATCGTCATCTTTTACCAGTAAATCGCGGCCTTCAACTAACTCGCAGCCCATTTCTTGCGCTAAATAACAATGTTCAAAATAGGCGGAGTTATAGATACCAGGCGTTAACACCACCACTTCTGGCGTGTCTTCACTACGCGGCGACATATTGGCTAGCATATCAAACAACTGGGATGGGTAATCATGCACAGGGGCAATTTCTAATTGCTCAAATATTTCAGGAAAAACCCGCTTCATCACTGAGCGGTTTTCAATCATATAAGACACACCTGAAGGTACACGCAAGTTGTCTTCAAGCACGTACATTTGCCCTTTGCCATCACGTACTAAGTCAGAGCCACAAATGTGCGCCCAAATGCCTTTTGGTGGATTAATGCCAACACATTGTTTGCGAAAGTTGACTGATTTGGATAACAACTCAGCGGGAAAAATGCCATCTTTGATGATTTGTTGTTTATGATATAAATCGTCGATAAACAAATTGAGCGCATGTACCCGTTGTTTTAAGCCAGCTTCAACTTGTTGCCACTCTTTTTTACAAATCACCCTAGGTACTATATCCATAGGCCAAGACCTGTCGATATTCGAACCTTCGCTATACACAGTAAAACTTATGCCCATTTCTTTGATAGCAAAGTCTGCTGCAGCTTTAGCTGTGTTTAACTCATCTTTTTTTAGCTTGGCTAGATAGTCCGCTAATATTTCACACTGTTTTCTTGCTCTACCATCAGAACCAATTAACTCATCATAAAATGGTTTGGTTTGATATTTTTGCCACTCAATTGCCATGGCGAACTCCTTCTATGCCGCTATGCTTTTATAGTAAAACTCTATTCGTGTCGTTTCATATCTACTGCAACTGCTAATTGGTGCATACCGCCACCAAAAACTATACCTTTCAGTGGGGTAACATCTGCAAAATCCCGACCAACTGCTAATGTTATATGTTGATCATTAGGTAAAACATTATTGGTTGGATCAAAATCTACCCAACCAACGTCCGGCACATACAATGCAAACCAAGCGTGAGTTGCATCTGCGCCTTCTAACTTTTCTTGACCTTCTGGTGGAAAAGTTTCTATATAACCGCTGACATATCGACCCGCCAAACCAATACTGCGCAAACAGGCGAGCGCAAAGTGTGCAAAGTCCTGACAAACGCCCTTTTTCGAGGCAAAAACTTCAGCAAGTGGTGTACTAATTGTAGTTGCTCCTGACTCATACTGAAAGTCGCTAAAAATTCGCGCCATTAGATCTTCGCACGCTTCGACAATAGCTCGGTTTGGCGTGAATGACTGCAAAGCATAATCTTTCATTTCAGCTTGGTAGCGAGTAAAAGCCGAGACCAAAGTAAATTCGGCAGCTTTTAACGTTTGTGGGGTAATAGGATTCGCCAACGCCTGTACTACAGACTCCCAAGGCATTTGCCAGCCGAGCATATTAATTTGCTGACGATTATAAATTTCCACTTCACTAATAGCGGTAACTTGTAGCACTTCGTGTTGGGTTGGAATATCAAACACAGACACTCGATTGCCAAAATAATCGATAAAACTTTGCAAATAATCCACAGTAGGTGATGTGACTATTTCAGTGGTTAAACACTGCTGATACTGGTTGCTTATGGGTGTTAAGCGCGCATGGTTTTGACATAAATTTACCGGCTCACTGTAACTATATGTCGTTGTGTGTTTGATTGTATATTTCACGATTTATCTATACTCCCAAACATAGAGTTGAGCGGAGTCGCAGTTTTAGTGTGTGAGAAATATTGCAATAACAGCATATCGCCAAATCGTTCTAAACTCACTTTGACCGACTGCATTAATTCAATTAGCTCAATGCGTTGCCCTTCTGTTGCCAGCGCTAAAGTTTCTCTATCGGCTAGGTGACATTGAGTTTGCATTTTTAATAGCAACTTAGCATGCGCTGGTAACATGCCGCGCGCGCTATTGTCGGGTAAAAATTTGCACAACTGTGCTAGCTGTTCAACTTGATAAAGTAAACTACGTGGATAATCACCATCTAAGATCAACAGCTCCAAGCCTGTTTCTGTGCTTTGATACATGCGATAACGGCGCTTATGTGTAATTAAACTCACTTGGGTCGACAACACAGCTTCTAACATGCTTAGCTGCTCGATTTCCGATAATGACTGACCTAACAAATGTTGGCAGACACTGGCAATTTGTGTTGAGCGTTCGACCCTGCGGCCAATATCCAACATAAACCAGCCATTGCTATTGGCCATACTGTCAGAGGTTGAACCATTAAACGCCATTAAAAAGCCTATGATGCGGTCAATGGTGGCTTGCATCACACGTGTAGAAGCTGAAGCCGGCGATTTTGCGATGCGACGAATTTCATCATTAATATCATCAATAATGCGCCAACTATCCAGTGACAATAATTCGCGCACCTGCAAGGCACTGTTTTTCAAAGCTTTTAATGTATTGATTAAACTGCCGCTGAATTCTTGATCGGCAAACAGCTGACTGGCGATTTCACGTGGAATGTACGACTGAGTCTCACTTTGGCTGATATTTTGTTCCGCGTACGGAAAAACCACAGCTTGGTTAACCACAGCTTCAACTAATCGGCTGACAATAGCTTTATTGTTGCTGTCTGGGTAAATGGCAAATTCGGTGAATCTGTCAATAAGCACCCTAAGCATACGTACTGTGTTTTCACCACGCTCTAAATAACGGCCTAACCAATATAAATTCTCAGCTGTGCGCGATGGTATTACCCCATCTAACAGAGCTAAATCAGACATCTCTTTGGTTAATTTAGGCAAAGTGCGAATACTGGTTTGTGGGGTATTGCTGCGGATCCAAGTATCTTTAATCCAACCAGCTGTTGGTGTTGATTTAATCCCAGTTGCTGAAAAACATAATGCAGATGGTAATACCTCAATATTGTTACCCGAAACTAAAGTAAAACAGCGCATAACAATAGGTTGAGCGACTAAATTGTGATCATCCCAAAATGGCGCACTGCTATATTTAGCTTTTTTAAGATAATAATAATCTGCCATTTGTTCGCTGGTTAAACCATCAAACAAAGACATAATCTTTTCAGCTTGGCTTTCGCCGTCCAGCATAAATTCAGCTTGGGAAAAGCGACCTATTTGGTAATCGGCTAAATTAGGTAATAAATTATCTAAGTCAGCAGCAGTCAGTGGGCTAGGTTGAGCTTCTGGCAAGATCAGTGATTGGCGATTAAAATACTGTGAAATTTGTTCTAGTTTACTTTTAACTTGAGGCGTTTCGAGTATGCCACAACCAACCGGATTGACTATATGCACACTGCCTTCACGAATAGCTTGAAATAGCCCAGGGATACCATCAATTGAATAATCAGTTTGTTCAAGTGAGTCGAGCACATTGTCGGCTAACCAGCGCACAATTACATCAACTTTGCGTAACCCCTTCAGTGATTTTAACCAAACTTTGCCTTTGCGCACTGTTAAGTCGGCACTGTTGACTAGGGTGTAACCCATGTATGAAGATAAAAACGCATGTTCTGAATAATAAGGGTCGTCTGGCCCTTTACTTAATATAACCACACGCGGATCGCGCAAGCCCGTGGTTAAATCATTAATATTTTGCTGAAATTTACCGAAAAAGTTGGCGATGCGCTGCACATTACATTCGGCAAATTCATCGCCCATGACTCGACGAGCAATAATGCGGTTTTCTAATAATAAACCTAGACCTTGTGGGCTTTGTAGATGGTCTGATTTAACTTTAAACAAACCATCTGCATCACGGTAAATATCGAATGCTGCAATAAAGATTGGGTTGGCGTTTGCCGCGAAGCTGTTTTTTTCACGAATATATAAAGGTGAAGATTGAATGGCTCGAGCATCTAAAATACCGTTAAGCATTAACTGTTGTGAGCCATAAATATCTTGCGCTGTGCGGATCAATAATTGAGTGCGCTGTTTAACCCCATCTTGAATAATCTGCCAATCACATTCAGACAACATCAGCGGCATAGGATCAAGCCGCCAACTAGATTGGGCGCCTGTATGGGTCACGCCGCTGTCTTGCAACAAACGTTTAATTTCGTTGCTGCGCAGATGAATGTCTTTTTCAGTTAAATTGGCTAAGCGCGCAAATAGAACATCCCAATGCGTGGTGTCACCACCGCAGTGGTGCTCCACTTCATCATGGATATGTGAGCCATTTAAATAGCTGGCGAGCCAGCTAGGCATTTCTAACATTGTGTGAGATTCGCTGTAGTACAAGTGCTGTCTCTCTAGTATATACCTAGTTTGCCCAAACCGAGCTAAATTAGATAAACGTTAGTCATTTATGGCTAGCGCACAGGTCTGCGCAGATCCAGCGTATGCGGATAATCTTTATTAAAAGACTCTTCCGCAGGTACGATAAAATCTGCAATTGCTTCGTGTGCTTCCACTCTATATTGCATTTGGCTTGGATGCCACACAGGTGCATCTTCTTGCCATTCCACATAAGTATTTGGTGTATGTCCATGCTGCCAGAAGCGCGCCAGCCTGCGCCCTTCCGCCTCGAATGCATTCACCGGGAAAGTTGCAAAACTGCGGCCACCCGGATGCGATACATGGTAGGTAAAACCACCAATTGAACGACCTGTCCAATTGTCATAAACATCAAATACCAAAGGTGCGTGCACACCAATAGTTGGGTGCAATGCATTTGGTGGCTGCCAAGCCCTAAAGCGAATTCCGGCAACCATAGCACCTTTGTCTGTCGTTTGTTTCATAGGTAAACGACGACCATTACAAGTCACTATATATCTATCACCGACTAAACCTTTTACTTTTAACTGCACACGCTCAAGGGATGAATCAACACTGCGCGCTGTACCAGTTGAGGTCGATTCTTCTCCCAATACATGCCAAGGTTCAATTGCGGTGCGTAATTCCAACTGCACTTGGTCAATTTCGCGTTTACCACAAACCGGGAAACGGAATTCTAAGAAAGGCTCAAACCAAGCCAAATGCATATTAAAACCAGCGGTTTGCAAATCACGACAAATTTGCGCTATGTCTTGTTTTACATATTCGGGCAATAAAAACTTATCGTGCAACTCTGTGCCCCAGCGCACTAAAGGTTTGTGATATGGCGTTTGCCAGAACCAAACTAATAATGTGCGCAGCAACAACATTTGCATCAAACTCATACGCTCATGCGGCGGCATTTCAAAACCACGGAACTCGACTATGCCTAAACGACCAGTTGCTGATTCTGGCGAATACAGTTTGTCGATACAAAATTCGGCTCTGTGGGTATTACCGGTTAAATCCACTAATAAATGACGTAACAAACGGTCCACCAACCAAGGCTGCGGTACTTCACCTTGTGGCATGTGGGCAAAGGCTATTTCTAGTTCGTACAATAATTCATCACGTGCTTCATCTACCCTTGGTGCTTGGCTGGTTGGGCCAATAAATAAACCTGAGAATAAATAAGATAATCCAGGATGATGCTGCCAATAGGTTATAAAACTACGTAGCACATCTGGCCTGCGTAAAAACGGGCTATTGAGTGGTGTTGATGCGCCCATAGTCACGTGGTTGCCACCACCTGTGCCTGTATGGCGACCATCTACCATAAACTTATCTGTGCCTAATCGACTTTGTTTTGCCAATTTGTACAAGGTTTGTGTACGCTCTACCAACTGTAACCAACTGGTAGATGGATGGATATTGACTTCTATCACACCGGGATCTGGCGTAACCGCAAATTTTTCAATACGGCTGTCATGCGGTGGTGTATAACCTTCTAACACCACAGGGATCGCCAGTTTATCTGCAACTGTTTCTATCGCATTAACTAGTTTTAAATAATGTTCCACATGATTGAGTGGTGGCATAAATATGCACAACTGACCATCTCGCGCTTCAATTGCCAAAGCAGTTTTCAGTAATTGACTGCCTAAATAACCTGCTTGTTTTTGTGTATAAGATTGACCGAGTTCATGGTCAAAACTCGCTGGTATGCTAGTTGGATCACGTTCAATAAACTCGGCAGCTGCGCCTAAACTATTTAGCGGTAAACGATAACCAATAGGTGAATCACCCGGCAGTAAAAAACAATGTTCGCGTTTAAACGTCCATCGACAGCTCTGCCAACATTTTTGGCCAAAATCCCACTGAATAGGCAACACATAGCCTGCTGGTTTATCTAAACCTTTTTCCATTTTGGCTAAAAAGCCTTTACGGCTCATGGCATCTAGTAATTCAGGTTGTTTCGGACTTGGATCTTGCGGTAAACAGCCTTCTTGCCACAAGTGATAAAGCACATCTTCATAAGCTGTGGTGATAGCTTGTGCTGGTAAACCTAATTGCTCAGCCAGTGCTGAACTAAACTGCTGCGCTTGTTGTTCGGTTATTTGATAATCTTTATGCACATCGGCCAATAATTCAGGTTTGTGCCAAATTGGCTCGCCGTCTTTGCGCCAATAACTGGCATATTGCCAACGCGGTAAAGGTTCACCCGGATACCACTTACCTTGACCAAAATGGCTAAATGCCCCTTTGGTAAAAGTTTGCTGCATTTTGACAAAGAGTTTGTGCGCTAAAATACGTTTTTCAACACCATCGGCTGCGGTATTCCATTGGGCGCTTTCCATATCATCAACAGAAATAAAAGTGGGTTCACCGCCCATGGTTAATTCAATACCCTGTTGTTGCATCAATTGGTCAACTTTAATCCCAAGCTGATTCATCTCTGCCCATTGCGCTTCTGAATAAGGTTTAGTAACGCGTGGCATTTCCACCAAACGTTTTACCTTATTCGAGTAACTAAATTCACTTTCACACATTTCCAGCGCGCCCGAGACAGGTGCCGCTGAAGTTGGCTCTGGGGTACAAGCAAGTGGGATATGCCCTTCACCGGCAAATAAACCAGAAGTTGGATCTAACCCTATCCAACCCGCGCCTGGAATATACACTTCAGCCCATGCGTGTAAATCAGTAAAGTCTTCTTCTGGGCCACTTGGGCCATCAAGTGATTTTTCATCAGGCGTTAGCTGAATTAGATAACCAGACACAAAGCGTGTAGCTAAACCTAAGTTACGCAGCAGTTGCACCAATAACCAAGCTGAATCGCGGCACGAGCCTGATTTTTTCTCTAAGGTTTCATCAACTGTTTGCACACCCGGCTCTAAGCGAATGCCATATTTAACCATTTCATATATATGGCGATTGGCGTTAACCACAAAATCGACAATTGCGACTTCATCGCCTTTGGTATATTTGCTTTTGACTTCGGTAATTAATTCGGCAAACTGTTCACTGACCGTTAGACATTCAAGATAAGGGGCTAAATCTTTTTTAGTTTGCTCAGGGTAGGAAAATGGATAATGCTGCGCATAAGTTTCAACAAAAAAGTCGAACGGGTTAATCACTGTCATATCCGCGACTACATCTACAGTGAAATAAAACTTATCGGTTTTTTCAGGGAAGACGACGCGGGCTAAATAGTTACCAAAAGGGTCTTGTTGCCAGTTGATAAAATGATTTTCAGGATAAATTTTTAAAGAATAACTAACAATAGGTGTGCGGCTGTGTGGTGCAGGACGTAAACGAAATATATGTGGCTCTAATTGAATAGCGCGGTCGTAGTTATATTCCGTGTGGTGGGTTACCCCAACCCGTATGGTCATAATCAATTCCTCTTTTGGCAACAAATGCCCATGCAGATAATTTCCCAGTAAATCATTTAAACTGCAAGAAGAATTGATTAAATTTTAATAAATTTTTCAACCTAGTCGTCTTGTTTGAGCTGGCTGCAAACTGCAACAAACAATTGAGCTGACTTGAAAAAATCAGCATATGCTTTATATTTCTCGCCGCTAGGATTCAGCTCATCTAAATACATCATTCATTCGAAAGTTAAGGACGAAAATGAAATTCAACTATCTCCCACTCGTCAGCCTATTATTAACCGGTAGTGCATTTGCAAACGAACACAAACAGTTTAATTATGTCGAGCTAAGCGCTGGTTTTGTCAGCGACTATGACTTTGGCCATTTATACGGCCATGGTGTGGCAGGCCAATACAGTATGCTCGAAAATTTGTATCTTGCTGGCGCATTTGAATATTGGACAGAAGAAGATTTTGATTATTACATTTCTGACATTGGTATAGGTACTAAGTTTGAAGTTGTGCAATATGTCATTCCTTTTGTTCAAGCCAACTTTAGATATGGGCACACAGAAGATAATAGATGGGACGAGTCGTATCACGGAAAATCCTATATTTTAAATTATGGTATAGCCGGTAATATCAGTCGAGTGCACTACAAACTGGGTATCAATAGATATTTTCATGAAGGCTGGTCACAAAATGACAACTATGAATTTGCTGAAGTGTTTGTTTCTATCACAGATTGGTTATCTGTTGGTGCTAAGTTAGAGAACACGCCAGATGAAACTATCCAAGTGGGTGTTCGTTATAACTTTTGATTAAATTTAGTAGCATGTTGTACAAAGGGCACAATGCCCTTTGTACACCTTTAATTAAATAAATTTCACTTGTTCTGTCATTTTTATTAATAGGGCGAAAATACATCTTATAGTCGCATATGTGCCAAAAGCGGAAGCTTGTAACAGTCATTAGTTCGATCCGCTTTACAGCCTAAACCGAAATTTAAACCATAGTCTCTTGTTATGTGTCATTGCACACAAATTATATGTTTATCCGCAACATATTGCCCATTTGAATTAATTTCATAGACAGCGTGAGCAACCGAACATTTGTTTGAAAAAGAAGATGAAGTGCAGCCAATATATTTTCCATCATGGCTTTTAAACCATAAGCTAAAGTCTTGCTCAATTGATTTCGGTACATCTTGAGTCCTTGTCCAGATCCTAGAATCTGGCATAAAACTACAATGGCCTTCAATAACAGAGCACGAACTTAGATATAAAACAGACATGAATATATTGATTCTCACTCTGCCTCCGTGACACATAACGCCCTGTTAACAGGCAAAAAATTGTTGGCTAAAATAGCGACGAAGGAGCAAGAGCGAACTGTTTTTTGTCCTTGTTAAACGGCTTGTTATGGCAATTCATGATTGATTTCTTTCAATTTGTTAGCTAGTTTTGTAAAAGACTTCAAATGTTCTGTGTCATTAACTCTTTGTTCTATTTTTTCAACGTACTCAGACGTAGCTACACTATCACAGCGTGATTTAGAATAGCGAATACGCTTTTCCCTTAGTGCTTGAATAGCATATTTTGCGTGAAATTGTGAATGAGTGTACTCCGTTGAGAATGCTCCCATCTCCTCTGGATCATCAGTTATTACATTAAAATATCGGAAATAATCAATCAGAGGATAATCATTTGGTTGTCTTGGAATCGCTTGGTTATTTCCCAGCAAGAATGTTTCGAAACAGCGTTTTTGGATAATAACTGTAATTTCAGCGTTAAGCTCTAAATTGAGAGCTTCTATGCCTTCTTTTACCTCTCTTTCTCGATGCTCTACAGTAGATTCATCACAATCAAGAATAATAAAAAAGTGATTAACATCTCCAATATCAACAATATCCTTTGAAGAATTTTCAAGGTGGTTCAAAATCGAAGGGTATCCTTCCCCTGAAATTAAAAAAAACCCCGAGCTACAGCTTTTAAAATCTTCAAATGAATCAAAATAATTAAGTGATGGAATGAAAAATTTAATCCACTCAGGATATACTTGCATCTCAGAGGACACACCTTCAACTAAAAAGTACAACTTCAAACCTATTTCCCTCTATAGATTGCACTATTAATTAACTGAATGAACTTGTCATGGTTACTAGATGAATTAATTATCTGCTCAGCTTCCTTTGCAACTATGTCACTTCCATTTCGAGTTATTATTTTCCAGTTATTAGGTTCTACATTGTTTATTATACGAGGGTGATGTGTTGTTAAAATCACTTGATTTTCAGACATTTGGAGTTCTTCTAAAACGTCTGGTAAACAATTAATACCAAGACTATTTTCCACTTCGTCTATAATTATTGGGGCATGGCTACTGCCAAAAAACAATTCCGAAATAATCATCATAGACTTAAACATTCCAGATGAAATATGGAACTGATTTACCTTTGTGCCATTTTCCAACTCTAAATCTATTACAATTAGACTTTTTTCGATTCCATTTTCTGGATCAACTATAGCCTTTACAACGGTAGGTTTTACATGTTTTACTTCAGGAAAAATATTTGAAAAACAAAATTCAAAATCAGAAAATCTTTTTTTATCATAAGCTTTCGCATAATAAATCCTCTCCCTACAATTCATTTCATTATGTGTAGTGGATAACTTATTTATTGAAGCTTCTTTATTATGAATTTCACTTTTGATTTTTTTATTTAAAGCTGAATTTAAAACAGGTGTTGCATGAGGGTCTGAATAACCTCTTGAGTTACTATCTACGATAATAATTGAATTTAAAGCTTTATGAATCTCAGTGATTTTAGAGTCATCTCTAAGCAAATATATTAAACTTTTATACTTGTCCAATGAAGGTAATTTAGTACCATCATAAAAGATTTCACCATCAGACTTATTTAATAAAACATCACCATTTAATACTATTTGTTCATTCAAAAGCTCTGCTGATTCATCACCATCTTTGTCTATTTCTGACTCATCTGCATATTTACCCGACCATTCAATACTATTACCTGAATTATCTGTAAATTTGATCAACCATTCTTCAGCCGCAGCCGAACGTCCCTTTAATATTTCAACAATTGCCATTAATGAATTTATTATAGAAGTTTTACCTGCTCCTGAAACTCCGACTAAAACATTAAATCGATTAAATTTAACGTTATCAATTTTAATCTTAGTATCAGAATCATAATGAAAAATACTATCAATTCTCATGCAAACATTCTCTTTTTTAACTTTTTCATATTGTAACTCGTTATTACCTACATTGTGGAATTTTTCGCATCATTGTGACGGTTGAGCACTTATTGCCATAACGAGACTGTAGAATTACTCCAGTCTGTAAAAATAAAATTAAATTGCGCGCTCCTACGTAAAATTTAGCTAACCTTGAGATGAATAGTTAACTAGATTTCACGTAAACACGCCATTTTTGGCATATAAAACGTTCCTTATATACTCCAAATGCCAAATATGAGTAATTCTACAATCTCAACGCCAAGCTAAGCGGACTAAAATAGTGGGTTATAATTTTGAAGCGAAGCGAAACTTAACCCACTGTTTTAGTTCCGTTTTGAATGCTTTGTGAGCTGAGCCTTACTTTAGTATTGCTTCTACAAATTTTGTAAAAGATGGTGCAATCGGAACTTCAAACGTTGAGTTGAATACCGCTCCAGTCTTAAGCTGAATATAAATAGTTCCATCGATATCATTTGCAAACAGCTCTAAAAAACCATTGTTGAAATGCTCTTTGTGCATATTCTGAGTATAAATGTCTATTTCTGTAATTTGTGGCTCTATACAGTATAAAGGATCACTGTAAATTTCAGCATAATTATACGTTACAAGAAACTCTTTAAACTCTATCGGCAATACAATATTTAGTTTCTAAATCGTCAACAGCATTCAATGAAATCCCTTTACCTAATTCGCCAGAATGCTCTTCCAATAATTCAATTAATTTCATAGTAAAAATGCTCAATTGACCAGCTAACTCCCGCTTAACACGCAATGTGTTGGCATGGCTTTTTGCGTTGTTTGCCAAAACCATGACAACTAAACATTGTCGGAGTTTAAGCGTTTGTTAGGTTTACTTTTATAGACAAACCCAAAGACTAGAGCTAGATGAGTTAGTAACAAACCAAACAAAATAAAATCGTAAGAGCTGTAAAACTCAATTGTTGAATCTAAAACATCGGTATTTTTATATTGCTCTGACTTAATATCCTCAAGCATCATTTTGGTTAAGCTTATTAGAGTTTCCTTATCAGCTGAGTCTAAGCTGGCTTCGACCTCAGCTAATTTGGAATAATTAACTGGAATGGTTGTCGTATCTTTTACCATCGATGGTAAATACAATGAAAAAAGAGAATACCCAACCAGAGATAAACTTGAGATTAAGATTAACCATTTATGCACGATACTTCCTGTAAACCTAAGGCTTTAATATCGAGCGATTGGGTCGTTTTTGTGCCGAGAACCGTCTCGAGTTTCTACTTAATGAATTTTTATCATAGTGGATAACTTATTGCTACAAAAAGCTTTCAGCTTTAAAAGCTAATGTTGCTTGAGGATAAAATCGACCAAATTGCTTGTTTTCCTGATTATACGAGAAACATGTAAATGGACAGCCAAAAAATAAACATAGTGAAGATCAGCTTCTCGCTCATGGCTGTCTATCTGATAAGGTCTAAACTGATACATTTAAACTGTTCAATCAGATATGCGCAACTCCCCTTCAACCTGCTAACGATTTAATCTATTTAACACTATGCCACGTAAGCGCCGAATAATATCCGCTGTCATTTTTCCAACCGATGCTTGGCAATGTTCTGGAATATGTGCAGCGGCGCGTTCTCTATCGCTAAATACATAATAATCAAACATATTCTTCCAAGCTTGTTTTTGTGCTTCAGGTAAATCGCGAATGGTCATTTGTGCATAGGTTAATGCACCTGCAGGTGTTTCCATAAAGTTTGGTGATTGCCGCCACCAATAATTCACCAGTACGTTAAAGCCAGTTAAACTTTCAACATGGTGCCACCACATAGAGGGTACAAATACCGCATCGCCTGGCTCCAATTCTGCCACCCAAGCATTTTCCATTGCCGTTTTAAATTTTGGGAAACGGGCAAAATCAGGTTGGTGAAAATCGACTAAACTAATTGCCTGACCTGCAGGGTTAAACTCCAACGGGCCAACATATAAGTTTTCTAGCTGATCAGGTGGAAACAAAGTAAAACGACGTTTGCCAACCGCATTCACAGCTATATTGTCAGGCAAATCAAAATGCGCAGAAATGCGTGAGCGGTTGCTTATCCAAACACTCACTAAAGGTTTATTAGGCGTAGCTAGCTGCAAATCGTTTGTTTGACGAAAACCCGGTAAACACATATCTACCGAAGTTGAACCAACATAAACAGACGGTGATTCTGGCATTGGATAATACTGCTGAATTTTATCTAATACTTGAGTTAAATTGGCGCGAGTATTTTGATAGTTAAAGCCCGTCATATCTTGGTTATAACCAAAACGGCCTTTTATTTCAGGCTGACCAACAAATGCACCAACTTGCTCACCTTGATAAAACTGCCGAATATATTTATCCGCCTCAGCGGCTGAATTTAATCCAGCTTTAACCAAAGGCCAATCGGCCGCCAAGCCTTTTAAAATAAACGGCTCTGTTGCGGTTAATAAATGTTTAGGGATGTCATTACTTGTACATCCCTCGATTGTTTTAACTGCTTGCCCAAATGCTTGCATGCAACTCTGTCACTCTACTTATTTAACAAAGTTTTGTTTTTGCGTTCAATTAAGTCGCGAATAGAACTCATTGACGCTAATACCATATAGATACTTTGCAAAAAACCTTCTTTGTGTAAGTCAGCTAGCGCCTCTGCAGTTAGCGCGTTCACTTTTTCTTCATGAATGGTGTAAAAGCCAATTAACTGATTTTGTGAACCATCGTTCAATTCAACTTCTAAGGTGAACGATTCTAACAGCTCATATTCAACTAACTTTTGCACAAAAGCTTTGCCGTGATCTTGCCCTGCATGAATAGCTTGTAGCATAGCACTGACTTTTTCTAAATATGGCGTTTGCCCGCCGTGTTCTAAAAATACCGCTTCGCCTTCTTCGTTACTTACGCGTGGGCTATCCATATTAATGTGGATAACAGGTTTCTTTTCACCTGTTTCTCTGTCTTGCTGAAAACCAATTAAAAACGGGTCTCTGTCCATCACTAATGGGATATAACCCGCATCCCACTTATCATCTTTTAAAAACAAGTTTTCTTTTTGCTCAAAACCAAACATAGCCACTGGCATAAACTCGCCTGTTTGAGCGTCTTTGCGGAAAAAAATTGGGTAATCATGCTGAACACTGCGAAACTCAACCGGAAAGGTCATGCAAAACATAACTTGGTCGCCCATATCGGCATTGCGTTTACGGCTAATTTTTAGGTCTTTGTGATCCACATTGTTTAATAATGCATGGTTGCTCATGTGTATTGCCTCTATTGGTTTATCTGTGCTTTTATCTTGATAGATTGTTTATATTTTTTGAAATCCATATTGATGGATTTTTAAATTAAGCTCGCGATTAGTCGGTAACTGACTAACCACTTGGTTGCTCTTACGCGCTGTTTCAGCGAATAGCCTTTCAGCTTCTTGCATGAGTTTAGCTTGGCTTTGGGTTTTATGCGTTCGTTTCAGCGTTTCGAACCCCATTCCGTACAAAACATATTGATAACTGGCCGACGAAAACAAACTTTCAGTATGGGTTGCATCAAAATGCCACGGCGATTGATAGCGCCATAAATTGAGGTTGTCTTGTAAACTTTGTGGAATGCTTGAGTCGTCACGGTTATCTAACCAATAGGCTGAATCATCTCTTTTGCTCAATACATAATGCACTTTTAAAAAGTCGACGATTTGTTGCCAACGTTCACTAAATTTTGCATTAAAACGCGCTGCCACTATATCCATAACTTGACGATTTTGCGGTAGCTGTTCGCTGATCATTTGTGCCGATAATTCAACTAATACTAAAGCTGATGCTTCTAATGGTTCGATAAAACCAGCGGCCATGCCAACAGCAACACAGTTGTTATGCCAAAACTTCTGTTTATGGCCAGGATTAAATTTAATCTGTTTAAGCTCAGCCTGTTTGGCATATTCAGCACTACTGGCTTGTGCGACATAATCACGAATAACCTGCTCGGCCTCGTCTATACTTGTGTGCGCGTCACTAAAAACATAACCACAACCACGGCGGCTAGGCAGTGCAATATCCCAAGTCCAACCAGCTTGTTGGCCGGTTGATAAGGTGTGCGAGGCAAAATTTTCATCTTGGCTTGCATAGGGCACATGCACAGCCAATGCAGTATTGTTAAACAAATAGCGCTGCAAATTAATGTTATTAATACCTAGATGTTCACCCAATAAACGCGAGCGGCTGCCACTACAATCGATAAATAAATCACCGGCAATTTCACCAGCAACATCTGTGATTAAACTGGCGATGTCACCATTTGTGTGTGATTTAACCTCTAACACATTTGCTTGAGCATGCTTAACTCCAAGTTTTTCGGTGCAATGCTGAGTTAAGAATTGTGCAAATTTACCTGCATCTAAGTGGTAACCATAATTGGCAACAAAAGCATATTCAGGAGTGGCGATTTGTTTTGGGGCTAAACCGCGATCACAAATATGGCTTTGAAAAGAAACCGCATGGTCAAATCTAACTTGCTCGCGATACTGCTGCCACGCCATAGCTAAATTGTGCTGAGAGAATTCAGCGGGTAGAGAAAACGGGTGATAATATGCATCTTCAACATTATTTGTATGCCAAGCTGCAAACTTAGAGCCTTGTTTAAAAGCTGCGTCGCAGCAACGCATAAAGTCGGTTTCACTCACACCCATTTTTTGTAATGTGGTGCGCATAGAAGGCCAAGTGCCCTCACCAACCCCAACAGTTTTAATATCAGGTGATTCAACTAAAGTAACTTGAATACCATTGGCATCATTCGCCATATGCTCAGCTGCTAACACGCCAGCGGTTAACCAACCGGCACTACCACCACCTAAAATGACTATATGTTTAACCTGCTGGTTCATTAATCTTGTACCTACAAACCACTGCGATAGATTTATAACAACATGCTAACCTAAAACGTTTTCATAGTCACATATTTACAACAAGTCATCTGCTGCTTTTTTGTAAAAACTATAATGCTGTTTCAAGTGCACAACTGCCTGTTAATAAAATAAGTTCCGAATAAGTTTAAGAAAAGAAGGTGTTAAGCTTGGGCTTAACACCTTGGTTTTGATTAAGCGCGAAAGCTTAGAAAGTGTAACGTGCACCTATGTTGTATCTTGGACCCGTTTGAGTCGCATTTAATAAGTGGTAGGTTGTTCTGCCATACGAACGTGAATACTCATCTGTTAAGTTAATTGCTTCTACAAAAACAGATAAGTTGTCATTAATGTTGTAGCTTACATTGGCATCAACCTGCCCATAGGCTTGAACATAAGTTGGGTTTGCCCCTGTATCCTGAGCTGTCGAAGATAAGAAATCGTCACGCCAGTTGTAGGCAATACGAGCCTGAATTCCGTGCTTATCATAGAACAACACTAAGTTGGCAGAATCACTCGCACCAATTAGCGGGAACTGCTGATCTAAGCTGAAATTGTCGTATTCAATGTCACCATCTACAGTTGTGAAATTGATGATACCGCCAAAACCAGAATCACCGAACACGTGCTGTAAAGCAACTTCCCAACCATACACCTTATTGGCACGCTCGTTTACAGGGATGGTAATTAAAAAGTTAGATACTCCATCTTCACCAGGAATGGCACTAATCTGACCTTTATCAACATCTACATACTCTGTATCACCATAGTTGTCGAATATGTACTGACGAATTGCAGCCGAGTCATTACCCACAGCCTCAAACGCCTCTTGATATCGAGGGCCGTTTGCTGGGTGCGGAATATTAAATGCCTCACGGTTTTCGAATTTAGTACCAATGAAGTTTTCTACGTCTTTCATGTAGTAACCAACAGAAAGATAACTGCCTTCATCGTAATACCATTCTACCGATAAGTCATAGTTGCTCGATTCAAAAGGCACCAATTCTGGATTACCTTCAAAACCTGTACCGCCATTTACGCGGACTGGCTGATCAATCGTAATACCACCTTGTATATCGTTAAACTTAGGACGAGTAATGGTTTTACTATAAGAAGCTCTTAACACTAAGTCATCAGTCAATTCGATATCAAAGTCTAAACTAGGTAACCAATGAGAATAATCGCCTTCTAAACTAGTTTCTATTTTAGTGCCATTATCAACCGCAAAAAATTCGTTATCTGCAGTCCAAACCAGCGCTTCATAGTCAGGGAAACGAGCAGTAGAAAACACATCTGTCGTTTCAATTCTTAAACCTGTCGATAAATTAGCTGGCATAGTCCCGATATCAAACACTAAGTTTGCTTGAGCATAAGCGCTTTTAACTTCTTCAACAGTTGTTCTGTCTACATCCATTTCAGACTTAGTACAGAAGCCAGTACCACAATCCCCTTCTCCAGTTGAATATAACTCAGCGGCTCTTGCTCGTACTGTCGCAAAATCCCACTTAAAGAATTGAGTTTGTAATTTTGGATTATCCGCACCAGGAATATTAAA
Organism: Catenovulum agarivorans YM01; assembly: GCF_000281085.1. Lineage (GTDB taxonomy): Bacteria > Pseudomonadota > Gammaproteobacteria > Enterobacterales > Alteromonadaceae > Catenovulum > Catenovulum agarivorans. The sequence continues at coordinate 163,822 of NZ_JH767529.1, forward strand.
TTCGCCATCGAAATCGTGAAGAGGCCAGAAGTCATCAGCAAAATCACCTGCTTCACCAACACCACCCCAAGTATCTCGCTGTACGTTTGAATAAGCCGAACGAACATTTGTTTCAGTTGAACTTAGACCAAATTGAATACTTTCAACAATACCATCGTCAAATTTATACTCGGTATGAACTTGTAATTGATCGATTTCCATCTTCATGCGGCTATCGCGGAATGAACTACCTGTAATTCGCATATCCGCTGGATTAATTGTTACTGGATTACCATCAACATCATCTAATAACTCCAATACTGGAAAATCTTGATCAAAATGACCAATAGTCTCACCACGAACCCAGGTAGCAGCACTTATAACATTGTTGCTGCCGTAAGGGCTGTTTGGTTTAGATTCAGCGGTTGATGAGTGGTAATCAACCACAACGTTGAAGTTGTCGCTTACTTGCCAATCAGCATTAAAGCCAATTGACTTATTCTCGCTGATAGTCGCGTAATCACCAGCGCCCATAGTAAAGTCACCTTTATTATCAGGTGTTTGCTCTGCATAAATTAGAGCTGATGCGTTTGGACCGTCAGTCCAAACACCAGTAGACGGGCCAAAATTAAACCAAGCTGACATATCGTTAAACTGGGTTTCAACTTCATTTTTAGAGTAGGTGTAATCAACAGTCGTTGTTAACGATTCAACAGGTTGGAATTGTAATGTCAACTGGCCGTTGGTACGGGTACGCTGAACTTCATGAAACGCATAACCTAAACTTTGAGGCACAGAATACACATCTTCATCGCCAGGTCGATTGTCATGCCCTGAATCAGGGCCATCTGGAATGCCCCCCCAAGTTGCAGTGCCAGCGCCCCAATCTTGGTCAGCTACACCAGAAAATGTCCGCCAACCACCGGTTGTCGCACGTTTATTACCACTTTCTCGGTTTTGATAACTTGTAGATAATGAAACACCTATTTTGTCATCAAAGAAAGTATCACTGATCAAAGCAGAAAACTCAGGCGTTAACGAAGCACCTTTTTCTGTAGAGGTATCGTGTACTGCTTTAACCCCAACACTTGCTTTAAAACCAGGATTAGTCAAAGGCTTATGGGTTTCAATATTGATAGTTGAACCTATACCACCGGTAGGTATTGACGCTCGACCAGTTTTATAAACTTGCACCCCGGCAACGCCTTCTGAAGCTAAGTTTGCAAAGTCAAAAGAGCGTGATGATGAAGCTGATGTTGCTTCTAATGAAGAAACGGGCATTTGACGACCGTTTAAGGTTACTAAGTTAAAGTCTGGTCCAAAACCACGAACAGTAACCTTGCTGCCTTCACCATTTGAACGATCTATTGATACGCCAGTAATACGTTGCAATGATTCAGCCAAATTTGAATCAGGCATCTTACCTATATCTTCCGACGAAATAGCATCCACAACCCCTTTGCTCTCACGCTTAGTATCCATAGCGCGCATAATTGAGCCGCGAATACCTGTCACTGTAATGGTTTCGTCGACGGTTTCTTCTGCATTTGCATAACTTGCATGGCCTGCCATAAGGCTTGCTAGCATGGCGGTTGATACCGCACTTAGTTTAAAAGTTTTGTGTCCCATGTGTTTGCCCTTAGTGTTAGTTTTACACAACATAATCGCGCAAAGGTAAGCGGTTTCATTTGTTATTGTGATACTGCGCAACTTTATGAAACCAAACTAACCATATGAAAGCGCTTTCTAGAAATTAGAGTATTCAACCATTTTCATAAAGTCAATAATTATTTAACAATATGGAAAAGAATACCTGTAGATTGTGTACGTCCTTGTACACTTATCGGTACTGCTACAACTTCGTAAATGTAGTAAACCAGTACATCAACCCAAGAGTCGTAGCGCTGCACATGGTAAGCCATATAGACAAACAACATATAAAACAACCAACCGGAGATTTGCAGCAACCAGAAATTAGGCTCAGGCCAGTTTTTATGGATATTTGTTGGATTAGTTAACATATATGGCGCTCTAAATGCGCGCCCAGTGTAAGCGATTACAGGTTTAGATGGTATGCTAGGCGGTGGGAGATGTCAAATAAGGGGATAACACTCAAGTTATCCCCAGGTAATTTTTAAACTGCAGCGGTTGCTGATGTAGCTTGTTGAACCAAAGTGCGATTTAAGCCATTAATCAAAGCTTGGATCGCCGCAACCGTTATATTGCTGTGTTGTGCAACACCGAAGTGGGTATTGCGCCCAGCAATTTTAAGCTCGATATAACAAATCGCTTTGACATTCGAGCCAGTGCCAATTGAGTGTTCGTGGTAGTCAATCACCTCTATTGGTAAATCGTAATATTGGCTTAATGCTTGTGCAGCGGCATCTATCGGCCCATTGCCTAAACCTATTACATCAACTGTTATACCTTGGTATTCAAAGCTAATTTCCACTTGTTGCTGACTATCAGAGTAACCAGTAACATGGCTTGTTTGGTAGTGAATAGGCGCTGATTTTGCTAAGTATTCCTGTGTGAATAACTCAACAATTTCATTGGCAGTAATTTCTTTGCCGCGACTGTCGTTTACCTGCTGCACAATTTTACTAAACTCGATTTGCAACTTACGTGGCAATTGAATACCTGCTTGTTGCTCAAGTAAAAAGCTAACGCCACCTTTGCCCGATTGGCTGTTTACCCGAACCACAGCATCGTAACTGCGATTTAAATCGGCCGGATCTATTGGTAAATAAGGCACTTGCCATAATTCACCTTGCTTCTGAATCGCCAAACCTTTTTTAATTGCATCCTGATGTGAACCAGAAAACGCAGTAAATACCAATTCGCCCGCATATGGGTGGCGAGGGTGTACTGGAATTTGGTTGCACTCCTCCACCAACTTACGCACTTTGTCGATATCAGAAAAATCTAAACCTGGGTGGACACCTTGTGAATATAAGTTAAGTGCAAGCGTGACTAAATCAACATTACCTGTGCGCTCACCATTGCCAAACAAACAACCTTCCACTCGGTCTGCGCCAGCCATTACCGCGAGCTCAGCTGCAGCAACTGCAGTACCTCTATCATTATGCGGATGCACACTTAAAATAATCGCTTCACGGTTATTTAAGTTTCTATGCATCCATTCAATTTGATCAGCATAGGTATTGGGTGTATTCATTTCGACCGTTGCTGGTAAATTGATGATCATTTTGTTGTCGGCCGTTGGTTGCCAAACATCATTCACTGCATCACACACTTCTTTAGCAAATTCAATTTCGGTACTGGAAAAAACCTCTGGTGAATATTGATAGGTCCAGTTCACTTCGGGTGCGTTGGCAGTTAACTGTTTAACCCATTGTGTGCCTTGAATCGCAATATTTTTGACGCCAGCTTTGTCGGTGCGATAAACAATCTCGCGAAATGCGGGCGCAAGCGGGTTGTACATATGTAAGATAGCTTGTTTAGCGCCGCGCAAACTTTCAACAGTGCGCTCAATTAAGTCAAAACGCGCTTGCACAAGCACTTCTATGGTTACGTCGTCCGGAATATGATTTTCTTCAATTAACAAGCGGGTAAAATCAAAATCGATTTGTGATGCCGACGGAAAACCAATTTCAATTTCTTTAAAGCCCATAGCAACCAATTCTTTAAAAAAGCGTAATTTGGTTTCAATTGACATAGGATCAATCAAAGCTTGGTTGCCATCGCGCAAATCTGTACTCATCCAAATCGGCGGCTTTTCGATAAAGTTATTTGGCCATTGGCGATCAGGCAAACTGACCCCAACAAATCTTTGATATTTACTGGCTGGGTTGTTAATCATATTCGGCTCCACACTGCATTTGTTACTTATGCTTATTATGTTAACGGCTTTAATAAGTGAATGATTGCTAAGATCAAGTTAATTTGCCTAAGCAGCGCAATAAAATTTCACATATAATGTATTTATTGAAATAAAATTTCACAGTAACAAATTATGCAACTAGATAAATACGACAAACTGATTTTACAAACAATTCAAAAACAAGGCAGGATTTCAAACCAAGAACTGGCTGATGCAATTAATTTATCGCCCTCTCCTTGTTTGCGCCGTGTTCGTGCGCTAGAAGATGCTGGCTTAATAGACGGTTATGTCGCACTGGTAAATGCGCGCCAATTGGGGTTAACCTTAATGTCGTTTATTCAAATTAGCATGGACAAACACACGCCCGAACGTTTTCAAGTATTTGAAAAGACCATTGCAGATTTGCCGCAAGTATTAGAGTGCCATTTAATTACCGGCCAAAGTGCTGACTATCTAGTGAAAATTATCGTTAAGGATATGGATGATTTTCAGGATTTTTTATTGAATAAACTGACAAGAATTGAAGGGGTTACAGGTGTGCATTCTTCTTTTGTCTTAAAGTCACCGGTTAACAACACAGCACTGCCGATTTATTAGGTTAGCTTACCCATTAAGCAGCAAATCCGTTTGCCACTTAATTAACCACTAAGTATTACTGTCCAGTACTTACTGTCATTTGCCCTGCTGGTGCTTGTACTGTCACGCCATCAGAGAAGGTGACTTGGCGCTGGGTATCATCCATATTGTAAATCACATATTGTTTAGTGCCGTTTTTGCTAAATACCACTGCTAGCGGATAATCAGCATGAACTTCCGGCGCTATATTACCAAGTGCTTTAAACGCGTGTATCCATTGGTAAGTATGTGCTTTACTCTCGCCCGCTTCGGCGTTGTAGTCTCCATAACTTAGGTAATCGCTAACTGCATCATCTGCGTCCACCATAGCGGACAAATTCCACCAAATATCGCGCCATCTATCTTCAGGTAAACCAGATGGTTTGCCGTTAGTTGCTTCAGTTAAACCAACTTGTACATAATCCGCCATATAGACTGCATGCAAACCAACATGCAAGTTTAACGTGTTCGTTGGTAAACCTTGAATACCTAAAATATGTGCTGGTGCACCACTAAACCAAGTAGAGAAACTGGCGCCATCACCCCAAATAATAGATGTGGTGATTTGGTCGTAACCTGCTGGGAAATTATCAACATCTGTATCTGGTGAATAATAGCCGTCTAAGTTGTTCCAATATTCCCAGTAAGTTGCTGTGGTAGATGCATGCAAATATATGCCATGTTCAGCTAAATCATTTTTACCAGTTATCAAACCATATAAAACAATTGCGCCATATGCATTAGCTGCTTCAGAGGTAGATTCGTTGTTGTTACCACGGGCGAAATTAACCTTGCCTGATGCCCACGAAAAGCCATTGGCAGGGTCGAAATTACGTGTGTACGGGAACATATCATCGTCACGCATTGCCGCGTAATCACGAATAAGTAATTCAATCATAGGACCGTATTGTTGCTCACTACACCAATCGCGTTCTACCCGACATATCTCTGCTGCGGCACGGACAAAATAACCGTAGTGAAAGTGGTGATCGTTAAGCTGTTGATGTGATGCAAACGATTCTTCTATACCTAATAACGTGCTCCATTTTTCGTCAAAAACAAAATATTTATTGGTATCTAAGCTGCCGCTGCTATCTGCGGTAAACCAATCAGCTAATTCATCTTTAAGCCACTGGCGCATAATACCGGCTTCAGTCGACATATTAATCGACTCTGCAATCGCTATAAGCTCTGCCACTTTGCCATAATTTTTACCGGCCCAATAAGTGTCATTTGCTGTATTCCAAGTGTCTTGCCCTGCTGCAACAAAATCATTAACTAAGGTGGTTAATTGGGTAATATCCGTAGTGTCAGTCATAGTTGGTAAATACGGTAAAATTCCAACATAAGGCAGATGATAGTCAAAGCTGGCACTCGGCATAAATTTAATCACACCACGCGCACTGCGGGTTTGATAATTACTGCTCACGTTTGTGTTATTTTTCCACTGCAATGGCTGTAAACCAGCAAGTGTTTGCACTTGCGCACCTGTGGCATCTAAATACTGATGCTGCACAGTAACTGAATAGTCGCTAGGGTCTACTTGGTAATCAATTTGCAACGCCGCAACTTTGTTACGCGCTAGGCTTGCAAATGCGTTGATCATATCTGCATTTGGTTCTGCGCCATTTGCTGGTAAATAGGCCACAGTAAATGAATTAGTCGCAGCACTGATGCCAATAACATTTGAACTGATGTTGCTAAAACTCGTGATGTCGTCACCAACAATTAAAAAGTGATTGGTATTGCCAGCAACCGAGGTTTTAACACCTAGTTGATTAGCCGCTTGGTGGAAAATACTTTTTTCACCACCGTCTTCACGCAAGGTTTTAACTTGAGCATTACCCGCAAGTACCTCGATAAACACATATGGCGAGCCGTATACAAAAGTTGCTTGCATCACATCTGTATCTGCCGATTGCCACAGTACAGTTACCGAACCATCGCTGTAGTCTTTTAATACCGCATTTAGGTTATCGAATTGGTTGTTGGCTATTGCTATGCCGTCAAATACTTCGCTAAATGGATCTGGAATTGGATACAAATATTGAGTAGTGGCCGACTGGAAACCAGACGGTATACCCATCATACGAAAACCTTTATTGGTAATACGTGCGGTTATTGGGTCTGGCGTGATATACGCCGCTTGGTTTGGATCGCCAATTTGCATTTCGCCCATAAAAGCAACCGATCCCCACCAGCGATGGCTTGGCGTTGGAGCGGTAAATGAATCGGCTAATTGTGGATATAACTTAGTTGGCGTACCTGTTGGTATTTGCGTAGAGGCGTCGCACGCTGCAATACCGGGTTCAACTATACCTGCGTTATATATCCAGTTGCCATGGTCAACCACACAGCGATAACTATCCGGATTAATTCTATCTGATATATTACCAGCACCGTATTGAGTAAATTTAGCTGCGGTTGGATCTGTACCTTGGGTTGGTAAATCTTCGCCATCGGCTAAGCCTGTGAAACGAATATTATCTAACTGAAATACAGTGTCAGTTGTTGACGTCGCCCAAATGACTATACCCGTATCAACTTGGCGTAAATCTAGTGTATTAGTAAATGTAGACATAGCTAATTTAACACTTTGCCAACCTGCCCCACCTAAATCACCAAAAGAAATATCACCGGAAGTACAAGGGTAAATACAGTCTAGTTTGCCAGTAAATTGGCTATCACCAGAGACAACTTTAATATCAAATTCTAAAAAACCATTGGCAAAACCTGATAAGTCTAAGGCTTGTGTTGTGCCAATAAAAAATCCAGCAAAATCACCTGTGCTGCCGTGGCTAATTTGTAAAACTTGTCCTCTGTCTACTTCATCAATTATCTGCCAAGCTATGCTAGGGCAAGCGGCACCATCATCATTTTGACATTCACCCCAACCTATGGCTTCGTCAAAAGCTCGTAAACCTTTATCCCACAAAGCATTCACCTGCCCATCAACAAAAACAGCTAGCTCGTCGGCCGGTGTTGGCGTTGGCGTTGGCGTTGGCGTTGGCGTTGGCGTTGGCGTTGGCG
>NZ_JH767529.1:171397-210176 GCF_000281085.1 Catenovulum agarivorans YM01
GAAATATCTAACTGACAAGCACTTACACTCATAGCAAGTAATAAACTGCTGAGTATTTTTGTTTTGTTGTACTTATTGTTGAACATTTGCATGTCGTTTTTTCCGTTTGTTGTGCGTTGAATTTATGCAGACTCCAGTGCGCAGGAGCACTGAGGGAGAAATTTTCGCAAAACCGCTGTGAATACAATCCCTGTACGCTTCGCTTTTTCATCCTTGAAAAAGAAATTTTGCTCTAAATTTCTCCCTCAGTACTCCAATAAACCCCCTGCTTTATTTCTGTGGTTTAAATCGAAGTTAAATACTAAGAGTCAGGCAATAATTAATCGCAAAACATCACACGGGATGGATGACGTTTAATAGCAGCAAGGACCTATTCACAGCGGTTTTGCGATAATTATCCCTCTACAACTCTGCTGCATGCAGCACGGTACTCATTTTTCAGAGCTCGAATAAAATTTAGTGAGCAGTTAGTGGATTACTCACTCCATCCAAATGGCGCTTTATCCCACTGGTAAATCCGGATCCAATCGTATTGAGTGACCATAGGGTATTTATTGCGTTTTTTATTGCCACCAAAGACATCTTGAATTTGATCATTGGGGATCCAAAAATTCATCATCAACTGGGTAAAGTTGTCAGGAATAGGTGTTGGCTTTACTTGAGGCGCAATACATTCGGGCTGGCAGTCAATATCTGCAGCGCTTAGTGTTTTCACTAACTTGCCATCAACAAACCATTTGATTGCAGTGGGGGTCCATTCAAAAGCAAAAACGCGCCATTCATCTACAGGGCCAACAACTATTTTGTCTTCCCATGCGCCCCATTGACGGGTTGACCACCAATCTGGCGAATTGAGTCCATAAATTAAATTAGCTTGAAATTTATCCGGTCGGCCACCTTCAAGTTCAATATCTATTTCTTCCCATTCTCTTGGCTCACCACCTTGCATATAGGTAAATAACGACGAGATATAACCTGATGCTGTTTGTCGATTTGGCGCTTTCATCCGGGTTTCAAACCGGCCATATTTAATTGGTTTATCCGCCGCTGTGCGCAACTCGCCACAGGTGTAGTTGTAAGCATTTTTTTGCTGTTGGTGATCTTCAGACCAACCAGCCGCAACCGCTTGTTGGCGTATGGTTAAATTTAATACTCCCTGCTTAACCTCAACACCTTGCGGCTGAAAGCGACAGATAGATTCGCTGCCTACCGCACCATCTCCTTTTGCCCATAAGTCAGGGTTAAATTGGTTGAACCTTTCATCTACTACCAGAGTAAAATCTGCATATTCACCTGTATAACCTGGGTAGGTGATAAGATCGTCAGCCGAAGGTGCAGCCTGCACAGAGCTAATTTTAGGCAATAGCATAGCCGCCACAATTAACATGGATTTTTTCATAACAGTACCAATTAGAAAAAAAGCGTGGCAGCCAATGGGACACATATAACTGCCGCCACGCTATTATTGGGAGTCTTACAGTTTGATGCGCGCACCAACTATGTATCTTGGGCCATACTGGCGAGCAAATAAGAATTGCTCTTCAAAACGGCCATAACCTTGTTCGGTTTCATTGTTGAGGTTAACCCCATCAAAAAACACAGTTAGGTTGTCTGTCACGTCATAGTTAATACTCATATCCCATTGAGCGAAAGATTTAGCAAACTGCGGCGGCGCTTCAGCCGAACCTTGTGATTGACCTTGGCCAATTAAATACGCATCCCGCCATGCATAAGTTGCTTTGATTGATAAACCGTCTTTCTCGTAGAACATTTGGAAGTTGGCAGAATCGCTAATGCCAGGAAGAACAGATTGAACTTTAAGCTCGTACGGATCATATTCAACGTCACCATCCACTAAGGTAAAGTTGAGTGACGTACCAAAACCACTGTCGCCAAATACGTGTTGTACCGCAAATTCTGCACCGTGAACGTTGCGTTCTTCAACGTTTAACGGTGTGCTTAATGACCACTCCAACAAAGGATCTGTTGCTGGGTCTGCGGCAATTGCACCATTTTCATCACCATAACCTTCAGCAATTAACCAGTCGTAAATTGCACTGGTATCCGCTTGTTGGCCATCCGCTTCGATTGCAGTGACAGCTGCGTTGTATCTTTGCCCTTTATACACATCGTGCACACCTTCTAATGTGACGCTGGTGACAGAGCCTTCAATCCAGTCTTCAACTTTCTTGGCAAATAACCCGAGTGATAAATAGCTGTCTTCTTGGTAATAATATTCGAACGATAAATCCAAGTTAGTTGACTGGTAAGGTTTAAGGTTAGTATTACCACCACTGGCGGTACGCGCGCCAATTTTTGGGCTGCCGCTATAACCTGTGCCACCCAGCAAATAACCTAATTCAGGTCGGGCCATGCTTTTACCGAAAGATAAACGCGTGACCAAGTCATCGGTTAACTCTAGTTTTAAATCAACCATAGGTAAGACAATGTCGTAGCCACCAGAATTAGAGACTAATTGAGCATCACCTTGATAACGTGTGATCCATTCAGAGCCTGATGCCCACACCACTTCATCTACCAATTTACTTTCAGACGGGCTAATCACATCAGTTGATTCGTAACGCACACCAGCATTCATTTCTAACAGATAATCGCCGAGTTCAAATTCCCATTGGCTTTGTACATAAACCGCTGTAGTTTCTTCTTCAACTAAGCTGGTTGAAAATGTGCCATTTGCATCGTAAGGGTCGGTTGAAAATGCGTTCGCATCACCCACAGCTGCAGCTGTTACGTACGCACTATGTAAACCAACTACTTTGTCTAAATCAAAGGTGTAATAATAATTTGGTGATAGGTCGTCGCCGCCACCGGCAAACTGGTCTAAGAAGCTGCCAGTGCCATGTTTGGTAAATAACTCATCAGCAAATATCTGGGTGAAGCTAGGATTAAAACCTGGGCCACCACGCAAACCACTCCAAGCATTAGAACCAGACAATTCTTGTTTAGTAAAAGATGCACCACCTTTTAATTGAATCAGTGCACCGTTTCCTTCGTTTGTCCATGTCACATCTAGTTGCGCTTGCTGCACTGTGGCTTTGCCTGGGCTATGGATAAATTGGCCAAAGTTAGAATCTATCTCACTGGTATTGAGTGTTTGGCTACCATTTTCCCAATTAATCCAATAATGCGGAATCTCCCCTGTACGGTAGTCATATACTTTATTGATCAACTGGTCTGAGCCCATGATCATCTGCACTGTGCCGCCAATGCCTTTATCCGCGCCATTATCTACTTTGGTTTGCGAATCGTGCACATCTAACTCCAGATGTATGCTATCGGTTAACTGCCAATCAAGGTTTAAACCAATTGAATCAGATTCGACTTCTGTGGTTGAACGGCTAATTGCAAACGAGCCATCATCCCCAGCGATATCCGCATAAATTGCCGTACCATTAGCGTCTAATTCGTAGCCATTGATGTTGCCACCAAAGTTATTCCAAATGCCCCAACCCACACTTTCAACTGCTGTGGTAGCACGTGTACCTGTATAGTCAGCGGTAATAACCATGTTGTCGGTTGGTTTGAACTGAAGCGCTACTTGGCCATTAATGCGTTCACGCTGCACATCGGCATAACCATAGTTCATATCTTTTGGGAAAAAATGTGCGGCAGAAGCAAAAGGTTCGCCTGTGTCTTTATCATAATCAGTAAAGACTTTAACTGGTTCACCATTTTCATCGACTGCGCGATTGTCAATCACCTCACCACTTGGGCTTGATGGCAAATCTGCATTTGCATGCCAACCTTGGATGTTAGCGCCCTGCTGCTGGAAATCACGGCGGTTATACGAGAAGTTGGCTGCCACCCCAAAGGTATCATCCATAAAAGTGTCGCTGTATAAACCAGCAAATTCAGGGGTAATATCATCACCGGCAACGTTTGAACTATCGTGAATGGCTTTGGCCATTAAACTGACAGTGCGCTCTTTCGATTGCAGTGGCTTAGGTGTGACTATATTAACGGTTGCGCCTAAACCTCCAGTTGGCGTTTCTGCTCGTGAGGTTTTAACCACCTCTAAACTAGATACGCCCTCTGACGACAAGTTTTCAAAATTAAATGAGCGAGTAAAACCTGTGCCCGGCATTTGACGACCGTTTAACGTCACTAGGTTAAAATGCGGGCCAAAACCACGCACGGTAATTTCACTACCTTCACCGTTTGAACGACTAATGGTTACACCTGTAATACGCTGCAGCGATTCAGCTAAGTTAGTGTCGGGGAATTTACCCATTTCTTCAGCTGAAATAGCATCCATAATGCCTGAGCTATCGCGTTTTAAATCCATTGAACGCATTAAACTGCCGCGAATACCGCGTACTGTAATGGTTTCGTCTACTTGCTCGTCGGCACCATCTTGTGCGTAAACCATCTGTGGTGCTGAAGCAGCAGCGAGTGCAACTGATAAAGTTGCTGCAAGTTTATTTAATTTAAAGCTATTGGTATTCATAACTTTCCTACTTAATTCTGTACTAAAAATTCTTAGCTAATAACCTGGGAAAAAAGTAGAGCTACCATATGTGAGGAAGCTCTACCATTTGGTAATTACTTCATCACCACAGTGACATCATCAATTGATACAACACCTATTTCAGCGCCCATATCAAACAGCACTCGGCTGTTGTCGTCACCAAAACCATCGGCAACTATGTCGTAAGTAAATGTTTGCCAATCTGTAGTTAGCGATACAGTTTCTGTTGTATTGGTCCATGGATCATGGTTTAAACCTAAACCGACAAGCATAGTGCGAGCACGGTCTGATTTTGCTTGGAATGACACTGTATAAGTCGCACCAGGAGTAATAGTCATAACTTGACTGATGTTGACATCCCAAGGATTGCCCGCCGCAGTTACATCCACTTGGTAGAATGAGTTCGCACCTTCAGTAACGATATTTACGTCAAAGATTGAGTTTAACCAATGGTCAACTGAATCAAATGTGCCATTACAGATAGGCGTTGTACAAGCAGCTGTATCACCACCAGAGCTGTCGTCACCTGAACTGTCATCATTTGAACCACCCGTGTTGCTTGAACGAGCAGGACCAATGTAAGCATTATCTATTCGGTAAACTGCACCTTCACCTTGCCCCCAAGCTGGGAATACCATTACAACGTCAATGGCAGATACGTCTAAACCTTGGTTATATAAATCAATTAACGAGAAGGTATAGGTTTGCCATTGATTTAATTGTGGTGCAAAACCTTCTTGGCTATCAGTTAAAGGTAGCTCGACTGCTTCCGAAGTTTGATTACTCTCAATTTTGAATAACCAAGGTGCCGCAGCATTATTTGGCATGCTGGTTACTTTTAAATCAAAGGCAACCACACCATCATTTAGATAGGCTGACGCGTCGTAAGAAACCCCTGACCCATCTGCTGGTTTAAAGCCCATTACAGTTGCCGTTGAACCAATGCTAAATTCAGCTGCTGCGCCAGTATCATTATCAGTTACTACCGCCGGCGTTGAACCACCACAACAGTCCCACATCAACCAAGTAGCATCTTCAGCATTTGCAAATAGTGTTAAACCACCACTGCCACTGCCACCACTAAAACTAGGATCGTATATTTTTGCGTTATCAATGCGATATACAGCACCTTCGCCTTGCCCCCAAGCAGGGAAAACCATTACTACATCAATCGCACTAACATCTAACCCTTGGTTGGATAAATCACTTAAGTTAAACGTATAGGTTTGCCATTGCCCTTCTACAGGAGCAACACCTTCTACACTATCCGTTAAATCAAGTTCGACTGCTTCAGAGGTTGCATTGCTCTCTATTTTGAATTTCCAAGGTGCAGCCGCGTTATTTGGCAAACTTGTCACTTTCATTTCAAACTGAACAACACCCGAAGTTAAAATTGAGCTGGCGTTAAAGTAAATGCCTGAACCATCAGCCGGTTTAAAGCCCATTACGGTTTCAGTTGCGCCAATTGCAAATTCAATTGCCGTGTTGTGCTCTGCATCATCGGTTACTTCAATTGGTGTAGAACCACCACAACAATCCCAAGGTAACCACTCGGCGTTTGCCGCATCTTCAAATAACACAAGTTCAGGGCTAGCAGCACCGGCGCCATCACCAATGGTAAAGTTATCTACTCTATAAACCGCACCTTCACCTTGACCCCATGCAGGGAATATCATTACTACATTAATGCCACTTACGTCTAACCCTGCATCAGCTAACTGCTGTAACGTAAATGTATAATGCTGCCATTGACCTTGGGTAGGTAATACGCCTTCTTGGCTATCAGATAGTGACAAAGTTACAGCTGTATCCGCATCACCTTGTTCAACTTTAAAGAACCAATCGGCACTTGCATCGTTTGGCATGCTTAAAACTTTAAGATCAAACTCCACTGTACCAGAGGCCAATTTACTAGTCGCATCGTACGGTTTAGGTGCGTCTAAATCACGAGTGATAAATCCCATTACAGTTGGTGTTGCACCAATTGCAAACTCAGCAGTTGCGCCATAATTTGCGTCTGCGTCTACCTCAACTGTAGGCGTTGAACCACCGCAACAATCCCATAATGGCCAGTCTGGATTTTCTGCATCAGCAAAAATAACTAGGTCAGATACAGGCCCTGGAGGTGCAGGAGGGGTTATAGTTGGAGCTTCACCTTCAACCAATGTATCACCACCAAAGTATTCTGGAGTGTAAGTACCACAACCTTTGCCAGTGTCACGATCGAGCGTACATTGATAAACACGTACATAATCAATTTGCATTGCATTACTATTTTCAAATGCAGCAGGATCAACCCCACCAGTATCAGAAAATTCGCTTGCTTGGTTGGTATTAGATGCCCAATCTCCACCTACTGCATTATTTAAAATAATGTGGAATTTTTGATCGAATGGGGCATCAGTATAAAACGCGGCTAATTCACCAGTTACTGGATGATAGTTATGCGTGTACCAGCCTCTGTGTTTTAGCCCTGTTGCTACACCATCTTTGTTATAACGCACTTCCGAACGGCGTTGAGTCGCATACAAAGTTTCGTTAATGTACCAACGTATTTCTCCCTCTTCCCATTCAATAGCGTATGTATGGAAAACATCTGCGGGGTTTTGTTCTTGAGGTAAAATATATTCCTGACCTGAGTGATCATTATTAGGCCAGCTTTTACCGTAATGCAAAGTACCATAAATACTTGAGTCGACAGTGCCATCTGGACGAATAGCTTTTGTGTTTACCCCTTCAAATATATCAATTTCACCTGAATGAGGCCATCCGCCATATACTTCGTCTGTTGGCAACATCCATCCTGCAGGGAATGTACCTTGACCTGCGGGTAATTTTGCGCGAATTTCAACTCGGCCATATTTCCAGTCACCTTTATATCTGGTATTTAAGCGAGCTGAGCTATAAGGCTTACTGCCTTCTGAAGATGGTTTTGCGACTAAATGCAACATGCCGTCTTGTAAAAATGAGTTTTCCGCAGAATCCGTATAACACTGCAATTCATTGTTACCCCCCCCACTACAATTGACTTCATGTGTCCATTTAGCGCTGTCTATTTCTGTGCCGTCGAATTCATCTGCCCAAACTAGCTCCCAGTTTGAATTTTTTTCTGTTATATCTGGAGCGGTAAAGTCAGATTCGGTTGCTACGTCTTGCGTGCAACCTAGTATTAAAGTGCTCGATGTGACAGCCAAACCATATTTGACTAACCGAGCTAACTTATTTCGGCTAGATATTTGTGTTGCCATAGGTATCCCCATAATTATTGTTGATGATTATTCAATCATTAAAAACAATTGTAATCGCTTACAAATCTGATTCGATGCTGTTAAAATCAATTAAAAACACCAAAACAATTAATACTTTTTTAACACAACGTTTTCCTTTATACATACAAAATGAGACAAAATGGGATAAATGCAAGTTAAAATGGATAACCAATCAAGCCAAGTGTGAATTCGCTTACATTTATTTTTAGCTAATTTACAACTAAGTTTTACTTAGTTGATTGATAGAAGGTCTATAACTAGTGACGCAATCAAATTCTGAAGTTTATTCAATGGAACCAAGCGAGCCGATAAAAGGCGTAGATGTCAGACAGCTTATTCAACATAAACTTGGCAACGCACCCGCTATATTATTTCGCTATTGCCAAGTCGGTTTTTGGGCATTTAGCTGCTTTATTAGTTACACCACGCTAACCCTTTGGTATGGTCAATACGACATAGCCCATTTTTCACATATTATTGTTCAAGCTGTTTTTGGTTTGGCATTAAGCTTATTGCTGCAAAAAGCTTTTTTATGGAGCTGGCACAAAGGCAATTGGTTTAGGCTGGCTTATTCATTTGTACTTGTGGTAATTGTTTCTTTACTGTGGACTGTTGTACGTATGCTGGCTTTTATGCATATGACTGACGAGCCAGATATTTGGTGGAACTTTGGCGGTTGGTATTTCACCGGCATTTTTATTTTTTCTTGTTGGAGTGCAATGTTTTATGGCGTGGTTTATTACCAGTTGTTGCAAGTAGAGCACAAAATTCTGTTGGAAACTGAAGCTAAATCGAAAGCAGAACATTTTAAGCGTGTTGAAGCGCAAAACATAGCGCGTGAAGCCCAATTAAAAATGTTGCGCTATCAACTAAACCCACACTTTTTATCTAATAGCTTAAATGCAATTAACTCGTTAATTGAAG
Source organism: Catenovulum agarivorans YM01 (assembly GCF_000281085.1). Lineage (GTDB taxonomy): Bacteria > Pseudomonadota > Gammaproteobacteria > Enterobacterales > Alteromonadaceae > Catenovulum > Catenovulum agarivorans. The sequence continues at coordinate 180,080 of NZ_JH767529.1, forward strand.
CGCAAGAAAACAATAAAGCACAAAAAATGGTGGTGAACTTAAGCCGCTTTTTACGTTATTCGTTAGATAATGATCCTGATGCAAAAGTTAGTTTAGCGCAAGAAATAGACACACTAAAACTCTATCTACAAATTGAAAAAGTGCGTTTTGGCGACAGGTTAGAATTTGAATTTGACATAGATGAAGCGGCTAACCGAGCCTTGATCCCAAGCTTAATTTTGCAACCAATAGTCGAAAACTCAATGAAACATGCTATCGCTAAAAATGAAGATGGTGGCAAAATCAGTTTAACCGCTAAGGTTAAAAACAATACATTATTACTGCTATTATCAGATACGGGCGCTGGTTTAAATGCAACGGTTGATGAATCAGCTTTTAACCAACCTAGAGGCGTAGGCCTGCGCAATATTAAACAGCGTTTAGCAACACTTTATCCAGAAGATTACACATTTGAGTTAAAACAATTAGATAGCGGCGGTTTGCTTGCGCAAATTAGTGTGCCATACCAAGTTTAGTCGAGGCGAATATGCAAGGAATTAAAACCATTATTGTTGACGATGAACCGCTTGCTTTAAGTTTGATTAAAGCTAAGTTGTCTAAATACCCACAAATTAACATTGTTGCTGAGTGTCAAAATGGCCGTAAAGCGCTGGAGAAAATTCAACAACATGCCCCCGATTTAGTTTTTTTAGACATTGAGATGCCAGGGCTAAATGGCTTTGATGTGATTCAAAAAATTCAAAATGACCTAATGCCGCTAATTGTATTTACCACGGCTTACGATCAATACGCGTTAAATGCGTTTGATGTAAATGCGGTCGATTATATTTTAAAACCTATTGATGAAGAGCACATTCAACGCGCAGTTGAGCGTGCTGCAAGCCGCTTGCAAAACGTAGAGGATGATAATCAGCAAAAATCGAAAATATTAGGTGCGCTACAGTCGATTAAAGCTTCTGGCGAACACAAAATAGTCATTAAAGATGGTGATGAAATTACTTTAGTCAACCAACAGCAAATTGAATGGATTGACGCGGCGGGCGACTATTGTTGTATTCACGCTCAAGGTAAAACCCACATCAAGCGTTCAACTATATCGGCTATGTTAGATGAATTAGACCCAAGCATTTTTAAACGTGTACACAGATCGACCATAATCAATTTAACTTGTATCGATAAAGTCACCCCACTGCCCAAAGGTGAATTTTATGTGCATATAGGCGACAACGAACAAGTAAAAGTCAGCCGCACTTATAAAGATGTGGTGAAGGATTATTTGCAGTAGTTTATTTCCCAAGCCCAATAAAGTATTATCATACAACAATAAATTTAAGGGTAAGGAATGCAAATGTCTAAATTGATTCAATTATCAACCATTGCAGGAAAAGGAATATTAGCCGGATTCGGCATAGGCTCAATTAGTTATGCAGTATTTTTTATGTCGCTAAATACCAACAATCAGCAAGCCTTTAACATAGGAACTTATGTTGCCTTGTTAGCGGGCGGGCTGTGTTTGTTTATTGCGTTAAAAAAATCCAAATATCTAAACAAAGAGCACGAGTAACCTCGTAGTTATATACTTAAAACAAAACTAGTAGATGAATTAACCGCTGTGGCTAATCCCTTGGTTATTAGTTGCAGCCACCATTCCCCCCGTATCAAATTAACAAATTAAAACATTTCACAAACATTTTTAACACATCAGGCTTGTAAGCGCTTTCTTTTAGTGTCACAGTATAATAACTAGCGCACACAAATATAAATACACATACACAAAGGTGAAACATGAAAAAACCGTCAATTAAAACGACCACGGCAGTTTTGGCTGCAGGTCTATTCTCAGCAACCTCATACGCAAATACCTGCCAAACACTGGTTTGGAGTGATGAATTTAATGGCACAACATTAGATTTAAACAATTGGGAGGTACAAACCGGCGACGGCTGTGCTGAAGGTATTTGTGGCTGGGGTAACAATGAATTGCAAAGTTATCAAGCAGATAATCTAACAGTAGCAAATGGCACGCTAAGTATCACCGCTAAAAAGCAGCGCGTGCAATCTAAATCCTACACGTCAGGTAGACTACGTACTGCAGGTATGCCAACCAGTGGTGAATGGACCAATGGTCGCTTTGAAGCCAAAATAAAATTGCCGGATGCTGCCGGCATGTGGCCAGCATTTTGGATGCTCCCAACTAATCCTGATGTAGGTTGGCCAATGTCTGGCGAAATAGACATAATGGAGTCAACAGGCCAAGCCTCAATGTTTGCTCATGGTACAATTCACTATGGTGAAGCGTGGCCTAACAACTCATTTACCGGTGCTCATGTATTAAGCCAGCCACAAAAATGGTCGGATAACTTTCATGTTTATGCTGTGGAGTGGGAACCAAATGAGATTCGTTGGTATGTAGATGGAATGCTTTATTCAACCAAAACACCTAGTGATTTAGCTAACCCAAGTTGGTGGACATATGAAAACTATCAATACCATATACTGCTAAATATGGCTGTAGGAGGCAGCTGGGGTGGCACGGTAGATGACTCGGCACTACCTGCAACAATGGAAGTAGATTATGTGCGAGTATACAATTTAGGTGAAGCAGCAATTGATGGCCCGAATATAGTTGCACCAAATAGCACACATACATTTACTGTAGTTGGTGCGCAAGGCACTAACTCTAGTTATACATGGAATGCTCCTGCTGGTGCGACTATTTCAGGCAACGGTGAAAGCGTTAACATTGATTTTACCGGTGCAACTAGTGGCGAAGTATCAGTAACCGTAACTAACGCTAGCTGTGGTACAGATGTAGCAAGCTTCAATGTGTTTGTAGAGCCTGAGTTAGCTGTTGAAACTGTGTTAGACAATTTTGATGGCAACTCTGCAGTTACTTACACTTATTTCGACGGTAACTTTGATGTTTCAGGCGGCGTATTAAACTACACCAGAAATTCTGCAACACAATGGGATGTAATTGCGGCTTCTACTTCAGCCATATCAAATGCAGCGCCTTTGCTTGCAGGAGACAAAGCTTTTGCCATGGATTTGTTTAATACAGATGCGGCTTTAGTTGGCAAACAAATTTTAGTTCAATTGGAAAACTCAGCAACAGCCACCAGTGACAACTACCCTGTTGGTCGCCACAGTAAATACGAAGCTTTCATTGATCACGCAAATGGCTGGCAAACCCTTAGATTTCGTTTAGCGGATAGAATAGACGGCGATACTGGTGATACCAATGTTGATACCTTAGTTATATTAATTGACCCTAATACCTTTAATGGCGATTTATATACAATTGATAACTTTGTTATTTTAGGTGGCAGCTCTCAACCACCAGCAGAAGCAACGTCTGTCTATGTAAGTTTGGTAACAACAGGTACACAAAGTGCAGGCAAAGGACAAAAATTTGGAACTGCCGCAGTAACTGTACTGGATGATTTAGGCCAACCTTATGCAAATGCATCGGTAACTGGTAACTTTAGTGGCACATGGAATGAAGCTCAAACTGTTTCAACTGATGCAAATGGTGTCGTTAACTTTGTTACATCGACCAGCCAAGGCGGTGGTGTAACAGTTAATTTTTGCGTTAGCGATGTAACCGCGGGTCTAACATTTGACTCGGCTGCAAGTACAGGTTTGTGCCAATAAAAAAACATTTTTAATTTAATAAACCATCTTTGGCACCACGCAGGTCAATTTAATTGACCTGCTTTTTCTGTCTCCCCTCACGATCTGCAAACCAATCAAAACTTCACCATAGCGTAAGTTAGATTTCATCAACAGGCCACGCCGATCAATGCGCAAAACAAAACGTGGTTAACGCGAGTAAGTCTAGTTTGCTGAAAAAACTCTATAGTATGACCTCGTTGCGAGAATTCCATAGCAAAGTCTGGTGCTAAAAAAGGAGCGGGTTTATTGAGGATTAGAAGCTGATGCTTATATATGCCTTGCTCTATAGTGCTTTACAAAGCATAGATAACTGATGCAGATATCAACTCTTAACAAATGAAGGCTGTGTCGCGTGGCCGTAAATTTATGATGATTAATAACAAAAAAGCGCCTATAGAAACCCATATCTATAGGCGCAAAGGGAGTTGTTACCAAACACAGTAACAAATGCATCCTTGCTACACAGTTAAACAACCATAAAGGTACTGCTCTTTATTGGCATGAGATGTTTGATTCACCTTCTGGTTTAGCCAACAATTTAACCGCAGCAAAACTTAGCTGTAATGGTTGATCGGTTGCCAAACTAAAGGGGGTAAACACCTTGCCAAAATCGGTTCCAGCTTTTGCAAAACAAGCCAAATCAATTCGTAATGTCTGCCACTGGCCTTGAGTATAGTTAGCTAAAGTTGGTGCTATATTCAGTTTGCCATCACACTCGCCGGCACAATTCATTGCTAACCAAACGTTTGCTGGTATTTGGCTATCAACTCGAATATCCAACTTCATTACCCCATTTGCTTCAGTGTAGGCACGTAAATCATCTGGGAATGGCGCACCTAAAGACACATCAGCCTGTCCGCCTGCCCAAGTCACTTGGCGTGCATCTTCTTGCACATATTTATCTATGCTTCTAATTTGAATTTTATCTAAACTTACAATTTTAGAATCAACCGCTTTGCGCTCAGTTGATGTACCTATGGTTAAAGCCCATGGCGCTTGTGCACTGCGCTCAAAAATCGCGTATTCAGCTAATTTGCTATCAGGGTTGCTGCCCGCAATTTCTGACAAATCACTTGCCAGTACATTTTTATCAGCATAAGTTAAACCGAAACCATACGGCAACAAAGGTTGGTAATCTTCATCACCGACATTAACAGGGCCTTGATCTGCGAACGCTGGCCATGAGTATGACAACTTACCAGTAAAGTCGTAACGTACGTTAGCGCTTTCATCAGTAAATAAAACATCGGCAACACCAGCACCTTCAGAGCCTGGCAACCAAGCCGCTACAAATGCATCTGATGCATTTAGCTCTGGGTTTACCCACATAGGACGGCCACTAATAAATACCGATACCACAGGTATGCCTTGTGTTTTTAGTTTACGCAATAAAGCTAAGTCGGTTTTGTTACCACGTTGATATTCAAGGTTACTCACGTCACCATTGCCTTCAGCATATGGCTCTTCACCAAACACAACAATTGCGACATCTGGTTTAGTAGAGAAACTGCCATCAACACTCAAACTTGCTTTGCCACCGGCAGCTTTAACCGTTTGTTCAATACCATCCCAAATTGAGCTACCGCCAGGGAAGTCTTCATTTGAATTACCTGTACCTTGCCAACTAATGGTCCAACCGCCTGATTGTTTGCCGATATTGTCAGCGCCATCACCAGCGACCAATACATTCATAGTTGGTTTAAGTGGCAAGATATTCTGTTGGTTTTTTAATAACACTAAACTTTTACGCACAGCTTTTCGTGCAACTTCTCTGTGTTCAGGCGCGCCAATCAACTCTGATTTACCTGCTAATGGGCGATTAGCCGGAGATGGTTTATCAAATAAACCAGCTCGTACTTTTACGCGCAAAATACGCGCAACAGCATCATCTAAACGCTGTTGGCTAATCACACCTGCTTTTACTTGAGCAACGACATTGTCGTACAAAACTTTCCATTCATTTGGCGCCATGTATACATCTAAACCGGCATTCATAGCATCTGGGCAGTTGTCATTAGTACAGCCTTTAATTTGGCCGTGACCACTCCAGTCACCCACAACAAATCCGTCAAAACCCATTTTTTCTTTTAGAACATGGGTTAAGAAATATTTATTGCCGTGCATTTTAACGCCGTGCCAGCTATTGAATGAAGCCATAACCGACTGTGCACCAGCCGCTATGCCAGACACATAACCTTGTGCATGTAGATCAAATAAGTCTTGTTCACTGTCGATGTTATTGCCTTGGTCGTCACCATCAACTGTGCCGCCGTCACCTAAAAAGTGTTTAACAGTAGAGATAACTCGACGCTCACTTAAAAAGTCTGCGTTGGCTGGTCCTTGTAAACCTTCAACGATTGAACGCGCATAGTCGTGAACAATTTTTGGATCTTCCGAATAACCTTCATAAGTGCGCCCCCATCTATCATCACGCACTACTGCAACTGTTGGTGCAAACACCCAATCTATACCAGTAGCCATAACTTCTTTAGCGGTGGCTTCGGCTATTTCTCGAATAAGTTCAGGATCATGTGCCGCACCTAAACCTATGTTATGTGGGAATAAAGTCGCGCCAATCACATTATTGTGACCATGCACAGCGTCTGTACCCCACATAGTTGGAATACTAGAGCCATCAATTGAGTCATCTACTGATGCTTGATATAAATCTTCTGCAAGCTTTATCCAATCAGCCGGAGTTGCATGTTTATTCGCACCAGGGAAAGAGCCACCACCGTTTAGGTATGAACCAAACCCGTATTTGCGCATATCTTCAACACTAATTGAACCAATTTCGGGTTGAATAGTTTGTGCGACCTTTTGTTCAATGGTCATGCCAGCTAAAATCTTCGCGACTTGCGCTTCAACTTGTGGGTCTTGTTTCACGGCAATATCTAATTTTGGCCAAATAGACAAATCGCCTTGGCGTGGATCTATAGGTTTATCAACCTGTGATGATTGCGTGTTTTGACAGCCCGCTATAGTTAATAATCCGACACTACTCATAAGAGCAATCCCCAATTTAATTTTGCGACTAACAGTCGATAGTTTGATAACTTTCATAACCTCTTTACCTTAGCTCAGATAAGAATTGTGTTTTTAAACATATTTGCAACAATATAGTGTAAGCGCTTTCAAAGAGCAAGCAAAAGGTCATAAATATTGATCAAAAAAATATCGACTATTTTTTAACCAAACTCTTGCAATAATATTATTAGCCTGTATAGTGCGCGTCTCCCAGCCCATGGCTTTTTCCTAACAAGCATTCGAGCTTGTTCTTGTCGGCGGTTTAATCTGCCCATGTAAAAGTCGCGCTGGTTTAGTAGAGGTAGTCGCGCTGCCAGTGTGAAAGGTATATTCCACCTAAAATTGAGCAATTGTGTGTTAAGCAACTATGTAATGCTTAATCAAAACACATCACTCCACAGAGTTTTGAACAGCTGTGTTTAGTCCAGTGTCCTGCGCCTTATACCCAAGCAAAATTTGGGTTATTACCTCATCGACAATTTGATGATGAAACTAGAGTAGTTATATGCAAAAAAATGAATCTACAGTTCTATTTAACGAACTGGGTTTGCCTGCACCTGTATTGCAAGCAATTGAAGAATTAGGCTTTTCTCAACCAACCCCTATCCAAGCACAGTCAATTCCTGCGTTATTAGAAGGTAACGACATTCTAGGTGAGGCGCAAACGGGTACTGGTAAAACCGCAGCATTCGGTTTACCACTATTAAGCAAAATTGATGCAAATGTACGTGAAACACAAATGTTAGTTGTGTGCCCTACACGTGAACTTGCAATTCAGGTTGCTGAAGCGGTTACAGATTTTGCTAAACACATGCGCGGCGTACGTGTAGCAACTGTTTATGGTGGTCAGTCATACACGCCACAAATTCGTGATTTAAAAGCAGGCCCACAAATTGTTGTTGGTACACCTGGTCGTTTAATGGATCACATTGATAAAGGTCGTTTAAAATTAGACGCTTTACGCGCTTGTGTATTAGATGAAGCAGACGAAATGTTAAACATGGGTTTCTTGGAAGATATCCAATGGATCCTTGAGCACGTGCCAGACAATACCCAAATGGCATTTTTCTCAGCAACTATGCCACCGGCGATCAAAAAAGTAACTCAACAGTTCTTAAAAGATCCTGTACACGTAAAAATTGCTGCAGTTAAACAAGCAAAAGCAAACATCAGCCAACGTGCATGGCGCGTTAGCAAAATTGGCAAAACAGCTGGTTTAGAGCGTTTAGCTGAAACTTTAGAATACGATGCAATGATAGTATTCGTGCGTACACGTAACGATACTTTAACTTTAGCTGAGCACTTAATCGGTAAAGGTTTCCCTGCGGCTGCATTAAATGGTGATATGAACCAAAGCGACCGTGAGCGTATTGTTGACCAACTTAAAAATGGTCGTGTATCTATTTTAATTGCAACAGACGTTGTTGCACGTGGTCTTGACGTTCCACGTATTACTCATGTTATCAACTACGATTTACCAGCAGATTCAGAATCATACGTTCATCGTATTGGTCGTACTGGTCGCGCAGGTCGTAGCGGTGAAGCTATCTTGTTTGCCAATGGTCGTGAAATGCGTACCTTGTTCCGTTTAGAGCGCGCAACTGAAGGCAAAATTGAAGACTTCAACATGCCTGATGCAAACCAACTTGGTGAAGTGCGTATGAAGCGTATGCAAACTGGTTTGTCAGAAGTGATTGAAAATACCGATTTAGGTAACTTCAGCCATGTTGTTAAGCGCTTTATCGAAGAAAACGAGTGGACAGCAGAACAACTAGCTGCAGCTTTATTGTTTAAACAACAATTAAATCAACCATTGTTCCCACCTAAAGATCCTGTTGGCCGTGAAATGCGTGGCGACAGAAATGGCGGACGTGACGGTCGTCGTGAATCACGTGGTCGTGATCGTGGTGACAGAGCTGAACGTGGAGAAAGAGGCGGTCGTGATGGTCGTCGTGAATCTCGCGGTCGTGGTGAACGCGGTGAACGTCGTAGCCAGCAAGATTTTGATACTTTCAGATTTGAAGTTGGTCGTGAGCACGGTGTAGGCCCTGGTGATATCGTTGGCGCAGTCGCAAACGAAATCAACTTAGACAGCAGCCATATTGGTCACATTAAATTACACGATCAATACTCATACGTAGACCTACCAAAAGGCATGCCTAAAGCTGTATTTGGTAAATTACAACGTGTAATGATCCGTAACCAAAAAATATCTCCAACTATTGCAACTGAGCAAGATGTTGCGTCTGATTACAGCGCACCTCGTAGAAGAAACGAAGGTGGTGATAAAGGTGGTTTCAAACGTCGTGAGCGTCGTGCGTTCAACTAATCTTTAAATAATTCAGTTTACTGAATTGTTTGAAAGCCCAGTCTATTTGAAGTGACTTCACTTCAATTGATTGGGCTTTTTTGTTTGTGGTGTCCCGACAAAATGCTCCTAAAAACAAAAGTGTTAGTAAAAGAATAAAGTGAATATACAGCTGAGGTTAGCAAGAGAATTCTGAGCCGAGATAGAGCTAAAAGTGTAAGGTGAAAAAGACAGCTTGTAAGCCGGGTTCTGTATTTTACCTAAGTAAAATGGCAATCATTCGTCTAGGCCTTACATTGCTATAAGGCTCAAGCAATCTACCCGGTTCCAACGCGGGCCGCGCCAATGGAACCCTATTTGATCTTGCTCCGAGTGGAGTTTACCGTGCCACGAACTGTTACCAGCCGCGCGGTGCGCTCTTACCGCACCCTTTCACCCTTACCTGTGCTGCAAGCAGCCATCGGCGGTATACTCTCTGTTGCACTGGTCGTCGGCTCACACCGCCCAGACGTTATCTGGCACTCTGCCCTATGGAGCCCGGACTTTCCTCCCCCTCAAAAATGAGGCAGCGATTGCCCAGCTGTCTTTTTCGGTGCAGATTGTAAGCTTTATGCTAATATAGTCAAACTATTCTGTGTGGATATACTGAATTCAGAATAAATAAGTGTTTCAGATCTACATAAGCATGCTCATTACAACAATTACAATAAGGAAAGGTAATCTTTGGGTTCTGTAGCCATCTCAGTTAAACAACTGTGTTTCCAATATCCCAAATCAACTCAGCAGGTCTTAAACTCAGTCAGTTTTGACTGTCTAGCAGGTCAATGCACAGGACTAATAGGCCCAAATGGTGCGGGCAAATCCACTTTGATTTCCCTGCTGTCAGGTCTTCTTACTACGTATAAAGGAAGTGTTGAATACAAGTACGCTGAGCAGCTTAATCACATTGAGTACCTAAAAAACCACCTAGCTTTAGTCCCGCAAGAATACGCTTTTTACATGCACTTAACCGTGCTGCAAAATTTAAAATTTTTTGCTGGATTTTGTCGACAAAGCAAACAAGAGCAGCAATACAATGTGCAAAAGGTGATGGATAGCTGCCAATTAGATGACTACAAAAACGCAACTGCCGCTAGCTTGTCAGGTGGATACAAACGCAGACTGAACTTAGCGATAGCCCTACTAAAAAACCCAAAGTATTTGTTTTTAGATGAACCCACTGTTGGGGTAGACCCCAAATCAAGAGCAACCATAATCAGCTTGATCAAACAGCTTAAACAGCAAGGCGTCACTATACTCTATACTTCGCATTTACTCAGTGAAGTAGAAGATATATGTGAGCAAACTTATGTCTTAAACAAGGGTCAATTACAAAACATCCAAGTTGCGAATCAAAGCAAAAATTTACTGCTCCACGTAACTGCTCCACTAACACAGGCGCAAATTTCAAAGTTGACGGAATTATTTGCGGATATCCAAATTGACAATCATCAAATACAACTAGTCGCTTGTAGTGTTGCAAGCTGCCAAATGCTCATAAACAGGCTATTGCAGCTAAATATTAGTGTCGACTCAATCAACTACGAGTCGCCGACCCTGCACGATTTATATATGAGCTTAGTTAAATAATGTTTCAGCAATCTATCCACAAAGAGCTAATCTCTATTGCAAAAGATCCACATAGCTTGGCAGTATTACTGCTGATGCCAATTATCTTTATGCTGTTGATGTCATTTGCCATGAGTGAACGTCAGAGCCAAGTTGTTGCCAAAGTTGCAATTTACCTTGAGCCGACTCAATCAGACAGTCAGCAGTTGTTTAGCCAATATCTATTTCAGTTTGGTTATCAACCCGCAAAATCGCTAGATGAAGCTAAATTAACAATCACCTTTGTTAACCAGCTAGAAAAAAACTTATTTGCGCAGAACCCACAGCCAATTATTGAATATCAAGTACTCGGAAAACTGTCGCCTCAAGTCAAAAGTATAATGGTGCAACATCTGCAAATGTCGCTGGCCAAACTTAAACTGCATTTATATTCAGCAGATATTGGAGATTTAGATAACAACCAACCGCTGCAACAACAAATGCAGCAGATCAATCAACGTACCGACACTTTGCCATTAATCACTGAAGCTGTAACTGGTAGAAATAACCAAGCTATTTTCACTGAAACTGTACCAGCTTGGTTGGTATTCGGTGTTTATTTTATTGTACTGCCAATATCCCTCACCTTATTGGCTGAAAAACAAAATTCAACTTTAACTCGACTACGTATGTTTCCAGTTAACCTCAACTACTTTTTCTTGTTAAAACAACTGTCCTACTTAGTTATCAGCCTATTTCAATACACCTTATTATTGGCTATAGGTTTATTTATCGTGCCGCTTATTATGCAACAAGCGACTTATCCTTTAGCTGATTTTCTGCTGTTGTTACCGTTGTCATTAATTATATGCAGCAGCGCAGTGGCGTTTGCCTGCGTTTTGGCAGTTTTAATCAATAGTTTTGAGCAAGCCATTATAATAGGTGGTGGCTTAAATATACTGTTAGCTGCCATCAGTGGCTTTATGGTGCCACACGACATAATGCCAACCGCCTTACAAACGGTCGCAAACTTCTCCCCTATGTATTGGTCGGCAGAATTGATACGCAATATATTGTCCGGCCAAGCTAGCGAGCTGATTATTCAACAAATAATTTATTTAATTACATTTACTTTGGTATGCTTAGCCCTAGCGGTTTATCTATTCAATCTAAGATCTAGGAGATTAATGTGGAACTAGACGCACTAAAAAAAGAACTAAAACAACTAATTATAAAAGAATGTGACAAAGAAGATGAACTAGAGTGGACGGAAATTGACGATGATGAACCCTTGTTCGGCAGCAAGTCGAATGTAGGTTTAGATTCTCTAGACGCCCTGCAATTGTCTTTAGTCCTCAAACAAAATTTTGGCATTAAGGTAGAAGGTTCAAAAGAAACTCGCAAACATTTGCAATCAATCAATGCAATAGTTGACTATATCCAAGCACAAAAAACCGCTTAAATATATGCCAGCCTATATCCAGCAATCCTATTTTCATGCGGCCTGTGGTACCAGCCAAGCGCTAAATTTCAACAGCGACAATTTCGACACAGCGAACACATCAACAGGTCAGTCTTGCCACTATTATTTTATGGCCGGTCGGCCGTCGTCTGTCGAATTAGACGAACTTATTCAACAAATATCAACGGCTGTAGAATCAGTGTTATCAGCGGCAAATTTCAGCAGTGAACAAAGGCAAAATACCGCATTGTTAATTGGTTCAACTTCGTTAGATATAGGCGCAGTACCGCATAATAACCAGCAATCAATTTGGCTAAATACCATAGATTACTTAAGCAAAATGGTGCAGCAAAACTGCAAGCTAAACGAGTTCCATTTAGTATTTAATACAGCTTGTACCGCAAGTTTCAATGCTGTGATCACGGCTGAAAAGTTAATAACCTCAGGTAAATTCCAACATGTTGTTGTGGTTGGTTGCGAATTTTATAACCAGCTGACTTTAGATGGTTTTAGTTCACTAGATTTGATTAGTAAACTTGCTGTGCAATCCTTTCTACCCGAGCGCGATGGTTTGATTTTAGGCGAAGGTGTGGCCGCGCTATTAATTGGTGAGCAAGCCCCAAACAGAGCCCAACAAATAAAAGTGCATAGAGGTGCTTCTGGCTGTGATTTGTATAGTTTAACCATGACAGACGAACAAGGCACTCACATCAGTCAAATTATCCGCCAAGCTATCCAGTTAGCAAAAATTGAAGCGACTCAAGTTGAATTGTTTAAAGCACACGCTACCGCTACAGAAAACAATGATTTAGCAGAAGCGGCTGCGATAGAAAATTGTTTTGCGGTTGCGCCTCCGGTCTGGGCACTCAAACCTTTTACCGGACATACATTAGGTGCATGTGGTGCACTTGAACTTGCCATTATGGATGCCCTATTGCAGCAAAATGAGCCAATACCAACTCACACCACTAGCGACACGCCGTCTATTGTCCGATTGATAGCTCCCAACCAGTATTTAACAGATTATAAATATATATTGCTCAATCACTGTGGTTTTGGTGGTAACAACGCAGCTATGGTTGCTGAAATTATGTCGACCGAGCAAAGTTAACCATATTATGAAAATTGAAATAATCGCCGAAAGCCAATTTGCTCATGCTCGAGACATCAGCAACAAAGCCTTAAGAGCTGAGTTGAAAAACACCTTTGGCATAAATGGCCGTCGACTCGACAACTTTACCCTAGCGGGTTTAGCCGCAGCGAAAAAGCTCATGTTATCTTGCACAAAATCACCGACAGGGTTAATAGGTTGTGCCGAATATTTTTCAGTAGAGCTACTGCAAGGTTTACTGGCCGACATTGCCCAAGGACAAGCTATCAGGCCACTTGATTTTGTCGCAACCGTTGGTAATGCCGCCAATTATTACATTGCCAAAGAGTTCAACATTACTGGATTAAACCTGTTTATTGGCGCGAGTAGCCAAAGTGAAGATAAATTGCTGACCTTGGCCGCCACAGAACTTAGCAGTAACCCGTCACAAAAATTATTACTGCTCAACTGGCATGAAGATGCTGAACAAAGGCTGTGTAAAGCTCGATTGGTACAAACTGCTAGTCAACTGAATTCTGGGTAGTTAGAGCTAAATCAATATAAATAGCGATAATCAGCAGGAGATAAAAGCCATTTAGGCAAGGCAAGTTGGCACAGGCATAGTGGTTCTATGTCAAGCCAACTTAACGCAGAATAAATGGCTTTTATCCCTGCCTTTCAGGTGCCTCACAGACAGTCCACTTCTGTGTTGTATCATTTTGAAAGGTGCCTACATTCCTGCAATGATACGCCTTGAATTGAACTGTCTGTGATGGCTCTGATACTCGCAATTTATATTGATTTAGCTCTAAGGCTTAAACCTGCGTTTGGCTTTCTTTTCTTTGAGTTTGACAGTTAACTCTTGGCCGCTTTGTAAGTTAAAACAGGCTTGTGTTGGCGATGGCTCACCAAAGGTTAAATTGGGGTTGGTCGCAAATCCTACCGGCTCTAAGGGTATGCCCAAAGAAGATACATCTAACTGCTGATTAGCATTGGTATCTACGAAAAAACGTGCACAATAATTGTCTGCCGACAGTTCCAGCTGCACATAATTGTCCTGCTCACGCATAGATTGCTCAAATACACCAACTTCAATTATATCCGGCCACAACACCTGTTGTTGATTAGCAGGCAGCCGGTAAATTTGCGTGTGAAGGACATAAGTCTTTTCATAGGTAAAATCGTCACTGGTCACTATATTAAAAGTTAACGGCAGCTTAACCTCAGCAAAACATTGTGCACTAGCAAAAGCGCCCAAAACGGTTAAATAGCGAGCAAAAAACTGTATATTCGACTTAAACACGAGTCATTTCCATATTCACATTGAAGGTCCAGTAGGTATAATAAACATTCGAATTGCGCAAAACAAATCAGGAAATAAATTATGCGCAGAGTACTTGCTCTGACCTATTCACAAACGGGACAATTAACAGATATTTTAGATTCTGTACTGACGCCATTGCGAGACAATGATGAAATTGAGCTCGATATTGTTCAAATTGAACCTGAGCAGCCTTTTCCATTTCCATGGCCTTTTGTCAAATTCTTCCGTATTTTTCCTGAAACTGTCGCAATGCAACCTATTGCATTAAAACCTATAACCCCTAAGTATGCAGAATATGACTTAGTGATATTGTCTTATCAGGTTTGGTTTTTATCACCTTCTTTGCCTATCTCTTCATTTTTGCAAAGTGAACAAGGGCAAGAATTAATCAGCAATACCCCAGTAGTCACCCTTATTGGCTGTAGAGGTATGTGGTTGATGGCTCAAGAGAAAGTTAAACAACTACTCAAACAAGCGAATGCAAAGTTGGTGGATAACATAGCATTAATTGACGAGTGCGGTTCTGCCTTTAGCTTTTTAGCAACGCCATTGTGGATGTTTACCGGCCGGAAAAAACCTTATTCATGGGTACCAAAAGCAGGTGTTAGTGAAAAAGAAATTAAAGACGCCTCTCGCTTCGGTCAAGCCATTAAACAAAGGCTGTTAGCAGATTCGACCAAAATTGATAGCCCTATGTTAGCAGGCTTATCTGCGGTAAAAATTAATGAAAAACTGATTGCTAGCGAGCGCGTTGGCAACCACAGCTTTTCAATCTGGTCAAAATTGCTGCGCAAATTAGGGCCGCAGCAGAGTAAACGCAGGGTCATAGGTTTATCAGTTTATGTGACCTTTTTACTCACATTAATATTGACAGTAGTACCAATTACAGCACTAATCAAAAAGTTGATCGCGCCACTTACAGCGAAAAAAATAGCGAAACAAAAAAGCTACTACGCTCAACCTTCAGGAGAATAATAACCCAATGGGTAATGAAGTTTATATCAATAAATTAGCCAGTGCTTTGCCAAACGAGCCTATTTCCAATAAACAAATGGAGGAAGTATTGGGCCAAGTTGGTGGCAGAAAGTCACGAGCGCGTTCGGTTATTTTGCGCAGTAATGGTATAAAATCACGCTACTATGGCATTGATCCTGAAACTGGCGAATATAACTATACCAATGCCAAATTAGCCGCTGAAGCGGTTCGTAAGTTATTTGTAGATGATGCTGAACTCAATCAATTAGATAGTCTAGTTGCCAGCTCGTCAATGCCAGACCAAATCATGCCAAACCACGGTGTTATGGTACATGGTGAACTGAATAACCCACCATGCGAAGTAATTTCGACAGCGGGCATTTGCCTGTGTGGTGCGTCAGCACTTAAATACGCTTATCTCAACGTCAAAGCTGGCGAGAGCAACAATAGTGCGGTAGTTGCCAGTGAACTGGCATCCAATGTCATGCATGCGCGCAACTTTGAAGCTGAATCAGAACACAAATTACAGTCGCTGGAAGAAAATCCAGAAGTCGCATTTGAAAAAGACTTTTTACGTTGGATGTTATCCGACGGTGCTGGTGCTGCGCTTTTGTCTAACCAGCCTAACGAGCGAGATATTTCACTGCGCATTGATTGGATAGATATTTTATCGTTTGCTAATCAACACGAAGCATGTATGTATGCCGGCGCGGAAAAAATTGACGGTGAATTAAAAAGCTGGACTCGCTATAACCAAAACGAGCGCGCTGAACAATCTATTTTAGCTGTGAAACAAGACGTGCGTTTGCTCAACGACAACATTGTTAAAACCACAGTTGAAGATGCGTTGTCGCGAATTATCGCTAAACGCAAACTGGTTGCTTCTGACTATGACATATTTGTACCACACTATTCATCTGGTTATTTTAGAGAAAGGTTGTATCAAGGCTTAATCAATATTGATTTTGCAATACCTTACGAAAAATGGTTTACCAACCTACCAGAGAAAGGCAATACAGGCTCAGCTTCTATCTTTATTATGTTAGAAGAGCTATTTAACAATAACCGACTGAGCAAAGGCCAAAGGTTGTTATGTTATGTGCCTGAAAGTGGTCGTTTCTCTAGCTGCTTTATTCAACTAACAGTGGTGTAATAATGAAACTCGACGAAGTCCCTCAAGACAATAGTCCAACCTACAGTGGCCATAAAAAACTTGTGTATGCTGTAGACGAGCAAGGTCATTACCACAAAGTAAAATCAAGTGGTTGGGACATCGAGAGTTTTGCCACACAACTTGCAGTGGAAGATCTCAATCAACAAACTCTAGACGCATATGCAGACGCTAAAGCTGGACGAGTATCACCACTGGCTTACCATATGTATAAAGCTAGACTGGATGTTACCTCACTCGCTCAAGCTACAGGCAAATTTGAATGGCAAATTAAGCGTCACCTCAAACCCAAAGTATTTGCCAAATTAAGCGAACAAAAACTGCAAACTTACGCTGAGATAATAGACATCTCAATTGATACATTAAAAACCTTACCAAGCCAACCATGAGCCAAATAAACAACTCGTTTAACCACAAACAATCATCCCACTGCGAAAGTGGTGTCGTTTCTAATATGTTGTCGAACGCTGGCTTCAACTTATCCGAGCCCATGGCATTTGGTTTGGCTTCAGCACTCACATTTGCATATTTACCTTTTGTTAAAGTGGGCGGCATGCCATTAATCGCTTACCGAATGCCACCTAAAACCATAATCAAAACAGTTGCAAAAAAGCTTGGTATCAAATTAATCAGCCAAAAATTTTCTTCAGCCAGCGCAGGTATGCAAGCGCTTGATGATGCATTAGCTCAAGGTAAGTTAGTTGGTCTACAAACTTCGGTTTATTATTTGCCATACTTCCCTGAAGATATGCGCTTTCACTTTAACGCACACAATTTATTGGTTTATGGGAAAAATGACCAAGGCGACTATCTAATTAGTGATCCAGTTTTTGAGGATGTTGTCACCTGCTCAGCCGCTGATTTGCAAAAAGCGCGTTTTGCTAAAGGTGCATTAGCCCCCAAAGGCACTATGTACTACTTAGACAAGCAACCGCACGTCGTTGACTTAAAACCAGCTATTTATCAAAGCCTGAAAAAAACGGGCAAAATGATGAATGGTATTCCTATCCCGGGCATACCATTTTTTGGTGCTAAAGGTATTGATTATTTAGCTAAACAAATCGCAAATTTAGAGCAAAAATCAAACAAATACGCGAGACTTTATTTAGCGCATATTGTTAGAATGCAAGAAGAGATTGGCACAGGTGGCGCAGGGTTCAGATTTATGTTTGCCAGCTACTTAGATGAAGCAGCAAGTTTAACTCAAGATCCTCAGTTGGACGACGCAGCCAAGCTCGCAACTGAAGTTGGTGATTTATGGCGTCAATTTGCAATGCAAGCAGTACTTTTTTGCAAAAACAGACAATCGATTTCTTTTGCCGATATCAGCGACTCACTCAGGCAGTGTGCAACAGCAGAAAGAGCACTGCAACAAAAGTTACTAGCTATAACCCCTTAGGAGATGGATATGAAAAACGTATTGAAACTTGGCTTAACGGCATTAGTACTGAGTTCAAGTGCTTGGTTGGCCGGCTGTGCTTCAGATGGCTCATCTGAGAGTGCATCTATCGTGACTAACGCAGGACCAGGCGGTTTTTATGAAGGCGCAACTATGGTTGCCAAAGTAAACTTACACCCTGATACCAGCCGTGGGAAATTGTATTCGCTTAACTATCAGCAACCTGGGTTAATTCCTATGTGTGCTGAAGTTGTCATTAAAGATATCGACGAAAAAGCCATTGAGTTTACCTACTTCGGCCAAACTTACACCTACTTGTGGGAAAAACATACACGTAAAGCAGGTGAGTCATTAGCAGAAAACTTCAACGAGTTTTTTGGTGAAAGTTGCGACCAAGCTGCAGTAGCAAAATTAAGCAAAATTGACCAAGACGGAATTAAATCTGGTATTCCAAAAGTAGGCATGAGCAAACAAGGTATTTTATTTGCTATGGGTCGCCCGCCTATACATGCAAACCCGAACCTAGATTCAAATACTTGGATGTACTGGTTAAACAAATTCAAACGCCAAGCGATTGAGTTTAACGACCAAGGTATAGTTACCGAAGTTCGCCTTTAATCCTCTGCTCCCTTCGATTTTTAAGAGCTAACGTTAGTGTTAGCTCTTGGTCTTTATTATGTTTAACAAGTTATTTTTATTAATATTTGTGCTTGTCGTTAGTTTGCCTCTATCTGCGCAAGAAACGACTGTCGACCCTCATTGGTATAAAAACTATCAACTAAAGTCTCATAGTGTACACGCGTCTATTTTTGATGGACAAATGCGCTATTACACTTTAAACGACCATCTCATTGATAGGCCATCTATTGTGATGGTACACGGAGTAGGTGGCTCTTCTGCTGACTTTGAACCACTCGTACCACTCTTAGGTAAATATTACAGGTTAATCATTATCGACTTACCTGGATATGGTTTGTCTGAACACGCTAAGTCTGATTATGCACCTTCTAACTATGCAGCGAGTTTAACGCCGATTATCCGCTCAATCCGCAATCAACGTAATATCATTATTGGTCATTCAATGGGTGGCAACATTACAATTCAGATGATGGCGAATTCACCTGATTTAGCAGAAAAAATGATTTTAATTGACGCTGCGGGCATGCTGCATAAATACGCTTATAGCAAATATGTCGCGATTGATAAAATTGACGACATTAAATATATCAGCCAAAAGAACCAGAATATTTTTGCTGGTATTATCGATAAAATAAACCAGTCGTTACCCGATTTTACTGACATTATCCTATCGAGAAAATCACGCGAACACCTACTCAAAAACAACACTACTTATATAAGTGCTATCTCAGTAATGCATGAAGATTTGACCGATATTTTGCGTCAACTCAACACCCCTGCTTTAGTAGTCTGGGGTAAAGAAGACGCCGTCATGCCCTACCAAACTTCGTATATGCTTAAACACTTTATCAATGATAATCAATTAGTTGTATTAGATGGTGCGGGGCACTCACCACAAAAAGATCAACCACAAGCTGTATATCAAGCGATTGTAAATTATTTAAATCTAGCCTCCACTCCAACTAATCGAACCAAGAGAGTGTCAGCAAATACTGTGACTGGCAGTGACAACACCCTAGTCGACTGTGACAAAAAAAATACTCGGTTAGATTTACCTAAAAAACACTTTAAACAATTGAGAATTATTGACTGCCCCGGTGTTGAAGTTCATGACGTAGTGACAGAGACTTTAGTGGTCGAAAACTCTACCGTAGATTTTTTTAATTTAACCGTCGCTAGCACCAAAACTGCATTGGTTTTAAATCGCTCTCGAGTAGTAGTGTGGGGGGGAACTGTGGCGGGTGAAACTGCGTTTAATTTAACTAAAGCAAAGTTAGATTTAAACGGGGTCGACTTACATGTAAAAGATCTTGCTGGTACAGCTGATAAAAAAAGCCAAGTATTGGCTTCGGTTAGCCGCCTGAATAAACAAGATGGCCAAGAGAACTGGCATGGATTTGTCAAAAAGGCCGATTAGTTTCGGCCTTAGAATACCTTGAATATTCGAGTTATCGCCATACCAAGCATCCAATCACGCTTTTTTGCGACTAAGGGGCTGTCTTTTACGCTAGAAGCGGTTAAGTCGTTGTAGCGTAAAAACGCCCCGTACCACCAATCACCTTGACTGGCCGTTAAACCTAAACTCAATCTCTGACTGTTTAAGCCTGAATCTGCTTGATAAAAACTTCGGTTCTCTGTTACTTGATCTGCGCCAACTGAATAATAATAACTATTGTAGTTTTGGTCGGCATATACGAGCTGCCACGACGCGGTTAATTTGAGTTGCCAATTTGATAGCTGATAGTGCGCTTGGTAGCGCAAGCCTGGTTCAAGCAAAAAACCGACATGCTCTAAATCTAATTTATCAAAACCAATGCCATGACGAATCGCTAATATTGCACTGAAACTATTGTCTGATTCATTATCGCCCAGCCAAAAGTAGCGCAGCGCAGGGCCAAACTCTAATACCCAAGCAAGATCATCCATGCCTTTGCGCAACTGATTATCATCACTATCTAAAGCTAGATTGCCCGATGCACTCCAATCTACTAACCAATTTTCATGCTGCCATAAAGATGCATTTAACGCGTTGCGGTTAAATTCAATTTTATCGCTTTTGTAATAAACATAAGGGTAAGGAATAAGATATTGGTGCTTTTGCGCTGCACCAATATAATGAGGAATTTGCGTATAACCTAAACCAACGCCAATATCTAACCGACCTTTAGCTTGGCTAATGCCTGAGACTAACGCCAATACAATGCATCCCAGCAATTTTGTTTTCACTAGTTTTCCCAGCGTTTAAAAATAAGTGAGGTATTAATACCACCAAAAGCGAAGTTATTCGACATCACATAGTTTGTGTTCAGCTCTAAACCTTCACCAACAATATAATTTAAGTCGCCGCAGCGCTCATCTACTTCAGTTAAATTCGTTGTAGGTGCAAACCAGTTGCCATTCATCATTTCTATGCTGGCCCAAGCTTCTATTGCACCACAAGCGCCTAAGGTATGGCCTAAATAACTTTTTAATGAACTGATGGCTTTGCCTTTACCTAATACGCGCTCAGTTGCAGTGGTTTCTGCTACGTCACCTTTATCTGTCGCCGTACCATGCGCACAAACATAACCTATCTGTTCAGCGGATAAATTTGCATCATCTAAAGCCAATTGCATTGCAATTGCCATAGTGTCATCTTCTGGTTGAGTAACATGCACACCATCAGTGTTTGAACCAAAACCAACCAGCTCAGCTAAAATAGTTGCGCCTCTGGCAACAGCATGTTCATATTCTTCTAATATCAAGGTGCACGCACCTTCACCAATGACTAAACCATCACGATTTTTATCAAAAGGTCTTGGGGTTAATTCTGGGGTATCGTTTTTAGAAGAAGTCGCAAACAAAGTATCAAATACCGCAACTTCAGATAAACATAACTCTTCAGCACCACCGGCAACCATGACTTTCTGCCGGCCAAACTTAATCGCTTCATAAGCGTAGCCAATGGCTTGTGAACCTGAGGTACAAGCAGAACTCGTAGGATATAAACGGCCTTTTAAACCAAAATACACACCAACATTAACTGCTGTTGTATGGTTCATCATTTGAATATAGCTAGTGGCAGTAATACCCGACATATCGTGATTTTTTAATAAATCACCGAAACCAACAATAGGAGGTGTTGAACCAATAGATGAACCATAAGCTATACCCACTTGCCCTTGTTTGATGTATTCATCGCCCAGCAATTTGGCTTGCTCTAACGCAAGCTCAGTGGTGCGGGTAGACATCAATGAAACACGCCCCATTGAGCGAGTTTCTTTACGGCTATAATGTTTCGGCTTTTTAAAGTGTGTTATAGGTGCAGCCAAAGCAGTATGTAAACCCTTAATGTCTTGCCAATCGTCCATACGCACAACGGCATTTTTACCTGATTTTAAATTTGCTTGGAATGTTTGCCAGTCATCACCAAGAGCAGTAATGGCTGACATACCTGTAACAACAACACGTTTCATTAAGCTATACCACCGTTTACTGAAATTACTTGGCGAGTGACGTAAGCAGCAATATCAGACATTAAATAAGAGACAGCGCCGGCAACTTCTTCAGCTTGGCCCATACGACGCAGTGGGATCATTTTGGTCATTTCATCGACAGGCAAGTCATCTGTCATGCCAGTATCAATTAAGCCAGGTGCAACACAATTAACGGTAATTTTTCGTTTAGCTAGCTCGAGTGACAGTGCTTTGGTTGCACCAATAATACCGGCTTTTGATGCACTATAATTCACTTGACCACGGTTACCAATCACACCTGATACCGAAGCAATTGTCACTATGCGTCCACCTTTGCGTTTAGACACCATAGGCATAACCAATGGCTGTAACACGTTATAAAAACCATCTAGGTTAGTGTGCACAACACTGTCCCATTGTTCACCTGTCATAGCCGGGAAAGCTGTGTCATGGGTTAAACCCGCATTACAAACAACCCCATAAAAAGCGCCATTTGTTTCAACATCTTGTTCTAATACTTCGCGTGTCGTTCGTCTGTCGGCTACATCAAATTGCAATATATAACTTTGCTGGCCTAATTCATTTATCTCTGCACAAGTATGCTCTGCACTGGCGCGATCACCTCGGCAATGCACAACTATATCAAAACCGTCTTTTGCCAATTGCAAAGCAATCGCTTTACCTATGCCTTTACTTGAACCTGTGACTAAAACTCTTCTGTTACTCATTTTGTTTGTTCCTTAATAAAAGCTTCTGGCTCATCTGGTTGAAATACGTTGATAGTTGCATCGACACGAACTTGTTCACCGACCAAAATCTGACAATCAAATACACTTAGCCCATTGTCTTCTTTGTACAAGCGTTCAACATTCACCGTTAGTTCTTCACCCAATTTAAACACTGGCTCGCTAGCTTTGTATTTGCGACTGCTGACTAAAAAACCCAACGCGACTTCTTTACCTTGATCACGCTCGTTGGCATTAGCAAACGCAGCAATCGACTGCGCCATATATTCAACGCCCACATATGCTGGCACGCCGTTTAACTGTTTGTCGTAAAAATTCACACTCTCAGTTATCTTAACTTGGCATACCGCAGTTGTTTCTGCATAGCTTTGTATACTATCAATTAAGATCATTGGATGATCGTGTGGAACAACGTCTTCAATTGCATACTTAGCCATTGTGCTTCCCTATAATTAAGCTGACATTATTGCCGCCAAACGCAAAAGAGTTTGATAAACAGTAATCTATTTTTTGAGTAAAATTAGCTAAATTCACCCAGTTTAGTTGCGGTAGTTCGCCATCGATTTGGCCATCCCACACATGAATCGGTAATTTGTTTTGCGACAAAGCTATACAACAAAATATTGCTTCAAGCGCACCTGCAGCACCTAAACAATGGCCTGTTAAACTTTTAGTTGAACTGGCGTAAATATCTGTGCCAAAAACGTCTGCAACGGCACCCGCTTCCATCTGATCGTTTTTAATGGTTGCCGTACCATGTAAATTAACATAAGCAATTTGTTGTTTGTTTAAGTTGGCTAAGCTAAGTGCTTTATTGATTGAGCGCACCGCACCTTGACCCGTTGGATCTGGCGCTGACATGTGGTGAGCGTCACTCGATTCGCCACCCCATACCTTGAATAAACCGGCTTCGCGACTGACAATTGCTAAAGCGGCAGCTTCACCAATATTGATGCCATCTCGACTTGCACTAAAAGGCTGACATAAATCTGCTGAGGTAGACTCCAACGCACTAAACCCGTTGATGGTCATTTTGCATAATGAGTCAACACCACCAACTATTACCGCATCAACTATGCCGGCAGTAATCCATTCATTAGCAGTAACAAAAGATTTTGCGCTCGAAGAACATGCGGTTGATATGGTTAAATACGGCCCTTTAACTTGAGTGACTTGTGCAATAAATTCAGCCAAGTTCGACATTTCTTGTTGTTTATAATCGTAGTTGTCAGGAAAGGTAGCAGCTGCTTTTTGTTGTTGCATGGCCACTTCACCTTCAGCTATACCTGAGGTACTGGTGCCAACCACTATGCCAATTCGCTCGGGGGAATATAAGGTGCTTAACTTAGCGACTTCAGCTAATATTTGCTGCAGCGCTGCCAAAGCCAATTGATTGTTTCTAGTTTGAAAATGTTTGGCAAAACCATCCACAGCAGGCAAATCTGCTTGCACTTCGCCAACATAGACATCACCATCAACCAATAAATCGTCGCGTTTGACTAGGCCTGTTCGCTGGCCTGAAAACAAGTTTTCTGCAACTTGCTCTTTACTCGCACCTATGGGGCAAACTACGCCAAAATCATTTATAAATAGTGTGTTATTCATTATGTGGTTAATTTAAACGCTGCACCTTAACTTGATACTCGTCAAGGTGGTGAATCAATAAAATAGCGTCGAGATAGTCTGTGACGGTAACAATATCCCGGCCATTTTGGCTAAAAATGCGCTGCATATTACCATTTTGTTGCAATTTATTCTGCATTTTTATTGTCGAATTTAGTCCTTGGCGTACGCTTTGTTCTGGCCAATGCATCCACTGAATATCTTGCAATATACGCTGCATATCAATTGGCACTGGCACTGATTTATCAACTATCAATTGTCCGGTATTTAACCATCGTCCCTGCGCTAGCAAAACACCAGATAAATCCATCAGCGCAAAATTAAATGCATTGGCATTGAATTCCAATGCCAACAACATTTGCGTTTGTTGATTAAATTGAAATTGATTTAACCAAGACTGACCAACCCACTCGCTGGGCACAGGTTGCAATTGGTAAAAGGCTTGAGCGCTAGCTTGTTTATCATTGATTAAGCTACAGCTGCTTAACCAGCTGCAAGCCACCATCAACAAAACAAGGGTTAATCGGTTTCGCATAATTGGGTCAGAATGTGTAAACCCCGATTTGTATCCGCTACAAATGGGTTGTTAGTATCCCATGCGTAACCGGCCAAAATAGAAGAGATCATAGGTTTGATATCTGACCCGTCCGATTGGAAAAAGATAATGTTTTGCAAACTTGTGTCGTACCAAGACATAACAAAATGTTTAAACACCTCAATGCCTTTTTTCAGCGCAGCTTGATAGTCTTGCGACCAATCTACCGCCTCGCCTGCAAGTTGTTTATCTACCAATTCAGCAGCTAATGCCGCTGAGCGCATGGCTATGGTAACACCAGAGGAAAATACAGGGTCTAAAAATTCGCCTGCATTGCCCAACAAAGCAAACTTATCGCCATACATTTGTTTAACATTAGAGGAGTAACCACCAATTTTGCGCGCAGGTTGAATAATTTCGGCATTGGCTAACAAGCTAGCTAAATTGTCATCTTGTTTAATAAAGTCGTATAACTGCTGCTCAAGCTCAGCTTCGGCAAAACATTCAGGACGTGCAACCACTCCGAAACTGGCTGTGCCGTCCGAAAATGGAATCAACCAATACCACAAGTCTTCAATTTCAGGATGAACTGTAACTAAAATTTTATTGCGGTCAAAATTGGCATCTGCTGGGATATTATCTTTAGTGTGAGTAAATACTGCTTGGCGAGGGAATAATTCACTCGGTAGTTCTAAATCAAGCAATTTAGGCAAAACACGGCCAAAACCACTGGCGTCTAAAATAAATTTCGCGTTAATTTGTGATGTTTGGCCAGCTTCATCAAGCACAGTAAGTCTAGCCAGCTCATCGGTTATCTCAACTTGCTCTACTTGCACACCATAATGAATTGGTACGCCTTTTTTTGCGGTTTCATCAGCTAATAATTTATCAAAATCTGCGCGTTTAACTTGAAAGGTTGTGCCAGGGCCTGGCGAAAACTTATCTTCAAAATCAAATGATGAGCGCTCGCCATTGCGGTAAAAAGCCGCACCATTTTTAAATTGAAAACCCATGTCTGCCGCATTGTTTAGCAAAGCCTCTAACAAACCAGCTTGCTCAATAAATTGCATCGCATGGGGCAATAAACTTTCACCAATGGAAAAGCGTGGAAAATGCTGCTTTTCAACTACAACAACATCACGTCCTTGCTGTTTCAGAATGCTCGCAGCTATCGCGCCTGACGGACCCGCACCAATGACAGCTACATCGTAAATTTTATTATCTTGCATGAACATCCCTCTGCTTAGTTAATGCTGCTAGCGGTGCTACAACATAAGAAGACAAAATACCAACAAATACAGTTAAACCAAAACTAGCGATAGCCGGAGTAGAACTTAAACCTAAAATGGCAAACACAAAAATAGAGCTTAATGCTGATATTAATGTGGTAAAACTCACTTTGGCAACAACCCCTTTGCTTAGGTAAAACATCGCATAATCAAAACTTAACGCGAGTACCAATACGATAGCCAAAACATTAAAAATAGTTAATTCATTTTGCACTAACTGACTGACAGACATTGATATTACCGAAGAAATTACCGGGATTAAAGTCACCAGCGTTGCTTGTTTCATATTAAAACTAAAAACTAACAACAGCCAAGCTACCGCAACAGCTAGCAGCAAAATATTTATCAGGTAACCACGAAATTGTGTCAGTTGTTGGGAAATTTTTGCTGCGCGGTCAATAAATAACACTTGATTCGATTCATCCGCCAAACTCTCTAGCTCTGCTAATTGATTAATCCCATATAACTTAACCACTGCATAATATTTCCCATCAAGCTGTTGGTATTGATTGCGAAAACTCATAGCAAAACTTTGATTTAACCAAGTTTCAATATCAAGCCATTGCGGTGCCTGAGCCAGTGGCTGATAAGATAGTCCAAGTTGCTGTAGATAACTTTGATATAGCTCAGTTTGTTGGTAAGTATTTAATAAATGCCAGTTTCGCTTTTGAGCGTTTGCTGAAATAATCCAATCAGACATGGCGGCGTAACCAGCCAAGTGATTCTGCTCAACCAGCTTGTGCAACTTGTTGGTTAGGTCGCGCTCTTTATCTAGTAATAACTGTGGATTGTCCGCTGTAATTAAATAAAACTGGAAATCAGCCAGCTGATTTTTTGAGTCTTGCTGAAAGTATTGCGCCACTTTATCTTGCTGTTCAGCCAGCTCGGGGGAAACTTGATAAAAACGGCGCACGTCGTCAGAATAATCAGCACGCATGGCTAGATTAACTAAACACAAAACAATCACTGTCAGTAATATCAATAGAGCCTTGGCACTAGCAACCTTGTTTTGCCCAAACAAAATAACTTGTAACCAAGTTTTCCCCTGCCAGCTGACTTGACCGACAAACCAACTGCGATAAGGAAAGATAACAATAACGGTTAAATAAGCAGCCAATAACCCCGCTAGGGTAAACAAGCCCACTTGCTGAAAAATAACAAATGGCGAAAAGCATAAAATAATGTAACCAATCACACTGGTTAAAAAACCAAAAAACAAAGGTTTATGAATGCCTTTGATATTCGCTTGGCCTTGCTGTTTCGACTCAGCCAATTCGCTCATGGCATGAAAAGCATAATCGGCGGAAATACCAATTAAAGTACAACCAAATACTAAAGTTAGAATATGTACTTCGGCAAAAAATATCACCAGTGCCAACAAACCAAATATGATACTGACACTAATAACCAACAAAGTTGCTAAGTATGCGCGTACCGTTTTGTATGCAAAACAAATTAGTAAGGTGATTGCCAGCATAGACGCCAGCGAAAACGCCATCATCTCAAACTGAGCCGATTGACTGGCATAGTCGGCGTGAAAGAGTTGCCCGACCTTCAAACACTTTGCCGACAGCGCTTGGCAGGCTAAATCTATTTGCTCTGCAACAGCCGCTATCTGCTGAATATTCATAGCCGACATATCAGGTTTGAAATAAAGCAGTACAGCTTGGCTGTCATTCAAACTTAAATATAAATGCCCTTGGGTGGTTTGCTGCACTGCACTACTGACATTTTGCTCGGTTAAAAAGTCAGCGAGCGCTAAGCTTGGGTCATGGCTGAAGGTGCTGCCAACCAAAGGGTTAACCATTTGCGTGAGTGCGGTAAATTGCTGGTCAACAATGGCTTGATAATTTTGCTGCGCTAACCAGTTTTGATAGCGTTCGCTTAAAAAAGCACCTGGGTATTGTGCATAAAATTGGGCTATCTCTTCGATCTTGGGTGCTGGCTCAAAGGTAATTTTAACCTCTCGAATTGACTCAGTTTTTTGCAGTCGGTCTGCCAACTGCTCAGCTTGCTTAACTGCCACATCAAGCTTTGCAGCTTCTAACAAAATTAAATGAGCAGACTCATTATTCTGCCGTATTTGCTCTATGACTTTTTCAGTTTGCTGATCTACCGATTGCTGAGAAAAGATTTGGCTAAAATCAGCGTTAATTTTTGGTGGGGATTGGATAAATAAACCGACCAATAAACAAGTTGCAATGATAAAGGTAAACAACCAAAGCTTTTGCAACCCGTTAGCGCCTGTCATTATTATTCCTTGTATTCGGTAAGCTCTATTAGCGTTTCTACTTGTTTCTCACTAAGAGCAATTTGTGTTAAATCCTGCTGTTGGCATAACTTAATTGATTGGACAAACTGCGACAACTCAGCCAACAAAATGTCACTTTTAATACAATGCGCTTGTGCTGGATTATGTTGCCATAAAAACCAATCTTGCTCAGCAATATCACCAGTAAATACCGCCAATAAAAGCTGGCTGACAACAGTGTCATCCACAACCTTAACAAAATCACTTTGTCCTGGATTTTGCTGATAAATACCCGCTGGTGTTATTTTAGTTTGTTGCTGCACAGGTTTATGTTGTTGCCACAAGAGCTCAGCTTGTTGCTTGTCTATCGAGAATTCACCTGAAGAACGAATCGGTACAGTTAAAAACTGCAATTTTTTGCTTTGGGAAAATGTCCCTTTCACTGGCAAGTTTTGGTAAGGCGCTAGGTATTGCTTTAGCTGCTGTTTGGCTATTGGCTGCCAACTATTATTAGCCAACACACCAATAGCGTATAAACAACTGAATAAAACAACTAAAACTTGGCTACAGTGTTTCATACAACTCCTGTTAAATATAAGCGGCTAGCTTATCAAGCAATACTTGAGGGCTTTGATATTGCATTTCCTCAGTTTGTATATCAACCGCTACTTGCACTGTATAGGCTTTAGTTAAAACTTTGTTGGTTTCAACATCGCGTATCTCATATTCAATTTTTAGCCGATTTTCGTATTCAACTAAACTCGCTGTTACTTCAATTGTTTTGGCCAGTTTTGCTGATTGCACATATTTAATTCGCATATCAACAACCGGCCAAATATAACCAGATGCTTCCATGTCTAAGTAGTTATAATCAAACTTTTTTAGCAGTTCACATCTGGCGTCTTCTAAGTATTTCACATAATTTCCATGCCAAACCACTCGCATTGCGTCAACGTCATAAAACTGAACTTCGATTTGTGTTTTGGCTTGGAGTATGGATTTACTTTTCATATAGATTCCATCTTTGTTGCTGGATATAACCAATTGTTTCGCGTAACAAAGTATCTGTAGGTCTATCTTCGTCTAATAGTTCAAAGAAGCTAGACACATCTTCAACCATAGCGGCAACATCTGGATTTAATGTATCCATAGACAATTCGTTTTGCATAACCCGCAAACGAATACCTTGAACTGTAGCTAACAAAGTTGCGGCAACCACTTGCTCCGTTAACTGTAATACACGTAAACAGTCACGAGCAGCTATTGTACCCATGCTGACCTTGTCTTGGTTGTGACATTCAGTTGAACGTGAGAAAACACTCGCAGGCATAGTTAGTTTAAGCGCTTCCGCAGTCCACGCAGAACAACCAATTTGAATTGCTTTAAAACCATGGTTGATGTATTTACGATCTTCACTAGCTGCCGACAAATTAGACGGTAAACCATGGTTCATTTTTACATCAACCATAGTCGCCATTTGACGATCCGCTAAATCTGCAATATTAGCTACACAGTTTTTCATTGAGTCCATTGCCATTGCA
>NZ_JH767529.1:210252-245830 GCF_000281085.1 Catenovulum agarivorans YM01
AATAATAGGGTTGTCGTTAGCACTGTTTAATTCGTTTTCGATTAATTGTTTAAACCATGGCAATGAATCTTGTAATACACCGATCACGTGCGGTGCACAGCGAATTGAATATCTATCTTGTAAGCGATGTGAATTGCGTGGATGTTTGTGATGATTTAAATCGTGTTGGATCCAGCTGGCAATTTGTTGCTGACCTTGGTGCGGTTTAACACTAAACAAAATATCATCAAAGTGATTGCTGTTACCTTTTAATGCAAGGCTAGCCATTGCGGTAACACGCGTCATTAACTTAGATAAATATTCAGCGCGGTCGAAAGCTAAACAAGCCACAGCTGTCATTACAGCTGTGCCATTCATAATAGCTAAACCTTCTTTTGGACGCAGTTTAATTGGTTTTAAACCTGCTTTAGCAAAAGCTTCAGCCGACTTCATTACCTCACCTTGGTAATAAACATCACGCTCACCAATTAATGCACCTGCCACGTATGATAGTGGTGTTAAGTCACCCGAAGCACCGACCGAACCTTCTTGTGGGATCACTGGAATAATGTCTTGGTTTAACATTTCAACCAATAAGTTAAGTAAGTCCCAACTAACGCCTGAATAACCTTGTGAAAGTGATACCAAACGGCTGGCTACTATTGCACGTCCTTGCTCGTGGTCGAAAAAGTCACCTAAACCACAGCCATGGAAACGGGTTAAGTGCATTGGTAATTCTTCTACCAAAGACAAAGGCACATCAACAGTACATGAGTCACCATAACCTGTTGTTACACCATAAATGTGCCCTTCTTCTTTTAATAGTTTGTCTAAAAAGGCCACACCAGCGTCAATTTTTTTCGCAAAAGTCGCATCACTTGATAACTTTGCAGGTGCCGATTTAAAAGCGATATTAACAATATCTTCAATTGAAATTCGTTGTGCCCCAAACTCGATATTCTTTGTTTCAGTATTCACTGATAGTACTCCAATACTTATTTTTTATGGTTTGGCTTTTTGTCTTCGTCTGCTTGAACACTGACCGTCCAAAAGTCAAAAAAGTTATACCATTGATATGGTGCTTTTAAGCAATAATAGGTTAAACGGCTGGTATATTTTTCCATTAACGCTTGGAAATACGCCGCTCGCTCTTTGCGTTTTACCTTAGTTGGTTCGGCAAACCGCTCAATATAAGTTGTATATCTACCAGACTGAGCATTTTTAATACAACTCATGAAAAATACCGGACATTCCATAATAGTAGCCAGTGCAAAAGGACCCACAGCAATTGGCGCATCCTTGGATAAAAATGGCACATACTGGACACTTTCTGGATTGTTCACTGAAGTTCGGTCCGCAAAAATAACCACAACTTCACCATCTTCTATTTTTTGTTTAAGTTTAATTGTGTCATCAGGACCAAAATCATTGATGTGAACAAAGTTAATTGCGGCTTCAGGGTTTACTTTTTTTAAGAAATTATTAAATGACGGCGCATGCTCATTGTAGGTAATAACATTGAGTTTTTTCTTATTAGCACCACAACTGAAAATTGCCCGGCAAATTTCCATGTTACCTAAATGGCTACTTAACACGACAGCACCACCAGCACTGGTTAAATCAGTGAAAGCGGCATGATCAGCTATCTCGATGTCGTCTAAGCCAATTTTGCCTAACCAAGCGTCAAACTTGTCAACTATGGCAAAACCAAATTGCAAAAATAGTTTAAATGCATGTTTGTGCGTTTGCCAATAACCACTGCGCTGGCCACCTTGGGTGATTTCCACTTGCTGCCAATAGTCTTGAATTGCTTTACGTGCGCGTCCACCGGTTAAGTAGAAGTACAACATCACTGGGAAAAAACAAATTTTGAAAAAACTTTTACCCAAAATTTGATAAATCCACACCAATACTTGGATACCGGCAAAACTGCCGCGCTCTTTCATTTTGGACCAGTGAAGTGCTTTTTCTGCCATGACTAACCTTTAAACTTGCGCATAATTAACTGCGGGATGCGTATTAACATGCCAAAAAATAATCGTGTATGCATTTTTGAAATCAATACATTATCGCGCCATACGTTAAAGTGAGATACGCCATTTTCAGGGTAAATAACTTTGGTTGGCAAAAACTCTACATCACAACCTTGCCAATACAAACGCACCATAACTTCAATGTCATAGTCCATACGTTTGCCCAAGTTGACTTTGTCAACTAACTGACTATATGCGGCAAGAGGGTATACTCTAAATCCACACATTGAATCTTTAATTTTTAACGACAAGGTTTCAATATGTACCCAAATATGAGTGAAATAACGGCCGTATAAGCGCCCTTTCGAAATGGAGTCATCGTAAACAGGCTGGCCACTGATTAAAGCTTGCGGCTTTTGTTTAGCCAATTCAATTAATCTGTCTATGTCAGCTAAGTTGTGTTGGCCATCTGCGTCTACTTGTACCGCATGACTATAACCTAACTTAGCCGCCAACACTAAACCGTCATGTACTGCAGCACCTTTGCCACCATTTTCGGTACGAATATGCAAAGTAACATTGGCAAAACGCTCTGCAACTCGTGCAAGCACTTGTTTCGTTTGCTGATCACTACCATCGTCAACTAAAATAATCGGCAGCTCAAAACGCTGCAAGTCAGCTATTGTTTGTTCAATAACTAGGTGATGGTTGTAATTGGGGATAACAAAACAGAAGTTACTCATTCGCCAAACTGCACCTTACCTGATGCATGTTGGCCATGCTCCGACTGATAACTAAAGCTATATTTATTCGGTTTTATTTGCTTTAAGGTTAAGTCTAATACGTATTCTGGCTGCACAATAATTTGAAACTTTAAGTTGGAAAAACCCTGAAAGGTTTTGACATCTGCCGCAAAAAATTCAGCTAAATATTGCATTACCCAATGGGTTTGCACCACGCCCGGTAAAATAGGAGCTGAGTTAAAATGCCCCTGAAAATAATATAAATTAGCCGGTACACGCAATTTCAAATCGACCTGTTGCTCAGTAACCTTTTGTGAAAGCAGCTCTGCCTTGTATACAAAATCAGTCAAAATACGATTCCATTTGTTGTTTATTTAATTTGCCCTGCGCATTATAAGGTAATGCGTCTATATATCTAAATTTTTTTGGTGTCACTACAGGTTCAAACCATTGTTGTAGATATCGACGAAGCTGTTGGTCAAACTTAAACTTGCCTAGCTCAGTTAATTCTTTGCAGCCTTGCTCTGTTAAAACCATCACAGCTGCAAGTTGTTGGCGATTTTTTGACTGTATTGGCAACACGTAAACGTCATTAAAATAGCTGCTGGCTGCTAGTTTTTGTTGTAAATCATCTAAGCTGACACGCTTTTCTTCAATTTTAACAACACGATCAACTCGGCCTAATAATTTAAATTTTTGCCCGTCAACAAGCTCGATTCTATCGTCAGTTAAATAGTGTGGTTGGACAATATAAGGTGAGTTAACCACCAGCCTTTGTTCTGCTTGATTTGCACACACTTCAACACCAGCAAACGGCTGCCACAAAGCACTATGCTCACTGCCATCATACTGACGCCAAGCAATACCACCCGTTTCTGTACTACCAAATACTTCAGTGACACGGCAAGACATAGGCTCTGAAAACGCTAGGTTTTTCTGCATATCGAGTGGGCCACCAGAGGAAAAAATCTGCAAGAACTTGTCTGCAACCGCAGATAAAACATTGTCAGCAACCAGCCTATGAATATGCGCTGGGCTGGTAATCAACACAAGCTTCTGCTGAATATCAGCCACCGCATTAACCATATGCTCTGGGTATTCATAAGTTTGGCTCAATAATTTATGTCCACAAACTAACGGCCACAATAATTTGAACAGCATGCCATAAATGTGTTGATGAGAAACAGTTGAAACAACACAAATTTGTTGTGGTGAATGGCTGAAAGTTTGTTCAAGCGTTTTAACTTCTGTGACTAACTGATTAAAGCTTTTATGAATACATTTAGCCGAACCAGTCGAACCAGAGGTAAAAAAATCAATTTGCGCATCAAGCGGTAATTCAATGTCGCTTATTTGACTGCTGTTTTGCTCTAGTTGTAATTGCGCAGAATTAAAAGTAGTTGCACCTGTCAGCTCAACAATTTCGCTCACTTTGCTCGCTTGATTGCTCGGAGGCAACACAATACGTTTGTGTTCAGTAATCAGCGCAAATATGCAGGCTGAAAATTTAAAAGAGTCTTTATTAAACAATAGCCAAGTGTCGGCTGGGCTAGCTTGGATTAACTTGCGGCTAGCCTGATAGTATTGCATCCATAACTGGCTGCTTTCACCTGCTGCGGCAAATTTAAATTGTTGAGGGTTAAGGATTAACTTCTGTTTCATGACGCTTTTTGTACTGAATTCGTACAATCCATTCAATTGCAAACAACAAACCACAGAGCAAATATGATAAAAAGCCGTTATAGATTAGCCAATATTGCCCCTGTTGATAAAAGATCGTCCACGCTGCGACGCTTGCATTTATCAGGAAAAATCCACTCCAAACTTGTGTCACTTTAGTCGTATAGCTGAGCATACTCGGAGTGGCTTTTTCTTTTAGCTGCGCGATAAGCGTAATAACCGCTGGCGGTTTATACAATGAATATAAAAAAACAGCAGCCAAGCTTAAATTGATAACCACGGGATAAAATTTTAATGCCCATTGAGAATCAAACAAACCACCGAGTGCAAATAAGATAACGGCACTGATAGTTGCAAGTTTTAATGCGGGAGGAGTGTTTTTACCAGAGGTTTTAAATAGACGGTATCTTGTGACAACAAGCACCAACATAAGTAGGCAAATCCATTGCGCCGAAATACTCTGAATACCAAAATATACTAAAAATGGATAGGCGAGCAGAATTATCGCCAATATTGCTCGCACTATCATTGAAGGTTAATTTAATAGTTTATGTAAAACTTCTATCAAATCATTAATGGTACGCACTTGTTTAAAGCTTTCAGGTTCAATTGATTGACCCGTTGCTGCTCTTAACTTAACCATTAAATCTACCGCGTCTATGCTGTCGATATCCAAATCTTGATAGATGTTAACCTCTTCGGTAATGTCTTCTGGATCAATTTCAAACTCATTGACCAGAATGTCTTTAACCATTGAAAAAATTTGTTGTTGATTCATTTGTTCTAACCACTTATTGACAGCTACGGATAAACTCACATAAAGAATTTACCGAATAAAAATGTTTTTTACTTTCTTCTGAATTACCGTCGATTTTTACATCGTAAGCTTTTTTAATCGCAACACCCAATTCAAGAGCATCAATTGAGTCTAAGCCTAACCCATCAACAAATAATGGAGCATCGTCTTCAATATCTTCAGGCGTAATATCTTCTAGGTCTAAGGCTTCGATAATTAATTCTTTTACTTCTAGATTTAAATCAGCCATGCGCTTGCATTTCCTTTCTAATATATTTTTCAATGTCTTTTGTTAACAAACGAACTGATTTAGCATCACTATCCGTTTGGCTATAATCTTCAACCTGATACTCAGGTAAAACCACTAACTTTACGTGCACACGTGTTGGGCTAACTTGATACCAAGATTCACCTTTAGTTAGTGTAGTTGGCGACACATATATCAATACAGGCAAAAAGTCTGCATTGGTTCTTACCGCAATATTACCTGCCCCTCGTTTAAAGCTAGGTAATTTCCCTGGTGTAGTTCTTGTTCCTTCAGGGAACACTACTAGGTTTGCACCTGCCGACAATGAGTCTTTGCAAGCTTGAATAAAAACTTCGGGATCTGTGTCGTTTGTTATATAACCCGCACTCCTGACGACCCCACCAATAAAGGGCGCGCGCCAAAGCGCGGATTTTACCACACAATCTGCATTTTCTAATAACGAAATTAACACAACTACATCAATTAACGATGGATGGTTGGCGATAACAACCTTTCCTTTCGCTTGTTTAAGTCTCTCAACATGAGTGACATCTAAAGAAATAATACGCATAAAACGCATATAACTCACAAAACCTTTAAAGATATAGTGGATCATTTTGCGGGTAAATTTGATTCGAGTCGCCCCTTTGGGCGTACATAAGCGAATAATTGGAAATACAGTTAAGGTTAAAATCACCCCACCTAAATTAAAAAATAAAAAAGCACTGCCGGTCGCTAATACTCTGTACGCATACAACATCTTTGGCCCTTGTAATTATTATTTGCCAATGTTTAATGTCCAAATTGAACGACCAGAATTCAGTTTACATTCAGTCGAATCACCAAAATAGCTGGCTAAAAATGCCAAAGGCTGGTAGCAATCATCTTCACTAACTTGTTCTGTTTGTACTAATTCACAAGCTGTACCAGCGGTTGCACTTAATAATAACGCAACTGAACAAGCGCACTCACCACTTTGCACATAAGGCTTGTAATATTCAGGGATATCATAGTCAGAGTAAACGTACAAAATACGCTCTAAGTTATTTGCTTTGAGCTTGCACGCAGCATCAATTAAACCAGTAATAAAGCTCTGTTCACCAGCGGCTACTGCTGTCATCGGCGCTTTGTTTTTAGTGAATATGCTGTACAAACCAGCCACAGCATTGTGTACCGATAAACCAAACTGAGTGGGCGACAAACCCTCTTGCTCAGCCACATTTTCGATCAATAAAGCAGTGCGTTGAAGGTCGCCGTGGCGCGATGAAAAAACCGTATCTATATGCTCAGATGATAACTCAGCACATACATCTAATGTGGTTGCTAAAGTGATTTTTGCATAAGGGCTTAACCTACGTCTTTGCATGGCTGGCACTTGTTTTAAAGCTGGCATCACTGCATTTTCTATGTCTATTTTTTTTGTGTTTTTTGCCCATGCAGTAAAATCCTGCGGGGTTTCCACCCCAGGCAACCAAGCAGCACAGCGCTCGATGTTAAATGCCAAACTCATTTTTATCCCCCAAAAATTTATGCAGACGAATATTACAAAACAGTCTGATTTGGATCAACTTATCCATCCCCAGTGGGGCTAGTATCGAACCGGTATTTGGGTATAAACTACGGCTTTTCGACACTGTTTAATGGCAAAAATGCAATATCCTCATCTTTTTTCAAGTTATCAAATTGGCTCAGTGCAACTTAAAAACCGAGTGATCATGGGCTCAATGCACACCAATCTTGAAGAGCAAGATGAAGGATTTGACCGTTTAGCCGCTTTTTATCAAGCCCGTGCCAAAGGTGGGGTAGGATTAATTATCACAGGTGGTGTATCACCAAACAAAGCAGGTATTCTCGCGCCTAACCGCGTGGTGTTTGATCAGCCAGAGCAAATTGAACAACACCAGAAAATAACTCAAGCGGTCAGCCAATTCGATTGTAAAATTTGCATGCAAATATTGCATGCAGGGCGCTATGGTTATCATCCCGATATAGTTGCGCCGAGTAAATTACAAGCGCCGATGATCCCGTTTGAGCCAGCCGAGTTGACTGAGCAACAAATAAATCAACAAATAGACGACTTTGTAAACTGTGCCAAACTCGCCGAGCAAGCCGGTTACCACGGCGTTGAAATAATGGGCTCTGAGGGTTATTTAATTAACCAATTTATCTGTGCCAAAACCAATCAAAGAAGCGATGATTGGGGTGGTAATTTAACCAAGCGCATGCGCTTTGCATTAGACATTGTTAAACGGGTAAAAGCTAGCTGTCACAAAGATTTTTTAATAATTTTCCGCCTTTCATTAATTGATTTGGTTGAACAAGGCAGTCCGTTTTCTGAAGTGATTGAGCTGGCAAAACAACTAGAGCAAGCAGGTGTTGATATACTCAATTCTGGCATTGGCTGGCATGAATCGCGTATTCCAACCATCGCGGGTGTCGTGCCACCGGCTGCTTTCGTTGCGCCCACGGCCACACTAAAACAACATATAAATATTCCAATAGTTGCTTGTAACCGCATTAATACCCCTGAACTTGCAGAGCAAATTTTACAGCAGCAACAAGCAGACTTTGTTTCGCTGGCGCGCCCTTTCCTAGCCGACAGTGAATTTGTCAATAAAGCAGCTGCAGGGCAAAGCCAGCTGATCTCCCCTTGCATTGCCTGTAACCAAGCTTGTTTAGATAGAATTTTTGAAAATAAAGTCGCCAGTTGTTTGGTCAACCCATTAGCTGGTCACGAAACACTATTTAATAAAAGCTGTACTAGTAAACTCAAGTTGGCAGTAGTAGGCGCTGGACCGGCTGGCATTATGTCAGCCATTACCGCGGCCCAACTCGGACACCAAGTGTGTTTGTTTGAAAAATCTGGTCAACTAGGTGGACAACTCAATTATGCGGCCAATGTGCCAGGCAAAGAAGACTTCAAACTGTTACTCAGTTATTTTGCCAATATGCTAAAACACAGCAATGTTGAAGTTAAACTTAACTATCAGGTAGAAGCTGAAGAATTAAACGCCTACCAACAAGTCATTATCGCCACAGGCAGCGCGCCTGTAATACCTGAAATATCTGGGGTCGAATATAAAAATGTCGCTACCTACCAACAGATTCTATCTGAACAAACAGAGTTAAAACAAAACATTGCCATTATTGGTACTGGTGGTGTGGCGATCGATACCTGTTTATATGCACTCAAACATCAAGACAAACCGCATAATTATTACCAACATTGGGGAGTAGATATTAACAACCAAAGTGGTGGATTAGTGAGTAAAGTCCCGACAAACAACATTCGCTCTATAACACTCACGCAAAGAAAAGTACGCAAACCCGGTACTGGTTTAGGTAAAACAACGGTTTGGATCCACAGACAAGAATTAAAAGACTTTGGTGTTAAAGTGGTTTCAGGTGCAAGCTACCAGAAGATTGACCAAGATGGATTACACCTAGCAGTGCGCAACAAAGACAAATTAGTGCCAGCTGAACAAATTATTTTATGTGCGGGTCAAATGCCACACACACCAAAATTTTTATCTCAGCTAACAGCCCCCTACCAAATTGTTGGTGCAGCCAAAGAAAACACTGTAATGGATGCGTATAAAGCGATAAAACAAGCTGTTGAGTTTGTTTACAGCTTGTAGATTTGCCTTAGAGATTCAAGTTATTTAATTGCTAATCCAGCCTCATATACAGCTTTTTTCTTTACCCCAAAAGTATCCGCGACTATACCTGCAGCAGCTTTTAACGGCATATATTCAACTAAGCTCCTTAACAGTTTTAAACACTTTTCATCCACTTCAGCTTGTGCCGAGCTACCCTCGAGCACAAGTACAAATTCACCTTTTAGTTGATTGGCATCATCAGCCATAATTTGCAAAATTTCCCCCACAGGTGCAGAGATAAAAGTTTCAAAGGTTTTGGTCAGTTCACGGGCAATCACCACATGTTTGTCTGCACCTAATACAGCTTGAATATCTTGTAAACAGGCGACAATTCTATGGGTTGATTCGTAAAAAACACTGGTCGCTGTGGTTTGTGCTGTTGTGGCAATCGCAGCTTGGCGCGCTTGTTTTTTAGCCGGTAAAAAACCACCAAAAAAGAATTGATCGGTAGCAACGCCAGCAGCAGAAAGCGCAGTGATAATCGCACAAGCGCCAGGAATAGGTACAACCTTGATATTAGCTTCACGACAGGCTTTAACAATGCGATAACCTGGGTCATTAATTAGCGGTGTACCCGCGTCTGAAATTACCCCTATATTGGCACCAGCTAATAATTGTTTAACTAGAGATTGTGCTTGTTGAGTTTCGTTATGATCATGATACGCAATACATTTTTTATCTATCGAAAAATGCTGGAGTAATTTATATGCATTGCGCGTGTCTTCAGCGGCTATCACATCCACCAAATTTAAAGTATCAATCGCTCTTTGGGTAAAATCCGCTAAGTTGCCAATTGGTGTAGCGACTACGTATAAAATGCCGCTTGTTTGCGCAGTGTGATCTTGCATATAGTTTACCTATATCATGTTATTTATTTTCTTGGCGTAGTAATATACCCGCCATGCGATTGAGATAATACAGTTATTCAGGAAAGAATGGACAAAGGTTTAAAAAAAGCGCTAATTGTTACCTGTCTTTTGGCTTTAACCGCCTGTGGCAGCACGCCAAAAGAAACAGCACAACCAATAGAAAGCAAACCTGAAGTGAGCCAGCCGGTCGCTGCACGTATTACTGCAGGCGCTTATTTATTGCGCGCGCAACAAGCACAAGATCAATATCAAGCAAGTATTTGGTATGTGCGTGCAGCAGATGCTTACCTTGAAGAACAACAAGTAACTAAAGCGCTCGCATTATTGAGTGAACTAGACGACCAATATTTAAGTGAATACATTCTAAAACAAAAGAAGCTGTTTCAAG
This sequence comes from Catenovulum agarivorans YM01, assembly GCF_000281085.1. GTDB lineage: Bacteria > Pseudomonadota > Gammaproteobacteria > Enterobacterales > Alteromonadaceae > Catenovulum > Catenovulum agarivorans. The sequence continues at coordinate 220,587 of NZ_JH767529.1, forward strand.
CAGAAGGTTTAATTCATTTTCAACAATATCAACAAGCCTATAGCTTAATTGAGCAGATTGAACAATTACAAGGTTTTGAAAAGCGCCTCTTGCAGGCGAAAGCTATATCAGCGCAGCAAAGCAAACATTATTTAGTCGCGGCAAAAAATCAGATAGCACTGAAAAGTTATGTTGTTGCAGAAGAAAAACCGGCAATCAACGAACAGATTTGGGCTGACATCAACCAGTTAGCAGCGACAGCGGTTAAACATTTTCAAGAACCAAGCCAGCCAGAACTAACCGGCTGGTTAAAACTACTACAAATTACCCGCGCACATGCCAATGCACCCGCAACCATGCTGTTAAACATACGTAACTGGCAAGCGCAATATCCAAATCACCCTGCGGCTAATCAATTACCACAAGCTTTGTTAACAGCATTAGAAGTAAAAGCCTATCAACCGCAAAATATCGCGGTTTTGTTACCACTAACAGGTAAATTCCAAAAACAAGGTCAGTACATTCAACAAGGCATAGTTGCAGCTTATTACGAAAAACAGCGTTCCCATACGCCTAGCATAGAGTTTTTGGATACAAATACGTTGAATTTTGAAGCGTTTTTGCAAAACCAGCAAGAAACGGCTAACTACGATTTTATTATTGGCCCACTGCTTAAAAATAATGTTGAGCAAGTTAAATTAGCTAATTTATTAACCCCAACCTTATTTTTAAATGACTTAGCCGAAGGGCAGATAAGCGAAGCACAGCAATTTCATTTTGCCCTCGCGCCAGAAATTGAAGCAGAGCAAGCAGCAAGACACATACTTGCCCAAGGATATAAAAAACCTATTGTCCTTGCTGCAAATGATGCCTACGGCAAACGCATGAGCCAAGCCTTTGGCAAAATTTTCAGCGAAGAAACAGAACATCAAGTCGCGATTGGTTTTTTCAGCAATACAGATGAAATGGAAGCTAATGTAGAGAAGTTACTAGAAACCGCACAAAGTAAAGACAGAGTAAAAACCATAAAACAGCTGTTAGGCAACCCACAAGGTTTTGAAGCTGATGCGCGTAATCGCCAAGATATAGATGTAATTTATATTGTTGGAGACCCAACACAAACCCGTATTTTAAAACCTTATATAGACGTAAATACCGCGCCTTTTGCCGAGTTAATTCCTATTTTTGCAAGCTCGATAAGTTTTAGCAGTGCGTTAAACAATGCAGATTTACGCGATTTAGACGAAATTATTTTTAGTGACATGCCATGGATATTACCTGGGCAAGCAAACCGAAGTAAACTTGCATACCAAATGCAATTAGTTTGGGATAACCCAACTGATGCACTTTCGCGCTTTTTTGCATTTGGTTTTGATGCATACCAACTTATCGAGAACTTAGCGCAGATGAGAGTATTTCCGGGTTACACAATTGCCGGCATGACTGGTAAATTAACAGTCGAAAACAATGGAAAGTTACACAGGGAACTTAAGTGGGCAAAGTTTAACAACGGCCGAGTTGTAAACCTTGTTATGAAATAATATGAATAAAAGGCAAATAGGTGAACAATACGAACAAGCTGCAGCTAACTTACTCGCAAAACAAGGCATAAACTGTATTGCGCGTAACTTTAACTGCAAAATGGGCGAAATAGACCTAATTTGTCGAGATAATAACTGCTTTGTATTTGTTGAAGTGCGTTTTCGCCAGCAAAATAATTACGGCAGCGCCGCCGCCACTGTGAGTTATGCGAAACAGCGCAAAGTACAAAAAGCAGCCATGTTCTTTTTAAAACAACAAGGGCTTAACATACATCACACTGAAATGCGTTTCGACGTCGTCAGTTTTGATTTTGATGTATCACAACCCAACTGGATAAAATCAGCATTTTAATACACCATGCAAGAATTAATTAAACAAAGTTTTACTGAAAGTATTCACACAAAAATTGCCGCCCTAGATGTGTTAGCACCAATAGTGGAAAAAGCCGCTGAAACCATGCTGCAAGCCTTATTAGCTGAAAAGAAGATATTAACCTGTGGTGATGGCCTAGCCCATGCAACAGCTGGTATATTGGCAAATGCGCTTAACTATAAATTAGAACACGAGCGTCCGAGTTTACCAGCCTATGCGTTGGCCGCTGATGCAATGGCAACCTCGTTATTAAGTGACGACAACCAAGCTTATCAACAATTTGCCGGGCAATTACGCGCGATTGCCCAATCAGGTGACGTGTTAGTAGTGGTCAGCAGCAATTTAAACTCACCTGTGTGTTTACGCGCAATTGAAGCGGCACTTTCTAAGGACATGTTGGTCATAGCCTTAACTGGCGCTGATGGCGGTGAAATTGCTGGTTTATTGGGGCCAAACGATGTAGAGATTAGAGTGCCATCTGACAGCCCAGTAAGAACCCACGAAGTACATCAACTGGTTGTTCACAGCATTGTTGATGCCATTGAAAAAACTTTATTCCCAGGTATGTAATATGAAATCTTTTGTAAATATTGTTTTTGTTTTACTGCTAGCAAGCCAAACAACAGGCTGTGCAATTGCCCTATTTAGTGGAGCAGCAGCAACCACAGCCGCAGTTTCAGCGGATAGACGTGATTTAGATACCCAAGTGCTTGATCATGAGATAGAGCAGAAAATCGCCCGTGCAATTAACAATGAACCAAGTTTATTCGAACAAGCACATGTGAATGTAGTCAGTTACAACCGCAACGTGCTGTTAGTTGGTCAAGCCACCAGCGAATTTGTGCGCAATAAAGTATTAGACATTGCAGGGCAAAATACCGATTTAAGAGACATTTACAATGAAATCGTCATTGCTCAGCCAACATCGGCTGCACAACGCGCCAAAGATGCTTGGTTAACGACTAAGGTTAAAACCCGCATGTTGGCAGACAAAGAGCTAGATGGCCATCAAGTTAAAGTTTACACCGAAAACCAACAAGTATTTTTGATGGGTTTGTTAACTAAACGGGAGAAAAAAATTGCCGTTACCATAGCGCGTAATATGGATGGTGTGGAAAAAGTAATAGATGTAATTGAAACTAATGAGCAATTTGCCAGTGAAGGATAACTATATAATCGCCGTTGATGGTGGTGGCTCTAAATGTCATGTGCGTTTGTTTGAACAAACACAGCAAAATGCCATTGCCGAATATACTGGCGGCTCATGTAATTTTGCTTCAGACTTTAACCAAGCCATTGTCAATTTAGTGCAAAGCATAGAGAAATTATTACTCAAAGCTGACTTAGCGGAAAATGTGATAAAAAGTTGCACTGTGGCGGGTGGGTTTGCTGGGGTAAATTTGCCAAAAGTTTGCCAACGACTGTCTAATTGGCAACATCCTTTCAAAAAATTTCTGTTTACCACTGATTTACATTTAGCCTGTTACGCTGCCAATCAATCTTGCAATGGCAAAGCCATTATTACTGGAACAGGTAGTTGTGCAATTGCGACAAATGACAGCACAGAAGTGATATTAGGCGGTTATGGTTTTCAAATTGGCGACCAAGCCTCTGGTGCTTGGTTAGGTCGACAAGCGATAGAACAAACTTTATTAGTTTTAGATAACCTAGCCACACATAACCAGTTAAGTACGCTAGTTACAGAGCATGCAAATACTACAGACGCGACCCAACTGAGCCAGCTTTGGTATCAAGCGAGCCCCAGTCAATTCGCTGAATTAGCCCCTTTGGTTACAGGCTTAGCACACGAGAATGATCCCAGCGCTTTAACTATTGTCAACACGGCTATACTGTATCTCGCCAAGCTAATTGAGCAATTGAACCAGGTTCAATCAGGCTCAACTTATCTGTTAGGTGGATTAGCCAGTTTTTATTATCCAATGCTTAAAGAGCAATACAGTGTTAAGTTATCCGACCATCAACCAATCGCTGGTGCTATGGTTTTAATTGATAATCCGCAATTAAGTTTAAATGAAACATATGTTTAACAAACTAAACCTTGGCTATATACATGGAATAAATTGGTATAAAAAAGCGGTTTTAAGCCACGTATAACCTGCTAAAGTTGCGCTATCAAGCTGCGCAAATCTATAAAAGATACCACAACAATACAATGTCAAATTCACTGCTTACACAAGAAGCACTCGAAACACCTGAGCGTGTTGCAGAGCAATTAGAAGAAAACGAACACGCGATAGAAAAACTCGGTTCCCACCTAAAAATTATGCAACCAAGGTTCATTTATATGGTTGGCCGAGGCTCTTCGGATCATGCAACAGGTTTTGCCAAATACTTATTTGAAACAGAGACAGGTGTACCTGTCGTGGGTGCTGCCCCCTCGGTCACCAGCATTTATGGGCAAAAACTTAACTTAGAAAAGTCCCTTGTTTTGGTTGTTTCACAAAGTGGTCGAAGTCCAGATATTATTGAACAAGCCAAAATGGCGCGCGAAGCTGGCGCTTTTGTGGTAGCTATAGTCAACGATGAAGACTCACCACTCGCCGACGAAATTGACGTGATCTTGCCGTTAAAAGCGGGCGAACAACAAGCAGTCGGAGCGACAAAAACCTACTTAGCAACTTTGTCAGCCTTACTACAACTTGCCGCCACTTGGTCACATAACAAAGAACTGAAAAAACAAATACTGCAATTACCCGACTATTTGCGCAAAGCAATTGATCAGCCCGCATTGTTAATGCCTGAAGATTTTGACCATGTTGAACATTGTGCCATTTTAGGCCGAGGTTTTGGTTTTGCCGTCGCTAAAGAAATAGCGCTAAAATTAAAAGGTTTATGCGGTATTCATGCTGAACCCTTTAGTACAGCAGAATTTATGCACAGTGCCGCCGGTTTAACCGAACATAATCTCAAAGTATTTAATACAGTTATCACGGATGAATCGTATAAAACGCATATGCAACAAATTACACGCTTTGTAGATAATGACCTGCCGATCCGTAATATTCAGAGTCAACTGAAAGATATTCCCGCAAGACTGCAGCCGCTAACTTTGTTGCAAAGGTTTTATCTAGACTTAACCCCTATCGCAGCATCGCGTGGCATTGATATTAACTGTCCACCGGGTTTACAGAAAATAACAAAAACCGTTTAAACAAAATTGCACTTTTGCCACGACACCTCTACTATTTGTTTATGGTGACAAATGGATAAGGTAAAAGTGCACAAGTTTCCTGCAAAGTTACAGGGGTTAATATTGTTATTTAGCTTTCTACTTCCGCATAGCATAGCGAATACCGATATGCTTAAGCGGCTAAACAAACAATACAAACAAATACTGATTGATAGTCACATCGGAATTTTATTTCAATTAAGCCAACGAGCCGTCACAACCGACTTACTTAAACAAAGAATTGACACTCCCTTGTCATTGGCTCAAATAATTGAAATTGACAAGAATTGGTCTAACGACAAAAATCGCCAAACACAAATAACGCAAAACCAGCTTGCAAAATACCTGAGCGTTTTGATTAATTCACAACATTATAGCTTCGCAGAATTAATGTTGGTCGATGCAAACGGTGCTTTGGTCGCTGCATACCCGCTTACCAGTGATTTTTGGCAGGGTGACGAAGACAAATTCACCAAAGCGATAGAAACTAACAACTTTAGCGTAACTCCAGCGCAATGGGACGAAAGTACCCAAAGATATTCATTTTTTATGACAGTACCAATCACACAAAATACGCAAACAATAGGCGCTTTGATTGCTGGTTTAAAAGTAACGCCGGAGTACATGCAAAGCTTAGAAAAAGCCTCAGAGCAACAACGGCTCTAGCGGCTGGTTTAATTGAACTAAGCCGTTTGGCGTGCGCAGGACAGTTGTGTTTGCAAGCTTAAAAATCTGTACAACAAAAGCTTGTTTTTGCCCTGCAAACCAAAAACTCACTACGACATCTGGATATTGATTTGCCTCATTAGGCATCACATCAATAGGTTGAACCTGTAGTTGTTGCCATTGTTCTACTACCACTTGTAATTGCTCAACTGAATAGTCTGATTCTGGCATGGTCCGCCAACTGCGGCCAATTCGCTCAAGTGAATAGTTGGGGAAATCTATAGTTAAAATCATTTCGTCGGCGGGAAGTAGATTAAGCTGTTGTACCGGCTTGTCATCACTTGAAAACATTTTGAGGTGTAAACCGTTAAACAAGAAGATCATAATCAAGCTGGTGAATATCAATACGTTATTCCAACCAGATCGTGACAACCTAACCATAAAGACACTCCATTAATCTACATTTGAGTATAGCCTAACGAAATTTAGGCATAAAAAAACCCGGCAAGCCGGGTTTTTTACACAAAATCAGTAAAGATGCTTATTTAATTTTAGCTTCTTTAAAAACAACGTGTTTACGAACAACTGGATCAAATTTTTTGATTTCAAACTTGCCAGGCATGTTCTTTTTGTTTTTGTCGGTCGTGTAAAAGAAACCCGTACCGGCACTAGATACTAATCTAATTTTATCGCGCATTACAGAATTCCTTAAACTTTAACACCGCTAGAGCGGATGTCTGCTAAAACGGCATCGATACCTTTTTTGTCGATGATACGCATACCTTTAGTGGATACACGCAGTTTGACAAAACGGTTCTCACTTGCAACCCAAAAACGGTGCGATTGTAAGTTTGGTAAAAAGCGACGCTTGGTAGCATTTAACGCGTGTGAGCGATTGTTACCAACCATAGGACCTTTACCAGTCACTTGGCATACTTTAGACATTGCTGTGTCTCCAATACTGAGTTTCAAAGTTGCTGCTTCGAAACAAAATAAGTTGCGTACCCTTGATTCAAGAGGGCGCATTTTATACATGACAGGGGCTATTTAGTCAATCTATTTTATTAAAATTGTCGAAAATTAAAGCAAACCACGCTCGGCAAATGAAACTGGCTCACCATCGCCAATAATAAAATGATCAAGTACCCGAATATCCACCAGCGAAAGCGCCTGTTGTAGCCTGTTGGTAATTTGAATATCCGCATGACTTGGTTCAGCCACACCAGATGGATGATTATGGCTAAATATCACAGCTGCGGCTTTATATTGCAGCGCTTGTTCAACCACAACACGCGGATAAACACTCGCACCATCTATAGTGCCGTAGAATAAAACATCAAAACGAATGACCTTATGTTGATTATCTAAAAACAACACGGCAAATACTTCGTTATGTTTATCCTGCAACTGGGCTTTTAGGTAACTTTTAACTGCATCAACTGAAGTTAATGCATCCCCTCTTTGCAAATTTTCCGCTAAAAAGCGTTTAGTCATTTCCACACTAGCTTGCAGTTGGCAAAATTTTGCTGCACCTAAACCTTTAGCAGCACTAAAATCATCTAAAGAAGCGCCTAGCAACGAGCGTAAGCTACCAAAATGTTCAAGCAGTTGCCTGGCGAGGTCGACAGCTGAAATACCAGCTACGCCTGTTCTAAGAAATATTGCGAGTAATTCAGCGTCCGATAAAACATCAGCGCCATGTGCAAGCAGTTTTTCCCTTGGCTGCGACTCCGCCGGCCAATCCTTTATACTCATCTTTTATCCTTATCCTTGATTCGTATTTTTGCAGTATACAAGTTTTTGCAATCAATAAAACTCAGCAGCTACTAATAAGGTCAAACAAAAGTAGACTCGATGGCTAATTTTCTAAAACTTCAAAAGATATGGATATCTTTTGTGAGCGGCCATGGACGGCGCACAGCGTTTTTAGAAAATTATGTCTCGGGGCTACTTTGTAAACCCCTAAACTAAAAGCGCTGCCAGAATTGCGCACTATGCCCAGAAGGTGTATGGTGTATTTCTCGCAAAAACGCTTCAAGCCCGTCCATGGGCCGCTCACACAAGGCTTCCCTTCCTTGTGAAGTTTTGCTCCAAACACTCCCATCCACCTACTTCACAAATTTTATTGCTATTAACTTGCACTAGATCTTCGACACGCAAGCAGCGACTACGAAGGTCAAATAAAAGTAGATCCGATGGCTAATTTTCTAAAACTTCAAAAGATAAGGATATCTTTTGTGAGCGGCCATGGATGGCGCACAGCGTTTTTAGAAAATTATGCCTCGGGGCTGCTTTTTTTGCCCCGAAGCCAAAGGCGCCACCAGAATTGTTCTCCGTACTCAGATATTGTGCAAGCGGCCATATATAACAATACATTGCCATATACCGCCTTTTAAGAGTATAGTTAGTACCAATTAACATAACAAAAAGAGCTTGGTTGTGAGCATTTTAACCAACAAAAACATCCTACTTGGCATCAGTGGTGGAATTGCCGCATATAAATGCGCCGAACTTACCCGCAGGTTAAAAGATCAGGGCGCAAATGTGCGAGTAGTTATGACCGAAGGCGCAAAAGCCTTTATCACCCCACTGACCATGCAAGCCGTCTCAGGTAACCCAGTTTCAGACAGCCTACTCGACCCAGCAGCCGAAGCAGCTATGGGGCATATAGAATTGGCTAAATGGGCTGATGTGATATTAATAGCTCCAGCCAGTGCAGATATAATGGCCAAACTGGCGCACGGCTTAGCTGATAACTTATTGACCACACTTTGTTTAGCCAGCAAAGCACCTGTTGCGATAGCACCAGCGATGAATCAACAAATGTGGGCAGCACCTGCAACCCAACGCAATTTATCTATATTGCAGCACGATGGTCGTTTTATCTTTGGTCCAGGTTCTGGAGAACAAGCTTGTGGTGATGTGGGTGCGGGCCGCATGTTAGAGCCACATCAAATCATTCAACTCTTGCCTAGTTTATTTATGCCACAAGTATTACACGGCAGACGGGTATTAATCACAGCGGGGCCAACTCAAGAAGCAATCGATCCAGTGCGTTACATCAGCAATCATAGTTCAGGCAAAATGGGCTATGCACTCGCTGAAGCGGCAGCCAATATGGGCGCACAAGTCACGCTGGTTTCAGGGCCGACTAATCTAGCTGAACCTATGTGGACTAAACGAATTCCGGTCACTTCAGCACAGCAAATGTTGCAAGCGGTTGAGCAAGCCAGTAGTGAAAACGACATTTTTATTAGCTGCGCCGCAGTTGCCGACTATAAAGTAAAAGATGTTGCGGCCGAAAAAATTAAAAAGTCATCGCATCAAATGAGTATTCAACTAGAGCGCAACCCAGATATTCTAGCGACTATCGCTCAGCAAGTTGAAAAGCCATTTTGCGTTGGTTTTGCCGCTGAAACTAACAATGTTATTGAATATGCCACCGGCAAAATGCAGCGCAAAAATTTAGATATGATTATCGCCAATGACGTATCCGACAGCAGCATAGGGTTTAACAGCAACCAAAACGCCGTCACTGTACTCTGGCCAGATGGGCAACAAGCTTTTGGCCAAATGGATAAAAGCGAACTTGCGCAGCAACTCATTCAGCTAATCGCCAAACAATTTGAACAAACTAGAAGTAATTAACCATGAATACAAAACGCGGCAATCGCAAACAAGAAATATTACAAGCATTAGCCAATATGCTCGAAACCAACCCGGGTGAACGCATTACCACAGCAAAATTAGCCGAAGCAGTCGGGGTCACAGAGGCTGCGTTATATAGGCATTTTCCAAGTAAAGCGCGTATGTTTGAAGGTCTGCTAGACTTTGTAGAAGATACTTTGTTTACTCGTATAAACAAAATTTTAGAAGAAGATAAACAAGCACTCGGTCGCTGCTTAAAAATTTGTCAGTTGGTGTTGTTGTTCACTGAAAAAAACCCTGGCATTTCCCGTTTATTAACTGGAGATGCGCTTATGGGTGAACAGCAAAGATTGCGAGTACGAGTTAACGCTTTATTTGAGCGCATTGAAACCCAGTTTAAACAAGTTCTACGCGAACGATCTATGCGTGAAGGTAAGGAACTACCAACTAACGAAACCGTTATAGCAAACTTATTTAGTAGCTGGTTAGAAGGGCAAATTCGCCAGTTTGTACGCAGCGAATTTAAACATCTGCCATCTAAACATTTGGCGGCACAATGGCAACTTATTCAAAAATCTATCTTTGCTTAAGTTTAGTTTTCAGTTTTTGCTCTAGCTGGTTGTTAACTGGCTGCGAGCAAAAGCCAACTGAACAATTAGCTTTAGTACAAACTGACAATGGCGCGTTTGCTGCCGATTTATCTATTGCCGGTGTCTATTCAGTCATTAGCACACAAACCGGCGCACAACTATGGGACGTTGAAAAACAGCTGCCAACTTTTGTTTGGCAACATCAGCCTAACCAACCCAACCTAATTCATACAGTAAAAATATCTGAGAATAATAAATTCGTGTTAACCGCAGAAGACACAGCCTTTGCCGTGTGGAATATGCAAACTGGCGCGAACAAAGGTTATTACCAAATAGATAAATCAGAAATTGTTGCTGCTGCAATTTCAAAAAGCGGTCAAAAGGTTTGTTTAGGTTTAATGGACGGGCGCATCTTGTTTATCGAATTAGACACAGGCCGCCGTTTAGAATTTTTAGGCCATAGTGAGCGCATCAGTCAATTAGTCATGTCTGCCAATGGTCAATATGTATTAAGTGGTGGTTACGATGGCAAAGCTTTATTGTGGAATAGCGAAAACGCGCAAGTTGTTTATGATTTTGCCCACACTGGTCGTATTACCCAAGTAGCCTTAGATGCCAAAGCGCGTTTTGCGTTTACCGCCAACAGTACCAATCAATCTTATATTTGGGATTTAACCACGGGGCAGAAAGTAAGTAGACTTAATTACACTGCACGCCAGCAGATATTTACCAGTGTGGTTTTTTCGCATGACGGCAAATGGCTCGCAACCGGCGCGCCTAAACAACAAGTAAAACTCTGGCAAGTTGAATCAGGTGATTTAGTTGCCAAATGGTCAATTAAGGCAGATAACTTTGCTGCAACCGTATTAGACTTTGCGTTTAATTTACAGGACGATGTTTTATACGCCAATACCAGTTTTGGGTTAGTGCAAGCTTGGTCGCTAGAGCAATACAAATGAAATGACCTGAACTCAGGTTAATTATAAAAACTGGCGCAAAAAATCGACTGAAGGCGCAAAAAACGCCGCGCCCGTTTCTGCTTTTGTATATTCCAACAGCTTGTCGTGTTGGCCACGTTCATCACCTTCAATCATACTGCGTAACATAATTTCAAACGGCTTGGGGCTGTGGCAGACAGAAATAAAAAACAGCCCCTGAATTTTCATCGTGCCGTATGGCATACTTTGGCGCAAAATTTCAATTGAGTTGCCATTTTCATCTTTTAAGCCAGTGCGTTTAACATGAGAAAAAGCCATTTTTTTCTCTTTCGAATATTCAATATTATCCGCTTTTGTTCGACCAATTATGTTTTCCTGAACCTTAGTCGGTAACTCGTTCCATTGTTCCATTGCGTGACGATATCGTTGAATATGCACATAACTACCACCAGCGAATGTCGCATCTTGTGCTTCATCCACTAATGCAACTTTGCGCCTATGTGCACCATGCGGATTTTCAGTCCCATCAACAAAGCCGGTTAAGTCGCGTCCGTCTAAATAGCGAAAACCTTTAACCTGCTCTTGTAAATGCACGGCATCACCAAATAACTCAACGACATGCGAGCCAACTAAGTGGTTTACGTCTGTTCTGTCAGAGCGAATATGAATAAATAAATCATAAGGAGTATGCGGTGCTTTGCGATTATCTTTGCTCATTTTCGGAAAGTCACACAATTCAGCAGGACGGGCGTCAGGGTAAAGTTGATCCCAATACCCAGCCCCAACAGCAACAAATGCAGACAGCTCTGCTTCAGAATAGTCTTCAGCGAATTGATTAATCAAAGCTTGAAAACAAGCTAGATGCTGACGGATTTCGCGCTCAAAACCATCTCTGGCATTAAACATTAAATACAAACTATGTAAATTAGCTTCGGCGATTAACCCACGCTGAAATCGCATTTAGATACCTCAATAATGAAACTGAGCAGCTGTCACCCAGATAATACTTATGGAATATATTACTGAATCACTAAAAAATACAGCAGCTTGGACATTTTTGCTGCCAATTAAAGTGATTTAGCATCAAAACTACTGAATACATAAATTCCAAACAAATGAGCAACCAAGCTCAACTAGTCTAACCACTTAGAATTTATTTAAAATGGCACTGCTTTGTCGTCAACTATTGTTTATAATTTAAGACAAACAGCTGTATTACAATCCAAAATAAATAGAAGGCTTTAGCCCTATGTCTTTCAAACACCTATTTGCAGCCAAAGCTATTGCAGTATCTAGCTTGTCTGTAAGTGGTGCAGTACATGGAATTGGTTGGCACCACGGTATCAGTATTGGTTTAGCGTCTGAACAATCAGAGCTGACCCTAACCTCAAACACACAAACACTGGCTGAATTAGATAATTTATCCAGCGAATTTACAGACAACTATTCCATTCAGGGTTATTCCATCAGTCCAAATTGGGCAATTGGCTATCAATTGGACAAATATGAAACCGAATTAACCGACATCTCGAGCAAATACCAACAGCAAAACTTGCAGTTTGATATAGGTATGAGCGTTTTTAGCTTAGATAGAGGTTTAAACCTCTATCCATTGATAGGTTTAAGGCATACTTCGGTCGATATTTTAAGTAATGATTTTTCTAGCACTCAGGGTTACGCTGGCTTTAGGCTAGATATTCCTGTTTTCCAACGGTTATTTTTACACGCCAAAGCGGACACAACTTTAACTAAGGACAAGGCCACTTATATCAGCGTTGCGGCTAATTATAGGTATATGCGCAACCACAGTATAATGTTGCAATGGCAACAAAGTGATCTTGAGCTTTCAGCACGCGACAATGCAACCGACGACCAACTAGAACGAAATACCTCACAAATTGCGCTACGTTGGTTTCTAGTTTGGTAGTAAATTGAATATTTTCTGGCTGACCCTTTGATAAATTGGAATTTGTTTGAGTTACTGAGTATTATCAAGAAGTGCCTTAAATACTAGGTAAAATAACAAGAACAGTAAGGACAGCTTTCATGTTGTTAGATAGCAAATCAAAACCTGGCAGTGTTGCTTATCAGCAAGATAAACTGAGTAAAATACCGTCTATGGCGAGTGGCATCTCTAAAAAAGTTGCCAAGTTTCGCCAAGATTATAATCAACTAGTTAGCAATGCAGAAAAATTCTTTGTAGATTACCCCTCGCAAGCAGAACGAAAACAAAAGTTAATCAGCAATATAGATGCCTACCAGCAACAAATTGATGTTATTGAAACCTACCAGAAAGAACACGGAAAATTACCTAAAATAAAAAATGAACCCTCTGCTGAGTTTTATTTAAAAAAGCTCATTAGGTTACAAACCCAAGCTAAAACAGAAAAAGCCCAATTAGAAAAAGAACTGAATACCAATCAAATCCACAGATACGAAATGCTTGATCACCTAGTTGATCAAATGCTTGATTTACTCAATGGTCACAGAATTTTCAGTCAATTTTTAGGCACTATTGCTTTATCTGTTCCAGCACCAGAAGAAAAAGTGCGTCATGTGCGCAACGAAAAAAACAAACCTATTTATATTGCCGCTTTGACCATAGCCCTATTTGAGTCACACCGTATGGCAGGCTTTAAACATATCCCCTATTTACAAGCCAAGTTAGATAGGCTGTTTCCAACAGAAGAACACCAAACTTTAAGTTTACTGGCGGAAGCGCATGAAGTGTCACCCGATTTTGTGCCGACTTCGCATTTAAAACCCATGCCGCTTGACTTAAAGGTGCGCTATCGAGAAGAAGTTTTAAAACCGCTGGCCAAAGCTGCTTTGGTGCAATCTATTGGCAGTCATAGTCAAGAATGCAAAGATATTTTAGGTGAAGATAGATATCGGATATTAGCCAATGACGAACGAGACAAATTGGTTCATGCCATTCGAGTTAAATCGGTTGAGTTTATCCAAAAAGGCATAGGCATTCCGCCGAAGCGTTTTAATACAAAACAAGAGCAAGCAGAGTATGTCAAAGAACATACAACCTTGCTTAAATTTATGATTAAAATGCAACAAAGTTTGCAAAAACCACTCGACCCCCTCGGCGATTTAGTCCGTATACCTATGGTGTATTCGTCGATCATTTTGTCGACTAAACCAGAGTTTGATTACAAACAAATTTATGAAGCTTACGACATCCTCGAGCAAGGTGCAGCTCAAAAACACTATAGAGAAGACTATATTAATGTATTTTTGTCTATGGTTGGGCGGTTTCCGTTAGGCTCTGGTGTGTACATGATCCAACAACAAACAGGCGAAGTTGAACGTGCAATTGTCTCATCGCTATTTCCGTTAAAACCAGACGAGCCAATCGTCAAACAAATAACCCGTCGGCAGCTGCAGTTTTTAAGCCATATGGAACTGCTAGTCCACCCCAAAAGCAATATGTACTTTGAAGACACGCGCAGAGCATGCCATGTAAACCGAGAATATATGGCAATGCGGTTTAAAGGTGAGTTTGTTTGGAACGCGGCGGAATTGTGGGAAGTACAAATTCCAGCGTTAACTTTTTGGAAAAAAGACGGCACACGTAAATACAATGACATTTACGAACAGCCAGATATTTTGACATAAATATGCATATAAAATTTGATTGAAGGTATCAGCACCTTGCAAAATAAATCGAATACACATAGAAGCTTATTTTCCGTTCCTGAACGTCCCCGCACGCGAACATCTGACGTACTGATATTACTAATCGCGAAATCTAAACAATCATCCAATATAAGCTTAAGAGCTTTGACAGATCGCATGGCAGACCGTACGTTCGGAATACTGTTGATTGTAATATCAATTTTTAATGTAATTCCTTTTGCATCGTTGATTGCAGGTTTGTTAATAATATGTCTTGGCCTGCAAATGAGTTTCGGTCGCACACAAGCTTGGTTACCGAGTGTTATTTTAGACCGTAAGCTTGATTCCAATAGTGTTATCGTTGCGCTGCAAACTTTTGAACCAAAAATTCGAACAATAGAACAATACTTGCGCCCGCGCTTACAGTTTACCGAAGCTTATATTGTCGATCGAATAAATGGATTAATAATTGCTCTGCTTGGAGCTATCATCACCTTACCGATTCCATTGACCAATATTGCGCCGGCTCTAATAGTAATAGTGATGGGACTTGGATTGTTGGAGCGTGACGGTTTAGTGCAGTTGATCGCTGCGTTTTTAGGTATTTGTATAATGGTGGGCTTCTCGCTACTAATACTGTAGTGTTGTCATGCGCCATACAAATCTAACGCATATGCATTACACTTAATCGTTAGAATGTTTGAAAACCTCTGTTTATCGACACAAGTTAAAGAGAACATATATGAAAGCAGAAATAGATAGCCCACTGATTGCCAAACTTTACAATATAGTTCGTGTTGCCGTACGTGTTTTAGCAATAATGATGGTATTTGTTATTTTGATGGGGGTAGTCGATGTTGCATGGACTATCTACGAAAAACTCACAGCACCACCTAGATTCATTTTAACCATTTCAGATATGCTCGCGACATTTGGCGCATTTATGGCTGTACTTATCGCCATTGAAATCCTTATCAATATCACGGTTTATTTACGAGATGATGTAATTCACGTCAAAATTGTTATGGCGACAGCGCTGATGGCAATTGCTCGAAAAGTCATTATTCTCGACTTTAATGAGGTTGAACCAAGTTATGTTTATGGTATAGGTGTCGTCACTGTAGCCATGAGTGTCGGCTATTGGCTCATCCATAGCATTCCAGATAAACAGCAAAAAGATTAGCGCCAGCAGTATGCGCGAAGGCACTAACCATAACTTTGCTTAAGTCTGGTTACATAGTAACAAACTCTTCAGCACTGGTTGGGTGTATAGCCACTGTATTATCAAAATCAGCTTTGGTTGCACCCATTTTTAATGCGACAGCAAAACCTTGTAACAATTCATCAGAGCCAAAACCTATACTGTGAATGCCGACAATTTTTTCTTCTTCACCTAAACAGACCAATTTCATTCTCGTCGGTTGCCTATGTTGGGTCATAGCTTGATATAAAGCAGTAAACTGGCTGGTATACACTTTGATATTATCTTCGCCAAATTGAGCTTTTGCTTGCGCTTCGGTCAAACCGACAGTGCCTATAGGTGGGTGGCTAAATACCACTGTGGCTACATTGTCATAATCAAGTTTTAACTCGGTTTTGCCATTAAATAAACGTTCACACAAGCGACGGCCGGCGGCTACCGCCACAGGCGGTAAAGCTAAACGGCCTGTATTATCACCAACTGCATAAATACCTGCCACACTGGTGTTTTGGTATTCGTCGGTAACAATAAAGCCGTAATCATCCGTTTTCACATCCGTTGCGGCTAAATTGATATTATCCGTTGCGGGCTCGCGACCAATTGCCATAATGACACATTCCACTGGCGGCAATTTTTGCCCAGTTTCGCTCGTTAATTGCAATAAACCATCAGACAATTTATCAATTTTTGCTGGAGTAAAATGGGTATGCAAAGTAGGTCCTTCGCTTGCCATCACCTCAACTAACGTATCTGACATTAGTTCATCAAAATCACGCAATGGTTTATCTTTACGTACGGTTAAATGCGTTTCACTGCCGAGTGCATGCATAACACCTGCAATTTCAACTGCAATGTAACCAGCACCAATAACCGCAACACTTTTTGGTTGGTGATTAAGTTCAAAAAAACCATCTGAGGTTATCGCATGTTCAATACCAGGAATGTTTGGCAAACTCGGCCGACCGCCTGTGGCGATTACTATATGGTCAGCCGTATAAATCTCGCCGTTTACTTCAACACTGTGATTATCGACAAATTTGGCAAACCCATTGATTAAGGTGACACCGTTATTGGCAAATCCACGACTATATGAAGCGTGAATACGCTCAATATAAGCTTGGCGACTTTCAACCAGTTTTGCCCAGTCTAGTTTATTCACAGATAAGTCAAAGCCATAATCAGGTGCATATTTAAACGCATCAGCTATTTGCCCTGCATACCACATGGCTTTTTTTGGAACACAACCTACGTTTACACAAGTGCCACCGACATGTTTGGCTTCTATCACAGCCGCCTTTTTACCCAATTTAGCGGCACGGTTTGCGCTGGCGATCCCACCACTGCCGCCACCTATGGCGATAAAGTCGAAATGTTGTGACATGCTATTTCCTATTTATTTGCTCTGAATTTAGTCTATGATTAGACCCGTTCGATACAACTCTACTTTCTTTATCTATTGTTGTGCTATTTTTCTAAGATTCAAGGAGCCTATATGTCACAAGAAACAATCTTTACCAAAATAATTAATAAAGAAATTCCCGCAGACATTGTTTATGAAGACGATTTAGCACTGGCGTTTAAAGATATAAACCCACAAGCCCCTTTTCATTGTTTGATTATTCCAAAAAAAGCTATCGCAACCATTAATGACATAACCGAAAGCGATCGTGAGCTGGTTGGTCATTTATATTTTGTTGCAGCAAAACTTGCGAAAGAGCAAGGTTTTGCAGAAGACGGTTACCGCGTTGTTATGAACTGCAACGACAATGGTGGACAAACGGTTTATCACATCCACTTACATATGCTGGCGGGTAAAGCCATGGGGTGGCCACCATATACAGATAAGGCCAAACAATAAAGTTAACAATTAGAAATTGCATACGGCCAAATTTCATATTTGACCGTATTCAAACGCTCTAACCTTCGGCTGGAATATTTTCTTTTAAATATTGGAAGATTTGTCGCGCCGATTTTGGCGGTTTGTTTTGTTCAGCTTCTTTTTTCGCTTGGCGAGCTAATTGACGTAATTTAGAACGCTCCATCGAAGGGTGGTCAACCAACAATTGATTAATTGCATCATCCCCTTTGGCAATAATATCATCACGTAATCTTTCTAAGTTATGAAAATATTGATTGGCAATTAGGTGCTGATTTTCAATTTTAGCAATAGCTATATTAATTGGCTCTAAATCACGAAAACGTAATAGTTTGCCTACATAGTTTAGCTGTCGGCTGAATGCACCATGTTTATTACGAATTTTCACGGCTAGGTGTACAGCTTCATGCAATTGAGCATCCATTGGAATTTTTTCTAAATTAGCTGGCGAAAGGTTTACTAGCTTCTGCCCCAGCTCGTAATGCATAATGGCATCACGCTTTAATTCAGATTTACTGATATAAATTATTTCTTCGTCTGGATCGACTTCATTTTGCCATTCGTCGTTCATACCACTCACTTAACGATAATCTTACTTCTGTATACTATAGCGTATGTTACACTAAGTTATATGCTTTGTATTATCTGAATAAAAATATGATTCAAGAAATAGATTCCGTAAAAGTAGCAGTTGCCGACGCTTTAGCCTTAGCAAAAAAACTAGGTGCAACCAGCGCAGAAGTTTCAATCTCAAAACAACAAGGTTTATCAGTTAGTTGCCGAATGCAAGAACTCGAAACCGTTGAGTATGACTATGGCGGCGCTTTAGGTATTGCCGTTTGGTTTGGTCAGAAAAAAGGCAGTGCTTCCACATCAGATTTATCTGCTGATGCACTTAAACAAACAGTTGAAGCAGCATGCAATATTGCTAAATACACATCTGAAGACCCATTTTCAGGTATTGCCGATCCGGCATTAATGCTAAAAGCCGAAGATTTACGTGATTTAGATTTATATCACCCATCAGATATTTCGACTGAAGATGCAATTGAATTAACTTTAGCCTGTGAAAAAGCCGGTTTAGCCGCCAATAAATTAATCACCAATAGTGATGGCGCATCATTCTCTTCTCACCAAGGTTTTAAGGTGTACGGTAATTCTACAGGTTTAATTGCCAGTTACCCAAGCTCACGCCATAGTTTAAGCTGCTCACTGATTGCTAACTCAGAAAATGATATGCAGCGTGATTATGCTTACACAGTCTCACGCTTAATGAGTAAATTAGACAGCGCTGAATTTGTTGGGCAAAAAGCTGCAAAAGAAGTGGTATCTCGCCTAGACGCGCAAAAAGTTAAAACCTGCAAAGTGCCAGTTATGTTTAACAGTGAAATTGCCAGCAGTTTGTTTGGTCACTTTATTGGCGCAATTAGCGGTGGCAACCTCTATCGCAAAGCGTCATTTTTGTTAGATGCGAAAGGAACACAAATTTTTCCAGAGTGGTTAACCATTAATGAAGACCCATTTATTTTACAGGGTTTATCCAGCCGCATGTTCGACTCTGAAGGTGTTGCAACTAAGCAGCGTCAAATAGTCACAAACGGTGTCCTAAATACTTGGCTACTTAGCAGTTATGCTGCACGCAAATTATCCGAACCAACCACAGGCCATGCTGGTGGCATTCATAACTGGTTAGTTAGCGCTGGCGGTGGTTCGTTTGAACAAATGTTGCAAAAACTTGGCACTGGATTGTTGGTCACAGAAATGATGGGCCAAGGTGTCAACCTAGTAAATGGTGACTACTCTCGCGGCGCTGCTGGTTTCTGGGTAGAAAATGGTCAAATTAAATACCCAGTCACAGAAATTACCATAGCGGGTAAATTGCAGGATATGTTTAAAAACATAGTTGCGATTGGTGACGATATTGACCCTAAAGGTTCAATTCAGACTGGCTCAGTAATTGTTGAACAAATGACAGTCGCGGGCAATTAACAGGAAATCTGTTAAGCTCTTTTATATACTCAACAAATGATTTATCCATGAGTGCTGTTGTGAGCAAACAAATCAAAACAACATTGTTAGTGCTGTCGCTGGTAGTTAGTGCGATGGCCTCTGCATTTGATACGGTTTACGTGCCACAACCTCGCTCACATTTAGATATTGGTCACCATTACCATGTTTCATTGCTAGAAAAAGCACTAGAACATGGCGCAAATGGCCGAGCCGTCCCACGCATTGTAACCTCTTTACATATGGCTGAAGCGCGCGCTTTTCACGAATTAACTAAGGGTGAAAAAATCGATGTTTATTGGTTTGGCACAGATACAACAAAAGAACAATCATTGCGCGCTATTAAGATCCCCACCAGCCGAGGTTTAATCGGCTACCGAACTTTTATTATCCACAAAGATTTATTTGTTCAGTTCGAACAAGTCATTAATTTAGAGCAACTCCGCAATTACACCGCATGCCAAGGCGCTCATTGGCCAGACGTAAACATTTTGAAAGCAGCAAAATTACCCGTGGTTGCCAATGCAATGTACGAAAACATTTTTAAGCGAGTCCATGCGAAACGCTGCGATTATTTTCCACGCCCTTATCACGATGGTTACAACGAAGTAAGGATCAGAAACTCACAATATCCAGACCTTCGCCACTATCAGAAAATTATTTTACATTATCCTTTTGCTGTGTATTTTTTCACACCTAAGCATAAACCTGAGTTGGCCCAGTGGATTGAGGACGGATTGGAAAAGATGATTGATAATGGTGAACTGCTGAGCCATATGCAAAATCACTTGCTGACAGGGCATGTTTTTCCGTTATCAGTTGAGCCAGGCACACGTTATATTTTGATAGATAACCCGACTTTATCTGATGGCACAGACTGGAAAAACACCCGTTATTGGTTTCAACCAAGCGAATTTGGCTTTGATCGTTAATCTAGCTATCCATAGCTAGATTCAATAAAGCTACTTCTTCTTCGCTTTAGCAAAAGCCTCTGCAAACGCATTATTCATTAAACCACCGCCTGCATTGCCACCAAATGAACTTTGTTGACCACGACCTTTATTGCGGTTACCGCCGTTATTGCTTTTGTTACGGTCAGAAGGTTTTTGTCCACCGCCAGGTTTAGTCGGCGTGGCATGCACTTCATCATTTAAACGCATAGTTAGACCAATGCGTTTGCGCGGTGCGTCTACTTCGATAACCTTAACTTTGACTATGTCACCGGCTTTAACCACTTTGCGCGGATCATCAATAAAGGTTTCAGACATTGCAGAAATATGCACTAAACCATCTTGATGCACACCAATATCAACAAACGCACCGAAGTTAGTCACATTGGTAACTACACCTTCTAGCTTCATGCCTTCTCTAAGGTCAGCTATGGTTTCAACACCTTCTTTAAAAGTTGCAGTTTTAAACTCAGGACGAGGATCGCGGCCAGGCTTTTCTAATTCTTTGATGATGTCTTGTACTGTTGGTAAACCAAAAGTGTCGTCTGTATAGTCTGCTGCTTTTAACTTGCGTAACTTGTCGCTATTGGCGATTAAGTTAGTTACAACTTCATCATTTGCTGCAACTATTTTTTCGACCACAGGGTAAGCTTCTGGGTGAACAGCTGATGCATCAAGTGGGTTGTCACCACCAACTATTTTTAAGAAACCAGCACATTGTTCAAATGCTTTTGGCCCTAAACGTGCAACTTTTTTCAGTTGATTGCGGTTGGTAAAACCACCGTTTTCATTTCTGAATTCAACCACATTTTGCGCCATAGTTTTGGTTAAACCTGACACTTTTGACAATAGCGGTACAGATGCGGTGTTTAAATCTACACCCACGGCGTTTACGCAGTCTTCAATCACTGAATCAAGTGATTTACTTAATGAACTTTGGTTCACATCGTGCTGGTATTGGCCTACACCAATTGATTTCGGCTCTATTTTCACAAGCTCAGCTAATGGATCTTGTAAACGGCGGGCAATAGAAACAGCACCACGTAAACTTACATCTAAATCAGGGAATTCATTTGCTGCGGTTTCAGAAGCTGAATAAACCGAAGCACCTGCTTCACTGACCATAATTTTGTTTAGTTTAACGTCAGCTGCTTCTTTTAAAATTTCCGCCGCTAACTTATCTGTTTCGCGTGAAGCTGTACCATTACCAATACTAATAAGCTCAACTTGATGTTTTTTAATTAAATTAATTAAAGTGCGCTTACTTTTATCCCAAGCATTCTGTGGTGGATGTGGGAATACTGTTGCTGTGTCTAATAATTTACCAGTTTGATCAACAATCGCCACTTTAACCCCAGTACGAATACCCGGATCAAGTCCCATAGTTACTTTTGCACCGGCAGGCGCAGCCATTAACAAGTCTTTTAAGTTAGAGGCAAATACTGAAATTGCGCCTGCTTCAGCACGTTCACGCACATCAGCAAATAACTCAGTTTCCATATGAGTTAATACTTTAACTTTCCAGGTCCAGCTAATCACTTGTTTTAAGAAAGCTTCGCCTGCACGACCTTGCCATTCAATATTTAAATAATCGGCAATCATGCCTTCAACAATTGAACCAGTTTGATTGTCGTCTTTTTCAGGATCAGCATTTAACGCCAAAGTTAAAAAGCCTTCGTTACGACCACGGAAAATCGCTAATGCACGGTGTGACGGTATAGTTTTAATGCTTTCGCTAAATTCAAAGTAGTCAGAGAACTTAGATGCTTCTTTTTCTTTACCGTCAATTAACTTAGCTTCAATGGTTGCATTGTCAGTTAAATGTTGGCGAATACGTTTTAATAATGGCGCTTCTACTGCGAATCTTTCCATTAAAATATAACGCGCACCTTCAAGCGCAGCTTTAGTATCTTCAATGCCATTATCAGCACTGATATAAGCTTGGGCTAATTGCTCAGGATCTTGCGCCAAATCAGCCATAATTGCATCAGCTAACGGCTCTAAACCAGCTTCAATTGCAATTTGACCTTTAGTGCGGCGTTTAGGTTTGTAAGGTAGATATAACTCTTCTAAATCGGTTTTACTTTGTGCTTGTTCAATTGACTTAGCAAGTTCTGGAGTTAATTTGCCTTGCTCTTCAATGTTTTTCAGAATAACTTGGCGACGCTCGGTTAATTCACGTAAATAACCTAAACGGTTTTCTAAGTTACGCAATTGGGTGTCATCTAACCCACCTGTTACTTCTTTACGGTAACGTGCAATAAAAGGTACGGTTGCGCCTTCATCTAATAATTTAACCGCTGAAATTACCTGAGTTGGCTGTACCGCTAACTCGCCAGCGATAATCTTTAAAATATCTGTCATTTGTTGTCCTGTGTGCACACATTAATGTTACTGCGTGTTTTTAGCTCTCTACCCGCTGAATTTTTCGATGTAAACACTAAACGGCGGGCACTTCAAAATATGCGTGATTTTATATCAGACCAATTTAATCACCACAAGCAAACTGATTAAATTGAGCAAAGTTTATAACTTAATCACGATTTTCCGTTTATACAAAAGCCAACATACGCCCCACAATAAAAATAATTGACTGATGGCAAATAACAATGACGCAGCTTGGTTAGGGGCATCACCTTGCAATATCCACAGGTAAATTGATTGATATAAGTTAGTATTCGCTACAGGGATTTTGCTATACACCAGAGTTAACAACCAATGTAAGATATAGATAAACAATGGGTTTAAGCCAAATACAATTAATGGAAATGCCAGCGAACTTTGTTTGCGGACATCGAGTAGATAAACAAAAAATGCCAACAACCAACCACACCAACCTGCGCTGTACAACACATAACTACTGCTCCATAAGTTTTTGTTAATTGGCATCCAGTCGTCCAACAACAGTCCGAGCAACAGCAAGATGCCTCCAATCAAAAATAGCTTTTTAACGGCAGCCAGTGCATGTTGGCTGTGCGCTAAATATTGCGTAATAAGATAGCGTAATAATACACTCACAATAGCCGGCAATGACGACAGTAGCCCTTCTTCTGGTTCAAACGCAATGCCGTGCATTTTATACATATGCGCTTGCCCAAGTATTTTTAAGTCAATTGCCTGAACTAGGTTCGTCTCAAGCGCAAATGGTGTGGCTGAATACTGCGCTAATAAAAAATAGTAACAGGTTAATATGATGAAAATCACAGCGACAAGATAGGTGGTTGAATGTAATTTAGGTAGATATAGCAGAATTAATGCTGAACAAATATAAACTAATCCAATGCGCTGCATCACGCCCATTATGCGTAAATGTTCTAAACTATCCGGCGGTAATAACCACAACGAATTTAGCCCAAGGCCAATTGCAAATAACAAGCAGCCTCGTTTGATTATTTTTAGCGCTATGTGGAATTTAGGTATTGTTTGGTTTTGACGCAACGAAAAATACAGGGAAGAGCCAATGACAAACAGGAACAAAGGGAAAACTAAATCTGTAACTGTGAATCCATGCCAATTGGCATGTAACAACGCAGGGTAAACCGCCTGCCACGAGCCAGGCAGATTAACTAACATCATAACAGCGATACTTAAACCGCGTAATGCATCAAGCGCTTGATAACGCATAATTATATCTCCAATAAATATTGATGAAATAAATGCGTTATGTGTGGTGATATTATTATGTAATTATTGTCTGGCTACTTTAACAGATATCTCCTGAAATTGTTGGTAGTGTTTAGAAATCTGTGTCACTTCATTACAATGTTAATTCAAACAGGAGTGACACATGTCTCAAGAATTCGATTTCAACAAAGCTTTAGAACAACTTCAATCAGGTAAAAAACTGACAGGTGCAGACGGTGTATTGACACCTCTCATTAAGCAGCTTACCGAAGCTGCTCTCAAAGCTGAAATTGAACAGCACATAGCAAGCGAATCAGAACCTAATCGTAAAAACGGAACCACTAAAAAGACGATTAAATCAACTCATGGTGAGTTTGAACTAGAGACCCCAAGGGACAGAGCAGGTACATTTGAACCGCAATTAATCAAGAAAAATCAAACCAAGTTTTCAGATGAAATTGACGAGAAAATTCTGTCCATGTATTCACACGGCATGAGTTATCGCGACATTAGAAAACATATTGCGGATATATACGCGATAGAACTGTCAGACGCCTCACTAACCGCCATAACAGACAAGTTAATTCCTCAACTCAATGAGTGGCGCTGTCGCCCTTTGGCAGAGATTTACCCAATTGTTTGGCTGGATGCGATTCACTACAAAGTGAAAGAATCAGGTCGATATGTTAGCAAGGCCATTTATACCATTCTAGGCTTAGACTTAGAAGGGCAAAAAGAACTACTTGGGCTGTATATTTCTGAAAATGAAGGGGCGAATTATTGGTTATCTGTACTCACGGATTTGCATAATCGAGGTGTTAAAGACATCTTAATTGCTTGTGTTGATGGATTAACAGGCTTCCCTGAAGCGATTGCGTCAATTTACCCTCAAACCGAAACTCAGTTGTGCGTGATTCATCAAATTCGAAATTCAATGAAGTATGTCGCATCCAAGCATCAAAAGGCGTTCATGGCTGATTTAAAGCCTGTTTATCGCGCCGCAACCAAACTAGAGGCTGAAGTTGCACTTGATG
>NZ_JH767530.1:0-18853 GCF_000281085.1 Catenovulum agarivorans YM01
ATCAGGCCTTGGTTGCCGCTTAGAAATGAGTCCAACTTTATGGGGTCACTTCATCGCTAGCGGGCTTTTTTATTGCTTCAATAAGCTTAGGTTCAAGTTAGTTAATCCCTAAATCAATAATCTGCAAATACAGTGGTAATGAGCTGCCTTCACCTTGTTCCATTAAATAATAGTAAGCCTTACCGTTTTTAATATGAATAGTACCGTGATCAAATTTTGTACCGCCTTTTTGCTGATACATAGGTACAAAATCATTAGTGCCGCCTTTGGCTTTTTCTACGTATGGATAACCGTTTTTCAAACCGATAATAAAAATATCATCGCCCGCTGTATAAATTGAATCGCCGCCAGTAAAGTCAGTTGAAATCTTAAACTCACTTGCGCCAGCTGGTTTGTAAGCGTGAATAGCAACTTCTTCATAATCAGCGCGTTTTCTGTCAGTCGAACGTGCTTTACTAATAATGTGAATATCTTCATTTTCTGTCACAGTCCAGTCAAAGCCACCAACAATATACACAGAGTTTGGCTCTTGGTGTGTCATGTAATCACCTGGCTCAAATACCTTGATTTCATCAGAATTCACCAAGGGCCAAGTCATAGGCTCACCTTTATGATTTTTCCACTCGCCCATGCCGTCTGGATGGTCTGAGTATGCGTAATACACACCGTTTTGATATTTGTATCTATCATTATTGTCGGCACTACGTTGTTGGAAGCTCACTCTAAGTTTACCGTTGAGGTATTTCATATAACCGTATAAGCCCCAGTTATATGGATGCCCGTGAGTTTTTTGATCTTTGTGATTAAACGGAGTAAAGCGAGTCCATTTTTGCTGCTCAGCATCATACTTATTGAAATAATAAGCACCGTTATTATTACCACCCCAACGCATGTAGTGGATCAAGGTGCCATCAGTAGTGGTATAAAACTTTGGATAAGTTAAAGCTGCAAAATTATCTTTATCAGCTAAATCACCAGTCATAGTTAGGTGTTTATAGTCGTCAGATCCTTGGCTTACTTCGCTGGTGTCTTTTACAAATTGCGCTAAAGTGAACTCTTCATCACTCACCTCAGCTGCACCTGGTACTGAATAAGAATAACGGAAAAAGTCGTTCACAAAACGGCCTTTAAAACGACCATTTTTATCGTCATCAACATAAGCATGCATGTCGTAGACCATATGAATAGTGCCATTCAACGGACTTACTGCTAAACCTATAGTATTGTGCGACTCCCCCACCAGAGGATCACCGCGGAATCCAGTATGTTGATGCGGAAACTGAATGGTTTTAACCTTGCCAGTTTTAGTATTTAAGCGCGATAACATCACATTACGATTGTCTTTCCCACCCTTATACCAAGTCATAAATACATAGTGCTTATATGGTTTTACCGCATCACCATGCGCTGATATATTCTTACCAAAAAAATAATCGTATTCAGGACCTTTTGATGGATTTTCAAAGGTTTTATGGTTCAACTTATTACCATCAAAATGTAGCGCACCATCAGTTATTTTTGTCTGGCTTTCTAAAACAACTAGACCAGTTTTGCTATTTTCGACAATTGCACTTGATGTCGTATTATTGGTTGCAGAGCAAGCAGTTAATACCGTTATTGCAATCAAACTCGTAAGAGAGGTCAAGCATGTTGCTTTGAGCTTGGATTGTTTAAATGTTTGCATTGAGTTTTATTTCCGGTTTGTATAGATAAGGGACAGTTTTTTGCTTACACAAGCTAAAATACGCATAAACAAGCAAATTAAATCATCCAGTAAATATAGCGGAAAATATTAATTATTCAACTAGGCCAGGTGTATCAAGCTGGTTATTGTTACAAGAATGCTACTTTATTAGGGTGAAGCGCCATGGATAGTCACAACAATAAACTTGCTACTATTTATGCAAGTTTAGGAGAATTAAATTATATCCAAACATCATAAATGTAGGTTGTGAACTTGTTAAATTATTGGTTGATGCTTGCTATCAGCGACTAAATAGCATTTAATTCTACCTACAACACAAAGTAATCAATCGTAGTCATTTAAGGTCGTAACGTGTTACCACATCAAGACAACAGTGATAATTCGGAGCTAAAATCAGTAAGAGACTCAATTCAACAGGCCAACATAGCACTATTCAATCAATTGTTTGCAGCAGATAAAAAACGACTTTATGCTTATATTTTTGCTTTTGTCTCTAACAAAACAATAGCAGATGATATATTCCAAGAAACCTGTTTAACTCTATGGCAAAAATTCGACACCTTTGAACCAGGCAGTAATTTCTCTAAATGGGCAAATACCATTGCCTACTATAAAATTCTTAAATTTCGCAAAAAAAACAGCCAATATCTGTTAGGACTAGACGATGATTTTATGCAGGAATTTAGTGAAAACATTAGAGTAATTGAAAGTAAATCACTTGAGCGTGAGCAAAAATGGCTGCATTTAGACAAATGCCGCACAGCCCTGTCATCCACTATGCAGCTCGTCTATCAAGGCTTTTATGTGGAGAATTTAACCGCACAAGCTATGGCTGACTCAACAGGTCGCTCTATCTATGCCATTCGCAAAGCAGTGGGTAAATTGCGTAAAAAGTTGATCGATTGTGTGGATAGCAAAACCAGTGAGCGTTAACCATGAGCCGAAGTGATCAATTTACAGAAGTTCGCTTGCTTGCTGATGATGTTTGCAGCAATAGCGCCACGCCGGAGCAAATAGCAGAGTTGCAAAAATTACTGCGGGGTAATTTAGCCGCGCAGGAATTCTATTATGACTACCTGAATATGCACTTCCAGATGTTAACATCGTTAGAACAAGAAATAGAATTTGTGTATCGCCGAGTAACCACTGCTGAAGAACTTGTTATCCGTGCCAAAGACAAAGAAGTGGATACTGCTAACACGCAAACAATTGATGAAATTGAACACACACCTCAACAAAACAAACCGCGCTTTAACTTAACAATAGTCGTAGTTGCGATACTGCTTTTATTGGCTTTATTTTGGCTATTGTTCAACCGTAATCCGTCGCCGATTGTTGCCAAAATACAGCAAGGGCAAGTTATATCAGAAAGCCATCAAGGTGAAATATTTGCAGGTACTTTATCTGCAGGTCTGTACAAAACACAAACCGACACGACATTAAAATTAATAGATGGTGACACCATACATGTTTCTCCACACAGTAGCATTAAGATATTTAACAATGAAGAAATTCGCGCTCGTTCCGGCAAATACCGGATAGAGTCCGCCCCTGGGCAAAATACCATAATTCACACCCACGACTTTATTGTTCAATCGAATGGTAGTGGTTTTACTGTTGATTTAACCGCCAAAGATCCCACTATTTTCAGTGGTGAAAAAACTGTATACATACCAGGCAACTGGCGACCAACTCATTATTGGAGCTTTAATGGTAATAGTGACCGCTTGGTTGACTCAGCAGGCCAAGCACATGGAATATCATCAACTAGCATAGACAAAACTAAAGGCGCTGTCGGCCAAGCCGTTAAATTTGATGGCAGTGACAATTCAATGATAGAAGTTGGCAGTGGTGGCGGTACAGTACCTGGCACAGGTACATTTGCAGTAACGCGTGGTGTAACGATTGAAGCTTTGCTCCAACCCGCCCAGTTAGATGATGTACAGCAAACTTATACTATATTTCATCAGCAGCAAAGCAAGGATCAAGTCCATATGTCGCTCGCTATGAGCAAAACCCACTTAAACTTTGGTTTAACCATTTTAGGAAAAGGTTATTTTGAATTACCTCTAGCACTTGATGGAAAAAATGGCCGACCCAGCATAGCAGAACTGACAAACGGGCAATTCTATCATGTTGCAGCCACATATAGTGTCGATTCAGGTTTACAAGCAATTTATATAAATGCTCAACAACTTGCCGCTTATAATCACCCTAAAGGCTCACAAGTTTTCAGCGGCGGTAAGGTTACAACAAGCATTGGCAAAGGATTTTCAGGAGCCATTGATGAGGTTGCTTTTTATGGGTTAGCTTTGCCTAAACTTACGCTTGAAATGCATTTGGATAATATCAAAAAAGGCGATAACTACTTTGGATTAGCAGCCACAACTGAAGAGTTACCAGTGATACTTAGGCTTCAATTACCACCACATGCAAAAATAAAGCTTGATGGTATCACAAGGCTACCGAGTGAATTAATCAAAACCCAGCCTTAGATATATGGCTGGGTTTTAGTCAAAGCCTTTAAATAAGTAATCAGGACTTAAGGGTTGTTACCTCGAACAACTTGGATGTTGTCAAATAAAGCCGAAGCTTCACCAGTTTTAACTTCACCGTTCGAGATGCTTGGCATAGAGCCTAAGAAACTGGTACGAATGATCTTCTGAATTTTTGCTTGAGGCGGTACGTTCGAGCTCGAGCCACCAAAGAATTTAAAGCCAGTTTTTTTAGCAACTTCAACACCGTCTACATATAAACGCGCTTCAGCATCATTTGCTGAGCCTGAGCTATTTACTTTTACGTAAATGGCTAAATCGTACCAACGGTTCTTTTGAAAAGTTATATGCTCAGCTTTAATGATTTCGCCACACTGACCATCTGGTTTGCCTTGTCTATAAATGTATAGTTGCGGGTGTTTGTCACGAATACCAATACGCGCACTCCAACCATAAGTGGTAATGTCTTTACAGCCAGTTACAGGCTCGGCAGGCCCGAGTCCAAAAAACTTACCACCCATGTTAGTATCATAATTGTCTTCAAATTTGATGCGATATTTGAAGGTTGCATCAATTGCATTTTCAGCTATGTCAATTTGCCCAACCATCATAGGATGAGAACCGACTCTGCCTGTGTCGAAGTTTTTATACAGTGGATATTTAATTTTGATATTTTTCGCACCCGTTCTGTATTGCACATTGGCATGTGTCCACTGCCCTGATCCAGAATTAAAACTTTCAGAATATAAGGTAGATGCTGCGTTTACATTAGTCGACAACATAAATACCGAAGTTAAAGATGTGATTAGTGCAAATTTTTTTAAGTTTTTCATGTGTTTTTACCATTTTAATAAGTTTGTGTTAGTGTTAAGTGTTGTGTGTTTTTAGATTGCACCTCCTATCTGAATAGCAATTTTCTTCTTTTCGTAACTATCTGATAATGCGTATAAATTATCGCTGTACTGCTTAAGCTGTAATTTTTGCTCTTGATTGAAATGAACAGCGTAACTTTCAACCCATTGTTGAATTGAGCGCAAACCTTGAAGTTCAGTTTGATTAAAGTCGTTTTGCATTAACGACAAAATCTCAGGGAATAACAAATCACGAACTTCAGCTGAAAATGACAGGGCATGAACGACTGCTGATTTAATGTTTGCATCGGATGCCGCTTGGTAGACGTCGAGCAATTGCGGATAGAAATCTAGCGGATTTAACTGACTGTATTGCTGATTAAATGCAAAAATTAGTTGCAGCTGTGCGCTTGGTGCTAAATCGACATAAAACAAATCTAAAATAAGTTGTGCATCAGCGGTTAATGCACTGAGCTCAATTGCTATTTCAATTGCACTTTCTTGATCAATTGCTCGATTTGAATCAGCAAGTTGATAAACAACATTTTTAAGCCTTGCTGCATCTAGTTGTTTTAATGCTTGAATTAAGTAACGACGAGTTGCATTGTTTTCTAGCCACATAACTTCATCCAGCATTGCATCAACAAGTTCTGGGCTAGCGGTAAAATCAACATCAACTGATGTTTGTTCATTATCACTTAACCAACGTCTTTCTTCATCGGTTAAGCCAGTTTTAAGCACTTGGTTAATAGCCCTTGGTGCTGCTATAACATCATACGCGGCAACCTGATTTTCAAACGAATCCAACTCATCACATACTTGAGTATTTATAGCCGTATTCGACTCTATGTTTTGTGCACTGTCGGCTGAAACAGATATAACCTCAGAGCGACCTAATACAGCCGCAATAACTAAACCGAGTAAGGTGCCAGCAAAGATAGATGTGAAATTAGCCGATTTATTCTGCATACTTGAATTGCTCATTAACCCAACAACTCCAATATGTCTAATGACTCAAGCCTAAGTTTTGCTGGGCTTGTAGAGTCGTTGGCAATGTCTTCTACTATCGACTTAATCTGTTGACGTTGCTGCTGGGTAAACATCATCTTGCTATCTGACAACCATTTTTTCACCACAGCAACCGCTTGTAATGTCAGTGAGGTATCTTCAGCTTGAACAAGCTGAGTTAAATCAGCTGCGAGTGACTCTTTTTCAACCATATTGGAATCAAGGTGTGCTAACAGAGATAATTTGTGTGCGGGATGAGGCATAGAGTGATATTGCTGCACTAAGCTTTGGCTAATTGGTGCGCGCAAGCTTGAGTCTTCAATAGATGCCAGCAAAGAAATAGCTGCAAGCTGATCTTCAGCTCTGCCTGCAGCTAACAATTGATTAATCACCCGAGCCAAGGTCAAATCAGGAATGTTCTTAAGTAGAGTTAACAAATATTCGCGTGTTAATGAGTCTGCTGGTAGCTGAGTGATCTTTGTCGCAACATCAGGGATTAAACTCGGGTTAACCACAAGATCTTGATAAAGCTCTGCAGTTGAAGCTTCAACAAAAACCTCAGCTTGTTGCTCAGATAAACCAAACTGTAAAACATCATTTAAAGTTGAGTTGGCCTGCGTCTCATTTGATAACCGAGTTTCAGCACCACTGAATGCTTGTACTTGAGTTATAAGCTTTGTCGCTTCATCAGAGTTGTTCGCATTCTGCTCTATCTCTATGTTGTTGGCTGAATTTGTATATTGGTTTGGACAGTCTAGCTGTTGTAAAAAATCTTGATTAGATAGTGGCTCGATGTGCGCTGCAGATAAAGCTGTACCTGAGCTAGATACGCTATAAGCGTAAGCCAAACCAAGTGTCAAACTAGCAGCTAGGCTCACTACGAACGGAATAGATTTAAACTGATTGTTAGCTAGTTTTTCTACTTTCATAATGACCTATAAGCAAAACCTAGTTTTGTACATTTGTTGTGTGAAATCAGGCGCGTTATTACTTGCCTATTAGGATTAGCGAGCAAATGTGAAAACTACTACCCAATAAATTAAATATTTGTTCAAATAAAATCAACAACACTTCCAGAACAACATAAGCAATTGATTTATAATAATAAAAAAGAATAAAAATTTGGTAAAAAGCTCGATATAGATCTTTTTAGGGGTATTAGTTTTTTATTAAACCCGCTATTGCTATATAAATTTATCCACAACAAAGGCATAGATAACATGGCAATAAAAATAAGCGGTTGTGCCGCCCTGCTCTTAATAACAGCCACCACAGTAAACGCAGCCGTCACGCTAGAATCAGACTATAAAATTGCAGACAACGCACTGCACTTTGATGGTAAAAGAGATAGTAACTCAGACATAAAAGATTATACCGACCAACAATTTATCAGCGACAGCCAATACCATTACCATTTTGGCCCAAGCATTTCAGCTCATGGCGACTCAGTAAAAACATACAAACATTATGTATTTATGACCTGGTATCGCGGTGGTAAGGACGATCGCCATGTAATGCTCTCTCGTTTAAACACTAAAACCAATACCATCAAAACCATTGAGTTTCCGCATCGACATACAGGCTATTTAGGCGATTGGTGGATAGGCGAATCACATAACACCATAGGTTTAGCTGTCAGCCCAGTTAACGGCACCATTCATATGGTTTACGACATGCACGGCTATGACGACACCACGGCCAGAAAAGCATTTAAAGACGATTATTTCAGATACAGCTATAGCCTTGCTGGCACAGCAGAAGTCAGTGATGATGAATTTACTTTAGACAAATTTGTTAAAGACACCAGCAGCATCAACCAAGGTACAGACGACTATAAACACCTTACAATGACGGGCAATTTAGCCGATAAAGACAATTTTAAAAACTTAACTTACCCAAAGTTTTTTACCAATACAGATGGCCAAATACTACTGTATATGCGTAAAGGCAGCAGTAACAACGGCGCATACGTATTTAATAGTTATGATGCGGCTAATCAAAAATGGTCCACTTTCACCAACTTTAATTACAACAACCAAATAGACAAAGGCAATGCATACAATTGGGGCTTATATGGCAACATGAAATACGTGAATGGCAAACTAAGTGTAGGATTTCAGCAACGCACGAATATCCAAGACGATAGATACATTTATCAAAATGGTATTTATTACGCATATTCAGATGCACCTGACGGCGTTGGTCAATGGTACAACCACAAGGGTGATGCCATGACCTGGCCCTTGGTTAATTCAGACGAAATTAAAATTTTTGAGCCAGGTGATTTAGTCACAACACAAAAAACCGACCAAGTTTATATTGTTGGTAACTTTGATTGGACTGTAACGGCCAAAGGTGATGTGCACTTCGTGCATAGAGTAAGAGATACAGAAAACAAAAAAGATATATACGCTCACACATACAAACCCACTGGCGCTAGCGATTTTATAACCTCAACCGATTTTAACGGCGCTGAAGAAATTTATACCGCAGGAGACGATGTTTACATTATAGGTTTAGACGGCGGCAATCCTTATGTTGAAGTAACCCAAGGCGGCACCAACAAGTTTACTCGTGTTTATCAAGCTGCAAACGGCGATTTTGATCATGGCGTAGTACACGTAGAACAAGGTAAAGTTTATTACTATTTAATGAAAAATGGCTCTGGTTCAGCTAGACCGATTCATTTACAAATAATTGATCTAGGCATAGAAAAAGCCAGTGTAAGCTTTGAATCTAACAATATTAACTTGCTTTCTGGTTACAAAAATTTAGAGATTACAGCAAAGCCTGTTGTTGATAATAGCGACCTAACTATAAAACACCTGACCTTGTACCTTGATGATGAGTTAGTTTCTACTATACATAATCCACCTTACCAATGGACAGCCACTGAAGCTAAGCTGCAAAACTTGGTTGCAGGTAGCTACCAATTAAAAGCCGTTGTGACAGACAGTAATGATGCAACAAATCAAGCACTAGCCGAGTTAAAAGTGATAGACCCAACACCAAGTATTAGCTTTAGCGCTTCAGCACCAACATTAACTGAAGGTTACAAAAATCTTAGTTTAACCCTAAACGCCGCAAGCCCTGTTGCAGAGCGAACCATTGCCAAAGTGACCTTATTTGTAAATGCCCAAGAGGTTTCAGCTAAAACCACAGCGCCTTATGTTTGGTCTGAAGCTGATACCCCACTTAAAGCGCTTGCAGTTGGCACGCACACCCTAAAAGCAGTGGTAACAGATAGCGCAGGTTTAACAAACGAAACCAACATTACGCTGACAGTCAAACAGCAAGCAAACAATCAACCCGATGCGAATACAGGCAACAGTGAATCTTCGAGTGGAGGCCCTACAAATCCCATGATTGTGTTCGCTTTAATTCTATTGGCTGTACGCAGAAGCTTTCGGATTTAACCGGCTATATCAGGCTAATTGACCAAGGGGGAATATCGAATATTCCCTCGCTTATTCACTAACATTAGGACAATGATTTTCTTCATGAACAAGCTAAAAAAAGTAAAAGTGGTTATCACCTGTATGCTTATTGCACTGAGTATTGTCACGACAGGTTGCACCAGCACACCAACTAGTTCTCACGCAGCTAAAAGCAATTTAGCTGTCGTACCAGATTATATTTATTACAACCAACAGCATATTCAAACCATTCAACAACAGGTTACAGCAGGTAATGAAATCTATATCACAGCTGTGAATACTGTTGAAAAAGCCGCAGAAAAGGACCTAACACAACCCATTGAATCAGTGCTCGACAAACCTCAAGCTGGGCCTAGTGGAAATAAAAATGACTACCTCAGTTTAGCTCCGTATTTTTGGCCAAACCCAGATACAGCGGATGGTTTACCTTGGGTTAATAAAGACGGTCAAGTAAACCCAATGACACGCGGCAAACATACAGACCAAGCGCGCTCGTCTAAGTTTCTTAAAGCATTAAAAACCTTAACGCTAGCTTACACCTACACCAACAACCCTGCATATTTAAAGCGTATGCAAACTTATGTTGATACTTGGATGGTTAACCCTAAAACACGTATGAATCCACACTTAAACTATGCGCAAGGCTGGCCTGGCACAAACAATGGTACGCCATTTGGTGTAATTGAATGGACCAGCATCAGTAATCTTGTTACGGCCATGCAACTACTACAAGCTACCAACACAGTTGACAGCCGTTATATTACTAAGGTCAATACTTGGTTAAATGACTATTTAACCTGGTTGTTAACCAGTGAATTAGGCAACCTAGAAAGAACACGTAAAAATAATCACGGTTCGTGGTACGACTATCAAGTTGTTGGTTTAATGATGTATTTAAACAAACAAGCGCAAGCTAAAAGTTATTTAACAGAAACTAAACAGCGTATTGAAGAGCAATTTAAACCAGACGGCTCTCAACCACATGAGCTCAAACGCACCAAGTCAGTAAACTACACATCAATGAATTTACAAGCATTGGTACAGGTAGCATTTTTAGCGGAAAAATTAGATGTGAATTTGTGGCATTTTGAAGGCAGCCAAGGACAAAGTTTGCCAAAAGCAATTGGCTATTTTTACCCGTATTTACGTGGTGAAAAAACCTGGCAATACAAACAAATTTGGAAAACAATTGAGCAAGCATATCAGTTAAAAACCTACCCTATGCTGCACATAACACGCGCTCATTTTGGTAAAAATGCCGTTCCTGATGATATTTACCAGAAGGTTAAGCCAACTTTATCAGCTGAAGAGTTATTGCTGTATCACACTATGTGATTGCTAATATTAAAAGACTGAGTCATTTTTCAATTAAATTCACCGTTAACGGTGAATTTAATTGGTGAATAAACAGCTAGTGAACTAACGGAGGTATAACTAATCTGCTGCTAAACTGGAAATGCGAATATCTTTATAGATAGCGCTACGGGTAAACATATGGCGTAAGCCAATTCGCCCTTCGTTAAGATAAGGGTGACTGCTGGTATCCCAGTAATATACTTGGCTTTGCTCGCTATTTTGTACCTTCATCCACAAATTGTGGCCATTTTTAATCACAGTGATTTGATGCGGCACACCCGTTGCAAAAAAGCCTGTATTCATATTATCGCCTTCAAGCGCAGTCCCTTTTAAACCTTTGTTGGCAAGCGGCATATAGCGGCGAGCACGAACATAATCTTGCTCAGGATCGTTATTCTCAACACCATATGCAGCATAACTGATATGATAAGTATTCATATTGTCAAAGTAGTGGCGCATGTAAGGCTGTTGACGATAATCAGCCCAAGCCATAATATCTTTGTCAAACTCGGGCGTGCCTTCGCCACTTGCTAACATATATATTATGGTTACGTAACGAATAGCTGCATCTGTACGGGTATATTCAAATTCAAGTTTAATGTCACCAGAAAAGACTTGTTTGCTCCAAACCACTAAATGGTGCGCGTGATTTTTTGCTTCAGGGCCACCGCTCACATGCATGCCTTGAGGCGTATTTTCAACAGTGCCAACTAGCCCATCAATCGACCAATGTTGCTGCCAGTTTTTAGTGCCGCTATCGAACATAAGTTGTTGCCAAGACTCGTTGTTAATTTGCTCAAACTGGCTTTGTTTGCTTGGCTCAATGTCTGCGAATATCTCAGCTTCATCTTCAGAAGCTTGAGGTTGCCCAGTTGTTACATCGGAGCAACTTATTGGTAGCATAACTAAGCTTGCTTTTAGTAGCGTTACCAACGCGCTAGATAATATTTTCATTAAAAAGTCTCTTGTTATTTATCACTGCTAATCTTTGTTATCCAGAGTTTAGGTTTACTATAAATTTAGCTGCTTTTGCACTTTTACACAAAGCAGCTAAATTATTAATTAGTTTATTATTTGTTTATTTTATAAAGCGCTTTTGTTTTCTCATCTGCATGATGGGCTTGGCTCTTTGCCCTTAACACTGGGCCATTAGTACCCACTAAGTACATTTTTCTTAAATGTGAATCATCAATTTTCTCTGAAACTAACATTAAAGCATCTGGATGGGCGTTACGAATAATCGAAGATACTTGAACACCAAAGGTTTTATTTTCAAGTACCACATCACCTTTCTTGAAGGTTTTACCGCCATCATCGCTGTGCCTCCACGAAATCATGTGGCTTTGGTCTGTAGCTCTACTGGCGAGCAAAACACTGGTTTGTAACGGCGAAAGTACCACATGGTCGCCATCAGAAATAGGCAGTTGGCCATCTTTACTCACCAACCAATTGTTGCCATCCCATCGGTAATAGTGTGACTTTTTAGGGCCGCCCTGGTGGCGATTTTTATGATGACCTCGGTCGAAACGAATATGTGGGTAACCCTTGTCGTCTAAATGCACAGTGCTAATACCTGTCCAATCGTCCGTCCCCTCGGTTTTTAGCACCAAAGTTTTTTCATTAGCAATTTCACGGGTAATAGGTGTAGCAACAGGCTCACCTTGAACATTCGTCCATTGGCCAGTTTTAGTATCCATTTGCATGTAATAACCATTGGTACGTTCACCCAAGTGTTTACCATTTGCATGGTTGTTACCGCAGCGGTGATAGATATAAGCCAATGCAATAGTATCGTTAGCTTGTTCAGAAAAATAACCATACCAAGAGTCTACACCTAAACCGTCATCGCGTTTTTTCGGCATCATCACTGACACTCTCTCACCAAAAGTACGGCCATGATCAGTCGATTTTTGATATACCCAGTGACTCTGATGTGCGCCATGGCGATAAAACAAGTAGAGATCACCATTACTGGTTTTTACCCATTGGTTGTATGTACCAAATGGCGAAACATTGTCGAGCTCTTCCCATTCTGTGATGTCATATGGGCGTTTCGAAACAACATGCTTTAATTTGCCATAGTTGTAGTTACCCATATCATTTTCACCCATTTCAGGCGTACCACCATGACCACCAAAAGCAACATGTATGTATCCAAGATCATCAATGATCATCGCAGGTTTACCGTGATTATCAATTTTTCGTGTTGGATCTTTGCCCATGGCACTGGTGCCTGCTTTAAATGGGCCTAACCACTCTTTAGTTTTGTGGTTAAAAGCGGCGACATAAGCATCTTCAAGCGGGCCTTGATAGGTTACATAAGTAATACCATTGGCGTGTTCACCAGCTGGATGCTGCAAAGTAGATACAGGGTTACTTAATCCTGTATCGGTAAAATAATCTACGCTGTTAGTAGCAACAGTCTTGGACGATTGCTCGGTGTTTTCATGAGTTGCTTGCGTGTTTTGGCAGGCTGTTAAAACTAAAGCGCTGGCAACCAGCCAGCCTTTAACTAATTTGTGAGTGCTAAGCATATTAAACCTTAACTTATTATTGTTGAGAAAATATTTCTATATCAATAAAAGCTCACAACTCTATAAATTGCTACCCTATGAATAGATAGAATTGAAGGATCAGATGCAGGCGGCTATGCTATAACCAGCCCTCGATTCAATGGAAAATGCTAGTTAGGCGCAAATGATAATTCGAACCTGTTTGTTAAGTTTATTGTTATGGTTGGCTCATTCAACGGTTAGTTGGGCTAAGCCTGTGCATGTTTTATATGTGCCCGCAGGACAAACTGGTTATTGGCACGACACCACAGTGCCCATGCCAACAGTCGCGCAGCGGTTAGGCATAAAACTAACCATTTTTCCATCACACCCAAGGCTTAGAAGCTATGCAGACAGCTTAAACAAAGCACTGAGTGCCAACCCTAAACCAGACTGGGTTATTTGGGCGCAACGCAGAGTCAGTAACGTTCCAACCCTAGAAACCCTAAAAAAGCACGCAATAAAGTCAATTGATATTACCTCAGGTACTAGCAGCAAAGAGCAAGCGACTATTGGTTTCCCACAACAAAACTACCCTAATTGGAAAGCGCAAATTCTGTCTGATGAATTTTTAGCGGGTAAAAAGATAGCAATAGAGCTTATCGAACGAAAAAGGCAAATAAATAGCAAAAATGCGTTAACTTTAGCTGCAATAGCCGGCACGCGGATGACATACGCCGCACAACAAACAATTGCAGGCTTAAATGATGCTTTCACCTACAAACCAAACAATGCAAGGTTATTGCAAACCGTTTTTACAACTTGGCATCGTGACCTGTCCAAACAAACTGCACAAAAATTGTTAAGTAGGCATAATCAAATAGATTTATTTTGGGCTGCAAACCCTAACATAGCGCTTGGTATAATTGACCATCTAAATACACAAAATTGGCAGACTCACTCAAAACCTCTAGTCGCAAATTTTGGCCTAAACCCACAATCTCGTCAGGCGATTATTCAAGACGAACTAGCATTTAGCATGGTGGGCAATCACCTCAATGGCGTATGGGCATTAATACTTATCCATGACATTGAACATGGTGTCACCTTTAACAACACACCTGCACAAACAATACTCAAAGCTCCATACTTTCTGGCGGACAAAAATAATCTAAAATTTGTTGATGCCATGATGTCTGCTGATTTTTGGCAAAAAGCAAAAATTAAACAATACTCAAAGTACTACAACCCTAACATTAAAAACTACAACTTCGATGTTTCATTGTTACAAACATCAACATCTCAATAATCCAGTCGCGCTGGTTATCTAGGCAGATGAGCGAAAATATTTCAAGCAAACAAAATTTAACTTTCTAGCACAATTTAGGGGTAGTAATTGTGTCACGAACTCGCTCTTGACTGTAGTTATTGTTTTTCAGCACCAATTTTGAGAAGTGAAAGTATTATGAAAAAACAAAATTTAGTTACCATGCTTGTTTCTAGCGTTCTGATTACAGGTTGTTCACAGCAACAACAAACGGAAATACAGCCAACACAACCATCGTCAGTTAACACATTTACACTTGAGCAAGCTCGAGAAAATTTAACCTTTTCTAAAGATCAATATTTAAAAATGATCGACCACGTCGAAAACAAACGACACCAATATAACCGCCCAGAATGTGAACAAGATCCAAGCATGATTTGCATTCCAAGATCGCAAGAGCACGGCGGAATATTTATGGAAAAATACGCAAAATGGACCAATGGTTTTTTCCCAGGTTTGATGTGGAAACTATTAGCCAATAAACAAGAGATAAAATGGAATGAAGGCGAAGAGCAAAAGCTTTATGAAAGTGCCAAGTATTTTCAACAAGCTTTAGAAGCCGACGCAACATTAGCCTCAACCCATGATTTAGGTTTTATGCTATATGATTCATACGGTGAAGCTTTACACTATGAAGGATTAGACTCTGCAACCCGCCAACAATACATTCAATTACTTGATACCGGCCGTGCGACTTTAGCCACACGCTTCAGTGATGAAAAAGGCGCTATCAAGTCATGGGATTTCGCGCCACATATGAAGCTCACAACCATAGAAAATGGTAAGCAAAAAGTAGACCTATACTCTTTGTCTGATCCATGGACATTCCCAGTCATCATAGACAACATGATGAATTTGGAATATCTATTCGACAGTGATGTAGCAAGGTATCACCATATTGCCTTTAGCCATGCAGAACAAACAATGGCCAACCACTATTTTTACGATGAAAATGACACAGCAAAACAATATCCTTTGTCATATCACGTATTTGACTATGGCGAAAACAAACCTGGCAACTGGCAAGGTTTAGGCAATGTCTCAGCTTGGGCACGAGGGCAAGGTTGGTCGCTTTATGGGTATTTAACCGTTGTTGAAGCTATGGCCCGTTCAAAAACAGACTTAAGCAAATACCCTGATTTTGAAGCACACCTGCATCGTTTGCTTGCTAGTGTAGAACATTTATTGGCTGACGAATATGTACCTTACTGGGATTTTTGGGCGGCACGCGACAACGCGTATGAATACGCCGAAAACAAATCACCAGAAACGGCAGTTTACTCGGGTATATTAGAATTATGTGCTAAGCGTTTGGAAGATCACATCACGCCATATAAAGGTTACCGCCCACAAGTGTTGCAAGCGTCAATGTTGTCTGAAGAATCACTTAAGCGCCTAGCGGGTAAGAAAAACTGGTACGGCGAAGACGTCATTCAAGGTGACAAATTAATTCCTTGTGGCTCAAAACCATATCCAGCTAGCCATCAAAAAATTCCAAGAGATACCTCGGCATCTGCACTATTTGCTTCAGCATTCTATCGTTTTGCAACTATCACTAAAGACACGGAATTACGCCAAAGATATGCAAAATTAGCAGATAACATCATGTTGGAGTTAACTAAAAACTACCGTGTTGATCGCAACAATACTCGTGAAACCAGTTTAGATTTTGGTTTTGTATTGGCCGAAGCAACCGGCAATATGGGTAGTGCTGGCGAAATAGACACTCCAATTGTTTATGGTGATTTCTATTTTGTAGAAGCAAACATTCGTAAAATTGCTTACGAGTTAAGCCATTAATTTTTATCAAATAGCGCTACCCACGTAGCGCTATGTGCGCCCCTCCTTCCCCTCCCCGCCAACAAAACGCGTCAAAACCGACACAAAAAAAATCACAAACCAACATCAAAATAACAATTTAAATCTTTTTTATTCAAACTTTCTCAAATCAAGGGGTAGCAAATTTACGTTTTCTTTACTCTTGTTAATGAAGTTATTGCTTCACTGTGTATTTAAACCGCCAGCTCGACTGATTTGAGCTAGCAGTGGCGAAGTTCAAAAGCTTGTAAAACACAAATATCTAACTTGGGGAAACAACCAACAATGAGAAAGAACATAACACATCAAAAACAGCAGCGCGTTGGGCGTTCGCTATTAATTGGTGGCTCAGCCAGCGTGCTTATGTCGCTATTTACACCAACGGTATTAGCCGCCGAAGTAACAGCCGTATTAAATGCCAACCAAGCAGAAAATGAAGATGTTGAAACGATCGAAGTAACTGGCGTTCGTAGCTCGCTTGAGTCAGCACTAAGAGAAAAGCGTGAAGCTTTATCTATTGTCGACGCCATTTCAGCGACAGATATGGATGCTCTACCTGCACTTGATTTAGGTGAAGCCATGCAATCCATTCCAGGTGTGCAGCTTAATACCGATGACCAAGGCCGTAACTCAGACATTACCCTGCGTGGTCTACCTGGTGGTTTCGCAAAAACCATGGCCGAAGGCCAATCTTTTGCTATACCGAGTTTATCTCGCGGTGCTGTGGGTGAATCGAATCCATTTGGTGCCTTTGAAGCCGGTGTATTTGACGGTGTAACCGTAATCAAAGCGCCGACCGCAGATTTACAAGAAGGCGGTATGGCGGGTGTAGTAAACAAAAAACTACAACGTGCACTTGGTTCTAAAGATGGTAAATACTCAGTAGGCTTAGGTGGCCGCTGGGAAGAACTCACTAATGATTGGAATAAAACGTTTCGACTCTCAGCGTCCAAACATATTATTAAAAACAAGCTAGCAGTTGCATTTAAAGTAGCAGGCTCAGAGCAAAACTTCCGCAGTGACACCGCTAACTTCACTGAATACGTACCTTTAAATTCAGTTGAAAATAACCTAACTGTCGACAGTAATTTTATCAGTCGTGATGATTTAAACGCCTATAAAGCCGAGCATGGCATTAACGAACCACTGTCAGTTATCAAAGCTATTGGTAAAGCGCATCAGGTCAGTGTACATAACCGTGGTGATCGTATCTCAGCTACCGCCAACATTGAGTGGAAACCAACTGACTCATTAAAACTAGGTGCCAACTTCCTCTATACTCTTAAGAATATGGACGAGAGTAATATGGAAGATGCACAATTTCAGGTAGATACCAGTGGTAACAACGACACCCAAAGAATCAAGCCTTTAAGTGCACCGATTCGTTTAGATAGTGTTGACAACCCTGATTATCAACCTGGGATAGATGACCCAGCTCTAGCAACCATCCCAGTATATGGTGTTACCCATACAGAGCTGACGAATGTTAACTACAGACCAGTAAATCGCTTAACCTCATCACAACAAGAAGCTAAAGGTATTTTCATCTACGCTAACTATGCAGCTGATGATTGGGTAATTGATGCCACAGCAACTAGATCAAGCTCGGTGAGCGAGAATGTTCAAAACGGTTTTGACTTTCGTTTAACCAATAATAGTCACCGCACATACAAAGACTTAGATGACAATAAATCTTACAATTATGCGCCTACGGGTCTTAATGCCGAGGTTAAAACGGGTGAAGGTAATTTAAGTAATGCGTTTGCAACCATTGATGGACTGCAGAACTATAACTT
Source organism: Catenovulum agarivorans YM01 (assembly GCF_000281085.1). GTDB lineage: Bacteria > Pseudomonadota > Gammaproteobacteria > Enterobacterales > Alteromonadaceae > Catenovulum > Catenovulum agarivorans. The sequence goes on from NZ_JH767530.1 coordinate 18,286, forward strand.
CTCAGATGTGAATGGTGTATTCCAACAAACAGATCCTGTTACAGGAGAGCTGATTTACGATTTAGGTGACAAGTCTTGGCAGCGTTTTGCCAATGGCTGGCAAACAACTCGGGTTAACTTCAATGGTAGTAAACTAGATCAAAAAGTTAACCCAGCCAACTTCGAAGATTACCCAACAGACTTTTTCCATAACAAGGCTGTTGCTGCGCTGCAAAATTCTAACAAACCTTTAACTGAAGAGAATCTTGCCGCAGAGATTATTAATCAAAAAAATAAAGTTGGCGGTAAATCAGTAGACTTTTATACCTTCGGTCGGGTGCAGCGCCCAACACGTGAAATGAAATCGGCTGAAATTAACTTTGAACGTTATACCGACATAGGTGGAGATGCCTTTAGATTAACCAGTGTTAAATTTGGTAGCCGCCACTCACGTGAAACGCTTGAAGCTTATGACCGAACCATAGGTGCCGGTGGTATCAACATGGGTCTAGTTCAGAGTACCGACTTCTTCCAAGATGGTTTAACCTCTGACAGCCAAAATGAATATTTTAATGGTGACTATCCAAGC
>NZ_JH767530.1:18934-42813 GCF_000281085.1 Catenovulum agarivorans YM01
AGATAGTACAAACCGATATGGTGCTGTACGACAAAGACGGTAATCTTGACCCTAATTTGCGCATTAATCCAGAAACGGGTTTTGCTGAACGCTTGATCCCAATTGAAGGCTCAACTTCTATCGTGAATCAGCAATTCCGCGAAAACTTTTATGCCGACCAAGCAATCAATGCAGCCTACTTAATGGGTAAGTTTGAGGGTGATATCGGCGGTTTTGCTTATACAGGTAACGCGGGCCTTCGTTATGTGTCTACGTCTAATGACGTAATTGGTTCAGGTTTTAACGTAGACGGTAACGAAATTGCTGTATTAACCGAAAACAACTACGAGCACACTCTGCCGACCTTCAACTTAGCCATTGATCTACATGATGATGTAGTACTACGTACCGCCTATTCACAGGCTTTGGTTCGTCCAAATCTACTCGCGCAATCGCCTAGCCCAATATACACCTACGACGAAAACCGAGTAACTTTAGAAAACTCTAAAGCAGAAGTACTGCCTTATACATCTAATAACTTTGACTTATCGTTAGCTTGGTACAACCGTGATGGTTCATCTATTTCTGGTGGTTTCTTCTACAAAGAAATTGAAGGCCAAATAGTGACCGACACAATTTGTCCAGTCGGTGATCCTGAAACAGCTGCCTTCTGGGGTGTAGGAGAGGTCGCAATGGATGGCGCAAACTGTAAAGAGGTTGGTGAATTCGTCACTGATGAAGGTGAAATATACAGCAACCGAATTGTCAAAATTAAACAAACCTACAACAGTGATATTCCGGTAAAAGTATATGGTTATGAGTTTTCGATGCAGCAGAAACTCGACTTTTTACCATACCCTTGGAATGGTTTTGGCGGCAAGCTTAACTTCAGCAAAATCGACGTAGACGAAGGTGCAGGTAGAGCAATGACTAAAATTGCGCCTTACACATCTAACCTGATTGGCTACTGGGAAAATCACGGAGCCAGCATCCAATTTGTATACAACTGGCAAGATGAAAAACTCCTGAGTACAGGCCAAGAATCAGGCACCTTCTTAGGTACTGAGGCGCGTACACAAACCGCTGGTGGTCGAATTGATATGACAGCGAAGTACAAGTTTAAGAAAAGTCTTAAAGGGCTAACCGTTAGCCTTAAAGCAATGAACATCAATAACCGCCAAGAGTACGAATACATAGCCGGTAACGATAAGGCCATTAGCCGAATTCGTTATCAAGGGCGTATTGTCTCGCTTAATCTAGGTTATAACTTTTAATAAACGGGTGACCCCCTAACGATAAATTTATATCGAAAAACATATATTTAAATAAGCTTTTCGATATAAGAAGAACAGAATTTACAGGAAAGATCTAATGAAAAAACAAATTCTGGCCATGTCTGTTATGGCCGCCCTATCTGGATGTGATTTAGACAATCTAGATGACTTAAAGGTAGCCGCTACCTTTGACAATACCTTTAAAACAGAAGTTGGTTTTTCTGGTACCGAAGGTGCTGGTTTTGACGTTGAACTAACCACAGGGCACGGTCAAGCAGAAGGCACTTTAATTGTCAACGACGTAAACTACGGTGAAGCTGAACCTAACTATGAACTCACGCCAGAAGCCATGTATGGCACATTTACTCTGACGTACCTTCAATCAGGTTACGCTACATGGAGCTATGATTTAGATGAGACTCATCCAGAGGTCGCAGCAATTCTGGATGTTGCTGATGCGACACTTACAGATAGCTTGACTATTACCACGCTAGATGGCACCACTAAAATCATCAACTTTATAATTAAAGGGGTAGACCCAACTCTGCCAGCTGACATTAGAGGTGCGTTGATTGCCAATGCTTCTATTCGTGAAACCTCTGCTTTTGGTGCGGTTACAGCGTATGATCCAAACTTTGGCCAATCAAAATTAGTGGCAAATGCGACTTTTGACCCAACCACAGCTGAGCTTACCCCTACCTCATTTGACGACGATGGTAAAGCTGTCGGCATATTATCTGATAAAGGTTATGGCTCACTGTTTATTTCTGAAGGTGGTGCTTGGGAGTTTAAGGTAAATAGAAATGCCAAAAACCCAGAAGATGACACCCAAACACTTAGAGACATGTTACCAGAGCCAGACAGCACACCAGTAACAGACACTGTCACTTTCACCACGGTTGATGGCACTGCAAAAACTATAGATGTAAATATTTTTGGTGCTGTACCCAACTTTGTCGCTCGTATAGTGAATCCTGATCCTGTTTCCACAGATCCTAATGCGAATCAAGGCCATGTTAGTTTCCGCGTCGATATGAATGTTGCTGGAGTGTCTGTCGCCGCAGCTTCCGAAGGAAAATTGGTGTTTAAAGCCAGAATATCAGAGGACCTAACCAAGCCAGCCATCATTAGCATGGCCTGTAATAGCAACTGGCATCCAAGCGCAGAGAACAGAAGGCTTGCTTCTTTTTATATTAAACCTGATGGTCAATTTGAAATGTGGTCAGGTGAGCTCAAACCAGGCTTTGATCACGACGATCGCGGCATTCCATCGTCAATGACAGGCACCGATAATAAAGTAGTTTTCGACCAACGTTTTGTGCCTGGTGAGTGGTCAGAATTTACTTTGACTTGGGAAGGCGCAGGCAAGACAACAAAAGCTTTGCTTGAAATGTGGTTAGACGGTGAAAGATTAACCTCAGATCATCCAGCCATTCCAACCGACCCAACTAAAAAGGTGACAGCACAAAATATTGGTGGTTTTACCGTCAATCAATGTCTGGATCAATTTGCGTTTTATATTAAGAAGAGCGGCGACAACGACACTGGTGGTGTAGGCGAATTTTTAATCGACGACATTCAGTATTACACAGATATCAATGCCATTCCAAAAACCGATGCAGACACCAAGGCCTTGTTGAACGAGAAATTCGCCAACAATGTGCCTGGTGATATGGTTAAGGAGATCACTGTAGGTACTAGCAAACCTTATAGTAGTTATACAACCGAAGATGTTTTGGTTGCTAAAGACTAATAAAGCGCTCGATTAAAATAAAATTAAAGGTAAATAAATGAAACGTAAATTATTAACTTTATCCATTGTCGCAGCGCTAACCGGATGTGGCGGCAGTGATGACCAAGAAGTAATTGGCTTTACACCAAACACTGAAACAGCGCCTGAGTTTGTTGGTGAGTTTTCAGGTATCGCTACCAAACACGCTGAAACAGGCAACCCGACAGGGCAAGTGGTTATTACCGACGCAAGTCCGGGTGAATCACTATTTAGACCGTTAGAAGCAGTTGGCACTTATGGTGAGTTTACAATGAGTGCAAACGGAACATGGACTTATACCCTGTGGGATAACCCAAAAGAATTTTCTGCTACACCAGAGCACCCCGAGGTGACTGCATTAACCAAAGCAGGTTTACCTGATTTGCTTGAAACATTCACGGTAACAACTGCGGATGGTACAGAAAAACAATTTACCGTCATTATTCGTGGCATTGACGAGCCAGCAACTTTTGGTGGCTCTCTTGAACGTGCGGTGTCACGCGATACTGGTAAAGGAGATACTGCCGGTACTGTTATCGTGAGTGATGCAAACCCTGACGAGGCGTCATTCGACCTAACTCAAACCACCACACCTCAAGTTATGTACGGCTCGGCGACGTTTGATCCAACCACAGGTGACTGGACCTATGATCTAGATGAAATGAACGCCGATGTTATGGCCTTAACCGATTCTAGCCAGTCGTTAACCGACAGCTTTACCATCACCTCACTTGATGGTACAGAGCAAATGGTCACAGTGTTGGTATCAGGTGTTGATCCAGTAGCTGCAACCTTTGTTGCGGATAATACTTTGACCACCAATGAAGATGGCACTTTCTCAGCCTTGGTTAGCGTTAATGATGGCAGCTTCGCCAGCTCAATTGCTGTGACTGACCCTAACTATATGGAAGAAACCTTTAAGCCTTTGGATAATGTGGAAACTGCTTTAGGCCATGTGACAATAGACGCAGCTGGTGCTTGGTCGTATAAAATCGACTATAACAAAGATGCAGTTAAAGCGATTTTATCAAATGATGCAGTAGATCCACTACCAACAGCAGCAGACGTATTAACTTTTGAAACCATAGATGGCACTTTAGCGACGGTAAATTTAACTCTTGAAGGTGCACAATTGGTGCCTGCTGTTGTTGATGGTTTACCTATGGTTGAAGATGGTGTTTCATCCTCTGCAGTGAATGTTAATTTGCTCACAACTGCCGGCAGCTTAACCGTTAGTGACACTAATTCGTGGCAAGCAGCCTTTATGCCTGACACTTTGGCCACTACTTACGGTTCATTCACAATTGATGCAGCGGGTAGCTGGAGTTACACGTTAAGCGATGACTCGGTAGCCCTGATTAACGCAGGCACATTGGTTTTACCATTTACTGAGCAAGTGACTGTTAAAGCACAAGATGGTACTGAAGTTACCTTGCCAGTGTCGATTACTTCAGTTGAAGGTGTGAACTATGGTGCTCAAATTGCTGGTGACAGCACAGGAACCAAAGTTTGGGTTATGAAAATACCAGGCCCAACCGAGGCTGTAGGTAAAGCAAGCTTTACTGTTAGAGTACCTGAAAGCAATACCAAAGATGTAAAAATACAGTTCCACGGTTCAGAGTGGCAAGGCGGCGACGTCAAGGTCCACCTACTATCCATGGCTCTACAACCTAGATCAAACGCTATCTTTATTCTTGATGGTACAGGCACCAGCACCACAGGTAATTCAGTCAAGCTTGATCAACCTTTAACTATGGGGGAGTTGTTAAAGTTTGAATTAACTTGGGATGGCTCTGCTGATGCGCTAGCGGCAAACGGCGATAAACCTTTGCTCACGCTAAAACTTAATGGCCAGCCGGTCACGGGCACTGAATCAGCTAGCGGCTCTAGCATTGTTAATGGTGAATTCCCGTCATTCTCAACTGCTGATGTGTCTATGTTAAATAAAGGACCGAAATTCTTTGCGGTCTGGACTAAGGATGATCTGCCGGTCGATCTGGATGATTTTATCGTTTATTCAGATGTTGCTGGTACCACAGAAATCTTTAGTGAACGTTTCGATGCGGATGGCATAGCAGAAGGCGTTGAGTTCACGCCAGATTATATAAATGCAGGCTTAACCAACACCAAAACTACGGGTGTTGAATTCCCTGCAACCGACAAGTTCTTGCGTCTTTCTAATGACGATAGCAACTATGGTGGCACTACCCTTCAATTCCCGAAACAAGAAAAAGGTAGTGTTAGTTTTGATGTTCGAATGTCTACAACTGCCCAAGCAGGTTACGCAAGCCTATTTGGTGCCACAAGTGGTAGCCAGGGAACCGCTCTGGTCGATTTTGAGTTCAATAAGTTTAAGGCCTTTAAAGTAAGAGGAACCACTGATAAACCAGGCTATATCCCTGTCATCCGATACCCTATGGACGAGTGGTTCCCTATCGAACTATCTTGGGATGCGACTGGTGATGGTACTCCAACGGTGATCATGAAGCTCGACGGTCAGTTAGTCACTGAAATTCCAAACTTCACTCTTGCTGCTGACGGCTCTTTTGAATCGAACAGTACCGCTCTTGCCGATATCGCAGATGGTGTGCATAGAATTGCCTTCAAGTGTGGTTTTAAGTTAAATGACCCAGCCAGTGTTTGTGACTTTGATAACGTGGTTGTTAAAGCCGCAGATGGCTCAGAGGTAGCTTCTGAAAACTTTGATAGCCTTGAAGCGGGTGAAGATGCTATTACTCAAGATGAAGTTTTACAAAGTGGTATGAAAACCCTAGGTACTATTCTTAACGCTGATATTGTAGAAAAATAACTTCTCCAATACCCTGCAAACCTAACCTCGCGCGGCTTGGTCGCATGAGGTTACCTATAAACCCCAGCTTTTCAGCTGGGGTTTATTTTTTCAGGCCTACAAATTGAATTCGATAAATTTACTCAGCTTTTATCGACCAAGTACCAGCTGCTAGCTCAAATTTAAAATATTTGTCATCTTCACCAACAAAGTTGATGCCTTGCAATTTGTCCGTGTTATCTGTTGGCCAAATCACACCTGGTTCAAATACTTTTTTATCATTAATGCTGACTGACTTAATATTAAAATAAGCTTTTGGAATACCAAGCGTTGCGTTACTTCCTTGAGGGGATGTTAACTTTATATCTATTGCTTTTTCAGTACGCGAAATTTCAAACTCAATATCCCCTTGTACACTTGGCACCAATTGTTTTATCCGTTTCATGTGCGCCATATTGGGCATAATTTGATATTTTTGCCATGCAACTGCTGTTGGTTCAATACCTGCTATATATCTACTCAACACAGTACTTGGTGCGTTCCAAGCGTGATTTTCAGTGCCTTTTTTATCGCCTAGATATTCAGCGAGGGTTGAAAGCGCTTTATTGTTCACCTGAGCACTGTAACGTGTTTTCATTCGCGCAAGCGCATCTTGGTAGCGCCCAGCAACGGCCATAGCGTTATAAACCATCCACTCAAAGTGTGGACTGGCAAAGTGGTTTGGAATTAACACATTATCAACTATTTGCTGATATTGAGAAGGTTCGGCCAAACCAAATAAAATGGCAATCGCATTGGCTCTGTCATCTTTAAACTTTTCTGGGTTACTACTAAAAAATCCATCTTGCCAGTAGTGTTTTTGATAAGCCGTTTGTATTGAATCGATACGCTTGTTGTACATTGCAATATGCGTGTTATCACCAAGTGCTAACGCCATCTTTTTCGCGGCAACTAACGCGCTGTAATATAACGCATTTTGAATAGCGTCATAGTCAATGGTTTTTTGTGGCCCCCAATCGGTCCAATTCCAAGCTCCGGTTCTTTTGCTGGCTAAACCATCTTCTTTAAGCTCCCACAAAGTTAAATAGCGATGTACATAGGGGTAAGCAAAAGCTAAGGTTTCTTTATCGCCAGTGTTGTAATAATAATGCCAAATGCCTTGTTCAATAAATTGTAAGCTTTGTGCAGGTAATTCACGGAAACGGCCTGGCCCTAAGCCAGCAAAAATGCCGCTTTCACTATCACTAAAAGCCAAAGTTACTGTGATCGCTTTTTTTAATAAATCACGACCCGGTTTATCCATTGAATAGAATAAATAACTCGCCTGATCGGCAACATCACCTATCCACAAGCCACGCTCTCTGTCTGGTGTATCCATAAAGTTGTCGCGCGCACAAATGTATAAAGTGTTTTCTGCCATTTGCCAAATTCGTGTATACCAAGCATCATCGGCTTCAAAATGCCCCGGCGTTTTGCCAACCCCAGTCCAGCGGTATTTTAAGCCATGAACTTTAACCCCTTTCGGAATAGTAAATTCGATAATTCGGCCATTTAACCAAGAGTAAGACTCAAATTGTTGGCGACCTTGTTTCGCGGTATAAAAGGTCTCAATTTTGTTGCGCTTAAAATTAGACGTGATGTGGATTTGCTCGCCGCCTTGCGCTTCAATATCAAAATAAGGGGTAAAGTTTTTATTAAAATCGAGCTTACATTCAATTTTACTGCCGTCAGCAACAAACGGAAATTTTTGCTCAGGAAAATTAACACAATTTGCTAAGCCGTAGTTGGTAAAAGGTGGGATTTCGCTGGCAAACAGTTCGAAAAATGGCGGACGTGGTGGGGAGCGTTTTGTTTTTGTTGTTTGCCAAGCAGAGTCATCATAATCAGGCATATACCAAGCTTGCTGAGTCCAATCGCCCATGTCATGCCTAGCATCATATTTAACTCGCCATGCCGCGAGGCGAATGGGATCGACCTTAACAAAGTCGTTTTTGTAGGCTTTATGCTCTATCGCCTTCCAACTTTTGTCAGAAACTATAATTTGCTCACCCACTTCAGCTTGGAAAAGAAAGCCGCCAGTCATTGCCGAAATATGTGTGCCTTTAGTGCCATTATCCCCCCAGTACCAAGCTAACGCCGCAATGGTGTTGTTACCTTTTTTTAAGTATCGGCTGATATCTATGGTGTCGTAGTACTTATTTGAAGCAATTACATAATTATCAATACGAGGAGACGGTGTAACAGGGCTCGGACCGCCAGTGAAGCCCCCTTCAAAAACCACCATTTCACCATTAATCCACAACCAGTATTTGGTGTCGGCACTAATGTAAGCTTTGGCTTGTTGGTCGAGGTTGTCAATAACAACTTCTTTGCGAAACGCCACCCAAGAGTTTGGGATACTGGCTTGTGTATTACTCCAAATCCAATCAGCTTGCCAGTTGACCGCGAATGATTGAAAACTGGCTCCAATAAATAACAAGGCCAGAGATACTATTATTTTCTTCATAATTTTTGTGTCATTCCTAAATTAGAGCTAAAGCAATATAAATAACGTTATTAGCTGGAGATAAAAGCCAACACATTGCTACATAACAAAGTGTTGGCTTGGATTGCGTGACAGTAATAGCTTTACTTGATGACTGTACGTCGGCTGGCAAACGCTATTAAGGCTAATAGGCTAATGAAGCCAAATGAGCCGCCACCTTCACTTTCTGTCGCAGTGTTAGTGTCTTTACCATCATCAATTGGGTTTGGCTCTGGCTGAGGGGCTGGCTCTGGTTGAGGTGCAGGAGTCGGCGCAGGTGCAGGCGCATTATCAACTACAAAATTAAATGATGTTGTTGCTGTCATATCATTGCTATCCGTTACAACTGCCTCAACTTTGTGACTACCTGCAGCTAAGCCAATTAAAGCCGCAGTGTTCGCGCCTGTCCATTGATAAGGTGCACTTGTTGCTGTTGCTATCACTTGATTATCAATAGATAAAACAACACTTTTAACTATTGCATCTTGAGTTGTTGCGGCGGCGTCAACACTGATAGAGATATCAGTATACCCTTCGGTTAATGACGCCGGCTTTTGACTGAATTCAATAGTTGGTGCGGTTGGCTGAACTGTATCCGCTTCTTCAACAACGTTCAGGGTTAAAAAGGCACTGGCAGTTAAACCTTCACTGTCTGTCGCAACAGCTTCAAAGGTGTGAGTACCAACACCTAAAGGATTAGGGTTAGGTTGATGACAAGGTGTTGGTACTGGGTCTTGCTCACAGCTTATCCAACCCATGGCACCAAATTCATAAGGGGCGTATGCATGGCCGAAGTTCCACGTTGGTTTAGTTTTTGTTTTGATCACGTTACCGTCTTTCTTTAATGTCACCGAGCTGATTTCTCGACCAGGTTCAGCTGTGTCAACATTTAGTGTGATGACCAATTGTTGGTAACCAACAACTAGGGTTAATTCAGGATCAGGGAAGGAAATCGTCGGTGGTTTAGGTGGCACTTTCACAGTAACAGTCATAGTAGCTTGTTGTTTATCACCTGCATTATCTGTTACCTCAGCTTTTAAGGTATGAACGCCCAGCGGCAATGCTAATAATTCGGCAGATTGAGTTGCATCCCAGCTATATGAGTTAGCCGTGGCCGTTTGAACAAATTTATCATTGATAAAAAGCTCAACTTTTTCAACCGTTCGTCCTTCAACTGTAGTGCTTGCATCTACTTGCACTGCAAAATCTTGATAACCTTCTTCAACCGTAACAGCACTTTTATTAAACTTAACTGTTAATGCTGGCGCTGCAGGGCCTAGGTCTAAATCAATCACTTGTAAATAAAGTGGGCGAGCATCAGGGCCTATATCATCCGCGTCCGCTTTTATATGCGCTTCAAGTAGGTAGTAATAAAGTTTGCCATCGCTAATGTAAGGCACGCCTTTTTCAAAGGTTTTGCCTTCGCTTGGCGCATAAACCCGTTCAAAGTTATTGGTACCACCTGCGGCTTTTTCTACATAAGGGCGTCCATTGTCTAGACCAATGATGTAGATGTTATCACCTGAGGTATACAATTCTTCAGCGCCTGCAAATTCAGTTGAAGTGGTAAAATCGTCAGTACCTGCTGGGCGATAAGTGTGTACATAGGTGTGTTTCTTGGCAATAGTATCTGTTACTTTACCAATAAAATGCACATCGCCACGATCCGTGACTGTCCAGTCAAAACCACCGACCATAGAAAAACGGCCAACTTCATCACCCGTAACTTGAACACCCGGCTCCGACACTTTAATTTCATCTGTGTTAATTAACGGCGAGGTTATGGCTTGGTCGTCGTAGTTTTTCCACTTGTTATCACTTTCGTCGAAATATGCACCAAAGAAACCGTTTTGGTATTTATATCTGTCTTTAACTTGACCATTGTTTATACGTTGTTGAAAACCGATACGAATTTTGCCGCCAACGTATTTCATTTCACCATAAACACCATAGTCGTAGTCATTACCACGGTTTTTCGCACCTGGGTAATTAAAATATTTAAAACTATCAAACCATTTAGTGCCGTCATATTTGTTGTACATCAGCGCGCCGTTTTCTGAACGGCCCTTACGCATTAATACATAAAGATCACCTTCATCTGTTAATGAAAATTTTGGATAAGTTAAGGCGGCAAATTTACCGTGATCAACCACGTCAGATAAGGTGATGTGTTTATACTCATCTATTTCGTTATTTGGGTTGTATTTGGCATTAATTGGATCATTTCCGCTGAAATAGTCATCTTTAACAAACAGATCGAGGGTAAATTCATCGTCAGGCACTGTCAGTGCATTGGCTTTCGAGTAATAGTATTTAAAATAATCATTCGCAGCTGAGCCATCTGTCGGGTTGGTTGCCGATAACGAATGTTGATCGAAAATCATATGGATAGATTCATCTTTAGGACTTAAACCTAACCCGATAGTATTGTGCGTTTCGCCAACCCACCAGCGGTTAAGGTAGCCACTATGGCGATGTGGAAACTCAATAGTTGCGCTCGTGCCAGTAAGAGTATTGTAGCGAGTTAACATGACTTTTCTGTCTTGTTTGCCACCACGATACCAAGTCATAAACACATAATTTTTATACGCTTTAATACAGTCGCCATGCGGGTTAATTGCCCGACCAAATATATAATCGTATTGGTGTGCGCCAACATCAGGGTCGTTTAAAGCTGCGGCATAGTCTGAAGCGCCAGATGCTGTTTTTAATGCCTTGCCATTAAAATAAAGCGCCTTGACTGGAGTGCCATTCACTGTCAACGGAATTTCTTGTTCAAGTGTTATCGCGGCATAACTTACTGAAGAAAAACCTGCAGCAATTAAACTTAAGGCAGCATAACTATATTTAGCAAGCTGATTTATTTTAAATTTCATTTGAGGTTATCCCTATTTTATTTTTACCAAAACTTGATGAAATTGAGTGCTTTTGCGCCACAGCAACAGCATTGCCAACAAAAGCGCTGATGAACCAAAACTTCCGCCGGATTCTTCACCTTGTTGATCTTGTGTTGGTATTGAGGTTGGTTTATCACTCACTGTTACTGTCATGCTAGCCTCTGATGTTGCGCCATTGTTGTCGGTTAACACTGCTAGTAATGTATGGGTACCGATAGGAAGCTTACGCAATTCTTCAGTGGTCTGATCCCACTGATATGGTGCCTCAGAGTCTGTGCTAATTACCTTGTTTTTTAGCACCAAATAAACTTGAGCGATTGACGCGATATCGGGTGATGTTTGAGGGTTAACTTTCACCAAAATAGTTTCGTAACCTTTTTCCAATGCCAAAGTTTCACTGGCAAATGAAATAGCAGGTGTAGGTTTTGCTTTTATTGTTAAACTGCGAGTTGCTTGTACGCTAAGCCCTGTATCGTCGGTAACAACCGCTTTTAAATTATGTGTACCTGGCGCAAGGTTTTGCAATTCAGGGCTGGTTTGAGTCCATTCACGTGCGACAGCAGCATCAGAACTTACTTTAGTTCCATCAATGTACAGGTCAACCGTAATATTGCGATTTGCGACTGGCGTGTTTGCTTCCACTGTTATTGAGATTGTTTCATAGCCCTCTGTCAGGGTTAAGCTATCACCAGTAAAAGCTATACTAGGGGTCACATCCACTGCAAAACACGCAAATTTGGAGTCGGACGGTGAAACTGAAAAGCTCGCTGCATCACAAGTGACATTTTGTGTTTGATTGGTTAAATAGGTGAAGTTTTCATTCGCACCAAAAGCAATATCCATAGTGCCAGTTACATGTACAGTTTCGCCTTGCTTGGCAGCATAACTAAACCCTTCTGGGCCCGAAGGTTGAATATCAAGGTCGATGACTTGTAAATGAGTTGTCCGAGTATCGCCAGAGCCCCACTCTAATAAGTAGTAATAGACTTTACCGTCATAGATATACACAACGCCTTTTTCATAAGTTTTACTTTGCGCTGGCGCTGCATAAACTGTAGTAAAGTTATTACTGCCCCCTAAAGCTTGCTGCACAAAAGGTCTACCGTTATCAAGGCCAATTATGTATATATTGTCGCCAGCAGCATAAATTTCAGATGCGCTAGGGAAATCGGTGGATGTAACGAACTCCCCGACGCCGCCTTTTTGATAGTGATGTGAATAAATTGTCCGAATATTTTTACCATCAACTCTTTCACTTACTCGGCCGATCATGTGAACATCTCCCTTGTCAGTTACAGCAAAATCGAAGCCTCCTGTAATACTCACTTGATCACGACCAGTTGCTTCTGGCATCAATGTACTTTGATCAAACACGAAGGTTTCATCCGCTTTAACCAAAGGCATGGTAATTAATTCACCTTTATAGTTTTTCCATTCGGTCGCCCCTGTAGGGTCATCTGAATAAGCGTAATACATGCCTTCGTTTGCATAAAATTTGTCAGGGCGATTTAAGCGTCGTTGAAAACCAATTCGTATTTTGCCATCTTGGTATTTCATTTGCCCATAAATACTCCAGTCGTCTATTTCACCTTGGCTTTGCGCCTTTAATACGTTAAAACGCTGAAAGTTGGTCCATTTAGATTGCTCTGGCAGGTATCTGTTAAAGACAATTCCACCATCATGAGATGTGCCTTGGCGCATGTGCATTAGCAAGTCGTTTTGGTCATTCAAAAAGAACCCTGGATAAGTCAACTGTTGAAACGCTGAGACATTTTCAACGCCAGTCATAGTTACGTGATTGTAATCGTTTGGGCCTTCGCTATTTGGTCCTGTATCTTTGACAAACTGAGCAAGGGTGAATTTATCGTCCTCGACGCTTGCTGCACCAGGCAGGCTATAGGCATAGCGGAAATAGTCGTGTTTAAAACTACCATTACCACCAGTGTCTTTCCCTGGGCTATATGCATGCATATCAAACAATAAGTGAATGGTTTCGTCTTTCGGGCTAATGCCTACAGCGATAGTATTGTGAGTTTCCCCTACCCACCATCGGCCTTCAAAACCTGTATGTTGATGTGGGAATTCGATATCAACTTTTGCGCCTGTTTTAGTGTTGTAGCGAGTTAACATCATATGACGATCTAAAATGCCACCTCTATACCAAGTCATAAAAATGTAGTCTTTATAAGCTTTTATCGCGTCACCATGCGGTACAATAGAGCGTCCGTAAGCGTAGTTATATTTCTGCCCTTCGACATAAGGTTCATTTCTAGCCTGCGTAACTGACTTTTTCTCACCGTCAAAATATAAAGCTTGATCGCTCACTTCAATTTCTAGTTCAAGCTTCGCTGTTGCAAAACTGTTAGCTGCAAACAACATTGACGCGACGGGTATCAACAACCGTTTAAGTATATTGCTCGAATGATAGAACCTAGGCCCTATGTCCATAACTTTCCCCTTTGATTGATATAATTATGTATTTCTAGGCCAGCCGCACTTACAACAATATTTTTATGTTTGAGCAACAAACAAACCTATCTATATTCATAAGTAAGCAAACAATATTATTGATACCCCTTCAGGCGGAATTAAATGCAATTAAAGAGGTTGGTTTATGAATGGACGTTTAATGGTCTTGCCGAGGTAGACAGGTTAAAACCCCATCATTTTGATGGGGCTATTTTTGCTAGGCTAGGCGCAAATTAAGGCGCATAAGTGAGCACTTCCTCAACTGAAAATTTGTCAGTGCCGTCTAGTTCTTCTGGTAAAATATTTTTACCTAACGATAATTCAGCTCGGCTAAACATAGGCAAAGCCAATTTATTCAGCTGAGCTTTAGCCCCTCCGCCAGTAATTTGTCTCCATTGCCAGGTTTTTTCACCTGTCATATATGGCACTACAAATTCAAAGCCTTTTTGTAAACTCGCCCCTTCTTCGCTGCGGTATGACCATAAATCTACATTAATGTGCCTGCTGGCTAAGTCAGCAATTCTGGCCAATGCCCATAAATTATTCACTGTGTAGTTAACAGATTTGGTTCTTGCAAGCTCCAGTGGTTGGCTGCCATCTGCTGCAATTTGTGCTGCTACACGGGTTGTTTTAGCCGCTTCAATTTTTGCTTTGGCCGCTAGCGTTTTGCCTAAATAAATCATTAAACCTATGGCTTGATAGTCATAGTTGGTGCCGTGATTATTGCTGCGCGTATCTTCTAGCAAACCAAATTCACTTGTGGTTAACCAGATATAATAATCGTTAAACCACTTGTCCATTGCGCTTTTATCAGCTTGGTTCCACAACTTATTCTGATTAATTAACTGCACTGTAGTGACTACTTTGCCTATGTCAGTCCAATCTATTACCGCAAAGTTAGTACCGTCGGCCTTGCCTGGGATTGCTTTACCGTAATCAACATTAGGATTCATTTTAGTTGCTGGGTTTACAAACCAGGTATGAACAATTTCTTTGGCTTTATTTAGGTACTTTGTATCTTCAGAATAAACGTATGCTAAGTTGAGGGTATTGAGCGACTTAAGCATAGCTTTTCGGCGCGCCCAATCGGTTGCTGAGCCTGCGCTGTCTTTGTTAAAAACACCATCTTTATAAACCCAAGGTAATCCATTAGCTTTGGTTTCATCTGGATGATAGTAGGAACCGATAGTATGGTAATCGTGAATATCACCACTGGCGGCTACTAAAGTTTTATTGGTTACTGGGTCTACCGCTTTGCTTAGCTCTTTATCCGCTTGCTGTATAAGGCTTTTGTAGGCAGCCAAATACTTTGGCTGTTTTTCTGCAATCGCTTGTTTGGCTTTGTTTAGCCTTTGTGTATCTAAATAAATTAGATTGCTGCCAACTTCACTGCCCCACCATTTATTTTGCGGCGAATAATCTTTATCTAAATAACTGTCATGCTTTTTGTCCAGCTTAGGCATGGTTTTGTGCTTTATTTTTTCAAATCTAGCTTTGCGTTTGGCTGGATCATATTCAGAGTTGGGGGTTGGAAATTGAGCATTCGTTGCCTTTAACCAACCTTGTAATAATGTGTTTAATCTTTGTGCCTGCGCTGTCTGGGTAGCGGACAAATCGTTTTGTTCGCCTATGTCGTTTACTAAGTTATAAAGCTCAATACGTTGGTCTTCATGATAGTAAATGAGCTTCCAATCCCCTTGTCGAATAATTGAAGAAGGCTCTCCCCCATGATTACCATAATGCGGAAAATGCCAAAACAATGGACGTTCAGCAGTTTGTTTTCCGTTAAGTAGAGGTTTTAGGCTGATACCATCTAATTTATGTTCAGAGTTTGGTTGAATGCCCGCTAAGTCTAATAATGTTGGATATAAATCTATGCCCGACACAGGCACAGCAACATCAGAACCATTTGCCGCCATACCAGGCGCATAAATGTAGTAAGGCACACGAATGCCACCTTCAAATTGAGAACCTTTACCACCTCGATATGGCAAACTGCTGGTACCGTGTCCATCACCTGTTGCCAAACCACCATTGTCTGATGTAAATACCACTATAGTATTTTTATCTAGCCCTTTGGCTTTTAGTGCTTGCAACACTACACCAACAGCAGTATCCATAGACTCAACTAAACCGGCGAAAATAGGATTGTCTTGAATTTGCCTAACCGCGCCACGGCGATCAAACTCAAACCTTGCTTGAGTCGCTGCTAAATTTTGTTGCTCCGCTTTATCTCGATACTTTTCCCATAATGCTTTTGTTGATTGAATTGGTGCATGCACTGCATAAAACGACAGGTAAGCAAAAAAAGGTTTGTCACCTTGCTGGCGTTGAATATATGCAGCCGTTTCTTGCGCAAGCCTCAGCGTGAGCGATTCACCATCAGGGCCATCTTTTAACTTTGGATTGGCGTATGGAGAGAAGTAGCCGCCTTTAGGTGTACCAGTATCCCAGCCCGCCACGTTGGTATTAAAACCATGATCTTCTGGGTGTGAACCAACATCACCTAAATGCCATTTACCAGCAAAAAACGTGTCATAACCATTGTTTTGAAATTGCTCTGCAATGGTCACTTCGCTGTGTTCTAACACATGTTTATAGTTGGCGGGATCGTGACTATCAAAACGTCCACGCGCTCGCCACGCTGCACCGTATTTATCGCCTATCCAAGTAGTAATTCCGTGATTAGTTACATATTTACCCGTTAACAGTGATGCCCGTGATGGACTACACACCTGCGAAGCCGCATAACCTTGAGTAAAGCGTACGCCTTTTTGCGCCAAAGCATCTATATTAGGTGTTTCATAAAAGCTTGAACCTTCAACACCTAGGTCTTTAATTCCTAAATCATCCACCAATACAAATAGAACATTTTTGTGTTGTGGTGACTGGTTAGCTTGGGCGCTATCTTGCTCTTGCATGCCTGCACTGCTGCAGCCCGCAATAGTGCCAACCATAGCTAAACCAGCACAAATCAAGCTAAATCTGCTCATAAAAAAATTCGACATATACAACCTATACTAATAATGATTTAAACCATTAACCAGAATCCCAAACCGACTGAAGCAAGCAGGCAAACCATAGCTTGTAAAAGAGGTTTAAAATTTAATTGGTCTTGAGGGTTAATTTGATTAACTGGCTTTTTGCCAGAGAACATTGCGCGCACTAAGTTTTCATTTTTAACTAACAAATAGAAGAATACAGCAACTAAATGCAGCCAAATAAGCGCGACTAAAATATTAAAATTGATAGCGTGCAACTGGGTAAAGGTGTCTGACATATCTTTGGTTATCGAGTCAGATAACGCGCCGCTGAATCCTAAGTCGTCATTCGCATACATGCCCGACAGCAATTGAAAGCCAATTATCAGCAACATCATTATCACCATCCAACCACCAGCAGGGTTATGACCAGACGAATGCGGCGCATTTAACGTTAGTGACGCTTTTAAATAGCTAAGTGCAGACAAAGGGCTTGTTAAAAAATGTGTAAACCTTGCTGTAGTTGAGCCAATAAAACCCCAACAAATACGAAAAATAATTAACCCCAGTAATGCATGCCCAATTAATTCGTGTTGTTCAATCATGCGATTTTCTATGGTGTACCAAGCCGCTAAAATAAGTGTGACCAATAACCAATGAAATAAGCGGGTTGCAAAATCCCAAACTTTAATTTGTTTCATTCTTTAACCCCTTTCAACAACGTGCAGGCGAATGCCTTGCTGGGTAAATTTTTCTAGCAAAACTTGGTCAACTATCTTGCTGTCTGCAAAAACTGTCTTCAAGTTAGGTAAATTCATCACCTGTTCGAGCAACTGCGCAGTCGCTTGAGTTTGGCTAATGTTTAAACTCTGCAACTCAGTCATCTCTATGAGTGCTTGAGCAGATGCATCGGTAATACCACTGCGGTTTAGATTAAGCTCAGCAATTAATTCAGCAACAGGTTGGAAGGCAGTTAACTGCTGATCGGTTATTGGCATTGCCGAATGACTCAAGTTGACGGACAACAAATGACTGGTTCGAGCTAAGTAACTAACCGACGATGGAAATTGATTTTGTAATGCTGAAACTTGCGGCTGCAACGGTTCACGTAACTGCTCAATATGCTGCCAGTTAATATCAGCAAACTTAATCACCTTAGCTTTTGCTGGCGCTTCGGGAAAATCATCTTCGGTAAGCTCACCCGAACCGCCTTTAGCTAACCATAATTTAATGAGTTCAAGTTCAGCTTCTGAGTGCCGCTCGCGTCCATAAGGTGGCATAGCCAGCCTGTCGTCGGCGGGTAATTTCATCCGCTCTACTAACAAATTATTTTCAGCGACAGTTAAATCAGCTTCACTTCGCCCTGAAAAGGTCAGTTGACGATAAGAATCTAAGCGTAAATGGCCTTTATCCTTATTGCCGTCATGGCATGACACACAATATTTTTCAAATATTGGATCGATTCGCTGATTATAAAATGAGTTTTCCTTTGCCTGTAAAATGGGCACTAAACCAATTGATTCTTTGATGTTTTGCACCCATTCAGCTTGGCTTTGAATAAACATCACAATCCACAATATACTTAGCGCAAGCACAAAGTATAAATAGCGTTTAGCCTTTAATTGTTGCTTTGGAGTAACTTGGTTCATAATAACAACTGCTCTGGTTACGCCAATATTTGGCTGACGATTTTTGGATGTGTTATGCCAGTTAAACGCTGGTTTAACCCTTGGAAACGGTAGTTTAAATCGTAATGATTAAATCCGAGCTGATAGAGCATAGTTGCGTGAAAATCAGCAATTTCGACTTTGTCTTTTACTATTTCGTAACCAAGTTCGTCTGTTTCGCCATGGGTGTAACCACCTTTAACACCAGCACCTGCCATCCACATGGTATATGCATCTGGATGGTGATCTCTTCCCGCATAAGGCGCATCTTGTCCACCACGATTTTCTAACATTGGCGTGCGACCAAATTCGCCGCCCCAAATAACCAGCGTGTCTTCCAACAGACCTCGTTGTTTTAAATCAGTTAACAACGCCGCCATTGCTTGGTCTGTGTTTTTACATAAGTCGACAAAACCGTGGTGTAACGAGCCATCTTTACCCGAACCATGCGAGTCCCAACCATAATCAAATAGTTGAATATAACGCACACCGCGCTCCGCCAAGCGCCGAGCGACTAAACAATTGTTAGCAAAACTTGCTTCGCCAGGTTTACATCCATAACTGTCTAACGTTGCTTGTGATTCTTGCTGAATATCAAAGGCGTCAGATGCTTCAATTTGCATGCGATAAGCCATTTCATATTGTGAGATGCGCGTTAATGTTTCTGGATCACCAAAGGTGTCGTAACTTTGCTGATTGATATTTGCAATAGCGTCTAATACCCTTCTGCGCAATGGCCGACTGACACCTTCAGGATTACTTAAATACAATACAGGATCACCTTGAGAGCGACATTGCACCCCTTGGTATACGCTAGGCAAAAAACCAGATCCCCAGAGTTGTTTACCACCGTCAGGCGCGTTTGAACCAGACAATAATGAAACAAAACCCGGTAAATTTTGATTCATTGTGCCTAAACCATAAGTAACCCATGAGCCAATAGAGGGTTTACCCGATAAAGGCGAACCTGTATGCGCCAATACTTGTGCTGGAGCATGGTTAAACTGATTGGTTTTCATTGATTTAATAAAACAAATGTCGTCAACGTGCTTGGCTAGATGTGGCATACGGTCAGACACCCAAGCCCCACACTCACCATGTTGTTTAAATGGAAACTGTGGCCCTAACAATTTGGGTGTGCCAGATATAAATGCAAATTGTTTGCCTTCTAAAAAGGCTTGCGGCGTATCTTTGCCATTGTATTTTTCTAATACGGGTTTGTAATCAAACAACTCAAGTTGACTTGGCGCGCCAACCATGTGCATGTAAATTACACGTTTAGCTTTTGCTGGATACTGCGGGGGTAATGGCGCCAACGGCTGAGTCATTGGTCTTGAAAAATCAAGTTGCTGGCCTGCAGCATAGGCATTGTTAGTCATTTGCGATGCCAGAAATGCTCCACCCAACATATAACCAGATTGAGTTAAAAATTCGCGTCGTGTTTGATGCTGAATTTGTTTTAATCTTAAATGATTTAGCTCTGCAGTCGAGGCTATAGCGTCGCTGCCATTTGTTTTAAAAAAATGCTTCATATCGTCCCCCACTACCTAACTAAGGCTTCATCAAGGTTTAATAAAATAGAGCCCATCGCAGCCCATTTGTCGGCATGGCGCTGCAACTCAGTATTGCGACTAGCCATTAATTCATTGTCTATTTCAGCCAAAGCAGCGGTTAGGCTTTGCAACTCTTGTTGAGTAGGCTGGCGCGACAAAACTTGTTTAAATCCAAATTCGATACCCGCTTGTTCGTTTGCTGCTTGTTGCATTTGGTTGCCTAATGCTTGAGCGGCTTCATGGTAAACAGGATCGTTGAGTGTCACTAATGCTTGAAGTGGCGTATTGGTTGGTATTCGTCGCTCGTGACTAAATTCGCGGGTTTCCATATCAAAGGTTAAAAAACTTGGGTACATGAATGCGCGTTTAATAAAGGTGTAGATAGCGCGACGATAACGCTGCTCATCTGTTGCATCTGTCCATTCTTTTATAACTTTTCCAGGATGCCCCCAAATACCTTCAGGTTGTGGTGGCATGACTGGCTCGCCACCAATTTGATGATAAATTAAGCCACTGGCGGTTAATGCTTGGTCGCGGATCATTTCGGCAGATAAGCGCTGTCTTGGACCTCGAGCATAAAGTTGATTGTGCGGGTCTAACTCGAATAACTCTGGTTTTACAGTGGCATCTTGCTGATAAGCATGACTCATTACCATAAATTTCAGCATGGCTTTCATATCCCACTTCAACTCTTGTTGAAATTTAATAGCCAACCAATCTAATAATTCAGGATGTTTCGGCAAAGCTCCGGCACTGCCAAAATCTTCTAGTGTTTCAACAATACCAATACCAAATAAACGATGCCATAAACGATTTACCGCAACTCTAGCGGTGAGAGGTTGCTCTGGTTGAAAAAACCATTTTGCAAAACCTAAACGATTTTTTTCACCAGCAAATTCAGGGAAAATTTTCGGTGTATTTGGCGCTAACAGTGGGCCTACTTTAGCTATCATATTGCCGCGGTTGAATTTAGCGATACCTCGAGCATCCCATACATCTTGCTCTAACATCACTGGCATTTCATAACCATCAATGCCTTCTATTTTCTGACTTAATTCGCCATAGCGTCTAACATTTTGCTGACGCTCATCGCTCATCGCATAATCAGACCACCCCTTATAATTTGTTGCTTCAATTCGCACTCGATGTAAACGCGCCTGCAAACTATCGGCACGAATGCCCTGTTGTGTTTGCGCAAGTTCAAACTCAAGTTTATCCCCAGCTTGTAACTCTAGAGGGGTTTGTAATACCGCAACACTCCAGCGTGGCTGGTAAAGGTGGTGAGCATACCAGCCAACGCCTTTGCCTGTGCTAAAACCATCATTAGTTGGTAATGTACTCAGTTCGGACAATTGAGTGTGCATCACTTCGGTTGTGTTAGCTAAATACGTTTTTACAGCTAGTTGTCTACGCTCGCCATTTGCGCTTAGCAGATAAATTTTTACATCTTCAATTTGAAAGCGTTTTTCAGGTGTGTGCCGAGCTTGCTCTGGGTTTTGTGGCAGTGCGATTAACTTGAGTGAATTAATGCTTTGTGGCTGCTTAAACGCCTGAGTTGCCAGGTGATAATACACACGTGTTTCATATTTGCCTGCATCAAAATATTCGCCGTCTTTCACCTTAAATTGGCGTAAACCTTGCTGCTCTAGTACTTTTAATTGTTTTAAACCAACCTCTATCCAATTCTCGTAATACTGAAGGATGCTTTTTCCCTCAGCTTTTCGTTTAGCGTTGGTTTCTTGCATAAATTTTACAAACTCATCCAAACCACGATATTCATCACCAACAGCAGACTCGATATTAAGTTGCTGCCAAGGTGTATTTGACTGTGCAGTTTGCTGGTTTAATAAAAACGCTTGTTGCGCTTCATACTCACGAATTTGCGTCATTTCTTCTTGAATCAAAAATGCGGGCTGCTTTTGCTCTTCATTTTTGGCCAATTTATACAAAGGTTTGTAATCTCGATAATCAGCATCTTTTGAGGTATTAAAAAAACTCAATGAAGTGTAATAAGCTTCGTGTTCAATCGGATCATATGGATGTGCATGGCATTGCACACAATTCATGGTCATTGCATTTAAAACTGACCAAGTGGTCGCGTTGCGATCCATTACAGCCACCATACGAAACTCTTCGTCGTCGGTTCCACCTTCGCTATTTGTTGGCGTTTGCCGATGAAAGCCCGTTGCTATCACATCATCTAAAGTGCGATTTGCTAGTAGGTCACCAGCAAGTTGTTCTATGACAAATTGATCATAAGGTTTATTGGCGTTAAACGCCTCAATAACCCATTGTTTGTATGGCCATGTGTCGCGCTCTTCGTCACGCGTGTAGCCGTGACTGTCGGCATAACGCGCCAAATCCATCCACATTGCAGCCCAGCGTTCGCCATATCTAGGCGAGGCCAATAATCTGTCGACTTGTTTTTCAAATGCATCAGCACTGCTGTCTGCTAAAAATGCATCTATTTCAGTTGGTGTAGGCGGCAAACCAATTAAGTCAAAAGAAACTCGACGAAGTAGAGATTCTTTGGTTGCCAGCGAGGTCAATGATAAGTTTTGCGACTCAAGTTTGTTTTGTAAAAACGCATCAATTTCATTATTGATAACAGCCGTGTTGTTAACCGTTGGAACTGGGTGTTTCACAGGAGGATTAAATGCCCAATGCTCTTCCCATTCCGCGCCCTGCTCTATCCATTTTCTCAGCAATTTAATTTCGTGCTCAGGCAATGGCGCACCTTTGTATGGCATACGAATATTTGGATCTTTCGCTTCTACTCGAGCAATCAACTCAGACGCATCAGGATCACCAGGCACTATAGTTAAACGGCCAGAATGACCACGCGCTAAAGCTTCTTCACGATAAATAAACGACACATTGGCCTGTTTACCAACACCGCCATGACACCCCGTACAGCTTTTATTCAAAATGGGTCGAATATGCTGATTAAATGATATTTTTTCTGCAGGGTCGATATCTGTTTGTTGTGAGCATCCAAACAACAAACTACTGGAAAGGATTAAACCGAGCTTAACAATTATATTTTTTGTCATTGTTCGTTACCTCATCTTATTGCAAATCGTAACGAACGATACGACCCCAATGATTCCACTCACTGATATACAAATTGCCGTCTTTATCAAAAGTAATTCCATGTGGTGCTGTAAACACGCCTTGGCGCCATTTATCTGGGCCAGTCATGTTAGTATTGACCTCTTGCGCAATGTCATTGGTTCCTAGGGTTTTTATTGTTTTGCCTGTTTTGTCGATTAAACTGACTCGTCCACTAATTTCGGCAACTGCAGCTATATTCCCACGAAAATCTACTGAGCTTGGACGCCTTAGGTTTTCAGCATAAACGCCTATATAAGCACCATCTAAACTCATGTGCACCAAACGCCCGACTTTACGGTCGGTACACATTAAGCGATTAGGTTCAAATCGAGGATCAATATGAATTTTGTGACAATTGTGGAAGTTGTAAGGTGCATCACGACCACCAAATGTAGTTAAGTAATTGCCCTTGGCATCAAATTTGTGGATAAAATCTTTCCCATACCCATCCACAACGTACATATAACCTTGGCTGTCGACAGCTATGGCGGTTAAACTAAGCTCAGGTCTGGGCTCATTATTTGGCCTAACACCACTGCTATGATATTGAGTTGGGACAGCCGCTTTAGCATCAATATTTAAAACAACTTCGCCTGCCAAAGTCATTTTTATCAGTCGTTGTTGTTTGAGCGCAGCGCCATAAATATATTCAATGCCATCGTTATCTTGATGGATAACAAAACCATGAAAATCGTCTGGTGCATTGGGTAAATTACCTAGGTATTGGCCTTGCGCTGAATAAATACGCACTGTACCTACTTCAATATCTTTCTTACCCATAGTGCTGACATAGAACTTGCCGTCAGCCGCTACGTCTATTTCTCCATGCGCTTTACCAATCACCTCAGAGCCATCGGCTAAA